>NZ_JAMQOF010000005.1:0-517585 GCF_023717215.1 Pseudonocardia sp. DR1-2 | reverse complement strand
CGCGGGGTCGCTGGTCAGGGGCGTGCCGCTCCCCCGGCGGAGTCGGGGGCCGCATCCGGTCCGGTCCTGCTGGTGGGCCGGCCGCACCTCGCACGCTTTTCTGTGGTCTCGCACCCTCTGCAGGAGCTGCGAGGTCGCAGAAACAGGTGCGACGTGGGCGCGGGGGCGACCGGCGGGAACACCGGCGCCGCGGGTGTCAGAGATCGGCGCCCACGGCGTCGTCGACGCACGAGAAGCCGTCGGCGCGCAACAGCGCCGCGAGCTCACGGTGGACCCGGGCGGGCCGGAGCAGACCCCCGTCGACGAGACCGGACCCGCCCGACGGGCCGCGTCGAGCGAGGTCGAGCCCCTGGCTGCGCACCGTCCTCACCGCGCACGTCGTCGGTGTCGGGACGCGCGGACGGAACACGGACGGGGGTCGGGTGGAACCGGACGGGCCTCGTGTACGACAGTGACGGTATGGACTGTCAGGGCTACCGCGAGGTGCTGTCCGCCCGTCTCGACGGTGAGGCGGGCGACGACGAGCGCGCGGCGGCCGAGGACCACCTCGCCGGGTGCGCGTCCTGCCGCGCCTTCGCCGACGGCGCCGACCGCCTCGGACGGCTCGCGCGGGTCGGTCCGGCGGACCCGGTCCCCGATCTCACCGACCGGGTACTCGCCGCGCTCGGCGTCTCCGCCCCGGCACCGGCACCACCGGTCCCGGCCGTCCCGCGGCTGAGCTGCCTCGACGGCGGCTGCTGCAGCGGGTCGGCGGGACGTGTCCCGGTGGGCGCGGCGACCTCGGCCTGCGGGTGCGCGAGTACCTGCGGCTGCGGCTGCCAGCAGGGCGCGCCCTGCCGCTGCGCCGTGCGCGCCGCGTAGGGGAGAGGAGACGGCCGGTCCGGTGCGGCCGGAACCGCCGGGCGGCGGGCTCGCCGACCGGCACCCGGAGCCACCCCGTCGGTGGCGCCGCGGCCGGTGCGGTCGTGATGCAATGGCGGTCCCGACATCCCGGCACCGCAGTGACGACGAGGGAGCCGCATGAGCGCACCGCGTACGCCCGGCCCGGGCGCGCTGTCCCCGGAGGCGTCACCCGAGCTCGCCGACGAGCTCACCCGCATCGCATGGCGGGTCGACCGCTGGATCGACCCCGGCCCCGCCTCGGTCGTCGCCGGCGCGGGGGTCGCCGCCGTCGTCGCCGCCCTGCTCATGCCCTGGTCCACCCGCGGCGCCGGGTGGGAGGTCCTCGTCGGCCGGGCCGCGATGGGCCCGCTGCCGTGGCTGTTCACCGTGGTCGCGGTCGTCGCGGTGGGGGTGTCGGTGCTCGCCCTCCTGACCCGGTTCTGGCCGCTGGCCTGGACCGCGGCCACCGTCACCGGCGTCGGCGCGGTCACCGGGCTCTGGGCGGTGTGGTCACGGCAGACCGCGGTCACCGGCACCGACGACATCGGGCCGGGCCTGATCGTCACCGTGCTCGGGGTGCTCGTGCTGTTCGGCACCTGGGCGCGCACCGTCGTCGCCTGCGGGCCGCGCGCCCCGCACGGCCCGCCCGCCTGACCCGGCAGGTCAGGCCACGAGCGCGGGGACCCGACGCGCGGCCAGGTCCTCCAGGACGCCGACGGCGTCCTCCACGGGCGGCAGCGCCAGCATCGCGCGCTGGGCCGAGCGCATCCGTGCGCGGATGTCGTCGTCGCCCAGGAGCCGGGTGCACGTCGCGGCGACCTCGGCGGCGTCGGGCGTGCAGTGCGCGCCCAGCCCGAGCTCGGCGATCCGGCGGGCGTTGTGCTCCTGGTCCCCGAACTGCGGCAGCACCGCCAGCGGGACGCCGTGCCGCACGGCCTCGCGGACGCCGTTGTAGCCGCCGTGGGTCAGGAACAGGTCCGCGACCTGCAGGAGCAGCGGCTGCGGCACCCACGGAGCGGGATGCACGTGTGCGGGCAGTGCGAGGTCGTCGACGGGCAGGCCGCCGGTGGACAGCACCACCTCGGCGTCGAGCCGGGACGCCGCCTCGGCCACCGTGCGCAGCGCGGCGTGCGGGTCGACGGGGGCGCGGCGCTCGGCACGCCCGGCCATCGCCGGCATCGCCGTCCCCAGCCCCGCGACGACCAGCGGCCGGCTCCCGGGCAGCGCGCCGACCCAGCCGGGCAGCGTCTCGCCGCGGGAGACCTGGTCGTCCTGGCGGAACGCCCGCGCCGGCGCGATCTGCGGCCCCGCCAGCGAGAACTGCGGCGGCATGCAGTCCAGCCGCCCCCACCGGTGCAGCGCAGCCGGGTCGTCCGGGGCGGCGAAGCCGAGCTCGTCGCGACGCTCCGACAGCGCGTCGGCCACCACGTCCGGCGAGAGGACGTTGCCCGCACCCGACGGCGCCGCCACGCACGGCACCCCCAGGTGCTCGGCCACCAGGAACCCCGCGGTCTCGCCGCCGTCGCGCAGCACCAGGTCCGGCGTCCCGTGCGACTCCACCAGCGCGAGCAGCGCCCGGGCCGAGCCCGTCACCTGCGGACCGGCGAACAGGGTGGGCAGCAACGCCGTCGTCACCTCGGTCGCGGTCAGCGTCGCCAGCGCGGCGGGCCCACCGAGCCGGGCGAGGGCCGGGCCGAGGTGCTCGGCGGAGTCGGCCATCGTCGCGAACACCGGCTCGACGACGACCGGCGCACCGTCGAACACCCCCGCGATGTCGGGCGGGCACGCCACCACGACCCGGTGGCCCGCGTCGCCCAGCGCGCGGGCGAAGGGGAGCACGGCCCGGCCGTGCGAGGGGGAACCGGTGACACTGCAGAGGACGAGCACCCGATCATGATCGACCCGATCGTTGCGGTAAGCAAATGATCAGGTGCGGGTCCAGCGGCCCAGCACCATCAGCGTCCGGGTCCCGGTGACCGTGCCGTTGCGCCGCAGCCGGTCGATCACCTCCTGCAGGTGCGCGAGATCGCGGACCCGGACCTGCACCAGGGCGTCGAGGTCACCGGCCAGGGTGTAGACCGCCTGCACCTCCGGCTGGCGCGACGCCGAGTCGACGATCTCCGAGACGCTCGCGGTGCCGGCGTAGCGGATCTCGCTGAACGCCTCGACCGGCCAGCCCAGTCTGGCGTGGTCGACCTGCACGGTGAACCCGGTGATCACCCCGGACCCGCGCATCCGGTCGACCCGGCGCTTGGTCGCGGCGGTGGACAGCCCGACCCGCTCGGCCATGTCGGCGTAGGTGCGGCGCGCGTCCTCGTGCAGCAACCGCAGGATCGCATGGTCCAGGTCGTCGACCTCGGTCTCGGGCACGGCACCTCCAGCGCAACGGATCCACGGTCTCGTGGCCTGCTGACGGTATCCGTTGCGTATCCGCGGCGATCGCTACCGCAGGCATTGTGTCGGGGCCGTCGTCGCGCTGTCCTGGTGCGGACGCGCCGCCCGACTCGCCGAGGAGCCGAGAATGACCGTGCTGGACGACAAGTACCTCGCCGCCCACGGTCGGGCCCCGATGAGCGGGATCCAGGCGCTGGTCCGCCTCGTGCTCGAGCAGGCCCGCCTCGACACCGCCCGCGGGTTCGACACCGCCTCGTTCGTCTCCGGCTACCAGGGCTCCCCGCTCGGCACCTTCGACGCCGAGCTCGGCCGCGCCCGTGCCCACCTCGACGCCGAGCGCGTGGTCTTCCGTCCCGGGCTCAACGAGGAGCTCGCCGCCACCGCCGTCGCGGGCACCCAGCTGCTCGACGCCGTCCCCGGTCGCCGCCACGAGGGCGTCGTCGGCTGGTGGTACGGCAAGAACCCCGGCCTCGACCGGGCCGCCGACGCGATCCGGCACGGCAGCCTGGCCGGCACCGCCCGGCTCGGCGGCGCCGTCGCCGTCATCGGGGACGACCCGTCTTGCAAGTCCTCCACCGTGCCCAGCTCCTGCGAGCCGATGGCGCAGTCACTGGCGATGCCGCTGCTCGCGCCCGGCTCGGTGTCCGAGGTGATCGAGTTCGGGCTGCACGCCGTGGCGCTGTCCCGGGCCACCGGCCTCTGGACCGGCCTGAAGATCATCGCCGACGTCGCCGACGCGTCCTGCACCGTCGACCTCGGTGCGCTGCGCCCGGAACTGCTCGGCGTCCCCGCCCCGCCCGCCACCGACCGCGCGCAGTCCGGCCCGCTCGTCGGTCCCGCCGCCGTCGAGGCCGAGCACGACCAGCTCACCCGCAGGCTCGACCTGGCCCGCCAGTACGCCCGCGAGACCGGGCTCAACCGCGTCACCTTCACCTCCCGCGACCCGCACCTCGCCGTGCTCGCCTCGGGGACCGGCTACGCCACCGTGCTGCGGGCGTGCGAGGACCTGGGCCTGGGCGAGGCCGAGCTCGACGCGCTCGGGGTACGCCTGATCCGCCTCGCCATGCCGTTCCCGGTCGACGCCGACGCGCTCGCCGGGCTCGTCGGGGGCTGCGCGGAGGTGCTCGTCGTCGAGGACAAGGTGCCGTTCCTGGAGGGCCACCTGCGCGACGCGCTCTACGGACGCGACCACCGGCCCACGGTCACCGGCCGCCGCGACGAGCGCGGCCGCCCGCTGCTGTCCGCCCGCGGCCAGCTCGGCGCCGAGGACGTCGCCCGTGCCCTCGCCGCCCGGCTCACCGCCGCCGGGCGGATCCTGCCCGCCGCGGCGACCGCGCACCTGGAGCGCCTCGCACCGCCCAGGCCGTCGCGGATCGGGCTGGACCTGCTCGGGAACCGGACGCCGTACTTCTGCTCCGGCTGCCCGCACAACACCTCCACCCGCACCGGCGACGACACGCTCGTCGGGGTCGGGATCGGCTGCCACGCGATGATCGCCCTCGACGGCGAGCACCGCGGCCACCAGATCGGGCTGACGCAGATGGGCGGCGAGGGCGCCCAGTGGATCGGCCTGGCCCCGTTCACCGACGACCGCACCCTCGTCCAGAACCTCGGCGACGGCACCTTCCACCACTCCGGCTCGCTCGCGATCCGCGCCGCCGTCGCCGCCGGGGTCACCATGACCTACAAGCTGCTCTACAACGACGCCGTCGCCATGACCGGCGGGCAGCGCGCCGAGGGCCGGATGAACGTCCCCGACATCACGCGCTCGCTCGCCCTCGAGGGCGTGCGCCGGATCGTCGTCACCACCGACAGCCCGCGTGACTACCGCGGCATCGCCCTCGACCCGATCGCGAGCGTGCGTCACCGCGACGAGCTCTCCGCGGTCGAGGAGGAGCTGAAGGCCCTCGACGGCGTCACCGTCCTGATCCACGACGACCGCTGTGCCGCCGAGGAGCGCCGCCTGCGCAAGCGCGGGAAGCTGCCGGCCCCGGCCGAGAAGGTGCTGATCAACGAGCGGGTCTGCGAGGGCTGCGGTGACTGCGGCGAGGCGTCCACCTGCCTGTCGGTGCTGCCGGTGGAGACCGAGTTCGGTCGCAGGACCGCCATCCACCAGGCGTCCTGCAATACCGACTACTCCTGCCTGAAGGGCGACTGCCCGTCGTTCCTCACCGTGGTGCCCGGCACCCGGCCCCGCCGCGAGATCCCGGCGCTGCCGGTCACGCTCGTCGCCCCCGAGCCGCGGGTCGACCCGGACGCGACCCTGATCCGGATGCCCGGCATCGGCGGCACCGGCGTCGTCACCGCCTCGGCGATCCTGCAGATGGCCGCCCACCTCGACGGGCTCTTCGCCGCGGGTCTGGAGCAGGTCGGGCTCGCGCAGAAGGGTGGCCCGGTCGTCTCGGACGTCCGGATCTCCAAGCAGCCCCACCACGGGATCCTGCGCGCCTCCCGCGGCACCGCCGACGTGCTGATCGGGATGGACCTCGTCGGCACCGCCTCCGACGCGACACTCGCGGTCGCCCGGCCCGGACACACCGTCGCCGTCGTCAACACCTCGCTCGTACCGACCGCGGCCATGGTCACCGGCCGCGTCGTGCTGCCCGGCTCCACCGACGACGCCGTCGAGCGGATCGGCGCGGTCACCCGGGACCTGCTCGCCGTCGACGCCCAGACGCTGTCCGAGGCGCTGTTCGACGACCACCTCCCGACCAACATGCTGCTGCTCGGTGCCGCCTACCAGCACGGGGTGCTCCCGGTGTCGGCCGAGGCGCTGGAGGAGGCGATCCGGGTCAACGGCGCGGCCGTGGAGACCACGCTGACGGCGTTCCGCTGGGGCCGGGCCGCCGCGATCGACGCCGCCGCCGTGCACAGCGCGCTCGTCACCCCGCAGCCGGCCCCGGTCGCCGTCGACGAGGCGTCCGCGGCGCTGGCCCGCTCGGTCGCCGCGGGCACCGGGTTCACCGACCTGCTCGCCACCCGGATCGCCGACCTCACCGGCTACCAGGACGCCGCCTACGCCCACCGCTACGCCGAGGAGGTCCGCCGGGTCGCGGCCATCGCCGCCGCGCGGGCCGGGGACACGGCCGGTGAGCGCGTCGGCGCCGCCTACGCCCGCGGCCTGCACCGGCTCATGGCCTACAAGGACGAGTACGAGGTCGCCCGGCTGCACCTGGACCCGGTGGAGACCGCCCGCCGCGACGCCGCGTTCGGGCCCGACGCCCGGGTGTCGGTGATGCTGCACCCGCCGGTGCTGCGCGCGCTGGGGATGAACCGCAAGATCGCTCTCGACGGACGGCTGGCCGCGCCCGCGTTCCGGGCACTGCGCGCGGCCCGGAGGCTGCGTGGCACCCCGCTGGACGTGTTCGGCCGGGCCGGGGTCCGTCGCGTGGAGCGTGAGCTGGTGGGGGAGTACCAGACACTGGTTCGCGCGGCGCTCGACCACCTGGCACCCGACACCGTCGAGGCGGTGGTCGAGGTCGCCGGGACCGCGGAGCTGGTGCGCGGCTACGAGGACGTCAAGCTCGGCAACGTCGAGCGGTTCCGCGAGCAGGCCCGGGCCGCGCTCGATGCCCTGACCGGCTGACTCTCAGCGACTCGCGCGGGCGGGTCTCAGGCACCCCTCAGCGTTGCGGCGCACAATCGCCCGCGTGGGGGAACGCCTGATCGCACAGCACTGGAACGACCGTCTCCGGGAAACCCGCACCCCGAGGCGGTGGCGGCGCCCGGAGTCGTCGGTGCTGCGGCGGCTCGCGATCGGGATCCTGGCCGGCGGGCTCGTCCTCGCCGGGTGCTCGGCGCCCGCCGCGGTCGGCGTCGCGGCGGTCGCCTCCGTCGTGCCGCCGGGTACGACCGGCGACCTGCCGAGCGCCGCGGCGCTGCCCGCGGCCACCGTCCTCACCGACCGCGACGGCACCCCGATCGCCTACCTCGACGAGCAGTACCGGATCCCCGTGTCCTACGACCGGATCGCCCCGGCGATGGTCGCCGCGATCGTGGACGTCGAGGACCGCCGGTTCTTCGACGAGTCCGGGGTGGACCCCGTCGGCACCCTGCGCGCGCTGGTCACCGACGCCGCGGGCGGCGCGGTGCAGGGCGGCTCCACCATCACCCAGCAGTACGTGAAGAACTGGCTGATCGACGTCGTCGACCGCGACGACCCCGCCGCCCAGCGGGCCGACCACGCCGACACCCCCACCCGCAAGATCCGCGAGGCGGTGCTGGCCCAGCGCCTGGCGCACGGCACGTCCAAGCAGGACGTGCTCGCCGGGTACCTCAACACCGTCGAGTTCACCGGCAACGTCTACGGCGTCGAGGCCGCCGCCCGCGCCTGGTTCGGCACCGACGCCGCGCACCTCACGGTCCCGCAGGCCGCGCTGCTCGCGGGCGCGGTCAACAACCCCACCCTGTTCGACCCGTTCCGCCACCCGCAGGCCGCGACCGACCGGCGCAACACCGTGATCGCGGCCATGCGCGACGCCGGGTCGCTCACCCCCGCCCAGGCCGCCGAGGCCACCGCCGCGCCGCTCGGGGTGCGCGCCGGCGGGCCGCAGGTCCCCGGGCACAACTGCTACGGCGCCACCGACGGCGCCGGGTTCCTCTGCGAGTACGCGGTGTCCGAGCTCGAGCGGGCCGGGTTCACCGAGCAGCAGCTCGACACCGGCGGCTACACGATCCGCACCACCCTCGACCCGGCCGCGACGGCGTCGGCGCAGCAGGCGGTCGACACGAACGTGCCGCGCACCCAGGACGGCGTCGCCAACACCCTGGCGCTGATCCGGCCCGGCCACGGCGACGCCGCCACCGGCGACCACCAGATCCTCGCCATGGTCGCCAACCGGCGGCCCGGCACCGACGCCACGGCCGGCGACACCACCCGCGACCTTGTCGCCGCGCCGTCGAACGTCTTCGGCGCCGGGTCCACCTTCAAGATCTTCACCACCGCCGCGGCGCTGGAGGCGGGCACCGTCGGCTACGACAGCACGCTGCCCGACCCGGCGTCGGCGTGCTTCCCCGTCGCCGGGAGCAGCTGCTACCCCGTCAGCAACGACACGCCGGACTACCCCGACCCGATCCCGCTGCCCGTCGCGCTCGCGACCTCGCCGAACACCGCGTTCGTCGACCTGGAGGAGCGCACCGGCATCGCGAAGGTCGTCGACATGGCGCGCCGGCTCGGACTGCGCGACACCCTGACGTCGAACGCGGCGGGCGGGACGCCGGACCCGTCGTCGCCGGACGCGCGGATCTCCCAGCCGCAGTCGACCTTCTTCGCCGACCTGCCGTCGTTCACCCTCGGGGTCAGCCCGGTGTCCACCCTGGAGATGGCGAACGTGGCCGCGACCGTCCAGAGCGACGGCGTGTGGTGCGCCCCGGACGCCGTGCTGTCGGTGACCGACCGGGACGGTGCCGCGGTGCCGGTGAACCGGCCCGCCTGCGAGCAGGCCGTCGCCCCCGGGATCGCGCACACCCTGTCCGCCGGGCTCGGCGGGGACACCGTGTCCGGTACCTCGGCGGCCGCGGCGCGGGCCGCGGGCTGGACGCGGCCGACGATCGGCAAGACGGGTACGACCAACGCCTCGGAGTCGGTCGCGTTCGTCGGGGGCACCGGGGGCATCGACGGCGTCGCCGGGTCCTCGATGGTGTTCGCCGACGGCCCGAACCCGTCCGAGATCTGCCCCGGGGACCCCGTGCACCTGGGCGACTGCGGGCACGGCGCGTTCGGCGGGACCGTCGCGGCGCCGCCGTTCTTCGCGGCCGTCGACCCGCTGGTCGCCGGGCGGGCCGACGTGCCGCTGCCCGACCCGGACCCGGCCTACCTGCAGCCCCGCAACGGGTGACCGGGCCTACTTCAGCAGCTTCTGGACCTCGCGGAAGCGCGGATGCGCGGCGTCGCGCAGCCACTCGAACAGCACCATCTCCGAGGTGACGATCTCGGCTCCGGCCGCGCGGGCGCGCTGCAGCGCCAGCTGCTCGTCCTCGACGAACCGTGAGCCGACCGCGTCGGCGACGAGCACCACCCGGCGGTCGTCGGCGAGCAGCTCCAGCACGGTCTGCAGCACGCAGACGTGGGCCTCCACCCCGGCGACGACGATCTCGCCGCGGCCGGGCGGGAACAGCACGTCGTCGTCGGCGGCGAAGCGGGTCTTGGGCATCACCAGGTGCGGAAGCCCGGCGAGCCGCTCGACGGTCGGGCCCAGCTTCTCCGGGACCTGTTCGGTGGCCAGCACGGGGACCTCGAGCAGGGTCGCGGCCTCGGCGAGCCGGGCGGCCCGGGCGACGACCCGCTCGCCGTCGTGCATGGCGGGGACCAGGCGCTGCTGCAGGTCGACCAGCAGCAGGACGGCGTTGCCTGCGTTCATCAACACGCCTCCGACGGTACGGGCAACGCCGTCGCGGTCAGCTCCGCGACGCGTCGATCACCCGGTCCAGCACCGCCCGCAGCTCCTCCAGCTCGGGCAGCGGCATCCCGAGCCGCTCCACGATCGCCGGCGGGATCGCCTCGGCCCGCGCGCGCAGCGCCCGGCCCGCGTCGGTGAGGGAGACCGCCATCGTCCGCTCGTCGCCGGGGACCCGGCGGCGGTCGACCAGCCCGGCCGCCTCCAGGCGCTTGAGCAGCGGCGACAAGGTGCCCGGGTCGAGGGCGAGCGCGCGGGCCAGCTCGCCCAGCGAGCGGGGGGAGTGCTCCCACAGCGCGAGCATCACCAGGTACTGCGGGTGGGTCAGGCCCATCGGCTCGAGCAGCGGCCGGTAGAGCGCGATCACGTTGCGGGCCGCGACGGCGAGGGCGAAGCAGACCTGACGGTCGAGCCGCAGCAGGTCCCCGCCGGTCGCGGCACCGTCACCCGTGTCACCGTCACGCGTGTCACCCTCGTCCGGGGATGCGCTCGCCATGACGGACATCGTACATTGTTGGTGCACCAAGAATTGGGGGACCAACTGTGAACGAGCGGCCGAACCCACTGCGGTGGCTGGCCTACGTCTACGGCGCCGGGCTGCCCACCCGGCACCGCGGCTGGGTGCTGCACGACGTCACGACCCGGACCTGGCAGCTGCGCCACCTCGTGCGCACCACCGTGCAGCTGCTGCCGGTCGGGGTGCTGCTGTACCTGCTCATCCCCGGCCCCGTGTACGTCCGGGCACTGTCGGTGCTGGCCGGGGCCATCCTCGGCTACTTCTACTCGGTGGCCTACATGTACGAGTCCGCCGAGCACCGCGTCGCGAAGGCCGGGTACCCGGTCGGGCACGCCGCCGCCGTGCGGGAGCAGGCCGACGCGGGGAATCGGGACGCGGCCCGGGAGCGCTACGAGCGGCGCTGGCGCGGCTGAGCCCGGCTCACCCGCCCATCGTCTCGGGCAGCCACAGCACCACACCGGGCAGCGCGGCGAGCACGGCCACGAGCACGAGCAGCGCCGCCACGTAGGGCAGGACCCCGACGAAGATCTCCTCGGCCGGGCGTCCGGTCGCCTTCGACACGATGAACACGTTCATCCCCAGCGGCGGGGTGACCAGGCCGATCTCGGCCAGCAGGATGACCATCACCCCGAACCAGATCGGGTCGTAGCCCAGCTGCTCGACCACCGGCAGCACGACCGGGACGGTGAGCGCGAGGATCGCGAGCTGGTCGAGGAACGCCCCGAGCACGAGGTAGACCAGCGCGATCAGGGCGAAGATCGCCAGCGGCGGCGCGGCGACGCCGGCGATCGCGTCGACGAGGGTTCCGGTGATCCGGGTCAGCGTCATGAAGTAGCCGAACAGGTACGCCGAGGCGATGATCAGCAGGATCATCGCGGTCGAGGTGAGGGTCTCGACGAGCGCGTCGCGGATCCGGGCGAGGTCGAGCCGCCGCCGGACCAGCCCGATGACCAGCGCACCGGCGACACCGAGGCCCGCCGACTCGGTCGGCGTCGTCAGCCCGAGGTAGATCGAGCCGACGACCAGCAGGAACAGCAACGCGACGGGCCCGAGGACGGGGACCGTCCGCAGCTTCTCGGCCAGGGTGTACCGGCGACCGGCCGGCGCGAGCGCGGGCTTGCGGTGCACCAGGAACAGCGTCGTGACGATGATCGTCACCGTGACGAGCAGCCCGGGCACCAGGCCCGCGACGAGCATCTGGCCCACGCTGACCTCGGCCAGGATCGCGTAGAACACCAGGATGATGCTGGGCGGCACCATGGCGGCGAGCGTGCCGACGACGGCGACCAGGCCGTTCGCGAGCCGGCCGTCGTAGTGTTCGCGCTCCATCTCCGGGATGGTCGTCGAGGCCAGTGCGGCCGCGGCCGCGGTGCTCGACCCGGAGACCGCGGCGAAGGTGGCGCCGGTCGTCGTCGTGGCGACCCCCAGACCTGCCGGGACGCGCCCGACCCACACCCGGGCCGCGGCGAACAGCTCGGTCGTGACCCCGCTCTTGAGCACCAGCTGGGCCATGAGGATGAACAGCGGGATCGCCGCGAGGGTGTAGGTCGAGACCGCCGCGTACGGGGTGGTCTCCAGGAAGCCGACGGCGGCGGACGGGCCGCCGTGGGCGAGCAGCCCGACGACGGCGCTCACCCCGATCGCGACGCCGACCGGTACCCGGGCCAGCAGCAGGACGAACAGCAGGACGAGGACTCCGGCGAGCACCATCAGACGATCTCCTCCGCGGCCGGGGTGAGGGGGGTGGCGGCGGGCGCGGGGCCGCGCAGGTCGTGGACCAGCGTGTGCAGGCATCGGAGCACCGCGAGCCCCGCCCCGATCGGCACCAGCACCGCCGAGGTCCACACCGGCCACGACAGCTCCGAGGCCCCGGCCAGCGGGACGTCGCCGTGGCGGAGCGCGCCCGCGGTCAGGAGCAGCCCGCCGTAGCCGACCAGTGCCAGGAACACGGCGGTGAGGGCCGACCCGGTGACCGCGAGCACGCGTCGTCCGGCCGGTCCCAGGCGCTTGTGGACGAGGTCGATCCGGACGTGGGCGCCCTCGCGGACCGTGTAGGACAGCCCGAGGAAGAACAGTCCCACGAGTGCGTAGTCGCCGACGAAGCCCACCGACCACGACAGCGGCGCCCCCACCAGGTAGCGCAGGGCCACGTCGATCACGATCAGCGTGACCGTGACGACGACGCCGGTGAGGCCGACGGCGGCCGCCGCGTTCTCGACCGTGCGCAGCACGCGGTCCGCCGGGTCCGGCCGCGTCGTTCCCGCGTTCGTCGTTCCCGCGTTCATCGTGCGGCCTCCGGGGTCTCGTCGCGGGCCCGGTCGAGCGCCGCCTCCATCGCGTCCAGTGCGGCGCGACCGGGTCGCCCGCGGGCCTCCATGTCCGCGGCCCAGTCGGCGCGCACCGAGGCGACCGCGTCCTGCCAGCGCTGCTGCTGTGCGGCGGTCAGGGAGGTGAAGGTCATGCCGCCGTCCTCGAGGGTCGACCGGGCCTGCGCCGTCTCCTCGCCCATCACCGCGCAGAGGTGCCGGGAGGTCTCCTCGCCCGCCCGGGTCATGGCGTCGCGGTGGGCCTCGGGCAGCTCCCGCCACAGCGCCTCGGAGATGGCGAAGGTGAGGGTGAAGCCGCCGAGCGGAGCGCCCTCGGTGGCGTGCGAGGCGACCTCGTCGAGCCGGAAGGGGACCGCGCTCATCGGAGGGAGGGTCATCGCGTCGACGGTGCCGCGCGACATCGCCTCGTAGACCTCGGGTCCGGCGATGGAGACCGGGGTGGCGCCCAGGGTGCGCAGCGTCTGGTCGACGACACCGCCGGGGGAGCGGGTGAGCAGGCCGGGGAGCTGCGCCGGGTCGGTCACCGGGCCGTTGGTGAACAGCTCGTACTGCGGGACGACGCCGACGAACAGCGTCCGCAGCCCGCGGGGCGCGAACTCCTCGCGGTGCAGGAGCCCGCCCTCCCGGGTGAGCTCGCCGACCGCGCGGGCGGTGGTGCACGAGTCCGTGCTGAGGCCCGGCAGGTCGCCGACGTTGGACAGGGGGAGCTTGTCGGACAGGTAGGGCGGCGACACGACGCCGACGTCCACGGCGCGGCTCGCGACGAGCTTGACGTAGTCGGTGGACTTGCCCAGCTGCTCGGACGGGTAGTATTCGACGTCCAGGGCGCCGCCGGTCAGCTCGCGGACCCGGTCGGTGAAGTGGACGATCCCGTCCCGGGACGCGGGGTGGGTCACCGGGTAGGAGTCGGCGACCACGAGGGTCCGGACCCCGTCGGGCGGTGCCTCCCGTGCGGGTGTGCAGGCGGTCAGCAGCGCGACCGCGGCGACGAGGCAGGTCGTCAGCCCGGCTCCCTTGCCCAGCGTCCTCATCGGTTCCTCTCGGCGTCGTCCCGGGCGGGCCTCGCGGGAACGGCGCCGCGCCGCGCACGCGGGGCGGGCGCGGCCACGACACCGGCCGGGCGTCGGCGACCGGTCGGGGTGGCACGGTCCGGGGGCGGACCGTGTGGGGCGTCACAGGGAGCGTCGCACGGCGCCGACCGTCGGTTCAAGCAATCATCAGATGTTTTCTCACTGACTTCGGCGAGCCCTCGAAGAGTCGATATCGGCGTTGACAGGTAAACATCAGACGTTAACGATGGACAGATGCTCGCCATCGATGCCGCGACCACCTTCCTGTTCGTCCCCGGCTCCCGACCGGACCGCTACGACAAGGCGGTCGCCAGCGGTGCCGACGTCGTGATCGTCGATCTCGAGGACGCCGTCGCGCCCGAGGGCAAGACCGCCGCGCGGGAGCAGGTCAGGGAGTGGCTGGCCGCCGGCGGCCGGGCCGCGGTGCGGGTGAACGGCACCGGCACGCCCTGGTTCGACGACGACGTCGCCGTGGTCGCCGCGCTCGGCTGCCCGGTGGTGCTGCCCAAGGCCGAGACCGGCGCGGAGCTCGCCGAGCTGGCGGACCGGCTCCCGCCGGGCACCCCCGTCGTGCCCGTCGTCGAGACCGCGCTCGGGGTCCGCCGGGCCGAGGAGATCTGCGCCGCCCCCGGCGTCGTGCGTCCCGCCTTCGGCAGCGTCGACCTCGCGGTGGACATCGGCGTCGACCACCTCGACGACGTCGCACTGCGCCACACCCGCTGCGAGCTCGTGCTGGCCGCCCGCGCCGCCGGTGTCACGGCACCGGTCGACGGGGTCACGACCGCCGTCCGCGACGACGCCCGGCTGGCCGCCGACAGCGCCGCGGCGCTCGCCCTCGGCATCACCGCGAAGCTGTGCATCCATCCCGCCCAGGTCGCCGGTGTCGCCGCGGCCTTCCGCCCCTCCGCGGAGGAGCTGGCGTGGGCGGACCGGGTCGTCGCGGCCGCGGAGACCGGCGCCGTCGCCGTGCTGGACGGGGCGCTGGTCGACAAGCCGGTCGTCGATCGCGCGGTCGCGCTGCTGCACCGGGCCGGGCGCCCCGTCCCGGTGCGCTGACCCGGCGGACCTGCTCGGGCGCCGTGTCCTCGTGGCGGCACGAGGACCTCACCAGCGGCGTTCGCCCGCTCCGGGACGACGGCTCCGACCCGTTTCACGGCCGGTCCCCTCGGGCCGGGGGTGCGCTCGGGAGGTCATGGCGGGGGCGGCACGCAGCACCGGTGCCACCTCGCGGGCGAGCAGGTCGAGGGAGGCGCGGGCGTCCTCGACCGGCATCCCCGCCCAGTCGGTCCGGAGCACGAAGTGGTCGACGCCGACCTCGTCGCGCCAGGGCAGCAGCGCGCCCAGGCAGTCCTCCGGGGTCCCGACGACGAACCGGTCGCGGGCCAGCACGTCGTAGCCGGTACGGAAGGTCTCGGCGCCGGGCAGCACCCGGTCCTGGCCCCAGTCCGCGTACACCTCGTACTTCCCGGCGAGGTACGGCCGGGCCAGCTCGAGCGCCCGCTCCCTGGTGGGCGCGCAGTAGACCTCGCGCATCAGCGGCAGCTCGGGCAGCGGACCGCGCCCGGCGGCGGCCCGCTCGGCGTGGAACAGGTCCAGCTGACGGCGCACGGTCGCCGCGGTCGCGTGCGGGTTGATCATCCAGGTGTCGGCGAGCCGGGCGGCGCGGCGGACCGCGCCGTCGGAGTTCGCGGCCATCCAGACCGGCGGTACGACCGCCGGGAGCGTCGTGGCGCGGACCCCGTCGAGGCGGCACCAGTCCACGTCGGCGTGCACCGGCTCCCCGGTCCACAGCGCGCGGACGATCCGCAGGTTCTCGGTGAACCGGCGGACCTTGTCCCCGGGCGGGATCCCGAACGCGGCGTACTCGACCTCGCGGTAGCCCAGCCCCACCCCGAACACCGAGCGCCCGCCGGTCACGACGTCGAGGCCGGCGAAGCTCTCGGCGGTGCCGACCGGGTTGTGCAGGGCCAGCAGGTGGATGCCGGTGCCGATCCGCATGTCCCCGGCCTCGGCGGCCAGCCGGGCCAGCCAGGGCAGTGGCTGGATGTGCGAGAACGACTCCGGCAGGTGGTGCTGACCGGCGAACACCGAGTCCAGGCCGCCGTCGCGGGCGGTGCGGACCAGCGACAGCTGCTCGGCCAGCGCGAGCAGCGGGTCCCGCCCGGCGGGCTGCTGGTGGGTCAGGAACACCCCCACCCGCACCGGGCGGTCAGCCACGGCAGGCCTCGGCGAACTCCACGGCCGGGGTGTCGTCGCCGAGCCCCAGCACCGCGCGCTGCACCCGGTCGGCGACGGCGGCCGGGGCGACCGTGCCGATCGTCTCCCGGAACTTGGCGACGACGTCGTCGTTGGTGAGCGGGCGCTCGTCGTGGCCGCGGTTGACCTGCTCGCGGTGGCGCAGGATCCGGCCGTCGGCCAGCTCGATCTCGATCGCGCCGGAGTAGGAGGCCGGGAAGGCGCTGTCCGGGTCCTCGGTGACGCGCACCTTCTGGGCGAGGTCGAGCGCGGTGCGGTCGGCGAGCGCGGCGTCGGACAGCTCGGCCAGCCCGAAGCGGCCGCGCAGCAGCGTGGTGGCGACGACGTAGGGGAGGCTGAACTTGGCGTCGTACTCGTCGCGGGGGGTCCACTTGGCCTCCGCCGGCTCGCACACGACCTTGCCGGGTACCGGGTGGATCGCGCAGCGGATCCCGGTGATCGCGGTGTCGCCGATCTCGGGGCGCAGCAGCAGCGCGGCGTCGGCGAAGGCGTGGATGAAGTGGCAGATCGGATACGGCTTGACCGCGGTCCGCATCAGCTCCCACGTCCTGCCCAGACCCTCGCCGACCGCGCCGGGCCGGGGCCCGCGCCCGGCCAGATGGGAGTTGTAGAGGCCGAACCGGCCCTCGTAGACCGCGCCCGGCCCGCTCCAGCCCGCCTCGGCGAACCCGGCCGCGGTGAGCCCGGACATCGCGGCCCACCCCGGGTGCAGCCGCTTGGTCCAGGCCCCGTCGGCCAGGAACTCCAGCAGCCCGGAGCTCATCGAGCCGACGACGCCCTGCGCCGTCGCGAGACCGTCGGCGTCCAGGCCCGCGACCTTCCCGGCGGCGACGGCGGCCCCGAACGCCCCGGCCACCGCGGTGGGGTGGAAGCCGACGTCGTGGAACCCGCCTGCGCCGCCGATGCCGACCCGGGCCGAGACCTCGACACCGAGCACGTAGGCCAGGAGCAGCGTCCGGGTGTCCGCCCCGCGGGCGACGGCCGCGGCGAGCGCGGCGGGCAGCGCCGCGGCGGAGACGTGGGTGACGGCCGGGATGTGGGTGTCGTCGAAGTCCATGCCGTGGATCAGCACGCCGTTGAGCACCGCGGCGTCACGGGCCGGGAGCCGGTCGGGCAGGCCGAGCACGGGCTGGTCGCCCGCGCCCCCGAAGGACGACAGGGCCGCCACGGCGACCCCCGGGAAGCCGTACGCGGTCGAGGCGAACGCCAGCCCGACGGCGTCGAGGATCAGGTGGCGGGCCCGCTCCTGCACCTCGGCGGGGACGTCGTCGAGGGTCGCGCGGGCCGCGAACGCTCCGACGGTGGCGGACAGCGAGGTGGTCGTGGACGGGGCCGGGATGGTGGTCATCGGTGACCTCCGGGTCGGAGTGGGACGGTCAGGTGATCCGGTCGGCGACCGGTGGGGTGCGCCGGTGGTGGTCGGTGCGGTCCTGGAACAGGGCGGCGACCCGCAGCGCGGTGATCTCGTCGTGCGGACGGGCGATGAGCAGCGCCGAGACCGGGCAGTCGTCGGGGGCGAGACCGGTCGGCAGGGCCAGGCCGGGGGCCCCGGTGAGGTTGCCGAGCATCGTGGCGCGCGACTGCGCCGCATAGAGCGGGTACCGCTCACCGTCGACGACGACCGTGCAGTCCGGCAGCCGCGGTGCGGTCGCGGGCGTGGTGGGGACGACGACCAGGTCGGCCCCGGCGAACACGGCGTCCAGCTCGGCCTGCAGCTGCACCCGGAACTGCAGGGCGCGCAGGAGGTCGGCGGCCGGTGTGGTGATGCCCTGGCTGATCCGGCGCACCGTCACCGGGTCGTAGTCGCCCCAGCGGTCGGCGTCGACCCGGTGCACCGCAGCGGCCTCGGTGAACACGAGCTGGTACCCGATGGGCAGCGCCTGCTCGGCCGACGGGATCTCGCCGGGCACGACGGTGGCCCCGGCGTCGGTGAGGACGTCGACGAGGTGGTCCACGCCCGCCCGGACGGCCGCGTCGCACAGCGCGGTGAGGTAGCCGCCGGGACGGGCGACCCGCAGGCCGCGCAGATCGGCCGGCACCGTCGTCGGTGGCAGCTGCGGCAGCTGCGGCACCCGGGGGTCGACGCCGTCCGGGCCGCGGAGCAGGCCGAACAGGAGACCGACGGTGCGGGCGTCGCGGGCCAGCGGGCCGACCGTCTCGGTGGTCCAGGACAGCGGCATCACCCCGGTGCGCGGCACCGCCCCGGCCGTGGGCTTCAACCCGGTCAGGCCGCACCAGGCCGCGGGCAGCCGGACCGAGCCGCCGACGTCGGTCCCGAGCCCGAACGGGACGACGCCGGCCGCGACCGCGGCCGCGGTCCCGGTCGAGGAGCCGCCCGCCCACCGCCCGGGGTCCCACGGGTTGCGGCACGGCCCGGTCAGCGGCGGGTGCGGCCCGCCGACGGCGAACTCGGTCGTCGCGTCCTTGGACACCGGTACCGCGCCCACCGCCTCCAGCCGGGCGACGACCGTCGCCGAGGCCGCCGCCGGGGCGGCGTCGGCGCGGGTGCGCGAGGCCCCGGTCGTCGGCACCCCGGCGACGTCGATGACGTCCTTGACCGCGAACGGCACGCCCTCCAGCGGCCGGGGCGGCCCCTCGGGCGCGTGGTGGTCGCGGGCCCGCTCGTACAGCACCCGGATCGTGCAGTTCAGCTCGGCGTGCAGACGCTCCAGCTGCTGCGCGGCCCCGGCCGCGCGCCCGGACCACTCCGCACGCAGCTCCGCGGCGCGGGGATCCGGCCCCGTGGGAGCACTCCCGGCGACGGCGGGCGGGGCGAGCCACGCCTCACCCCGCGCCGGGTCGGCGGCCGCCGCCGGGACGGGGGCCGCGCGCAGCGCTGCCACCGCGGGCTCGGCGCCCGCGACCGCGTCGTGCATCGCCGTCACCTGGCCGGGGTCGAGGACGTACCCGAGCCGCGCGGCGAGGGCGCCCAGCTCGTCGGCCGTGCTCACCGGACGGTGGCCTTGCCGCTGAGCAGCGCCTTCGCCACCACGCCGCGCAGCACGTCGTTGGTGCCCTCGCCGATCGACATGAGCGGGGCGTCGCGGTAGAGCCGCTCGACCTCGAACTCGGTGGAGTAGCCGTAGCCCCCGTGGATGCGCATCGCGTCGAGCGCGCACTCCAGGGCCTGCTCCGAGGCGAAGATCTTCGCCATCCCGGACTCGGTGTCCATCCGCACGCCGTCGTCCATCCGCGACGCCGCCCAGTAGGTCATGAGCCGAGCCGCCTGCAGCCGCACCGCGGTCTGGGCGAGCCGCTGCTGGACGGCCTGGAAGTCGCCGATCGGCCTGCCGAAGGCCTCGCGCTCGCGGGCGTAGGACAGGGCCTCGTCGTAGGCGCGCTGGGCGATCCCGACGCTGCGGGCGGCGATGTTGATCCGCCCGGTCTCCAGCGACGACAGCGCCTGCTGCAGACCCCGCCCCTCGACTCCGCCGAGCAGCTGCGACGACGGGACGCGCACGCCGTCGAGCACGACCTCGCAGGACTCGGTGCCCTTGTAGCCGAGCTTGCCGATGTCGGCGGTGACCTCGAAGCCGGGGGTGCCCGCCTCGACGAGCAGGATGCTCATCCCCTTGTGCGCGGGGGAGGCCGACGGGTCGGTCTTGACCAGCACCGGGAGTGGGTCGGCGTGCCGGGCATTGGTGATCCACATCTTGGTTCCGTCGATGACGTAGTCGTCGCCGTCGCGGCGGGCGGTGGTGCGGATGCCCTGCAGGTCGGTACCGGCGCCGGGCTCGGTCAGCGCGATCCCGGTGCGCCGCGCGCCCGTCGCGAGCTCGGGGAGGTAGCGCTGCTTCTGCTCCTCGGTGCCGTGGTTCGCGAGCAGGAAGCAGGACACCGAGTGGCTACCGAGGATGCCGGCGATGCCCATCCAGCCCCGCGAGATCTCCTCGAAGGTGAGCGCGAACGAGACGGTGTCGGCGGCCAGGCCGCCGTAGGACTCGGGGACGGCCAGGCCGAAGAGTCCGAGCTTGCGCATCCCCTCGACGATCTCGGTGGGGTAGCGGCCCGACTGCTCCCACTCCCGCGCGACGGGGACGATCTCCTTGTCGACGAAGGCGCGCAGCGTGTCCCGGTAGAGGCGCTGCTCGTCGGTGAACCGGAAGTCCATGTCAGTCCTTCCCCAGCGCGCCGGAGCTCCGGAGCGCGGTGATCCTGGTGTCGTCGTAGCCCAGCTCGCGCAGGACGCGGTCGGTGTCGGCGCCCATCACGGGTGCGGCGCGGGTCGGGGCCCGGTCGGCGCCGGGCGGGCCCACCCGGACCGCGCTGCGCAGGGTGCGGACCGGCCCGAAGTCGGGGTGCGGCGTCTCGGCGACGAGGTCGCGCTCGACGGTGTGCGGGTCGGTCAGCGCGCCCGCGACGTCGCGGACCGGGGCGCAGGGGACCGAGGCCGCGTAGAGCGGGGCGAGCCACTCCGCGACCGTGCGGGTCCGGAACAGCGCCTCCAGCACGGGCAGCAGCTCGTCGCGGTGCAGGTTGCGGTCGGCGAAGGTCGCGAAGCGGGGGTCCTCGGCCAGGTCCGGGCGGCTCAGTACGACGGTGAGCCGCTGCCAGAACTTCTCCTTCGCACACCCGACGACCAGCCAGCCGTCGGAGGCCTCGAAGGCCTGGAAGGGCACCAGCGAGGGGTGGGCCGACTGCCGGGTGCGCACCGGTGCGAAGCCCGCGGTCAGGTGCCAGGTCCCGGGGTAGGCGAGCAGGCTCACCGCGGTGTCGTAGAGCGAGACGTCGCAGTCGGTGCCGACGCCGTCGCGCCGAGCCCCGTGGATCGCGCCCAGCAGCGAGATCGCGGCGACGTAGCCGCCGCAGTAGTCGACCAGGCTCGGCCCGGTCTTCTGCGGGGCGCCGCCGGGCTCGCCGGTCAGCGACATCCAGCCCGCCAGCGCCTGCAGGACGTAGTCGTAGCCCGGCTCCGCCGAGCGCGGACCGGTCATCCCGAACCCGGTCAGCGAGCAGCAGACGATCTGCGGGTTGACCTCCTTGAGGTCGTCGTAGCGGATCCCCAGCGTCGCCGGGACGTCGGCGCGCAGGTTGGAGAACACGGCGTCGGCGGTGCGGACCAGGTCGTGGAACACCTCGCGGCCCTCGGGGGTGCGCACGTCGAGGGTGACCGAGGACTTGTCCCGGTTGAAGGACTGGAAGAACAGCGAGTCGCCCGGCGCGGTGTAGGGCGGGATCGCGCGGCCGACGTCACCGCCGACCGACGGGTCCTCGATCTTGATGATCTCCGCGCCCAGCTCGGCGAGGTGCATCGACCCGAACGGGCCGGCGCCGTACTGCTCCAGTGAGACGATCCGGACGTCCTCCAGCGGCCGCCGGGTCACGCGCCCTCCACCGTCAGCGGCTCCGCGGCCTGCGGGAACAGTGACGACGCCCCGCCCACCTCCCGCTTGTGCACGTAGAAGGTCCGCCGGAAGCTCAGCACCTCGACCGCGTCCTGGTTCAGGGTGCGGGTCCGCACGGTGACGATCCCGGCGGTCGGGCGGGACGAGGACTCGCGCTTGTCCAGCACGATCGACTCCGACCAGATGGTGTCCCCGGCGAACACCGGCGCGGTGAGCTTCAGGTCGTCGAGCCCCAGGTTGGCGAACGCGTTCTGGGTGGTGTCGGTGACCGACTGGCCCATCGCGATGGAGATCGTCAGCGGGGAGACGACGAGCATCCGGCCGAACTCCGAGGACTCGCCGACCTGGCGGTTGAAGTGCGCCTGGTTGGTGTTCATGGTCAGCAACGTGAACCAGGTGTTGTCGGTCTCGGTGATCGTCCGGCCCAGCGGGTGCTGGTAGACGTCGCCGGTCTCGAAGTCCTCGTAGAAGCGTCCCTGCCAGCCCTGCTTGATCGTCACGTGCGTGTCGTCCTTCCGGTGGGTGGTGGTCATCCGCGCTCGATGTCCTCGAGGCGGCGGTTCGTGGTGCGTTCGCCGAACAGGGCCATGACCAGGCCGAGCAGCAGTGCCGCCGCGGCGAGGTAGACGTAGACGGCGGTGAGGCCGAGGCCGGCGAAGGTCGCGGCGACGAGGAGGCCGCCGGCGACCCCGGCGAGCCGGCCGGAGCCGTTCGCGATGCCGGAGCCCAGGCCGCGCAGGTGCAGCGGGAAGACCTCGGCGATGTAGGTGTAGAGGACCGGCACCGTCGCCTGCATGAACATCGCGGCGAGGAATCCGGTCACCGCGATCGCGACCGGGTGCGTGACCAGGCCGAAGGCGAGCACCAGGCCCGCGGAGAGGGTCTGCAGCACCAGGACGACCGCGCGGCGGTCGAAGCGGTCCACCACCGGCGCCACGAGCAGCGCCCCCGGCACGGCGGCGATCGCGAGGACCGAGGCGAAGGTCAGGCTTTCGGCCGTGGTGTACCCGCGTTCCACGAGCAGCGTCGGCACCCAGGAGCTGAAACCGTAGAACGACAGGATCAGGAACACGCAGGCCGTCGAGGCGACCACGGTCCGGCGCAGCGTCGCGCCGCGCAGCAGGTCCGACAGCCGGCCCTCGGGCTTCGGGGGGTCGGGGACCGCTTCGGGCAGGTCGCCGCCGAGCTGCGCGCGGGCCTCGTGCTCCATCCGGGCCACGAGCCGTTCGTCGCGGGGGTCGGGGGACCGGCCCTGCGCCGAGCGCCAGCGGACCGACTCGGGGACCGTCCGCCAGGCGACGAGGGCGACGACGGCGCCGAGCGCGCCCACGACGAAGATCCAGCGCCAGGAGCCCGGTCCGAGCGGGACGACGATCCGGGCCAGCCACGCGGCGATCGGGATGCCGGCGAGGCCGACGGCGAGCAGCAGCGCCTGGTACCGGCCCCGCAGCGAGCGCGGGAACATCTCGCTCACCCAGACCAGCAGGACCCCGGTCGTGGCCTGCAGCCCGAACCCGGTGAGCACCCGCAGCACACCCAGCGACCAGGCGTCCCAGCTCAGCGCGCTCAGCAGCGAGCAGACGGAGAAGAACAGGACGGCCCCGAGCAGGACGGGGCGGCGGCCGTAGCGGTCGGAGAGGCGGCCGCCGACGATCGCCCCGGCGAACATCCCGACGAACGCGGCCGAGGTGACCGCGCCGACCTCCCCGATGGACAGCCCCCACTCGGCCCGCAGCGCAGGCGCGGCGTAGGCGAAGGAGTTGAGGTCCACCAGGTCGAAGACGAACAGTGCACCGAGCACCGCCACCCAGCGGCGGTGCGTCGGGGTGGCGACCGGGATGCGGTCGAGCCGGGCGGCCAGGTCCGTGACGGGAGCCGGAGCGGCCGGCACGCCGGTCGCCTGCCGGTCACCGGGTGGGTCGACGGTCATCGCGTACTCCCCTCGGCGGGCGCCGTCGCCCGCCTTCCGGTCCGCGGGGACCAACCGGACCCCGCCTCCGCACGGTAAACGTCAGACAGTTTCGTAAGCAAGACCCACGAGCGGCGACAAGCTGCTGAGAAGCTCGATGAATCTGTCGGACCTATACCGTCGGGCGATGGTCGCGGGCAACGCCCGACCGGTACCCTGGAACGGGCCGCGGGACGCGCGGCACGGTGGACGACAGGGCGGCGGCGTGAAGATGGGTGCGACCCGGGATCCGCGTGACGGCGTCACCGTGCCGACCGACGCACCGGCGGGGGAGCGGCCCCGCGACGGTCACCGGCCGCCGACGGCGCGGCTGCGGGTCCAGCGGGTCCGTCCCGCCTACCGGCAGGTGGCCGACGAGCTGCGCGCGCAGATCATGCGCGGTGCCCTGCCCGCCGGCACCCGGCTGCCCGCGGAATCCGAGCTGACCGGCATGTTCGGGGTGAGCCGCTCGACGGTCCGCGAGGCGCTGCGGGTCCTGGCCAGCCAGCACCTGATCGACACCCGGCGCGGGGTGCAGGGCGGCTCGTTCGTCGCCGCGCCGGACCCCGCCCGCCTGGTCGAGGACGTCGGCGGCGCGCTCGGGGTGCTGGTCGCGACGCCGCAGCTCGGCATGGCGGACCTGCTGGAGGCCCGGCTGCTGCTCGAGCCCGCGGCGGCCCGGCTCGCCGCCCAGCGCGCCGCCCCGGAGACGATCGAGGCGCTGCGCGCCGCCGCCGCGGCACCGCGGGACCCGCGCGACCCCAGCGGGTTCGTCGAGCACATGGACTTCCACACCACGGTGCTCATGGCCACCGGCAACCTGATGATCACCATGATGGGCCAGCCGGTGGGCGACGTGCTCCGCACCCGACTGAACCGGCACGTCGTCGCGGCCGAGCACTGGGCCGAGGTCGACGCCTGCCACACGACGATCACCGAGCACATCGCCCGGGGCGAGGCGGCGCAGGCCGAGGAGGCCATGCGCAGCCACCTGCTCGACCTGCGCGACATCTACGGCCGCCCGGGGGCGTGGAAGTCCGACTGAGCGCCGCGCACGGCAGGATGGACGCGTGCGCACCGTCCTCGACCTGCTCCGGCTGCTGGCCGACCGGGCCGACGGCGATGCCCGCGACGGTGAGCTGGACCGCGTCGTCGCGGAGCTGGCGGCGTCCGAGCCGGAGGCCGGCGCGCTGACCCTGCGGGTGCGGGCGGCGATGGACGCCGGGCGCCGCCGCGAGTCCGAGCTCGCCGCGCTGGTCGGCATCGCCCGCGACCTCGCCTCGGAGTCCGACCCCGGCTCGGTGCTGCAGGCGATCGTGCGCCGGGCCCGCGGGCTGCTCGGCACCGACATCGCCTACCTGACCCTGCACGACCCCGAGCGCGGGGACACGTTCATGCGGGTCACCTCCGGGTCGGTCTCGCACCGCTTCCAGTCGCTGCGGCTCCCGCTCGGGGCCGGGCTGGGCGGTCTCGTCGCGGCCAGCCGCACCCCGCACTGGACCGGCCGCTACGCCGGCGACGGCCGCTACCGGCACACCGAGGAGATCGACACCGCGGTCGCCGAGGAGGGCATCGTCGGCATCTGCGGCACCCCGCTGCTGGTCGACGACGAGTTCGTCGGCGTCCTGTTCGCCGCCAACCGGTCCGCCCGGCCCTTCACCGCCGAGGACGTCGCCCTGCTCGGCTCGCTGGCCGCGCTCGCCGCGGTGTCGCTGGTGCAGACCCGCCGCCTCGCCGACACCGCCACCACGCTGCGCGAGCTGCGCGGTGCGCACGCCGCGATCGCCGAGGCCGCCGACGCCCACGACCGGTTCGCCGGGGTCGTCCTGGAGGGCGGCGACGTCGGCGACATCGCCGAGGCGCTCGGCCGGCTGCTCGGCGGGTGGGTCGCGGTGCTCGACGGCGACGGCGCCACCGCCGCGGCCCACGGCCCGGTCCCGCCCGGCCTGGACGCCCGCGCCGCGGCCCGCCGCGCCGGGGAGCGCGACGGCGGCGGTCGCCCGGTGCCGGTGCCGTGCGCCGGCGGCGTCTGGGTGACCGCGGTGATCGCCGGTGGTCAGCGTCTCGGGACGCTGCTGCTCGGCGGGCTCGGCGCCGGGGACGCCCTGACCCCCGGCCAGGTCCGCACCGTGGAGCGGGCCGCGATGGTCACGGCGCTGGTGCAGCTGTTCGCCCAGCGCGCCGACGAGGCCGACCGGTCCGACCGCGCCGACGCCCTCACCGAGCTCCTCGCCGCGTCCGGGGCCCCGCGACCGACGACGCTGACCCGGCTCGCCGCGCTCGGGGTGTCGCCCCGGCGGCCGCACGTGCTGCTGGTCTGCCGCTGCCACCCCGCCCGGCGACGGGCGCTGGCCCGGGAGGCGGCCGCTCTCGGCGGCCGTTCCGGGCTGGTCGGGGAACGGGACGGCGCGGTGGTCGTGCTGCTGCCGGGCACCGACCCGGCCGCGGCCGGTGCCCGGCTCGCGCGTCCGGCGTCGGAGCAGGACCCCGACGGGGCGGTGACAGTCGGCGGTGCCGGCCCGCTGCAGCCGGCCGACGGCGCGGACGCGGCGCTGGCCGAGGCCCGTCGCTCGGCGGAGGCGCTGGTCGCGCTGGACCGGGAGGGGGAGTGCGCGTCGGCGTCGGACCTCGGGTTCGCCGGGCTGCTGCTCGGCGAGCGCCCGGACGTCGCCGGGTACGTGCGCGGCATCCTCGGGCCCGTCGCCGAGCACGACGCGCGCCGCGGCAGCGAGCTGCTGCGCACCCTGGAGGCCTACTACGCCGCGGGTGCCAGCCCGACCCGGGCCGCGGCGGCGCTGCACGTGCACGTCAACACCGTGGCCCAGCGGCTCGACCGGGTCGCGTCGCTGCTGGGCCCGCGCTGGCAGGACCCGGACCACGGGCTGGAGCTGCAGCTCGCGTTGCGGCTGCACCGGCTGGGCACACCGCGACCGGAGGGGACACCGTGACCGACCGCAGCACCGACCCGACCACCGACCTCGGCACCGACCTCGCGGCCGTCGCGGCGGGACTCGACGCCGAGGACCCGCTCGCCGGGTACCGCGACCGGTTCCTGCCCGCCGACGGCGTCGTCGCCTACCTCGACGGGAACTCCCTCGGTCGTCCGCTGCGGGCGACGGCCGAGCGGATGGAGCGGTTCGTGCGCGCGGACTGGGGCACCCGGCTGATCCGCGGCTGGGACGAGGGCTGGGTCGACCGGCCGCGCAGCCTGGGGGACCGGATCGGGGCGGCCGCGCTCGGTGCCGCGCCGGGGCAGGTCGTCGTCGCCGACTCCACGACCGTGCTGCTCTACAAGCTGGCCCGGGCCGCCGTCGACCACCAGGCGGCGGCGGGGCGCCGCGAGATCGTCGTCGACACCGACAACTTCCCGACCGACCGCTACGTGCTCGAGGGCATCGCCGCCGAGCGCGGCGCGGTCCTGCGGTGGATCACCTCCGATCCGGCCTCGGGCGTGACGCCCGAGCAGGTCGCGGCCGCCGTCGGGCCGGACACGGCGCTGGTGCTGCTGTCCCACGTCGCCTACCGCTCCGGGTTCCTCGCCGACGCGCCCGCGATCACCCGGACCGCCCACGACGCCGGCGCCCTGGTGCTCTGGGACCTGTCGCACTCGGTCGGGTCGGTCCCGGTCCGGCTCGACGCGTGGGGCGCCGATCTCGCCGTCGGCTGCGGCTACAAGTACCTGAACGGCGGCCCGGGCGCGCCGGCGTTCGGCTACCTCGCCGCCCGGCACACCACGACGCTGCGCCAGCCGATCACCGGCTGGTTCGGCCACCGCGCGCCGTTCGCGATGGGGCCCGGCCACGAACCGGCGCCCGACGTGCGCGCCCTGCTCTCCGGCACCCCGCCGGTGCTGGCGTCGGTGCCGCTGGAGTGCGGGGTGGAGCTGCTGGAGCAGGCCGGGATCGACGCCGTCCGCGCGAAGTCGGTGCGGCTCACCGGGTTCGCCCTCGACCTCGCCGACACCCTGCTCGCGCCGCACGGCGTCACCGTGGCCTCACCGCGCGACCCGGACCGCCGCGGCGGGCACGTCACGCTGCGCCGCGAGGACCTCGCCCAGGTCAACGCCCGGCTGTGGGAGCGGGGGGTCATCCCGGACTTCCGGGCCCCGGACGGCATCCGCATCGGGCTCGCGCCGCTGTCGACCTCGTTCGCCGAGGTCCTCGCCGGGATGACCGCGCTCGCCGAGGAGGTCGCCCGATGAGCGACGACGGCACGAACACCCGGCCGGTCGAGGACGGTGTGGTCCGCGACTTCGGTGAGAACCTGTCCTACGGCGGCTACCTCGACCTGGACCGGGTGCTGGGCGCACAGCACCCCCGCAGCCGCCCCGAGCACCACGACGAGCTGCTGTTCATCGTCCAGCACCAGACCTCGGAGCTGTGGCTGAAGCTGGTGCTGCACGAGCTGGGCAGCGCCGCCGACGACACGGCCGCCGACGACCTGTCGCTCGCCCTCAAGCGCCTGGCCCGGGTCAAGCACGTGCAGCGCACCCTCATCGAGCAGTGGTCGGTGCTCGCGACGCTGACGCCGTCGGAGTACGTGCAGTTCCGCGGCGCGCTCGGGACCTCGTCGGGGTTCCAGAGCTACCAGTACCGGGCCGTGGAGTTCCTGCTGGGCAACAAGAACGCCGCGATGCTGGAGCTGTTCGCCGACGACGCCGCGGCGCACGCGCTGCTCCACGCGGCACTGCACCGGCCCAGCCTCTACGACGAGTTCCTGCGCCTGCTCGCCCGCCGCGGGTTCGCCGTCCCCGCCGACCTGCTCGACCGCGACGTCACCCTCGCCCACACCTACCGCGAGGACCTCGTGCCGGTGTTCGCCGAGGTCTATGCCGACCCGCGGACCCACTGGGATCTCTACGAGACCTGCGAGGAGCTCGTCGACATCGAGGAGAACTTCCAGCTGTGGCGCTTCCGGCACCTCAGGACCGTCGAGCGGACGATCGGGGTGCGGCGGGGAACCGGTGGTTCCAGCGGCCGGGACTTCCTGCGCCGGGCGCTGGACCTCACCTTCTTCCCCGAGCTCTACGCCGTGCGGACGGCGATGTGACGGGCCCTCACGGCACCTGCGCGCGCCGCCGCGCCGAGAGCCCGGACCGGTACTGCCGCGGGACCGCGTGCCCGCGGAAGTCCTGGTCCAGGGCCGCGTTCAGCGTCCAGTACGGGTCCACCAGGTGCGGCCGCGCGATCGCGCACAGGTCCGCCCGGCCGGACGCGATGATCGTGTTCGCGTCCTCCACGCTGGACACCGCGCCGACGGTGATCGTCGGGACGCCGGTCTCCTGACGGATCCGGTCCGCGAACGGCGTCTGGTAGAGCCGCCCGTAGGCCGGCTTCGCCTCGGTGCTGGTCTGGCCGGTGGAGACGTCGACGATGTCCGCGCCGTGCGCATGCAGCATCGGGGCCAGCGCGACCGCGTCGTCGCCGTCGAAACCGCCGTCGACCCAGTCGGTGGCGCTGATCCGGACGCTGACCGGCTTGTCGTCGGGCCACACCGCGCGGACGGCGTCGAGGATCCGCAGGGCCAGGCGGGCCCGGTTCTCCAGCGGGCCGCCGTAGGAGTCGGTGCGCCGGTTCGACACCGGCGACAGGAAGCTCGACACCAGGTAGCCGTGCGCGAAGTGCAGCTCGACCAGGTCGAACCCGGCGGAGTCGGCGCGGCGGACCGCCTCGACGTGGTCGGCGACGACCCGGTCCAGGTCGGCCTCGGTCGCCTCGCGCGGGACGGCGCTGTCGGACCGGTAGGGCAGCGGCGAGGGCGCCAGGATCTCCCAGTTGCCGTCCTCGAGGGGCTCGTCGATGCCCTCCCACATGACCTTGGTCGAGCCCTTGCGCCCGGCGTGCCCGATCTGGGCGCCGATCCTCGCGTCGGTGTTCTCGTGCACGAACCGCACGACCCGGGCCCAGGCGTCACGCTGGGCGTCGGTGTAGAGACCGGGGCAGCCGGGGGTGATCCGGCCGTCGGCGGAGGTGCAGATCATCTCGGTCATGACCAGGCCGGCGCCGCCCTGGGCGCGCCCGCCCAGGTGCACCAGGTGCCAGTCGGTCGGCACGCCGTCGACGGCGGAGTACTGCGCCATCGGCGAGACGACGATCCGGTTCGGCAGCGTCATGCCGCGCAGCCGGTAGGGGTGGAACATCGGCGGGGTGCCGGTCTCGACCTCGAGACCCAGGTCGCGGGTCCGGTCGGCGAGCCAGGCGTCGATCCGGCCGACGTAGCCGGCGTCGCGGAGCTTCAGGTTGTCGTAGGTGACCCGCTGCGAGCGCGTGAGCAGCTGGAACACGAACTGCCGGGGGTCCAGGTGCCGGTAGCGGCGGACGCCCTCGAACCACTCCAGGCTGGTCTGTGCGGAGCGCTGCAGCGACTCGACGACCGGCTTGCGGTCCTCCTGGTACGCCTTCAGCGCGGCTTCGACGGTCGGCTCCCGGTCGATCGCGCCGGCCAGGCCGATCGCGTCCTCTAACGCGAGCTTGGTGCCCGAGCCGATGGAGAAGTGCGCGGTGTGCGCGGCGTCGCCGACGAGCGCGACGTTCCCGGCGCGCCAGGACTCGTTGCGCATCACACCGAAGGACAGCCAGCCGGAGTTGTTGCCGATCAGGCCGTGGCCGTCGAGCAGGTCGGCGAAGACCTCCTCGCAGAACCGCAGGGAGCGCTCGTCGTTCTCGCCCGGGCGCCGCTTCGCGGCGGCGAACTCGGCGAGCCCGGCGCGCTCCCAGGTGGCCTCGTCGGTCTCGACGATGAAGGTGGAGCGCTCCCCGTCGAAGGGGTAGATGTGCGCCCAGAACAGCCCGAACCGGGTCTCCACGAACTGGAAGGTGAAGCAGTCGAACGGACGGGTGGTCGCGAACCACACGTAGCGGGCGGTGCGCCGGTCCAGGCTCGGCCGGAACTCCTCCGACAGGGCCTCGCGGATGCGGGAGTTGACGCCGTCGGCCGCGATGACCAGGTCGTTCTCGCGGCGCAGCGTGTCCAGGTCGGGCGCCTCGGTGCAGTGGCGCACGTCCACGCCCAGCTCCGCGGCGCGCTCGCCGAGGATGCCGAGCAGCCGCTTGCGCTCCAGCGCGGCGAAGGCGTGCCCGTCGCTGCGCTCGCGGGCGCCGAGGACGTCGACGTCGATCGCCGACCAGTGCCGGAACTCCGCGGAGATGCGCTCGAGGGACTCCGGGTCGGCGGCCGAGATGTTGTCCAGGGTCTCCTCGGAGAACACGACGCCGAAGCCGAAGGTGTCGTCGGCGCGGTTGCGCTCGTAGACGACCACCTCGCGCGACGGGTCGGTCTTCTTCAGCAGGATGGCGGAGAACAGCCCGCCGGGGCCGCCGCCGACGGAGGCGATGGAGTGTGCGCTCACGGGAGGTTCACCAGTCCTTCCTGGACGACCGAGGCCAGCGGGCGGCCGTCGGCGGAGTAGAGGCGGGCGGTGCCGAGCCCGGTGCCGCGGGTGGCGACCGGGGAGGTCTGCACCAGCGCGACCCACGAGTCCATGCGGCCGTCGTGGTGCCACCACATGGCGTGGTCGAGGCTGGCGGTGACGACGCCGTCGTCGGCCCAGGCGGCGCCGTGGCGGCGCAGGATCGGTTCCAGCAGCGTGTAGTCGCAGACGTAGGCCAGCGCGCTGCGGTGGATCGCCGGGTCGTCGGGCAGCCGCTCCCAGGCCCTCAGCCACACGGTCTGGCGGGCGACGCGCACACCGTCGTGGGTGGTGTAGAGCGCCGACGGGGCGTGCCGGATGTCGAAGGAGCGGTGGTACCGCCAGTACTGGGCGTCGCGGGTGTCCGCGCCGACCAGCACGTCGGCCGTGCTCGGCAGCTCGTCGGGGTCGCCCGCCTCCGGGGGGAGGGTGTCGGCGTGCTCGACGGCGCCGTCGACCGGCACCGCGAACTGCGCCATCGCCCGGAAGATCTCCTTGCCGCCCTGCAGGCCGCGGACCGCACGGTGGGAGAAGCCGCGGCCGTCGCGGACCCGCTCGACCTCCCAGCGGGTCTGCGTGTGCACGTCGCCGGCGCGCAGGAAGTAGCCGTGCAGGTTCGCGACGCGGCGGTCGTCGCCGACGGTGAGGGTCATGGCCCGCTCGGCCTGGGCGACGAGCTCGCCGCCGTAGGCACGACCCGACGGGATGACCTGGTGGTGGGCGAGGAACGCGTCGTCCCCGTCCTTGGTCAGGTCCAGCGCCGCGAGCAGCGGGGCGACGGACCTCTCGCTGGTGGAGGGCATCGGAGTGGTCATGCGCGGCGGTACCCCTCGAGGCTCGCGTCGTCGACCTCGGGGAGGTTGACGACGATGTTGTCCGGTGTCCGGCAGGTCAGCCACACCAGTTCCTCGGTGGTCGACATGTTGCCCTCGACGTGCGGCATGAACGGCGGGACGAACACGAAGTCGCCTTGCGCCATCTCGATCCACTGCGCGTAGTCCTCGCCGAACCAGATCCGGCCGGTGCCCGACAGCACGTAGCCGCCGGTCTCGGCCTCACCGTGGTGGTGCGGCAACGAGCGGTAGCCCGGCTCGTTGGAGACCCGGCCGAACCAGATCCGGGTGGCCGGGGTGTGCTGCGGCGACACGCCCGAGACGCGGACGCAGCCACCGGACTGGCCGGTGCCGGTGTCCTCGGACCCGGCGCGGGTCACGACGGGCACGGCGGACCAGGCGAGCTCGGTGCCGTCCTGCTTGCTCTGCTCACTCATGCGCACTCCTCGAACTCGATGCGGATCGGTGTGGTCAGGACGCCGACGCCCTGCAGCGACACCTCGACGACGTCGCCGTCGGCGAGGAAGCGGGGCGGGCTCGTCGCGGCGCCCACCCCGGCGGGGGTTCCGGTGAGCACGACGTCGCCGGGGGACAGGCGGGTGAACGCCGAGATGTAGGCGAGCAGCGCGGGCGCGTCGAACACCAGGTCCGCGGTGTCGCCGGACTGCACGACCTCGCCGTTGACCCGGCAGGTCAGTGCGAGCCCGGCGGCGGGGTCCAGCTCGTCGGGGGTGACGAGGACCGGGCCGAGCGGGGTGGTCGCGTCGAACGCCTTGCCCGGGAGCCACTGCCCGGTGTGGTGCTGCCAGGTGCGCACCGACAGGTCGTTCGCCGTGGTGTACCCGGCGACACCGGCCGACGCCTCGGCCCGCGTCGCCCGGTGCAGCGGGGCGCCCACGACGACGGCCAGCTCGGCCTCCCAGTCCGGACGCCCCGCCCAGTCCGGCAGCGTCACGGTGTCGGCGGGGCCGGTGAGGGTGTCGGCGAACTTGGTGAACAGGGTCGGGTGCTCGGGCAGGTCCCGGCCCATCTCGCGGATGTGCCCCGCGTAGTTGTGCCCGCAGCAGACGATCTTCGACGGCCGGGGGACGACCGGGGCGAGGCCGCCGGCGGGGGTGGCGGGACCCTCCGCGGGGGACGGGGCGGCGACCGCGCGGGCCGTCCGGAGACCGTCCGGGTCGCGGAGCAGGTCGCCGGCGTCGGAGTGGGGGAGCACCGCCCACTCCGCTCCGGCGGCGACGGCGGCGACGGTCCCGTCGCCCGACCGCAGGGTCGCCAGACGCATCCCGACCTCCTGATGTGTCGTGTCCTTGACGGCGAACACTGAAACACGATGAACGTGGCCTCGGCAAGCGCGGCCGCGTGATCTGCGTCAGGCGGACAGTGGTCGCGTTTCGTGGCCATGACGTACCGATCTCGGCTGTGACCGGAGCGTGTGTGGGGGTTGCCCGCTCCCGGCATCGCATGCTCTGATGACTGTCGTCACGTCAGCGATATACAGCTTGTGCCGGGAGAAGGGGACGCCGTGACCGACCAGCCGTTCTGGAACCCCAAGACCGAGCTCATGCCGCGCGCGGACCTGGTCGAGCTGCAGCTCGCGAAGCTGCGCCGGGTCCTGGCCTGGGCGAAGGACCGCAGCCCGCACTACCGGCGCACCCTCGCCGGCGTCGACCCGGACCGGATCCGCACCCGCGACGACCTCGCCCGCATCCCGTTCCTCACCCGCGAGGAGTGGATGGCCTCGCAGGAGGCGCACCCGCCGTTCGGCGAGCTGCCGGTCACCGGCGCCCACGACGCGATCCGGCTGCACACCACCTCCGGCACCTCCGGGCGCACCCCGCTGCGTGCGCTGGACTCCCGCAAGGACTGGTCCTGGGCGGCGGAGATGTGGTGCTACGCGCTCTGGGGCGCCGGGGTCCGCCCGCACGACGTCGGCTACGTCGCGTTCGGCTACGGCTCGTTCATCGGGTTCTGGGGCCTGCACAACGGGCTGGAGAAGATCGGCGCGCTGACCATCCCGGGCGGCGCGCAGTCCACCGCCCAGCGGGTGCGCCAGATCCACGACTTCGGCGCGACCGTCGTCGCGTCCACCCCGACCTATGCGCTGCGCCTGGCCGCCGAGGCCGAGGAGCTGGGCATCGACCTGGTGAACGGCCCGGTCCGCCGCGTGATCCTCTCCGGTGAGCCCGCCGGGTCCATCCCGGAGACCAAGGCGCTCATCGAGCGGAAGTGGGGTGCGGCGGCCTACGACACCGCGGGCATGACCGAGGTGTCGACGATCGTCATGTTCACCCCGGCCGAGCAGCCCGGCGGCTGCCACGTCATCGAGGACCACCTCCTGGAGGAGGTGATCGACCCGGAGACCGGGCGTGAGGTCGGCTACGGCGAGCGCGGCGAGCGGGTCTGCACCTCCTTCGGGCGCTCGACCACCCCGCTGCTGCGCTACCGCACCGCCGACCTGGTCGTGAAGGTCCCCGGCTCCCGCACCACGTCCGGCCGCACCTGGGACCTCTACGAGGGCGGGATCATCGGCCGGGTCGACGACATGAAGCTCGTCCGCGGCACGAACGTCTACCCCGGCGCCGTCGAGGCGATCGTCCGGGGCTTCGACGGGATCGAGGAGTTCCAGATCCGCATCTCCCGCCCCGGTGACCGCGACGAGATCGAGCTGCTGCTGGAGCCCGCGGCGACCGTCGACGACACCGGGTGGGACCTGCTGTCCGGGCGGGTCGCCGCCGAGCTGGCGGACTCCCACGAGGGCCTGCGCTTCCACGTCCGCCGCGCCGCGACCGGTGAGCTGCCCCGCTTCGAGCTGAAGGCCAAGCGGCTCACCGACCTGCGTCCGGCCGTCTGACCGGGCCCGCCGCCGACCCGACCCGCGAGGAGCCCGCCATGAGCACGACCACCACGACGACCACCGCGCCGTCCGCCCCGCGCGCCGCCGCCGACCGGGCGACGGACCTGCTCGGTGCCCCGCTCGACGACGCCGAGCGGGCCCTGCTCGACGTCTACGACCGGATCGTCGCCGCGCTGCGCCGCGACGACCTCCCGCCCTGCGTGGCGGCGAACCTGCGCGCCGCGCTCGCCCCGGTCGCCGTCGCCGTCACCGACCTCGGCCTGCGCTTCGAGCACCTGACCGACCTGGGTGTGTAGCCGCGCGGTGCGCTCCGCGCAGCGCCGATCGGACAGCGACCACGCCCACGGGATAGGCGCCACGCGATCCGGTGCCTAGCGTCGGTACCGACGACCACCTCCCACCACCACGACCACCACGACGAGAGGACGGCCATGGCCGAACGGTCCTTCGCCGCCGAGGTGCAGAAGCTGCGCGCCGGAGCCGGCGAGACACTGCACGTCGAAGGCATCCTGGCCGTGACGAAGGCGCTGCTGCAGTCCGGCGTCGCCTACGTCGGCGGCTACCAGGGCGCGCCGATCTCGCACCTCATGGACGTCCTCGGCGACGCCCGCGAGATCCTCGACGAGCTCGACGTCCGGTTCGAGAACTCCGCCTCCGAGGCGACGGCCGCGGCCATGCTGGCGGCGTCGGTGCACCACCCGCTGCGCGGCGCGATCACCTTCAAGTCCCCGGTCGGCACGAACGTCGCCTCCGACGCACTGGCCAACCTCGCCTCCGGCGGGGTCACCGGCGGCGCGCTGGTGATCCTCGGCGAGGACTACGGCGAGGGCTCCTCGATCATGCAGGAGCGGGTGCACGCGTTCGCGATGAAGTCGCAGATGTGGCTGCTCGACCCGCGCGCCAACACCACCGCGATCGTGAACGCGGTCGAGTCCGGGTTCGCGCTGTCCGAGGCGTCCAACACCCCGGTGTTCCTGGAGCTGCGGCTGCGGTCCTGCCACCTGCACGGCGGGTTCGTCGCCAAGGACAACGTGCGGCCGCCGATGACCGTCGCCCAGGCCGCGGACGCCCCGCGGCGCAGCGTCGACCGGATCGTGCTGCCGCCCGCGTCGTTCGCCCACGAGCGCGAGAAGCTGCAGGACCGCTGGCCCCGGGCGGTGGAGTTCATCCGCGAGCACGGTCTCAACGAGCTGTTCCCGGGCGACGGCACCGCCTCCGACGTGGGCATCATCGTCCAGGGCGGGCTGTACAACACGCTGAACCGGTCGATGGAGCTGCTCGGTGCCTCCGACACGCTCGGCCGCACCCGCGTCCCGACCTACATCATGAACGTGACCTACCCGGTCGTCGACTCCGAGATCGTCGAGTTCTGCTCCGGCAAGCGTGCGGTGATCATGGTCGAGGAGGGTCAGCCCGACTACATCGAGCAGAACCTGCACGCGATCCTGCGCCGCGCCGACGTCCCGACGGTGCTGCACGGCAAGGACATGCTGGCCGCGGGCGGCGAGTACACCGCCCAGGTCGTCACCCGCGGCCTGGAGCAGTTCCTCGGCAAGTACGCCCCCGACGTCGTCACCCACCGGCCGTCGCTGCTGCGCGACCCGGCCGATCCGGCGAGCCCGTTCGCGCCGCGGGTCGCCGCCGAGGTCGTGCGCCCGCGCCCGCCGGGCCTGTGCACCGGCTGCCCGGAGCGCCCGATCTTCTCCGGCCTCAAGCTGGCCGAGCGCGAGACCGGGCAGCACCAGATCTCCGCGGACATCGGCTGCCACCTGTTCGCCATCAACGCCCCGTTCGACCTGGGTGCGACGACGATGGGCTACGGCATGGGCGCCGCGGGCTCGGCCGCGCTGGCCGGCGGCGGTGCCGAGAAGCGACCGGTGTCGATCATGGGCGACGGCGGGTTCTGGCACAACGGGCTCGTGTCGGGCGTCGGGAACGCCGTGTTCAACAAGTCCGACCAGGTCATGGTGGTCGTCGACAACGACTACGCCGCCGCCACCGGCGGGCAGGACGTGCTGTCCAGCCACGCCGACTCCGAGCGCCGCTCGACCAGGCACCCGATCGAGAAGGCCGCGCGTGGTCTCGGCATCACCAACGCCACCACGATCGACCACACCTACGACGTCGCCAAGGTCCGCGACACCTTTCTGAAGGCGTTCCGCCGCAAGGAACGCGGCCCCGAGCTGCTGGTGATGCAGTCGGAGTGCCAGCTCAACCGGCAGCGCCGCGTGAAGAAGGACCGCGCCGCGAAGCTGAAGCGCGGCGAGCGCGTCGTGCGGGAGCGGTTCGGCGTCGACCCGGAGACCTGCACCGGTGACCACGCCTGCATCCGGATCTCCGGCTGCCCGTCGCTGACGATCACCGACAACCCGGACCCGCTGCGCACCGACCCGATCGCGACCGTGCTCGACTCCTGCGTCGGGTGCGGGGTGTGCGGCAACAACGCCCACGCGGCGGTGCTGTGCCCGTCGTTCTACCGCACCGACGTCGTCGACAACCCCACGGCCGGGGAGCGGGTCCGCGCCCGCCTCCGGTCCTGGTGGATCACCCTCGTCGGGCGCGGCCTCGATCGCCGCGCCGCCCGGATGGAGGCAGCCTGATGCCCACCGTGATGCCCGCACCGGCGGGTCCCTCCGGGTCCTGGTACACCGGGACCCGCCCGATCACCCTCGCGATCCTCGCGATGGGGGGCGAGGGCGGCGGGGTGCTCGCCGACTGGGTCGTCGCCGTCGCCGAGGCCGCCGGCTACCACGCGCAGACCACCTCGGTCGCCGGCGTCGCCCAGCGGACCGGGGCGACCGTCTACTACGCCGAACTGCACCCCCCGGTGCCCGGGACCGACTCGGCCGACGGCGCGGGCCGGGCCGAGCCGGTGCTGTCGGTGTTCCCGACGCCCGGCGAGGTCGACGTCGTCGTGGCCTCGGAGCTGATGGAGTGCGGCCGCGCGGTCCAGCGCGGCTTCGCCACCCCCGACCGCACCACGCTGATCACCTCGACCAACCGCGTCTACTCCATCGACGAGAAGATGCACCTCGGCGACGGTCGCGTCGACTCCGCCGAGCTGGTCGCCGCCGCGGGCCGCGCCGCGCAGCACCTGGTCGCCGCGGACTTCGCCGCGATCGCCGAGGAGCACCGCAGCGTGATCTCCGCGGCGTTGTTCGGGGCGCTCGCCGGGTCCGGGGCACTGCCCTTCTCCCGGGACCGCTTCGAGCAGGCCGTCCGCGACGCAGGCAAGGGCGTCGAGCCGAGCCTGGCCGCGTTCGCGGGCGGGTTCGACGCGGCCACCGCCGCGCTCGCCCCCGCCCCGCCCGCCCCGCCCGCGCCCCGCGCGCCGGCGACGGTCGACATCGCGATCGGTCCGCGGCCCGTCTCCGCCGAGGAGCGCAAGGAGCGTGAGGAGGCGCGGCGCAACGACATCGCCGCGACCGACCCGGAGTCACTGGTGGGCGAGGACCTGCGCCCGCTCGCCCGCACCGTCGCCGACCTCCCGGCCGCGGCGCGTTCCACGGTCCTGCACGGCCTCGTGCGGACCGGTGTCTACCAGGACCTCGACTACGCCGCCCGCTACCTCGAGCGGGTCCGCGCGTTCGCCGCCGTCGACCCCGACCCGTTCGGCGACGCCCGCCTCACCACCGAGGCGGCCCGGCACCTGGCGCTGTGGATGTGCTACCAGGACACGATCCACGTCGCGCTGCAGAAGACCCGCGCGCGGCGGCTCGAGCGGGTCCGCGACGAGGCCGGGGTGACCTCGGCGCAGCTGTCCCGGGTGCGCGAGTACCTGCACCCGCAGGCCGAGGAGATCACCGACACGCTGCCGTACCGGCTCGGGAAGGTGCTGCGCCGCTCGAGGGCGTTCACCCGCGCCGTCGACCGGGTCACCCGCGAGGGCATGGTCCTCGACACCACCTCGGTGACCGGCTACGCGATGCTCGCGACGATGGCGCGGATGCGGCCGCTGCGGCCGCGGTCGCTGCGGTTCGTCGAGGAGCAGAAGGCGATCGAGGCCTGGACCGCGCTCGCGCTCGACACCGTCGCCGCCGACGCGGACCTCGCCGTGGAGATCCTCGTCTGCCAGAAGGTCCTCAAGGGCTACGGCGAGACCTACGCCCACGGCAACGACAGCTTCGCCCTGCTCAGCCGGGCCGCCGGCGAGCTGCGCGGCCGTACCGGCGCCGCCGCCACGCTCGCCCGGCTCCGCTCCGCGGCCCTGGCAGACGAGGACGGCGCGGCCCTCCGCGCCCGGCTGTCCGGGGCCGGCCTGCCCACCACCGTTCCGTCGAGGAAGAGGAAGCACTGACATGACCACCGGCACCACGACCGGCACTGCGTCCGACGTCGAGCTCATCAACCCGGACACCCTCGCGAAGCCGTCCGGCTTCACCCACGCCGTCCGGCACGGCGACACCGTCCACCTCTCCGGCCAGACCGCGATGGACGCGACCGGCCGGATCGTCGACGGCGGCATCGTCGACCAGTTCCGGCAGGCCCTGTCCAACGTCGTCACCGCCCTGCGCGCGGCGGGCTCCGAGCCCGGGGACCTGCTGTCGGTGCGGATCTACCTGCTCGACGTGCCCGGCTACCAGGCCCGCGGCAAGGAGATCGGCGCGATCTGGAAGGAGCTGTGCGGGCGGACCTACCCGGCGATGACCGGCGTCGGGGTCACCGCGCTGTGGCAGCCCGAGGCGCTGATCGAGATCGAGGCGGTCGCGGCGCGGCGGGTCTGAGAGCTCCCTCCGGTCGCAGCCGTCGAGCTAGAACAGCATCGGTCCCCCGGGTGGCGGCCGCCGATCGAGATGCGGGATCGACGAGCCGGTGAAACTCCAGGTCAACAGGGCCAGGAAGATCAGCACCAGCAGGCCGATACCGGCTGCCCAGCCGATGATCACTCCGTAGGCGCCGGCGTTGTCGAGGAACGGCCAGGCGAGGAGCCACAGGGCGGCCACGGGCAGCACGGCGGCCGCGACCAGACGCTGAACGGTGCGGAGCCGGACGTCCCGGCCCACCCGGGACGCGCGGGCTTCGGTCAGCTCACCCCGTCCGCCGCAGGGCACGCACTCGACCGGACCGAGCTCGCGCATCGCCGCGACCGGGAGGAGGTTGACGCTGATCAGGAAGTCCCCGGCAGCTCCCTTGCGGTGCATGACCTTCCAACCGCGACACGCCGGACAGGGCGTCATGGGGTCCACCGGGGTCCCGAGCGCGCCGGCCGGTGCGGATCCGTGAGCTCGCGGCACGGCGGAACTGCGCAGGCCGGCTCGGTGGGGGTCCACGTCACGACGACGAGTATGGGCCGAGACCGCGATGAGGTCCACGGTGCGCCGGGGGCCGGGCGGGGCGGATACCCCGCGGCCCCTCCCGCCCCGCAGCGCCGTGCCGGGACAAGGCGGCTCAGGTGTCCAGGACGCTGCTGACGTGTTCGCGCGCCGGCCCGGCGAGGCGGGCGCGCAGGTCGCCGAAGAGCTCCTCGGCACGGTCGCCGACCCAGCTCTCGGGCAGTGCCTCCAGCGGCAGGCCCGGGTCGAGGTAGGGCAGGCGTCGCCAGACCGTCACGAGCGTCACGAAGTCGGCGAAGGCCTGCTCGGGCTCGCCGTCGGCGTCCCGCCAGGCGTGCAGCACCGGCTCCTGGCGGGCGACGAAGGCGGAGTACTGGCTCGCGAGGGCGTCGAGGTCCCACCAGGACGCGACGGTCTCGCGCAGCGGACGGCCGGCGACGTGCCGGCTGCGGAACAGCTCCGTGTAGCCGCGCAGACCGGCGCGGTCCAGCGCGTGCGAGACCTCGGCCTCCAGGTGTGCCGGGGCGACCCACAGGCCCGGGGCGACCGTGCCGAGGCCGAGCCGGATCAACAGGCTGCGCAGCTGATGACGCTGGTCGCGGGCCGACTCGGGCACCGAGAAGGCCACCAGCAGCCAGCCCTCCCCGGCGCCGGCGCGTCGGCGGGAGAAGATCCGCTCGTCGCCCTCGGCGAGCACGTCGGCCAGCGCGGGGGACAGGCGGTACCCGGCGGCGCCGCCGACCTTCTGCGGTTCGAGGAGGCCGCGTCGCTTCAGCCGGGACACCGCGGACCGGACGGCCTGGCCGTCCACCCCGAGCCCGCCGAGCAGCCGCACCAGCGACGACACCGACAGGGCCCCGCCGCGCTCACGGGCGTAGAGCCCGTACACCGACACGATGAGCCGACGCGGGGGGACGGGAGCGAGGATCTCGTCCGGTTCGGCGACGGTCGTCACGACCACATCGTACGGGCGTGCCCGCACCCCCGGGCGAGCGCGACGCGCCGCACCGTCCGGGAGGGACGGTGCGGCGCGCCTCGGGGGAGCGGAGCTCGTCACCCCGCGGCCCGCAGCGGGGTGGCCCGGCGCCGGGGCGCGTCCGCGGTGACCGGTGCGTGCCGGGCGGTCAGGTCGGCGGTGATCCGGGCGTAGGCACCCGGGTCGACCGGCAGCAGCCACTCGCCGAACCGGCGCCGGCGGCCGATGCCCGCCCCGAGGTCGGACAGCATCTCGTCGATGTTGTGCAGGGAGAACGGGATGATGTTCGTGCCGCGGGCGTGCTTGCCCTCGGTGCGCTCCTCCATCCAGCGCAGGCGCTCCTGGACGAATGCCCGGCGCTCCTCCACCGACGGCAGGTCGATCCCGCCCGCCAGGTGCACACCGATCCACAGCGCCGCGACCTCAGCCGACAGCGGGGACAGGAACGACGAGTTGTACCCGCAGAAACTCAGGTCCGCCACGGTGTGCGGGTGGATCTGGCGGTAGAGCTCGAAGTTGCCGCGCTCGTCGACGAGCCGGTCCCGCACGTCCTGGGACAGGAACGGCACCCGCTGGTGGAAGCCCGTCGCCGCGACGACGACGTCGGCCGCGACCTCGGTGCCGTCCTGCAGGATCGCGACGGGCCTGCCGTCGCGGGCACCGAGCGCGCTGATGAGCGTGTCCCGGTGGACGGTGATCGAGCCGTCGGCGACGGCCTCGTAGAAGCCCTCGGTGGCCAGCGACACCGTGGACCGCGCGATGTCCTCCAGCGACCCGTCCGGGACCAGGCCCAGCTTCTGCAGCTTCAGCTGCCGCACGATCTGGCCCTGCAGGCTCGACATCATGCCGTTGCGGACGCCCCGCCCGGCGCCGTGCAGGAACTTCTCGAAGCCGGCCAGGTGGGCGTAGCGGAACAGGCCCTCGCCGAGTCGGGTGAGCAGCAGGTACTTGTAGTTCAGGGCACCGCCGATCCGGCGCGGCATCTTCCACAGCAGCTCGCGCGCGACGACCGTCGTCGAGCGGGACACCGAGTCCAGTGCCACGGCCACGTCGCAGGAGGACTTGCCGTAGCCGATCACGACGACGTCGCGGTCGCGGGCGTCGTCGATGTCGGTGAAGTCCGACGGCGCGCAGTACCGCCCGCCCGCGGCGCGGTGCTCCTCGGTGCCCGGGAAGGCGGGGAGGAACGGCTCGGAGAAGATCCCGTTCGCGACGACGAGGTGGTCGAACTCCTCGGTGGCCGTGCCCGCGCCCGCGGTGGTGACGGTCCAGCCGCCGCCCCGGCGGGGCTCGGCGGAGAGCACCTCGGTGCTCGTGCGGACCTTGTCGCGGATGCCGAAGTGGCGGGCGTAGGCCTCCAGGTACTCCTGCACCTGCTGCCCGCTCGGCCACTCCGGGTAGTGCCTCGGCATCGGGAAGTCCGACAGCGAATAGGTGCCCTTGTCGTTCTGGGTGGTCAGGCCGGGGTAGCGGCGGCTGGCGCTCCACACCCCGCCGACGTCCGGCGCCTTCTCGAACACGGTGACGTCGTGACCGAAACCGGTCAGGACCTTGGCGGAGGAGAGGCCGGCGAATCCGGCCCCGACGACGGCGATCTTCATGGTGGTCACTCCGAAGCGGTCGCGAGCTGGGGGATGGCGGGGACGGCCTGCTCCGGGCCCATGGCGGAGTAGCCGCCGTCGGCGGCCCAGTCCGCGCCGGTGACGGCGGAGGCGGCCGGGGAGAGCAGGAAGGCGACGACGGCACCGACCTCGTCCGGGTCGGCGACGCGGCCGGTGAGGTGGAACGGGGCGGCGACGCGGTCGGTGTGCGCGCGGTCGGAGCCCGACAGGTCGTCCATGATCTTCGACCAGGTCCAGCCGGGCGAGACCGAGTTGACCCGGATCCCGTCGGCGGCCAGGTCCATGGCCATCGAGCGGGTGACCTGCACCAGCGCCGCCTTGGACGCCGGGTAGACCCACCGGCCGGTCTGGGCGACCTTGGACGAGATCGAGGTCAGGTTGACGACCGCGCCGCCGACCGCGGCGAGGTGCTCCCGTGCGGTGCGGGTCGTCTGGACGGTGCTGACCAGGTTGACGTCGAGGGCGCGCAGCCAGTCGGCGCGGACGGTGTCGGCGCCGTCGTCGAGATAGCTGCACGCCAGGTTGACCAGGCCGTGCAGGCCGGACGGGCCCGCGACGGCGGAGACGCAGGCGTACACCGCGTCGTCGTCGGTGATGTCGGTGTGGTGGAACGACACCCGCTCACCGAGTTCGTCGAGCAGGGGCTTCGCCCCGGCGGCGTCGATGTCGGCGATCGCGACCGTCGCACCGGCGGCGTGCAGGGCGCGGACGACACCGTGTCCGACCAGGGTGGATCCGCCGGTCACGAGGATCGTGCGGCCGTGCAGGTCAGTCATGGGAGCCTCCGAAACAGAACGGTCATCTAGCGGACCCGTGATGGCAGTCATCTTTTGGCTATATAGTCGGGGTGACTATCCCCACCACGCGGTCGCTGTCCGGGGGACGCGGCCGGGACGACGGAGCCGGGGTCGAGCACGAGGAGGTGCCATGACCGAGGTGCTGAGCGGTTTCTGCCGGGTGGACTCGCCCGATCTGGAGGAGGCGCGCGAGCGCGTCGGCGAGGTGTTCTGCCCGCACCGGCTCGAACCCGTCGACCGCGGCACCCCGACGCCGGTCCGGTTCAACACGGCCGGGTTCGGGGCGGTCGGTCTGTCGTACCTGTCCTACGGGGCGTCGGTGCGGATCCGCCCGCAGCCGCTGCGCTCGTTCGTCCTGGTGCAGATCCCGCTGTCGGGCCGGGCGCTGGTGCGCACCGGCGGGACCGAGGTCGTCTCCGACCCCACGACGGCGTCGGTGCCCGACCCGGACGCCGGGCTGGACATGACCTGGGAGGCCGGCAACGAGCAGCTGATCGTGCGGATCGAGCGCGCGGCCCTGGACGCCCAGCTGCACCGCATGCTGGGGCGGCCGCCGTCGAAGCCGCTGCGCCTGGCGACCAGCGTCGACCTGCGGACGCCGGCCGCACGGTCCTGGCTCTCGACCGTCGACATGGTCCGCACCGACCTCGACGGGCCCGGCGGCCTCACCCACCCCGTGCTGCGCGCCCAGGTCGAGCAGCTGCTGATGGGCCAGCTGCTCGCCGCGGTGCCGCACTCGGCGGCCGGGGAGCTGCTCGCCGTCGCCGACCCGGCACCCGCGGTGCCGAAGGTGATCCGCCGGGCCGAGGCGCTCATCGAGGGGCACGCGCGGGAGCCGCTGACCGTCGACGACGTCGCCGAGGCCGTCGGGCTGTCCGTGCGCAGCCTGCAGGAGGGCTTCCGCCGCCACCTCGACACCACGCCGACCGCGCGGCTGCGCGACGCCCGCCTCGCCGGGGTGCGCACCGAGCTCGCCGACGCCGACCCCACCCGGTGCACCGTCTCGCAGGTCGCCGCGGACTGGGGGTTCGGGCACCTCGGCCGGTTCGCCGTCGCCTACAAGGAGCGGTTCGGCGAGTCGCCGTCGGACACCCTGCGCGGATAGGCCCACGTCGCGCGGACAGTCACCGCGCACAACGGATGGCCGCACACGCATCGGTGCGACGAAGCTGTCCGGCACGCCCCGCCCGACCTGGAGGTCCCCGTGTCCGTGCTCTCCGCCCTGCTCGACGCCGCCCGTTCCGGATCGGTGCGGGTCGTCGACCTGACCACGCCGTTGCAGTCCTCGACGCCGATCCTGGAGCTGCCCGAGCCGTTCGGGCAGACCAGCCGGTTCGAGCTGGAGGAGATCTCCCGCTACGACGACCGTGGCCCGGCCTGGTACTGGAACAACATCCGCACCGGTGAGCACACCGGCACCCACCTCGACGCGCCGAACCACTGGATCACCGGCAAGGACGGCCTCGACGTCTCGCAGGCGCCGTTGTCGACCCTCGTCGCACCGGTCGTGGTGATCGACCGGACCGCCGAGGTCGAGAAGGACGCCGACTACCTGCTGCAGATCGCCGACGTGCAGGCGTGGGAGGCCGAGAACGGTCCGCTGCCCGAGGGCGGCTGGCTGCTGCTGCGCACCGGGTGGTCGGCCCGCGGTGAGGACGAGGCGGCCTTCGCCAACGCCGACGAGAACGGCCCGCACACCCCGGGCGTCGCGCCGGAGTGCGCGCGGTGGCTGGCGCGCGAGACCCCGATCACCGGCCTGGGTGTGGAGACCGTGGGCACCGACGCGGGGCAGGCGCCGAACCTGGAGCCGGCGTTCCCGTGCCACTCGGAGCTGATGGGCGCCGACAAGTGGGGCCTGACCAGTCTGCGCAACCTCGACCAGCTCCCGGCGACCGGCGCGGTGCTCGTGGTGTGCCCGCTGCCCATCGTCGGCGGCTCGGGCAGCCCGGCGCGTGTGCTCGCGCTCGTCGAGGGCTGAGCCGTGCACGCCACGTACGACGCCGTCGTCGTCGGCGGCGGGATCAACGGCCTGGCGGCCGCCGCACGGCTGGCCCGGTCCGGCTGGTCGGTCGCCCTCGTCGACGACCACGACCGGATCGGCGGGTTCGTCGCCGCCCAGGAGCACGACGGGTTCGTCCGCGACACCTGGTCGAGCTGGCACCCGCTGTTCGTCACCGGCCCGGCCTACGCCGCGTTCGGTGCGGACCTGCACCGGCACGGCCTCGCCTACGCCAACACCGACGGCCCGCTCACCGCGACGGTCTCGGGTGACGGCTCGGTCGCGCTCGCCCACCGGTCGGTCGACGAGACCGTCGCCGGGTTCGCCGAGGCCGCCGACCGCGACGCCTACCGCGCCATGATCGACCGCTTCGGCGCGCACGCCGCCGGGATCGGCGGGCTGCTCGGCTCCGAGCTGCACGCCCCCGGCACGCTCGGCCCGGTCGCGACCCTGGCCCGCGCCGCGGGCGTCGCCGGGATGGAGACCTACGCCCGCGACACGCTGACCTCCGGCCGGTCCTGGATGCGCGCGCGGTTCACCGGTCCGGAGACCGACCGGCTCTGGGCGCCGTGGCTGCTGCACGCGGGCCTGGCCCCGGACTCCGCGTCCGGCGGGCTGATGGTCCCGATCTTCGCCGCGACCATGCACGGCGCCGGGCTGCCGGTCGTCGCCGGCGGGGCGGGCCACTTCCTCACCGCCTGGGAGCGGCTGCTCGACGAGCTCGGCGTCGCCGTGCACACCGGCCGCCGGGTCGAGCGGGTCACGGTCGGGTCCGGGCGCGCGACGGGCGTCGCCGGCGACGGGTTCGCGTTCCGGGCGCGCCGTGCGGTGCTGGCCTCGGTGACCCCGCCCGCGCTCTACGGCTCGCTGCTCCCGCCCACCGTGGTGCCCCCGCCGGTGGCCGAGGCCGCCGCCCGCTACCGCCCCGGCCGGGCCGCGATGCAGGTCCACGTGACGCTGTCCGGGCCGGTCCCGTGGGCCGACGCCCGGCTGGCCGGGGTGCCGCTCGTGCACGTCTCCGACGGCTCGGCCTCGACCGCGATCGCCTGCGCGGAAGCGGAGGCGGGGCTGCTGCCGCGCCGGCCGACCGTCGTCGTGGGGCAGCAGCACGTGCTCGACCCGACCCGGGTCCCCGAGGGTGCCGCCGCGCTGTGGCTGCAGCTGCAGGAGCTGCCGTTCGCCCCGGTCGGGGACGCGGCCGGCGAGCTGGACACCGCCGACGGCTGGGACCGCACGCTGGCCGAGGGCTACGCCGAGCGCGTCCTGGACCGGGTCGCCGCGCACGCGCCGGGCCTGCGCGAGCTCGTCGGCCGGGTCGACGTGCTCGACCCGACCGCCATCGCCGCGCACAACCCGAACGCGCTGTGCGGGGACCCCTACGCCGGGTCGGCCGAGCTGGACCAGAACTTCTGGTGGCGACCGCTGCCGACGGGCGGCGGGCACGCGACGCCGGTGCCGGGTCTCTGGCAGATCGGCGCGTCCACCCACCCCGGACCGGGGCTGGGCGGGGCGTCGGGATTCCTGGTCGCCGACCGGCTCACCGCCCCCGGCCCGCTGGCCCGGCTGCGGTCGCGCCTCACCGGGGCCTGAGCGCGCCGCAGCCCGGCACGGACCGCCGCCGGTCGCGACCGCCGGGGATGGAGCACGCGGTGCGTCGCACCGGGCGTCCCACCCCCGGCGGTCATGCGCGGTGCCGGCGCGCGGTGTCCGAGGGCAGCTCCCCGTACCGGTCGCGGTAGTCGTGGGCGAAGCGCCCGAGGTGCCCGAACCCGCAGGCGTGCGCGACGTCGGCGACCGTCGTCGCGCCGGCCTCGACCAGGGCGCGGTGTGCCCGGGCCAGGCGCACCTCGCGCAGCACCGTCGCCGGGCCGGTGCCGAGCCTGCGGCGGAACTCCTCCTGCAGCCGTCGCACGCCGACCCCGGCGGCGCGGGCGATGTCGGCGACGGTGACCGGCTCGGCGTGGTGGGCCTCGATCCAGGCCAGCGCCCGGTCGACGGCGTCGGCGGGCCCGGCGGCGGCCTCGTCGCGCAACGCGTCCGACGCCGTGTGCGGCTGGGTCAGCAGCACCGCGGTGAGCAGCTGCTCCGACAGCACCCGGCGGACCAGCGGCGCGGGCCGCCCGCCGCACTCGGTGAGCACCGCGCACGTGGTGCGCCAGGCCTGGTCGAGCAGCGACGGCGGCGCGGCCGGCGTCGCCGCCCCCGGCGGGAGGAACCGCAGCGCGTGTCCTGGCGGGCGCCCGGTGAGCGCGGCCAGCTGCTCCTCCAGCCGCCCCGCACCGGCCGAGACGACCAGCGCCCCGGCGACCGGGTCGGGTTCCATCACGGTGTGCGCGTCGGCGGCCAGCACGAACGGCCCGGGCACGATCCCGCCGTCGGCGATGCCGGGGGCGCGCACCCGCATCGGGCCCAGCGGCACGGTGAGCGCGAACCGGTTGCGGGTGGGGAAGGCGTCGACGGTCACCTCGGCGCCGTAGCGCACGAACGCGACGTTGACGCCGTCGAGCCCGGCGACCGCGACCGCCCCGTCGGGACGGCCGCGGCGCACACCGATCTCGTGGACCACCGTGACCTGGGCGACCTCGTCGCGCAGCTCGGCGAGGCGGTCGCTGCGCCGCGCCGGCAGGGCGGGCGACGACGGCTCGGTCACGGTCACCTCCGGCTCAGACCGGGAGGCGGATGCCCCGCGCCTCGAGCCGGGGGAGCACCTCCTGGGCGAAGTATCCCAGCTCACCGAGGTAGTCGACGAACGACAACGTCATGCCGGCGAACCCCGCCTCGTGGAAGGCGACGATCCGGTCGGCGACCTCGTCGGGGGTGCCGACGAGCGGGCAGGAACCGTGCCCCGCGGCGAAGCGGTGCCGGAAGGTCTCCAGCATCTCGGGGGTGAAGGACTGCGCGTGCATCCCCTGCAGCCGCATCAGGTTCTCCACCGCGGCCCAGTCGGCGTTCTCGTCGGCGTAGTACCGCAGGTAGTCCTCGGCCTCGGCGCGGGTGGGACGGCAGACGACGTGGCCCAGGGTGAACGTCCCGACCCGGCGGTCGTACCGTGCGCGGGCGCGGTCCCGGATGCCCGACACGATCGCCGCACCGTCCTCGGGCCCGCCGACCACGGTGAACGCGACGTCGGCGTTGCGGGCGGCGTAGTCGCGGCCCTGCGCCGACGACCCGGCGTTGAGCACCGGCAGCGGCCCGTCGTGCGGCTTCGGCATGCCCTCGACCCCCTCGAGCCGGAAGAAGCGGCCCTCGTGGTCGAAGCGGCCCCGCTCGGTCCAGATCCGGTGGATGACGTCCCACCACTCCTGGGCCAGCTCGTAGCGGGCGTCGTGGTCGGTGGGCAGGGTCGCGCCGAGCGCCCGGTACTCGGGCTCGTTCCAGCCGGCGACGATGTTGATCCCGGCGCGCCCCTGCCCGACGAGGTCGGCGGTCGCGAGCTGCTTGGCGACGACGACCGGGTGGTGGAAGGCGGTGTGCACCGTGGCGAAGACGGTGATCCGCCGGGTGCGGGCGAGCAGCGCGGCGGCCAGCGTCGTCGGGTCCAGGACGCCCTCGTGGAAGTTGGTCTCGCCGCCGTAGCCGATCCAGCGGGCGATCGGCAGCAGGAAGTCGATCCCGACGGAGTCGGCCAGCTCGGCGAGCCGGAGGTTGTCCTCCCAGCTGCCCGACCAGCGCTCCGGCACGCGGGTGACCGCGAGGCCGGAGGAGCAGTTGGCGGAGAACAGCCCGAGCTTGAAGCCCTTGCCGTCCGCGACGGGCTTGACCATGGTCGCTCCTGGGATGGGGTCGTGGAGTGGTGCGGCGAGTGTGGGCGGCGTCGCACCCACTCCACGATCCGATCCGCGCGACCGCTGGCCGGACCGCGCACGCCCCCTGTTACGAGTGCGTGGCGGCGCCCCGCGGCACCAGCGCCATCACGATCGCGCCCAGTACGGCGGGGATCGCGAAGGCGAGGAAGTTCGCGGCGAACCCGGCCCCGGTCGCCATCACGACGCCGCCGTAGAGCGGCCCGGCGATGGCCCCGATCCGGCCGATCCCCAGCGACCAGCCGAGCCCGGCGGCGCGCAGGTGCTCCGGGTAGAACGTGGCGGTGTAGGAGTTGACGATGATCGTCGTGCCGATCGTGCAGGCGCCGGCGACGGCGATCAGGCCGAGCAGCACCGGCGTCGGGAAGCGGTTCATCAGCAGCAGGATCGACGCCGCCGCGGTCAGGAACATCCCGGTGACGACCGGGCGCGGCCCGACCCGGTCGGCGAGCGCCCCGAGCAGCGGTGCCCCGACGATCGCGCCGAGGTTGAGCGCCAGCAGGAACGCCAGCGCCCCGCCCAGCGGGTAGCCGGCCTGGCGCATGATCTGGGCGAGCCAGGTGTTGAGGCCGTAGACCAGCAGCAGCCCGAACCCGGTGCCGACCCAGAACAGCAGCGTCCCGCGCAGATGGTGGCGGTCGAGCAGCGCCCGCAGCCCGGCGCGGCCGTGACCGGCCGGGGCGTCACCGGGGACGGGCATCCCGTAGCGGGCGGCCAGCGCGGCCGCCTCCTCACGACGGCCCCGTCCGACCAGGTAGGACACCGACTCCGGCAGCGCCGCGGCGACGACGACCAGCAGCACCGCGCCGACCCCGGCACCGATCCAGAACAGCGCCCGCCAGCCCAGCTGCTCCAGCAGCACGATCCCGGACAGCGCCGCGACGACACCACCGACGGAGTAGCCGGAGAACATCAGCGCGTTCGCCGCGTTGCGCCGCCCCGCGGGGGCGTACTCGACGGTGAGCGCGATCGCGGTCGGCACGACACCGCCCAGCCCGACGCCCGCGACGAAGCGCAGCAGCCCGAACACCTCGGGCGACGGCGCGAGCGCACACAGCGCCATCGCCGCCGAGAACCAGGCGATGCAGAGGATCATCAGCCGCCGCCGCCCGATGCGGTCGGTGAGCGTCCCGGCCAGCAGCGCGCCGACGAGCATGCCGACCAGCGCCAGCGAGCCGATCCAGCCCGCGGTACCCGCGTCGAGGGCCCACTCGCCGGAGATCAGGGTGGGCAGCACGGTGCCGTAGACGATGAGGTCGTAACCGTCGACGACGATCGCCGTCCAGCACAGCGCGATGACCCAGGCGCGGGAGCGGGTCCCGGTACCGGGTGGCGCGGAACGGTCGGACACGTCGGTCATGCGTACCTCCTCGGACGGCTTCGTCGAGGACGCACCTTATGTCGTTTACGTGCCGCACGTCACCATCCAGGCATGACGAACGGCGTCCGGGTCCGGTCGCGCTGCGTCCGGACCCGGACGGCCCCGCACCACGGACGGCCCCGCACCACGGACGGCCCCGCACCACGGACGGCCCCGCACCACGGACGGCCCCGCACCACGGGCGACCCCGGTACGGGCGGCGGCCCCGACAGGGAGTGCCGGCTCAGTCCGTCGGGGCGTCGACCCCGGTCCCGGCGTCGTCCGGCTCCCCGGCGCCCCCGACCGGTTCCGGTTCGGCCGCGCCCTCGGACGTGGTGTCCGCGGACTCCTCGCGGTCGGCCTCGGTGTCCCCGGCGTCGATCCGCCGGCCGAGCACCCGTTCCTCGAGCTCGTCGAGTGCGCGTTCCGGGTCGATCGGGGGGCTCTCGCGTCCGGTGTCGTTCTCGTCGTCGCTCACCCGACGGGGATACCCGGACGCCGCGAGGCCCATACCGGGTGCGGAGGCCTCAGAGTCCGACGGTCGGCTGGTCCAGGCGGACCCGGGCCAGGCGCTCCACGAGCTCGGGCAGCGCGCCAACCGGACTGCCCCGCAGGTCGTCGCAGGCCTGCGCGACGGCGGCGACCACGGCGTCGCGGCTGATGGCGGGACCGAACTCCTCGAGCAGTCGGCTGACCGCGTCGGCGGCCCGGGCGAGGTCGGGCGTCACCGCAGGCCACCGTAGGACCGACGGCAGGAGCGCGCCCGGTGACGACACGGACGGAGTCCGGAACGGATACCCATCTGTGTGTCGGCCATGACGATCCCTCCATCGATCTTCACCCGGTCGGCGGTGAGTACCCGACGCCGGTCGCCTCAATCGCGTCGGAACGGGTGATCCGGCGACGACGGAGCGCGATCGTGACACCCTGTCTCGTTCTGAGACGGACCGTGTGACGCTCCGTCCGGCGGGTACGGACGGGACATGGACGACGACGCCCAGGACCCCCGGGACGCACCCGACCCCGCAGGTGAGCAGTTCGAGACCGAGCAGAACACGGTGGAACGCCAGGCGCCCGGCCGCACCGCCGACGAGGCCGGAACCGAGCCGGGCGTGCTGCCCGTCGACCCGCCCCTGGTCGGGGAGGACACCACCGCCTCGCCGCCGTCGGACTGAGTCAGGTCCCGTCCTGCTCGACCCGCCGCCGTGGTGGGTCGAGCAGACCGTGGTGCAGGGCCCGCAGCACCGCGCGGGTCCGGTCCCGCGTCCCCAGCTTCGCCAGCACGCTGGACACGTGGTTCTTCACCGTGCCCTCCGCCAGCACGAGGACCTGCGCGATCTCGCGGTTGCTGTGCCCGGCGGCGAGCAGCCGCAGCACCTCGACCTCACGGGCCGACAGGTCCTGCGGGGCGAGACCGGACACGTCCTCGGACGGGGGCGGGCCGTCGCGCACCGCCCGCAGCAGCCGGTCGGTGACGGCCGGGCTGATCAGGGTGCCGCCGTCGGCGAGGGTCCGTACCGCGCCGACGAGCTGGTCCAGGGTCACGTCCTTGAGCAGGTAGCCGCGGGCCCCGGCGCGCAGCGCGGACAGGACCAGCTCGTCGTCGTCGAAGGTGGTGAGGACGAGCACCGGCACGTCGAGCCCGCGCGAGCGCAGCTCGGCCAGCGCCCACAGCCCGTCGTGACGCGGCATGCGCAGGTCCAGCAGCACCACGTCCGGCTCGTGCGCGGCGACGGCGGCCACCCCTTCCGCGCCGTCCCCGGCCTCGGCGACGACCTCGACGCCATCGGCCAGGCCGAGCAGCCCGCGGATGCCGTGGCGCACCAGGGTCTGGTCGTCGACGAGCACGACGCGGACCGTCGTGGCCCCCGGTCCGGCACCGCCCGGGCCCGCACCGGCCCTCACGGCAGCTCCGCGGTCACGGCGAACCCGCGCGGTACGGCCGGGCCCCAGTCGACCGACCCGCCGAACGCCCCGGCCCGCTCGGCCAGGCCGCGCAGCCCGTTGCCGGGGACTGCGCCGGCGGCGGCGCCACGGCCGTCGTCGCGGGCGGCCAGCCGCAGACCGCCGCCGGGCACGGGGGACAGGTCGATCCAGACGGTGTCGGCGTCGCCGTGCCGGATGGCGTTGGTGAGGATCTCCTGCACGCAGCGGACCACCGCGAGGGTGCGTTCCTCGTCGGCGGCGACCCCCTCGGCGACGCGCACGTGCACCACCGGGCGGGGCAGCTGCTCGCCGATCCGCTCCAGGGTGGCGGCCAGGTCGGGGGCGCGGCTGCGCAGCTGCCCGACGGTCGTGCGGACGTCGGCGAGCAGGTCACCGGCCAGCGCACGGGCCCGCGCGACGTGCCCGCCCGGGTCGTCGCCGGTGTGCGTCGCGATCTCCAGCTCCAGGGCGAGCGCGGTGAGCTGGTGCCCGACGAGGTCGTGCAGCTCCCGGGAGATCCGTAGCCGCTCCTGCGCCCGGCTGGTCTCGGCGAGCGCGGCGCCCGCGGCCGCGAGCTCGGCGTGCGCTGCGGCGAGGCGTCGTCGCGACGCCTCCTCGCGGTGCAGCGCCACGATGAGCAGCACCGAGGCGCTCTGCAGCAGCAGGTAGATCGCGCCGGTGACCGCCGCGACCTGCACCGAGCTGCCCGCGACCAGCGCCGCCGCCGCGGCCACCCCGACGTTGCCGACGACGATCGCGGCGGTCACCGGGCCCCGCAGGTGGTAGGTGGAGACGGACGCGGTGACGACCAGGAGGATCGGCAGCCAGCCGAACTGCGCGCCGAGCAGGACCAGCGCCGCCGACGCGAGCACCATCAGCGCGAGCAGCACGCGGACCGCGACCACCCCGACGACCTCGTCCAGCCAGCCCCCCACCACCAGCGCGAGGAGGAACGCGGCGTAGGTGGCCCACCACAGCCACGGCGGGCCCAGGGGGCTCGCGACCCCGGCGGCCTGCTCCAGCGCCACCGGGACGGCGAGGATGCCGCACAGGACGGTCATGATGAGCCCGGCCACGACGTTCGGGTCGATCCGGCGCATACCGGACACGGTAGGCCACGGTGCGGCGCGGGCACCGGTGCCGGAAGTCATGGTCCGGGGTCACGACGTCCGGCACTGACCCCGGCGCCGTCCGGCCGCCACCGTGGACGGCATGGATGCGATCGAGGTGCACCGGCTGCACAAGCGCTACGGCGACACGGTGGCCGCCGACGGTGTCGACCTGTCGGTGCCCGCGGGGTCGGTCGTCGGGCTGCTCGGACCCAACGGCGCCGGCAAGACGACGACCGTCGAGTGCGTCGCGGGGCTGCGCGCCCCCGACTCGGGCACGGTGCGGGTGCTCGGGCTGGACCCGCGCCGCGACCGGCGCGCCGTCCGCGCCGTCCTGGGGGTGCAGCTGCAGGAGGCCGCCCTGCACGACATGCTTACCGCCGCCGAGCTCGTGCACCTGCACCGGTCCCTGCACCGCACCGGGCGCGACCCGGCGGAGCTGCTCGACGCGGTCGGGTTGTCCGCGCACGCCGGGACCCGCTTCGACCGGCTCTCCGGCGGCCAGGCGCAGCGCCTGTCGGTGGCGCTCGCGCTGGTGGGGGCGCCCCGGGTGGTGGTCCTCGACGAGCTGACCACCGGCCTGGACCCGGCGTCCCGGGAGACCGTGCTCGACCTGGTGCGTGACCTCGCCGCCGACGGTGTCGCGGTGCTGCTGGTCAGCCACCGGATGGACGAGGTCGAGCGGCTCTGCGACCGGGTCCTGCTGCTCGACGCGGGCCGGGTCGTCGCCGACGCGACCCCGGCCGGGCTCGTCGCGGCCGCCGGCCTCGGGGAGTACGTCCGGTTCCGGACCGACGCCGCGTTCGACCGGGCCGCGTTGCTCGCCCTGCCCGGCGTCGCGGAGGTGTCCCGGGTCGGGCACGACGTCACCGTGACCGGCGGGGGCGGGCTGCTGGGCCCGGTCGGGGCCGAGCTCGTCCGGCAGGGCGTCGTGGCCACCGGGCTGCGTGTCGAGCGCCCCGGCCTCGACGAGGCGTTCCTGGCGCTCACCGGACACCGGAGCCGTGCGGACCGCCCGGCGACGGCGGGGGAGGTGGCGGCATGAGCGCCCCGGCCCGGTCCGGGCTGCCGCTCGCCGGGTGGCGGGCGCTCGCCGCCGCCGAGCTCAGGATGGTCGCCCGGGACACCGCGGGCCTGGTGGTCCCGTTGGTGCTGCCGCTGCTGATCCTGGTCATGGTCGGGGCCACCGCGCCGGAGCTGCCCCCCGACGTCCTCGGCGGCCGGTCGGTGGTGGAGGTCGTCGGGCTGCCGGTCGCGATCGCCACGGTGCTCGCACTGGTCGGCATGGTGAACGTGCCGAGCTTCGTGGCGGCCTACCGGCGCAGCGGGGTGCTGCGCCGGCTCGGGGTCACCCCGGCGGGCCCGGTCCCGGTGCTGGTGGCGCAGGCGGTGGTCGGGGTCGGGCAGGTCGCGGCCGGTGCCGGGGTCGCGCTGGCGGTCGCGGTGCCGGTGTTCGGCGCGCGGATGCCCGCCGCGCCGTGGGCGGCGCTGGGCGGGCTGGTCCTGGCCACGGCGGCGTTCTTCGCGGTGGGCGCGCTCGTCGCGGCGCTGGCCCCGACGGCGAACGCGGCCGTCGCGGGCGGTGTTCTGCTGTTCTTCGGCACCGGGCTGCTCGGCGGCATGTTCGGCGACCCGCGGAGCCTCCCCGGACCGCTCGCCGGGATCGGCCGGACCCTGCCCTACGGCGCGACGTCGGAGCTGCTCGGGACGGCGTGGCGCGGGGTCCCGCCGGACACCGGCGCCGTCGTCGGGCTGGTCGTCGCGGTGCTGGTCGGGGCGGTGGGCGCGGTCCGGTTGTTCCGCTGGGACCGCTGACGAACTGCGCGTTCGGTCCGCGGGACCGAACGGGGCGCCGATCTTCGGTCCCGACGACCGAGGAATCGTGCGCCGATCTCCCTACCGTCTGCCCCGACGTTCCGTCAGAGCCGACGCGAGGAGGAACCCGATGCGGACCTATGCACTGTCCGAACCGGTGGACGGTCAGCACACCTGGCACGACGGCAAGCGCTACGCCTGGCTGCTGGGTCTGCTGGTCCCGGTCCTGCCGTTCCTCGCGATCGGTCTGCACCTGGCCACCGGCTGGTCGGTGGCGCTGTGGCTGGGTCCGATCGTCGTGCTCGGCATCGTCCCGACGATCGACCTGTTCGCGGGCAAGGACCCGACGAACCCGCCGGACGAGGTGATGGAGGAGCTGGAGGAGGACCGCTACTACCGCTGGGTCACCTACGCCTACCTCCCGCTGCAGTACGCGGGCCTGTTCGCCGGGATGTTCTACATCGCCACCGCCGGGGCGCCGGTCGTCGGCAACATCGGTCTCGCGGTCACCCTCGGCACCGTCGCCGGCGTCGCCATCAACACCGCCCACGAGCTGGGCCACAAGCGCGAGGACGTGGAGCGCTGGGCCGCCAAGATCGCGCTCGCCCCGAGCTTCTACGGCCACTTCTACGTCGAGCACAACCGCGGCCACCACGTGCGCGTCTCCACCCCGGACGACCCGGCCTCGGCCCGGATGGGCGAGAGCTTCTACCGGTTCTGGCCGCGCACCGTGTTCGGCTCGCTGACCAGCGCCTGGCGCCTGGAGCGCAAGCGCTACGCCCGCCGCGACCGGCACCCGTTCCGGATCGGCAACGACGTCCTCAACGCCTGGCTGATGTCGGTGGTGCTGTGGGGCGCGATCATCGCGTCGTTCGGCTGGGGCGTGCTGCCCTACCTGCTGATCCAGGCCGTCTTCGGGTTCACCCTGCTCGAGCTGGTGAACTACATGGAGCACTACGGGATGCTGCGCCAGAAGGTCGGCCCGCCGGACCGCCGCCGCTACGAGCGCGTGCTGCCCGAGCACTCCTGGAACTCCAACAACATCGCCACCAACGTGCTGCTCTACCACCTGCAGCGACACTCCGACCACCACGCGAACCCGGTCCGCCGGTTCCAGACGCTGCGCGACTTCCCGGAGGCCCCGGTCCTGCCGACCGGCTACACCGGGATGATGCTGGCCGCGACCGTCCCGCCGGTGTTCCGCCGGCTGATGGACCCGCTGGTGGTGGCGCACTACGACGGCGACCTGCGCTACGCCAACCTGCAGCCCGGCAAGCGTGACGAGCTGCTCGCCGCCTACCCGCCGCCCGCCGACCCGGCCCCGGTCGCCGACACCGCCGCCGACGTCACCCGTCGCGCGCAGAGCGACGCCGTCACCGCGGCCCGCTGCCCCGGCTGCGGGTACACCTACGAGGTCGCAGCGGGCAACGAGGCCGAGGGCTTCCCGGCGGGAACCCCGTGGTCGCAGGTCCCCGACGACTGGTGCTGCCCGGACTGCGGGGTCCGCGAGAAGGTCGACTTCGTCGCGCTGACCACCGAGGAGGTCTGATGCGCATCGTCGCCGACCTCGACGCCTGCCAGGGCATCGGGATGTGCGAGGCGATGGCCGACGGCTGGTTCGAGGTGGGGGAGGACGACGTGGTCGTCGTCCGCGACGAGCACCCGCCCGAGTCCGAGCGGGCCCACGTCGACGCCGCCGTGCGCGCCTGCCCCGCCCGCGCACTGGCCCTGGAGAACTGAGCACCTCGCCGCGACGCCCGCCCGGCACCGGATCCCCGGAGCCGGGCGGGCGTCGCGCTACGGTCGGTCCCGTGTCGACGGTGACCGCCCTGCTCGCCCGCCTCGCCACCGAGGTCCGCGACGACGTCGAGGCGCTCGGTGCGCGGGTGCTCGTCGAGATCGACGCCGGGCTGCCCGAGCTCGGCCGCGACCCCCGCGTGCGCGAGCTGCTGGTCGCCACCGTGCAGGGCTCGCTGGAAGGGGCGCTGGTCGTGCTGACCGGCCGGGCCCAGGACGACGTGCCGCTGCCCCCGGTCGCCGGGGAGCTCGCCCGCCGACTCGCCCAGCAGGGGGTCCCGGTCACGGTCGTCCTGCGGGCCTACCGGCTGGGCCAGTCGGTGTTCCAGCAGGAGCTCATCGGCCGCATCGCCGGGTCCGGGCTGGGGACAGCCGAGGTCGGGGACGCCGTCCGTGCGCTCACCGCGGTCGCCTTCGGCTACGTCGACCGGGTCTCCGAGGAGATGGTCGCGGTCCACCAGGCCGAACGCGACGGCTGGGTCCGCCGCCGCGACGCGGCCCGCCTCGCGATGGTCGACGCGGTGCTCGCCGGGCGCGGCGGCACCGTCACCGAGGTCGAGGCGGCGCTCGGGCACCCGGTCGCGGGGGAGCACCTGGCCGCGGTGCTCTGGGTCGACCCGGACGCCCCCGATCCCGGCCGGGCCCTGGAACGTGCCGTCGCCGACGTCGGCGCCGCCCTCGGCTGCACCCGCGCCCCGCTCGTCGTCGCCCCGGACGCGGTCACGTCCTGGGCCTGGTACCCCGGCACGGGCGGGCCGGTGACCCTGCCGCCCGGACCGGTGTCGGTCGCGCTCGGCGGGCCCGGCCGCGGCCTCGACGGGTTCCGCGGCGCGCACCGCCGGGCCCGCCGGGTGCAGGAGGTGGTCACCGCCGCCGCTCCCGCCGCCCGGCTCCCGGTCACCACCGCCGACGACCTCGGCCCGCTGCTGCTGCTCGACGCGGGCACCGACCTGCTCGCCGACCGGGTCGCCGAGATCCTCGGCGACCTCGCGATCGACGACGAGCAGCACGCCCGGCTCCGCGACACCCTCGCCGCCTACCTGCGCGGCGGCGGCAGCCTCGTCGCGGCGGCGGGCGAGCTGCACCTGCACAAGAACACCGTGCAGTACCGGCTGCGCCGCGCCGAGGAGGTCCGGGGCCGGCCCCTCGGCGACGACCGGCTCGACGTCGAGGTGGCGCTCCTGGCCTGCCGGGTCCTCGGGGCGACCGTGCTGCGCCCGGCCGACTGACCGGCTCCGCGCGCCGACCCGTCGGCTGCCCCGGTGATCCGCCGGGCCCCGGTGATCCGCCGGCTTCGCTGATCCGCTGTCCGAGTGCCGATCCGCTGTCCGCGCGGTGATCCGCTCCGCGCGCGCGTCCGGACACGCGCGGGCAACGGATCACCACGCGGGGTACGGATCATGCTGCCCGCGGGAGCCGCTGCGCGACGGCGGCGAAGTCGTCGAGCTCCGCCCAGGTCCAGCGCACGACCGTCCGCACTCCGGGCCGGGCACGCAGGGCGTCCTCACGCCGTTTCTCCCGGACGACGGCGTCGGCCGCGCTCTCTCCCGGGCGTCGCGACCGCCCGTACTTGCCGAGGCCGTCGAACTCCCCGACCACCCCGTGGTCGGGCCACCAGAAGTCGACGACCCCGGTCCGGTGGCCCCGCTCGTCGAGCACGGGATGCTGCAGCACCGGGCTCGCCACGTGCAGGCGGGCCATCCGGACGCGACTGCGTGACTCGCCCGGTCCGTCCGCGCGGGCGTCGGCGAAGGCGACGACCGCCCGGGCCCGGCCGACGCCGTGGCGCCCGCAGGCGGCGAGTACCGCATCCCGCAGCCGGTCCGGCGTGACGAGGTGGCGGTGCAGGGCCGCGTCGGCGACGGCCACGGCGGTCTCGAACGGTGCTGTGCGGGCCACGTCGACGACGGTGCGGGCCACCGACGTCGTCGCGATGCCGCGGACGTCGACGACCTCGTCGGCGGACAACGGGGAGGCGTGTACGCGCAGCCGCGGCCCGCCGCGCCCGCCGGACGCGCCGTCCCGGGTGACGTGCACCGTGGTCAGAGGCACGCCCCAGACCGGCAGGCCGTGTCGAACGGCGGCGGACGGACCGCTGACCACGGCCCCGGGGGCGAGCGAGGGGACCGTCGCCTCCACCAGGGTCGCGTGCCGCGTCGAGGCGAATCGCAGACGCTCGTCGCCGGTCTCCAGGTACACACCGGGGCCGATCCCCGTCCATCGCCCGCTGCGCAGGGCGGCGCGGATCTCGGCCTCGGTCGTCCCGAGTCTCAGCAGGTCGCGGCGCAGCAGCGGTTCGTCCACGGCCCCGACCCTGCCCGCGCCCGGCGCCCGCGCCGGAGCGGATGCGCCACCTGTGGAGCATTCCCGCGATTGTGGACGGGCACCCGATGATCGCACTGTCGCGCGGTGATCCGCTCGGCGCGCGCGTCCGGACACGCGCGCCGAGCGGATCACCGCGCGGGGTGCGGATCAGGGCGCGGGCGGGGGACCGGGCGCGGCGGCGGACCGGCGCGGGCGCGGAGGGGCCGGCGGGCGGTGGGTCAGAGCTCGCCCGCGAGCACCTCGTGGCCGCGCAGCCGGGGCAGCCGCAGCACGACGGCGTCGCGGTCGTCGCGGGTGGGGCGGGTGCAGTGCGGGCAGCGGACCCCGGCGGCGTCGCCGTGGCGGGCGGCGCGGCACAGGGGCACGACGGTGGCCGGAGCGGGTGCCTCGTGAGCAGGCATCGGCGTACCCCCGAGACGTCGTCGTCGTGTGGTCACCCCAGGCTAGCGCAGTCGGTGTGGTCCCCGTCACCCCGTCGTCGTCACGCCGCGGTCGGCGAGGTGGGTCCGGTAGAGGCCGGCGTGCCGTTCCGCGGCGGCGGTCCAGGTGTGGTCGGCGGCCAGCGCGCGACCGGCGGCCGCCCGCCGCGGGTCGGGGGCGGCCAGTGCGTCGGCGAGCGCGGCGGCGAACCCGGCGGGGTCGCGGGCGAACCGTGCCGCGTCGCCGAACACCTCGCGCAGCACCGGCAGGTCCCGGGTCACCAGCGGGACCCCGGCGGCCAGCGCCTCCATCGCGGCCAGGCCGAAGCCCTCCTTGGCCGACGGGAACGCGAACGCCGCCGCACCCGCCATCAGGCCGGGCAGCGCGTCGTCGTCGACGGGGCCGAGGATGTCCGGGACGACGCCCAGCTCGTCGGCCCGGGCGAGCACCCGGGCGCGGTAGTCGCGGTAGTCGAACAGCGTCTCGCCGCCGCCGATCACCAGGCGGGTACCGGGCCCGAGCAGCGCCATCGCCTCGACCAGGTCGGCGGTGCCCTTGCGCGGCTCGATCCCGCCGACCGAGAGCACGTAGCGGCCGAACCGGGCCCGCCACGGCGCGCCGGCGCCGGCGTCGGCGGCCCGGGCGAACCGGGCGGCGTCGACGCCGTTGCCGATCACCGTCGCCTCCCGGCCCCAGCCGGCGCGCACCTCCGCGGCGACGGCCCGGGAGACGCACACCAGCGCGGCCGGATGCACCAGCGCGCGTTCGTGGCAGGCGGCCAGCTCGGGGGTGCTGAACTCGTCGAGGTGGTGCACGGTGCGCAGCAGCGAGCCGTAGCCGTGCGCGCGGCCCTCGGCGTTGGCGGACAGACAGTCCTGGGCGTGCCGCACGTCGACCGCGGGGGCGTCGGCCAGCCCGGCGGCCAGGAGGTCGATCGAGCGGAGGATGCGGGCGCCGACCGTCTCGCCGTCGACCTCCGGAACCGGGACCAGATGCACCGCGACGCGGGGGTCGACGGCCCGGAAGAAGCCGGTGTCCCCGCCCCGGGCCAGGGAGAACACCGCGACCTCGTGCCCGGCGGCGGCGAGCGCCTCGGCCAGCGCGAGGGTGTGCACGACCCCGCCGCGTGGCTTGGTGGAGTAGGTGGACAGCCGTATCCGCACCGCTCAGCCCCGGTACAGGTCGGGTCGGCGTTCCTTGAGGTGGTGCAGCACCGCGCGGGCGGAGGCGATCATCTCGTCGGGTTCGACGTCGGTGACGGCGAGCCCGCCCTTGGACCAGGTGCGGGCCAGGATGTCCCCGCCCGGCCCGACGACCTTCGCCCGGCCCAGGAAGTGCAGGGAACCGTTGCGCCCGCTCTGGTTCGCCGAGAGCAGCAGCACCTGGTTCTCGGCGGCGCGGGACTGGTCGTAGAGGTCGAACAGCCGGGCCTGGCGGTCCTGCGCCATCCGGGGGGCCCGGTTGGTCAGCGAGGTCGGCCAGGCCGACAGGCAGGCCAGCAGCTGCGCGCCGTCGAGCGCGAGCGAGCGGGCCGACTCGGGGAAGGTCTTGTCGTGGTCGATGAGCATCCCCATCCGCCCGGCGGGGGTGTCGAACGCGGTGAACCCGTCCCCGGCGGCGAACAGCCCGGCGACGCCCGCGGGCTGGTGCACCTTGCGGTGCCTGCCGAGCACGCCGTCCCCGGTCAGGCAGACCGCGGAGTTCCACCGCACGCCCGGCTCGGGGCCGGCCTCGCAGAACCCGACGCACACCACCATCTCCCGGGCGAGCGCGGCGACCGCGCGCACCTCGGGGCCGTCCGGGTCGAGCTCGGGCGGCAGCACCGCGCGGTCGTCCGGGTCGGCGGGATCGGGGCTGCGCAGGTCGTGCACGTAGCCGCCGAGCGCGCCGTCGGGCAGCACCAGCACGCTCACGCCCTGCTCCCGGGCGTGCGCGACGATGACACCGATCCGCTCCAGGTCGAACGCGACGTCGCGGGTGAAGTTCGCGGCCGCCGCGGCGACGCGCACCTCACACCCCCGCGCGGACCGGGCCCGGCCCGTAGGTCGCCGGACGGCGGTCACGCAGGTGCCCCATCACGCGGCGGGCCGCGTCCACCTCCGCGTCCACGTCGACGGTCGCGACGGCGAGTCCGGCCTCGCTGCCGGTCGTCGCCAGCACCTCGCCCCCCGGGTCGACGATCTTGGCGCTCGCCACCAGCTGCATGTCGCCGAACGTACCGGCCTGGTTGGCCGAGACCCAGACGAACTGGTTCTCCAGTGCCCGGGAGCGGTCGTGCAGGTCGAAGCGGCGGGCCCACCGGTCCTCGGCGAGGACCGGGGCACGGTTGGTCCGCGACGCCGGCCACGCCGACAGGCACAGCACGGTCCGGGCGCCGTCGTCGGCCAGCGCACGGGCCGCCTCGGGGAACGCCTTGTCGTAGCAGATCATCATGCCGGTCCGGCCGTACGGCGTGTCGAACGCGGCGAACCGGTCACCCGCGGCGTAGCTGGAGTTCTCGTTGATCGGCTGGTGCACCTTGCGGTGCCGTCCGAGCACCCCGTCCCCGGTGACGGCGACACAGGAGTTGTAGGGCCGCCCGCCGGACGCGGCGTCCCCGGTCTCGCAGTACCCGGCGGCGACGACCATGTCCCCGGCCAGTGCGACCAGCCGCCGGACCTCCGGTCCGTCCGGGTCCAGCTGCGGGGGCCGGTCGGCGGGGGTGCCGGGCACGTCGTGCAGCGACGACAGGTAGCCGCCCATCGCCGCCTCGGGAAGCGCGAGCACCTGCACCCCGGCCTCGCGGGCCCGGTCGATCGTGGCGGCGATGCGGGCGAAGTCCTCGTCGAGGTCGCGGACGAAGCCCTGCGCGGCGGCGCCGAACGTCGTGGGCGTCATCGAATCTCCTCGGGGTGGTGGACGGGGGCGCCGGCGCGGCCCATGCCGGTGACACCCGCGGTGACGGCCTCGGTCTGCTCGCCGTCGGGCCAGCGCAGCCGGACCCCGGCACCGGCGACGAGCTCGCCGCACTCGGCGGAGACCGCGGGGCCCGCGTCGGGGGCGGGTGCGCCGGGGTCGTCCGCGGTGAGCAGGCCGAACCCGGGGAAGCAGGTGAACCAGTCGCCCGCGGTGGCGCCGTCCGGCCGGGGGACGGCGGCGACGTCGAGGACGGCGCCGACGCCGGAGGCCTCGGCGAGCATGCCGAGGGTGCCGGCGAGCCCGGCCATCGACACGTCCTTCGCCGCGGCGGGGCGGTGCGGTGCGTCCGGACCGATGGCGCCGACGGTCGCGGCCAGCTCGGCGCGGGTGCGCGAGGTCGTCGAGTCCCACTGGCGTCCGGTGTAGCCGGGACGCCAGCCGCCGCCGAGATCGGTGGTGAGCCGCACCCGGTGCCCGGGCCGCCCGCCGCCGGCGGGGACGGGGCGGTCGGTGCGTCCGAGCGCGGTCAGCGACAGCGCCGCGGGCACGTCGAGCTGGGTGTGCCCGCCGAGCAGCGGGACGCCGTAGGCGTCGGCCGCCGCGCGTACCCCGCTCAGCACGCGGTGGGCGAAGGAGGCGTCCCGGGCGCCGACGGCGTCGAGCAGCCCGACCGGGGCGGCACCCATCGCCGCGAGGTCGTTGACGTTGACCAGCACGCCGGCCCAGCCCGCCCACTCCGGGTCGCGCTCGACCATCGCCGGCACGATCGCGTCGCAGCAGGCCACGACGTCGGTGCCCGGGACGGGGGCGCCGTCGTCGCCGACGAACCCGGCCGGGCCGAGGCCGCCGACCAGTGCACCCAGCGGTGACTTGGTGGCGACGACGAGGTCCTGGACGCGGGTCACCGGCCACCGCATCGTGACGTGCGGGGCCCCGGCGACCTCGCAGTCGCGGACCCGGGTCCAGCCGAGCCGGTCGAACAGGACCGCGCCCGCGGCCTGGACGTCGGCGTCGAAACGCAGGACGCCGGCGGCCTCGGCACGCGCGCAGGCGGCGCGGACCAGTGCCGCCCCGACGCGGACCCCGGTGCGGCGTCGCGCGGTGGGGGCGACGACCAGCCTGCTGCCGGTCCACCACCCGATGTCGGGGTGGGCCGCCCGGGCCGGGCCGAGGCGCACCCCGCCGAGCAGGGTCCCGTCGGCGTCGTGGGCGAGCAGGACGACCACGCGCGGGTCGGCGTCGTGGTCGTCGAGGTCGGCGGTGGGCCGGTCGGGGAACAGCCCCTGTTCGACGCAGAACACCGCGCGGCGCAGCGCTCGGTACCCGGCGACGCCGGAGTCGCCCGCGTCGTCGGCGCGGGCCTCGCGGATCGTCACCGGCGGGGTGTCGGTGCCGGCGACCGGGCGGCCGCCGAGCAGCTCGTCGGCGATCCAGCGGGGGGCGGGGGTCAGGTGACGGGGTGCCCCGCTCACGAAGCGGGGGCGGGGGTCGGTGGTACTCATGGCTCAGCCCCCCGCCGCCGACAGCGCACTGCACGCCCCGCAGGCCGCGCAGCCCGCGGCCTGGTCGGCGCCGCGCATCCCGGCGGCGCGGAGCACCGCGGCGACCCGGCCGGTGACGTCGGCGAGCAGGTCCGGGTCGGGAGCGGGAACCCCGTCGGCGAACGCGAGGGTGCCGGGCAGCGGCCGGTAGGGGACGACGAAGGGGTACACCCCGGCCGCGACGAGCTCCGCGGCGCCGGCGACGAGCTCGTCGGGGTCCTCCCCGAGGCCGACGATCAGGTAGGTCGACACCGCGTTCGGGCCGAACACCCGCACGGCCTCGTCCCAGGCCGCCCGGTACTGGGACAGCCCGACGGTGGCCTTCCCGGGCATCCAGCGCCGGCGGACGTCGTCGTCGAGGGACTCGACGTGGATGCCGATCGCGTCGGCGCCCGCGGCGGCCAGCTCGGCGAGCACACCGAGGTCGTCGGGGGCGGGCGGCTCGCACTGGACCTGGATCGGCAGCCCGGGGACGCGGTCGCGGACGGCGCGCACGCAGCGCAGCAGGTGCCGGGCGCCGCGGTCGCGACCGTTCGAGGTGCCGGTGGTCAGCACCATCTGGCGCACCCCGTCCAGGCGGACCGCGGCCTCGGCGACCTCCGCGAGCTGGTCGGGTGTCTTGACCGCCGTGGTGGCGCCGGACTCCAGGGACTGCTCGATGGCGCAGAAGCGGCAGCGGTCCGCCTCGCCGTAGCGCACGCAGGTCTGCACCACGGTGGAGGCGAGCACGTCGTCGCCGTGCAGGCGGGCGATCTTCTCGTAGGAGATGCCGTCGGCGGTGGTGAGGTCGTAGAACGCCGGCCGGGCGACGGTGTCGACGGCGACGCCCATGTCGGTCACGCCGCCGCCGGGCTCGCGGCGCAGCAGCCGCCCGTCCCGGAGCCGGTAGGGGGAGTCGGCGACGATCGGCACGGTGGTGGCCAGCCCGTCGACGAGCACGTGACCGTCGGCGGACGGCCCGGCCCCGCCGGGGCGGCGGAGCGGGATGACCGACCCGAGGTCGGTCACGCCGGAGGGGTGCCCGGGTCCGGTGTCGGACACGGTGTCGGGGTCGAGCCCCACGCCGCGGACGGCCAGCTCGGCGCGGGCCCGCAGACCGGGCTCGGTACGGGACGGTGCGGACATGCGGACGGACCTCCGGGGATGTGACGGGCCGGGTACGGCGGGGTGCGACCGGCACACCCGCCCGCGCCGAGATGCAGCCCACGGCTGCCGCGACGGACGACGCGGCGCCCTGAGCTGCATCTCGGTGCGGATGCGGGACGCGGTGGCGTCCCGCCGTGTCCTCAGAGCTGGTACGTCGAGTTGATGATCGCGCCCTTGCGGGCGTAGTGGATGAGCGCGTCCTGGACGTCGAGCGGGTGCGTCGGGATGACGCCCTCGATCAGGTCCTCCTCACGGGCACCGTGCAGCGACAGCCCGAAGCGGCAGCAGAACACCTTGCCGCCCTCGCTCATGAACGTCTTGAGCTGGTCGTTGATGTTGTGCTCGCCGGGGAACGCGGACGTGCCGGTCGTCGGGAAGCCGCGGGTGGCCAGGCAGTTCAGCGAGCCCGGACCGTAGAAGTACATGGCCGACTCGAACCCCTTGCGCAGCGCACGGGTCGCCTGCAGCACGGCCACGAAGCTGACCGAGGACTCGTGCGCGATGCCGTGCACCAGGGTGAAGTAGGTCTCGCCGTCCTCGGCCTGCAGGTCCGGGAAGACCTTCGTGCCGCCGTAGATGCTCGAACCCTCGGGCAGCGAGGGGTGCGGGATCTCCTCGAGGCTCTTCTTCTCGACGTCGGACAGCTCGGCGCTGGTCATGGGGATACTCCTCGTGGTGTGACGGATCCACGCCGGGAATACGGGTGCGTGGGAGCGCCGGGGTAGGGAGAATGCGATGGAATCGGGTCCCACCGTTTCCGGCGAGCACTACGACACCAGTGATCTGTTGCCGGAACGTTGAGAGCGGACTACGACGACAATTCCGGATCAGCTTTTTGTGACCGTCGTGTTGCGTAACACGGGGCAATGTTCCCGTCGTCCGAACGACACGATTCGGTAATACGACAGGTCGACCGTGGGGCCGTTCCCCTGATCCCCCACGAGGAGGCCCCATGACCGCGGTGATCCGGCGCGAGGACCGGCGCACTCCGCCGACCGAGCTCGACGGCGAGCACCGGACGGTGGTCGTCGTCGGCGGCGGACAGGCGGGGCTGTCGATGAGCCGCTGCCTGGACGTGCGCGGCATCGACCACCTCGTGCTCGAACGCGACGTCGTCGCCTCGTCCTGGAAGCGACACCGCTGGGACACGTTCAGCCTGGTCACGCCGAACTGGCAGTGCGACCTGCCGGACTTCCCCTACGCCGGGCCGGACCCGCACGGGTTCATGGTCCGCGGCGAGATCGTCGACTACCTGGAGGCCTACCGGGCGTTCGTCGACCCGCCGCTGCTCGAGGGCGTCGCGGTGACCCGGCTGCACCGCGACGAGCGGGGGACCTTCGTCGTGGAGACCTCCGCCGGGACGTGCACCGCCGACCAGGTCGTCGTCGCCACCGGCGGCTACCACACGCCGCTCACCCCGCCGCTGTCCGAGCCGCTGCCGGCCGGCATCACGCAGATCGGGTCCCAGGACTACCGCAACCCCGGCCAGCTGCCGCCGGGGGAGGTGCTGGTGGTCGGGTCCGGGCAGTCCGGCGCCCAGATCGCCGAGGACCTGCACCTGGAGGGGCGCAGGGTGCACCTCGTCGTCGGGCACGCGCCGCGGGTGGCTCGCTTCTACCGGGGCCGTGACGTCACCGACTGGCTCGACGAGATGGGTTACTACCGGATGCCGGTGACCCGGCACCCGCGCCGCGAGGCCGTGCGCGCCCAGGCCAACCACTACGTCACCGGGCGCGACGGCGGTCGCGACATCGACCTGCGTCGCTTCGCCGCCGAGGGCATGCACCTCTACGGTGCGCTGACCGACCACGCGGGCGGCCGGCTCACCTTCGCCCCCGACCTGGAGTCCTCACTGGACCACGCCGACGAGGTCAGTGAGTCCATCAAGGACACCATCGACGGCTGGATCGCCGAGCAGGGTGTGGACGCGCCGGTCGAGGAGCGCTACACCCCGGTGTGGCGTCCGGAGCGCGAGGTCACCGAGCTGGCGCTCGACGGCTCCGGGGTCACCTCCGTGGTGTGGTGCATCGGGTTCCGGCAGAACTTCTCCTGGATCGACCTGGGGGTGTTCACCGGCCGTGGCTCGCCGGTGCACAGCCGGGGCGCGACGGCCGTCCCCGGGCTGTTCTTCCTGGGTCTTCCCTGGCAGTGGACCTGGGGGTCCGGGCGGTTCTCCGGGGTGGGCGCGGACGCGGCGTTCCTCGCCGAGCGGATCCGCTCGCAGCGCGGCCTGACCTCGACCGGCGGCCGCGGCGACGTCTGCAACGTCCTCGCCCTGGGGTCCTGAGTGGACGATCCCGCCGACCCGTCCGACCTGGGGGGCGCCTCCGGCTGGGGGCGGGTCACGGCGCCGGCCGACGTCGAGCCGGAACCGCCCTTCGGTGAGCCGTGGCAGGGCCGGGCCTTCGCGCTCACCGCGCTGACCATGGGTCGCATCTCCGGGCGCAACCTGGACGCGTTCCGGCACGCACTGTCCCGGTTGGACCGCACCCGCTACCTCGACGACGGCTACTACGGTCGCTGGCTGCACGCCGCCGAGCTGATGCTCGTCGACTCGGGCGTCCTGGCACGCGGCGCGGTGGAGGCACGGGCCCGGCGCGGTCGCGGCGAGGACGTGCCCGAGCCGGCCGACCCCCCGGTCGCGAAGCCCGACTACGCGCCCACCGCGCCCGGGTCGCTGCGGACCGTCGACGCCGCGCCGCGCTTCGCCCCCGGCGACCCGGTCCGCGCCCGCCGCGAGCCCCCGGACGTCGCTCCGCCCGCACCGTCGGCGGGCCCGGTCGGCCGCGGGCCGTGCAAGCTCCCGCGCTACCTGCGCGGGACGCCCGGCGCCGTGACCGCGGTGCGGCCCGCACACGTGCTGCCCGACACCCACGCGGTGTTCGCCGGTGAGCACCCCGAGCACGTGTACACCGTCGCGTTCGCCGCGCCGGACGTGTGGGGCCCCGGCGCGGACCCGCACGTCACCGTGCACGCCGACCTGTTCGAGTCCTACCTGGAGCCACGATGACCGACGACGATCCCGGTCCGGCGCTGCGCACCGCGGCGCTGGAGGAGCTGCTGGTCGAACGGGGGCTGGTGGACCCGGCCGTCGTCGACGGGTTCGTGCGCACCTACGAACGCGACGTCGGCCCGCTGAACGGCGCGACGGTCGTCGCCCGCGCCTGGACCGACCCGCGGTTCCGGGAGTGGCTGCTGCGCGACGGCACCGCGGCCATCGCCTCGCTCGGGTTCACCGGACCGCAGGGCGAGCACATGGTGGTGCTCGAGCAGACCGAGCAGGTGCACCACGTCGTGGTCTGCACGCTGTGCTCCTGCTACCCGTGGCCGGTCCTCGGGCTGCCCCCGAGCTGGTACAAGGACCCCGCCTACCGCGCCCGGGTCGTGCGGGAGCCGCGGACCGTGCTCGCCGAGATGGGGCTCGACGTGCCCCCGGAGCGGCGGATCGAGGTGTGGGACTCCTCGGCCGAGGTCCGCTACCTGGTGCTGCCGCGCCGGCCCGCGGGCACCGACGGACTCACCGCCGAGCAGCTCGCCGGGCTGGTCGGGCGGGACGCGATGGTCGGGGTCGCCGAGGCGGTGGAGCCGTCGTGAGCGCTCCGCTGCTCGACGTCGCGGGCCCCGCCGCCCCGCCGCGCGCCAACGGCGAGCTGGTGTTCACCGCGCCCTGGGAGGGACGCGCGTTCGGGCTGGCCGTCGCGCTCGCCGAGGCGGGGGTGTTCACCTGGGACGGCTTCCGCGACCGGCTGGTCGCGCGGATCGCCGCCGACCCCGCCGCCCCCTACTACGGCTGCTGGCTCGCCGCCTGCGAGGACGCGCTCGTCGCCGCGGGTCGGCTGGGCGGGGCCGACGTGTCCACCCGGGCCGCGGGCCTCGCCGCCCGCCCGGCCGGGCACGACCACGCCGGGCACGACCACGCCGGGCACGACCACGCCGGGCACGACCATGCTGGCCACGGTCACGGTCACGGCCGGTAGGAGAACATCCACCCGTGGTGACGGAATGGTGCGGTGGACGCATTCCGCGCACTACCCCACGCGAATGCGGAACGGAACCGGGCCGACCCGAACGGGGCCGTGCGCGACCCGGCCGGTGTCACCGCTCGATAACCGATCATGTCTTCGCGGGGCCGATGCCCCGATGCGCGGATAGATTGGGGTCATGAGCGGATCCGGGTCGGTGGTCCTGCGGACCGTCGCCTGGTGTGCCGGGGTCCTGCTGGTGGGTGCCGGAGTGCTGGCCGCCGTCGTCGTCGGGTTCGGCGCGCTCGTCGCGCCGGGGGAGGCGCGCGCGTCCCGCGAGATCGACCCGGCCACCGAGTTCGCCCGGCTCGCCGTCGACGACCCGGCCGCCGCGCTGCGTTCGTGCACCCCTGCCCGCGGGACCCTCGTCGACGCGTTGTCCGGTGCGCTCCCGGTCGGTGCGGTGCCCGGCGCCGACCGGTTCACCGCGACCGACGGGGACCTCACGTTCGTCTCGGCGCCGATCACCGGCACGCTGCGCGGCGCCGGGGACCGCGCCGTCTGGGTGTGGGGGCGGCAGGGCTTCGCCGCCGTCACCGACGACGCGCGCGCCCTCACCCCCGGGCTCCCCGGGCCGTCGCTCTACGCCACCGGCCCGGACGCGGCCGGCGCGGTCCGCTCCGCGACCTGTGTGGAGGCCGCGCAGCGCGCCGACCGCTCCGGCAGCGCGCCGACCCAGGGCCCGGTCGCGCCGCGCTGAGACGGCTCAGCCGCCGGGCAGGATCAGGCAGCTCGACGTGGCCTCGCCCAGCAACCGGCCCCCGGCGTCGGTCAGCTCGGCCCGGGCCAGCGCGGTGCGGCGCCCGGCCTGCACGACGTGGCCGGTGCACGTCACGGTGCCGGTGTCGACGGTGATCCGGCGCAGGAAGCGCACCGACAGGTCCAGGCTGGTGTAGCCGGTCCCGGCGGGGAGCGTGGAGTGCACCGCGCACCCGCAGGCGGAGTCGAGCAGCGTGGCGTACACCCCGCCGTGCACCGAGCCGATCGGGTTGTACTGGTGCTCGCCGGGCTCGAAGGCGAACGCGACGCGCCCGTGCTCGGCCGAGACGGCCCGGAACCCGACGAGGCTCGCGATGGGCGCCCCGGGGAGGCGGCCGTCGACGATCCGGCGCAGGTACTCCAGTCCGTCCAGACCGGACGCGGCGGCGGCGAGCACCATCGGGTCGGTCCACTCGTGCTCGCGGCGGCGCGTGGCGGTGGCCGGGCCGGTCGTGGGTTCTGCTGCGGAGGTCATCGTGGCTCCTGCTCGGGGACGGGGGCTCCGGGGCCCGGTTCGAGGTGGACGTCGTCGGCGCGGCCCAGGCGGTGTCCGGCGGCGCACACGCTCACCAGGCGCACCGGGGCACCACAGCCGGTGTGCACGCGGACCACGGGCGGGCCGGCGTCGCCGGCGAGGTGCCGGTCGCCGAAGTCCATGAGCGCGGCCAGGACCACGCCCAGGTCGCGCCCGCGGCGGGTCAGGCGGTACTCGGCGCGGGTCCGGGCGCCGGGCTCGCGGTAGTCCACCCGTTCGACGACGCCGTCGCCGACCAGCTCGGACAGCCGCCGACTCAGGACGGTGCGTGCGACGCCCAGGCCGTGGGCCAGCTCGTCGAAGCGGGCGACCCCGCGGCCGAGGTCGCGCACGATCAGCACCGTCCACGGGTCGGCCAGCAGCGCCGCGGTGCGGGCCACCGAGCACACCTGGGACGCCGCCGTCGTCCGTGCGTCCATCCCCGCCTCCTGGGTATCGCTGCGCTACTCAGGACGCAGAGTAGCCCGGCGCGGCGCACGGCGACAGCGCCCGGTCCCGTCGTGCGCGATTGATCGTGCGCACAGCGGGAAGCCGGGAGGGGACAACACACGAGCACGAGACCGAGGAGGAACCCACGGTGGCGAACGAACTGCAGGGCCGGACCGTCGCGATCCTGGCCGCGGACGGCGTGGAGAAGGTCGAGCTGGTCCAGCCCCGCGAGGAGCTGCAGAAGGCCGGCGCCCGGGTCGAGGTGGTCTCGCTGTCCACGGACCCGATCCAGTCGATGTCGGCCGACATCAACCCGGACGAGAAGCTCGACGTCGACCGGGCCGTCGCGGACGTGTCCGCCGACGACTACGACGCGCTGGTACTGCCCGGCGGCACCGTGAACCCGGACAACCTCCGCGCCGACGCCACCGCGGTGGCGTTCGTGAAGGCCTTCTTCACGGCGGGCAAGCCGGTCGGCGCGATCTGCCACGGCCCGTGGACGCTGGTCGAGGCCGACGTGGTGAAGGGCCGCACCCTCACGTCGTTCCCGAGCATCCGGACCGACCTGCGCAACGCGGGCGCGACCGTCGTCGACGAGCAGGTCGTCAACGACAAGGGCCTGGTCACCAGCCGCAACCCCGACGACCTCGACGCGTTCTGCGCGAAGCTGATCGAGGAGTTCGCCGAGGGGAAGCACCCGGTGCACCCGGAGGGTGCCACCGCCTGACCCGCGCGCTCGCACGACGCGACGGGCCCGGCACCCCGAGCGGGTGCCGGGCCCGTCCGCGTCCGGGTCAGCCCTCGACGGGGCCGGCCATCTGTGCGGCGTCCTCGGGATGGTCGCGGCACCGGTCGGTGTCGGGGCGCGCCTCCAGCCGCTCGTCGTCGATCTGCTCGCCGCACACGTCGCAGCGTCCGTACTCGCCCTTGTCCAGACGGGTCAGCGCTGCCCGGACCCGCGCGGTGCGGGCCCGGCGGGTGTTCTCGTCGAGGTCGTGGGCCATCGTCTCGTAGGCCCGCAAGCCTTCGTCGCCGAAGTCGAGACCCTCGCCGACGCGGTCGTCGCCCGGCGCCGGCCGCTCGGTCACCGCCGAGCTGTCCTCCAGCTGGTCCAGCTCCTCGGTCAGCAGGGTGCGTGCCCGCTGCGCGTCCATCGGGTCTCCTCTCGTGCCGCGCGACCGGACGGCCGCACGGGGACCGGACTACCCCACCGGCGGGCGCGCACACGCACGCCGTTTCGCCCCGGGCGACGCGGGTAGGCGCGGCGTGGCCGACGGGTGCGGCCGTGGTCCTCCCCGGTCGCACCGCCGGCGCGCCGTCCCGGCCCGTCGACGGGTTCGTCCCGTCGCCGGTCACGGACCGATCGAGAGGGAGCCCCGTGTCCGACAGTCCGCCCGCCCAGCAGCAGAGCCCGCCCGGTGACACCGGTGCGATGGACCCCCGGCCCCGCGACGAGATGCGCGGCTACCAGGGCCGCGACCTGCTCGCCGGCACCGTCGCCCTGGTCACCGGTGGTGACTCCGGCATCGGGCGCGCGGTGTGCGTCGCGTTCGCCAAGGAGGGCGCCGACGTCGCCCTGGCCTACCTGGAGGAGCACGACGACGCCGAACACACCGCCGGGCTCGTCCGCGCCGAGGGGAGGCGCTGCCTGACCCTTCCCGGGGACCTCGGGGACGCCGCGCACTGCGCCGACATCGTGCGGCGCACCGTCGAGGAGCTGGGCGCGCTCGACACCGTCGTGAACAACGTCGCCACCCAGGAGCCGGTCGACGCGCTCACCGACATCGAGGACGACGCCTGGCTGCGGACCTTCGAGGTCAACATCCACAGCTACTTCCGGGTCACGAAGGCGGCCCTGGAGCACCTGCCCGACGGCGGCGCGATCGTGAACACCGGATCGATCAACGGCCTGCGCGGGAACAGGAGCCTCATCGACTACTCGGCCACCAAGGGCGCGGTGCAGTCGCTGACCTACTCGCTCGCGCAGTCGCTGACCCCCCGCGGCATCCGGGTCAACTGCGTCGCCCCGGGTCCGGTGTGGACGCCGCTGATCCCGGCGACCATGCCGCCCGACACGGTCGACGGATTCGGCGAGCAGACCCCGATGGGTCGTCCCGCGTCCGCGGACGAGATCGCGCCGTCCTTCGTGTTCTTCGCGGCGCCGCGGCTGTCGTCGTACTACACCGGTGAGGTGCTCGCACCGGTCGGCGGGGAGACCCTGCCGGGCTGAGCGTCCGGGCCCCGCCGCGGCCGGCGGCCCGCCTCTAGTCGTCGGCCAGCCGCTCGCGCAGCCGCGCGAGGGTCCGGGACAGCAGCCGCGAGACGTGCATCTGCGAGATGCCCAGCTCGGTGGCGATCTGGGACTGGGTCCGGTCGCCGTAGAAGCGCAGGACCAGCATCCGACGCTCCCGTTCGGGCAGCTCGTTGAGCGCCGCACGCATCCCGGGGCCGTGCGCCGCGAGGTCCAGCGCCGGGTCGTCGGAGCCCATCCGCTCGGCGAGCGACAGGCCCTCACCGGAGCCGTCGTCGCCGACCGGCGCGTCCAGGGACTTGGCGTGGTGCGACTCCAGCGCGCCGAGCGCATCGACGACCTCGCCGATCGGCACGCCGACCTCGGTCGCGATCTCCGAGGGGCGGGGCGGGCGGCCGAGCCGCTGTCCCATCTCGTCGGCGACCCGGCCGACGGTGACGGCGAGTTCCTTCAGGTCGCGCGGGACCCGCACCGCCCAGGAGTAGTCCCGCAGGTGGCGCTTCATCTCGCCGCGGATGCTCGGGACCAGGTAGCCGAGCGGGCCGCCGGTCGCCGACGACGGATCGTAGCGGTCGACCGCCTTGACCAGCCCGAGCATGCCGGCCTGCTCGATGTCCTCAACGCCCCGGCCGGGGGCGGCGAAGCGCCGGGACAGGTTGCGCACGAGTGGACGGAACTCGCGGATCACGTACTCGCGCAACGCATCGCGGCCCGGCGTGCCCGGCGGGGTCCCGGCCAGCTGGTCGAGATCGGGGATGAGGTCGTCGTAGCCCCGTCGGCCGTCGCGGGAGGTCGTCGCGGGCCGGGTGGGCAGAGTGGGACTTCGCATGGTCCCTCGCAATCGCCGATGGCAGGTGCGGGGTCCGCTGCGCGGTTGAACGGATCTCGTGTGGACCGGTGGGCGGGCGGAACCGCGTCGGCGGTGTCCTGCGTGCCCGGTGCCGGGAGCCCGACCGTAACCCCGGCCCGGGCGGTCCACAACCCGGGGCGGGGGACCGCGGTGCGGTTCAGGTCCGGGCGTGTGGCGGCGTCACGAACACCGCGGCGCCGTCGCTGAAGCGGGCGAGCAGGTCCTGCATGGTGTGCGACCGTGTGCGACCACCCGCCGGAGGCGTTCCGACCCGTCTCGGACCGGACGCGTCCGGCGGGCTGCCGGTGGGGCCGCGACACCGGCCCCGGCAGGTCCGCTCAGGCGTCGGTCTCGACGACGGTGGCGCCCTCGGCGGCGCGCTGGACCGCCTCGCAGCCCTTGTGGGCGGCCGACTTGCTCTCGTAGGCCTCGCCGACGGCGACGACCTGCCCGTTGCTCGCCTTCAGCCGGAACCGGAACTTCCCGCCCCGGTCCTCGTACACCTCGAACTTGCCTGCCACAGGGGCCTCCTCGGCTTGATCGACCACCGCTGGTTGGTGCGGATGGCCGCGCACGTTAGCCCAGATGGCATTGCGACGGGCAACGGAGTGTGCCCCTCGTCGGGGCGGGCCGGGCAACCTTCCCGGCGTGTGAGGGTAGAGTCCGGTCCTCCGACGGTCCGGCCGGTGCACGTGCCGGGCGGACCCGGCGGGCGGAGGAGGGTGCCATGGGTCAGGACGACCGTCCCGCCGACCCCGATCGGGTACCGGTCACCCGGGTCGAGGTGCTGGACTTCGTGGGTGAGCTGTTCGGCCACGGTCCGGTGCCCCGTGCGGCGCTGCTGGCCGCGGCCCGCGCCGAGGACGCCAGGGCCCGCCTGCACGAGGTGCTCGACGCCGCCCTGCCGGACCGCCCGCTGACCGGGCTGGACGACCTGTGGCGCCACGTCGACGTGCCCGAGGACCTCGGCGCGGTGCGCGGACTGCCGTCGCCGCGCTAGTCGTCCGCGTCGCCGGTCCGCGGCTCGGACAGCGCCCGCAGCTCGCGGGAGAGCAGCTCCAGCCCGTGGATCCGGGCGTGCAGCGCCTCGATCCGCGACTCGGCGGCGGTGCGGTAGAGCGCCAGCCGGTCCCGGGCGTCGTCGCCGACCGGGCGGCCCGCGTCGAGGTCGGCGCGGGCACCGTCGATCACCGCCATCAGCGCGCGGATCTGGTCCAGGCCGAGGTCGAGCGGCTTGAGCGTCTTGACGAACCGCAGGCGCTCGACGTCGTCCTCGGTGTAGAGACGGAAGCCGCCGGTGCTGCGGGCCGACGGCGTGACCAGCCCCAGCTCGTCCCAGTGCCGGATGGTGCGCAGCGACAGCCCGACACGCGTGGCCACCTCACCGATCTGCTGCACCACACCACCTCCCCTCGACCGTGCGGCCCCGACCGTACCGCCGGGGCGGGGCCGGTCTCAGCGGGCTCTCAGCGGGGCGGGCCTTCTCAGGGGCGCCACAGCGAACCGTCCCTAGCGTCGTCGACATGCCGACTGCACTGGTCACCGGAGCGAGCCGCGGGCTCGGCGCCGTCTACGCCCACGAGCTCGCCGAGCGCGGATGGTCCGTCGTCCTCGTGGCGCGCGACGCCGCCCGCCTCGCCGACGTCGCCGAGCGGATCGGCCGCGCCACCGGCGCCATCGTCGAGATCCTGCCCGCCGACCTCACCGACCCGGCCGGGCTGGCCGCCGTCGAGCGCCGGATCACCGACCGGGACCTGCCGATCGAGCTGCTGGTCAACAACGCGGGCGTCGAGACCGACGCGGTCTTCGCCGAGGCGCCGGTCGAGGCGCTGACCGGCGAGATCGACCTCAACGTGACGGCCCTGATGCGCCTCACCCGCGCCGCGGTCCCGGCGATGACCGCCCGCGGCCGCGGCGGCGTGCTCAACATCGCGAGCTTCGCCGGGTACCTGGCCTCGGGCGGCAACGCCTACGGCGCGTCGAAGTCCTGGGTGCTGGCGTTCAGCGACACCGTCGCGGCGTCGCTGCACGGCACCGGCGTCACCGTCACCGCGGTCGCCGCGGGCCGGATCCGGACCGACGACGACCCGCAGGGCCCGCTGTGGCTCGACCCCCGCGACGTCGTGCGCCGCTCGCTCGACGACCTCGCCCGCGGCCGCACGCTGTCCGCGCCGGGCTGGGTGTACCGGGCGCTGGTCGGCTACCTGGAGGCGCCGCGCACCGCGCTGCGGCTGGCCGCACGGGTGGCGGGCCGGGGCCGGGAGCGCTGCGAGCGCCTGGAGCGGGGGAGCGGACACGCCCGGCCGTCGCCGGTCCCGACGCCGTTCCGTGACGCGCCCGCCCCGGCCCGGCCGCAGCCGGCTGTCGCGGTGCACGCGGTGGGCCCGGCGACGCCGGTGCCGCCGGTCCTCCCCGAGGAGCCGGCGCGGCCCGCGCACGTCGCCGCCGCGACCGTCCCGGCGCCGCGCGTGTCGGGTACCGGCCCGCTGCCCGTCGTGACCGGTCCGGCCGGGACCGGGGCCGCCGCGGTCCGCCCGGCCGCCGCGCGGGCGGCCGCCTCCGCGACGGCCCGCGCCGCCGTCCGCAGGTTGCCCGCCGCCCCGCGTCCGGTGCAGCCGGCCCGCGACGCCGCGACCGTCCGGCTCGCCGCGGGCTGAGGACCGCGCCCCGCCCGCCGGTCTCGCGGCCACCCCGCGGGCCCACGACGACGCCGCCCGCCCGGTGAGATCATCGGCGGAAACGGACAGATGTGACGAGACTCGCGTACCCCCCACTGTCGGAACCCGGAGTCATGCCCTAGCGTTCTGCACAGTCGAAGGGGAGTACTCCCGAACACGGCGTCGCCGTCATCACGGCACCGGCCCGAGCCGGTCCCGGTTGCGCCGGTCCACCGCGGTCACCGCGGCGGGCGGAGGAGACCTTCAGCGCCCCTACCTGCGCTGGAGGACCCTGTCATGAACGTTCCCCTCTGGGTGTGGCTGGCGACGCTCGCCGTCGTCGTCGGCATGCTCGTGTTCGACTTCGTCGGACACGCCCGTGACCCGCACGAGCCCACGCTGCGCGAGTCGGCGATCTGGTCGGCCGGCTACATCGCGATCGCCCTGCTGTTCGGCGTCGGCGTCGGCGTCTTCTCGGGCTGGCAGTACGGCGGCGAGTACATGGCCGGCTGGCTGACCGAGAAGGCCTTGTCGGTCGACAACCTGTTCGTCTTCCTGCTGATCATGACCAGTTTCGCGGTGCCGAAGGTGCACCAGCAGAAGGTGCTGCTGATCGGCATCGCGATCGCGATCGTCATGCGCGGTGCGTTCATCGCGGTCGGCGCGGTGATTATCGAGCAGTTCGTCGCGGTCTTCTACCTGTTCGCGGTCATCCTGTTCTGGCTCGCCTGGTCCCAGATCCGCGAGGCGATGTCCTCCGACGACCACGAGCAGGCCGACGCCGGTGACTCGAAGCTGATCCGCCTGGTCCGCAAGGTGCTGCCCACCTCCACCGAGTACGACGGCGCGAAGCTCGTCACCCGCGTCGACGGCAAGCGGCTCCTCACCCCGATGGCGCTGGTCATCGTCGCCATCGGGCTGACCGACCTGCTGTTCGCGTTCGACTCGATCCCGGCGATCTTCGGTCTCACCCAGGAGCCGTTCCTGGTGTTCACCGCGAACGCCTTCGCCCTGCTCGGCCTGCGCCAGCTGTACTTCCTCATCGGCGGCCTGCTGGAGCGCCTGATCTACCTGGCGCACGGCCTCGCGGTGATCCTGGCGTTCATCGGCGTGAAGCTCACCCTGCACGCACTGCACGAGAACAACGTGCCGTTCATCAACGACGGGCAGCCGGTGCCGGTGCCCGAGGTGCCGATCTGGCTGTCGCTGCTGGTCATCACCGGGACGATCGCCGTCGCCGCCGTCGCGAGCCTGGTCGTCTCCCGGCGCCGCGCCGCGGCCGCCCCGGAGGTCGCCGGACCCGAGACCGACGGCGCGGACGACGCGACCGTGGACGCGGGTCAGATCCCCAGCACCACCCGGGCGACCGAGAAGTAGATCAGGAGCCCGGTCGCGTCGACGAGCGTCGTGACCAGGGGAGCGGACACCACCGCCGGGTCGATCCCGACCCGGCGGGCCAGCAACGGCATCGTCGCGCCGACCGTCGCCGCCCAGCCGCAGATCGCCACCAGCGTCACCGCCACCACGACGGCGACCTGGACCCCGACCAGCAGCGACGCGACGGCCAGCCCCAGCGCACCGAGCAGGGTGCCCAGCAGCAGACCGACCCGCAGCTCCCGCCACACCACGGCGGGCAGGTCGGCCAGGCGCACCTCCCCGACGGCGATCGCCCGGACCGCCGCCGATGCGGACTGGGCACCCGCGTTGCCGCCGGTGCCCACGAGCAGCGGGATGAACAGCGCCAGCGCGGTGACCTGCTCGAGTGCGTCCTCGAAGATCTGCAGCACGTTGACCGTCAGCACCGCGGCGAGCAGCAGCACCGCCAGCCACACCGCGCGGGTGCGCGCCAGCTTCGTGACCCGCACGTACATGTAGTGGCCCGACCACGGCGCCGCACCGGACTGGCGGGCGACGTCCTCGGTGTCGGCGCGCTCCAGGATCTCGACGGCGTCGTCGATCGTCAGCAGACCCAGCAGCCGGTCCTCCGAGTCGACGACCAGCAGGTCGAGCAGGTTCGCCTCACCCATCAGGCGTGCGGCGTCCTCGGCGGCGTCGGTGGCCCGCACCCGCGGCGCCCCGTCGTCGACGAGGTCGGCGACGGCGACGTCCGGCCGGGCCAGCACCAGGTCGCGCAGCGAGACGGTGCCGGTCACCCGGCGCCCGGCGTCGGTGACGGCGAGGGTGTACACCGTCTCGGCCTGCGCGCCCTTGCGCCGCACGACGGCCAGCGCCTCGGTCACGCTGCTGTGCAGCGGCACGGCGACGGTCTCCGGCGTCATCACCCGCCCGACCGAGCCGTCGGGGTAGCCGAGCAGCGCCGCGGTCATCGACCGTTCCCCGGCCGACAGCCCGGCCAGCACCCGGTTGGCGACCTTGGCCGGCGCCTCGCCGAGCATCCGGGCGCGGTCGTCGGGGTCCATGTCCTCGACCAGGGCGGTCACCGCGTCGTCGCGCAGCCCCGCCAGCAGCTCCTGCTGGTCGACCGGGTCGAGCTCCTCGAACACGTCGAGCGCGCGGTCCTTGCCGAGCAGCCGGAACACCCAGCCCGCGTCGACCGGTTCCATCCGGGCCAGCGCGTCGGCGATCTCGTGGGCGGGCCGTCCGTCGAGCCGGTCGAGGACTCCGGCGGGGTCGTGGCGTTCGACGAGATCGGTCCAGCGTTCCATGCGGGTGATCCTGCCGCCGGGGCCTGCCGCGTGCAGCGGCGGGAGTATGTCCGTTTCGGTAGGATCGGTGACGTCTACCGCACATCCCGGATGACTGCCCCCGGGAGCGGGAACCCGGTCGGTGGCACCGAGGAGGTCACGATGTCCGTCACACCCCCGCCCCTGCCGCCCCCGTCGCCCGGCGGCGGGACCGGCGATCCCGACCCACGCCCGGTGGCGCGCCCCCTGGACCGCGACGAGGAGCTCCGGCTCTCCGGCCTCGAACAGGAGCTGCGCCGCTCCGACCCGGACCTGGACACCGAGCTGACCGCACCGCACCGGCCCGCGCGCGCCGCGGGCGGCCGCGCGGACCGGATCCTGCAGGCCGTCGCGATCACCGTGATCGTGCTGGTGATCGTGCCGGGCGACTGGGTCGCCGGGCTGCTGTCGTTCGGGCTGCTGCTCGGGATCCCGGCCGCGATGGCCTGGATCGCCGTCCGTGCACACCGGGAGAACGTCGCCCGGGAGCAGGCCGAGGGCCGCGACGACGAGCGCGCCTGACCCGCGCCCGGTGCCGCGGCGCCGGTCACGGGAGCGCGGTCAGGTCGTGGACGGGGCCGCCGTCGCCGCCTCGGTCGGGTCGGTCGTCGAGCGGACGGCCGGCAGCCCGAGGTGCTCACGCAACGTCGTCCCGGTGTACTCGGTGCGGAACGACCCGCGCTCCTGCAGCAGCGGCACGACCCGGTCGGCGAACTCGTCGAGCCCGCCCGGGGTGACGTGCGGGACCAGCACGTAGCCGTCCGCGGCGTCGGACTGCACGGCGTCGTCGATCGCGTCGGCGACCGTCCGTGGGCTCCCGACGAAGGTGTGCCGCCCGGTCACCTCGATCACCGTCTCGCGCAGGGACAGGTTCTTCTCCGCGGCGAGGGCACGCCACTGGTCGGCGACGGCCTTCGGGTCCCGGTACTGGCGCACGCTGGCCCGGCCTTTCGACACGAGCTCGCCCTCGACCGGGTCGAACTCCGGCAGCGGGCCGTCCGGGTCGCGCCCGGACAGGTCGGTGTTCCACAGCTGCTCGGCGAACACGATCGCGGTCTGCGGGCTGACCTGCTGGGAGCGGATCACCTCGGCGCGCTCGGCGGCCTCGGCGTCGGTGTCGCCCAGCACGTACGTCGCGGCGGGGAGGATCTTCAGGTCGTCCCACGCCCGGCCGTAGCGGGCGAGGCGGCCCTTCACGTCGGCGAGGAACGCGCGTCCGGCCTCCGGCTCGGCGTGCCGGGAGAAGATCGCGTCGGCCGACGCGGCGGCGAACTCGCGACCCTCCTCGGAGTCACCCGCCTGCAGGATCACCGGGCGGCCCTGCGGGCTGCGCGGCAGCGAGAACCGGCCGTGCACGTCGAACTGGTCGGAGGCGTAGGCGAACTCCCCGCGGTCGTCGGGACCGGTGCGCGAGTCCCAGATCGCGGCGGTCGCGGCCAGCTGCTCCTTGGCCCGGGAGTAGCGCTTCTCCTTCGGCAGGAAGCCGCCGCGGCGGAAGTTCTCGCCGGTGAACGCGTCCCACGAGGTCACCACGTTCCAGGCGGCCCGGCCGCCGGACAGGTGGTCCAGCGACGCGAACTGGCGGGCGACGTCGTAGGGCTCGGTGAAGGTCGAGTTGATCGTCCCGGCCAGGCCGAGCCGGTCGGTGACCGCGGCCAGCGCGGACAGGACCGTGAACGTGTCCGGGCGGCCCATCACGTCGAGGTCGTAGATCTCGCCGCGGTGCTCGCGCAGGCGCAGGCCCTCGGCGAGGAACAGGAAGTCGAACCTCGCCCGTTCGGCCGTTCGCGCGAAGTGCGCGAACGACTCGAACTCGATGTGGCTGCCGGACGCCGGGTCGCTCCACACGGTGGTGTTGTTGACGCCCGGGAAGTGTGCGGCCAGGTGGATCTGCTTGCGCGCCATGAACGGCCTCCCGAGGGGTTCAGCGGTCTCCTACCGGTGCAACACCGTGCGGCCGGTCGTGTTCCCGCCCGGCGTGGTCGCGGACGACGGAGACCCCGACCCCGCGGGTCATCGCTTGCCGGCGCTCCAGGCGTAGGGCAGGTCGGTGCCGTTGAGGACGTGGTCCCCGACCGTCTGCAGCTTGTAGATCAGCGGGTTGTGCGTGGAGATCACCCGGGCGTTGCGCCAGTGCCGGTCCAGGCGCAGCTTCTCCGAGGTGATCGACGCGCCGCCGACCTCGAACAGCTGGGTGGTGGCGTCGAGCACGGCCGGGATGACGGCGGCCTGGGCGTGGGCGACGTCGAGCTCCACGCGGTCGAGCAGATCGGGGTCCTCCCCGCCCGCGTCGAGCAGCCGGTCGAGCTGGTCGGCGATGGTCAGCACCAGGGCCCGCGACGACCACGCCGCGGCGGACAGCCGCCCGACGACCTGCTGGACCAGGGGGTCGTGGCGGGGCAGGTCGGCCGTGGCGTGGGTGAAGGTGCGGGTGCGCTCCCGCACCCAGCCGGCGACGTCGTCGGTGGCGCGACGCGCGATGCCGGCGAGCACGGCGAGCTGGACGAGCTGCAGGTAGGACGTGCCCCAGGACCGGCCGGCGGAGCCGTAGCCCGGACCGAGGACCCGGTCGGCGGACACGGCGACGTCGGTGAACACGGTGGTGCCGCTGGCGGTGAGGCGCTGGCCGAAGCCGTCCCAGTCGTCGTGCTGGACGACGCCCTCGGCGTCGCCGTCGACGAGCACCGAGACCCGCTCGCCGTCGAGGTCGGCGGCGACGAGGATGCGGTCGGAGTAGAGGCTGCCGGTCGAGTAGTACTTCGTGCCGTTCAGCCGGTAGCCGCCGTCGCCGTCCGGGGTCAGCGCGGTCCGGTAGCGGTCGATCGCGCCGACGCCGGGCTCGGTGATGGCGTTGCCGACGAGCTCACCCCCGGCGACGGCGGCCAGCCGGGCGTCGCGGTCCGGGCCCGGGGCGGCGAGCAGCAGGTCGTCGACGTACCACCAGTGCACACGCAGCGCCTGGGGCAGGTTCGACTCGGCGGCGGCCAGGTCGACGAGCAGCCGGAACTGCTGGCGGACGGTGGCGCCGTAGCCGCCGAGGGCGACGGGCAGCCGCAGCGCGCCGAAGCGTTCGGCGCGCAGGGCGGCGACCTCGTCGTGGGCGAGGGTGCGGCCCTGCTCGCGGGTCACCGCGCCCTCGGCGATCCGGGCGAAGACCGGTGCGAAGACGGCGTCGAGCTGCTCGTCGGTCCAGGCGGTCCGGCCCGCGACGCCGTCGGTGCCGGCGGGGGCGGGGGAGGTGGTGGTCATGAACGGTCCTTCCGGAGAGGGGCGCGCGGCGGTGGGCGACGACGGCGGGGACGCCGGGCGGGGCCACGGCGGGGTGCGCGGGCCCGACGGGCGCGCGGAGCGGGACGGGTGCCGCCCGGGGACGACTCGGGAGGTCGCCTCGGGACGACGGCTCAGGGTCGACAGAGTGCCGACGCCACGCGCGCGAGGTCGACATGCCCCCGCGTGGTCAGCAGCACCGATCCGGTCACGGTCGCCACGCTAGCCGCCACCCCGGGTGCCGCCCAAGCCTCCGGCGACCCGGATCACTCGCATCCTGCCTGGTGGGAGCCGTGATCACGGCCGTCCGGACAGGTGTCCCGAGGTGTGAGAGATCTACAGTGGACAGGTCGTGGTCGATGGGTGGGACGTCGTGCCGATCCTGCGGGCGCCGCCCGGGTCAGACGGTGAGCGCCAGCCCCCGGGCGCGCAGCACCCGTCGCTCCAGGGGGCGGAAGACCAGCAGCTCGACCCCGATGCCGACGATGAGGATCAGCAGGATCGCGGCGAACACCTGCACGATGTCGTTCACGTCGGCACCGTTCTTCAGGTAGGCGCCCAGTCCGACCCCGAGCGCGGGTCCGGCCGCGATGATCTCCGCCGCCATGAGCGACCGCCAGGAGAACGCCCAGCCCTGCTTGCAGCCGGCGAGGTAGCCGGGCAGCGCCGCGGGGAGCAGGACGTGGCGGGCCATCCGGTACCCCGTCGCGCCCAGGACCTGGCCGGCCCGGGGCAGGATCGGCGGCACCTGGTCGATGCCCGCGACCAGGCCGTTCGCGATCGAGGGGACCGAGCCGAGCAGCACCACGAAGAAGATCGTGGCGTTGGTCAGCCCGAACCACAGCACCGCGGCCGGCACCCAGGCCACCGAGGGCAGCGACTGCAGACCGGTGAGCAGCGGACCGATCGCCGCACGCACCACCGGCACCTTCGCGACCACCACACCGAGCGGGGTGGCGATCACCAGGGCGAGCAGGAAGCCGAGGGCGGCGCGGCTGACCGAGGTCCAGAGGATCGACCAGATCTCGCCGCTGGCGACGGTCTCGCCGAACGCCTCGGCCACGGCGCCGGGGGCCGGCAGCTTGTACTCGGGCGTGACCGCCGAGGCCCAGACGAGCTGCCAGACCACGACGATCAGGGCGAGTGCGACGAGCGGCGGCAGCCAGGTCCGCAGCAGCCGCTGCCACCACGGGGTGGTGCGCTCGACCGGGGTGTCGAGGGCGTCGAGCCCGGCGACCGCGGCGGCGGAGTCCCGGTCGTTCTCGACGACCGTGATCGAGGTGTCCTCACGCGGCATGGCTGGTGATCACCTGCCGCAGTCGTCCGGTGATGTCGTCGTGCAGCTCGGCCTGGGCCTCGGCGTCGTGGCCGTCGGCGGGCACCGTCCACTCCCGCACCACGGTGCCGGGCCGCGAGGACAGCAGCACCACCCGCTCGGCGAGCCGGACCGCCTCGCGGACGTCGTGGGTGACGAACACGATCGTGGTGCCGGTGGCCCGCCAGACGCGCAGGAGCTCGCCCTGCAGGACGTCGCGGGTGATCGCGTCGAGCGCCGCGAACGGCTCGTCCATCAGCAGCAGCCCGCCGGTGGCCTGGTCCTCGCCGAGACCGGTCGCGGCGGCGAGTGCCCGGGCCAGCGACACGCGCTGGCGCATGCCGCCGGACAGCTCGTGCGGACGCTTGGCGCCCATGCCCTCCAGGCGCACCAGCGACAGCAGCTCCTCGGCGCGCTCCTGCCGGGCCGACCGGCCGTGCCCGGCGAGCTTGAGCGGCAGCTCGACGTTGCGCAGCGCGGTCAGCCACGGCATGAGCGCGGCCTCCTGGAACATGAACGACGGCCGGGCGGACCCCACCGTGACCTCGCCCGCCGTCGGGGCGTCGAGCCCGGCGAGCAGGTTCAGCAGCGTCGACTTGCCGCAGCCGGACGCGCCGAGCACACAGACGAACTCGCCGGCGCCGACCCGCAGGTCGATCCCGTTGAGCGCGGTCACCGCCCCCGGCCCGGTGCCGAAGGTCTTGGCGACCCCGGACAGCGCCACCGCGGTGTCGCGGGTCGGGGGACGTCGGGTGGTGAGGTCGACGGTCATCGGTGGGTTCCCCTCGTGGGTGGTGGTGTCAGTTCCGGGAGGCGAGGCCTGCCGGGTCCACGGCGGCCTCCCCGGAGCTCGTCCGGACCGCGTCGACCGCGGTCGGGTCGAGGAAGCCGGTCAGGTCCGCCTCGCTCTTCGCGATGCCCGCCGTGACCGAGTCCTTCGCCAGCTGCGGGAAGGTCGAGGCGAGCGGGTCGGAGTCGAAGGACAGCTCGGTGAACGCGCGGTCGAGGATGTCGGCCGCCAGCGGCTTGCCGGTGATCTCGCCGATCGCCTCGTTGGAGACGGTCTTCGCCTGCGCCGGGTCGTCACGGATGAGGGCGATGGCCTTCTGCTCGCCGCGCAGGATCGCCTCGACGGTCTCGGGGTGCTGCTGCAGGAACTCGGTCCGGACGATGACGACGGTCGTCGGGAACTTCCCGCCGGGCCACAGGGACTTCTCGTCGACCAGGACCTTCGCCCCGGCGTCGACCAGGCGCGAGCTCCACGGCTCGGGCAGCCAGCCGCCGGCCACCTTGCCCTGCTTGAACAGATCGAGGGTCTGCGGGTTCTCGATGTTCTGCACGGTCACCGCGTCCGGGCCCTGCCCGATCGGGAGCTTGTTCTCCGACAGCCAGGTCTTCAGCGCGATGTCCTGGGTGTTGCCCAGCTGGGGCGTCGCGATGATCGTGCCCCTGAGCTGCTCGGGCGAGGTGATGTCGGGCCGGGTGACCAGCTGGGCGCCGGCCGAGGTGGAGCCCGCGACGAGGCGCACGGCCTCGCCGCCCGACTTGGTGAACGCGTTGATCGCCGGGCCGGAGCCGATGAACGCGACGTCGATCGAGCCGCCGAGCAGGGCGTTGACCTGGTCCGGACCCGCGTTGAACGTCTGGGTGGTGAGCGTCGTGCTCCCCAGCTCGGCGGCGAACAGGCCCTGCTTCACACCGACCAGGGCGGGGGCGTGGGTGATGTTCGGGAAGTAGCCGAGGCGGACCTCGGTCGCGGGGGAGGTGGCGCCCGCGGCGGTGGTGCTCTCGTCGGCGCGGGAGCAGCCGGCCAGCAGCCCGAGCGCGGTGAGGAGCGCGAGCAGGACGGCGGCGGTGCGCGCCCGGGATCCGGGGCGCAGGACGTGCGGGGACATCGCGGAACGGGGTCCTTCCGTGGGGGCGGGCGGTCGGGGACGACCGCTGCGCGCCGGGGCCGGCCGGCCCTGGGAGGGCGTGCCGGGGTTCGGGACGGGTGGCGGGCCGGAGTGGTGTCCGGCGGGCGGTTCCCGGTCCGGGCGGGTGCGTCGCACGCCGGGGGCGTGGCGTTACGGCCCGCGGGACGGGGACCGGTCAGCGACAGAGTTCGCTGTAGGCGGGGGCGCGCCGGCTCGGCCAGAACGGCTCGAGGCCGGTCGGGCGCAGGGGCACCGCGTGCCACGCGGTGCGCGTCTGCCGCTGGGGGACGGGGGCCGTCGCGTCCCCCACGAGCCGTGCGGTGCGCGAGGGCCGCCGCTGGCTCGTCGTCACCCGTCCAGGGTGCGCGGTGGTCACCTCTCCGGACAACCCGGAGTCCACCAACCAGGAACGGCCGCGGGCTGTCCGGACACCTTCCGCGGCGTTCGGGTGGTGATTCCGCAGGTCGGGAGACCTGCTGCGGTGCGGGTCACTCGCTTGCGATGCGGGTTGACACCGTCGGGCACCGGATACCTACAGTCGGGACGCACACCATCCGGAGCGGCCGAGAGACCCGGCTCGACGACGCCGCAGCAACCCCCCGCAGCACGCGGGTGCGGGTGCTCCAGCCGGGTCCGATGGAGGATCCCATGCGCACGGTCGCCGAACAGGTGCGCGCCGCGCACCATCCCCGGTACCGCCGCCACGTCGACCTGATGCGGGTCGCGGGCGCCACCTGTCGGATCTGACCGGCGTCCTGCCGGGCGCCCCGTCCACCCGACCCGCCCCGGCCGTCCACGACGGCCCCCGTCCCGGCCGCCGCGTTCCGCGCCGCCCCGACGTCCTTTTCGTCCCGTCGTGCCCCCCGGGCGACGAGAAAGCGATGCCGTATGTCCACATCGGACACCACCACCGGCGGCCCCCTGCACCTGGCCGTCGCCCTCGACGGCGCCGGCTGGCACCCCGCCGCCTGGCGCGACCCCGCCGCGCACCCCCGTGGGCCGTTCACCGCCCGCTACTGGACCGACCTGGCCCGCACCGCCGAGCGCGGGCTGCTGGACCTGGTGACGATCGAGGACGCACTCGGCCTGCAGTCCGGGGACCACCTGAGCGGCGCCGACCGGCGCACCGACCGGGTGCAGGGACGCCTCGACGCCTCGCTGGTCGCCGCCTTCCTCGCCCCGACGACGTCGCGGATCGGGCTGGTCCCGACCGTCACCACCACCCACACCGAGCCGTTCCACGTCGCGTCCGCGCTGTCGACGCTCGACCACGACAGCCACGGCCGCGCCGGGTGGCGGGTGCAGACCTCGGTCCGCGCCGACGAGGCCGCCCACTTCGGGCGCCGCAGCGTCCCCGGCCTGCGCCGTGCCGACCTCGGCACCCCGGCCGCCCGCGAACTCGTCGCCGAGCTGTTCGGCGAGGCCGCCGACGCCGTCGAGGTCGTGCGCAGGCTCTGGGACTCCTGGGAGGACGACGCCGAGATCCGCGACGCCCTGACCGGGCGCTTCGTCGACCGCGACAAGCTGCACCGGGTCGACTTCGCCGGGGAGCACTTCGGCGTCGCCGGGCCGTCGATCGTGCCGCGCCCGCCGCAGGGCCAGCCGCTGGTCGTGTCGCTGGCCCACGGCTACGACCCCGCGCTGCTCGCCGCCCGGGTCGGCGACGTCGTGTTCACCACACCGCACGACGCCGACGACGCCGCGCGCATCGTCGCCCAGGTCCGCTCCGCGGAGGCCGCCGCGGGCCGCACCGCGCCGCCGCTGCGGATCCTCGGCGACGTCGTCGTGGTGCTGGCCGGCACCGAGCGCGCCGCCCGCGAGCGGCTCGCCCGCCTCGACGCGCTCGACCCGCTCTCCTCCGACGCCGCGATCCTCGCCACCACCCCCGCCGCGCTCGCCGACACCCTGCTGTCCTGGCGCCGCGCCGGGCTCGACGGCTACCGGCTGCGCCCCGCCGTCCTGCCGACCGACCTCGACGCCGTCGTCGACGGCCTGGTCCCCGAGCTGCAGTCCCGCGGCGTGTTCCGCACCGCCTACGGCGAGACCACCCTGCGCGAGCGCTTCGGGCTGCCCAGGCCCGCCAGCCGCTACGCCGCCGGGGCCGGGTCCGCCGCCGTCCCGACCTTCTCCGGAGCCACCGCATGAGCAACAGGAAGCAGATCGTGCTCGGCGCCTACTTCCCGGGCGTCAACCACGACACCGTCTGGAGCGACCCGGCCTCGGGCAGCCACATCGCCTGGGAGTCGTTCGAGCACTGGGCGCGCACCGCCGAGCGCGGGCGCCTCGACCTGCTCTTCCTCGCCGAGGGACTGCGGCTGCGCACCCGCGGTGGGGAGATCTTCGACCAGGACGTCGTCGGACGCCCGGACACCTTCACCGTGCTCGCCGCGCTGGCCGCGGTCACCGAGCACATCGGTCTGGCCGGGACGATCAACTCGACCTTCAACGAGCCCTACGAGCTGGCCCGGAAGTTCGCGACGCTGGACATCCTCTCCGGCGGGCGCGCGGCGTGGAACGTCGTGACCAGCTCCGACGCCCCCACCGGCGAGAACTTCCGCCGCGGTGCCTACCTCGGCCACCACCAGCGCTACGGGCGCGCCGGGGAGACCCTTGCCGCGGTCCGCGCGCTCTGGGACTCCTGGGGTTCCGACGCCGTCGTCGCCGACCCCGCGTCGGGCACCTTCCTGCGCGACGGCCACGTCGGCGACTTCGCGGTCTCGGGCAACCAGTTCGACATCGCCGGGCGCTTCACCACCCCGCGCAGCCCGCAGGGCCACCCGGTGGTGCTGCAGGCCGGCGAGTCCCCGGCCGGTCGCGACTTCGCCGCCGCGTCCGCCGACGCGATCTTCTCCCGGTACCAGAAGTTCGACGAGGCCCGCGCCTTCTACGACGACGTCAAGGCCCGGGTCCGCAAGGCCGGCCGGGACCCCGACGAGGTGCGGATCCTGCCCAGCGCCGGCGTCGTGCTCGGCGACACCGACGCCGAGGCCCGCGAGCGTCACGAGCACATCCACGACCGGCAGGTCGACCCGTGGACCTCGATCGTGCTGGCCGAGATGGTCTGGAACCGCGACCTGTCCGGCTACGACCCGGACGGACCGCTGCCCGACGTCGAGCCCACCCCCGAGGCCCCGACGTGGATCGAGGGCCGGGCCCCGCTGACCCAGGACGCGCACGCGACCGTCGCCGCCTGGCGCGAGCTCGCGCAGGCCCACGGGTACTCGCTGCGCGAGACGGTCAAGCACGTCTTCGACCGCGCGGTGTTCGTCGGGACCCCGGAGCACGTGGCCGACGAGATCGACCGCTACGTGCAGAACGACGCCTCCGACGGGTTCATCCTCGGCTCCCACGTCAGCCCGTCCGGGCTCGACGAGGTCGTCGACCGGGTCGTGCCGATCCTGCGGGAGCGCGGGGTGTTCCGGACCGACTACACCCCGGGCGCCACGCTGCGGGAGAACCTCGGGCTCGCGCACCCGTCGCGTTTCGGCGAGCGCCGTGCGGCGGTGGCGTCGTGAGGCGCCGGTTCCGGCTGTGGCGGGACCTGCCCGCCGGCCGCTCGGCCGTGCTGCTCGCCGCCACCGCGCTCACCCTGACCGCCTGCGGCTCCGGCGCCGGTGGCGCCGCCGCCGACGCGGGCCCGCCGCAGCCGGGCGGGACGCTGGTGTTCGCGGTGTCCTCGGACCAGGGCTGCGCCGACCCGCAGCAGGTGCAGAGCAACGACTCGATCTACTCGCTGCGCCAGGTCGTCGACTCGCTCACCGACCAGGACCCGTCCACCGGCGCGATCGTGCCCTGGCTGGCGACCCGCTGGTCGTCGAACGCCGACGCCACCGCCTGGACGTTCACCCTGCGCCCCGGCGCCACCTTCTCCGACGGCGCGCCCGTCGACGCGGCCGCGGTCAAGACGAACCTCGACCGGGCGGTGCAGCTGGGCGCCCGCGGCAGCCTCCCCAAGGGCTACCTGGCCGGGTACACCGGCACCGACGTCACGAGCCCCACCGAGTTCACCGTCCGGTTCTCCAAGCCCAACGTGCAGTTCCTGCAGGGCACCTCCACCCACAGCCTCGGCCTGCTCTCCCCGGCCAGCGCCGTCCGCTCCGACGACGAGCGCTGCGCCGGCGTCGTCGGCTCCGGTCCGTTCACCCTCGAGCGCTACGCCAAGAACGACGTCACCGTGCTCGCGAAGCGGGCCGGCTACGACTGGGGCTCGCAGCTGTTCACCCACCCCGGCGAGGCCTGGCTCGACCGGGCCGAGTTCCGCGTCGTCCCCGAGTCCGGGGTGCGGGCGGGCAGCGTGCAGTCCGGCGAGGTCGACGCGATCGCGAGCGTCGGCCAGCAGGACGAGGCCCCGCTCACCGGAGCCGGGGTCCAGCTCCCGGCCCGGCCGAACCCGGGCCTGCCGTTCGGGATCACGTTCAACCAGGGCACCCCGCTCGGCGCCGACGCCGCCGTCCGCGAGGCGGTGAGCCGGGGCATCGACCGCAACGAGGTCGTCGCCGCGGTCTACCCGGCCCAGACGCGGGCGGCGACGAGCCCGCTGTCGTCGACGACGCCGTCCTACGCCGACCAGTCCGCGCTCGTCGGCTACGACCCGGCCGCCGCGACCGCCGCGCTCGACCGCGCCGGGTGGGTGCCCGGCCCGGACGGCATCCGCGCCAAGGGCGGGCAGCGCCTGACCGTGCCGCTGACGTTCGCCCAGAACATCGGCACCACCAAGCCCGCGCTGGAGCTGATCCAGCAGCAGCTGCGCCGGATCGGGATCGACGTGGCGCTCCGCGAGATCCAGATCGCCGAGACCCAGGCCGTCCTCGACGGCGGGGACTTCGTCGCCGCGTGGGGCAACCTGACCCGGGCCGACCCGGACATCCTGCGGTCGACCTACGGCACCGACGGGACCAACCGCTACCGGCTGCCCGCCGGGCCGCTGCAGGCCCCGCTGGCGGAGCAGGCCGCCACGGTCGACCCGGCGCGACGCGCGGCACTCGCCGGGCAGGCGCAGAAGCTGCTCGCCGAGCGGTTCGACACCGCGCCCGTCGTCGAGCTCACCACCGTGCTCGGCGTCGGCCCGGACGCCCACGGCGTCGCGTTCGACGCGTCCTCGCGCATCCAGCTGCACGACGCCTGGAAGTCCGACGCGCGATGACCGTCCCCTACCTGCTGCGCCGCCTCGGGCTCGCCGCCGTCGTGCTGTGGGCGGCGTGGACGGTCAGCTTCATCGTGCTCTACCTGCTGCCCGGCGACCCGGTCGCGACCATGGCCTCGGGCGACGGCGAGCCGGTGTCGCCGGCCGAGCTGGACGCCCTGCGTGCCCGCTACGGCCTCGACCAGCCGCTGCCGGTGCAGTACGTGACGAAGCTCTGGGCGGCGCTGCACGGCGACCTCGGCACGTCGTTCGCCAGCGGGCAGGACGTGCGGACCGCGGTCGCGCAGGCCCTCCCCCCGACCCTGCAGATCGCCGCCGCCGGGCTGCTCGTCGCCGTCGTCGGCGGCACCGCGGTCGCGCTCGCCGCGACCTGGGCCCGGACGCCGTGGCTGCGGCAGGTGCTGGCGTCGCTGCCGTCGCTGGCCGTGTCGCTGCCGGTGTTCTGGGTCGGGCTGATGCTGGTGCAGCTGTTCTCGTTCTCCCTCGGCTGGCTGCCCTCGGTCGGCGACCGCGGACCGGAGTCGCTGATCCTCCCGGCGGTCACCCTCGGCCTCCCGACCGGCGCGCTCGTCGCCCAGGTGCTCGCGAAGAGCCTCACCCAGGCGCTGGACTCGCCGTACGTCACGACCGCCCGCGCCAAGGGGGTCGGCGCGGCCGCGGTGCACCTGCGCCACGCGCTGGGCAACGCCGCGATCCCCGCCCTCACCGTGCTCGGCTACGTCGTCGGGAACCTGCTCGCCGGGTCGGTCGTCGTCGAGACGGTGTTCACCCGGCCCGGCCTGGGCCGGCTCACCGTCGCCTCGGTCGGGGCGCAGGACATCCCTGTCGTACAGGGCATCGTGCTGTTCGCGGCGCTCGCCTTCGTCGTGGTCAACCTGCTCGTCGACCTGGCCTACCCGCTGCTCGACCCACGGGTCGCCGTCGCCCCCGGGAGTACCCGATGACCCTGCTCGACCGCGCCCCCCTCGCCGCGCCCGGCGTCCGTGACACACCGCCTCCGGCCGGTCGGCGGCCGCGGGCCCGGCTCGGGCGGTTCCTGCGCTCCCGGCCCGGGCTGGTGCTCGCCGGGGCGGTCGTGCTGCTCGTGCTGACCGCGGCGTTCGTGCCGTCGCTGCTCGCGCCCGGCGACCCCGCGGTCGGTGACACCGCACGCCGGCTCGCCCCGCCCGGGCCCGGCCACTGGTTCGGCACCGACCACCTCGGCCGCGACGTCTGGACCCGGGTCGTGCACGGCGCCTCGCTGTCGCTGCAGGCCACCGTGATCGCGGTCGCCGTCGCGCTCGTCGCGGGCGGGCTGATCGGGCTGCTCGCCGGGTTCGCCGGCGGCTGGGTCGACGAGGTCCTCATGCGCGGCGTCGACGTGCTGCTCGCGATCCCCGCGATCCTGCTGTCGCTGGCCCTGATCACCGCACTCGGCTTCGGGACGGTGAAGGTCGCGATCGCGGTCGGCGTGGCGAGCGTCGCGAGCTTCGCCCGGGTGATGCGCGCCGAGACCCTGCGGGTGCGCCGCGCCCTCTACGTCGAGGCCGCCCGCGCGGTCGGCACCCGCTGGTACGTCTCGCTGTGGCGGCACGTGCTGCCGAACGCGGCCGGGCCGGTCGTCGTGCTCGCGGTGCTGGAGTTCGGCCTGGCGATCCTGGCGGTGTCCGCGCTGAGCTTCCTCGGCTACGGCGCCCCGCCACCCGCCTCGGAGTGGGGCTCGCTGGTCGCCGACGGCCGCAACTACCTGGCCGTCGCCTGGTGGGTGTGCGCGATGCCCGGCCTGGTCATCGCCGCGACCGTGCTGTCGGTCAACCGCATCTCCCGCGCCCTGGACGGCGAGTGGGGGCGCTCCGCATGAGCGCCCTGCTGCAGGTCGAGGGCCTGGAGGTCACCTACGCCGGGAGCGGGGGGACGGTGCACGCCGTGCGCGGGGTCGACCTGACCGTCGCACCCGGGGAGGTCGTCGCCGTCGTCGGGGAGTCCGGGTCGGGCAAGACCACCCTCGCCGCCGCGGTGCTCGGGCTGCTGCCCGCCGCCGGTGCCGTCGCCGCGGGCACCGTCTCCCTCGACGGCACCACCCTCACCGGGCTGTCCGAGCGCGCGTACCGGTCGGTGCGCGGCGCCCGGATCGGGCTCGTCCCGCAGGACCCGGGCGTCGCGCTGAACCCGGTCCAGAAGGTCGGCGTGCAGGTCGCGGAGGTGCTGCGCACCCACGGGCTCGCCGACCGCCGCTCCGCACCGGCCCGTGCCGTCGAGCTCCTGGGGCAGGCCGGTCTCGATGAGCCGGGGACCCGCGCCGGGCAGTACCCGCACCAGCTGTCCGGCGGGATGCGCCAGCGCGTGCTCATCGCGATCGCCATCGCCGCCGGGCCCGCGCTGGTCGTCGCCGACGAGCCGACCAGTGCGCTGGACGCGACCGTCGCCCGGCGGATCCTCGACCACCTCGACACGCTGCGCCGCGACCTCGGCACCGCGCTGCTGCTGATCACCCACGACCTCGCCGTCGCCACCGACCGGGCCGACCGGATCGTCGTGATGCGGCACGGGCGGGTCGTGGAGCAGGGCACCCCGGCCGAGCTGCTCGCCGGGGCCCGCGACCCCTACACCCGGGAGCTGCTCGCCGCCGCCCCCGGTCTCGCGCTCACCGCCCCGCCGGTGCTGCCGCCCGTCGACACGGCGGGGACCCCGGTCGCCGAGGTCCGCGACCTGGTGAAGGAGTTCCCGCTGCCCCGCGCCCGCGGCTCCTGGACGCGGCGCACCCACCGCGCCGTGGACGGGGTGTCGTTCACGATCGCCCGCGGCGAGACCGTCGCGCTGGTCGGGGAGTCCGGATCGGGCAAGTCGACGACGGCGCGGCTGCTGCTGCGCCTGGAGGACCCCACCTCCGGGCAGGTGCTGCTCGGCGGCGACGACGTGACCCGCGTCCGCGGTGAGGCGTGGCGGGCCCTGCGCCGCCGCGCCCAGCTGATCTACCAGAACCCCTACGCCTCGCTGGACCCCCGGTTCACCGTCCGGGAGATCGTCACCGAGCCGCTGCGGGCGTTCTCCGTCGGTTCGGCCGCCGAGCAGGCCGATCGTGCCGCGGAGCTCGTCGACCGGGTCGCGCTCCCGTCCGGGACGCTCGACCGGCGGCCGGGGGAGCTGTCCGGCGGGCAGCGTCAACGCGTCGCGATCGCCCGGGCGCTGGCGCTGTCGCCGGACCTCGTCGTCGCCGACGAGCCGGTGTCCGCGCTCGACGTCTCGGTGCAGGCCCAGGTGCTGGAGCTGCTCGCCGAGCTGCAGGAGCGCGACGGCCTGTCCTACCTGTTCATCTCGCACGACCTCGCCGTGGTCCGGCGGGTCGCGCACCGCACCGGCGTCCTGCGCGACGGACGGCTCCGCGAGCTGCGGCCCACCGCGGAGCTGTTCGACGACCCGCAGGACGAGTACACCGCGGAGCTGCTCGCCGCGATCGCCGGTAGGAAAGCCGCGGCGTCGTGAGCCGGTACATCAACACCGTCCTGTCCCGGCGGCGTCACATCGACTACGTGCGGATCTCCTCGACGCTGTGTCGGCCGGTCGATCGTCCCGACGGATCGACACCGACACCTCGTCACCAGGAGACATCCCATGACCGTTCCGACCCTGCCCACCGCTGATCCGGGAACCCAGCTGCTCGACGGGCTCGACGCCCTCGTACGTCGCCACCGCGCGCTGCGCGGTGGTGGCGACCCCGGCAACGACGCCCTGCACGCCGAGCTGATCACCGCCGAGGTGGCCCAGCAGCTCGCGGCGGCCCGTTCCGCGTTGCGCCGCCGCCCGCGCGTCGCCTGACCCGTCCCGCCGGGACGCGGCACGCCCGTCGCGTCCCGGCGGACCCGGGACGACACCGGGATGCAGCTCGGGGGGCGCAGGGTGACCCGGGGCGTCCGCCGGGCTGCCTCTCGGCGGGCGCGGGAGCGCGGCGGGGTGCCATCGGGCCGTCCGGCGTGCGGGCCACCGCGCACCCGGGCGTCGGCGAGATGCCGCCGCGCACCGCGACGGCGGCCGTCGCACCCGTCGCGGCGGGTGCGACCACCGCACTCGGGGTGCGACGGCCCTGCTTCACCGCGGTCAGCCGCCCGGTCGCGACGTCGAACACGAAACCGCGCACGGCGTCGGTGTGCGGGAGCCGTCCACCCGGGTGGCGTGCGGCGGGGCGTGTCCGGACACCCCCCCGCACCGGCTCACTCCGGCCCGGTGAAGAACTCCAGGGCGATGTTGTCCGGGTCGCGGAAGGAGACGCCGCTGCCGTAGTGCGCCTTCTTGACGCCCTCGTGGGCGATGCCCAGGTCGGTCAGCTTCTGCGCCCACTGCTCCAGCTCGGCGTGCGAGCCGACCGCGAAGCCGACGTGGTCGAGGCCGGTGCGCTCCTCGTCGAACGGCTCGCCGGACTCGCGGCCCTGGTGGGTGTGCAGACCGAACAGCATCCCACCGTCGAGGGCGAAGACGGTGTGGTGGAAGCGGCCGCCCTCCTCGTCCTCGTCCAGGACGGGCTCGGCGCCGAACAGCGCCGCGTACCAGCGCGTGCTGCGTTCGAGATCGCTGACGGTCAGGGCGACGTGCTGCAGACCGGGGAAGGCCACGGTGTCCCTCGCTTCGTTGCGTGCGGGTGTCCGCATGTGTCTATCAGCCGGATGCGGCCGCGGGGCCCCTCCGACCGGAGGGTCGTCACGGTGCCGGAAGGGCCGGGTACCCGATCGGGGTCCGGTCGCCCTCCCAGCCCCAGCGGCGCACCGGGACCGAGGTGACGTCGTAGGCGTCGACGGCGAGGTCGGTGTCGATCCGGGTGATCGAGCCCCAGTCGGCCTGGTCCGGGTCGTCGGCGGTGTCGATCCGGGTCGCGACGACCTGCTCGGTGGTGGTGCGGCGCATCGCCGCGAAGCTGCCCCCGGCGACGTCGGCGAACGACACGTCCACGGCGAACCCGAGCGACGACGGGCCCAGCACCAGGTAACGCGGGGTCTGCACCAGCCCGGCCCGGACGGCGGGCAGGTCGCGCAGGCAGGGCGCCGACCAGAGGATCGACCAGTCGACGTAGACCGGGCCGTCGGCGTCGCGCAGCATCGGCACCACCGGCGCCGGGGTGATCATCCGCGGGGCGGCGGCGGCCACCCAGCCACCCGGCCCGACGGCGGTGTCGACGGCGTGCACCCGCACCCGGTCGACGTCCGCCGGGAACGCGGAGACGGGCACCCGCACGGTGCGCCAGCCCGGCCGGTCCAGCGGCACGGCCTCCTGCACCCGCTCGGTGGGGTAGGTGCCGCGGGCACCGGTCGCGGTGTCGTCGAGCGACACGCGTCCGTCCGGGCCCGGCGACCCGGCCCGGGCGTACTCCAGCTCCAGGGTGTTGCCCTGCCCGGTCCGCCCGGCGACGTCGACCGACAGCACCCGGTCGCCCGGTCCCGGCGCGACGGCGAACCATCGGGTGCGGAGCTCGCCGGTGGTGTCCGGGCCGCCGTCGAGACTGCCCCAGGCGAGCCCGCCGCGCGGCGGGTCGTCGACCCAGCCGCGGCCCTCGGTGAACCCGGTGAGCGTGTCGGCGCCGCCGGCGGCGGGCAGCGCGCCCGCGTCGACCGGGACCGTGACGTGGTCGAGGATCCCGCAGGTGTCGCGGCCGGTCAGCTCGCTCCACATCTGTCCGCCGACGCTGTAGCCCCCGCCCTGGCGCACCGGGGCGACGACGAAGGACGCCACCACCACCGACACCCCGGTGACCAGGGCGACCACCACGATCCCGGCTGGCAGCGCCGCCGCGGCCCGGGCCGTGGAGTCCCGCCGCGTCCGGTGTCCTCGGCGTCCCGACCGGTGTACCGCGACGGCGGACACGGCCAGCACCGCCGCCGCCACCACGGCCCACACCGCGGGCGAGTTCAGCGGCGCGAACGGCCCGTCGGCGCGCGGCACGCCCCAGCCCGACCACAGGAACCACTCGTTGCGTCCGGAGAAGGCCAGCGCGACCAGCACGACCGCCGCCAGGGTGCCGGCGGCGGCCGCGCCGCGCACGGTCGGGTCGGCGGGCCGCCGGGCCGCGGTCACCACCAGCACCGCCCCCGCGGCGACGGCGAGCGCCCCGGTCCCGGCGAGCGTCCCGAAGTAGTGGGTCCACTTCGACGGCGCCGGGGTGAGCAGCACGAACCCGAGTGCGAGTCCGGCCAGGGGGACCGGTGTCCACCGCAGACCGGGGCCCCACCGGTGCGCGCCGCGTGCGACCAGCGGCAGCGCCGCGACCAGCATCGCGACGGCGAGCAGCACCGGCACCCGGCGGCCGAGGCCGCCCTGCTCGGTGCCGAACCCCAGCAGGTAGCTCCAGCGGCGCAGCTCCTGGAACCACGGCGTGGCCGGGCCGTAGAACTGGTGCATCTCGGTGGCCCGCGCGACCGTGTACAGGCTCTGCCCGGTGAAGACGGGGGTGAGCCCGGCCGCGGCGATCCCGGCCGCGGCGACGGTCGCCGCGACCCCGACGGCGAGCCCCCCGCCGCCGTGGCGGGTGACCCGCCGCCACAGCGCCGGGAGCAGCAGCACCAGCGGACCGGCGACGGTCACCGCCGACGGAGTCACCGCCAGTGCCAGCCCCGAGGCGAGGGCGGCGGCCGCGGTCCACGTCCCGCCGCGGCGCCCGGGCCGGGCGGCGGCGCGCAGCGCACAGCACAGCGCCGCGGTCGTCGCGAGCGCCGCGAACGGCTCCGGGCGGACCCCGAGGTTCAGCGGCAGCCACCACGCCAGCAGCGCGACGCCGAGCGTGCCCCGCACCCAGGCCCGGCGGTGGTGGCGTGCCAGCACCGCGGGCAACGCGACCCGCGACAGCAGCAGCCACACCGCGATCCCGGCGAGCACCGAGGGCACGCGCAGCACCAGCGGCCCCACCCCGGTCTCGGCCAGCGCCCGCACCAGGCGGATCACCAGCGTGTACGGCGCCTCCGAGGCGTTGCCCCAGCGGTAGACGTTGCCGAAGTCGCCGGTCGCGGTACCCGTCGCGTTGCGCGCGATCGCCTCGGTGAAGCCGTCGTCGGTGGACAGCGGCCCGAGCACCGTCCACACCGCCAGGGTGACGACGACGAGCACGTCCGCGGCGGCCCGTCCGATCCCGGCCGGGGTGGCCACCGCGGCCAGCCGGGCCCGCCGGAGCCGGGCCGCGCCACGGCGGCGCCGGAACCGGTCACCGGCCAGGCGGGCCAGCAGCACCGCGGCGAGGGCGGCGGCGAGCCACTGCGACCCGATCAGCACGGTCTTGGCCGGCGACGACGCGGCGGCGAACCAGTCCGCGGTGCGCGCGGTGACCCGCAGGCCGTCGGCGTCGGCGGGGGAGAGCTGGGTGGTGAACGCGGCGACCGCGCGCACGATGTCGCCGGGGAACGCGAGCGGGGCGGCGTCGCCGAGGGTGACCCGGGACCCGGCCTCGTCGGTGTCGAGGACCAGCCCGCAGGCGTCGCCGGGCGGGACGGGGGCGCGCAGCAGCTCACGGCCCCCGACCAGGACCCGCAGCTCCCCGCCCGGTCCGGTGAGCACGGCGAACCCGATCCCGGTGGCGCCGGGCCGCTCCGAGCCCACGACGGTCGTCGACGTCCCGGTGTCGGCCGAGCGGGCCTGCGCGGTGCGCAGCACCCGGCAGCCGACGTCGACGCGCACCGCCTCCGGCGCGTAGGGCTGGAACGCCGCCGTCGTCGACACCGGCTGCTCGCCCGCCCGGGGCCAGGTCACGGTCGTGCTGCGGGTGTCGACGGGGGCGAACGGCACCAGCGCCGCGAGCAGGCCCGCGAGCAGGCCGGCGAGCAGGGTCGCGACCACCAGGCGGCGGGGGACGGAGGGCGGGGCGGGGTGGTCTGAGGGGTGCATCGACTTCCGGATCGACTCGGCGGGGGAGCGCGGCGGGGCCGGCCCGCCCGTCAGACCGCGGTGACCGGCACCGTGTGCCGGCCGGTCGCGCCGTCGGGGATCGAGACCTGTTCCCGTTCCGTCTGCACCGTGCCGGTCCGGTCGGTCGCGCGCACGCGCAGGGTGTGCTCGCCGGGTCCCAGTTCGATCTCGGTGCGCCACATCCGCCAGGTGTCGGCGCCGACGTCGGCGCCGAGGCGGGCCGGGACCCAGGTCCCGCCGTCGACGGCGACCTCGACCCGGGTGATGCCCACGTGCGGCGCCCACGACGTCCCGGCGACGACGACCCGCCCGGCCGGGACCGACGCCCCGGCGACCGGGGTGTCGATGCGGGACTGGGTCTTCACCGGGCCCTCGCGGGCCCAGCCGCGTTCGGCCCAGTACGCGGTGGCCGCATCCCAGGTGGTCACCTCGATGTCGGTGATCCACTTGCAGCCGGAGACGTAGCCGTAGAGGCCGGGGACGACCATGCGCACCGGGAAGCCGTGCTCGACCGGCAGCGCCTCGCCGTTCATGCCGAACGCGAGCAGGGCGTCGCGGCCGTCGGTGACGACGTCGACCGGGGTGCCGGTGGTGAACCCGTCGACGCTGGTGGACAGCAGCTGCTGGGCCCCGGGCCCGATCCCGGCCTCGGCGAGCAGGTCGGCCAGGCGCACCCCGGTGAACCGCGCGTTGGAGATCAGCGCGCCGCCGACCGGGTTGGACACGCACACCATCGTGATCGGCACCTCGACGACCCGGCGGGCCCGCAGCTGGTCCAGGGAGAGGGTCAGCTCGCGCTCGACCATGCCGTGCACACGCAGGGTCCACGAGGCGGTGTCGACCCGCGGGACCTGCAGCGCGGTGTCGATCCGGTAGAAGTCCGCGGTCGGGGTCAGCCAGGCCGGTGCGCCCGGCAGGGTCGCGTCCGGCGGGAGCGCCGGTACCGGCGGGGCGGGCGGCAGCGCGAGTGCCGCCGGCCCCGACGTCGACGGCGCGGCGGCGAGCAGCCGCCCGGCGACGGTCGCCCCCAGTGACACGACGGCGACCCCGCCGGCCAGCGAGAGGGCCTGCCGGCGCGACAGCGGGGCGGCGGCGCCCAGGCCGTCCCGGGCCGCCCGGGTGAACGCGGCGTGCACCGCGAGGAACACCGTCGGCCCGACGAGGAGCGCCACGGTGGGGGCGAGCAGGTCGACCGGCCGGAACGCGGGCGCGAGCACCGTGGTGACCAGGGCGGTCACCCCCATCGCGACGAGGACCGCCACGCCCGGGGCGGGCCGTCGCCGGGCCAGGAGCCCGGCGGCCACGCCCAGCCCGGTGATCACCAGCGCCATCCCGGTCAGCAGCGCGAGCTTGTCGGCGGTGCCGAACGTGGCGATCGCGAACTGCTTCAGCCACTCCGGGGTCAGCCGGACGAACTGGTCGCCGACGGTCAGGAACGGCGACGACGCCGGCGCCACCAGCCCCGCGACGAGGTCGCCCACGGCGAGGGCCGAGCCGACGCCGAGCAGACCGGTGACCACCGCCAGCGGCCGGGTGAGGGACGCGGCGGGGTGGATCGGGGTCGCGGTCACAGCAGGGTGTTCGTACGACGACGGGCCCGGGGTTCGCACCCCGGGCCCGTCGTGTCGTGCCGTCGGTCGTCAGCTCTTGGGCATGAGGACCTTGTCGATCACGAACACGGTGGCGTTCGCGGTCGGGATGTTGCCGCAGAGGATGTTGGCGGTGTTGCCCTGCCCGTCGGTGACGGTGGGGGCCTCGGCGGTGCCGCCGATGGTGAGGTCGCCGCCGGCCAGCTCGGTCAGGGTCTTCTTCTCCACGATGCCCGCGGCGTCCAGACGCTCCGGGGTCACGTGGTAGGAGAGCAGGCCCTGCAGCTGGGTGGTGTCGGCCAGCAGGGCGTTGAACTTCTCCTCGCCGAGCTGCTGCTGCACCGCGGCGAAGGCGTCGTTGGCCGGGGCGAAGACGGTGATGCCCTGCTGCTGGTTCAGGGTGTCGGCCAGGCCGGGGACCTTGCCGACGGCGGTGACCAGCGTGGTCAGCAGCGGGTTGGTGCTCGCGGCGGTGGCGACCGGCTGCGGGCCCATCGAGTTCAGCGAGCCGGGCTCGTCGCCCTGCGGCAGCTGGCTGCAGGCCGGGCCGAAGACGTCGTCGTTGGTGGTGACGCCGTCGGCGGCGGCGGTGGTCGCCGGGGCGGAGGAGGAGGCCGGGGCCGCCGCGGGCGGTGCGGAGGTGTCGCTGCCGCCGCCACAGGCGGTGAGGCCGAGCGAGAGGGCGGCGAGCAGGCCGACGGTGGCGAGGGTGCGAGAGGCGCGCATGGCTGATTCCCTTTCGAGGAAACTGTCTGTCCTGTATGGACTTCAGTGAATTGTTCGGGCGGTGGGTCCGGGCGGTTCGGCGGTTCCGGAAGTTTTTTCGGATATTTCTTCCGGGTGGCGTGGAACGATTCAGACGACGGTGATGATCGTGCTCGGCCACCCCGTCGCGCCGTCCGGGATCGGGTCGACGCGGACGTCGGTCTGGACGAGCCCGCGGCGGTCGGTGGCCCGGGCGGTGAGGGTGTGGCTGCCGGGGGAGAGGTCGAGCTCGGCCCGCCACATCCGCCAGGTGTTCGGGTTGACCTCGGTGGCCAGCTCGGCCCGCACCCACGGGCCGTCGTCGGCGCGGACCTCGACGGCGGTGATCCCGACCGGCTGCGCCCACGCGACCCCGGCGACCTGCACACGTCCGGCTGGGAGCTTCGAGAAGCCGACCGGGGCGTCGATGCGGCACTGGGTCTTGATCGGGGCGCGCTCGGCCCAGCCCCGATCGCGCCAGTACACGCTGCGCTCGGCGAAGGTCGTCAGCTCGATGTCGGCGAGCCACTTGGTGGCCGAGACGTAGCCGTAGAGCCCCGGGACGACCATGCGCACCGGGAAACCGTGCTCGACCGGCAGCGCCTCGCCGTTCATGCCGAGCGCGAGCAGCGCGCCCCGGCCGGGTTCGAGCACGGTCGCGGTCGGGGTGCCCGCCGTCCAGCCGTCGCGGCTGGTGGAGACGATCTGGTCCGCGGACGGGTCGACCCCGGCCTCCAGCAGCAGCGGGGCCAGCTCGACGCCGACGAAGTCCGCGGTGGACACCAGGTTCCCGCCGACCGTGTTGGACACGCAGGTCATCGTGATCGTGCGCTGCACGAGCGGCCGTCGCAGCAGGTCGTCGACGGTGAGGACGAGCTCGCGCCCGACCCGGCCGTGCACCCGCAACGACCAGTCCTCGGCCCGCACGGCCGGGATCGTGAGGGCGACGTCGATGCGGTAGAAGTCGGCGTTCGGCGTCACGAACGGGACGGTGCCGAGCTGGGGGAACGCGGCCGACGCGGGTACCGGCGGGGCGGTCTCGGCGAGCGTCGCCGCGGCCAGCCTGCCGGTCAGCGCGGCCCGCGAGGCCGCGATCCCGCTGCCGGAGGAGGACAGCGCCAGGCCGGCCCCGCCCGCGACGAGCGTCCCGGCGGCGACGGCGGCCGAGGCCCCCGCGAGCACGGTGCGCCGGGGGACCCCGTCACCGCTCCCGCCGCTCCCGGTGCGGGTCCCACCGTGACGGCGGGCGAGGCGGTCCAGCCCCCGCTGCACCGCCACGCCCACCACCAGCGCGACGACCGGGGCGGCCAGGTCGGTCGCGGTGGGCACCGGACCCGTCAGCACCGCGGCCACCGCGAGCAGCCCCAGCGCGGCGACGACCGCGGTCCCCACCGCGGGCCGTCGGCGCGCCGCGAGCCCGGCCAGTGCGCCGAGCAGCACCAGCAGCACGCCGATCCCGGCGAGCAGGACCGGCTTGTCGGCCGTCCCGAACGCGGACTTGGCGAACTCCACGACCGGCTGCGGCGAGAGCCGCACCACCGCGTCGCCGACGGCCACGAAGGGCGACGACGCCGGTGCCACCAGGGCCGCCACGAGATGCCCCGATGCCACTGCCGCGGCGATCGCCAGCAGTTCCACCAGGATCGCCACGGAACGCGACGGAAGGGCCAGGGGCCCGTTTCCCTCGGTCCGGTTCTCGGTCAGCACAACCGTTCTTCGGAACCGGCGGCGGAAACGGTTCGACCGGGTTCCGACGATTCCGCCGCGGAACGGGTCAGGCCAGGCCGAGCGAGTCCGGCTGCACCGGGATCGGGGCGTCGGCGCCGAGCCCCTTCTGCGCCGCCGCGGTCCGGACGGCCTCGATCACCAGCGGCAGCGCGGCCCGTCGTGCGGTGGTGGTGCGGTAGGCCAGTGACACCGTGCGGGTCAGGGCGTCGCCGAGCGCGACGATGTCGACCCCCGGCGGGCGCAGCGCCAGGCCCAGGTCGGTCACCAGGGTGACGCCGAGCCCGGCCGCGACCATCGCCATCGCGGTGGCCTGCTCCTCGACCTCGTGGTCGATCCGCGGCTCGAAGCCCGCGCTCTGGCAGGCCAGCCGGGCCGCCTGCCCGAAGTGCGACCGGGCGGGCGACACGATCCACGGGTGCTCGGCCAGCTCCGACAGCATCACGCTCGCGGCCGGCACGGCCCCGGCGGGCACCGCCGCGTAGACCCGCTCGACGGCGATGACCGCCCGCTCCAGGCCCTTGTCCCACGTCATCGGGTAGTTCGAGTAGTCGATGACGAACGACAGGTCGAGCTCGCCGTCGCGCACCGCGGCCGCGGTCTCCTCCGGGGCGAGCTCGCGGGTGCGGACCTCGACGCCGGGGTGGGTACGGGCCAGCGCGGTCAGCGCGTCGGGCAGCAGGCCCGAGGCGACCGAGGCCCACACCCCGGCGGTGAGCTTGGCCGCAACGGTCTCGCCCGCCTCCTCCAGGGCCTGGGTGGCGCGCTCGACCGAGGCGAGGATCTCCTCGGCGTGCTCGGCCAGCAGGACCCCGAGGTCGGTGAGCTGGACCCGGCGACCTCTCCGCTCGAACAGGCGGGTCCCGACGTCGCGCTCGAGCTGCGCGAGCTGCTGGGACACCGCCGACGCCGTGTAGTGCAGCGCGGTCGCCGCCGCCGTGATGGTTCCCCGCCGGTGCAGCTCGCGCAGCATCCGCAGCCGAGACAGGGACAGCTCCATGTCGCTGAGCCTATTGCGCTGTGCAGGAACGGTGAACAGCGCCGTGAATGATCCGTAAATGGACGCGGGACCGGGTGCGACCCCAACCTGGGGCCACCGGTCGGGAACGACTGCGGCCGGGGGACGACGAGGTCCGCGATGTCGACGAGACCGGAACGGCCCCTGGCGGCGACGACCGGTGCAGCACGAGCAGGAGGTGGGTCGCCATGACGACGATGCAGAACCCGGCCGGGAGCACCCCGCAGACGGCGGCCACGGCCGCCCCGTACGTCGCCGGCGCCCCGGCGCCCACCGTCGCTCCGGTCGTCCGCCGCCCCGAGCCGTACATGCGCCTGCAGTGGAACGACGCCGTGACCGGCGCCGTCGGCTACCTGGTCGTGCACACCCTCCGGGCGGGCCTCGCCACCGGCGGCACCCGGATGCGGGCCGGCTGCACGTTGTCCGAGGTCGAGGACCTCGCACGCGGCATGGCCAACAAGACCGCCACCTTCGACCTGCCGATCGGCGGGGCCAAGGGCGGCATCGACTTCGACCCGAAGGACCCGCGCGCCGTCGAGGTGCTCGAGCGGTTCTGCGAGGCCATGCGCCCCTGGATCGACGCGCACTGGGTGACCGCGGAGGACCTCGGCGTCCCGCAGCACCTGATCGACGAGGTCTTCGAGAAGATCGGCCTCGGCCAGAGCTACCACGCCGCGATCAGCCGCGCCGCCGACCCGGCCGCCACCCTGGAGCGGGTGCGCACCGGGCTGACCGCCGAGGTCGACGGTGGGTTCGAGCTCGGCGACGTGATCGGCGGCTACGGCGTCGCGCACGCCTGCCTGGCCTCCGCGGTGTCCTGGGGCCAGATCCCGGCCGACACCACGGTCGCGATCCAGGGCGTCGGCACGATGGGCGGTGCGGCCGCCTACTACCTGTACGAGGCCGGGATGAAGGTCACCACGCTGGCCGACGCCGCGGGCACCCTGCACTGTGCCGACGGCCTCGACGTGCCCGCGCTGCTGGACCTGCGCGACGGCTTCGGCGAGATCGACCGCACCCGGCTGCCCGCCGGTGTCGAGCAGCTCCCGCGCACCGCGATCCTCTCCGCCGAGGTCGACATCCTGGTGCCGGCCGCGATCTCCTACGCGATCACCCCGGACAACTCCTACGACGTCCGCGCCCGCGTGGTCGTCGAGGCCGCGAACGCCGCGACCACCCCGGAGGCCGAGGCCATGCTCGCCGCCCGCGGCGTGCCGGTGCTGCCGGACTTCGTCGCCAACGCCGGTGCGGTCGCCTGGGCCTGGTGGCTGCTGCTCGGTGAGGTCGACGACGACCCGCAGAACTCCTTCGACCGGCTGCGCACCGTGATGCACGCCAAGGTCGCGCAGCTGCTGGCCGCGTGGACCGAGGACGGCGTCACCCCGCGCGAGACCGGGCACCGCTGGGCCGACGACCCCGCCCCGACCACCGGGCCGGTCGTCATCCCCTGACCCGCTCCACCCGCGGCGCCCCGTGACGCCGCGCGGCACCCGTGCACCGGGGCCGCGCGCCGGGACGGGGCGCCGCGGCGTGCGGGCGCGGGCCCCGGCCTCGCCGCTGGTCGGAGAGCACCCCCCGCACCCCGCCGCGGGCGTCGACCCGGATGCTCCTCCCATGACCTCCGCGACCCCGCCGCAGCTCGTCCTCGGCACCATGAACCTCGGCACCCGCGTCGACGAGGCCACCTCGTTCGCGCTGCTCGACCGCTTCGTCGAGCGCGGCGGGGTATGGCTCGACACCGCCGACGTCTACGCCTTCTGGAACGACCCGGCCGGGGAGATCGGGGCGAGCGAGCGGGTGCTCGGCGCCTGGCTCGCCGCCCGGCCCGGCGTGCGCGGGCAGGTCCGGATCTCCACCAAGACCGGGGTGCGCGGCGGGCTCGGCGCCACCGCGGTGCGCGACGCGGCCGCCGGCAGCCTGGCCCGGCTCGGCGTCGAGGCCGTCGACCTCTTCTGGGCGCACACCGAGGACCGCGCGACCGACCTCGACGAGACCGTCGCCGCGCTCGGCGCCCTGGTCACCGACGGGCTGGCCGGGCGGCTCGGCGCGTCCAACCACGCCGCGTGGCGGGTGGAGCGGGCCCGTGCGAGCGCCGCGGCACAGGGCGTCGCCGGGTTCGACGCCGTCCAGTACCGGCACTCCTACGTGGTCCCGCGGCCCGGTGCGGCGCTGCCGGACTCCGGGCACGTGCTGCTGACCGCCGACGCCGCGGACCTCGCGACCGCCGAGGACCTGACCCTGTGGGCCTACACCCCGCTGGTCAACGGGGGGCTGACCCGCACCGACCGCCCCCTGCCCGACGCCTACGACCACCCCGGCACCACCGCGCGGCTGGCCGCGCTCGACGCCGTCGCCGCCGACACCGGCGCGACCCGCAACCAGGTCGTGCTCGCCTGGATCACCACCGGCGGCCACGGCCGGACCGGGCTCGCGGGCGAGCAGGCCGTCGGGCCGGCGTGGCCGCTGGTCGGGGTCAGCCGCGCCGCCCAGCTCGACGAGGCCCTCGACGCCCGTGACCTGCACCTCACCGAGGAGCACCGGGCCCGGCTCGACGGCGCGGCGTGACCGCGGCCGGGGCCCGCCGCGGCGGGGGTGCTCAGCCCCGGCGGTCGTCCCGGTCGCGGTCCGCCCCGAACTCCCGGTCGTGGCGCAGCCGGGCGTCGACGTGCTGCTCGGCGCGTCGCGCCTCCCGGGTCGACGCGGCCGCCCCCACCGGGTAGCCGGCCTTCATCACCCGGGTCTCGCACGCCTCGACCACGTAGACCGTCGAGTAGAAGTAGCCGATCACCGCGCCGGAGGCGATGGCGCCCAGCCGCACCCACGCCGGTCCGGGCACCACCAGGAACAGCAGGACCAGCAGCGGGATCAGCTGGACCGTCGTGCGGAGGAGGTGGCGCAGCACCCAGGTGCGGGTCGTGACGTCGTGCAGCACCCAGCGCCGGTTCCGGACCGGCAGCCGGGCACCGAAGGCGTAGGCCACCCAGCGGAACGGGTTCGGACGCCGGATCCGATCGTCCATCGGACGTCCCCCCTCATCGGATCGCGCACCCGGGTCAGACACCCGGATGCCGGACGAGCACGGCGAACGGGTCCGTCCAGTGCCGCCCGCCGTTCTGCGGGGCGACGGTCACGCCGTCGGCACCCGGCAGCGGCTGCGGCAGCGGCCTGCCCGCCGCCGCGTCGGCCACGAGCTCGCGGACCCGCTGCCCGGCCCGATGGTAGAACTCCAGCTGCACCGCGCGGCCGAACAACCCGAAGCCGAGCCGGAACAGGGGGTTCGGGATGTGCGCGGGCCGGGAGAACGCGCGGATGACGAACTCGACGTCGCCGGTGGCGAGGTCCTTGACCACCTCGTAGGTGAGCCGGCCCTCCTCCAGGTGCCCGTGCAGCGTCTCGTAGGTCCAGCCCCAGACGCGCCGGCCGTCGACGGTCTCGTCGACGAGACCGGTCACGCGGACGCCGAGGTGGAAGCGCATCGGCCCGAACCGGCCCTCCAGCAGCATGTCCCGCCCCAGCAGCGGGTCGGACGGGCGGAACACACCGCGCAGCCGGTTCGGGGCGGTGAACTGGTAGTCGCGCAGCACCGCGCAGGCACGTTCCCAGGGGCCGTCGGGGACCGGGTCGCCGGGCGGCTCGGTGCCGACCAGGGCCCGGCCGTGGTCGACGTGCCAGCGCGGGTCACGGGTGTCGGTGGGGGTCTCGGCGTCGTCGAAGTTCACGCCGCGTGCGGCGAGCCCGTCCAGGTCGGCGCGACGGTCCCCGGGGGCGGGGCGCTTCAGGACCGACGGCCCTTCTCCTCGCGCCGCATCGAGTCGCCGATCAGCCAGAACATCGACGGCCACAGGCCGACGAAGACGGCGCGGCGTTCGGCGTTGCCGCGCTCGTCCTGGTCCACGGTCTTCGCGCGCAGCCACAGCGCGATGGAGAAGCCCACCGAGCCGAGGGAGAACCACTGGAGCTGGGCACCGCGCAACCCGACCCGGTGCAGGACACGTCCGACCGTCATGGCGGTTCCTTCCCCGCTCCCGGCGGATGTAATCCCGCAGAGGGGGTATGTCCACGCCGTGCGGACTTCCATGACGGCCACGACGAGAGATCGGTCCACCCCGGTGACGGGGGACCGGCGGTCCCGGCGGGTGTCGGCGGTGCTGCGCTGGCCGGTGGGCCTGGCGCTGGTGTCGTGGCGCTACTTCTGGCGCACCACACCGATCCACCGCAGCGACGTCGTCGGGGACCTGGGGGACCTGCCACCCGCCTCGCCGCAGGGCGCCGAGGGCGACGACGTCCAGCGCCCGTCGGACGGGGTCGGGACCCTGCTGCACCGGCGCTACAGCGTGCGCATCCGCGGGTCCCGGCTGAGCCCCGAGGAGCTCATGACGCGCCTCGCCGCGGACCCCGACCGCTGGTCACCGGAGTTCGCGGTGTTCCGCCGCACCCGTGGTGAGCCCGGCGGGATGGCGGTCGGCGACGAGTTCCTGATCCGCATGCCCGGCCCGTGGGACGGCCCGGTGCGGGTGGCCGCCGCCGGGCCGAGCGCGTTCTCCTTCGTCACCCTCGACGGGCACCTGGAGGCCGGCCGGATCGAGTTCCGCACCCGTCGCGACCCGGACCACCCGGAGATGCTGCGCTTCGACATCGAGTCCTGGGCCCGGCCCGGGGACCGGCTGTCGCACGTGCTCTACAACACCCTGCGGGTGGCCAAGGAGGTGCAGTTCAACATGTGGACGCACGCCTGCATCCGGGCGGCCGCCATCGCGGGCGGCCGCCCGGACGGCGGCGTGACGGTGCGCACCCGGCGGTTCGCGACCGCCGGATGACGCGGCGGGCCTCACCGGGCGGCCCGCACCTCGCGGATCATGACGACCCCGAGCCCGGCGACGGCGATCCCGCGCAGCAGCTCCACGTGCAGCCCGCTGAGCACCGGGGCCTCCGGCAGCGGCACGAACAGCAGCAGCGCCCCGGCCAGCGCGGCCGCGCCGATCCAGCGCGGCACCCCGGCGGTGCGCAGCAGCGCCACACCCGTCAGCGCCAGCCCGGCCAGGAACACCAGCCCGCCGACCATCTGCAGCAGCGCGAAACCGGGGGCGGCGAGGATGCTGCCGTCGTCGGGGACCAGCTCCGGGGCGGCACGGGCGATCGCGGGCGCCACCAGCCCCTCGACGACGAGGTGGCCCTGCGCGCTCAGCGCGTTGCCCAGGAAGTACAGACCGAACCCGAGCGTGCCGAGCACACCGGCCCGCGGGGCGAACCAGCCCCAGGCCGCGGGCAGGCCCAGCATCAGCGCGAGCGCGCCGGCGTAGATCGACAGCTGCGCCCACGGCGAGCCGGGGGCGAGCAGGGACGCGACGGAGTGGGCGTTCCCGTCGACGACGGGGTGGGCGACGCCACCGGCGAGCGAGAGCACGGCGGAGGCGAGCAGCATCACGCCGCCGCCCACGACCAGGCGTCGCCGGGCGGGGTCGACGGCGGGGACCGCCGGGGCGGTGGTGGCGGTGGGGGCGTCCTGCAGGGTCACGGTGGGTCCTTCCGGAGGGGCGCGTCCGGTCGGTCCGGCGCGACGGGACCACCGTGCGCCCGGCCGCTTGCAGCCCGCTTGCGGGCGGGCTGCGGGCGCCGCGGGCACTGTCGCCCGGGCGCGGGGCGGGGCAGACTCGCCGATCATGAGCACCGACGCTCCCGCCTTCACCCAGATCTCCTACGACGTCGACGACCGGGTCGCCACGATCACCCTCGACCGCCCGGACCGCCTCAACGCGTTCACCCCGACGATGGCCCGCGAGCTGATCGCCGCCTACGACCGCGCCGACGCCGACGACGCCGTCCGCGCGATCGTGCTCACCGGCCGCGGACGCGGCTTCTGCGCCGGCGCCGACCTGGGCCGCGGCGGGGCGTCGTTCGACCCCACCGACCCGCAGCGCGCCGCCGACCGGGCGGGCGTCGGCACCATCGGCGGCGTCGTCCGCGACGGCGGCGGCACCGTGACCATGCGGATGGCGGCGCTGCGCACCCCGGTGATCGCCGCCGTCAACGGGCCGGCGGTCGGCATCGGGGCGACGATGACGCTGCCCGCCGACATCCGGCTGGCCGGGGCCTCGGCCCGGTTCGGGTTCGTGTTCGCCCGCCGCGGGCTCGTCCCCGAGGCCGCGTCGAGCTGGTTCCTGCCGCGCATCGTCGGCGTCTCCCGGGCCATGGAGTGGGCCGCGACCGGCCGGGTGTTCGACGCCGCCGAGGCCCTCGACGGACGTCTGGTCTCCCGTGTCCTGCCCGACGACGAGCTGCTCGGCGCCGCGTACGCGATCGCCCGCGAGATCGCCGACAACACCTCCGCGGTGTCGGTCGCGCTGACCCGCCAGCTGCTGTGGGGGATGCTCGGCGCGCCCACCCCGTGGGACGCCCACCGCGCCGACTCGGCCGCGATCGCGCACCTCGGGCAGGGCCGCGACGTCGCCGAGGGCGTCACCTCGTTCCTGGAGAAGCGCCCGCCCGCCTTCCCCGACACCGTCTCCGACGACTACCCCGGCCACGTCCTGCCGCACTGGCCCGCACCGCCCGCCGACCTGACGGACTGAAATCCGGGTGCGCCGGCGACCCCGTCGCCCCTACCGTCGCCCCGTGGCCTCGATACGCCTGCGCGTCGCCCGACGGCGGCGCCACACCTGATCCCTGCCGATCTCCTGGCGCCGCCGTCCGAGCAGCCGGTCCTCGTACCCCTGCCGGGCGGCGCCCCGCCGCGCCCCCGGCTCCCACCCCGGGAGCCTCCTGTGCGATCCCCCCTGCCCCGCCCGCTCGGCCGTCACGAGCACGGCCAGAACTTCCTCGTCGACACCTCCGTCCCGGCCGCGCTGGCCGCCGTCGTCGCCGGGTACCCGCCCCGGCCGCTGCTGGAGCTGGGCCCCGGCGACGGCGCGCTGACCGCCGCGCTGCTGCGGCTGCCCGGCAGGCCGCTGACCGCGGTCGAACTCGACCCGCACCGGGTGGCCCGGCTGCGACGGCGGTTCGGCGACGCCGTCACCGTCGTCCACGGCGACCTGCTCGACACCCGCCTGGACCGGCCCGTCGACGTGGTGTCCAACGTCCCGTACGCGGTGACCACCCCGCTGCTGCGACGCCTGCTGGGCGCCCCGCGCTGGGCGCACGCGCTGCTGCTGGTGCAGTGGGAGGTGGCGCGCAAGCGGGCGGCGGTCGGCGGCACCAGCGCGCTCACCGCCCGCTGGTGGCCGTGGTTCACCTTCACCCTGCACGACCGTGTCCCGGCCCGGGCGTTCCGGCCGGTCCCGGCCGTCGACGGCGGGGTGCTGGAGATCGCCCGCCGCGACGTGCCGCTGCTCGACGCCCGGCCCCGGGACCACCACCGACTGGTCGACGCGGTGTTCACCGGCCGCGGCCGCGGGGTCGTCGACGTCGTCGGGCGGCGGTTCGGCCGCGCCCTCGCCCGGGACTGGGCGCGCGAGTGCGGTCTCGGGCCGCGGGCACTGCCACGCGACCTCGACGCCGGGCAGTGGGTCCGGCTGCACGCCCGGGTCGCCGGGCGGGGGTGACCCCGGTCCCGCCTCGTTGCGCCGGGCGGGGGTCGTCTGTTCGGGTAGGTGGCGTGGAGCACTCGGAGCTGACCCGCCGGCGGTGGCTGGACCACGGCCGCCTGTCGTCGCACGCCTGTCGCTGACCCCGGCCCCGCGCACCGACTCCCCGCTCCGCCTCACCCACCGGCAGGTCCCGTGTCCAGCTCCGCCGTGTCCGATCCCGCCCCGACGTCCGGTGCCACACCGCGCCGCGCCGCCGTCGCGAGCCTCGTCGGCACCACCATCGAGTGGTACGACTTCTACCTCTACGCCACCGCCGCGGCGTTGGTGTTCGCCCCGCTGTTCTTCACCGACGCCGATCCGGCGACCGGTGTGCTCGCCTCGTTCGCGACCTACGCCGCCGGGTTCGGGGCGCGGCCGATCGGCGCCGTCGTCGCCGGGCACCTGGGCGACCGGATCGGCCGCCGCGCCGTCCTGGTCGGGTCGCTGGTGCTGATGGGCGTCGCGACGACGCTCATCGGGCTGCTGCCGACCTACCCGACCGTCGGGCTGCTGGCCCCGGTGCTGCTCGTGGTGCTGCGGCTGGCCCAGGGGCTCGCCGTGGGCGCGGAGTGGGCCGGTGCGGTGCTCATGGCCGTCGAGCACGCCGAGACCGAGCGCCGGCGCGGCCTGTTCGGCAGCTTCCCGCAGATCGGCTCCTCGGCGGGGATGCTGCTCGCGTCGGGCGTCTACACCGCGGTGCTCGCGATCGCGGGCAAGGAGGCGTTCCTCGCCGGGGCCTGGCGGATCCCGTTCCTGCTCAGCGCCGTGCTCGTGGTGGTGGGGCTGGCCATCCGGCTCACCCTGGCCGACCCCGCGGTGTTCACCGCCGCCCGCGACGCCGGGACGCTGTCCCGCCGCCCGGTGCTGGAGGTGCTGCGCACCGACTGGCGCACCGTGCTGCTGACCGTCGGCAGCCGGATCGCCCAGAACTCCGTCTACATCCTGGCGACGACGTTCGCGCTGACCTACCTGGCCCGGGGCGACTCCGGGGCCGCCGAGGGCGCCGGGCTGACCGCGGTGATCATCGCGTCGGCGATCGGGCTGTTCTCGACGCCGCTGTGGGCGGTCCTGTCCGACCGGGTCGGCCGCAAGCCGGTCTACCTGGCCGGCGCGATCGGGGCGCCGCTGTTCCTCGGGGCCTTCTTCCTGCTGCTCGACACCGGGTCCACCGTGCTGGTCGTGGTGGGCATGGTGGTGCTGGTCAACCTCTTCCACGACGCGATGTACGGCCCGCAGGCGGCCTGGTACGGCGAGCTGTTCGACACCCGGCTGCGCTACAGCGGGGCGTCGCTGGGCTACCAGATCGGGTCGGTCGTCGGCGGCACGACGCCGCTGGTCGCCACCGCGCTGCTCTACGCGGGCGGCGGGACCCCGTGGCTGATCTGGGGGTACTTCGGGGTGCTGTTCGCGATCTGCGTCGTCTCGACCGTCCTGCTCCCCGAGACCCACCGCGGCGGGCTGCGCACCGCCCGGGAGAAGGTGTCGGCATGACCGGCCGCATCCTGCTCAACGCCTTCGACATGGCCTGCGTGGGCCACCAGTCCGCCGGGCTGTGGCGCCACCCGTCCGACGAGGGGCACCGCTACACCGACCTCGGCCACTGGACCTCGCTGGCCCGGATGCTGGAGGACGGCGGCTTCGACGCGCTGTTCCTCGCCGACGTCCTCGGCGTCTACGACGTCTACGGCGGCTCCCGTGACGCCGCCGTCCGCGCCGCCGCGCAGGTCCCGCTCGCCGACCCGCTGCTGCTCGTCCCCGCGATGGCGGGGGTCACCTCGCGGCTCGGGTTCGGGGTGACCGTCTCGGTCGCCTACGAGCACCCCTACGCGCTGGCGCGGCGGCTCACCACCCTCGACCACCTCACCCGAGGCCGGGTCGCGTGGAACGTCGTCACGTCCTACCTGGACTCCGCGGCGCGCAACCTCGGCCGGTCCGGGCAGATCCCGCACGACGAGCGCTACGAGCTCGCCGAGGAGTTCCTGGAGGTCTGCTACAAGCTGTGGGAGGGCTCCTGGGACGACGACGCCGTGGTCCGCGACCGCGCCCGCGGCGTGTTCACCGAGCCGGACCGGGTGCACGACATCGCCCACCACGGCCGCTGGTTCGACGTGCCCGGCCCGTTCCTGTCCGAGCCGTCCCCGCAGCGCACCCCGGTGATCTTCCAGGCGGGCGCGTCGCCGCGCGGTGCCCGGTTCGCCGGCACCCACGCCGAGGCCGTGTTCGTGTCCGGTCCGTCGCCCGCGGTGGTCCGCCGCTCGGTCGACGCGGTGCGCGGCGAGGCCGCCCGCGCCGGGCGGGACCCGCGCTCGGTGAAGGTCTTCGCCATGCTCACCGCGATCGCCGGGGAGACCGACGAGGCCGCCCGCGCGACGCTGGCCGAGTACCTGGAGCTGACCGACCCGTCCGCGGCGCTGGCGCTGTTCGGCGGCTGGTCCGGCGTCGACCTGGCCGGGGCCTCGCCGGAGCAGAAGCTCGAGTACGTGCAGACCGACGCGACCCGCTCGGCGCTGGCGTCGTTCACCGGGCCGGACCGCGACTGGACGGTGGGGGAGCTCGCGGAGTTCATCACCGTCGGCGGGCGCGGGCCGCTCGTCGTCGGGTCGGGGGCGGGCGTCGCCGACGAGCTGGAGCGCTGGGCCGACGAGGCGGACCTCGACGGCTTCAACCTGGCCTACGCCGTCACCCCGGGGACGATGGCCGACGTCGTCACCCACGTCGTGCCCGAGCTGCGCCGCCGCGGCCGGATGCCCGCCGCCGCCGACGCGGGCGGCCCCACCCTGCGCGAGCGCTACGGCACCGGCGACGGCGCCCGGCTCGCGAAGGACCACCCCGGGTCGGCGCACCGTACGCTCTGACGCCGTGATCACCGGGAGCGGAGCGCGGGGAGCAGCTCCCTCACCCGGCCGCTCCACCCCCGGTGGTCATGGTGCCGACGGTCGCGTTCCGCGCCGCAGGGTCACTCCGCAGGGGACGTCGCGCCCCCCGACCAGGTGGCACTGCACCACCGACGCGTGACGCCCCGCGCCGTCGCCGTACCGCCGTGTTCACCTCGGTCCCGGCCGGGGTGGCGATCGGGGGAGTGCGGGCATGGTGGGGTGGACGGGCAGCCGGGGCGCGGCGGTGGCGGCGGCGGTCGTGATCGGGGTACTGGTGCCGGCCACCCAGCAGGCGTCCGCGGCCCCCGCCCCGGAGGCGCACCCCGTCGCGGCCACCGCGCCCGCGGCATCGCCCGCGGCAGGGGCCGGGCCCGCCGCACCCGGGGCCGCCCCGGGCCCGGCCGCGGCGCCCGTCGCGCCGGCCCCGCAGGCCCCCGCGATCACCCACCGCGAGGAGCGGGTCGACACCCCGGCCGGGCCGGTGACCGTCGACATCGTCGTCGCCGACCTGAACCGGTCCGAGCTGCGCGCCACCCTGCTCACCGGCGCAACGGTCGGGGAGCGGTCGTCGGTGCCCGCGCACGCCCGGCGCGGCGGTGCCGTCGCCGCGATCAACGGCGACTTCTTCGACCTGGCCCGCAGCAACGCCCCGGCCGGCCCCTCGGTCCGCGACGGCCGGGCACTCACCTCCGCCGTGCCGCCCGGGCGGCGGCTCGCCCCGGGCGTCCCCGGCGCCCGGCAGGGCGACGTCCTCGCCATCGACGACGACGGCACCCCCCGCCTGGACCGGCTCACCCTCGACGCGTCCGCGACCGGGCCGAAGGGCCGCCTGCGCATCGACACCCTCAACGCCTACGCCGTGCCCGTCGGCGGGATCGGGCTGTTCACCTCCGACTGGGCGGGCGACCGGGCCGCCACGCTGTGCGGCAGCGACACCGACCGGGACGCGCCGTGCGCACCGGACCGGTTCGAGGTCGTGGTCCGCGACGGCGCGGTCACCGCCGTCGGCCCGCCCGGCGGGGGAGCGGTCCCGGCCGGGGAACAGGTCCTCGCCGGCCGCGACCAGGGCGCCGCCGCGCTGCGCGGGCTCGCCGTCGGCGACCGGGTCACCGTGCGGCAGGCGCTCACCGCCGCGTCGGGGACCGTGCCGCGGACCGCGGTCGGGGCGTCACCGATCCTGCGCGACGGCACACCCGTCGCCGGGCTGGACGCCCGCTCGCGCGACCCGCGCAGCGCCGCGGGCCTCACCGCGCAGGGACGGCTGATCCTGCTCACCGCCGACGGCCGCGAGTCGACCTCGGTCGGGATCACCCTGGCCGAGACCGCCGAGCAGCTGCGCCGGGCGGGCGCCGTCGACGGCGTCAACCTCGACGGCGGCGGCTCCTCGACGATGGTGTTCCGCGACCAGGTCGTGAACAGCCCGTCCGAGGACGCCTACCGGCTGGTGCCCAACGCGCTCGGCGTCGTGGAGAACTGAGCGTCCGGGTCGCGGGCCACGGTGACCCCGAGCATCGCGAACAGCTGCTCCACCAGCCAGTCCCGCAGCTCGGCGTGGGCGGGCACCCGGCCCGCCTCCAGCCACACCAGCACCGAGCCCTCGACCAGCGCGACCCAGCCGCGCAGGGTCATCAGCTGCAGCGGGGTCGGGTCGGGGACGCCGCCGCGCACGCACAGCAGGTCCACGATGTGGTCGCGCACGCCGTCGACCATGGCGTCGGTCTCCCCGGTGGAGACGACCGAGCCGCTGCGCAGCAGCGCGACGTAGGCCCGCGAGTGCCGGCCGACGACGTCGAGGAACACGTCCAGCGCGTCGGCGAGCTGCCCGTCCAGCGGACCGTCGGTGGGCAGCGCGACCCGGTCGATGAGCTCCTCGGCGACGCTGCCCAGCGCTGCCACGTGCAGCTCCTCCATCCCGGAGAAGTACCGGTAGAACAGCGCCCGGGACACGTCCGCGGCCCGGGTGACGTCCTCGACGGCCACCTCCTCCGGCGAGCGGGCGCCGTAGAGGTCGAGCGCGGCGGACACGAGCTGTGCGCGGCGGGCCTCGGGCGTCATGCGCCGGGGTGGACGTGCGGGTGAGGTCATCACCGACGAGGGTACGGATCCCACGCCTCAGCGCCCGAGATCGACGACGATCGTCCCGTCCGTGGCCCGCCCGACACACAGCGCGGTCAGGCCCGGCCCGGCCGGGTCGCCGACGGTGGTGCCCTCCACGAGCCGGACGTGGCAGGTCCCGCAGAACCCCTGCCGGCACGAGTACGGCACGTCCGGGCGCAGCGCGCGGACCGCGTCCAGCGCGGTGCGGTCGGCGGGGACCGCGACGTCCGGGCCACCGGCGATCCGGACGGTGAACGGGCGGCCGTCGCGGATTGGGGGCGGGGAGAACCGCTCGGAGTGGAACCGCTGCCCGGCGGGGAGCGCCCGGCGCAGCGACTCGATCATCGGCGGCGGGCCGCAGCAGTAGACGGCGGCGTCGGCGTCGGTCCCGGACAGCAGCTCGGCCGCCGACGGGACACCCGCGACGTCGTCGGGGCGGCGCAGGACCCGGTCCGGGGCCAGCGCGGCGAGTGCGTCCGACAGCGGCATCGACGCCCGGTCCCGGCCGGTGTGCACCAGCCGCCACGGCACCCCGGCGGCGTGCGCGGCCCGGACCATCGGCGCGATCGGGGTGATCCCGATGCCGCCGGCGACGAACAGGTACGACGGCGCCGTGGCCAGCGGGAAGGCGTTGCGCGGGCCGTGCAGCCGCAGCCGCACCCCCGGGCGCAGGGCGTGCATCTCGTGCGAGCCGGTGCCCCCGGGCACCCTCCGTACCGCGATCCGGTACACCGACCGGTCGTCCGGGTCGCCGCACAGCGAGTACTGGCGCATGACCCCCGAGGGCAGCTCGACGTCGACGTGCGCGCCGGGCCGCCAGCCCGGAAGCGGCTCGGTGCCCGCCGGGACGAGGTCGAGCTCGGCGACGTCGGGGCAGGGACGGCGCACGGCGTGCACCTCGACGAGCAGGGTGCGGTCCACCGGGGTGACCGGGCGGCGGCGCCGGGCACCGGCCGTCGCGAGGGTCTGGGTCACCGCGGTGAGCACCGACAGCGCGGTGGCCCCGCGGTTCGGGTGCGGCGGCGGCGCGGTCGAGCCCGTGCCGGGCAGCAGCGCGGGACTCATGCCGCGGACCCCTCGGCCGGGCCGGCGTGGCCCGCCTCGGCGGCGCGGGCGGCGGGGGAGACCGCGAGGTAGGCCACCGCGGCGTCGGTGTCGCCGTGCGCGGCCGGGTGGAACCGCGGGCTGAGGTAGGTCAGGACGGCGCGGGTGAACAGCCACGGTCCGGGCACCAGCCCGCGCCGGGAGTCCCGCAGGTAGTCGCGCAGCCGGGCCCGGCGCTGCGGTGTCCCGCGCAGGTGCGGGTCGCGGGCGCACAGGTGCCGGGTGCCGTCGACCCACAGCTTCGCCAGCGCCGGGCCGGCCACCGCCATCGCCCGGATCCGGCGCAGCCAGCGGCCGTCGAGGTGGGTGTAGAGGTCGTGCGCGACGTTGCGGTGCTCGACCTCCTCGGCGCCGTGCCAGCGCAGCATGTCCAGCATGTGCGGGTCGGCCCCGGCCGCGTCCAGCGCGGCGGAGTCGAGGATCCAGGAGCCGAGGACGGCGGTGAAGTGCTCGATGGCCGCGATCAGCCCGACCCGCTCCACCAGCCACTCCCGGGCCGCGTCGCCGGTCAGGCCGCGGTCGCCGAGCAGCTCCTTGAAGATCCACTCGACCTGCTCGACGAAGCGGGTCACGTCGACGCCCGCCTCGACGAGGTGGTCCAGCGCCCCCTGGTGGGAGGTCGCGTGCACGGCCTCCTGGCCGATGAACCCGCGCACGTCCTCGGCCAGCGCCTCGTCGCGGACCATCGGCAGCGCGCGGGAGAAGACCTCCACGAACCAGCGCTCGCCCTCGGGCAGCAGCAGGTGCAGCACGTCGATCAGGTGCGAGGCGAACGGCTCGCCGGGGATCCAGTCGGTCCGCAGCTCGGCGAAGTCGAAGCGGACGTCGCGGGCCTGCAGGGCGATGCGGTCGGCGGCCGGGTCACCGGCGGCGGGGCGGTTCACGGCGGTTCTCCTCTCGGACGGGTTCTCAGCGGGTGCCGTCGACGCGGGCGAGCGCGCGGACGAGGCCGGGGGACAGCCGGGACGCGAGCAGCCCGACGTGCGCCTCGGCGGTGACCGGGGCGATCGGCAGGTCCCGCTCGACGGCGCGGACCAGGCGGGCGGCGACGCGCTGCGGGGTGTACCCGCGCCGGGAGTAGGCGGCCGCGGCGTCGCGGCGGCGGACGGCCTGGGTGGCGTGGTCGGTGCCGGCGAAGCGGGTCGCCCCGGTGATCGGGGTGTCGACGAACCCGGGGCACAGCGCGGTGACCCCCACCCCGGCGCCCGCCAGCTCGGCGCGCAGGCACTGCGACAGCATCAGCACCGCCGCCTTGGTCGTGGCGTAGGCCGGCAGCGAGCGCGACGGGAGGTACGCCGCCGCCGAGGCGGTGTTGACGATCGTGCCGCCCTCGCCGTGCGCGGCGAGCAGCGCGCCGAAGTGCCGGCAGCCGTGCACGACGCCCCACAGGTTCACGTCGACGATCCGCTGCCACTCCTGCGCCGTGGTGTCGGCGAACGACCCGGCGACGGCGATCCCGGCGTTGTTGACGACGAGGTCGGGCACCCCGTGCTCGGCCGCGACCCGCTCGGCGAGGGCGGCGACGGCGGCCTCGTCGGCGACGTCGACGACCGCGGCCACCGCGCGCCCGGGCCCGTGCCGCCGGGTCACCAGGTCGACGGTCTCCGCGGCACCGGCCTCGGAGACGTCGGCGACGACGACCCGTCCCCCCAGATCGGCGACCTGGCGGGCGATCTCGCGGCCGATCCCGCTGCCCGCCCCGGTGACGACGGCGAGCCCGCCCTCCCAGCGCGACGCCCGGCCCGGCCGTCCCCCGGTGCGGACCAGGGCGGCGCCCCGGGCCCCCGCCCGGGCCAGCGCGGGCGCGGCGGTCCCGCCGCTCCGCTCGGCGACGAGCTCGCGGACACACCGGGCGATCACGCCCGCGCGCTTGCGGACGATCCAGTGCCCGCCGGGCAGGTAGCGGACCCGCAGGTCGGGGGCGTACCCGGCGGCGCTCGTCGCCATCGCGGGGGTGACGTAGGCGTCGCCGAGCGGAGCCAGGACCTGCACCGGGACGTCGGTGCGGCGCGGCTGCGGGCGGCCGAGCCGCCGCGGCAGGTTCCGCCGGTAGAGCTCCAGGCCGTTGACCGCGTCGCGCACCGAGGGGCGCGGGATCCGCTCGGTCCGCGCCACCAGCGCGCCGAGCAGCCCGCTGCGGATCATCAGCTCGGGCAGCACCGGCACCCGGAACGCCAGGGTGTACCAGGAGTGCAGCGCCTGGGTGAGCACCGGCCGCAGGTCGCGGAGCCCGCGGCGGCGCAGGAACAGCGCCACGTGGTCCAGGCACGGGCCGGAGATCGAGGTGAACGACGCGACCCGGCCGTCCATCGCCGAGGGGGTGCCGTCCTCGCGCGTGACGGCGTGCCAGGTCTGGATCGAGCCCCAGTCGTGGGCGAGCAGGTGCACCGGGGCGTCGGGGGAGACGGCGTCGGTCACCGTGCGCAGGTCGGCGGCGAGGAGCTCCAGGTCGTAGCCGGCCGGGGCGCCGGGGGCGGCCGAGCCCCCGTGGCCGCGCACGTCGTAGGTGACGACGTGGTGGTCGGCGGCGAGGTCCGCGGCGACGCGGTCCCACACGTGCCGGTCGTCGGGGTAGCCGTGCACCGCGACGACCGTCGGGTGCGACGGGTCGCCCCGTTCCTCCACGACCAGCTCCAGGCCGTCCTGCGTGGTCACCGTCCGGGTGCGGCTCGCGGACTCCACCTCGTTGTGAGACACACCGTCATCGTAGAAAACGTGTCAACAAGACGCCACCCCCGGCCCGTCATCCGTCCCGGTGGCCGGGCGGTGCACCGCGCCGGCGACGGCTGCGCCGCCGGGTCAGCCCCGGTCGTCGGCGGTACGGGTGGGGTGCGGCGCCCGTCCGGCCGCCCACATCGTCCCGACCCGGGCGGCCACCGCGTCGTGCGCCGCCGCGGCCGCGGTCCCCGTGGTTCGGACCCCGGCCAGCGCGTAGAGCAGCTCGCCGTCGGCGCCCAGGTCGAGGTCCAGGACGCCGTGCACCCGGGCGAGCTCCAGCACCAGCGCCGGGGCCGTGGTGCCGGCCGCGGCGGCCGCCCGGCGCAGCGGCCCCTCGTCGGCGCCGGGCAGCGTCCGGGCACCGAGGGCGGCGGCGAGCAGGCCGAGCGCCGCGACGTCGGCCGGTCCGACCGGGACCAGGCACAGGTCCGGGCACGGCCCGGGGCCGTACCCGGGGCGGTGCTGGGCGGCGCGCAGCGGCCCGGCCATCCGGCGCCAGCCGCGCAGCGCGTCCGCGGTCCCCGCCGGGGCGTCCGCGTCGCGCGCGAGCGACACCAGCGCGCACCCCAGGCGCCGGTCGGTGCGGTCCCACGCCCCGGGGTCGCGTGGCACGGCCCGCACCACCGTCCCCGTCGCCGCACCGGTCATCGCGCCTCCTCGTCGGCCCCTCGGTGACGCAGGTCGCCCGGCCCCCGCGCCCCGTTACCCGGCGTGGTCAGAACTGACGAGGGGCGTAGGTTCGAGCGGTCGTCCCCGTCCCACGAACAGAGGTCCCCGCGTGTCCACCGCTCCGCCCACCTGGTTCACCGACGCACTCGCCGAGCCGGGGGAGCCCGGTCGCACCGAGAGCGACGGCGTCGAGATCCGCTTCCGCAGCTGGGGCACCCCGGGCGGGCCCGGCGTGCTGCTGGTGCACGGCGGCGCGGCGCACCTGCACTGGTGGGACCACATCGCCCCGCTGCTGGCCGAGGGGACGCGCCGGGTCGTGGCGGTCGACCTGTCCGGGCACGGCGACTCCGGGCGGGCACCGTCCTACGACCTGGACCGCTGGGCCGTCGAGCTGCGCGCGGTGATCGACGCGTCGGGTCTCGGCCCCCGGCCGACGGTCATCGGGCACAGCATGGGCGGGTTCGTGACGCTCACCGCGGCGCTGCGCTACGGCGACGCGCTGGCCGGCGCCGTCGCCGTCGACTCCCCGGTCCGGGACCGGTCGCCGGAGGAGCGCGCCGCCCGCGAGCAGCGGGCGTTCGGCCCGGCGAAGGTGCACCCCGACCGCGACGCGCTGATCGCCCGGTTCCGCACCATCCCCGAGCAGCCCGGCGACCTGCCCTACGTGCACCGCCACATCGCCGAGCACAGCATCCGCGCGGTCGACGGCGGCTGGAGCTGGAAGTTCGACCCGGCCATCTTCGCCGGCATCTCGCTGACCCCCGGCGACCTCGGGCGGCCCGGTTGCCGGATCGCCCTGTTCCGGGCCGAGCACGGCCTGGTCCCGGCGGACATGGGGGAGATGGTCGTCGACCGGATGGGCCGGGCGGCGCCGGTCGTCGAGATCCCCGGGGCCGGGCACCACGTGATGATCGACCAGCCGCTGGCCCTGGTGACCGCGCTGCGGACGCTGCTCGCGGACTGGGAGCACTCGGTTCCGGTGGTGGCCCCCGCGATCTAGGGTGGCCCCATGACAGAGCAGTCAGAGCTGACTCCTTCCGGACCGGCCGCTTCCGAGGAGGAAGTGCTCGTCGAGCGGCGGGACGGCGTCCTGCTGATCACGATCAACCGGCCCCGTGCGAAGAACGCCATCGACGAGAAGGTGGCGCACGCCGTCGCCGCGGCCGTCGACGAGCTCGACGCCGACCCGGACCTGCGCGTCGGCGTGCTCACCGGGGCGGGCGGGGTGTTCTCCGCCGGGATGGACCTGAAGGCGTTCCTGCGCGGTGAGCGCCCGTCGCTGCCCGGGCGTGGGCTGTGCGGGATCACCCAGCGTCCGCCGGTCACCCCGATGATCGCCGCGGTGGAGGGCTGGGCGCTGGCCGGCGGGTTCGAGATCATGCTGGCCTGCGACCTCGTCGTCGCCGGGCGCGGCGCCCGGTTCGGGGTGCCGGAGGTGAAGCGGTCCCTGGTCGCCGCCGCGGGCGGCGCGCTGGAGCTGGCGAACCGGGTCCCCCGGGCGCTGGCCCTGGAGATGCTGCTGACCGGCGACCCGATCGACGCGACGCGCGCCGAGGCCGCCGGGCTGGTCAACCGGGTCGTCGACGACGGCGGCGCGCTGGACACGGCGCTGGAGCTGGCCGGGCGGATCGCCGTGAACGGCCCGCTCGGGCTGGCCGCGTCGAAGCGGATCGTGCGCGAGAGCCCGGACTGGGGCGCCGACCGCTGGGAGCGCCACGACGCGGTCGTCGGCCCGGTGCTGACCTCCGAGGACGCCCGGGAGGGCGCGACCGCGTTCGCCGAGAAGCGCGACCCGGTCTGGCGCGGCCGCTGACTCAGGCGACGAACGCCTCCCAGATCAGGAACGCGTTCAACCCGACCACGACCGCGGCGACGACGACCGCCGCGGTCGTGGTGACGCGGTGGTTGACCAGGTCGCCCATCACCTCGCGGCGGGCGGTCAGCCACACCAGCGGGACCAGCGCGAACGGGATGCCGAACGACAGCACGACCTGGGAGAGCACCAGCGCCTGCGTCGGGTCGATCCCCATGCCCAGCACGAGCAGGGCGGGCGCGAGGGTCAGCAGCCTGCGCAGCAGCAGCGGGATCCGGCGGCGCAGGAACCCGGCCATGATGACCTGCCCGGCGTAGGTCCCCACGCCCGAGGACGCGAACCCCGAGGCGAGCAGTGCGATCGCGAACCCGTACGCGGCGACGGCGTCGAGCTCGGTGCCCAGCCCGGCGAAGATCCCCTCCAGGGTGTCGGTGCCGGGGACGTCGGTCCCGGCGAACAGGGCGGCCGCCACGACCAGCATCGACAGGTTGACCAGCCCGGCTACGCCCATCCCGAGCGCGATGTCGGTACGCCCGACCCGCAGCAGGAACCGGGTGTCCTCGGGCCCGCGGGCGACCAGACGGCCCTGCGTCAGCGCGGAGTGCAGATAGATCACGTGCGGCATCACGGTGGCGCCGAGGATGCCGGTGGCGAGCACCAGCGAGCCGACGCCGTCGAAGCCGGGGACCAGGCCCGCGGCCAGCGCGGGACCGTCGACGTCGGTGCGCACCACGGTGGACACCAGCCCGACCATGATGATCGCGAGCAGGAACACGATCGCCCGCTCGAACGGCCGGTGCCCGCGCGACTGCAGGCCCAGCAGCACGAAGGCGATCACGCCGGTGATCACCCCGCCGGTGAACAGCGGGATCCCGAACAGCAGGTGCAGGGCGACCGCGCCGCCGATCACCTCGGCCAGGTCGGTCGCGATCGCGACGAGCTCGGCCTGGGCCCACATGAACCGGTTCCGCCACGGGGTGAGGTGCTCGCGGCACAGCTCGGGCAGGTTCTTCCCGGTCGCGAGCCCGAGCTTGGCCGAGAGCGACTGGATGAGCATCGCCATCAGGTTGGCGACGACGATCACCCACACCAGCAGGTAGCCGTAGCCGGCGCCGGCGGAGAAGTTGGTCGCGAAGTTGCCCGGGTCGACGTAGGCGACGGCGGCGACGAACGCGGGCCCGAGGACGGCGAGCCTGCCGCGCCAGCCGCGCCGGCGCAGCTGTTCCACGCTGACCGGTGCCGCCGCTGCGGCCGTGTCCGTGCTCGTCATGTGCGCCCCCGCGAGGTGATGAGGTCCGGCGAAGACGCAGTGTAGGCACGACTAACTCCGCTGGTACAGACCTGTGACGGTGCAGGCCGTGCGGCTCACAGGTAGCGGTGCATCACGTGCAGGCCGGTGGTCGTGCCGTCGGGCAGGGTGAAGGCGTCGGGCACCGTGCCGACCGTGGCGAAGCCCAGCGAGTGCCACAGCGCGACCGCGCGGGTGTTGGTCGCCACGACGGCGTTGAACTGCATCGCGGAGTAGCCGTCCGCGCGGGCGAGGGCCAGCACGTGCTCGCCGAGCGCGCGTCCGGTGCCGCGCCCGGCCTCGCCCGCGTCGACCGCGAAGCTCGCGGTCGCGACGTGCGAGCCCGGCCCGGCCTGGTTGGGCCCGGTCTTCGCGGTGCCGACGACCCGGCCGTCCCGCACCGCCACGACGACCCGCGCCGGCGGCGGGAGCATCCACATGCGGGTGACCCAGGCGTCGTCGGCGTCGGGCGGGACGGTGTAGGTGCGGCCCTCGGCGAAGATCGGGCGGAGCACGGCGAGGACGGCGGGGAGGTCGTCGTCGGTGGCGGCGCGGATGTGCATGCGCTCAGGGTAGGTAGAGGTCGCGCGGGCCGGTGTCGAGCGCCTCGACGTCGCCGCCGGTGTGCTCGGCGAGCCAGTCGGCGAAGGCGCCGGTCTCCGGCTCGGCGACGGCCACGGTCAGCGTGACGTCCGTGCCGTGCGTGACGTCGCACAGCCGGTACGGGGAGTGGCGCAGGTCGTGCTCCAGGCGGCCGGCGCGGTCGTGGCCGACGGCGAGCAGCAGCTCCCGGTGCCGGACCCGGCGCAGCTCGCCGACCGCGTCCAGGGCCGCGGTCAGGGCGCCGGAGTACGCGCGGACCAGCCCGCCCGCGCCGAGCTTCGTCCCGCCGAACCAGCGCGAGACGACGGCGACGACGTCGGTCAGCCCGCGCCGGGTGAGCACCTCCAGCATCGGGACGCCGGCGGTGCCCGAGGGCTCGCCGTCGTCGCTGCTGCGGGCGGTGAGGTCCCCGGTGCCGGGGTCACCGATGCGCAGTGCGGTGCAGTGGTGGGTGGCGTCCGGCCCGGCCCGGCGGACGCGGTCGATCACGCCCTGGGCGGCCCCGACGTCGGCGACCCGGGCGACGGTGCAGCGGAAGCGCGACCGGGCGATCTCGGTCTCCGCGCTCCCGTCGCGGGCGATCACCCGCACGCCGCGACCGGCCTCACACCGTGACCGCGCTCGCGATCGGCGGCGCGTCGGGATCGATTCAGTGCATCCTGGGCGTGTCCGGTGACGAGGCCGCCCGCCTCACCCGGCGGGCTCCCTCGTCCACACCAGGCGGTTCCACCGCCGACATCGAAGGGACCCCCACCCATGAGCGACACCCTCCGCGTCCTGCGTTCCGGTCTGGCCCGCGTGGCGCGCCGGATCGACGACTACACCCTCGCGGCGTTCAACCCGGTCTACCCGACCCCCGCCGACCGGGAGCGCTGAGGGCGCCCCCGGCCGGGGGAGTGCGGTCAGTCCTGCTGCTCCGGTGCGGCCAGCTTCAGCGGTCGCAGGTACACCCACAGCACGAACAACGCCCCGATGACCAGCATGCCGATGCCGGTGTCGAGGTTGAGGTTCGTCCCGCCGGTCTTGGCGAGGTTCTCCGGGTCGTCGCCCGACACGATCCCCATGACCAGCAGGACGATGCCGTAGACCCCGAACAGCAGGGCGATCACCGAGCGCAGGTCGAACAGGTTCGCCGCGGTCGAGGAGACCGGGGCCTCGGTCCCGTGGTGGTCGGGGTGGTTCTCACTCTTCGAGCTCATCGCAGGTCTCCGCTCAGCCGAACACGACGTAGAGGACGACGGTCAGGGCCAGCACCAGCGCGCCGAGGACGTTCGGACTGCGGTACCAGCCCGCGTCGTCACCGTCGGTGGAGTGGGTGCGCGCCTCCTTCGGGGTCAGGCTCCAGGTCAGGCCGACCAGCTCGGCGTCCGGCTTCGGGGTGGTCACCATCGAGACCCCCGCGGACACCCCGACACCGACGACGAACGCCGCGATGGCGCCGACGAAGCTGCCCGCCTGGCTGGACATCGTCCAGACCTCGGTGCGGACCAGGATGTCGACCAGCACCGCCGCGGTGGTGCCGGAGAGCAGGCCGATCCAGGCCGACGGCCCGGTCATCCGCTTCCAGAACAGGCCGAGGATGAAGATCGCGAACAGCGGCGCGTTGAAGAAGCTGAACAGCGACTGGATGTAGTCCATCAGGTTCGCCGACCCGGACGCGATGAACGCGGTGCCGATCGCGAGCACACAGCCGATGATCGTGACCAGCCGGCCGACGCCGAGGTAGTAGCGGTCGGCGCGGCCCGGGCGCACCCAGTCCTGCCAGATGTCGTAGGTGAACACCGTGTTGAACGAGCTGATGTTCGCCGCCATGCCGGCCATGAACGCGGCCAGCAGACCCGCGATCGCGACGCCGAGGATCCCGTTGGGCAGGACCTCCTTCATCAGCAGCGACAGCGCGTTGTTGTAGGTGATGCCCTCGACGGCGTCGCCGCCGCCGGACTTCACCGCGGCGATCTGCGGGACCAGGATCCCGGCGATCATGCCCGGGGTCACGATGACCAGCACGACCAGCGCCTTCGGGAACGCGCCGATGATCGGGGTGCGCCGCGCGGCGGACATCGACTTGGCCGACAGGGCGCGCTGGACCTCGGCGAAGTTCGTCGTCCAGTAGCCGAAGGACAGCACGAACCCGAGACCGAACACGATGCCCAGCACCGACAGGAACGGGTTCGCGATCTCGGTGAGCGGGGTGCCGGGCCAGGCGTTCAGGTCGGCACCGGCGCTGGGACCCTCGGTGACCGCACGGGTCAGGCCGTCCCAGCCGCCGACCCGGTTGAGCCCGGCGACGGTCAGCGGGATCAGCAGCGCGAGGATCACGAAGAACTGCAGGACCTCGGTGTAGATCGCGGCCGACAGCCCGCCGAGGGAGATGTAGCCCAGGACGACGACGGCCGCGACCGGGATCGCCAGGTACAGCGACCAGCCGAGCAGCGCCTCCAGGACCAGGCCCAGGGAGAACAGGTTGACCCCGGCGATCAGGATCGAGGCGACCGCGAAGATCACCGCCTGCACCCGCTGGGTGGTCTTGTTGAACCGCTTGAGCAGGAACTCCGGGACGCTGCGGGCCTTGGAGCCGTAGTAGAACGGCATCATCACGATGCCGAGGAACACCATCGCCGGGATCGCGCCCAGCCAGTAGTAGTGCACCGTCGGGATGCCGAACTGGGCCCCGTTGGCCACCATGCCGATCAGCTCGATCGCACCCAGGTTGGCCGAGATGAACGCCAGGCCGGTGATCCAGGCCGGCATCGACCGGCCGGACAGCAGGAAGTCGAGGCTGGAGGACACCGAGCGCCGCGCCGCGAAGCCGATGCCGAGCACCAGTACGAAGTAGAACGCGACCAGCAGGTAGTCGACCAGGTTCGGGTTGAGGCGCAGGACCTCCTGGGCGGTCATGCCGCGTCCTCCCGGGACGTCCCCGGGGCCCGCCGGGCCGTCTCGTGATGATCCATCTCGGGTAGCTCCTCGCCGTCGAGTGCGTGTGCTGCCGGTCCGCCGGCCGGTGGTGCACGACGGCACGTTGCGCGGACCAACGCACAAGCTAGACCGCACTCGATCAGAAGTGAACACTTTCGCTCGAATTCGAGACCGCTCGGTGACCTCCGCGCACGGTTCGACCGGGTCTCGACACGCAGGGTCGACCCTTGCCGCACGTTCGGTTGTGTTGCATTCTGTGCGGGTGAAGTCCCGACGGTGTCCGGCCCGGACGCGATGAGCCTGCTCGCCGAGCAGCGGCGCGAGGTGATCGTGGAGCAGGTCCGCACCCGCGGCGCGGTGCGGGTGTCCGAGCTCGCCGACCACCTCGGCGTGTCCGAGATGACCGTGCGCCGCGACCTCGACGTGCTGGCCCGGCGACGCCTGGTGGACAAGGTGCACGGCGGCGCGACGGCCGTCGGCGAGCACACCACCTCCGAGCCCGGGTTCGCCGCGAAGTCGGTGTGCGAGCTGGAGGAGAAGGACGCCATCGCCGCCGCGGCCGCCGAGCTGGTGACCCCCGGCGCCGCGATCGGCCTGTCCGCGGGCACGACGACCTGGCGGCTCGCCCAGCTGCTCGCCGCCGTGCCGCGGCTGACCGTGGTGACCAACTCCGTCGCCGTCGCCGACGCGTTCCACACCGGTGGCGCCGACGCCCGCGGGACCACGGTGATCCTCACCGGGGGCGTGCGGACGCCCTCGGAGGCACTGGTCGGCCCGGTCGCGATCACCGCGCTGCGCTCGCTGAACCTGGAGACGGTGTTCCTCGGGGTGCACGGCATGAGCGCCGCGGCGGGCTTCTCCACCCCGAACCTCACCGAGCGCGACACCAACCGCGCCCTCATCGAGTCCGGCAGCAGGCTCGTGGTCGTCGCCGACCACACCAAGTGGGGCACCGTCGGGATCTCGACGATCGCCGAGCTGTCCGAGGCCGACGTCCTCGTGACCGACTCCGGTCTGGCCGACGCCGACCGTGCGGTCCTCGAGGGCGAGGTCGACCACGTGATCATTGCCCGCCCCGGAAGGTGACGTCCGTGCAGAAGGTGCAGAAGCTGACCACCCGGATGGCCGACGGCCGGGAGGTCATCTGGTTCGACGGCCCCGACCACGCCCCCCGCGACCCGGCCGATCTCGTCGACGCCCGCGACCTCCCGCGGGTCGTGCCCGCCTCCCAGCTGCGCTACGACGCGCTGGCCGGGGAGTGGGTGACGATCGCCGCGCACCGCCAGGACCGGACCTACAAGCCGCCGGCCGACCAGTGCCCGCTGTGCCCCAGCCGCGACGGCCGCCACACCGAGGTGCCGAGCCCGGAGTACGGCGTCGTCGCGTTCGAGAACCGGTTCCCGTCGTTCGGGTCGGCACCCGGCGCCCCGCTTCCCGAGCCGGGCGCGGTGCCGCAGGCGGCGTCGGGCCGGTGCGAGGTCGTCTGCTTCACCGACGACCACGACACCCCGTTCTCCCGGCTGACGCCCGACCGCGCCCGCCTGGTGCTGGAGGCCTGGGCCGACCGGACCGCCGAGCTGGGCGCCCGGCCGGGGGTCCGCTACGTCTTCCCGTTCGAGAACCGGGGCGCCGAGATCGGCGTGACGCTGTCCCACCCGCACGGCCAGATCTACGCCTACCCCTACGTCCCGCCGTTCCCGCAGCGGATGCTCGCCCACGTCGCCGCGCACCGGGAGGCGACCGGCGAGAACCTGTTCGACACGCAGCTGGCCGCCGAGCGGGCGGGGGAGCGGGTCGTCGTCGCGGGGGAGCACTGGACGGCGTTCGTGCCGCAGGCGGCGCGCTGGCCGGTCGAGGTGCACCTGTACCCGCACCGTCCGACCCCGGACCTGCCCGCCCTCGACGAGGTCCAGCGCGCCGAGTTCGCGACCCTCTACCTCGACGTACTGCGCCGCCTCGACGCCCTCTACGACGACGAGCTGCCCTACGTCGCGGGCTGGAACCAGGCCCCGGTGCTGGAGTCCGACGGTCGCTCCGACGCCCGGCTGCACCTGCGGCTGCACTCGATCCGCCGGGCGCCCGGGAAGATCAAGTACCTGGCGGGGTCGGAGTCCGGCGCGGGCGCGTTCATCTCCGACGTGCTGCCCGAGGCGGTCGCGGAGCGGCTGCGTTCGCTGTAGCCGGGGTCGGACGGCGGCTGCGGAACGCGCGGTGATCCGTCGTCCGCGCGCGTCCGGAAGCGCGCGTCCGGCGGATCTGCGCGCGGAACGCGGATCATCGAGCGGGACGTGGACCGCGGACGTGCTCCGCCCCGACGTGCGTCGAGGCCGGTACCCCTCCCCAGGGGCACCGGCCTCGGACGTCGGTGACGCGGTCGGTCAGACCCGGACCGCGTTGTGGAACGGCATCGCGTCGATGTCGGAGTACTTGACCGGCTCGCCGCTGGTGGAGGCGTGGAGCACCTTGCCGTTGCCGGCGTAGATGCCGACGTGGCTCACCGGGGAGTAGAAGAACACCAGGTCGCCGGGCTTGAGCTGGCTCTTGGAGACCGGGGTGCCGTCCATCTGCGACTGCGCGCTGGAGGTGCGCGGCAGGTCGACGCCGATCTGCTCGAACGCCCAGACCATCAGACCGGAGCAGTCGAACGCGCTCGGGCCGGTGGCGCCCCACTTGTAGGGCTTGCCGAGCTGCTGCTTGGCCTGGGCGAGCGCCTGGGCGCCGTCCGAGGAACCGGTCAGACCGCCGACGATGTCGCCGAGGCCGCCGCCGTCACCGTCGTCGTCACCGCCGCCGCCGTTGCGGGCGGCCGCCTCGGCGGCCTTCGCACGGGCCTCGGCCGCCTTCGCGGCGGCCTCCTTCTGGGCGACAGCGGCGATGCGGGCCGCGTCGGCCTTCTCGAACGCCTGCGGGACCGACGCGGTGACGTGCTCGAAACCGCTGGTCAGGGTGGACGCGGCGTCGCTGGTGCCGGTGCCGCCGTGCTCGGAGCCCGCGGCCGGGACCGACAGCTTCATCGTGGCCTCGTTGGCCGCGCCGGTGAGGTCCATGTCCGCGGAGGTCTCGGGGGACTGCTCCGGCGAGCTGAGCGTCGACACGACGCCCATGACCGCGGTGGCGCCGACCAGGGTGGCCGACATGGTCGCGACGACCGCGCGCGGGTGACGCCCGAGCGGCCCGGTGTCCGAGGTGCCGCGGAGCAGGCCGATGGCGGTCCGCGAGGTGACGCCGGCGGGGGTGTCCGGCACGTCGCGGGTGATGACGGTGTCGACGCCGGACGCGGCGGGGAGGCCGGTCGCGGGGGTGTCGATGCGCTCCAGGTCCGGGCCGGGGGCCTCGGAACGGCGGGCTCGGCGGCTGCCGGGCGCGGGGGTGTCGAAACCGGCCTCGGAGTACCGCGCGAGCAGATCGGCGGCGGAGATGCCCGCACCGGCGTCGCGGTCCCGGCGACGCCGGGGGACGTCGCTCTCGGATGTATGGAGGTCCGGGGTGAGTGCAGTGGTCATTCGGGGGTCCTCGCCACCCCGGATCCGCCCCGGTCCTCGTGACCGGACACGGCTCCGCCCGCTGCGTGCTGGGTGGGCGCCAGGGGGAGTGTCGGCCAGCGGGGAGCGGGGGACCGACCAGGCGCACCAGCCGACATCTCGTCGACCAGCCAGGAGGGACCGTAACCGCTCCGTGACACGCACACCGACCGGGCTCGCCGGGTGTGCGGCGAACGGCCGGTCCGGAGCGACCCACGCACCGGACCCACGTCCAACGGTGGGTGCGGTGCGCCGTTCGGGTCGTACGGTCGGTGTGCTGCGCCGAACGGTGCGTCCGGGCCGGTGTCGCGGTGCGCACCGTGACCGGGAAAAGCCCCGGACGGACCAGCTCGTCACGAACCCGGCACGCCCGCCGGCGGCGCCCGGGCGGCACCCCGTCCGGTGACTGCGCCGGGAGGCGGTCCGGACCGTGGCGGACGGAGCAGCACGCGGGAGGCGTCCCGTGCCTGGTGAGCGCGGGTGCCGGGTGCTCTGCGACGATCGGGGCGCGTGCCGGCCGTGACCGGTGCGGCGCGCACCGGCCGGCTCGACGCCGTGGTCCGGTGCCCGGGGCGGGATCCCGGTGCGGCGCAACGTGACGTCGGCCGCACACGGTGAACCGGGCGGCGGTCCGCGACGTAGGCACACGGGGTCACGTCCGCCAGCGGACGGGTCCCGGGGCCGGACCACCGACACGGACCCACCGACGAGGACCCACGACCCGGGAGGTCGCAGCAGTGCCGGACCGAGCAGGCGGCCCCGTCTGGGTGGGCGAGCTCGCCCACCACCGTGCCGTGCACGGCACGGGTCGTGGGGCCGGTGACCTCGTCGTCCCGCCGCGGTTCGGTTCGGCCCGGCTGCTGGTGACCGACGGCGGCGTACCCGTCGGGCAGGCCGACGTCCCGCTGCACGAGGGCCGGGCGCGCGCCGCCGACCTGGCCCGGGCCGCCGCGGCCGTCGCCGGGCGTGAGCCGCCGGGGGAGCCTGCGGTGTCGGCCGAGCCGCTCACCGTCGTGGTCGCGACGCGGGGGCGGCCGGAGAGCGTGCGCCGCTGCCTGGCCGCGGTGCTGGCAGGCGACCACCCGGACGTGACCGTGCTCGTCGTCGACAACGATCCGCCCGACGAGCGCACCCGCGAGGTCGTCCGTGACTGCGCGGACCCGCGGGTCCGCTACGTCCGCGAGCCGCGCCGCGGTGTCTCGGTCGGGCGCAACCGCGGCCTCGCCGAGGCCCGCACCGCGGTCGTCGCGTTCACCGACGACGACACCGAGCCCGACCCGCGGTGGGCGTCGCGGATCGCCGGGTCCTTCGCCGAGGACCCGGGGCTCACCGCGCTGAGCGGGCCGGTGCTCGCCGCGCGGCTGGAGACCCCCGAGGAGCGGGCCGCCGACGTCGCGCTGGCCTGGAACAAGGGCTTCCTGCCGCGCCGGTTCCGGCTCGACGACCCGCCCGCGGACTCCCCGGTGTTCCCGTTCTCACCGGGCCTGTTCGGGATCGGCGCCAACCTGGCGGTGCGCGCCGAGCCGGTCCGTGCGCTCGGCGGGTTCGACGAGGCGCTGGGACCGGGCCGGCCCACCCGGGGCGGTGAGGACATCGAGCTGCTGGTCCGGATCGTGCTCGACGGCGGCACCCTGGCCTACCTGCCCTCGGCGTGGGTGTGGCACCACCACCGGCCGTCGCCGGGGGAGCTGCGCGAGCAGATGGGCGGCTACGCGCTGGGTCTGGGCGCGTTCCTGGGCAAGGTCGCGCTGGACCCGCGGGCGCGCCGGCTCGCGGTGCGCCGGTTCCCGGCCGCGGTCGGGCGCCTGCGTGACATCGTGCGCCGCGAGTCCTCGACGCCGGCGACGGTCGCGCGGGCCCGGCAGGAGCCCGCGCCCGCCGCGGTCGGCGCGCCCGGCCCGACCCCGGGGCCGGTCCCGATCGCGACCGAGGAGCGCCCGGCGCCGCAGGACGTCGCCGCGCTGCCGGGCGGCGCGGGCGCCCGCAAGCTGCGCGGGCTGGTGTCCGGTCCGGCGCTCTACCTCCAGGCGCGCCGTCAGGTGCAGGCCGAGGGCGGGACGACCCCGCCGCTGACCGGCCCGGCCCGGCCGCTGCGGCGGCGCTGACCGCGGTCCGGGCCCGGCGGGCCCGCCACCGGGCGCCGGCCCCGGGGTCGGCGCCCGGTGGCGGGCCGGAGCCCGGGATCAGGTCCCGGTCCAGCTCGGGGTGCCGCCCTGCCCGAACCCGGCGACCGTCGTGTGGAAGTCGGTCGATCCGTAGACCCGGTCGACCACCGCGGTGTCGTCGGCGGACCGGTCGTCCAGCAGCCGTTTGGTCGCCCAGATCGTCAGCGGTGCGCCGGTGGTGAGCCGCCCGGTGAGCGCGTCCAGTCCCGCGTCGAGGTCGTCGACGACGGCGTGCAGGAACCCCGGCACCCGCGCGGCCTCCGCTGTCTCCAGCATCCGCGCGGTGAGCAGCAGGTCCGCCGTCAGCGGTCGGCCCAGGGCCTCGACCATCAGGTCCAGGGTCCGCGCGGACAGGCAGTTGCCCAGCGTGCGGGCGATCGGCACGCCGAACCGGGACCCGGGCGTCGCGATGCGCAGGTCGGCCGCGCAGGCGATGCCCAGCCCGCCGCCGACGCAGTACCCGGCGACCGCGGCCACGGTGGGCACGCCGACGGCGCGGACCCGGTCGAGCACGGCGGTGACCCGGCGCTCGTAGGCCACCCCGTCGGCGCCCGAGGCGAACGCGCGGAACTGGCCGATGTCGGTGCCCGCGGCGAAGGCCCGGCCGCCCTCGCCGCGCACGACGAGCGCCCGGACCTCCGGGTCGGCATCGGCCCGCTCGCACGCCGCCACCAGCCCCTCGTACATGTCCCAGGTCAGTGCGTTGCGCCGCTCGGGACGGCGGAAGGTCACGGTGAGCACCCCGGCCGCGAGCTCCGCGGTCACCTCCGGGCTCACGCGTGGCCCCCGCGGGCGGGGTCGGACAGCTCGGCGAGGACGTCGTCGGTCGCCGCCCCGAGCGGGGGCCCGGCGGTGCCCCGCCGCGCGGGGGTGCGGGAGAAGCGCATCGGCGACCCCAGCTGGCGGACCGCGGGCAGGGTCGGGTGCGGGGCGTCCCAGAAGAAGTCCCGGCCGGTGAGCAGCGGATCGGTGAAGACCTCGTCGTAGCCGGCGATGGACGCGCAGGGGACCCCGGCCGCGTCGAGCGCGGCGAGCACGTCGGACGACGACCGGGTGCTCGTGACCGTCTCGATGCAGTCGATCAGCGCCACCCGGTTCGCCAGCCGCGAGCCGGGGTCGGCGAAGCGCGGGTCGCGCTCGAGGCGTTCCAGCCCGAGCGCCGCGCACAGCGACGTCCAGAGCCGGGTGGTGTTCGCGCCGACCGTCACGTGCCCGTCGCGGGTGCGGACGGCCTGGTAGGGGGCGTAGCGCTGGTGGGCCGAGCCCTGCCGCGTGGGCACCTCCCCGTCGCCGAGGTACATGCCGGCCTCCCACACCGCGAGCGAGACACCCGACTCCAGCAGTGAGACGTCGATGTGCTGACCGGTCCCGGAGCGGTCCCGCTCGCGCAGCGCCGCGGTCACCGCGAGCGCCACGTAGAGCGCGGTCACCAGGTCGCAGACCGGCACGCCCACCTTGACCGGGTCGCCGTCGGGCTCCCCGGTCACGCTCATCAGCCCGCTCGCGGCCTGCGCCATGATGTCGAGCCCCGGCCGCGTCGCGGCCGCATCGTCGACACCCCAGCCCGACGCCGAGGCGTACACCAGCTCCGGACGGCGCTCGGCCAGGTCTGCGTAGCCGAGCCCGAGCCGGTCCATCGCGCCCGGACGGAGGTTCTCCACGACCACGTCGGCGCGGTCGACCAGCGCCAGGAACGCGGCGCGGCCCCGCTCGTCCTTGAGGTCGAGGACGACGGACTCCTTGTTGCGGTTGAGCCGCAGGAACGGGGAGCTCTCGCCGTCGAGGAACGGGCCCGCGGACCGGGTCGGGTCGCCGGTGCCCGGTGGCTCGACCTTGACCACCCGGGCTCCGAGGTCGGCGAGCTGCATCGTCGCGAACGGCGCGGCCATGAAGGCCCCCACCTCCAGCACGAGCACTCCGGTCAGCGGTGGGTCGGTCTGCATCGGCAGCCCTCCGGGGTCGTCGGCGTCGGCCTTGATATACGGTATACGGGAACGCGGGAGAGGTGGGTGCGGTGACGGCGGTGCACACGGGTACCGGTGGCCGGATCGTCGCGCCGCCGTCCATGGCGGAGCTGGCGACCGACGCCCTGCGCGCGATGATCTTCTCCGGCGAGCTCGCGCTGGGGGAGCGGCTGGTCGAGGCGCGCCTGACCGAGCGGCTCGGGGTCTCCCGCCCGCCGCTGCGTGAGGCGCTGCAGACGCTGACCCACGAGGGCCTGGTCGTCGCGCACCCGCGGCGCGGCGCGACCGTGCGCACGCTGACCCGGCACGACGTCTACGAGATCGTGACCCTGCGCGAGGACCTGGAGGCGCTCGCCGTCCGCCTCGGTGTGCCGGTACGCGTGCCCGAGCGGCTGGAGCGCTGCCGGGCGGCCCTGGCGGCGTTCGAGGAGGTCGGCCGGGCCGGCGACGAGAGCCGGTTCCTGCACCACAAGGTCGAGTTCCACCTGTCGCTGGTCGCACTGGCCGGGCACTCGCGGCTGACCGAGGCCTACCGGGCGCTGTCGTTCCAGATGCAGCTGTGCATGGCGATGAACCGCACCGCCCGTCGCGAGTCGCTGCTGGAGAACGTCGAGCGGCACCGTGAGCTGCTCGCCGTGGTCGAGGCGGGGGACCCGGAGGTCGCGCAGCGGGCCCTGACCGAGCACGGCCACACCTCGTTCCTGCTCGACCTCGTCGACCGGCTCGACGGCGGTACGCCGGAGTCCGAGGAGTGGCTCGCCCGCCGACGCGGGGCCTGAGCTCCGGTCGGCGCTCACGCGAGCGTCCCGCCGATGCCCTCGGCGGCGGCTCGCAGCAGGGCGGCCGCCTCGGGGACGCGGTCGTGCCCGAAGCGGTGGATCGGGCCGGACACCGACAGCGCTGCCGGGCTGGACACCCCGGCGAGCGGGACGGCCACGCAGAACACGCCGACCTCCTGCTCCTCGGCGTCCACGGCGAACCCGGCCCGGCGGATGCGGTCGAGCTCGTCGAGCAGCCGGTCGGGGTCGACGACGGTGTGGTCGGTCGCCGCGGGCAGCCCGGTGGAGCCCAGCAGCCGCCGTGCCACGGGTGCGGGCAGCTGGGCGAGCAGCGCCTTCCCGACGCCGGTGCTGTGCAGCGGCACCCGTCGCCCGACCTCGGTGAACGTGCGCATCGAGTGCGGCCCGGGCACCTGCGCGGTGTAGACGGCGCGCTCCCCGTCGAGCACGGCCATGTTGGCGGTCTCGCCGAACCGCTCCGCCACCGCGCGCAGGTCGTCCCCGGCGCGCACCCCCAGCACCCGCGACGCCCGGTCCCCGAGCCCGATCAGCCGGGGTCCGAGGGTGTAGCGGCGGTTGGTGACCTGGTGGGCGTGGCCGAGCTCGCGCAGGGTCGCGACGATCCGGTGGATCGTGGGCTGCGGCAGGTCGACGGCCACGGCGAGCTCGCTGATCGACAGCTCCCCGTCCGCCTCGGCCAGCACGTCGAGGATCCGGAAGGCCCGGACGACGGACTGGACGCCACCGCCCGGGCCTGCTCCCGTTCCCGGCACCGGATCAGCCCCAGCCGGGGACGACGAAGATCAGCCAGCTCAGCAGCGGCGCCACCGCGCACATGCTGAAGCCCCAGATCATGAGCCCGCGGAAGACCTGGTCGGTCCGGTCGGCCGGCGCGTTCGCGACGACGAGCGCCCCGCTGGTGGAGAACGGCGAGGAGTCCACCACCGACGACGACAGCGACAGCGCGATGATCAGGCCGACCGCGCCCACCTCGCCGGCGAGCAGGAACGGCACGGCCAGCGGGATCAGGGCGCCGAGGATGCCGGTGGTCGAGGCGAACGCGGACACGATCGCGCCGATCAGGCAGATGATGATCGCGGCCAGCAGCGGGGACCCGATCGTCGTCACGAGGTTGCCGAGCCAGTCGATGGTGCCGACCCGCTCCATCAGCGACACGAAGGTCACGATCCCGCAGATCAGCAGCACCGTCGGCCACGCGACCTGCCCGACGGCCGCCTTGGCCGACGACGGCGAGATGACCGAGAGGACCGCGGCCACGGTGAGCGCGGTGAAGCCGACGTCGAGGCCGAACGCGAGTGCGCCGACGGCCAGGGCGACCAGGCCCAGGATCGTGAACACGTGGTCGCGTTCGAGCGGGCGGTGCGGCTCGTCGTCCGGGCCGACCGGCCCGGCGCCCCCGGACCCACCCGACCCGGACCCGCCGGTGACTGTCCGTGACCGGCCGTGCGGCACGGCCCCGCCGCCCAGTGCGAGCGAGGTGCCCGGCTCGGCGGCCACGGCGACCCGGTCGCCGCCGGCGCCCGAGGATCCCGCGGCATCCCGGGAACGGCGGAGCAGTTCCCGCCCGCCGAACATCAGGAACACGACGATGCTGAGCACGAGATTGAACACGAACGACGAGACGAACAGCAGTCCCGGATTGCTCGGCAGGTTGTTGCGGGCGACGACACCGTTCACGATGCTGCCGAAGATGCTGATCGGTGAGAAGCCGCCGGCGCTCGCCCCGTTGATGATGAGAAGGCCCATCAGCATCGGGTTGATCTTGTAGCGCTGGGCGAATCCCATGCCGATCGGCGCGATGATGGCGACCGCGGCGGGGACGACGGCGCCGACCGCGGTCAGGACCGCGGTGACGCCGAACATGACCCACGGGATCAGGGCGATCCGGCCGCCGACGGCCCGAACGGCCAGCTGGACCAGGCGATCCACCGTCCCGTTGCCCTTGGCGATGGCGAACAGCAGGGTCACGCCGACGAGGATCACGAACAGGTCGCCGGGGAACCCGCCGACGATGTCGTCGGTGTCCTCCCCGACGAACGCCGTGCCGACGACGAACGCGGCGACGAAGGCCAGCGCGCCCATGTGGACCGGGAGGATCGTCGCTATCAGGAACACCAGGGCGAGTGCCACGATGGTGATGAGTTCGATGGACATCGTTTTCCTCTGGGGTCGGCACTGACGCAGACAGGAACTGATGACGCGGTCCGTGCGACGTCGCCGGGCCGCATTTTCCGCAATGCGGAAAACGAATTCGATATCCCGAGTATCAGCAGGATCACACACGCCCGTCAAGCGGCGTCGATGCCGCCCGCCGAGGCGCGTGGCGGCCCTGCTGCACCCTCTCGACGGCAGACTGTAGACGGTATACCGTCATCAGCGCGAGACCCGGATTCCGTCATCCGGAACCATCGGTCACCGAGCGTGGAGGACCTCATGACGTACGCAGCCGGTCGGCACTTCCTGCAGATCCCCGGCCCGACGAACGTGCCGGACTCGGTGCTGCGCGCGATGTCGGCCGCGACGATCGACCACCGCGGCCCGGACTTCCAGGCGCTGGGGACGGAGCTGCTGCGCGACGTCCGCCCGGTCTTCGGCACCACCGGCCCGGTCGTGATGTACCCGGCCACCGGCACCGGGGCGTGGGAGGCGGCCCTGGTCAACACCCTGAACCCGGGGGAGACGGTGCTGTGCTTCGAGACCGGGCACTTCGCCACGCTGTGGCAGGAGATGGCGGGCCGGCTCGGGCTCCGGGTGGACCTCGTGCCCGGCGACTGGCGGCACGGGGCGGACCCCGCCGTCGTCGCCGAGCGGCTCGCCGCCGACACCGGTCGCCGGATCGCCGCCGTCTGCGTGGTGCACAACGAGACCTCGACCGGTGTCACCAGCCGGGTCGCCGAGATCCGCGCCGCGATGGACGCCGCCGACCACCCCGCCCTGCTGCTGGTCGACACCATCTCCTCGCTCGGCTCGATGGACTACCGGCACGACGAGTGGGGCGTCGACGTGACCGTCGCCGGCTCGCAGAAGGGGCTGATGCTGCCGCCGGGGATGAGCTTCAACGCGATCAGCGCCAAGGCCCTGGAGCGCTCCCGCACCGCGACGATGCCGCGCACCTTCTGGGACTGGGGCCCGATGCTCGCGGCCAACGAGCGCGGCTTCTTCCCCTACACCCCGAACACCAACCTCATGTACGGGCTGAAGGAGGCGCTGCGCCTGCTCCACGACGAGGGCCTGGAGAACGTCTTCGCCCGCCACACCCGCCACGCCGAGGCCACCCGGGCCGCGGTGCGGGCGTGGGGCCTGGAGGTGCTGGCCCTCGACGAGCGCGAGTACTCCAGCGCGCTCACCGCCGTGCTCGTCCCCGACGACGTCGACGCCGACAAGGTCCGCGCGGTGATCCTCGACCGCTTCGACATGTCGCTGGGCGCCGGTCTCGGCCGCCTCGCCGGGCGCATCTTCCGGATCGGCCACCTCGGTGCGTTCAACGACCTCACGCTGGCCGGGACCCTCGCCGGTGTCCAGATGGGCCTCGGTCTCGCCGGGGTGCCGGTCGCGGGCTCCGGCCTCGACGCGGCGCTGGAGCGGCTGCAGACCGACTGACCCGCCCCGACCGCCCCCGCACCGTCGCGAGAGGACGCCACCCCATGACCGCCGAGCTGACCCGTCCCGCCACCGCCACCACCGCCGTCCCGGGTCTGGAGGAGACGCTCCGGTCCCGGGTGACCGGCGAGGTCGCCTTCGACGACTACAGCCGCCACCTGTTCTCCCGCGACGCGAGCATGTACGCGATCACCCCGCTCGGAGTGGTCTTCCCCCGTACCCACGACGACGTCGCCGCGGCCGTGCGCACCGCGGCCGAATTCGGCGTGCCGGTCGTCCCGCGCGGTGCCGGCACCAGCCTGGCCGGCCAGACCGTCGGACCGGGGCTCGTGCTCGACCTGTCCCGGCACCTCAACCGGATCGTCGAGCTCGACCCGGTGGCGCGCACCGCCGTCGTCGAGGCGGGGGTGGTGCAGGACCAGCTCAACCGGGCCGCGGCCGCGCACGGGCTCATGTTCGGCCCGGACACCTCCACGAGCAACCGGGCCACGATCGGCGGGATGATCGGCAACAACTCCGCGGGCAGCGGGTCGCTGACCTTCGGGATGACGATCGACCACGTCCGCGCGCTCGACGTCGTGCTGTCCGACGGCTCCACCGCCCGGCTGGAACCCGTCGACGCCGACGAGCGCCGCCGTCGCGCCGCGGCGGACACCCTGGAGGGTGCCCTCTACCGCGAGCTCCCCGCGCTGGTCACCGAGAACGAGGACGCGATCGCCGCGGGCATGCCGCTGTTCTGGCGCCGGGCCTGCGGCTACCGGCTGGACCGGCTCGCGGGCTTCGCGGAGTCCGGGACGTTCGACCTGGCGAAGTTCGTCGTCGGCGCCGAGGGCACGCTGGTGCTGGCGACCCGCGCCGTCGTCGACCTGGTGCCCAAGCCCGCGCGGACGGTCTACGCCGTCGGCCACTTCGACACCGTGCACGGCGCCGTCTCCGCCACCACCGACGCGCTCAGCTGCGATCCGCACCAGGTCGAGATGATGGACAGGACCATCCTCGACCTGTCCCGCCGCAAGATCGAGTACGCCGATCTGGGCAACCACCTCGTCGGCGACCCGGCCGCGCTGCTGTTCGTCTCGTTCTCCGGCGACGACGAGGCCGGGCTGGTCACGAAGCTGCGCGCGCTGGCGGCGCTCTGGGAGCGCCACGGCCACGGCTACCACACCCTGGAGCTGGTCACCCCCGCCGAGCAGGCCGCGCTGCTCAAGGTCCGCAAGTCCAGCCTCGGGCTGCTCATGGCGGCGGGGGAGGGCACCCGGCGTCCGCTGGCCTTCGTCGAGGACACTGCGGTGGCCCCCGAGCACCTGGCCGAGTACACCGCGCGGTTCAAGCAGATCCTCGACGAGAACCGCCTCGAGGCGGGGTTCTACGGGCACTGCTCGGTCGGCTGCCTGCACATCCGCCCGTTCGTCGACCTCACCGACCCGGCCCAGGTCGCCACGATGCGCCGGGTCGCGGAGCGGATCAAGGACCTGGTCGCCGAGTACGGCGGCGTGAACTCCTCCGAGCACGGCGACGGGCTGGCGCGCTCGGAGTTCAACCGCGAGATCTTCGGCGACGAGCTGTACGAGGCGATGCGCCGGGTGAAGGCCCTGTTCGACCCGGGGAACGTCATGAACCCCGGCAAGATCGTCGACGCCCCGTCGATGACCGAGAACCTGCGCGACCGCGACGCGCTGCCGCCCGCCCCGCGGCTGACCACGGCGCTGTCGTTCGAGGTGATCGGTGGCCCCGGCGCCACCGGGATGCGCGACGCCGCCGACCGCTGCATGAACATCGGCCTGTGCCGCAAGACCACGGCCGGGGTGATGTGCCCGTCCTACCAGGTCACCCTCGAGGAGGAGCACTCCACGCGCGGCCGGGCGAACGCGCTGGTCAAGGCGCTGTCCGAGCCGGACCCGGCCGCCGGACTCGCCGACGGTCGGCTGCACGAGATCCTCGACCTGTGCCTGATGTGCAAGGCCTGCAAGAGCGAGTGCCCGATGGGCGTGGACATGGCCTCGCTCAAGGCCGAGGCGCTCCACCAGCAGCACGCGGTGCACGGCACGCCGCTGCGCTCGCGGCTGTTCGGCGCGATCCGCACGCTGAACCGGCTCGGGTCGGCGACCGCGCCGCTGTCCAACCTGCCCGGCCGGGTCGGGGTGCTGCGCCGGCTCGCCGAGCGGACCCTCGGGATCACCGCGCGCCGCCCGCTGCCGCGCTTCGACCGGGACAACCTGGTGCGGTGGTTCCGGCGCCGTGACCCCGCGCGGGCCGCCGCACCGGCCGGGACCGTCGTGTGGCTGGCCGACTCGTTCACCACCTTCACCGAGCCGCACATCGGGCGGGCCGCGATCGGTCTGCTGGAGCGTGCCGGGTGGCGGGTCGAGCTGGCCGGCGGCGGCTGCTGCGGCCGGTCCAGTCTGTCCAAGGGGCTGCTCGACGACGCCCGTCGCAAGGCGACCGGCCTGGTCACCTCGCTCGCCCGGGACACCCCGGCCGACGCGCCGATCGTCGGCTGCGAGCCGTCGTGCGTGTTCACCCTGCGCGACGAGACCCTCGCCCTGCTCCCGGACAGCGCCGAGGCCCGGTCGGTGGGCGAGCGGGTCCGCCAGGTCGAGGAGCTGCTCGTCGAGGCCCTCGACGACGGCCGCCTGGTCCTGCCGGAGCGGTCGGCGCTGAGCGGGCGGCGCGTGGTCTACCACGGGCACTGCCACCAGAAGGCCGAGGTCGGGACCGCGGCGACGCTCGCGCTGCTGCGCCGCATCCCCGGGCTGGAGGTCTCCGAGATCGACTCCGGCTGCTGCGGGATGGCGGGCTCGTTCGGCTTCGAGGCCGAGCACTACGCGACCTCGATGGAGGTCGGCCGGGACCGGCTGCTCCCGGCGATCGACGCCGAGCCCGCCGACACCCTGGTCGCCGCGACCGGCGTCTCCTGCCGCCAGCAGATCTTCCACGGCGCCGGGCGCACCGCCTGGCACCCGCTGGAGCTGGTGCGCGAGGCACTCGGCCCGGCCGGGACGGTGTGAGCGGATGCGACTGGTCCGCTACGACTCCGGCCGGGGCCCCCGCACGGGGCGGGTCGAGACCGGCGGCGACGGCGACGTCGTCCGCGAGCTGGGCCCGTCCGGGCCGGGGGCGGTCGCCGGGCGGCTCGCCGAGGTCGTCCTGCTCGCCCCCTGCGACCCCCGCACCATCGTGTGCGTCGGGAGCAACTACCCCTGCCAGCTCGCCGAGAAGGGGCGCCCCCGCCCGGAGCGGCCCGCGCTGTTCCTCAAGGCGCCCAACGCCGTCGTCGGGCCGGGGGAGCCCGTGCTGCGCCCGGCCGGGGTGCAGCGGCTGGAGTACGAGGGCGAGCTCGCGGTGGTGATCGGTCGCCGGGCCCGTGACCTGGACGAACGCGCCGCCTGGTCGCACGTGCTCGGCCTGACCTGCGCCAACGACGTCACCGCGCACGACTACCGCGCCGACGGGCAGTGGGCGCGGGCGAAGAGCGCGGACACCTTCTGCCCGCTCGGGCCGTGGATCGAGACCGAGCCGGGCGCGGGGCCGTGGGGGCTGCGGACCACGCTGAACGGCCGCACCGTCCAGGAGTCCGACACCGGGGCGATGATCTTCGACGTCGCGCGGATCCTCGCCCATGTGACCCGCTGGATCACGCTGCAGCCCGGCGACGTCGTGCTCACCGGCAGCCCCGGCGGGGTCGGGCCGATGACCGCGGGGGACCGGGTCACCGTCGAGATCGACGGCGTCGGGACCCTGGAGAACCCGGTCGCCGACCGGCCCGCGCCCGTTCCGCACTGAGCCGGCCCGGCCCGCCGCAGCTCGGCTCAGCCCCGGCCCACCGGCTCCGGCGTGTCCAGCTCGGCGGGAGCGGGCGCGCCCGCCACCCCGGCCGCGCTGCGGTAGACGTCGCCGAGCCGGGCCGCCCACGGCGCCGCCGCGAACCGGTCGAGGAACCGCCGCCGGGCCCCGGCCCCGAGCCGGGCGCGCAGCTCGGCGTCGCGGGTCAGCCGCACCAGCTCGTCGGCGATCCGGGTGGCGTCGACCGGGGCCAGCAGCCCGGTCTCGCGGGTCACGATCTCCGGGATCCCGCCGACCCGCGTCGCGACCGCCGGGGTCCCGGTGCCGTGGCCGAGCAACAGCATGCGGGGCATCGTGTCGTGCCGGGTCGTGTGCAGCTGCACGTCGGCGGCGCGGAGCAGCGCGACCGGGTCGGTGCTGCGGCGGAACGCCACCCGGCCGGACAGGGCCTCGTCGGCGGCGACGCGCGACTCCAGCCACGGCCGCAGCGGCCCGTCGCCGCCGAGCACCACGGTGAGCGGCTCGTCCGGTCCGATCCCGGCGACGGCGTCGAGCAGCATGTCCTGCCCCTGGCCGCGGCGCATCGGCGCGACCGAGACGGCGACGACCTCGTGGTCGTCCACGCCGAGCCCGCGCCGCAGACGCTCCCGCTCCTCGGGCGTGCCCTCGCCCGGGTCGGCCGCGCCGTCCGGGATCACCGACAGGCCCTCGGTGGACCCGGCGGCGCGGCGGTACCAGTCGCGCTGCAGGGCGGACGTCGCGATCGTGCGATTCATGAACCGCTTGCGCGCCAACGTCTTCGCGGTCCGCCGGAGCTGGTCGCCGCGGTCGGCGGGGTGCTCGTGGATGTGGTGCAGCGTGGACACCGCGGGCACCCGCAGCCGGGCCGCGGCGGCCGAGCCCACGACGTCGGGCCGGGCGCCGTGGGTGTGCACCAGGTCGACACCGTGCTCCCGGAACGCGGCGAGGACCTTCAGCACGGCACGCGGGTCCCACGGTGCGACGTTCAGCTCGACCGGTGGCGCCCCGGCGCGGGCCATGCGCTCGGCGACGTCGGAGTGCCCGGACGGGGCCAGCGCGACGACCACCACCCGGAACCCGGCGTCCGGGGCCGCGGCGGCGAGGTCACCGAGCGCAGCGGCGACGCCGCGGTCGTCGAGCGACTCGACGAGGTGTCCGATCGTCAGGGTCCTGCTGTGTTCGCTGGTGGGCACGGTGACGTGGCCTCCCGGGGTGGCGCTGCGGGGTCGGTCGTCGGCGGTCGGCCGGTGACCCGGTCGTGGCTCGCCGGTCACCATGACACTACCGAGTGACGACGTCGCGTGACGGGGTCGGGCGCTGCGCGCATCGGGCGACACCGGGCGGGGGGTACCTGCCGATCGGGGGAGTGCCGGGGAGCGCCCGGGGTCCGTTACGGTCACTCCGGTGCGCACGGTTCTCGTGATCGGGATCGGGGCCGGTGACCCCGACCACCTCACCCTCCAGGCGGTCCGCGCCCTGCGCCGGGCCGACGTCGTGTTCGTCATCGACAAGGGCCTCGACGGCGGGGGGTCGCAGGACGACCTGCTGGCCCTGCGCACCGAGCTCCTGCGGCGGCACCGCCCGGACGGTGGGTACCGGCTGGTCACCGCGCCCGAGGTGGGCCGGGACCGCGGCACCGAGGTCGAGCGCGACGACGAGCGGTACCGCGACGTCGTGGTCGACTGGCAGGACCGCCGTGCCCGGCTCTACCGCGAGATGCTCGACGCCGAGCTGGCCGACGGGCAGACCGGCGCCTTCCTGGTCTGGGGCGACCCCTCCCTCTACGACGGGACACTGCGCCTGCTCGACCGGGTCCTCGCCGGCGCGGGGGAGCAGTGGTCGGTCGAGTCGGTCGCCGGGATCTCCAGCGTCGCCGCCCTCGCCGCCGCCCACCGGCTGATCCTCAACCGGGTCGGGCGCCCCGTCCTGATCACCACCGGGCGCCGGATCGCCGAGGGGATGCCCACCGACGTCGACGACGTCGTCGTGATGCTCGACGGCCGCACCGCCTTCGCCACGTTGCCCGACGAGCAGCGCCGTGAGCTGCACATCTTCTGGGGCGCCTACCTGGGTACGCCCGACGAGCTGCTCGTCGCCGGGCCGCTCGTCGAGGTGACCGACGAGATCCTGAAGGTCCGGGCCGAGGCCCGGGAGAACAAGGGGTGGATCATGGACACCTACCTGCTGCGCCGGGGTGCCGACGAGCGCTGACCCGCCGCGGCCCGACGACGAGGAGGTCGCATGCGCTACGCCGACGGACCCACCACCGAGGCCACCGCCCGGGTCGCCGCACCGCCCCAGGCGGTGTGGGAGCTGGTGACCGACCCGGAGTTCCTGGCCCGGGCGTCGACCGAGATGCAGCGCGCCTCGTGGGGCGAGGGTGACGAGCCGGGCCTCGGCGCCCGGCTGCACGGCCACCACCGCCACGACGCGATCGGGGAGTGGAGCACCGTCTCCACCGTCACCGGATGGGAGCCGGGGCGGCTGTTCGAGTGGACCGTCGAGCCCGGTGGCGACGGGGGAGCGACCGCCGTGTGGCGGTTCGAGCTCACCCCCGACGGCGACGGCACCGTGCTGCGCCAGTGGGCCCGGATGGGTCCCGGGCCGTCGGGCCTCTCGCAGGCGATCGAGCGGTGGCCGGACAAGGAGGAGCGGATCGTCGAGGGCCGGCTGCGCGAGTGGCGGACCGGGATGGAACGCAACCTCGACGCCGTCCGCGAGCGCCTCGGCTAGTTCCCGTCCGGGGTGACGGCCACGCGCCGGGACGTACGAGCGGTGGCCGTTCTGCGACGACCCGTCACCCCGGCGTCGCCCGCTCGTTGAACGGAGGGGGCCTCCCGCGATCCTGAGAACACGGAGGGTGTTCGTCGTAGATCGTTGAGCCGTTCGGTCCAGCCGACCTGTCACTCGGCGTCCGGTGCCGACCCGTGATCGCCCGGGTCGCCGAGGTCCTCTCAGGAAAGCAACCTCGACGGGTCACCGTTTCGTACCGTCCCGAACCGGACGAGCCGGGTGACCCGGCACGATCCGGCCGCTCCCCAGGGGTGCCCCCGCACCCCGGCCACGCCGGTGCCCGCGCCGTCCTCCACCGCTCCCCAGCACCCTCGCCCACGGCGAGGCGGAAGGACCGCTCGAGATGGGCAAGCACACCCGGACCGGCCACCGTTCGACCGGCGTCGCCGCGGCGGTGGCCGCCGGCCGGTCCCTCCGCGGACGGCGCAGGCACGCCGCTCCCCCCGCGGGCACCGCGCGCCGGATCGCCGCCCCCGCCGCGCTCGCGGCGCTGCTGCTGACCTCCGGCGGGACGGCCGGGACGGCGTTCGCCGGGACGGGCTCCGACGACGACTCGTCGGGCGCCGCGGCGGACTGCCCCGACGGCACCACCCCGGTCGGCGGGTCGTGCTCCGACTCCCCGGGCTCGTCGGGGTCCTCCTCCGGGGGGCTGGGTGACCTGGTGACCGGCGCGGACGTCGTCGGCTCGGTGCTGGGACAGGGCGGCTCGGGATCGGGCTCGCCGGGTTCCTCGGCGGACGGCGGCCCGGGCCGCGACACGTCGGACGCGGCCTCGGGGACGTCGGGTGAGGGCTCCGGGAAGTCGGGGAAGGGCTCCGGGAAGTCGGAGAAGTCGGAGAAGGCCGCCGGGAAGTCGGAGAACTCCGGGAGGTCGGACCAGGACTCTGAGGAGCCGGACCGGGACTCCGCCGGCTCGGCCGGTTCGAAGGACTCCGTCGGCTCGTCCGGTTCGAAGGACTCCGCCGGCTCGGCCGGTTCGAAGGACTCCGCCGGCTCGTCCGGCACGAAGGACTCCGCCGCCCCCTCGACCGGTCCGCTCGACGCGGTCCCCGGCCTCGGCGACCTGACCGGCGGCCTCGGCACGGGCGTCGACCTGAACACCCCGACGAAGCCCCTGACGTCGCTGCCCGACCCGGCGCAGACCCTGTCCGACGCCGGTTCCTCGGTGCCCGGCGCCGGGCAGGCCGGCTCGCTGGTCGACACCGCGGTGGGCGCCGCGGGCACCGTCGTCGGCACCGACACCGGCAACAGCCCGCTGGCCGGCCCGACCGACACCCTCACCGGTCTCGGCGACGTCGTGCCGGAGCTGCCGTCGGTCCCCGGCGTCACCGACGGCAGCACCGACGAGCTCCCGGACGTCCCCGGCCTCACCGCGGGCGGACCGCTGGAGGGCCTCAACGAGATCGCGGGCCTGCCCGACACCACCCCGCTGACCGGCAGGGACGGCCCACTGCCGGACCTGTCCGGCGTCGCGCGCACGGCGGGCCTGCCCGACTACTCGGGTCTCGGCGGCCTGCCGGACGTGGCCGGGGTCGTCGGCGGCCCGAGCACCGGGCCCACGCAGGTCGACCTGGCGTCGAAGAACACCGACGGCGTGGCCGGGACCGCCACCGTCGACTCCGACACCGTCTCCGGCACCGCGACCGGCATGGACCCGGACGCCCGCTACGTGTCGTTCTTCTACGGCGCGACCTCCAGCGCCACCAACAACAACCCCTGCATCCTCGACGGCACCAACCCGCTGCCCGGCGGCCAGACCGTCGGCGAGTGGGAGGTCGACGAGAACGGCAACGGCACCCTGGACGCGCCCAACCCGTCGGGGAACATGTACAAGCTCACGGGCGGCACCATGTCGATCCGCAAGGTCGAGCACGGCTTCGACAAGGCCACCGCCCCGCCGGTGAACCCGCTGTCGTACTCGCTGTCCAGCTGCGGCGCGATGGAGCGGATCTCCACCGCCGACCCGGTCACCGACGCCGTCCCGAAGCTCCCGACGGCGAACGTCCCCGGCACCCCCTACGTCTCCGGTCCGGGTCTGCAGGGCTGATCGACGCGCGGGCGGCGCGGTGCTGTGGTCGGATCGGTCCGTGCTCGGCAGCGCTCTGGATACCGTCCTCGACCGCACCCTGGTCCCCGGCTACTCACGGATCGGGTACCTGCTGCGGCGCCCGGGGTGGAGCGGCGACCGCGCCGACCCGCCGCGCGGCGCCCTGACCGGGCGCACCGCGCTGGTGACCGGCGCGGGCGGCGGGCTGGGGGAGGCGATCGCGACCGGGCTCGTCCGGCTCGGTGCGACGGTGCACCTGCTCGTCCGCTCCCGGGACAAGGGGGTCGCCGCGCAGGACCGGATCCTGGCCGCCGTCCCCGGCCTGTCCCGCGACCGGCTCCCGGTGCAGGTCTGCGACCTGGGTGAGCTCGCCGACGTGCGCGCGTTCGCGACCCGGTTCGCCACCGAGGTCGACGCGCTGGACGTCCTGGTGCACAACGCCGGGCTGCTCCCGCCCGAGCGCAGCGAGACCTCCGAGGGCAACGAGCTGACCCTGGCCGTGCACGTCCTCGGACCGCTGCTGCTGACCCGGCTGCTCACCGACACCCTCGCGGCCGGCGCCGAGCGGTCCGGAACCGACTCCCGGGTGATCATCATGTCCTCGGGCGGCATGTACGCCCAGCCCCTGCGTGACGACGACCTGCAGTTCCGCACCGGTGACTACGGCGGCACCGCGGCCTACGCCCGCACCAAGCGGATGCAGGTCGTCCTGACCGGTCTGCTCGCCGACGAGCTGGCCCCCCGGCACGTCACCGTGCACGCACTGCACCCCGGGTGGGCCCGCACCCCGGGCGTCACCGGGTCGCTGCCGTTGTTCGACAAGGTCGTCGGCCCCGTGCTGCGCACCCCGGCGCAGGGCGCGGACACCGCGGTGTGGCTCGCGGCCGCGCCGTCGTCGGCGGTCGGGACCGGCCGGTTCTGGCACGACCGCGCCCCGCGCCCGGCGCACTACCTGTCGCGGACCCGGGAGACCCCGGCCCAGCGCGAACGGTTCCGCGCCGAGGTGGACCGGCTCACCGGCTGAGCCCGGGCGCCTCCAGCAGGGTGCGGGCGGCGCGCGTGACGTGGTCCAGCACCGTGTCCGGGTCGGCCCGCCCGACCGCGCCGCCGGGCAGCAGCGGCTGGACCAGGCTCAGCCCGAGCAGCCAGGTCAGGACCAGCTCCGCACGCAGTTCGGCGTCGGCCCGGTCGGCGGCGCCGGTGGCCTGCGCGGCGAACGCCTCGGTGAACGCCCCGGCCAGCTCCACCCGCACGGCCGCGGCCGCCTCCGACGTCCCGGCCGAGCGCACGACGGGCCCGAACAGGTCGCGCTCGGGCCCGTCGCCGCCGTCGAGGATGGACCGCAGCAGGCGGGTCAGGAGTTCCTCGGGCGGGCCGTCGTGCAGCACGGCGAGGGCGCGCTCGGCGGCGACCCGGGCGAACAGGGCGTCCTTGCTGCCGAAGTAGCGGAAGAGCAGCGCCTGGTTCACCCCGGCCCGGTCGGCGATCGCGCGGACCGAGGTGCGGTCGTAGCCGTGCTCGGTGAACAGGTCCGCGGCCGCGGCGAGCAGGGCGCTGCGGGTGCTGTCACCGGAACGGGCGGACGGGGCGGCGGTCACGGGGGAGTGCTCCTTCGTACGACGGGTGCGGCGCGGGAACCGGCCACGGCGGATCCGGTGTCGGCGACCGTAGCGTCCGGGCGCCGGCGCATGGCGCGGCGCGACGCGGGGTACGCACGGTCGATACCGCACACCGCCCGACACACGGCCACACCGAGGAGACCCGCGACCGATGGCATCCGCTTCAGGTGACGAGAACGAGTTCCAGCCGGAGGCGCCGGACATGGCGTCGGCGATGCAGCTGGACACCGACGAGGCGCTGACCGGTCCGTCGGACACCGACCCGCTGGACTCCGGCTACGTCCCGCCGGACCGTCCCTACGGCGTCGAGGACAACGCGGTGACCGCGGCGGGGCAGGAGGAGGGCGAGTCGCACGAGGCGCGACTGGCCCGGGAGCTGCCCGACGAGCTGCCCGAGGGCGACCCGGGCCGCTCCGGCCGGCTGACCGCCGCGGCCGACTCCGCGGCGGGCGACCCGGCGGTCGACGGCGCCGGGACCGACGTGGGCATCGACGGCGGCGCGGCCAGTGCCGAGGAGGCCGCCGTGCACGACGTCGACGAGGGCATCGTGCCGGTGGTCGACGAGTCCCCGGTCGGGGACCCGGAGGTCAGCGACCAGCTCGCGCGCGACGCCGACCACGCCGACGAGGCGGCGGCCGACGCCGAGTGGGACGCCTCGACCGACCCCGAGTGGGCCGAGCAGAACAGCTGAGCGGCACCCGGCACACACGAGGGCCCCGGTACCGCGTCGTGCGGTCCGGGGCCCTCGTCGTGGGTGCGAGCGTGCGCTCAGGGGGTGGTGGGGCCCGCCGCGCTGCCGGTCAGCCGGGCGATGGCGCCGTCGAGGTCGAGGTGGTCGTGCTCCTCGCCGAGGTCGACGATCTCCAGCGTCGAGTCGACGAACTGGGCCAGCAGGTCGCGGTCGACCTCCAGGACGGCGGACCCGCCGTCGGAGCGGATCTCCAGCTCGACGACGTCGTAACCGTCGATGCGCCGGGGCGCCATCCGGATGTCACCGATGCCGGTGGGCGTGGTCAGGCCCTCGATCACGAGGTCGCGGGCGACGAGCCACTCGATCCAGCGGTCGGAGGACCGGCGCACCGAGAACGAGATCGCGAACGGGTCCGAGGCGCGGTACGCCCAGCGGCTCACGATCGGCGACGCCTGCCCGTGCAACACGGTGAAGACGTCCTGCTGGACCGACTCGCTGGCCATCGTGCTCCGCCTCTCCTGGACCCCCCGACCGCCGCGGTACCGCGACGGCCTCACACGGAACATCGTCGGAACGGGCCCGGACGCTGCACCCGGCGCCGGGTTTCACCCGTTCGCGCCAACTGTCATTCACCTCACGGTACCCAAGGCGCGCAAAGGGTGTAACGCGAGGCCGGGTTCCGGCGAGGGACGCCGTCCGGTACGAGACCCGGTGACGCTGGGTGCCGGTGCGGGCCGACCGTCCCGTCAGCCGCGGTCGACGCGGTCGACCACCCAGATCCCGCCGGTGCCGGAGCGGACCGGCTGGGTGAGCCGGATCGTCGAGCGCTGCGCCGACCGGCCGTCGGTGGCGGCGTACACACCGTTGCCGAGGCGGGTGACGGTCGGGTTCCGGTAGCCGAGCTCGCTGCCGACGTAGGAGATCGTGACCTCCTCCGGGTCGAGCAGCCACGGGTCGCCGCCGGCGTCGGACTGCTGCTGCATCCGCTTCGCGGTCGCCGCGTCGCCCGCGGGCCACATCGGCGACGCCGCCGCGGCCGCCCCCGGGGCGCCGGTGCGGCCCGTCCCGGTGCCGCCGTCGGTGCCGCCGCGCCCGGGTGCGGGCGCGGCCGTCGTGCGGGACGGGTCGGCGGTGCGGCTCGGCGCGGGAGTCGTCGTCGGCGTGGGCGTCGGGGTCGGTGTCGGGGTGGCGGTCGGCGCCGTCGTCGGGACCGGCGACGGGGTGCGCCACGCCGCGGGAAGCTCGCCGTTGCCGCAGCCGGCCAGCAGCAGCACGAGGACCAGCAGCGCCAGCCCCACGAGCACGCCGCGCAGCAGCAGCCGCGGCCCGTACCGGCCCACCCGCAGGCGGGACACCGACACGTCGGGGGTCGGCACCTTCGGCAGGTTCGGCACGGTCACGCGGGCACCTTACGATCACCGGCCCGCCCGGGCGGGCCGACCTCGCCGCCACCATCGCGTGATCGGCACCGCACGGTCGGTGCCCGGCCGGCGGCGGCCGTCGCGCACTGCCGGGGCGCCGGTGGAGTGACTAGGGTCGCGGTACGGCCGCACGGGCGGCCCCGCACGACGGGCCCGGGGCACGGGCCCCCCGCACGAGCCCACCGAGGTGCACCCCATGGCGACCGGCAGCCCGGCGACGGAGAAGTTCCTCGCCGCCCGCGACTTCCTGCTGACCCACCGCGAGGACTACGACACGGCCTACCGCGACTTCCGCTGGCCGGAGCTCGAGGAGTTCAACTTCGCGCTCGACCACTTCGACGTCGTCGCCGCCGATCCCGAGCGGGGCGCGCGGAAGGCGCTGTGGATCGTCGAACAGGACGGCTCGCAGGCGCACTGGACGTGGGCGGAGCTGTCCGAGCGGTCCAACCGGGTCGCGAACTGGCTGCGTGCGCAGGGCGTCGCCCGGGGCGACCGGATCATCCTGATGCTCGGCAACCAGCTGGAGCTGTGGGAGACGCTGCTGGCGGCGATGAAGCTGGGCGCGGTCGTGATCCCCGCGACCACCCTGCTCACCCCGGCCGACCTGCAGGACCGGGTGGACCGCGGGCGGGCCGCGCACGTCGTCGTCGGGGCGGACGACGCCGGCAAGTTCGACGACGTCGACGGCGACTACACCCGCATCGCCGTCCGCGGCGCCGTGGCGGGCTGGCGCGACTACACCGGCGAGGCCTACTCGGCCGCCGCCGAGTTCACCCCGGACGGCGCCACGAAGGCGTCGGACACGCTGCTGCTGTACTTCACCTCCGGCACCACGGCGAAGCCGAAGCTGGTGGAGCACACCCACACGTCCTACCCGGTCGGGCACCTGTCGACGATGTACTGGATCGGCCTCGAGCCCGGCGACGTGCACCTCAACATCTCCTCGCCCGGCTGGGCCAAGCACGCCTGGTCGAACGTGTTCGCGCCGTGGATCGCCGAGGCGACGGTCCTCGTCATGAACTACGCCCGGTTCGACGCCGAGTCCGTCCTGTCGGTCCTGGACTCCTGCGGCGTGACCAGCTTCTGCGCCCCGCCGACGGTGTGGCGGATGCTGATCCAGGCCGACCTGTCCGGGCTGGCGACGCCACCGACCAAGGTCGTCGGGGCGGGGGAGCCGCTCAACCCCGAGGTCATCGAGCAGGTCGAGAAGGCGTGGGGCCTGCGCATCCGCGACGGGTTCGGCCAGACCGAGTCCTCGGTGCAGATCGGCAACCCGCCCGGGCAGCCGGTCAAGCCGGGCTCGATGGGCAGGCCGATCCCCGGGTTCGTCGTCGCACTGGTCGACCCGGCCACCGGGAAGGTCGCCGACGAGGGCGAGATCTGCCTGGACCTCGACCACCGCCCGACCGGGCTGATGGTGGGCTACGCCGACGACCCGGAGCGCAACGCCGAGGCCATGGCCGGCGGGTTCTACCACACCGGCGACGTCGGCTCCCGCGACGAGTCGGGCTACATCACCTACGTCGGCCGGGCCGACGACGTGTTCAAGGCCAGCGACTACCGGATCAGCCCGTTCGAGCTGGAGAGCGTGCTGATCGAGCACCCGGCGGTCGCCGAGGCCGCGGTCGTGCCGTCCCCGGACCCGGTCCGCCTCGCCGTGCCGAAGGCCTACGTGGTGCTCGCCAAGGGGCACGAGCCGACCGAGGAGACGGCGACGGCGATCCTGCGGTTCGCCTACGACAACCTCGCGCCCTACAAGCGGATCCGCAGGCTCGAGTTCTTCGAGCTGCCGAAGACGATCTCGGGCAAGATCCGCCGGGTCGAGCTGCGCGGCCGGGAGGGCGAGATCCACGCCGACCCGGCCGCGACGCCGCCCACCGAGTACACCCTGTAGACCCGGCGGGGGCCGGGTCACCCGTCGCCGAAGTGACCCGGCCACTGCTGGTAGGGGATGCGGGTGATCTCGAGGACCTCGCCCATCCGCGACCACTCGTTGCGGCCCAGGCGGGCCAGCGGGGCGAGCCGGTGGATGTCGGGCAGGGAGTTGCCGCGCTCGTCGGTGACGAACACGCTCTCCTCGATCGCGGCGTGCACGACCCGGCCGATGACGACGGTCGAGTTGCCGAGCTCGATGCCGGCGTGCAGCACGCACTCCAGGGCGACCGGTGACTCGGCGACCCGCGGCGGCGCGACGACCGACGACGCCTCGGCCGTCAGCCCGACCGAGGAGAACTCGCTGATCTCGGCGGGGAAGTCGGTGCCGGTCGCGTTGATCTTCTCGAACATCGGCTCGTTCGCCAGGCAGACGACGAACTCGCGGGTCTCCGACACGTTGCGCAGGGAGTCCTTCTTCCCGACCGACGTGAACTGGATCATGGGCGGGTCCACGCAGGACACCGTGAAGAACGAGTGCGGGGCGAGGTTGTCGACGCCGTCGGCCGAGCGGGTGGAGACCCAGGCGATGGGTCGGGGGACGACGACGCTGGTCAGCAGCTTGTAGAACGGGCCGCTGCCCATCTCGTCCGGCTTGAGGTCCGTGCGCATGCCCATGATCCTGCCCGGCCTGCCCGCACCCTGCGCGCGCGCCGCTCTAGGTTCGGCGCATGGGAACACGTGGCCGCGCGGCCGGACTGGCCGCCGGGATCGTCGCCGACGCACTGCTCGGCGACCCGCGCCGGGGCCACCCGGTCGCCGGCTTCGGCACGCTCGCCGCCCGGCTGGAGGGCCGGATGCACCGCGACGCCGTCGCACCCGGGGTGGCCTACACCGCGATCCTGGTCGGGTCGGTGATCGCGGCGGGGGTGGTCGCCGAGGCGGCCGCGACGCGTGCGGGGGCCCGGGCCGAGCCCGTCGTGCGGGCCGGGCTGACCGCCGTCGCCACCTGGGCCGTGCTCGGCGGGACCTCGCTGGTGGGGGAGGGTGCCGCGCTGGCCGCATCGCTCGACTCCGGTGACCTGGCCGCCGCCCGCGCCCGGATCCCGCACCTGTGCGCGCGCGACCCGGAGCTGCTCGACGCCGACGGCATGGCCCGCGCCGGGACCGAGTCGCTGGCCGAGAACACCTCCGACGCCGTCGTCGGGCCGCTGGTGTGGGGTGCGGTCGCCGGCATCCCGGGGCTGCTGGGCTACCGCGCGGTGAACACCCTCGACGCGATGGTCGGCTACCGCTCCGCCCGGCACGCCCGCTTCGGGTGGGCCTCGGCCCGTCTCGACGACGTGGTCAACCTCGCCCCGGCCCGGGTCACCGCGGTGGTCACGGTGGCCGTCGCGCCGCTGGTGGGTGGCTCGCCCGCGTGCGCGCTGCGGGCCTGGCGCCGCGACGCCGCCGGGCACCCCAGCCCTAACGCCGGCCCGGTCGAGGCGAGCGCCGCCGGTGCGCTCGGGCTGCGTCTGGGCGGGCCGACGGTCTACGCCCACGGCACCGAGGACCGCCCGTCGCTCGGCGACGGGCACCCGCCCCGGGTGGCCGACCTGCACCGCGTCGCGCGGCTGTCCCGGCTGGTGGCCGGGGCGGCCGGGCTGCTCGCCGTCGCGACGGCGGCGGTGCTGGGGCGGCGGCGCGGCTGAGCCGGTCGCCCCGTACCTGCCCCCGTCCGCCCGGTCCCGGTGCCGGTTCCGACCGACGTGGCCGTATCCGTCGCCCCGGTCTCCATACCTACCCGGTCGGAGAGGGTGGATCACCGGGAGTTCGCTTACCGGGTGAGCGAGTCGGGAGAAAGATCGTCCCGGAGCATGGCGGCCCTGGGCACCGCTGACCGAGCACGGCCGGCGGGAAACGACCGACGGGGCCACCCTGTCGTACGGGTGAGTTCGCTTACCGGGTGAGCGAACTCGGCCGGGGCGAACAGGCGGAGGGGACCCGCGCCCTCGGTGAGCGGGTCCGGCGACGCAGTGCTCCGGCGCGGGGAGCCGGGAGCCCGGCGCAGCATCCGGGGAGCCCGGCACGGCACCCCGACACGGCACCGCACCCTGCAGGCCGGCGGCCCGCGACGTTGATCGTGGCGCGGGAGCCGTCGACGGTCAGGTCGACCGGCTTGGGTGTGGCGCGGTGCGGGATCAGCCCGAGCCCGGACCGGACCCGGCGGCGGCGTCGCGGGTGGTGCCGGGGGCGCTGTCGTCGGCACGGTCGGCGGGGACGGGCTCGTCGCCGAAGCCGTCGCGGCCGGAGAGCTGGTCCCGCAGGCTGCCCGCCTTCTCGCGCTTCCCGCTGCGCTGCAGCAGTTCCAGCCGGATGAACAGCACCAGGGCGACCAGGGCGACGGCGCCGAAGGTCAGCCACTGCAGGGCGTAGGAGAAGTTGCTGAACGGCGCTCCGCCCCCGACCGGCTCGACCGGGATCGGGTCCAGCACGCCGGGCTGGCCGGCCTCCAGCACGACGACGCCCTCGACCGGGGTCAGGCCGGTGGCGGCGGCGACCGAGCGGGAGTCCGACACGTAGACCTGGCGGGTGCCGTTCTCGACCAGCGGCGGGCGGCCCTGCGGGTCGGTCTCGTCCAGGCGCAGCCTGCCCTCGACCGTCACCGGGCCGGCGGGCGCGGCGGCGTAGTCGGGCACGGCGCCCCGGTCCGCGGCCGGGACCGACCCCCGGTTCACCACGACGGTCCGGCCGTCGGTGAGCCGCAGCGGCGTCAGCACCTCGAAGGCGGGCGCGCCGTCGACGACCCGCAGGCGGACCAGGGTCTCCGCGGCACGGTCGAAGGTGCCGGCCAGGGTGACCCGGCGCCACTGGTCGTCGGCGCCGATCGCCGTACCGGGCGGGACGAGCGTGTCGAACCCGACGGCGGGCGTCGCGTCGGCGGTGGCGATGGCCCGGCTCTGCGCGGAGCGCTCGGACTCACGGTCGAACTGCCACGGCGCGAGCAGCGTGTAGCAGGCGACGGCGAAGGCCAGCACCGCGACGACGAACGCGATCCACCCGGGACGCAGCAGGAAACGCACGCGGCCCAGGGTAGCCGCGCCCGCGGGCGGTCCCGCCGGGGCGATACTTCCGGCCGTGGTGGTTCAGGGAGCGGTCCTCGTCGCGGGGACGACGTCGGACGCGGGCAAGAGCGCCGTCGTCGCCGGCATCTGCCGGTGGCTGCACCGGCGCGGCGTCTCGGTGGCGCCGTTCAAGGCGCAGAACATGAGCAACAACTCGGTCGTCACCCCGGACGGCGGCGAGATCGGCCGCGCGCAGGCGATGCAGGCCTTCGCCAGCGGCATCGCCCCCTCGGTCGACCTGAACCCGGTGCTGCTCAAGCCCGGCGGGGACCGGACCTCGCAGGTCGTCGTGCGCGGCCGCGCCGACGGCCAGGTGTCGGCGCTGTCCTACCGGCACCGCACCGCGGCGCTGTCCGACGTCGTCGCCGACTCCCTGGCCCGGCTGCGCGCCCGCCACGACGTCGTGGTCTGCGAGGGAGCGGGCTCGCCCGCGGAGATCAACCTGCGGGCCACCGACCTCGCCAACATGGGCTTCGCCCGGCGCAACGACCTGCCGGTGCTGGTCGTCGGCGACATCGACCGCGGCGGGGTGCTCGCGCACCTGTTCGGCACCCTCGCCGTGCTCGACCCGGCCGACCAGGCGCTGATCGCCGGTTTCGTGATCAACAAGTTCCGCGGGGACCCCCGCCTGCTCGACCCCGGCCTCGACCGGCTGCGCGAGCTCACCGGGCGGCCGACGCTGGGCGTGCTGCCCTTCGCCGAGGGCCTCTGGCTCGACGCCGAGGACTCGCTCTCGGCCGTCGCCGACGGGGTGCTCGGACGCCCGGCCCCGCCGCGCGGCGGGCAGTGGCTGCGGGTCGCCGTCGTCCGGTTCCCGCGGATCTCCAACGCCACCGACGCCGAGGCGCTGGCCTGCGAACCGGGCGTCGCCGTGCGCTACGTGACCGAGCCGTCGCGGATCGCCGACACCGACGTCGTCGTGCTGCCCGGGACCAAGGCGACCGTGTCGGACCTGGCCTGGCTGCGCGCGTCCGGGATGGCCGACGCGGTGCGCGCGCACGCCGCGGCCGGGCGCCCGGTGCTGGGGATCTGCGGCGGGTACCAGATGCTCGGGCACACGGTCTCCGACCCGGACGGCGCCGAGGCCGCTCCCGGCACGACCGTCGACGGGCTGGGGCTGCTGGACCTCGAGATCGCGTTCGACCCGGTCAAGCACCTCGCCACCCCCACCGCGACGGCGTGGGGCGAGACCGTCACCGGCTACGAGATCCACCACGGCCGCGTCGTGCGCTCCGGCGACCCCGGCCTGATCGGGGACGAGGGCAGCGACCGCGGCAACGTCCTGGGCACGCACTGGCACGGCCTCGCCGAGAACGACGGCTTCCGGCGGCTGCTGCTCACCCGCCTCGCCGACGAGGCAGGGCGGACCGGGTTCGTGGTGGCGCAGGACACGTCGTTCGCGGCCGAGCGCACCCGGCAGGTGGATCTGCTGGCCGACCTGGTCGAACACCACCTCGACACGTCGTCACTTGAACATGTGATCGGACACGGTGCGCCGTCGGACCTCCCGGTGCTGACCTCCGGTCTGGCAGCCTCACCCGCGTGAGCACGAGCACCGCCCCCGCCGCCGGACCTCCCCGTTTCCCGTTCTCCGCCGTCGTCGGCCACGACGACCTGCGGCTGGCGCTGCTGCTCAACGCCGTGCACCCGGGTGTCGGCGGTGTCCTGGTGCGCGGGGAGAAGGGCACCGCGAAGTCCACGGCGGTGCGCGCGCTGGCCGCGCTGCTGCCCTCGCACGAGGTCGTCGACGCCTGCCGGTTCGGCTGCGACCCCGCCGCGCCGGACCCGTCCTGCCCGGACGGCCCGCACCCGGCGGGGGCGGCGGGCGGGCGTCGCCCGGCCCGGCTGGTCGAGCTGCCCGTCGGCGCGACCGAGGACCGCCTGGTCGGCTCGCTCGACCTGGAGAAGGCACTGTCGGAGGGCCGCCGCGCCTACCAGCCCGGCCTGCTCGCCGACGCCCACCGCGGGGTGCTCTACGTCGACGAGGTCAACCTCCTGCACGACCACCTCGTCGACCTGCTGCTCGACGCCGCCGCGATGGGCCGCGCGCACGTCGAGCGCGACGGCGTCTCCGTCTCGCACGCGGCCCGGTTCCTGCTGGTCGGCACGATGAACCCGGAGGAGGGCGAGCTGCGCCCGCAGCTGCTCGACCGGTTCGGGCTGACCGTGGAGGTGCGGGCCAGCCGCGACGTCGACACCCGGGTCGAGGTGACCCGGCGGCGGATGGCGTTCGAGGACGACCCGGCCGGGTTCGTCGCCCGCTTCGCCCCGGACGAGACCGCGACCGCGGCCCGGCTCCGCGCCGCGCAGGCCCACGTCGCCGCCGTCGCGGTGAGCGACCGGGAGCTGCGGCGGATCGCGTTCGTGTGCGCCCGGTTCGACGTCGACGGCATGCGCGCCGACCTGGTCATCACCCGGGCCGCGGCCGCGCACGCCGCCTGGCAGGGCCGCGACGCGGTGACCGCCGACGACGTGCGCGTCGCCGCCCGGCTCGCGCTGCCGCACCGCCGTCGTCGCGACCCGTTCGACGAGCCCGGCCTGGACCCGGCCGAGCTGGACCGCGCCCTCGCCGACGCCGAGGACCACCTGGGCCCCGAGGACGACCCGGACCCCGACGACGACCCGGACTCCGGCGGCCCCGGCCCCGACGACCCGGCCGGGCCGCAGGACGGTCCGGACGGCCCCGACGCCGGCGACGAGCCCGGCGACGCCGACCCGACCGGGGACACGCCCCCCGCCGGCGGCGACCCGCGCGGCGACGGCGGGACCGGCACCGGTGAGCGCGCCGAGGCTCCCGGCACCGACGGCACCGACGGCACCGACGGCACCGACGGCACCGGCGGCACCGACGGCGGGGACGACGCCACCGACCTGGCGACGCCCGGCGACGACCGGGCCCCGGAGACCGCCGAGGCCCCGGCCGGCGGCGACGGCGGGGACGGCCGGGCCGTCGTCGTCGGGGACGCCGCGCGGCTGCACCGGGCGACGGTCCGGAAGTTCACCGTCCCCGGGCTGGGCGCGGGCGCGCCGGGCCGCCGCTCCCGGGCCCGCACCGACGCCGGTCGCGTCGTCCGTCCGTCCGGGGCCGGGACCACCCGTGCCGCGGACCTGCACCTGCCCGCGACCGTGCTCGCCGCCGCGCCGCACCAGGCCGGGCGCGGGCGCCGCGGGCCGGGCCTGCTGGTCCACCGCGACGACCTGCGCCGCGCCGAGCGGGAGGGCCGCGAGGGGAACCTGGTGCTGTTCGTCGTCGACGCGTCCGGCTCGATGGCCGCGCGCACGCGGATGACCGCCGTCTCGGGGGCCGTGCTGGGCCTGCTCCGCGACGCCTACCAGCGCCGGGACAAGGTCGGGCTGGTCACCTTCCGGGCCCGGTCCGCGGAACTGGCGCTGCCGCCGACGTCGTCGGTGCCGACCGCCCAGCAGCGCCTGTCCCGGCTGCGCACCGGCGGGCGGACCCCGCTGGCCGGTGGCCTGCTCAAGGCCCGCGCCGTGCTCGACGCCGAGCGCCGCCGCGACCCGCGCCGCCGCCCGCTGGTCGTGCTGCTCACCGACGGGCGGGCCACCGTCGCCGCCCGCGACGGCGGGGACCCCGTCGCCGACTCCCGCCGCGCCGCCGGGCTGCTGGCCGCGGACGGGGTGCACACCGTCGTCGTCGACTGCGAGGCGGGCCACGTCCGCCTCGGGCTCGCCGCGCCGCTCGCCGCCGCCGCGGGCGGCGAGCTGGTGACCCTCGACGAGCTGACCGCCGACAGCGTGGGCGACCTGGTCCGGGAGACCCGGTCCGCCCGCGCCGCCTGAGAGGAGACCACCGTGCCGCAGGGACAGGTGTCCGTCACGCCCACCGACGGGCTCACCACCCGCCAGCGTCGCAACCGGCCGCTGCTGGTCGTGCACACCGGGGTGATGAAGGGGAAGTCGACCGCCGCGTTCGGGATGGCGCTGCGCGGCTGGAACCAGGGCTGGTCGATCGGGGTGTTCCAGTTCGTGAAGTCCGCGAAGTGGAAGGTCGGCGAGGAGGAGGCGTTCCGCGCCCTGGGCGAGGTCCACTCCCGGACCGGGCAGGGCGGGCCCGTCGAGTGGCACAAGATGGGCTCGGGCTGGTCCTGGTCGCGCAAGGCCGGCACCGAGACCGACCACGCCGCCGACGCCGCCGAGGGCTGGGCCGAGATCCGCCGCCGGATCGGGACCGAGGCGCACCGCGTCTACGTGCTCGACGAGTTCACCTACCCGCTCAAGTGGGGCTGGATCGACGTCGACGAGGTCGTCGACGTGCTCACGAACCGGCCCGGGCAGCAGCACGTGATCATCACCGGCCGCGACGCCCCGCAGGCCCTGGTCGACGCCGCCGACCTGGTCATGGAGACCACGAAGGTCAAGCACCCGATGGACGCCGGACAGAAGGGCCAGCGGGGGATCGAGTGGTGAGCACGGCCCGCGCGCTGGTCGTCGCGGCGCCGTCGTCGGGGAGCGGGAAGACCACGGTCGCGACCGGGCTGATGGCCGCGCTGTCGCGGCGCGGCACCCGGGTCGCACCGTTCAAGATCGGGCCGGACTACATCGATCCCGGCTACCACACCCTCGCCGCGGGCCGCCCGGGCCGGAACCTCGACGTCGTCCTGCAGGGCGCCGACCGGCTCGCCCCGCTGGCCCGGCACGGCGCGCGGGACGCCGACGTCGCCGTCGTCGAGGGGGTGATGGGCCTGTTCGACGGCCGCATCGCCGACGGCGCCGGGTCCACCGCCCAGGTCGCGGCGGCCCTGGGCGCGCCGGTGGTGCTGGTCGTCGACGTCCGGGGGCAGTCCCGGTCGCTGGCCGCGCTGCTGCACGGTTTCCGCAGCTTCGACGACTCCGTGCAGGTCGCCGGGGTGATCCTGAACCGGGTCGGGTCCGACCGGCACGCGCAGGTCTGCCGGGCCGCGGCCGAGGAGGTCGGGCTCCCGGTGCTGGGCGCGGTCCCGCGCCGCGCCGAGCTGGCGGTGCCCTCGCGGCACCTGGGCCTGGTCACCGCCGCCGAGCACGGCTCCGCCGCGACCGCCGCGGTGGACGCGATGGCCGCGCTCGTCGCCGAGCACGTGGACCTCGACGCCGTCCTCGCGCTCGCCCGCCCGCTGCCCGACGGACCCGTCTGGGACCCGGCGGCCGAGCTCGGGACGGACCCGGTGCCGGGCCGTCCGGTGGTCGCGCTCGCGGGGGGCCCGGCCTTCGGGTTCGGCTACGCCGAGCACGCCGAGCTGCTCAGCGCGGCCGGTGCCGACGTGACGACCTTCGACCCGCTGCGCGACCCCGCGCTCCCGGCGGGCACGGCCGCGCTCGTGCTGCCCGGCGGCTTCCCCGAGGAGCACGTCGGCGCGCTCGGGGACAACGCGCCGCTGCGGGCGCAGGTCGCCGCGCTGGCCGCGTCCGGGGCGCCGGTGCACGCCGAGTGCGGCGGGCTGCTGTACCTGTGCCGCGACCTCGATGGGACGCCGATGTGCGGGGTCCTCGACGCGTCGGCGGGGATGACACCGCGGCTCACCCTCGGCTACCGCGACGCGGTCGCGGTGTCGGCGTCGCCGCTGTTCGCGGCGGGTGAGCGGGCCGGGGCGCACGAGTTCCACCGGTGCGCGGTCACCCCGAGGGCCGGGGCCGCCCCGGCCTGGGCGTGGCGCGGCGGCGAGCCGGAGGGCTACGTCGACGCCCGGGTGCACGCGTCGTTCCTGCACACCCACCCGGCCGGGGTGCCCGGCGCCGTCGCCCGGTTCGTCGCGGCGGCCCGCGCCGGCGCCCCGGCCGCGCTCGCATGATCACCGGCCGGGGAGCGGAGCCTCCGCGGGCCGAGCGCTCCGCTCCACGGCCGGTGGTCACCGTCGGGGTGGGGCTGCGGCCGGGCACGTCCGAGGCCGCGGTGCGCGCGCTGCTGGACCGGGTCGCCGCCGCGCACGGGCTGGAGCTCGGGGACGCCGTCGTCGCCACCCTGGACCGGCGGGTGTGGGAACCGGGGTTGCGGGCGGCCGTAGCACCGCGGGAGCCGCACGGGTTCGCGGCCGCCGCGCTGGCCGCGGTCGCGGTGCCGCGGCCGGCTGCCCGGGTGGCCGCGGCCGTCGGGACCTCGTCGGTCGCAGAGGCCGCCGCGCTGCTCGCCGCCGGCGACGGGGCCCACCTGGTCGTCGGTAAGACCGCTGGTCAGGGCGTCACCGTCGCCGTGGCCGCCCGATCGGCGGATGTGGGATTGCCCTCCGGGGTCTCCTCCGAAACATGCGGGCCCGGCTATCGTCCGGCGTCGCCGTCGAGCGGGGGGCCCGCGCAGGGAACCGCTGCCACCGCCGGGCGTCGGAGTCCGGGAGAGGAACGTCGTTGAACGCGCACCACGAGCAGTACCTGGTCGGGCTGGACCTGGCCGGCCGCCGGGCCGTCGTCGTCGGTGGGGGACAGGTCGCCCAGCGCCGTGTCGCCCGCCTGATCGCCGCGGGAGCGGTCGTCGAGGTCGTCTCGCCCGAGGTCACCCCGGCGGTCGAGGGCATGGCCTCGGCCGGGGAGATCACCTGGACGGCCCGCCGCTGGACCGACGGCGATCTCGCCGGCGCCTGGTACGCGATCGCGGCCACCGACGAGGCCGCGACCAACGCCGCCGTCGTCGCCGAGGCCGAGCGGGACCGCGTGTTCTGCGTCCGCGCCGACGACGGCGACAAGGGCACCGCGGTCACCCCCGCCACCGGCGGCTACGACGGGCTCACCGTCGGCGTGCTGGCCCGGGGCGCGCACCGGCGGTCCGCGGCCGTGCGCACCGCGCTGGTCGAGGCGCTGGCCGCCGGTGTCGTCGACGAGTCGGCCGAGCCCCCGCGGGCGGGGGTCGCGCTGGTCGGTGGCGGCCCGGGCGACCCGGAGCTGATCACCGTGCGCGGCCGGCGGCTGCTGTCCCGCGCCGAGGTCGTCGTCGCCGACCGGCTCGGCCCGCGCGACATCCTCGACGAGCTGTCCCCCGAGGTCGAGGTCATCGACGCCTCGAAGATCCCCTACGGCCGCGCCATGGCCCAGGAGCGGATCAACGAGCTGCTCATCTCCCACGCCCGGGCCGGGAAGTTCGTGGTCCGTCTCAAGGGCGGTGACCCGTTCGTCTACGGCCGCGGGTTCGAGGAGGTCCAGGCGTGCGCCGCGGCCGGGGTGCCGGTGACCGTCGTCCCGGGCATCACCAGCGCCTTCGCCGCACCGGCCGTCGCCGGGACGCCGGTGAGCCACCGCGGGGTCGCGCACGAGATCGTCGTCGTGTCCGGGCACGTCGCGCCGGGTGACCCGCGCAGCCTCACCGACTGGACCGCGCTGGGCCGGATGACCGGCACCATCGTGCTGATGATGGCCGTGGAGCGGCTCGGGAAGTTCGCCGAGGCGCTGATCACCCACGGCCGCCCGGCCGACACCCCGGTGCTGATCGTGCAGGACGGCACCACCCGGATCGAGCGGTCGGTCCGCGCGACGCTGGAGACCGCCGAGCAGGTCGCGGCCGAGCAGGAGATCAGCCCGCCGGCGATCGTCGTGATCGGGCCCGTCGCGGGGCTGCAGGCGCCCGTCGGGGGGTGACCCCGGCAACCCGTTGCACACTGCAAGTTTGCAATGTGCAACGATCGCGGGCGTGACGGACGAGATCGATGACGTCGTCGACGCGGTGATGACCGCGAGCCGGGCGATGCTCTCCGTGGTGGCCCGGTCCCTGGCCGCCGCGGGCGAGCGCACCGGCGGTGACACCGCCGGCGACGTGACCCTGCCCCAGTACCGCGCGCTGGTCGTGCTGGCCCAGTACGGCACCCGGCGACCGGCCGACCTGGCCAGGGCACTGACCGTGTCGGCGTCGACGGCGACCCGGATGTGCGACCGGCTGGTGACCCGCGGCCTCGTCGCGCGCACCCGCACCGGCGACGACCGCCGCGAGGTCGCCGTCGCGCTCAGCCCGGCCGGGCGGGCGCTCGTCGACGAGGTCACCCGGCTGCGCCGCGCCGAGATGCACCGGCTGCTCGCGACGCTGCCCGCCGCCGAGCGCGCCGCGGTCCGCGACGCGCTGCGCCGCTTCGCCGAGGCCGCGGGCGAGGTCGGCGAGACCGACTGGGCCGTCGCGCCCGTGCCCGCCGAGGACGGTTCCCGGTGACCGCGGTCCGCGCGCTGCACCGCGCGCTCGTCGGCACCCGGCCGGGGCTCGTCGGCCTGGCGACGGTCATCGGGGTCGGTGCCGGCATCGGGTCGGTGCTGTTCCACGAGCTGATCCTCGGTGTGACCTGGCTGGTCACCGGCCGGGAGGACTTCTCCGACGCCGGCCGGGTCGCCTCGCCGCACCTGCCCGGGCTGGGGGTCTGGTTCCTGCTCGTCGCCCCGGTGCTCGGCGGCCTGGTGTACGGCCCGCTGGTCCAGCGGTTCGCGCCGGAGGCCCGCGGGCACGGGGTGCCGGAGGTGATGCTCGCCGTCGCGCGCCGGGGCGGGCGGATCCCGGCCACCGTCGCCGCGGTGAAGGCGCTCGCGTCGGGGATCTGCATCGGCACCGGCGGCTCCGTCGGCCGGGAGGGCCCGATCGTGCAGATCGGCTCCGCGCTCGGCTCGGCCATCGGGCAGTGGCTGCGGGTGCCTGCCACCCGGCTGGTCCTGATGGTCGCCTGCGGCGCCGCGGGCGGGATCTCCGCGACGTTCGACGCCCCGATCTCCGGGGTGGTGTTCGGCCTGGAGCTGATCCTGCGGTCGTTCAGCGCCGAGGCGTTCGGCGTGCTGGTGATCAGCTCGGTGGTCGCGAACGTCGTCGCCGAGGTGATCGCCGGGGACCGCGCGATCCTGACCCTGCCGCACTTCGACCTGGGCAGCCCCGCCCAGCTGCCGCTCTACGCGCTGCTCGGGCTGCTCGCGGGGCTGCTGGGCTGGGCCTTCGCCCGCATCCTCTACGCCGTCGAGGACGCCTGCGACGCCGTCTGGCGCGGCCCGGAGTGGCTGCGCCCGGCCGTCGGCGGGCTGCTGCTCGGCGCGCTGCTGCTGGCGCTGCCCCAGATGTACGGCGTGGGCTACCCGGTGCTGGAGGCCGCGATCGGCGGCCGGTACGTCGTCGGGTTCCTGCTCCTGCTCGTCGTCGGGAAGATCCTCGCCTCCAGCCTCACCATCGGCATCGGCGGGTCCGGCGGCGTCTTCGCGCCGTCGCTGTTCGTCGGCGGCACCGCCGGGACCGCCTTCGGCTACGCCTCCGCGGCCCTGTTCCCGGCGCTCGACCTGCACCCCGGCGCGTTCGGCCTGGTCGGCATGGCGGCGGTGTTCGCGGGGGCCGCGCACGCCCCGATCACCGCGGTGCTCATCGTGTTCGAGCTCACCGGCGACTACGCCCTGATCCTGCCGCTGATGGCCGCCGTCGTCCTGGCCACCGGCCTGTCGAACCTGGTGTCGCGGGACAACATCTACACGCTCAAGCTGCTGCGACGCGGGATCGACCTCGCCGCCGACACCCCGACCGACGAGGCGCTGCGCCGGGTCGTCGTCGCCCAGGTCATGCGCCCCGCCGACGGCACGACGCCCGACCCGGAGCTGCCCGCCCTGGACCCGCACGGCTCCGTGCACGACGTCCTCGGGGTGCTCGCCGCGCACCGGGGCGCCGCGCTGCCCGTGCGGGAGGGGCCGGACGGGCCGCTGCTCGGGACGTTGACCGAGCACGACCTGCTCGACCATCTGCGGGGAGTGGCCGGGCGGGGGACGGTTGACCGCTAACCCGGTCGCGTGATGGGCTCCGGCCGACGACGGAACAGGAAGCCGGTGCGAGTCCGGCGCGGTCCCGCCACTGTCACCGGGGAGTGCCCTCCCCACACCGGCGCCACCGCCCGCGAGGGTGGGAAGGCCTGGGAGGGCGTACCGATCCGGGAGCCAGGACACTGCCCGTCGTCGCGGATTCCCACTGATGAGGGCGCGGACCCTCGAGGAGGACATGCGATGAGCCACGACCTGGTGGTGCTCGGTACCGATCCGTCCGGCGACGACGCGTCCCGGACGGGGGCGCACGACCTGCTGGCCGAGGCCGGGACGGTCTTCGCCTTCCCGCAGGCCGAGTCGACCGCCCTGTTCTACGCCGAGGCGTGGCGGGTCGAGCCGGTCACACCGCGCGACGCCGTCGCCCGGATCGGGGCCTGGGCCGCCGCCGGGCCTGCCGATGCCGCGGTGCTGCTGGTCGGGGGCGACCCCGCGGGCGACGCCGCGCTCGGCGCCGTCCTCGACGGTCTGGCCCGCACCGCTCCCACGCTGCGCGTCCGGATCGCCGAGGGCAGCCGCGTCGCACCGCCGCACCGCAGCCCGCTGATCGGCTGAACTCACACGGGGCCCGGGCTCAGCCCCGCCAGCTGCCCAGCGGGTCGGCTCGGGTGAGGTCCGGGTCGGCGGCGTCGAGCGTGCGGGTGCGGCCGGGGCCGGTGAGCGCGGTCTCGAACCGCACGGTGACCCGCCCGTGCCCGGCGCCCTGGACCCAGCCGTGGCCGTGCTCGGGGTGGGCGACGTCGTCGCCGGCGCGCCAGGGCCGGTCCGGGTCGGGTTCGCGGTCGGGCCGGTCCGGGCGGAGCGGGCCGGGCGCGTCGCCGGGCTCCTCGATCGCGTCGGGCCCGGTGGCCGCGTCGTTCTCCGGAGCTGCGTCGAGCACGGTCACCCCCGCCGCGACGGCCGGGCGGGTGGCCGCGGGCGGGGCGTCGGGGGCCGGGGCCGTCGTCCACCCGCTCTCCGACGGCACCGCGTCGAACAGCGCCAGTGGCGGCTCGTCGCCGAAGCCGGACACCGACACCCCCAGCAGCCGCACCCCGCCCTCGCCGACGGCGCCCTCGGCCAGCCGCCGGGCCACCGCGACCAGGGTCGCCAGGTCCCGGGTCCCGAAGGGGGTCGTCTCGGACCGGGTGTGGGTGGTGAAGTCCCCGGTCCGCGCCTTCACCGTGACGGTGCGGGCGGTCCGGCCGTCGGCGACCAGGCGCCGGTGCACGGCGACGCAGATCGACTCCACCGCGGTGTGCACCGCGCTCATCGCGGTCAGGTCGGCGTCGAACGTCGTCTCCGCGCTGATCTGCTTGGCCGCGCCGCGCGGGGCGACCGGACGGTCGTCGACACCGCGGGCCAGGCGGTGCAGCTCGGACCCGACGGCACCGCCCAGCACCCCGGCGACCTCGCGGGCGTCCATCGCGGCGAGCTGTCCGATCGTCTCGATCCCGATCTTCCGCAGCGCCTCGCCGGAGACCGGCCCGATGCCCCACAGCGACCTCACCGGGAGCGGGTCGAGCACGGCGGCCTGCTCGGCGTGGGCGATCACCCGCAACCCGTCCGGCTTGGCCAGCTCGGAGGCGATCTTCGCGACCTGCTTGCCCGACCCGGCACCCACCGAGGCGGGCAGCCCGGTGCGCTCGCGCACCGCGCCGCGCAGCCGGGTGCCCCACTCCCGCACCCGGTCCGGGGAGGCCCCCACGAGGTCGGGCGGCTCCACGAACGCCTCGTCGACCGACACCGGCTCGAGCACCGGGGAGAACTCGCCGAGGACGGCCATGACCTCCTCGGACAACGCCTTGTACAGCGAGAACCGGGGCGGCAGGACGGTCGCGTGCGGGCAGCGCCGCCGCGCCTGCCCCATCGGCATCGCCGAGCGGGCCCCGAACACCCGCGCCTGGTAGCTCGCCCCCGCGACGACGCCGCGCGGTCCCGCGCCGCCGACCAGGACCGGCCGGTCGGCCAGGGTGGGCCGGGTCAGCTGTTCGACGGAGGCGAAGAACGCATCCATGTCGAGATGCAGCACCCAGCGGTCGGCCGCCGCGGTCACCTCACCATCACCCGTGCATCGTGCCCCGGCGCACCGACAGGACCGCGTCGCCGTCGGCGACGGAGACGACCGGGGCCACCGGTCCCGCCCCGGCGACGGCGCCCGGGTGGTCGTCGAGGCCGGTGGCGACGTCGGCGACCCACCAGCTCCCGCCGGTGCCGGTCCAGCCCAGCACCCGGGCCGGGGCGTGCGGCGGGGACAGCGTGATCGCGTCCATCGGGCTCGACAGGCCCTCGCCGGTGGCCTTGAGCAGCGCCTCCTTGCGGGTCCAGGTGACCAGGAACCCGGTGCCGTCGGGCGTGCCCGCGGCGAGCTCGGCGGGGGAGAGGGTGTGCCGGACGAGACCGTCGAGGCCGGACAGCGGGCGGTGCGCCTCGACGTCGACGCCGACCGGGCCGGTCCCGACCGCGACGCCGACCAGCGCGCCGGAGTGGGTCAGCGAGAACCCGGGGTCGTCGCCGCGCCCGGCCAGGCGCGGCTTGCCGTGCGGCTCCCCGCAGCGACAGGTCCGGTCCAGGACGAGCGCGGCGGGGTCGGCGTCGAGCCGCTCGGCGAGCACGAGCCGGGCCAGGGCGTGCGCGGCGAGGTAGCGGGCGCGGTCCTCGTGCCTGCGCAGTGCGAGGAGCCGCTCGCGTTCATGGGCGTCCAGCAGCGCGACGAGGTCGGCGCGGTCGCCGGGATCGGCCGGGGCGGCCCACCAGACGGTGACGGTCACGGCGTCCAGCCTTCCACGTCGCTCCCGCGCCGGGCCGCACCGCCGGGAGTGATCACGGATCGGGCACGCGGAGGGTCGCCCGCCGACGTCCCCGGTGCCCGATCCGTGATCGTGCCCGTGCCCTCAGCCGCTGCGGCGGGCGGCGAAGTCCGTGCGGACGTGGGCCGGGCGGGCCTGCGGGGCCGGCCCCGCCGTGCGCGGTGCCGGCGGGCCGCCCGGGGCGCCGGACCGGCCGCGCCTCGCCGCGCGACGCTCGGCGCGGTTGGCGGGGGTGGGCGCCCCGGCGGGACCGGTGTCGGCGGTGGGGACAGAGGTGTGTCGGGTCGTGGGCATACGACCTCCTCGGGGCATCGGGTCGGACTCGGACCGGGTGCGGAGGGCCGGTGACGCGCGGGGACGCCGGAAGGGCCGCACGAGGGCGGCGACGGTTCCGGGCCCGGTGGACGTCACGGGCCGGCGGCGGAGCGCGGAGGTCGGCTCCGCGGGCCGCTCAGAGGAACCGGATCAGCATGGCGGCGACGCTACGACGACCGCCCGGGCCGGGGCCACCGGTTTTCCCCGGGGCCGCCGACCTATCGTCGCGGGCATGGAGACGGCGGACGTGCTGGTGGTCGGCGGCGGCATCGCCGGGGTGTCGGTCGCGTGGGAGCTGGCCGCGCACGCCCGCGTCGTGCTGACCGAGGCCGAGCAGGACCTGCCGGTCCACGCCACCGCCCGCTCGGCGGCCACCTACATCCCCGGCCACGGCTCCGGCCCGTTCCGCACGCTGATCGACGCCTCCGGGCCGCGGTTCGCCGCGCTGCCCGAGCAGCTCGGCACGCCGCCGCTGCTGTCCCCGCGCCCGGTCCTGCACCTCGCCGACGACGAGCAGGCCGCCGACCGCCTCGCCACGACGCTGCGCGAGCAGCACGGCGAGCCCGGCGCCCCGGTCGCCCTGGACCCCGCGCAGGCGTGGCGCCGCGCGCCGGTGCTGCGCCGTGCCCCGCGTGCGGCCGCGTGGACCGCCGGCGCCTGCGACGTCGACACCGCGGCCCTGCACGACGGCTACCGGCGCGGGCTGCGCGCCCGCGGTGGCACCGTGCTGCGCGGCGCCCGGGTGGCCGCGCTGGACCGGGACGGCTCCGGCTGGAGCGCGACGACGACCGGCGGGCACCGGGTGCGGGCGGGAGTGGTCGTCGACGCGGCCGGGGCCTGGGCCGACGCGGTGGCGGCGCTGGCCGGCGTACCCGGCGCCGGGCTGACCGCGTACCGGCGCACGATCGCCGCCTGCCCGGTCGGCGACCCGTCGGTGCTCACCGTCGACGGTGCCGTCCTGCCGATGATCGCCGACGCCGCCGAGCGCTGGTACCTCAAGGCCGAGGCGGACGTCGTGCTGGTCTCCCCGGCCGACGAGACCCCGGCCGAGCCGGGCGACGCGCGGCCCGACGAGCTCGACGTCGCCCTCGCCCTGGACCGGGTGGGCTCGGCGACCACGCTCGGGCTGCGGTCGGTCCGGACCGCGTGGGCGGGGCTGCGGACCTTCGCCCCCGACCGCGCCCCGGTGCTGGGCGCGCGCCCGGAGCACCCGGGGTTCTTCTTCGTCGCGGGGCAGGGCGGGTCGGGCATCGAGTCCGCCCCGGCACTCGCGGCGCTGGCCGCGTCGGTCGTCCTGGGCCACCCGGCCCCGGCCGACGTCGAGCTCGACCCGGCTGTGTGCTCGGTCACACGGCTGATGTAAGCGGACGCTTACCCATGGCTGGCACCATGGTCCCCATGGCGCTGACCACCACCGGCACCGAGACGCACGACCTGTTCTCGGGCGACTTCTGGACCGACCCGCACCCCGCCTACGCGGCCCTGCGCACCGAGGAGCCGGTGCGCGAGCTCGCGCTGCCGGACGGGAAGGCGTGGCTGATCAGCCGCTACGCCGACGTCCGTGCGGCGTTCGTCGACCCGCGGCTGAGCAAGGACTGGCGCTGGACGCTCCCCGCCGACCAGCGCGAGGGCCAGCCGGCCGCGCCGATCCCGATGATGATCCTGATGGACCCGCCGGACCACACCCGGCTGCGCAAGCTCGTCGGTCGCTCGTTCACCGTGCGGCGGATGAACGACCTGCAGCCCCGGGTGGAGGAGATCACCCAGGAGCTGCTCGACGCGCTGCCCGCCGAGGGTCCCGTCGACCTCATGCGCCAGTACGCGTTCCTCGTCCCGGTGCTGGTCATCTGCGAGCTGCTGGGGGTGCCCGCCGAGGACCGCGACATGTTCTCGGCGTGGTCGTCGGTGATGGTCGACGACTCCCCGCAGGAGGAGAAGTTCGCCGCGATGGGCAGCCTGAACGGTTACCTTGCCGAGCTGATCGAACGCAAGCGCACCGAGCCCGACGACGGCCTGCTGTCCGGCCTGCTCGCGGTCAGCGACGCCGACGGCGACCGCCTGTCGTCCGAGGAACTGGTCGCGATGGCGACGCTGCTGCTCATCGCCGGGCACGAGACCACGGTCAACCTGATCGGCAACGGCGTGCTCGCCCTGCTGACCCACCCCGAGCAGCGCGCCCGGCTGCAGGCCGACCCGTCGCTGATCGCCTCGGCGGTGGAGGAGTTCCTGCGCTTCGAGTCCCCGGTCGCCAACGCCCCGATGCGGTTCGCCAGCGAGGACGTCGAGTACTCCGGGGTGACCATCCCGGCCGGGTCGACCGTCATGCTCGGCCTCGCCGCGGCGAACCGGGACCCGGAGTGGCTGGAGGACCCGGAGCGGCTCGACATCACCCGGGACTCGTCGTCCGGGGTGTTCTTCGGCCACGGCATCCACTTCTGCCTGGGCGCGCAGCTCGCCCGCACCGAGGGGCGGGTGGCCATCGGCAAGCTCATCGCCCAGCGGCCGGACCTGGCGCTGGCCGTCGAGCCGTCCGAGCTCGTGTACCGCGAGTCGACGCTGGTCCGGGGCCTGTCCCGGCTGCCGGTCACACCGGGCGAGCCCGCCTGAGGGCGCCGCGGCCGGGCGCGACCGAGGGGGTGCGCCCGGCGGGCGGTGTCGGACCGGCCGTCGGCGCAGCGGGCGGGTGTCAGCGCAGCGGGGCGCCGGTCTTCTCCCGCACCTCGTCGGCGCCGACGCCGGGCGCGGTCTCGACCAGCTCGAGCCCGTCCGGCGTCACGTCGATGACCGCCAGGTCGGTGACGATCTTCGTGACGCAGCCCAGGCCGGTGATCGGCAGCGAGCACCGCTCGACGATCTTGGGGGACCCGTCCTTGGAGACGTGGTCCATCATCACGATCACCGAGCGCGCGCCGTGGACGAGGTCCATCGCCCCACCCATCCCCTTGATCATCTTGCCGGGGATCGCCCAGTTCGCGAGGTCGCCGTTCGCGGCGACCTCCATCCCGCCCAGGACGGCGACGTCGAGCTTCCCGGCCCGGATCTGGCCGAAGCTCTCCGCGGAGCCGAAGAAGGCGGCGCCGTCGGCGACGGTGACGGTCTCCTTGCCGGCGTTGATGAGGTCGGCGTCGACCTCGTCGTCGGTGGGGTAGGGGCCGACGCCGAGGATCCCGTTCTCCGAGTGCAGGACGACCGTCCGGCCCTCGGGGATGTGTCCGGGCACCAGGGTCGGCATGCCGATGCCGAGGTTGACGTACGCGCCGTCGGGCAGTTCGGCCGCGACCCGGGCGGCCATCTCGTCACGGTTGAGGGCCATGGTCAACGCACCGTCCTGAACTCGACCGGCTTCTCGACGCCGGGGACGTGCAGCACGCGGTGCACGTGGATACCGGGGGTGTGCACCGCGTCGGGGTCGATCTCCCCGGGCTCGACCAGGTGCTCGACCTGGGCGATCGTGGTCCGCCCGGCCGCGGCGCAGTCCGGGTTGAAGTTGCGCGCTGCGCGCCGGAACACCAGGTTGCCGTGCCGGTCGCCCTTCCAGGCGTGGACCAGCGCGAAGTCCGGGGTGAGGGCGCGCTCGAGGACGTAGGTCACGCCGTCGAACTCGCGGGTCTCCTTCGCCGGGGACTCGACGGCGACCGAGCCGTCGGACGCGTAGCGCCAGGGCAGCCCGCCCTCGGCGACCAGCGTCCCGACCCCGGCCGGGGTGTAGAACGCCGGGATGCCCGCACCGCCGGCCCGCAGCCGCTCGGCGAGCGTGCCCTGCGGGGTCAGCTCCAGCTCCAGCTCACCGGCCAGGTACTGGCGGGCGAACTCCTTGTTGTTGCCGACGTAGGAGCCGATCGTCCGCCGGATGCGCCCGGCGGCGAGCAGGGTGCCGAGGCCGAAGCCGTCGACGCCCAGGTTGTTCGAGATCGTCTCCAGGTCCGTCGCGCCCTGCTCCAGCAGTGCCGCGATCAGCACCGTCGGAACCCCGGACATGCCGAACCCGCCGACCGCGAGCGACGCCCCGTCGCCGATGTCGGCGACCGCGTCCGCGGCGGATGCCACCACCTTGTCCATCACGCACCTCCGTCGCCGACGACGGTACGCGGCGTACGACAGACGCACAAGCGTTCGCTGTGCGAACACGACTCGACGGGTCGGGACCCACCCTCCGCGCGCCGAGGTGCAGCTCAGGGGTATCCGAGAGGCCGACCCGGGAGCTCCGAGCTGCATCCCGGTGACGTTCCAGGGGCAGGGGTGCCCGCTCACGGTGTCGAGATGCAGCTCAGCGGGGCCCGAGGGTGCCCCGCACCCCGCTGAGCTGCATCTCGGCGACCGCCGCCGTCGCGGCGCACCGTCGGCGGGGTGGGCGCGGCGTGGGTCAGGCGGGGGCGGTGTGCGGGTCCCCGACGGCGATCTCCCCGCCTGCGGCGACCTCGGCGTAGACCCCGGCGCACGCCCAGACCCCGCCGACCTGCGGGATCTCGATGCGGTTGTTCTTCGCGATCGTCCGCAGGGTGTCCGGGTCGTCGGGCAGGTCGCCCTGGGGGAGCGTGGTCATGACACAGCGCATGGTGGCGAAGGAGAACGTGATCCGGGCGTCGTCGCCCAGGGCGCTGGTGCTGCCGGGCCAGTCGTTCTCGACGAAGCCCGTCCCCTCGTCGCGCAGCACGATGTTGGGGCGGTAGCGGAGCGGGTCGAAGGTCGCGTCCGGGTTCAGCTCCCGGAGCCGGTCCAGCGTCGACTCGGTGAGCACGTGCAGCGACGACAGGTCGAAGAACGTGCCCGGCGCCCCGAACGCGGAGATGTCGAACCGGCTGATGACCTCGCCGGAGTCCTCGTGCCGGGTCGTCGTGTCCTCGATGAGCTTCCGCGGCGCGAGCTGCTGCGGGGTGAGGCCCTCGATGTCGGGCCACAGCTCCTCGAAGTAGCTCCCCTCCGGCGGGACCGAGATCAGCGAGACGTCGCGGCCCAGCGCCGCGGACAGCGCGGTGTCGAGGCCCTCGTCGTCGCTGCGCAGCACCGAGCCGTCCGGGAAGGTGATCTCCACCGGCGGGGTGGGCTCCCCGACGACCGGCTCGGCCACGAACCGCGCGGAGAAGCTCAGCAGGCCCAGCCAGCGCTTGGGCACCTTGGCGCTGGCGATGATGCCGGTCCCGTTGTCGAGCACCGCGTAGGCGCGGTCGCCGAGCAGCCCCCGTTCGGTGATGGTGGCCCGGGTCAGGGACTCCCCGAGCATCGACTTGACCGGATAGCGGTAGAGCGCGGCGACCGTCATGTCCGGTGTATATCGGTCCGTCCGTTCGACGTGCACGGCCCGAACGGACGGGCCCGCGGGAGCAGTCCTCAGCTGAGGACGCGCCTCCGGTCGACGGCCGCAGATGCGCGGCCTCCGGCGCCCGGTTCACCCGGACGTCGCAGCTCAGCGGCCGAGCAGTGCCGCCCGCAGCTCGTCGGCGGAGGCGTACACCGTCGTGGCGCCCGCGGCCTCCAGCTCGCCCGGCTCGGCGTAGCCCCAGCCCGCTCCGGCACAACGGAGGCCGTGCTCGGCGGCGCCCTCGACGTCGTGCAGCCGGTCGCCGACCATCAGCGGCTCGTCCGCGCCCGCGGGGGACCCGAGCCGGCGCAGCGCCTCGGCGACGACGGCGCCCTTGGTCGGCCGGTCCGCGGCGCGGGTGTCACCGACGATCTCGGTGAACAGGTCGGTCCAGCCGTGGTGGGCGAGGATCTTGCGGGCCGAGGTCTCGCCCTTGCTGGTGGCCAGGGCCATCGTCACGCCGGCCGCGGACAGGGCACGCAGCAGCTCCGCGACGCCGGGGTAGGGCGTGCAGTCCAGGCAGCCGTCCTCGTCGCCGTAGAGGCGCCGGTACACGGGCAGCACGGCGGCGGTGCCCTCGTCGCCGAGGATCGGGGGCAGGCTGCGGTAGAGCGGCGGGCCGAGCAGGTGCGTGCCGAGCGCGGACTCGGGGACGTCCAGGCCCACCTCGTCGATCGCGCGGCGCATCGAGCCGAGGATGCCGGGGGCGGAGTCGACGAGGGTGCCGTCGAGGTCGAGCAGGATGTGGGTCAGCACGTCGGGTCATTCTGCCTCCCGGGAGACCCGGCCGTCCCTTCTCCCCGAACGGTCGCAGGTCGTACACTTGTACGCATGGCGAACACACTGCTCGGGCCGCTGTCCGGCACCGACCGGGTCGACGGTCTGCTCGACGACGGCGGGTGGATCGCCGCCCTGCTGGAGGTCGAACTGGCGCTGTCGGCGGTCGCCGCCGAGCAGGGCGCGGTCACCGAGCACGACGCCGACGCGGTGGAACGCGCCGTCGCCGCCGTCGCGGGCGTCGACCCGCACGCGCTGGCCGCCGAGTCGGTCGAGGGCGGCAACCCGGTGATCCCGCTGGTCAAGCGGCTCAAGGCGGCCGCGGCGCGGATCCAGCCCGGCGCCGAGCGCGCGGTGCACCCGGGCGCCACCAGCCAGGACGTCATGGACACCGCGCTGATGCTGCTCACCCGACGGGCCGGGCACCGCGTCGTCGCCGACCTCACCGCCTGCGCCGACGCCGCGGCCGCGCTCGCCGCCACCCACCGCGACACCCCGTGCGCCGCCCGCACCCTCGGCCAGCAGGCGCTGCCCACCACCTTCGGCCTCGTCGCCGCCACCTGGTGCACCGGGCTGGACCGGGCACGCACCGGCCTCGACCGGGTGCTCACCGCGCTGCCGGTCTCCTACGGCGGCGCCGCGGGCACCCTCGCGGCCGTCCACCCGTTCGGCCCGGCCGTCGCCGACGCGCTGGCCGCGCGGCTCGGCCTCGCCCCGCAGGGCGTGCCGTGGCACACCGAACGCAGCCGCATCGGCGAGCTCGCCGGGGCGCTCGGCGTTGCCGCCGGGGCCTGCGCCAAGCCCGCGGGCGACGTCGTGCTGCTGTCCGCCACCGAGCTCGGCGAGGTGTCGGAGTCCGCGCCGGGAGACTCGTCGTCGATGCCGCACAAGCGCAACCCGGCCGCGGCCGTCACCGCCCGTGGCGCCGCGAAGCGCGCCCCCGGCCTGGTCGCGACGCTGCTCGCCGGCGCCGAGCAGGAGTTCCAGCGTGCCGCCGGTGCCTGGCACGCGGAATGGGAGACGCTCGTCGCGCTGCTGCGGGTCACCGCGGGCGCCGCGGCCCGGCTGCGGGTGAGCCTGGAGGGGCTGCAGGTGCACCCCGAGGCGATGGCCCGCAACCTCGACCTCGCCGCGGGCACCCAGGGCCACGGCACCGGGCACGCCGCCGACCTGGTCGACACCGTCCTCGCCGGGCGGCCGGCGTGAGCACCCCGGAGGACGTGGGCGCCCCGCGCACCGAGCAGGTCCGCTCGCTGGCCCGGGGGCTGGCCGTCATCCGGTCCTTCGACGCGCAGCGCCCGCAGCAGACCCTCGCCGACGTCGCCCGTGCCACCGGGCTCACCCGCGCCGCGGCGCGCCGGTTCCTGCTCACCCTGGCCGAGGAGGGCTACGTCCGCACCGACGGCAGGCTGTTCACCCTCACCCCGCGGGTGCTCGAGCTCGGCTGGTCCTACCTGTCCGCGATGGGCCTGCCCGAGATCGCGGCCCCGCACCTGGAGCGCCTGGTCGCCACGGTGCGCGAGTCCGCGTCGGTGTCGGTCCTCGACGGCGACCCGCACACCGGCTACGACGTCGTCTACGTCGCCCGCGTCCCCACCTCGCGGATCATGACCGTCACCATCACCATCGGGACCCGCTTCCCGGCCTGGGCGACGTCGATGGGCCGCGTCCTGCTCGCCGCGCTCCCGCCCGCCACCCTCGACTCCTACCTCGGCGCGCTGGAGCCCGCGGCGCTGACCGCGCACACCGTCTCGACGCCCGGGCAGCTGCGCACCGAGCTGGACCGGGTCCGCGCCGACGGGCACTGCGTCGTCGACCAGGAGCTGGAGGCCGGGCTGCGCTCGGTCGCGGTGCCCGTCCACGACCGCGCCGGGAGGGTCGTCGCGGCCGCGAACGTCTCCACCCACGCCTCCCGCAACGACGCCGACGGCCTGCGCGCCGACATCCTGCCCGAGCTGCGCGCCTGCGCCGCCGCGATCGAGGCGGACCTGCGCGCCGCCGGGTGACCGGGAACAGACCGCGCCCGCGGTGGGTTGGCCCTCCCAGGAGCTGATCACGAGCGACGGAGGCACGGTGAGCGGACGTCTGCACCTGGCGGTCGAACTCGGAGCGGCGGGGCGTCACCCCGGCGCGTGGCGGCTCGGCGGCGCCGACCCGGCCCGGCTGTTCACCGCCCCGTACCACCTGGACCTGGTCCGCACCGCGGCGCGCGGCGGGCTCGACCTCGTCGCGCTGCCCGACTCGCTGCAGCCGCCCGGGGCCGACCCGGCCGCACTGCCCGGCACCCTCGACGCCGTCGCCGTCGCCGCGCGGGTCGCGCCCGCCGTCCCCGGTATCGGGATCGTGCCGACGGTGACGGTCACCCACACCGAGCCGTTCCACCTGTCCAAGGCCGTCGCCACCCTGGACTTCGTGTCCACCGGGCGGGCCGGCTGGCAGCCCGACGTGTCGCGCACGCAGGCCGAGGCCGACCTGTTCGGCCGTGCGCGCGCCGACCGCGACGCGGCCTCGCTCTGGCGGGAGGCCGGCGAGGCGATCGAGGTCGCCGCCCGGCTGTGGGACTCCTGGGAGGACGACGCCGAGATCCGCGACGCCGCCACCGGCCGCTTCGTCGACCGCGACCGGCTCCACCACATCGACTTCACCGGCGAGTTCTTCTCCGTGACCGGACCGTCGATCACCCCGCGCCCGCCGCAGGGGCAGCCCCTGACCGTGCTGCGCGGCGACGAGATCGAGGCGCTGGCGACCGTGGGCCGCTACGCCGACGTCGTCCGGGTCGCGGCCGACACGGTCGCCGGTGCCGCCGAGGCCCGGGACCGGGTGCGTGCCGCCGTCGCCGACGCCGGGCGCCACCCCGACCAGGTCACCGTGCTGCTCGACGTCGAGACCCTGCTGGGCGACGACGCCGCCGCGCGGCTGCGCGAGCTCGACGCACTCGCCCCCGCCGACGCCGACACCGTCCCGGCGACGCTGCGCCACGTCGGCGACCCGGCCGCACTCGCAGCCCTGCTGCGCGACGCCGCCGAGGAGCGCGCCGCCGACGGGTTCGTCCTGGTCCCGCTGGCGCTGCCGTCCGGGGTGGACGAGATCGTCGACGGCCTGCTGCCCGCACTCGGCGACGCCTGGACGCCCGCCCCCTACGACGGCACCCTGCGCGACCGCTTCGGGCTCGCCCGCCCCGCGGACCGGTACACCCCGACGGCGGGCTGACCGGCACACTCGCCGGGTGCGCGTCCTCACCGCCGACGACCGGCTGCGGGCCCTGCTCGCCCGCCAGCTCCTCACCGGGCGAGCCGTCCTGACGGTGCCGCGCGCCCTGGAGCGCATCGGTGGGCTGCAGACCCAGCACGCCCCGTCGGGCTACCTCGGGCTCTGGTCGCGGCTCATCGGCTTCGAGCGGTCCGCACTGACCGCGATGCTGCACGACGGACGCGTCGTACAGGCCTGGGCGATGCGCTCGACCATCCACATGCTCAGCCGCCGCGACCACCGGGTGTTCACCGCCGCCGTCCGCGCCGAGCAGCGCGCGGACTGGCTGCGGCTGTCCCGCGACGTCACCGACGCCGACATGACCGCCGCCGCACGCGTCGTCGGCGGGCTGCTGGCCGACGGGCCGCGCCGGCACGCCGAGATCACCGCCGCACTCGCCGACGCGGGCCTGCCCGCGGGCGTCTTCCCCGGCGTGCAGCACTGGGTCGGGCTCGTGCGGATCCCGCCCGCCGGCACCTGGGCGACCCCGCGCGCCCACGTCTACGGCCTCGCCGCGCCCGGCCCGGAGCCCGGCCCCGCCGCGGCACGGGCCGCGCTGGCCCGCCGCTACCTGCGGGCCTTCGGGCCCGCGTCCGCGCCGGACGTCGCGCGGTTCGCGGGCTGGCCGGTCCGCGTCGCCCGCGCAGCCCTGGCGGGGGAGGACCTGCGCCCGTTCGCCGCCGAGGACGGCACCGCGCTGCTCGACGTGCCGCGCGCCCCGCTGCCCGGGCCCGGCGCCCCGCTGCCGGTGCGCTTCCTCGGCCCCTACGACGCGGTGCTGCTGCTCGGGCACGCCGCGGCCACCGGGATCGTGCCCGCCGAGCACCGCCACCACGTGTTCGCCACGACCCGGCCCCGCTCGGCGCCGGTGTTCCTGCTGCACGGCCGGGTCGCCGGCACCTGGGAGCACCGCGACGGCCGCGTCGCCACCACCCCGTTCACCCCGCTCGACGCCGCCGACCGGCGCGCCGTCGACGACGAGGCCGAGCTGCTCACCGCCTGGTACCGGGACCCGGGGCCGGGAGCGTCCCCGGCGTGACGCACGATGGGATCATGACCGGCACGACGCAGCCGAAGTCGACCAGGCCCGCACCGGGCACCCGGGAGCGGCTGCGGCGCGCGCCGGTCGAGTCCGGTCTCGGGATGGCTCCCGACCCGTCGTCGACCCCGGAGCGCGTGGTGGTGCGCGCCCCGCTGCACGACGGCGTCCGCACCGCCGACGGCCGGGTCCTCCCGGTGCTCCCGGCGCTGCTGGCCGACGCGGGCCTCGGCTACCTCGTCTTCTCCACGGCGCGGCTCACCGGAGGCGCGCCCACCGTCGACCTGCGCCTGGACGCGGCCGGCGTCCCCGCACCGGACGCGCGGTGGCTGCGCGCCGAGCTGACGCTGCTGCACCTCGACGACGAGGTCGGCGTCGGCCGGGCCGAGATGCGCGACGACACCGGGGTCGCCGTCGCGCACGTCGTCGCCACCTTCGCCCTGACCGGTGCCCCCGCGGGCCCCGGCGGGCTCGCGACCGCGCCCGCGACAGGGACCACCGCCGCCGGCACCGACGCCCGGGCCGCGCTGCCGCCGTTCGACGCCACCCGGCTGCGGACCGAGCACCTCGAGCGCGACGCCGACGGCGACGTCGTGTTCACCCCCGGCCCGTCGACGACGAACCTCAACGGCACCACCCACGGCGCGGTCCTGTCCGGGCTCGCCGCCGCGGTCCAGTCCGCGCACCCCGGCGCCGCGGACGCCCGGCCGTTGTCCACGACGGTGGAGTTCCTGCGCCCGGTGCAGGTCACCGACCGGCTGCGGGCCCGCACCGTCGCGATCCGCGACGGCCGCCGCTTCCGCACCCTGGGCACGGAGCTGCTGCTGCCCGACGGGCGGACCGCGGTGCGCGCCGTCGGCACCGCGCTGCGCCGGTGATCGCCCGGACGGGTCGTCGCTGTTAGCGTCGTCACCGTCCCCGGCTCGGAGGTGCGCACGTGTCGACCCCGCAGGTCCCCGCCCCACGACCCCACCGGATCGCCGTCATCGGGTCCGGACCGTCCGGTCTGTACACGGCCGAGGCGCTGCTGGCGGGTGACCCGTCGGTGCACGTCGACGTGATCGACCGGCTGCCCGCGCCCTACGGTCTGGTCCGCTACGGCGTCGCCCCCGACCACGTGAAGATGAAGTCGGTCATCCGCGCGCTGGTGCGGACCTTCGACGACAGCGACCGTGTCCGGTTCCTCGGCAACGTCCACGTCGGCCCCGGCGGCATCCCGGGGGAGGCGCTGCGGGAGCACTACCACGCCGTCGTGCACGCGACGGGCAGCGCGGTCGACCGCGACCTCGGCGTCCCGGGGGAGGACCTCGCGGGCTCGGTCGGGTCCGGTGCGTTCGTGTCCTGGTACTGCGGGCACCCCGACGCGGTCGGTCCCGGCCCGCTGCTCGACCGCCCCGGCGTGGTCGTGGTCGGCGCGGGGAACGTCGCCGTCGACGTCGCGCGGGTCCTGGCCCGCCCCGCCGACGACCTCGCCGCCACCGACGCGCACGACGCGGTGCTCGACGCGCTGCGGGCGAGCGCGGTCACCGACGTGCACGTCCTGGTCCGGCGCGACCCGCTGCACGTGAAGTTCACCCCCGCCGAGCTGCGCGGTCTCGGCGGCCTCGACGACGTCGACGTCGTGGTGCACGACGACGGCCTGCTCGCCGCGGGCGTGGCCGAGCCGGAGGAACGCCGGATGCGCCAGAACATCGAGATGCTCACCGAATGGGCCCGCCGGTCCTCCACCGGCGCGCCCCGGCGGATCCACCTGCGGTTCCTGCGGTCCCCGGTCCGGCTCGTGGACGACGGCACCGGCCGGGTCGGCGCCGTCGAGATCGAACGCAACGCCCTCGGCGACGACGGCCGGGTGCGCGGCACGGGGGAGCGGGAGACCCTGGAGGCGGGCCTGGTCGTGCGGGCCATCGGCTACGCGGGCGAGCCCATCGAGGGGCTGCCGTTCGACGCGGCCACCGGCACCGTCCCGCACGAGGCGGGACGGGTGCTGCTCGGCGGGGAGCCGGTGCGCGGCAGCTACGTGGCCGGGTGGATCAAGCGGGGTCCGACCGGCGTGATCGGCACCAACAAGGGCGACGGCGCGCAGACCGCGGAGTCGGTACTGGCCGACCTGCCGACCCTGCCGACGCCGCCGCGGCCGGGCGGCGACGCCGTCGTCGAGCGGATGCGCTCCTACGGCGTCGACCCCGTGCTGTGGGAGGACTGGCTGCGTCTCGACGCCGCCGAGCTCGCCCTGGGGGAGCGGCGCGGCGGCACCGACCGGGTCAAGATCGCGGACCGGGCGGAGATGCTGGACGCCGCGCGCCGCCACAGCTCGCGGTCGTAGCGGCCGGTTCCCGCACGGCCGCCGTACGGCTCAGTACGGGTCGACCGCCATGACGCAGGACATCGCGCCCATGCCGCGGGAGAAGTCGTCGGCCTCGTCGGGGGTCATCGACATGGTGCAGGTGACCGAGCTGTAGGCGACGCCCTCACGGACGTCGACGCAGAACTCGCGCAACGTGCGGCCGCAGCTCTGCAGCGCCGAGGCGATCTGCATGACCCCGGCCATCCCGTCGCCGGTGACGACGGTGTGCCGGCGGGGCATCCGGGACGCGATGTCCGCGGCGCCACCGGAACCGGTGGGGAAGGAGAAGGTGGTGGTGGGACGGTCGGCGGTGATGCTCATGATCGTGTGGCTCCATGCGTTGCGCGAGAGAGAAGCGGGAACGCGAGCCAGGTCTCGTGGATCCTCACCGCGGTGTGCGGGAGGGAAGCGCCGGGATTGCGGCGCGGGCGCGTCGGCGGCCTGGATCAGCCGACGCGCAGTGCTACTACCGCGAGAAGTCGTGCGGGCAGCGCTGCGGCCGGAGCAAGGGTGTGCTCGACGGTGCGCATGACGATCACAGTAGCAACCGGATGCGGCCTGCGCCACAGGGGATGCCCCCACTAGCCTCATCGGTGTCCGCCACGCCCTGACCCGAGGGGGAGCCCCACCGTGATCACCGCGATCGTCCTGGTGCACACCGCCGCCGACCGGATCCCCGAGACCGCGCAGGCCATCGCGGACCTCGACGGCGTCTCGGAGGTCTACTCCTGCGCCGGTGACGTGGACCTGATCGCGATCGTCAAGGTGCGCGAGCACGAGCAGCTCGCCGACGTGATCGCCAGCCGGCTCAGCCGGATCGACGGCGTCGTCGGGACCGACACCCACATCGCGTTCCGGTCCTACTCCAAGGCCGACACCGACGCCGCGTTCGCCATCGGGCTCGACTGAGCCCGGCCCCCGCGGGTCAGGCCGACGCGAGCTCGGTCGAGAGCGCGGCCCAGCGGGCCAGCAGGTCCGCGGCCGCACCGGAGTCCACCGCCTCGGCGACGGCGTCGAGCGCCGCCCCGACCGACGCGGTGAGGTCCGCACCGACCCCGCGGTGCGCGGCGAGCGCCCCGGCGGCGTTGAGCAGCACGGCGTCGCGCACCGGTCCGGTCTTGCCGGCCACCAGGTCGCGGACGACGGCGGCGTTGACCTGCCGGGTGCCGCCGCGCAGGTCCTCGGCGGTGGCCACGCCGACCCCGAGGTCGGCCGGGTCGAGCCGCTCCTCGCGGACGGTGCCGCCGTCGCTGATCCAGACGGTGCTGCGTCCGGTGGTGGTCAGCTCGTCGAGCCCGTCGTCGCCGCGCACCACCAGTACCGACTTGCCGCGCCGGGCGAAGACCTCGGCCATCGTCGCGGCGTGCCGGGGGTCGGCGCAGCCGATCAGGCCGGTCTCCGGCTGGGCCGGGTTGGACAGCGGCCCGAGCAGGTTCATCGCGGTCGGGACGCCGAGCTCGCGACGGACCCCGCCTGCGTAGCGCATGGCGGGGTGGAAGGACTGCGCGAAGCAGAACGCGATCCCCAGCTCCGCGGCGCACCGCTCGACCGCGGACGGGGTCAGCTCGATCGCGACGCCCAGCTCCTCCAGCACGTCGGCCGTCCCGCACTGCGACGACGCCGCGCGCCCGCCGTGCTTGACCACCGGCGCACCCGCCGCCGCGACGACGATCGCCGCCATCGTGGAGATGTTCACCGTGTGCGCCTGGTCCCCGCCGGTGCCGACGACGTCGACCGAGCGCCCGGGCACGTGCACCCGCAGCGCGTGGGCCAGCATCGCGTCGGCCATGCCCGAGATCTCCGCGGGCGTCTCGCCCTTCGCGCGCAGCGCCACGAGGAACCCGGCGAGCTGCGCCGGGGTCGCGTCGCCGGCGAAGACCTGACCCATCGCCCAGGTCGCCTCGTCGGCGGTGACGTCCTCGCCGCGCATCAGGCGGCCGATCACGGAGGGCCAGGTGGGTGCGCTCACGACGTGAGGTGTCCTCTGTCTCGCTACTGCTGCGGGGTCAGGGTGCCGGGCCGGTGGTCGCGCAGGACCTGCGCGACGACCTCGGCCGCCTCGATCGGGTCGAGCGGGTGCACGAGCACGGCGTCCGCCTCCGACCAGGTGGCGAGCCAGCGGTCGTCCCGGCGGCGGACGGTCAGCACGATCGGGGGGCAGTCGACGATCTCGTGACGCAGCTGCTTGGCCACGCCCATCCCACCGGTCGGCTGCGCCTCGCCGTCGAGGACCAGCAGGTCGGCCTCACCGGCGTCGCAGGCCGCGAGGACCTCGGCGATGCCGGCCGCCTCCACCCAGCGCACCCGGCCCACGTCCGGAGCGGGCCGCCGCCCGACCGCCTCGATGATGCTCTCGCGGACCTCGGGACGGTGGCTGTAGACCAGCACCGTGCTGGTCCCCGTCACCGATCCGGCCGCGCTGCCGATCTCTGCCGCTCGTCCGCTCACGCCGGGGATACTAGGGGAACCCTCCGTCGCCCCCGAACGTTGTCGTGCCGGCGGTCCGGGACGGGGCCGTCCGGCGGCCCCCCGGTCGCCCCGACCAGGCGAAGAGTTCGGTGATCATGGGGTCCGTTCGCCGATCGTGATGTGGCGAGGGGTATCCCGACAAGCCGTAGAAGTTCGGCTCGGGTCATAATGCCCGACGTGACGACAGCGGCACCCAACATCAGCGCGCGGATCCATTCGCTGAACCGCCCCAACCTGGTCAGCATCGGCACCATCGTCTGGCTCTCCAGCGAGCTGATGTTCTTCGCCGGGCTGTTCGCGATGTACTTCACCGCGCGGGCGCAGAACGACGGCCCCTGGCCGCCGCCGCCCACCGAGCTCGACGTCCCCTACGCGCTCGCGATCACGATCGTGCTCGTGGCGTCCTCGTTCACCTGCCAGTTCGGCGTGTTCGCCGCCGAGCGTGGTGACGTGTTCGGCCTGCGTCGCTGGTACGCCCTGACGCTGGCGATGGGGACGTTCTTCGTGCTGGGCCAGGCCTTCGAGTACTACACCCTGGTCACCTCGCACGAGACGACGATCGCGTCGAGCGCCTACGGGTCGGTCTTCTACCTGGCGACCGGCTTCCACGGGCTGCACGTGGTCGGCGGCCTGGTCGCGTTCGTGTACCTGATCATCCGCACGAAGCTCAGCAAGTTCACGCCCGCCCAGGCCACCGCGGCGATCGTGGTGTCGTACTACTGGCACTTCGTCGACGTGGTGTGGATCGGGCTGTTCGCCACGATCTACTTCATCCGCTGACCGATCGCGCCGCCCGTTCCCTGACAGCACCCGCCACGACGTCGAGGTTGGAAGACCCCCAGCGATGACCGAGAACCAGAACCCACCACCGGCCGACCGGCCGGACGAGAAGGCCGGGGGCCGCACCCGTCCGCACGGCAAGATGAAGCGCCGCATCGCCGGCGCCCTCGCCATCGGGCTGGGCCTGCTGTCCGTCGGTTTCCTCTACGCCGCCTTCGCGCCGCAGCCGCAGGTCGCCCAGGCGCAGCAGGACACCGCGCTGATCGCCAAGGGCGAGCAGCTCTACAACAACACCTGCATCACCTGCCACGGTGCGAACCTGCAGGGCGTCGAGAACCGCGGCCCGAGCCTCATCGGCGTCGGTGACGCGGCGGTCTACTTCCAGGTGTCCTCGGGTCGTATGCCGATGGCGCGCCAGGAGGCCCAGGCGGCCCGCAAGCACCCGCTGCCGATCTTCGACCCGGAGACCCAGGAGGGCCGGGCGAACCTCGAGGCGCTGGGCGCGTTCGTGCAGGCCAACGGCGGCGGGCCGGTCACCCCGGCCGCGACCGGCGAGGCCCTGCGCGGCGACGACCCGGGCCGCGGCGGCGTGCTGTACCGCCTGAACTGCGCCTCGTGCCACAACTTCACCGGTGTCGGCGGCGCGCTGTCGTCCGGCAAGTACGCTCCCGCGCTCGAGCCTGCCAGCGAGGAGCAGATCTACACCGCGATGCAGACCGGTCCGCAGAACATGCCGCGCTTCTCCGACCAGCAGCTCACGCCGCAGGAGAAGCAGGACATCATCGCGTACATCAAGTCGGTGAACCACGCCAACGACCCGGGCGGCTACTCGCTGCTGGGTCTCGGTCCGACGGCCGAGGGTGTCTTCATCTTCGCCGTCGTGATGTCCGGTCTGGTCGGGTTCGCGATCTGGTTGGGGGCGAAGAGTTGAGCAGCGAAGTCAGCACCGGGTCGGACCGTCGTCCGACCAAGGAGGAGCTCGACGCGATGTCGCCCGAGCAGCTGGCCCGTCTGGCCGGTGAGCTCGACGAGGTCGAGGTCGTGCACAACACGCCGGCGTTCCCGATCCCGGGGACCCGTGCGGAGAAGCGCGCCGAGCGTTCGGTCGCGCTGTGGTTCGTCATCTCGGCGATCTCCATGATCGCCTTCGTGGTCGCGTTCATCGCGTGGCCGTGGGAGTACGTCAACGTCGGCGAGCCCGGCCACGCGCTCTACAACCTCTACACCCCGGTCATCGGCTTCACCTTCGGGTTCTCGGTGCTCTCCATCGGCATCGCGGTCATCCAGATGGTGAAGAAGCTGTTCCCGGAGGAGACCTCGGTCCAGCAGCGCCACGACGGCCCGTCCACCGACGTCGACCGCGCCACCTTCCTGGCCCAGGTCGCCGACGCGGGCAAGGGCACCACGATCGGGCGTCGCAAGCTGATCATCCGCAGCGCCGGTCTGGCCGCGGCCGTGGCCGGTATCGGCACCGGTGTCGTCGCTCTCGGCGGCATCATCCGGAACCCGTGGGCCGAGGGCGACGACGCCCCGCTGTGGCACACGGGCTGGCGTCCGGAGAACGGCGAGACGGTGTACCTGCGCACCGACACGGGTATCCTCTCCGAGATCGCCCGAGTGCGACCCGAGGACATGGAGCCGGGTGCCATGATGACCGTCTTCCCGTACCGCGAGAGCGAGCGGGGCAACGAGGAGGAGCTGCTGCACGCGCAGCGCGCCTCGGACGCGCCGGTCATGCTCATCCGTCTCCGCCCCGGGACCGAGGTCACGAAGCGCCCCGGTCAGGAGAATTTCAACTACGGTGACTTCTACGCCTGGTCGAAGGTCTGCACCCACCTCGGGTGCCCGACCTCGCTGTTCCAGGCGCAGGACAACCGCATTCTCTGCCCGTGCCACCAGTCGCAGTTCCTGGCCACGCAGGACGCCGAGCCCGTCTTCGGGCCGGCCGCCCGGCCGTTGCCGCAGCTGCCGATCACGGTGAACGAGGAGGGCTACTTCGTCGCCCGCAGCGACTTCGTGGAGCCCGTCGGACCCGCGTTCTGGGAGAGGCCGAAGACGACATGAGTTCGATCACGACACCCACCACCTCCTCAGGGGGCCTCGCGGCCAAGGGCGGCGCGGCACTCGACCAGGCGGACCAGCGCTACCACGCGGCCGCCGGACTGCGGAAGCAGTTCAACAAGGTCTTCCCGACCCACTGGTCGTTCATGCTGGGCGAGATCGCCCTGTACAGCTTCATCATCGTGCTGCTGTCGGGCACCTACCTGGCGCTGTTCTTCGACCCCTCCATGCAGGAGGTCGTCTACAACGGGCCGTACGACCCGCTGCGCGGCGTCCACATGTCGCGGGCCTACGAGTCCGCGCTGGAGATCTCGCTCGAGGTCCGCGGCGGCCTGTTCATGCGCCAGCTGCACCACTGGGCGGCGCTGCTCTTCGTCGCGGCGATGATCATCCACATGTTCCGGGTGTTCTTCACCGGCGCGTTCCGCAAGCCGCGTGAGGCCAACTGGACCATCGGCGTCGTGCTGATCCTGCTGGGCACCTTCGCCGGCTTCACCGGCTACTCCCTTCCGGACGACCTGCTCTCGGGCGTCGGGCTGCGGATCGCCTCGGGCATCACGCTGACCGTGCCGATCATGGGCACCTGGGTGCACTGGGCGTTGTTCGGCGGCGAGTTCCCCGGGACCGAGATCATCCCGCGGCTCTACATCATCCACGTGCTGATCCTGCCGGGGATCATCCTCGCGCTGATCGCCGTGCACCTCGGCCTGGTGTGGTACCAGAAGCACACCCAGTTCCCCGGCCCCGGCCGGACCGAGAACAACGTCGTCGGCGTGCGGATCATGCCGCAGTTCGCGGCGAAGGGCGGCGCGTTCTTCTTCGTCGTCGCCGGTGTGCTGGCCCTGATCTCCGGGCTGTTCCAGATGAACCCGATCTGGCACCTCGGCCCGTACGACGCCTCGCACATCTCCGCCGGGTCGCAGCCGGACTTCTACATGCTGTGGTCCGAGGGCATGGGCCGGATCTTCCCGCCGTGGGAGTTCTACCTGTTCGGGACGTACACGATCCCGGCGGCGTTCATCCCCACCGCGGGCTTCCTGCCGGTGCTGTTCGTGCTCGCCGGGGCCTACCCGGCCATCGAACGGCGCTTCACCGGGGACGACGCGCTGCACAACCTGCTGCAGCGTCCGCGCGACGTGCCGGTCCGGACCGCGCTCGGCGCCATGGCGATCTCGTTCTACCTGTGGCTCGTGATGTGCGGGTTCAACGACTGGATCTCGTACTTCTTCCACATCTCGCTGAACGCGACCACGTGGGCCGGCCGCATCGGTCTGCTCGTCGTGCCGCCGATCGTGTACTGGGTGGCCTACCGCTGGTGCATCGGTCTGCAGCGGTCGGACCGCGCGGTGCTGGAGCACGGCATCGAGACGGGCATCATCAAGCGGCTGCCGCACGGTGAGTTCATCGAGGTGCACCAGCCGCTGGGCGGCGTCGACTCGCACGGCCACGCCATCCCGCTGGAGTACCAGGGCGCCTCGGTGCCCAAGCGGATGAACCAGCTCGGGTCGGCGGGTGAGCCGGTCTCCGGTTCGCTGCTCACGCCGGACCCGGTCGAGGAGTCCCGCGCGCTGGCCGTGGCCCGCCACGAGGCCCACGAGCGGGAGCTCGAGGAGTCCCGCCGGCGCCACGAGGCGCGGGCGGAGCTCGAGTCCCGCAGCGGTGAGCTCGCGGGCCGCCCGGACGACGGCGGTCGTCCGCAGCAGCCGCGCGACTGAGCACGGTCCGGGCCCCGGCCCGGAAGCACTCCACGGCGGCCCCGCCGGAGACACGGTCTCCGGCGGGGCCGCCGTCGTGTGCCGGTGCGTCGTCGTCCGCCCGGCGGGGCCGCCGTCGTGTGCGGGCTGCGCGCGGTCGGACGCCGCGGCCCGTGTGTCCGGCCACGGCGTCGTCGCCCGGGGCGCCGTCGGGAGGACCGTGGACCGCCGGCCTCAGACCCCGGCGGGCTCGTCGGGGGAGCGGTCACCGGTGCGGTGCGACGCCTCCCGGGCCCGGTCGGCCCACTCCCGCCAGGCACCCCCGCCCCGTGCCGGCTCCGCCCAGGGCGGGTCGCAGTACACGAGCCGGGTCCCGCCGGTGGTGAGCCAGCGGTGCAGGATCCGGACCTCCTCCGACAGGGCCCCGCGCAGCGGCCCGTCGCCGGGCAGGACCGTCTGCGCGCCGGTCCGCAGCGCCTCGACGACCGGCATCGGCCGCACCCCGCGCGGGGCGTTGCCCGCCGCGGCGAGCCGTCCGTGGCGCAGGACGGCGAGCTCCCAGCCGCCCCGGCCGTCGGGCCGGGCACCGACCAGCTCGTCGATGCCCGCGAGCGCGGCCAGCGTGCCGCCCCGGTCGACCCCGGCGGCCAGCGTCGCCAACCGGTCCCGGGCCCGTGCGGCCGCCTCGTAACGCCCGCCGGCCGACCGGTCGTCGACCTCCGTGGCCAGCACCCGCAGCGGGCCGTCGTCCCGCCCCGCGACGAGGTCGCCCCAGGCGTGCACGGCGGGCGCGTAGTCCTCGACGGGCTGCAGACCGGCGCACGGGGCCGCGCAGCGGCCCAGCTCGTGCAGCGCGCACGGCGTCGCCGAGGGGTTCCGGGCCGGGATCCGGATCGTGCACCGGCGCAGCGGCAGTGCGTCGAGTGCCGCGTCGAGCACGTCGGTCGCGGCCCGCTGCGACCCGAACGGGCCCAGGGCACCCGCCCGCGGGGTGGCGACGACCGACAGCCGCGGGAACGCCTCCGCCGTCGGCGCCACCCAGTAGGCCCGGCCGGGGTTGCGCGAGCGCCGGTTGTACGGCGGGCGGTGCGCGGCGATGAGCGCCAGCTCGCGCACCGAGGCCTCCAGGGCGTGCGCGCAGACCACCGTGTCGACCTTCTCGGCGCGGGCGAGCATGTCGCGGACCCGGCGGCGCTTCTCCCCGGCCGTGAAGTACGACCGCACCCGCCGGTGGAGGTCGCCGCTGGTGCCGACGTAGAGCACCTGGCCGTCGCCGCCGCGGAACAGGTACACACCGGGCTCCGAGGGCACGTCGTTCGCCAGGTGCCTGCGGCGCCGCTGGGTGGTGGTGGGCCGGTGCGGGGCCCGGTCACGGACGAGCTGCAGCAGCTCCTCCAGGCTCTGCACACCCAGGTTCCCGATCCGCTCCAGCAGGTGGTGCAGCACCTCGACGGTCGCCCGGGCGTCGGTCAGCGCCCGGTGGTCCGGGGTGGTGGCGCAGCCGAAGTGCCGGGCCAGCGCGCCCAGCTTCACACTGGGGCACTCGGCGTGCGGGAGCACGGCCCGGGCGAGCCGGGCGGTGCACAGGACCGGCGGGCCGGGCCAGGGGCGTTCGAGGCGCTCGCAGGCGGCCTTGAGGAACCCCGTGTCGAACGGGGCGTTGTGGGCCACCAGCACCGCGCCGCGGAGCATGTCGAGCACCGAGGGCAGGACCGCACCCAGCGGTGGCGCGTCGTGCAGCATCGCGTTCGTGATACCGGTCAGCCGGGTGATGTCGGCCGGGACCCGTACACCCGGGTCGACGAGGGTGCCGAGCTCGGAGATCCGGCTGCCGCCGCGCACCGCGACGGCGCCGACCTCGGTGATGGCGTCGGTCCGGTGGCTGCCGCCGGTGGTCTCCAGGTCGACCACGCAGAAGGTGACGTCACGCAGTGGCGTGCCCAGCTCGTCGAAGGTGAGCTGCGGGGAGCAGGAGGTCACGCCCTGCACCGTAGCCGTGGGGTCCGACAGTATGTTCGAACACCCGGCCCCGGTCCGGGGGAGCCGGGGCGCGGACACCGATCCGGGGACGTCCCGGCTGCGGACGGCCACGCCGACGGCGATCCCGGCCGGGCGGGGATAACCTGGACCGATGGCGTACGACGACACGGAGCGACCGGAGCCCACGTGCTCCGGGGTCCCGTCGTGCGCCGCGGACCCGGCCGCGAGCGACTGGCCGGAGCTGCCCGCCCCGCTGCGGGCCCGGCTCGCCGAGATCGCGGGTACCGCGCTGGGCGGGCTGCCGCCCGGGGACGTCCCCACCCCGCTACGCCGCTTCGCCCGGTTCACCCCCGCCAAGCGGGCCCGTCTCGGCGGGCAGGTACTGGTGGCCCGGCTGCAGCAGGACACGGCGTTCCGGGCGGCCGTGGTGGCGTGGTGGGCCGAGAACCGGCCCGGTGAGCTGGAGCTGCCCGAACCCGCCACGACACGACCCGCCGGCGACCCGCCCGAGCCCCCGAGCGGACCCGGGGCACCCACCGGGGACACCGGAGCAGCGGAGGCAGCCGGCCCGTCCGGCCGTCCCGCGGCGCAGCACGCAGCCGCATCACCGGTGGACGGGTCGACCCCCGCCGCGGAGGCCGCGTCCGTCGCGGATCCGCTGCCCGCACCCGTCGACAAGCTCGACGCGGCCGCGGTCGCGCTGCTCACCGCCGATCCGCTCGCGCACCGGCGGGTCGCCGAGGTGGGGCAGACCGCGGACCTGGCGAACCTGCGCGCCGAGCGCGACGAGGCCCTGGCCAAGGTCGACAAGCTCACCGCCGAGCTCGAACGGGCCCGGGCCGAGCTGGTCGAGGAACGGGAACGCGCACGGGCGCTCGTCGGGGAGCGGGAGACCGAGTACCAGCAGATGCGCCGCCGGGTCAGCGACCAGGGCGCGCGGCTGCGTGCCGCACTCGACGCCCGCACCGAGCTGGAGGAGGAGGTCGCGCGGCTGCGCGGCGGCGTCGACGACGAGCTCGCCCGCTCCCGCGCCGAGACCGCCGCCGAGCGGGAGCGGGCCGACCGGGAACGCCGCCGGGCCGACGCCGCGGCCGGTCAGGTCGCCGCCGCCCGCCAGGCCGCCCGCGAGGCCCGGCGCGGCGACGAGGTGCGCCTGGAGCTGCTGCTGGACACCGTCAGCGGCGCGATCTCGGGGCTGCGCCGCGAGCTCGACGTCGGCGCGGGCGGACCGCGGCCGGCGGACCTCGTCGCGGGAACGGGCGACCGCGGGACCGGCGCGCGCGTCGCGGCCCCCGTCGACGGGCTGGCCGCGCTGGACGCGCTGCTGACCGTGCCGTCGGTGCACCTCATCGTCGACGGCTACAACGTCAGCAAGACCGGCTACCCGGACCTGCCGCTGGCCGACCAGCGCTCCCGGCTGGTGGCCCAGCTCGGCGCACTGGGTGCCCGCACGGGGGCCGAGATCACCGTGGTGTTCGACGGGGCCGCCGTGATCGCCGCGCCGGTGCGCGGCAGCCGCGGGGTGCGGGTGCTGTTCAGCGACGCCGGGGTGATCGCCGACGACGTCGTCCGCGACCTCGTCGCCGCCGAGCCGGCGGGGCGGCCGCTGCTGGTCGCGACGTCGGACCAGGAGATCGTGCGCTCGGTGCGCCGCCGGGGCGCGCACACCGTGGCGTCCGCGGTGCTGCTGCGCCGCCTCGGCGGGTGAGCGCTCACCCCACGTCACGGTGCCGCGGCCCGTGCCCGGCCGGCGGGACCACCGGCATCGGCAGCGCCGTACGTCCGGCCCGACCGGGCGCCGGTGCGCCCGGCTCGACCAGGCGCAGGTGCGGGATGAGGCCGCCCTCGGCCAGCACCTGCAGTGCCCGGCGCTCCGGCTCGGCGAACTCCAGCGGGGCGACGGTCGTGGCCACCGTGCCGGCCGGCAGGTCGACGGGAAGGTAGGGGATCGGCCGGTCGTCCTCCGGGACCTCCAGCAGCACCCCGATGACGCAGACACCGCACGCGGCACCGCGGACCTCGCAGCGATCGCAGTCGACGATCATGGCTCCTCCTTCGTCGGACCCGAGGTGGTCGAGCACCGCGGACGCTAGGGGAGGGGTCCGACAGAATGGCCGCGCCGGAGAAAAACCGGGCGGGGCCGTCACCGCGGGCCGCCGCGCTCGTTCACCTGAACAGCACGACATCCTCACCAACTGTGCCGCCGAGCGAGCACCACCACTCGTACGGAGCAGTGCCACCCCGGCGGGCGACCGATCCGGTCACGCAACGGTGAGGACGCGGAACTCGTCCGCTCCCCGGAGTGTCGGACGGCGGCCCGCATCCCCGACGCGCAGCGCGCGTGCGGAGCCGCCGTCCCGACCCCCGCTGTCCCCTCCGCCGGTGACCACCGGCGGCCGGCGCCCCGCCGAGGACTAGCGTCGCCGACCGTGGCGCGCACGCTGCTGGTGACCAACGACTTCCCGCCCCGGCCCGGCGGCATCCAGTCCTACCTGTCCGACCTCGCCCGCGCGCTCCCGCCGGACTCGCTCGCGGTCCACGCGCCCGCCTGGCGCGGCGCCGCCGACCACGACGCCGCGCTGCCGTTCCCCGTGCACCGGCACCGGTCGTCGCTCATGCTGCCGGTCCCCGAGGTCGCCCGGCGCGCCGCGGAGCTGGCCCGCGAGCACGACGCCGGGACCGTCTGGTTCGGCGCGGCCGCGCCGCTGGGGCTGCTCGGCCCGTACCTGCGCCGCCGGGCCGGGGTGGAGCGGGTCGTCGCCACCACGCACGGCCACGAGGTCGGCTGGTCGATGCTGCCCGGCGCGCGCCGGGCGCTGCACCGGATCGGCCGCGACGCCGACGTCGTCACCACGGTGTCGCGCTGGACCCGCGGCCGGCTCGCCGGCGCGCTGGGCCCGGACGCGGCGCTGGAGGTCCTGCCGCCCCCGGTGGACACCGTCCGCTTCGCACCCGACCCGGACGCCCGCGCCGCGGTCCGGGCCCGGTACCGGCTCGGCGACGCACCCGTCGTGACGTGCGTGTCCCGGCTGGTGCCGCGCAAGGGCCAGGACGTGCTGGTCGCGGCGCTGCCACGGATCCGCCGCCGGGTGCCGGGCGCCCGGCTGCTGCTCGTCGGCGGCGGGCCCTACCGGGACCGGTTGCGCACACTGGCGGCACGCGCCGGGGTGGCCGACGCCGTCGTGCTCACCGGCGGGGTCCCGGCCGCCGAGCTCGCCGCGCACCACGCCGCCGGGGACGTGTTCGCCCTGCCGTGCCGCACCCACCTCGGCGGGCTCGACGTCGAGGGGCTGGGGATCGCGCTGCTGGAGGCCGCGGCGTCGGGGCTGCCCGTCGTCGCGGGGGACTCCGGCGGCGCGCCGGAGACCGTCGAGGAGGGTGTGACCGGCCACGTCGTGCCGGGACGTGACGTCGCCGCTGTCGCCGACCGGGTCGCCGACCTGCTCGCCGACCCCGTCCGGGCGACGGCGATGGGCCACGCCGGACGGGCCCGCGTCCGGCGGGTCTGGGGCGGGCCGTCGTCGGCGGCCCGCCTGCACGGCTTCCTGACCGGCCACGACGGGCCGCGCTGAGTGCACGACCCGTCGTCGACGGCGGGGGGTCAGCCCTTGTCGGCGGTGGTCCCCGCGTAGAGCGCCTCGATCTCGCCGGAGTAGGACTCCACGACGACCTTGCGCTTGACCTTCATCGTCGGCGTCAGCTCGCCGCCGGCCTCGCTGAAGTCGTGCGGCAGGATCGTGAACTTGCGGATCTGCTCGGCCCGCGAGACGGCCTGGTTGGCGTCCTCGACCGCGGCCGCGATCTCGCCGCGCAGCTCCGGGTCGTCGACGAGGTCGGCGGCCGAGCTGCCGTCGCCCGCGGGCTTGCCGTTGCGCTCGCGCCAGCCCGGCAGGGCGTCCGGGTCGATGGTGACCAGCGCGGAGATGAACGGCTTCTGGTCGCCGATCACGATGCACTGCCCGACCAGCGGGTGCGCCCGCAGCCGGTCCTCGAGCACGGCCGGGGCGACGTTCTTGCCGCCGGCGGTGACGATGATCTCCTTCTTGCGGCCGGTGATGGTGAGGAAGCCGGCGTCGTCGAGCTCGCCGATGTCGCCGGAGTGGAACCAGCCGTCGGACTCCAGGGCCTCCTTCGAGGCCTCCTCGTTCTTCCAGTAGCCGCGGAAGACGATGTCGCCGCGCAGCATGATCTCGCCGTCGGAGGCGATCCGGACCGCGCAGCCGGGGACCGGGCGGCCCACCGAGCCGACCCGCTGGGCGTCGACGGTGTTCAGCGTGATGCCCGCGGAGGTCTCGGTCAGGCCGTAGCCCTCCAGCACGGGCAGCCCGATGCCGCGGAAGAAGTGCCCGAGCCGGCCCCCGAGCGGGGCCGAGCCGGACACCGCGGCCTTGACCCGGCCGCCGACGGCGGCGCGCAGCTTGCCGTAGACGAGCTTGTCGAACAGCGCGTGCCGGGCCTTGAGCAGCAGGCCGGGCCCGCCCGCGTCGAGCGCCTCGGAGTAGGCGATCGCGGTGTCGGCGGCCGCGTCGAAGATCTTGCCCTTGCCGTCGTTGTGCGCCTTGAGCCGCGCGCCGTTGTAGACCTTCTCGAACACCCGCGGCACCGCGAGCAGGAAGGTCGGCCGGAAGTCCGCCAGGTCGGGCAGCAGGGTCTTCACGTCGGGGGAGTGGCCGACGACCGTGCGGGTGGACAGGCAGCCGCACTGGATGGCCTTGCCGAACACGTGCGCGAGCGGCAGGAACAGCAGCACCGAGTCCCCGGGCTCGAACAGGTGCGGGATCGTCGCCGCGATCGTGCGGATCTCGGCGACCAGGTTGCGGTGGGTCAGCTCGCAGCCCTTGGGGCGACCGGTGGTGCCCGAGGTGTAGATCAGGGTGCACAGGTCGTCGGCGCGCACCCCGCCGCGCCGGGCGTGCACCACGTCGTCGGGGGTGTCCGCGCCGAGGCCGCGCAGCTGCTCGACCGCCGAGGGGGCGTCCGGGGCCGACGCGGCGGGCTCGATCTGCCAGACGGTGCGCAGCTCGGGCAGGTCTCCGCGGACCTTCTCCACCGACGCGGCGTGCTCGGCGGTCTCCACGACGATCCCGACGGCGCCGGAGTCGGACACGATCCAGGAGATCTGGTCCGGCGACGACGTCTCGTAGATCGGCACGGTGACCCCGCCCGCGGCGAGGATCGCGTAGTCGAACAGGGTCCACTCGTACCGGGTCCGCGACAGCAGCGCGACCCGGTCCCCGGCCTGCACACCCGCGGCGACCAGCCCGGCGGCGATCCGGGTGACCTGCTCGCCGAACTCGGCCGCGGTCACCTCCGACCAGTTCCCGTCCGCGCCCTTGCGGCGGTAGAGCACGTCCGACGGGTGCTGCGTGGCGTTGTCGAACACGGCGTCCGAGAGCGATTCCTCGTCTCCCACGGACACCGCGGCGGGAACGCTGTACTCACGCACGGGGATCGACCTCCTGGCGGCCTCGACAGGCTGAACGCGGTCGCCGCGACGGCTGCGGCGACACCTCGGAGCAGAACCTACCGGAGAGTAGGGTCCACGTACATCGATTCGGACATAACGGATCGGTCGGTGGTGCCGCCGGTCCGGTCCGGGCCGCGACGGTACCCGTGACCGGCGCCGTCGCACGGGGTGGCACGCTGACCGGGTGCCCGCGATCGACGTGATCGACGAGACCTTCCTGGCCGTGCCCCGCGAGCGGGTCGCGGCGGAGTTCGCCGACCCGGCCCGGTGGCCGTCGTACTGGCCCGACCTGCGCCCCGAGGTCGCGCACGACCGCGGACCGGCCGGGCTGCGCTGGACCGTGACCGGCGCGCTCGTCGGGACCATGGAGGTCTGGTGCGAGCCGGAGGGCGACGGCACCGTCCTGCACTTCTTCCTGCGCGCGGACCCGGACGGCCCGCCGCCCGGTGGACGGCTGCGGCGCCGCCGGTGGCTGCGCGCGGAGTCCGACCGGCGGCACCGCGCGTTCAAGGCGCACGCCTTCGCGCTCAAGCGGCGCCTGGAGGGCGGGCGCCCGGCGGGCGTCGCGCCGTCGGCGTTCCGGCCGGACCGGACGGCCTGAGCGTGCGGCTGCACGTCGTCACCGACGTCCACGGCGCCACCGTCCCGCTCGCCCGCGCCGCCGAGGGCGCCGACGGGGTGCTGGTGCTCGGCGACCTGCTGGAGTTCATCGACTACCGCGACCCGACCAACGGGATCATCTCCCGGCTGCTCGGGCCCGAGGTGGCCGCGGAGTTCGGCCGGATGCGCCGGATCGGGGCGCCGCGCGCGCAGGTGCTGGGCCTGCTGGAGCGCTCCTGGGCCCGGTTCACCGACCCGGCCGCCGCCGTCGCCGAGGCCGTCGCCGCGCAGTACGCCGAGGTCTTCGGGGTCCTGGGCGGGCTCGGGGTGCCGGTCTGGGCGATCCCGGGCAACGTCGACGTCCCCGACGCCTGGCCCGACACCGACGGCGTCACCCGCGCCGACGGACGGGTGGTCGAGATCGGCGGTCGCCGGTTCGGCTTCCTCGGCGGGGTGCCGCTCCCGCCCGGGGTCGACCCGCGCCGCACCGGCCCCTGGCGGCCGCACTTCGTGACCCACGAGGACTGGACCGCGCGCCTGGACGCGCTCGGCCCGGCCGACGTGCTGTGCACCCACGTCCCGCCGGCGCACCCGGGCCTGACCTACGACGTCGTCACCCGCCGCGCCGAGATCGCCAGCGCGCCGCTGGCCGCGCGGATCCGGGCCGAGCAGCCGTCGCACGCCCTGTTCGGGCACGTGCACCAGCCGCTGCACCGCCGCGCGCGGATCGGCCGCACCGAGTGCGTCAACGCCGGACACTTCCGCGCGCACGGCACGCCCTACGTGCTCCGGTTCTGACCACCGGATAGCCTCCCGCCATGGCCGACGCGACCTCGTCCTCGATCCACATCGACGCCCCGCCGGAGCGGGTCATGGCGGTGATCGCGGACTTCGCGTCCTACCCCGAGTGGACCGACCAGATCACCAGCGTCGAGATCCTCGACGCCGGTGCCGACGGCCGCGCCCGCCAGGTCCGCTTCGCGATGGACGCCGGGGCCATCAAGGACACCTACACCCTCGACTACGACTGGGCCGCCGACGACCGCTCGGTGTCCTGGACGCTGGTCAAGGGCGGCATCCAGCGCGCCCAGGACGGCGCGTACCGGCTGGTCGGCGACGCCGGCGGCACCACCGTCACCTACGAGCTCAGCGTCGAGGTCAACTTCCCGATGATCGGGATGCTCCGTCGCAAGGCGGAGAAAGTGATCATCGACGCCGCACTGAAGGGCCTCAAGCGCCGCGTCGAGAAGGGCTGAGCCGGTCGGCGGCGACCCGGACGCGATCGTTAGGCTCCGCGCTGTGCGCGTCGTGCTCTTCACCGGCAAGGGCGGGGTCGGCAAGACGACCCTGGCCGCCGCGACGGCCGCGCACGTGGCCGGGACCGGCCGGTCCGCGCTGGTCGTGTCCACCGACCCGGCGCACTCCCTCGGCGACGCGCTGGACGCCGAGCTGGGCGCCGAGCCCACCGAGGTCACCGAGAACCTGTGGGGCGCCCACATCGAGGCCCGGCACCTGCTCGAGGGCGCCTGGGGCGACCTGCAGGGGCACCTGCGCACGATGCTCGCCGGGGCCGGGGTGGACGAGCTCGTCGCCGACGAGCTGACCGTGCTGCCCGGCGTCGAGGACCTCCTCGCGCTGGTCGAGGTGCAGCGCTACGCCGAATCGGGCCGCTTCGACGTCGTCGTCGTCGACTGCGGGCCGACCGCGGAGACGCTGCGGCTGCTCACCCTGCCCGAGGCGCTGTCGGGCTACCTGGAGCGGCTGTTCCCCGCGCACCGCCGCGCGGTGCGCGGCCTGGTCGCCGGGCTGGCCGGGGCCAAGGCCGACGGCGCGGGCTGGGACCGCACGGTCGACGCGCTCGGGGTGCTGGCCGAGCAGCTGCGCGGGCTGCGCGGCCTGCTCGCCGACCGCTCCCGCACCTCGATCCGGCTGGTGCTGACCCCGGAGCGGGTGGTCGCGGCCGAGACCCGCCGCACCCTGACCGCGCTCGCCCTGCACGAGCTGCGGGTCGACGGGCTGCTGGCGAACCGGGTGATGCCCGGCCCGCCGCCGTCGCTGCGCGGGCCCGCGGCGCGCTGGCTGCGCGAACGCGCCACCGAGCAGCAGTCCGTGCTCGCCGAGCTGGGCGAGCTCGGTGCGGACGTGCCGGTGACCGCGGTCCGCTACACCGCCGCCGAGCCGACCGGCGTCGGTGCGCTGCGCGAGCTGGCCCTGTCGGTCTACGGCGACGACGACCCCGCGGGCGCCGCCGACGGCGCCCCGCCGCGGCCGTTGATGGAGCTGCGCCGCACCGCAGGTCACGGCGTCTCCGCCGACACCGAGTTCGAGCTCGACGTGGCGCTGCCCGGCGCCCAGGACGCCCCGCTGGACCTCGCCCGGGTCGGCGACGACATGGTCGTCGGCATCGGGTTCTCCCGGCGCGTGGTCTCGCTGCCGTCGGTCCTGCGCCGCTGCGAGGCCACCGGTGCCCGGCTGGAGGGCCGCGGCTCCGACGCCCGCCTGGTGATCTCCTTCATGCCCGACCCGGGCACCTGGATGACCTCGTGAGCGGCCGTGACACGCGGGGCGGCACCCACTGCGGCGATCACGGCGGCATCCCGGAGGACCTGCGGGTCACCGCGGTGGCGCTGCTCGACCGGCTGCGTGCGGCCACCGAGACGATGTCGGACTCGCTGCGGGCTGGCGGGAGCGACCCCGGCCCCGGCGACGCCGGCTCCTGCACCGCCTGCCCGGTGTGCGCGCTGATCGCCGTCGTGCGGGGGGAGCGGTCGGAGCTGGTCACCCGGCTCGCCGCCCACGCCGGCGGGCTGCTCGCCGTGCTCGTCGCGGTGCTGGAGGAGGCCGCCCCGCCCGCGCGCCAGGAGCCCCGCCGCCCGCACGGCGGCGGACGCTCCGTGCAGCGGATCGTGGTGCACCGGACGTGAGCCCCCGGATGTCCGACGTCCGCACCATCGGGGTGGACGTCGGGGGCACCAGCGTGCGCGCGGGCGTCGTCGACGCCGAGGGGGAGATCCTCGACTCCGCCTCCGCGCCGACCCCGCGCACCGACGACGCGCTGGAGGCGGCCATCGCCGGCGCCGTCGACGAGCTGCGGCGCAGGCACACCGTCGCCGCCGTCGGGCTCGCGCTCGCCGGGTTCGTCGACGCCCCGCGCGGCCTGGTCCGCTACGCGCCGCACCTGTCCTGGCGCGACGCCCCGGTCGCCGAGCGGATCGGCGACCGGCTCGGCGGGATCCCGGTCGTCGTGGAGCACGACGCGAACTCCGCCGCGCTCGCCGAGCGGCGCCACGGCGCCGCGGCCGGTGCCTCGGTGGCGCTGGTGATCGCGCTGGGCACCGGGATCGGCGGCGCCCTGCTGCTCGACGGCGAGCTGTTCCGCGGCGCGCACGGCGTCGCACCCGAGCTGGGGCACCTGCGGGTCGTCCCGGACGGACGGGCCTGCCCGTGCGGCAAGCGCGGCTGCTGGGAGCGCTACTGCAGCGGGACCGCCCTCGGCGCCACCGCGCTGGAGATGCTCTCGGGCGGCGACGTGCCGGGCCCGTCCGGGCTGGCCCGCGAGGCCGCCGTCGACCCGGGGCGGGTCACCGGCAAGCGGGTCGCCGCGGCCGCCCGCGAGGGGGACCCGGTCGCCCGCGCCGCCGTCGACGACATGGGGCGCTGGCTGGGGGAGGGGCTCTCGCTCGTCGCGGACGTCTTCGACCCGGACCTCGTGGTGATCGCGGGCGGGGTGTCGGCGTCGGCGCCGCTGTTCCTCGACGCCGCCCGCGAGCACTACGCCCGCATCCTCACCGGGGCGGGCAACCGGCCGCTGGCCCGGATCCGGACCGCGCAGCTCGGCGCTGCCGCCGCCGTCGTGGGCGCGGCGACGCTGGCCCGCGAGAGCCTGCGGTCCGGCGCCCGGCGCTGAGCGCGCTACAGCCGCGAGCCGTCGTCCCAGGGGTCGGGGCCCTCGTCGGGGTCGGGGCTCCACAGCCGCAGCAGCAGCCAGCCCAGGCCGGCCGCGATGAGCACCAGCCCGAGCGGCAGCGGCCAGGTCCCGCCGACGCCGATCAGCCCCGGCGCGATGCACAGCAGCAGCCCCACCGCGATCAGCCCGCCACCCACGACGGCCGGTGGTCCCGGCCGCGGCAGCGGCGGCGGCTCCGGCGGGTGGTAGTGGTCGTCCGGGTCGGCACCCGTGCCGGTGCCCGGGTGCGGGGCGGCCGGGCCGGGCCGGTGCGCGGGCCGGTCGGCGCCGCCCGCCGCGCCCGCGGCGTCACCGGCGTCGCCGCGGTCCGTGCGGTCGGCGCGCTCCACGGGCTCGGCGGGCCAGTCCGGGACCGAGCCCTCGTCGCGCCAGGCGGCGACGATCGCGTCGAAGTCGTCGTCGGGCCGGTTCTCGCGGTCACGCGAGGGGTCTGCGGAACTCATACCGGTCCGTCCCTCCCCGCTCGCGGCGGCTCCCATCCTGTCACGGCCCGTGTCCCGCCCGACACCGCCCACGGGCCCGCGCGGGCGCCGCGCGGGGCCCGCCCGACCCCGGTGACCACCGCCCCGTTGTGAGGAGGTGTCGACGCTCCGTAGGCTGTCGCCGAAGTCGGTAGGGAGGCAGCGCAGGGTGCTGTACTGGTGGTCCAAGTTCGTGCTGCTCGGCCCGTTGATGAGGCTGTTCTGCCGGCCGGAGGTGCGCGGTGCCGAGAACGTGCCCGGTGGTGCCGGCGCGATCCTCGCCAGCAACCACCTCGCGGTGGCCGACTCCTTCTTCCTGCCGTTGATGCTGCCGCGCCGGGTGACCTTCCTCGCCAAGCGCGAGTACTTCACCGAGCCCGGGATCCGCGGCTGGTTCAAGAAGCAGTTCTTCACCGGCGTCGGGCAGGTCCCGGTGGACCGTTCCGGTGGGTCCGCGGCGCGCGCCGCGATGGACACCGCGGTCCGGCTGCTGAACGAGGGCAAGCTGCTCGGGATCTACCCGGAGGGCACCCGCTCGCCCGACGGGCGGCTCTACAAGGGCAAGACCGGCGTCGCCCGGATGGCCCTGGAGGCCGGGGTGCCGGTCATCCCGGTCGCGATGGTGGGCACCGACAAGGTCAACCCCATCGGCTCCAAGATGTGGCGCCCGCGCAAGGTGAAGATCGTGATCGGCGAGCCGCTGGACTTCTCCCGGTACGAGGGCATGGCCGGGGACCGGTTCATCGAGCGCTCCATGACCGACGAGATCATGTACTCGCTGATGGAGCTGTCCGGGCAGACCTACGTCGACCTCTACGCAGCGTCGGTCAAGGAGAAGGCCGCGGCCGGTGCGCCGCCGCCCGCGCCGTCGCGTCCCGCTCCGCAGCGGCCGGACGCGAACGTGCCCGACTCCCGCGCCTCCTGATCGACTTCGGAAGTGCGTCCCGGCGATCTGACCCACCGATGTGGAGCTGGGCGAAGGCTCCTCTGTCGGTGAGAGCCCGTGGTGGACCGACCTGTCGCCCGGCAGAATCCGGCGGTCGGTGACCTCTCGGGAGGCGAAGCAGGCAACCGAGCCGGCCGGAGCCGGACGGCGGCCCGCTCACCTGTCCGGTCAGTGGAGCTTCCGGCTTGCGACAAGGGCGTCGAGCATGCTCGTTTCGATCCGGTAGGTGGACGACCTCCTCTACGATCGAAGGTCGTCGAGCCGTGGCGGAGCTCAGTGCCGGTTCTTCGGCTCGGCGGCGGAGTGGCTGCCGGTGTCGTCCGACGGATGAGCTCGATGCCCGGGCTCGGCCGGTCCCGATATCGCGCGAGCGCAGTACGATCGCCGCACTGTTTCGTATGGGAGGCGCGATGACCGCCGGAACCCACCAGGCCGTCACGCTGGCCGACGTGAGTGCACGTCGGGACTACATCGTGGACGTCGGGCGCCGTCATGGTGTTTACAACATCCGTGTCTTCGGTTCCGTCGCGCGTGGCGAATCGACCCCCACCAGTGATCTCGACCTGCTGGTCGACCTGGAACCCGGCCATGGTTATGTCGACATGGTTTCCTTCGCGCTCGCGGTCGAGGACTCACTTGGGGTTCTCACACAGGTCGCCACGGTGAACGGTCTCAAACGCCGTGTCCGTGATCAGGTTCTCGCCGAGGCGGTGGCAGTGTGACCGTCTTCTCGAAGATCGCTCGTGATGGAGGGATCCCTGTTGGTCCGACGTGACCGGGAGCGGATCGCGGACATGTTGGAAGCCGCTGAGAAGATCCGGGTCCGGGTTGCGCGCGGCCGTGCGCGGTTTGATGCCGACGAGGACGTGCAGATCGTCTTGACGCATCTGATCCAGGTGCTCGGTGAGGCTGCTGCACGCGTGAGCCCCGAGCTGGCTGCTGCTCATCCGCACCTGCCGTGGCGGGCACTGGCGGGAATGCGCAATCGTGTCGTGCACGAGTACTTGGAGATCGATCTCGAGATCCTCTGGGCTGCTGCGTCTCAGGAAGTCCCGGCGCTGGCGGTCCAGCTGCGTGCGGTTCAGGCAACGGAGGACGCCTGACCCGGAGCGGTCCCGATCACGGCAGCAGAGGCACGTACGCTCGTCGGGCGGCACAGCTCAACGACCGAACCCGAGCCCAGGACGGCAATGCGCTTCTTCTACGACACCGAGTTCATCGAGGACGGCACGACGATCGACCTGGTGTCGATCGGGATCGTCGGCGAGGACGGCCGCGAGTTCTACGCCGTGTCCACCGAGTTCGACCCGGACCGGGCCGGCAAGTGGGTGAGGGCCAACGTGCTGCCCAAGCTGCCCTCGCCCAGCGACCGGGCCTGGATGTCGCGGGCCCGGATGCGCGAGGAGATCCTCGACTTCTGCACCGGCGCCCCCGGCGACGTCGAGCTCTGGGCCTGGATCGCCGCCTACGACCACGTGGCGCTGTGCCAGCTGTGGGGTGCGATGCCCGCGCTGCCGCGGCCGATCCCGCGCTTCACCCGCGAGCTGCGCCAGCGGTGGGAGGACGCGGGCCGCCCGGCGCTGCCCCCGCCGCCCGCCGAGGCGCACGACGCGCTCGCCGACGCCCGGCACAACCTGCGGCGCTGGGAAGTGATCGCCGAGACCCTCGCGACGGGGGCCGCGCCCCGGTAGGGATCGGCCCCGGCCTAGGCTGGGCCGCGTGAACTGGTCCGTCGACGCGCCGATCGACGTCCTCCCGGAGCTGCCGCCGCTGCCCGCGGACCTGCGCTCCGCCCTGGACGACGCGCTCTCCCGCCCTGCCGCCCAGCAGCCCGAGTGGCCCGACCCGTCGCAGGTGGGCGACGTGCGGAAGGTCCTCGAGTCCGTCCCGCCGGTGGTGCTGCCGCCGGAGGTCGACCGGCTGCAGTCGCGGCTCGCCGACGTCGCGAACGGTGAGGCGTTCCTGCTGCAGGGCGGCGACTGCGCCGAGACCTTCGTTGACAACACCGAGCCGCACATCCGGGCGACGATCCGCACGCTGCTGCAGATGGCCGTCGTCCTGACCTACGGCGCCTCGATGCCGGTGGTCAAGGTCGGCCGCATCGCCGGTCAGTACGCCAAGCCGCGCAGCTCGCCGATCGACGCGAGCGGGCTGCCGTCCTACCGCGGGGACATCGTCAACGGGCTCGCCCCGGACGCGCAGGGCCGCATCCCGGACCCGTCGCGGATGGTGCGCGCCTACGCGAACGCCTCGGCGGCGATGAACCTGGTCCGCGGGCTGACCGCGACCGGGCTGGCCGACCTGTCCAAGGTGCACGACTGGAACAAGGACTTCGTCCGCACCTCCGCCGCGGGCGTGCGCTACGAGGCCGTCGCCGCCGAGATCGACCGCGCGGTCCGCTTCATGGACGCCTGCGGGGTGCGCGACCACAACCTGCACCAGGTCGAGTTCTACGCCAGCCACGAGGCGCTGCTGCTCGACTACGAGCGCGCGATGCTGCGCCTGGACCTGGAGCGCGACCCCACCGGCGGGGAGTCGCCGAAGCTCTACGACCTGTCCACGCACTTCCTCTGGATCGGGGAGCGGACCCGTCAGCTCGACGGCGCGCACGTCGCCTTCGCGGAGCTGCTGGCCAACCCGATCGGCATGAAGATCGGCCCGACGACGACGCCCGACCAGGCCGTCGAGTACGTCGAGCGGCTCGACCCGCACAACCGCCCGGGCCGGCTGTCGCTGATCTCCCGGATGGGCAACGACAAGGTCCGCGACGTGCTCCCGGCGATCGTCGAGAAGGTGACCGCCTCCGGGCACAAGGTCATCTGGCAGTGCGACCCGATGCACGGCAACACCCACGAGGCCTCGACCGGCTACAAGACCCGGCACTTCGACCGGATCGTCGACGAGGTGCAGGGCTTCTTCGAGGTGCACCGGTCGCTCGGCACGCACCCCGGCGGCATCCACGTCGAGGTCACCGGCGAGGACGTCACCGAGTGCCTCGGTGGTGCGCAGCGGATCTCCGACACCGACCTCGCCGGCCGGTACGAGACCGCCTGCGACCCGCGGCTGAACACCCAGCAGAGCCTGGAGCTGGCGTTCCTCGTCGCGGAGATGCTGCGCGGCTGACCCGTCCGTCCCCGGGGCGGCTCCACCCGGAGCCGCCCCGGTGGTGTGTCTCAGGCCCCGGTGCTGGCCCGGGCCGCGAGCCGCGAGGGCAGCAGGGGGGCGGCGGCGCCGTCGCCGTCCCCGGCGAGCACGGCGGCCAGCCGCTGGGCCGCGGCCCGGCCGAGCTCCTCCGCCGGCAGCGCCACACTCGTCAGCGACGGCGCCGTGACCTGCGAGTACGGCAGGTCGTCGAACCCCGCGACGGCGATGTCCCCCGGCACGGCCAGCCCGAGCCGGTGCGCGGCGGCCAGCACGCCGTAGGCCATCGTGTCCGCCGCCGCGACGACCGCGGTGGCCCCGGCCGCCCGCCAGCGCGGCAGCGCCTCGGTGCTGACGTCGGCGGCGGCGTCGAGGGTCAGCCCGGCCCGGGTGCCGTCGTCGAGGACCCGCAGGCCGTGCTCGGCGGCGACCCGGGCGAGCAGCTCACGGCGCACGGTGAAGGTGGCCGAGGGCGTCGAGCCCTCCAGGTAGGCGAGCACCGTGTGCCCGGCCTCGGCGAGGTGCGCGACCAGCGCGCGCACGCCCGGCTCCAGGTCGAAGGTCACGGTGGCCGCGCGGCCCTCGAAGCCGGGGGCGTCCATCAGCACCAGTGGCGGGCCGCCCGGTTCGAGGTCGTCGAGGAACGTCGGCGACGGCGCGTGCACCAGCAGCCCGGCCGGGCGGAACGCCGCGACCCGGCGGACGTCGTCGGCGCCGGGCTGTTCGCCGCCCTCGATCACCGACAGCATCAGCTGGTGCCTGCTGCCCAGCGCCTCCCGGATCCCGGTGGTGACCCGCCCGAAGTAGGGGTTGGGGAGGTCGGGGGCGAGCAGCACGACGAGGTCGGTGGTCCCGCGGGCGAGCGAGCTCGCCGCGTGGTCGACCACGTAGCCCAGCTCGTCGACCGCGGCGCGGACCCGCTCGGTGATCACCGCGGACACCCGTCCGCGCGACTTGCCGTTCACCACCAGCGACACGGTGGACACGCTCGTCCCCGCCCGCCGGGCCACCATCGCCGCGGTCACCCGCCGGCCCACCGGTCCTGCCATCCGGCGAGCCTACCCGGACGCGCCACACATCAAGCGCTTGACGTCATGCGCTTGACAAGTCACAGTCGACACGTCCGGACCGCCCCGGGCGACCACGACGACGAGGTGGGACACCGGAGATGACCGAGAAGATCGTCCTGGACTGCGATCCGGGCCACGACGACGCGATCGCGCTGCTGCTCGCCCACGGCGACCCGCGGATCGAGCTGCTCGCCGTCACCACGGTCGTCGGGAACCAGACGCTGGACAAGGTGACCCGCAACGCGCTCTCGGTCGCGACCCTGGCCGGGATCACCGGCGTGCCGTTCGCGGCCGGCGCCGACCGCCCGCTGCTGCGGGAGATCTCCGTCGCCGCCGACATCCACGGCGAGAGCGGCCTGGACGGCCCGGAGCTGCCCGCACCGGCGTTCGCCGCGGTGGACACCCACGCCGTGGACCTCATCGTGGAGACCGTGCTGGCCCACGAGCCGGGCACCGTCACCCTCGTCCCCACCGGCGGGCTGACCAACATCGCGCTCGCCGCCCGGCGCGCCCCCGGGATCGTCGACCGGGTCAAGCGGGTGGTGCTGATGGGCGGCGGCGTCGCCGTCGGCAACCGGACCCCGGTGGCCGAGTTCAACATCGCCATCGACCCCGAGGCCGCCGCGATCGTGTTCGAGGCGGGCTGGGAGGTGGTCATGGTCGGGCTCGACCTGACCCACCAGGCGCTGGCCGGTCCCGAGGTGCGCCGCGCGATCCGCGCCGTCGGGACCGGCCCGGCGCGCTTCGTCGACGAGCTGCTGGACTTCTTCGCCGCCACCTACCGCGACGTCCAGGGCTTCGAGGCCCCGCCGGTGCACGACCCGTGCGCCGTCGCCCACGTCATCGACCCGACGATCGTGCGGGCGTTCCCGATGCCGATCGTCGTCGAGACCGCGGGCCGGCACACCACCGGGATGACGGTCGCCGACCGGCGCGGCCCGGCCCCGCAGGGATGCCGCACGCACGCCGCGCTCGAGCTCGACCACGCCCGCTTCTGGGGGCTCGTCGTGGACACCCTGCGCGCCATCGGCGACCCCGCCCTCCCGGCCACCACCGTCGCTGCAACGGAGCAGATCGCATGACCACCCCCGACCGCCGCCCGGTCGTCACGCTCGTCGTGGCGGTGCTGGCCGCCTGCGTGGCGTTCCAGCTCAACGCCTCGATGCTCAGCCCCGCGCTGGTCACCATGGCCCGCGAGCTGGGCACCGACGACGCCACCGTCGGCCTGTCCCAGACCATGTTCTTCACCCTCGCGGCGATGTTCTCGCTGTTCCTGCCGCGGCTGTCCGACATCGCGGGGCGCCGGCGGGTGCTGCTGGTGATGCTCGCGGTCATGCTGGTCGGCAGCGTCGTCGCCGCCCTCGCCGTCAGCGTGCCGATGCTGTTCGCCGGCCGGGCCCTGCAGGGCATCACCGGGCCGGTCGTCCCGATCTGCCTGCTCATGCTGCGCAGCGAGATCGCCGACCCGCGCCGCTACGGCATCGTGCTCGGCCTGATCACCGCCGTGAACGGCGGCGTGGCCGGTCTCGACGCGCTGCTCGGCGGCTGGCTGGCCACCCACCACGGCTTCCGCTCGATCTTCTGGGTCATCGCCGCGGTCACCGTCGTCGCGCTGGTGCTCGTCGCCGTGTGGGGCGTGGAGTCCCGCCCCTCGCAGGGCACCCGGATGGACTGGCGCGGGGTCGTCCCGCTGGTCGTCGCGGTCGGCGCGCTGCTGCTGGCCTTCGACGAGGCCGCCGCGCTGTCCGACGCGCGCTGGGGCCGGGTCGCCGGGTACGCGCTGCTCGCGGTCGTCGCCGCGGTGGTGTTCTGGCGGCTGCAGGGCCGCACCGCCCAGCCGCTCGTCGCGCCCGAGGACCTGCGCCGGCGCGCCACCTGGGCCACCCTCGGCACCACGCTGCTGACCATGACCGGCGTGTTCGCCGTGGTCAACGGCCTGGTCGCGTCGATCGCGCAGAACCCGGCGGCCGGGTTCGGGCTCGGAGCGGACCTCACCGCGCTCGCCCTGCTCGCCCCCTACGCGCTGATCGGCTGGCTGGTCGGGCCGTTCGCCGGTCGCCTGGCCCCGGTGCTCGGCTACCGCACCGTCCTGCGGGTCGGGCTGGCCGGCAGCGTCGTCGCCACCGTGCTGCTGGCGGTCGTGGGCGTGCACTCGTTCGCGGTGCTGGTCGTCGCGACGCTGCTGCTCGGCGTCACCTACGCCGGCATCGCCAACATCATGCTCAACGGCCTGGGCGTGCTGCTCTCGCCCGCCGACCGGCCCGGCATGCTGCCCGGGCTCAACGCCGGCGCGTTCAACCTCGGCGCCGGGATCAGCTTCGTGGTGCTGCCCGCGGTGCAGGTCGCCGTCGGCGGGGCCGGGCAGACCGGGGTCGGCGGCTACACCGCGGGCATGCTGGTCGGGGCCGCGTGCACCGCGGGCGCGTTCGCGCTGTCGCTGCTCATCCCGCGCCCGGCCGCCGCCGAGACCGGCGCCGCGCACGACGTGGTGGACGCCCGATGAGCCGGGTGCTGGTCGTCGGCTCGCTCAACGCCGACCTGGTGGTGCGCACCGAGCGCTTCCCGGGGCCGGGGGAGACCGTGGCCGGGTCGGACCTGACCGTGGGCCCCGGCGGCAAGGGTGCCAACCAGGCCGTCGCCGCCGCCCGGCTCGGGGCCGCCGCGGGGGTCGCCGTGGGGATGGTCGGCGCGGTCGGCGACGACGACCACGGCCGGACCGTCCGCGACGCCGTCGCCGCCGCCGGTGCCGACGTCGACGGGGTCACGGTGCGGACCGGCACGGCCACCGGCACCGCGGTCATCACCGTCGACGCCGCGGGCGACAACACGATCGTCGTCTCGCCCGGCGCCAACGCCACCCTGGAGCCGGGTGACCTGCCCTCCTTCGACGACGTCGCGGTGCTGACCCTGTGCCTGGAGATCGGTGTCCCGACGGTGCTGGCCGCCGCCCGGGCCGCCCGGGCCGCCGGGACCACGGTGGTGCTGAACCTCTCGCCCTACGCCCCGGTGCCCGCCGAGCTGCTCGCCGCCACCGACGTGCTCGTGGTCAACGAGCACGAGGCCGCGCTGCTGGGGGAGCACCCGGTGCCCCGGTCGGTCGTGACACGCGGGGCCGCGGGCTGCGAGGTGCACGACGCGGGAGCGGCTACGCTGTCCACAGTGGATGCGATGCGGGCGGACGTGGTGGACACCACCGGGTCGGGCGACGCCTTCCTGGCGGCCGTCGCCGTGCGGCTCGCCGCGGGGGACGAGCTGCCGGACGCCGCGCGCTACGCCGTGCGCGCCGGTGCCCTCGCGGTCACCGTCGCCGGGGCGCAGCTGCCCGCGATCGGCGACGCCGAGCGCACCCGCTTCGGGCTGTAGGGCCCCTCGAACGCCGGTGTCCCGGCCGGGCCGCCATCCGGCCGGGGCGCCGGCTCCCACCCGCGACGCGGGCTCAGAGCACGGTCAGCGTGATCGTGTCGCCGGGCTCGGCGTCGCCGCCCGCCCCCGGGTCCTGACCGACGACGCGGCCGTCGCGGCGGCCGAAGGGGAAGCTGCGCTCGATGTCGACCTCGAAGCCGTCCTGACGCAGCAGCGCCTCCGCCTCGTCGGCCCGCATGCCGATCACGAACGGCACGGAGGTGGGCGCCGCGGGCTCGGCGGTCGGCGCCGGGGGCGGCGGTGCCGGCTCGGCGCCCCGGCTGGTCACCAGGGTGACCGCGGCACCACCGGCGAGCCGGGTCCCGGCGGGCGGGTCGGTGCGGATCACCGCACCGGCGGGGACCTCGCTGCTGAACTCCTCGGCGCTCGTCGAGCGCACCGGGGTCAGCCCGGCGCGGCGCACGGCGTCCTCCGCGGTGTCCACGGCGCTGCCCGCGGGCACGTCGGGCACCGCGGGACGGCCGGTCGACACCACCAGGGTGACCGTGGTCCCGCGCAGCACCCGGGTCTCCGGGGCCGGGTCCACCTGCGCGACGAGGTCGGGCGCCACGTCGTCGTCGGCCCGTTCGGTGACCGTGGGCGTCAGGTCGGACTCGGCGACGAGCGCGGTCGCCCGCTCGCGGTCCAGACCGGTGACCGCGGGCATCGTGGTCCAGCGGCCCGACCCGAGCCACCAGGCTCCCGTCCCGGCCAGCGCGGCCAGCAGCAGGAGCAGCACCATCCACAGCGCGAACACCCGGCGGCCGCGACGGCGGCGCCCAGCCAGCTCCTCGCGGGTCATCGGCTCCGGCTGCCCGGCGGGGGTGACGGCGGTGCCGTGCGCGCCGCGGGCCCGGGTCTGCACCCGGGTGCCGCCGGGGCCCGGCGCGGCGGCGTCGAGCGGCCGGTGGCGCAGGGGGCCTGCGGGGAGGGTGGGGCCGTCGTCGGGCGGGGGCGGGCCGGGCGGACGCGGGGTCGCGGTCCGGGGCAGGCCCAGCCGGTCGGCCATGTCCAGCAGCTCGCGCCGGAAGTGCTCCGCATCGACCGGGCGCTGCTCGGGGTCCCGCGAGGTGGCCCGGGCGACGAGCGCGTCCACGGCCGGCGGCAGCCCCGGGACCAGCGCCGACGGCGGCGGCACGTCCTCGTTCACGTGGCGGTAGGCCACCGACAGCGGGTTGTCGGCGGTGTAGGGCGGCTGCCCGGTCAGCATCTCGTAGAGCACGACACCGGCCGCGTAGACGTCGCTGCGGCCGTCGGCGCGACCGGACACGACCTGCTCGGGGGAGAGGTAGGCCATGGTCCCGAGGATCATCCCGGCGTGGCTGACCCCGGCCTCGGCGGCCGCGGTGAGCAGGCCGAAGTCGGCCACCTTCACCTCGCCGCCGGAGGAGATCAGCACGTTCTCCGGCTTCACGTCGCGGTGCACCATGCCGAGCCGGTGCGCGCGGGCCAGCCCGGCGAGGACCGGTTCGAGCACCCGGACCGCGGCCGGGAGCCCCAGCGCACCGCGGGCGCGCAGCACGTCGCGCAGGGTGCCGCCGTCGACCAGCTCCATGACGACGAACAGGCTGGCCTCGCCCAGGGGCCCCGCGGGGACGGTGCCCCGGTCGTAGACGGCGACGACGCACGGGTGGTCGATCCTGGCCGCCAGCCGCGCCTCCCGGTCGAACCGGGTGCGGAAGGCGTGGTCCCCGGCCATCCGCGGGTCCATCACCTTGATCGCGACGGCGCGTTCGAGACGGGTGTCGGTGCCGTGGTGCACCGTCGACATGCCGCCGCGGGCCAGTACCGGGCCGACCCGGTAGCGGCCGTCGAGCAGCACCTCGCCGGGGCCGTCGGCGGCGAGCCGCCCGGCCCCACCCGGGGCGCCGGGATCGACCGGACCGGACGGTGAGCTCATCGCGGGTCAGGTTACCGGTGGGGATCGGGTCGGTCGTGCAGGTGGTCGGCGTAGGACCCCACCGCGTCGGCCGGTCCGGTGGGAGTCGGCGCCGCCCGGGGCGGTGTGGGACAGTGTCCGGCTGTGAACGAGTCCCTCCCCGCCGCTGTCACCGAGGAGACGCTGAGCGTCGCCGAGGTGGCCGACCGCCTGTCGATCCCCGTCTCCCGGGTGCACCAGCTCGTCCGCGACGGGCAGCTCCTGTCGTTCAAGAACGGGCACGACGTCGTCGTCCCGACCGCGCTGCTCGACGACGACGGTGTCGTGCGCGGGCTGCCGGGCACGATCGTCGTCCTCCGCGACGGCGGCTACGACGACGACGCCATCCTGAGCTGGCTGTTCACCGAGGAGGAGTCGCTCTCCGGTGCCCCGATCACCGCGCTGCGCGCGGGCCGGCACAAGGAGATCAAGCGCCGCGCCCAGGCCATGGCCTTCTGAGGGTTCTCCCCGGCCCGGTTCACCCGCGGGACGGACGCCCGGCGCGTTCGCGCGCCAGCTGGGTCCCGCGGGCGGCCAGCGCCCGGCCGAGCCGGGGCAGCGCGACGGCGGCCCGGCGCCGGTTCGGCACCGCGACCCGGTGGGTCAGCACGTCGTAGCCGGCGTCGGCGATCTCGTCGAGGATCTCCGCGTACAGCACCCGGGCGGCGCCGACGCAGGCCCGCGACACCGGCTCCAGCATCGGGATCCCCGGGTCGGCCCGCCGGTAGGTGGCCCGGGTCCGGGCGACCAGGTGGGCCAGGGCGCGGCGGATCCGCGGGTCCGGGCGCCCGGTGCGCCTGCTCCAGGTCAGCAGCTCCCGGTCGACGCCGAACGCGGCGAGCTCGTCGGCGGGCAGGTACACCCGGCCGCGGTCGAGGTCCTCGCCGACGTCGCGGAGGAAGTTCGTGATCTGGAACGCCACGCCCAGCAGCGCGGCGTGCGGCTCGGCCTCCGCCCGCGGGACGACCGTCCCGAGCACCGGCAGCGTCTGCAGCCCGATCACGGCGGCCGAGCCGTGCACGTAGACGGCCAGCTCGTCGTCGGTGGCGTAGTCGGAGACGGTGAGGTCCATCCGCATCGAGACCATGAAGTCCCGGAACAGCGACGCGTCGAGGTCGTGGCGGCGCGCGGTCTCGGCGACGGCGAGCACCTCGGGCCTGCTGCCGGGCAGCGGGGCGCCCGCCAGTGCGGCCGCCAGCTCGGCGTCGAGCGCGTCGAGCCGGGTGTGCGGGTCCCCGCCGCCCGCGCCGTCGGGGTCGTCGACGATCTCGTCGGCGAAGCGGGCGAAGCCGTAGAGGGCGTGGATGTCGACCCGTCGTGCCGGGGGCAGCAACCGGGTCGCCAGGAAGTAGGTGCGCCCGTGCTCGGCGTGCAGCGCGCGGCAGGCCGCGTAGGCGGCGCGCAGCTGCGGGTCGGTCAGGCCGGCGGCGTCGAGCTCGACGCGCCCGGCCCGCTCAGCCGCGGACGCCCGCATCGGTGGTGGGCGCGGTCGACGGTGCCTCCGGGGCGCCCCGGCGCAACCCCAGCGGGTCCGGGCGGAGCAGCGACACCGCGGCCAGGACACCGGCCAGGGCACACGCCAGCAGGTAGTGCGGCACATAGAGGGCGGTCTCGCCGTCGGGGAAGTACACGATCATCAGCCAGATCGAGCCGACGACCACCCACTGCAGCCCGCGCGCGCTCCACGGGGTCATCGCGAGCAGGCAGAACCCCCAGCTCAGATACCACGGCAGCGTGGTGGGGGAGAGCACGGCGGCCAGCGCGAGGGCGATCGCGGCGTTGCGCACCGCGGCCCGCGGGTCGTCGCGGCCGCGCCACCACAGCAGGGCGATCAGCAGGCCCATCACCAGCGCGCCGAGGAACCGGAACGTGTCGACGAACGCCTGGGTGTTCACCTCACCGGCGAACATCCCGGCCACGCTCGCGGTCGCCTGACCGAACGCGGTCGGCACCGACAGCCAGTTCACGATCATCGACGGGGCGCTGAGCGCGGGCAGCCAGCCCAGCCCGAGACCGGTGAGCCAGGTGGCGCCGCCGAACACGACGCCGAACACGGCCACCGACGGCACCCCGGCCCGGACCAGCCGCGACCAGAACCCGCCGGACAGCTTCGCGGCCCACACCAGCACCAGGAACGGCAGCACGATCCCGGCCGAGGCCTTCACCGCCATCGCCAGCGACGCGACGGCGATCGCCCACACGAACCGCTGCCGCAGCGCCAGCAGCGCCGCCAGCGGCAGCAGGCCGACGACCAGCAGGTCGTTGTGCACCCCGCCGACCATGTGCACGACCATCACCGGGTTCGCCACGGCCAGCCACAGCGCGACCGCCGGGCGCCCGCCGAGGCGCCGGGTCAGCGCGGGCAGCACCGCCACGAGCAGCAGCAGCCCGGTGACCAGGGTCAGCCGCATCAGCACGACGCCGAGCAGCACGTTCTGGCCGGCCAGCAGGACCACGCCCTGCGCGAGCAGGATGAACAGGGGCCCGTAGGGGGCGGGGGTGTCCTGCCAGAAGAAGTGAACGTTGTCGGTGAAGATCCCGCCCATGGTGTCCGGCCCGACGACGTACGGGTCGTACCCGGCCAGCGGCAGCGCGCCCTGGGCGAGGTAGCTGTAGGGGTCGCGGGTGAACAGCGGCGCCGTGACGAGCATCGGCAGCATCCACACCGCCGCCGTCGTCAGCACCGCGCGGCCACCGGCGCGACGGGCGAGCACGGCGCGGCCCAGCCGCACCCACGCCCACACCATCAGCACCAGGCCGACGTAGATCACGATCGTCGCGAGCATCGCGCCGTGGCCGTAGCGCCAGAACGACAGCGCCGAGTTGCCGATCACCGGGTCCCGCATCGGGATCCCGCCGCCGCCGAACGAGCCGAGGAACATCAGCACGGTCCCGGCCAGCCCCAGCAGCAGGACGCCCCGCGGCGGCGAGCCGAGCCGCTCGACCAGGCCGGGGCCCGCGGTCCGCGGTGCGGGTGGCGGGGGCACGACCGCGCCCGTGCCGGGGTCCGGCGTCACCGGTTCGGGTGCCGCCGGGCGGGGGAGCGGGGGCGAGGGCTGAGCCGTCATCGTGTCCGTGTGTGCTGGTCGGGCATCGTCGGGAAGCATGATTCCACGCCCCTCGGCGCTCGTACTCGGCGCCCGCCCGCAGTGCCCCTCCTCAGGGCCCCGTGCGTGCGGCGGCCCCGCGTCCGGCGTGCTCGGCCGGGCGCGGACCGGTGATCCGTTCGGCCGCGAGCCGGCCGGAGATCAGTACCGGCGGGATCCCGACGCCCGGGGTCGTCCCGCACCCGGCGAGCACCGCGTTCGCCGTCCCGCGGACCAGGTTGCGCGGCCGGAACGGACCGGTCTGGGCCAGTGTGTGCGACGCCGAGAACGGCGTGCCCGCGGCCATCCCGGCGGCCGCCCAGTCCTGCGGGGTCCACATCCGGGTCCAGCTCGGCTGCGCGGAGGGGTCCACCAGCCCGCGGTCGGCGAGCACACCGAACAGCTCCTCGGCGTACGCCGGGCCGACCCGGTCCCAGTCGATGCCGGGCGCCACCGCGGTGTTCGGGCACGGGGCGAGCACGCTCATGACCTCGCGCCCGCCGGGCTGCAGCGACGGGTCGGTCAGCCCGGGCCGGGTGACCAGCAGTGACGGGTCGGACATCAGCCGTCCCTCGTCGATGATCTCGCGGAAGGTACCCGCCCAGGAGCCGCCGAAGGAGATCGTGTGGTGGTGCTGCGCGGTGCCGGGGGCGGGCGCGGGCATCCCGGCGTGCACGACGACGGCGCTGGGCGACCAGCGCAGCCCGACCGGGCGCCGCGGGGCCCCGCCGAGCAGGGCGTAGGCCGCGGGGAGCTCCGGGGTGAGCACGACCGCGTCGCACGGGGTCAGCGACTCGTCGGCGCCGTCGGGACCGGTGTGCCGGACCGCGGTGACCCGGTCCCCGGAGCGGTCCAGGCCGGTCACGGTGCGGCCGTAGTGGATCTCCGCTCCCGCGTCGGCGGCGGCGCCGGCCAGCGCGGTGCCCATCATCCGCATGCCGCCGCGCGGGAAGTAGACGCCCGCGACGGTGTCCATGTAGGCGATCACGCCGTAGGCGCCGAGCGCGTCGCGCGGGGAGACACCGGCGTAGAGCGCCTGGAAGGAGAACACCCGGCGCAGCCGCTCGTCGGGCAGGAAGCGGTCGATCCGCTTCCCGAGCCGCCCGAAGCCGCCGAGTGCGGCGAGCCGGGCCAGGTCGGGGCCGAGCAGCGACAGCGGCGAGTCCATGTTCGCGCCGATGAAGTTGTCCATCTCGGCGCGGTAGAGGTCGGTGAGCCAGCGGCGCAGCCGCCGGTACCCGGCCGCGGAGTCCGGGCCGCACTGCTCGCGGATCTCGTGCTCCATGGCGGCGGCGTCGGTGTGCACCGCGATGGCCGAGCCGTCGGCGAACTCGGCCCGGTAGGCCGGGTCGAGCCGGACGAGGTCGAGCCGGTCCGCGGTCGTCTCGCCGACGGCGGCGAAGGCGGAGTCCAGCAGCTCCGGCATGGTCAGCACGGTCGGCCCGGTGTCCAGGGCGTAGGTGCCGTGGTCGTCGGTCACGTCGAGCCGCCCGGCGCGGCCGCCGGGGAAGCCCTCCCGCTCGACGATCGTGACGCGGCGGCCCGCGCCCAGCAGGTGCAACGCCGTCGACAGCCCGGCCAGCCCCGCCCCCACGACGACGACGTGGTCGGTGTGCCCCTCGATCCGCCGCACCCCGCTCACCAGGCCCGCCGGGTCGCACGCTCGGCCAGCTCGAACAGGTGTGAGCGGCCCGGTTCGGCGACCGGTGCGGAGTCGAGCGCGTCGAGCGCGGCGCCGGTGAGCGCGGCGATCCGCTGCTCCACCGACTGCACCGCGCCCAGCTCCGACAGCGCGGAGCGGGCCCGGTCCAGGCTCGCGGCGTCCAGGTCGGGGTCACCGAGCGCGGAGAGGACGACGTCGGCCGCGGCCCGGTCCCCGCGCTGCTCGGCGCGCTGCAGGGCCGCGGCGACCAGCAGGGTCCGCTTGCCCTCACGCAGGTCGTCCCCGGCGGGCTTGCCGGTGACCCGCGGGTCGCCGAACACGCCCAGCAGGTCGTCGCGCAGCTGGAACGCGACGCCGATGTCGGCTCCGTAGCGCCGGTAGGCCGCGACGACCCGCGGGTCGGCCCCGGCGATCGCCGCGCCCAGGTGCAGCGGCCGCTCCACGGTGTAGGCGGCGGTCTTGAACCGGTCGATGGTCAGCGCGGTCGACTCGGCGGTGTCCCCGGAGGCCTGGGCCAGCACGTCGAGGTACTGGCCGGACAGCACCTCGGTGCGCATCGCCCGCCACGGCTCGGCGGCGCGGGTGTGGGCGCCCTCGGGGAGCGCGGCGGCGTGGAACATGTCGTCGGCCCACACCTGGGCCAGGTCCCCGACGAGGATCGCGACGGCGGCGCCGAACCGGGCCGGCGGGCCCGACCAGCCGTTCGCCGCGTGCATCCGGGCGAACTCGACGTGCACCGTGGGCCGGCCGCGCCGGGTCGAGGAGGCGTCCATCAGGTCGTCGTGGACCAGCGCGCACGCCTGGATCAGCTCCAGCGAGGCGATCGCGCTCAGCACGCCCTGCGCGTGCGGGTCGGCCGGGTCACCGCCCGCGCCGCGCCAGCCCCACCAGGCGAAGGTGGGCCGCAGCCGCTTCCCACCGCCCAGGACGAACCCGGCCAGCGCGTCGGCGGCCGCCGCGACGACCGGGTCGATGCCCAGCACCTCGGTGCGGCGGCGGTCCAGGTACCCGGCCAGCACCCGTTCCACGTGCTGGGGCAGCGCGTCGTCGAGCGGCGCCGGACCTGCCGTGGACAGGCCCGGGGATCCGGACGGACCGGACGGTGCGGACACGGGGGAGACGGGGTCGGCCACGACGACCAGGCTATCGGTGCACCCGGGACCCGGCCCGTCGATGCCGTCGTGGTGCACGTCATGGCGGGGCGCGGGCGGTGCGCGCCGGTCGGTGGACGACCGACCGGCGGTGGGCACCGTAAGGTCGTCGGGGTGACGACGAGCTCCGCATCCACGGTGACCGAACGGATCAACGTCGACCGCCCCTTCTTCGCGGTGGAGTTCTTCCCGCCCAAGGACGACCGGGGCGAGGCGGAGCTGTGGCGCGCCATCCGCCGCCTCGAGGTGCTCGACCCCGCCTACGTGTCGGTGACCTACGGCGCGGGCGGCTCCAGCCGCGACCGCACCGTGCGCACGGTCGAGCGGATCGCCACCGACACCACCCTCTGCTCGATGGCGCACCTGACCGCCGTCTCGCACTCGACCGACGAGCTGCGCCACGTGATCGGGTCGCTGGCCGCCGCGGGCGTCCGCAACATCATGGCGCTGCGCGGGGACCCGCCCGGCGACCCGCTCGGCGAGTGGGTCGCCCACCCCGAGGGGCTCGAGTACGCCGACCAGCTCGTCGCGCTGATCAAGCGGTCCGGCCCGTTCTGCGTGGGCGTCGCCGCGTTCCCCTACGGCCACCCGCGCTCGGCCGACCTCGACGCCGACACCGAGCGGCTCGTCGGGAAGTTCCGGGCGGGGGCGGAGTTCGCCGTCACCCAGCTGTTCCTGGAGCCCGACGGCTTCCTGCGGCTGCGCGACCGGGTCGCCGCCGCCGGTTTCGACCAGCCGATCATCCCCGGCATCATGCCGCTGACGTCGGAGAAGACCTTCCACAAGGGGCCCGAGCTGTCGGGCTCGCCGCTGCCGGCGGCGCTCGTCGAGCGGCTCGCGCCCTACTCCGGTGACACGGCGGCGTTCCGCGCCGCGGGCATGGAGGTCACCGGCGAGCTGTGCGAGCGGCTGCTCGCCGAGGGTGTCCCCGGGATCCACTTCTACTGTCTCAACCGGTCGACGGCGACGACCGAGCTGGTCGAGCGTCTCGGGCTGGCGCCGCGCCACGAGGGCACCCGGCTCTCCACGCCGGCCTGACCGTCCGCGGCGGGGCCCGCACCGGCCCGTCGCGGTGGGCCCGCCCCGGTGGGCCGGGTCCGGCCACCCGGTCCCCGGCCGGGACCGCCCGGCCCGGTGGTTCCGGCCCGCCGGACGGGCGGACGGTCAGGAGGCCGGGCGCACCAGGTGCAGGTCCGGGGCCGGGTGGGCGCCGACCGGCCCGACATCGGCCCAGGTCGTCTTGCCGCCGCGGTGCCGGCGCACCCCCCAGCGCTGCGAGAGCCGGCCGACGATCTGCAGCCCGCGTCCGCGGGTCGCGGTGGGGTCGTAGGGCTGCTCGCGTCCGCACACGACCGAGCCGTCGCGCACGCGCAGCCGCACCGCGCCGTCGCACACCCGTGCGGTCACCAGCATCGGGGTGTGCGCATGGTCGACACCGTTCGCCACCAGCTCGTGCAGCACCAGTGTCGCGTCGCCGACGGTCACGTCGTCCACCAACGGGGTCAGGAACCGCGTCAGCTCGTGCCGGGCCGTGCGGCACGCGGCCGCGTCGGGCTCCACCCTGAGGATCCAGGACTGTGCGGTCACGGGCCCGCCCCCTCCACGTCCTGCCGGGCCGGCCCGCCCGACGCGACCCGATTACCCGATGTGCCCGCCTCGCACACTCCCGCGGTCGCCCACCCGTGGGCGGAGCGGAGCGGGTACGGTCACGGATCCGACGCGTAGAGCCAACTGCGCGTGCCCGCAGCCGCGAGCACGACGTGGAGGCTCCGCTTGCGCATCGCCGTCATCCGTACCCCCGAGGTCCCGCGAACGTGCGGCGCGGGGATCACCGCCGCCTCGCTGGCCGCCGCCGGTCACGCGGTCCGGGTGTTCACCGACGTCCCCGACGACCCCGACCTGACCGCCCCGGCCGGAGGCGGCACGCTGCGCGTGCAGCCGTGGGAGGCCGGGCAGGACACCGCACTGGCCGCGGCCTGGTCCGACGACCCGCCCCAGGTGGTGCACGCCATCGGACCGCGCGCCGGGGCCGCCGCCGTCGCGACCGGGGTGCCGGTCGTGCAGGTCTATCCGGCCGACTGCCCGGGCCCGGCCGCGGTCCCCGCGGCCCGGACCGGGTCCGCGCAGGGGGCGGCCCGCGTGCTGGCCTCCAGCGAGGAGCAGCACACCGCCCTGCTGCGCCGCGGGGTGCCGCGGGCGGTGCTGCGGACGGTGCCCGCCGCCGTCGACACCGACGTGTTCACCCCCGACGGCCCGGCGCTGCGCCGGGACGACCGGCCGCGGCTGCTCGCGGTCGGCTCGCTGGCCGACGGCGCCGGGATGGACACGGTGATCCGGGCGCTGTCCCGGATCCGCACCGCCGAGCTGCTCGTCGCCGGCGGCGCGGCGGACCCGGATCCCGACCGCGCACGCCTGTTCGGCATCGCCCGCGAGGCCGGCGTCGCCGGGCGCGTCCGGTTCCTCGGACCGGTCGAGGGCGGCCTGATGCCGCGGCTGCTGCGCTCGGCCGACGCCGTGGTCGCCGCACCGGAGCGCGACGTCGGGGTCGGGCCGGTCCTGCAGGCGATGGCCTGCGCGCGGGCGGTCGTCGCGACGAGCGTGGGCGGGCTGCAGGACGTCGTGGTCGAGGGGGTGACCGGGGTGCTGGTCCGCCCGTCCCGGCCCGCCGAGCTGGCGGTCGCGCTGCGCGGCGTGCTCGGCGACGACGCCCTGCGCGCCGGGCTCGGGATCGCGGGCCGGGACCGCGCGGTGTCGCGGTTCGACCGGGCGCGGATCGCCGATGCCCTGACCGTCGTCTACGGCGAGCTGGTCGGTGAGCCGGCCGCCGAGCCCGCCGAGGAGGACGACCCCGAGGACCGCGCTCCGGTCGGGGCCGCGGGCTGACCCGACGGCCACGCCGGGTCGCGGAGGTCCCGGACCGCGCCCTCGACGGCCGCGTGCCGGTGCGGCCCGGGTGCCCCGGGCTGGCGGATGACCTGGAAGTGCCCGGTACGGCGGACCCGCCGGGCCAGCGCGACGCGGTGCCGGGGCGGGGCGACCAGGCGGCGGTGCACCCGCTGCAGCCCGGCCCCGCCCGCGAGCGCGACCGGCAGCGCCACGACCACGTGCCACCACGACGTCGCCCAGAAGTGCACGGTCGCGACGAACAGCGCGGTCCAGCCGAGCGCGGCCGTCCGGAGCAGCGTCAGCCGCAGGCGCAGCGGCCGGTCGCGGCAGCCGCGTCGCAGGACCGGGGCGGTGCGCGTGAGCACCCACAGCCAGTACAGCGCGAGCAGGGTGAGTGCGAGGTAGCCGGTGACCCGTCGGAGGTCCATGTGGCCCCCCTCGCCCCCGATCTACGCGGTGTTACGGCTCACATACGCAGTGTCGGTATGGGATGCGGTGTCCGGTACCGCCTGCGCCGTGCGAGTGATCATCCGCGTGACTGATGAGCAACGCTAACCGTCTGCTCCTAGCGTGATCGTCATGCGCACAGCCGACGATCAGTGGGACATCACCAGCAGCGTGGGCGCCACCGCCCTGGCCGTCGCCGCGGGGCGGGCGCTGGAGACCCGCCGCGCCGACCGGCTGGTCGACGACCCCTACGCCCAGCGGTTCGTCGACGCGGCCGGGACGCTGTCGGCGCAGCCGCGGGACCCGGACGACGCCGCCGACCCGTGGGTCGTGCAGGCCGGCTACCAGGGCGTGCGCTCCCGGTTCTTCGACGAGGCCCTGACCGGCGCCGGGACGACCCAGGTCGTGCTGCTCGCCGCGGGCCTCGATGCGCGGGCCCTGCGCCTGCCGTGGCCCGCCGGGACCACGGTGTTCGAGGTCGACCAGCCCTTGGTGCTGGACTTCAAGGACGGGGTCGTCGCCGAAGCGGGGATCACGCCGACCGTGCGCCGGGTCACCGTGCCGGTCGACCTGCGCCACGACTGGCCCGCCGCGCTCACCGCGGCCGGCTTCGACCCGGACCGGCCGACCGCCTGGCTGGCCGAGGGCCTGCTGCCCTACCTGCCCGCCGACGCCGAGCGGCTCCTCTTCGAGCGGGTGCACGCGCTGTCGGTGCCGGGCAGCCGGATCGCCGTCGAGCACTTCGGCGACCAGGTGGAGCGCATCGCGGACGATCCGTCGTTCCGCGAGGCGGCCCAGGAGATGCTGCACACCACCGACGTCCGCGAGCTGTTCTTCGCCGAGCCCCGGGCCGAGTCCTGCGACGACTGGCTCCGCCGCCACGGCTGGACCGTCACCGCCCGCCCGGTCCGCGAGGTCGCCGCGGGCTACGGGCGGCCGCTGCACGACACGGTCACCGACACCCTCGGCTCGGCGACGCTGCTGTGGGCCGACCGTCCCTGAGCGGCGGGCTCAGCGGGCGGCGCGGGCGTCGACGAGCAGGGCCAGGTGCAGCGCGGTCCGCACCTCGGGGTCGGTGAGGTCGAGGTCCAGCAGGCCGGACAGGCGGCGCAGCCGGGCGTAGGCGGCGGGGCGGCCCACCCCGAGCCTGCGGGCGACGTCGGCGACGACCCCGCCCGCCTCGACCAGGGCCCACAGCGTGTCCCGGGCGTCGGCGCGCGCCGGGGCGGGCAGCGCCGCCACCGGGCCGAGCACGTCCGCGGCGAAGCCGAGCAGGGCCGGGTCGTCGCCGAGGCGGTGCACCAGCCCGCGCAGCGCGGGTACCCGGACGGGGCCGCGGCCGCCGGTCGCGGCGTGCGCGGCCGCGTCGTCGCGGGCCCGGCGCAGCAGGTCCGCCACGGCGGCGAACGGGCCGGGCCCGGCCGTCGCCGCGGCCACCGTGGCGGGCAGCGCGGCGAGCAGCGGGCCGCCGTCGCCGGGCACGAGCACGACCAGCTCACCGGGTGCGGGGGAGACCACCGTCGCCCCCGGCGCGACGACGGCGAGCGCCGCGTCGACGGCCTGCTCCGGGTCGGCGGCCCGCCCGGGGGCGTCGTCTCCGGCCGGGCGCAGCGCCACCACCGACAGCGGACCCTCGGTGTCCAACCCGGCGGCGCGGGCCCGCACCGCCAGCCGTCCGGCCTCGGACGGCACCGCGACGGCCAGGTCGGCCACCAGCGCGTCGCGGGCGGACCGCAGCAGGCCCTCGGGCGACGGGTCGAGCAGCGACACCGCGTCCGCGGCGGCGTCGAGCAGTGCGCGGACCCGGTCGGCGGTGCCCGGCGTCGGTCGCGACGGCACCGCCAGCCGCCCCCACCGTGCGCCGGGCCGCCCGACCGGCGCGGTCGCCCAGCCCTCCGGCCCGGCGGGCCCGGCCAGCCGAGAGCGCGCCGCCCAGTCCCGCAGGTCCGGTCCGCCCGCGGTGAGCAGCACCCGGTGCGCGAGGTCCTCGCACACCACGGGCGCGTCGATCCGGCGGGCCAGCTCGCCGACCACGCGCGCCGGCGGCACCCGGTGCAGGGCGAGCGAGCGGAACGCGGCCTCGACGCCCGGCGGCCCCGGGTCGTCGTCGCGGTGGGCGACCTGCCCCAGCACACCCGCGACGATCTCGGCGAAGCGCACCGTGCGCCGCAGCTCCACCAGCGGGAACCCGGCCGCCCGGGCGGCCTGCACCAGCCCGGCGGGCAGCGACGGCAGCTGACGGCCGATCTCCACGACCAGCCCGACCGCCCCGGCGGCCCGCAGCGCGTCGACGTAGCGGGCGGGGACGGTGGTCGGGTCGGCCACCGGCACCCCGACCGAGAGCACCAGCACCCCCGGCGGCAGCGTCCCGGCCGGATCGGCGACCTCGCTGACGTGCACCCAGCGCACCGGTGTGTCCAGCGCCGCCCGCCCGGCCCGTACGGCGGGCGCCCCGGCCCGGACCTCCGGACGGGCCAGCACGTCGGCGATGGTCGGGTGCACCGGGATCCACTCCGTCCGCCGCGCGGTCGAGGACGATACGGATCGTATCCCTGACCGGGGCCGCCGCGGCGCCGACGATCAGAGGCGTACCGCGCCGCTACCGAGGGAGCCCCACGTGACCGCCGTCGAGAACACGACCCGGACCGAGGCCGGAGCCACCCCGGACGCGCCCGTCCTCTCGCCGCACGCCGACGCCGCCGGGCGGCATCTCTGGATGCACTTCGCCCGGATGCACGGCCGGGACGGCGCGGCCCCGATCCCCGTCATCACCCGCGGCGAAGGCGTGCACCTGTGGGACGACCGCGGCCGCCGCATCCTCGACGGCCTCGCCGGCCTGTTCGTCGTGCAGGCCGGGCACGGGCGGCGTGAGCTGGCCGAGGTCGCCGCGAAGCAGGCCTCGGAGCTGGCGTTCTTCCCGGTCTGGGGCTACACGACCCCGCCCGCGGCCGAGCTCGCCGAGCGGCTGGCCCACCTCGCCCCCGGCGACCTGAACCGGGTCTTCTTCACCTCCGGCGGCGGCGAGGCCGTCGAGAGCGCCTGGAAGGTGGCCAAGCAGTACTTCAAGCTCCGCGGCCGCCCGCTCAAGCACAAGGTGATCTCCCGGGCGACGGCGTACCACGGCACCACCCACGGGGCGATGGCCGTGACCGGGCTGCCCGCGATGAAGAAGGACTTCGAGCCGCTGGCGCCCGGCGGGTTCCGCGTACCCAACACCAACCTCTACCGCCACCCCGAGTTCGACGGCGACGCCGAGGCCCTGGGCCGCTGGGCCGCCGACCGGATCGAGGAGGCCATCGCGTTCGAGGGCGCGGACACCGTCGCCGCGGTCGTGCTGGAGCCGGTGCAGAACTCCGGCGGCTGCCTGACCGCGCCGCCGTCGTACTTCGCCCGGGTCCGCGAGATCTGCGACCGGCACGACGTGCTGCTCGTCGCCGACGAGGTGATCACCGGCTTCGGCCGCCACGGCGTCCCGTTCGCCAGCGCGAAGTTCGGGTTCACCCCGGACATCATCACCTGTGCGAAGGGCATGACCTCCGGCTACGGGCCGCTGGGCGCGATGATCGCCTCGGAGAAGGTGATCGAGCCGTTCCTCGCCCCCGGCGTCACGTTCCCGCACGGCTACACCTGGGGCGGGCACCCGGTCTCGGCCGCCGTCGCGCTCGCGAACCTCGACCTCATGGAGCGTGAGGACCTCTACGGCAACGTCCTGGCCCACGCCGGCGCGTTCGGCGCGACCCTCGACCGGCTCCGTGACCTGCCGATCGTCGGCGACGTCCGCGGCGACGGCTACTTCTGGGCGATCGAGCTCGTGCGGGACCGCGACACCCGGGAGTCCTTCGGCCCGCAGGAGCGGGAGCGGCTGGTGCGCGGGTTCCTGCCCGGGGCGCTGTTCGAGGCGGGCCTGTACTGCCGCCCCGACGACCGCGGCGACGTCGTGATCCAGCTGGCGCCGCCGCTGATCGCCGGGCAGCCCGAGTTCGACGAGATGGAGCAGATCCTGCGGCACGTGCTCACCGAGGCGCAGAAGATCGTGTGAGTCGGCGGTCGACCGCCGCGTCGGGTTGTTGCCGAACCCGCGGGTAACTAGGTTGACCCCCGCAGGCGCCGCACCGCGGCGGGGCATGCCGACGGGGGGCTCCATGACGACCGACGACCTCACCGGCGGACGCGAGGTCGTGGTGACCCAGGCGCGGTCGCACACCGAACGCGGCATCCTGCGGCGCTGGGCCGAGGAGCGGCACCCGGGCGCGGCGGTCGTCGGGATCGGGGCGAACGGCGAGGTCCCGTCCGCACTGGGGGAGGCCCTGCACGGCGACGACACGGTGATCGTCCCGGCCCGCGTGGCCTGGGTGACCCCCGAGCCGGAGGACGGCGGCCCGGTCCGCAAGCTCACCGGGCTCGCGACGTCGGCGGTGATGCGGATGGCGTGGTCGCCGCTGCACCCGTCGATGGCCCGGCACCGCCCGGACGCGGCGCGCGTCGTGGCGGGGGAGCCGGCGACCGTCGCCGACCTGGTGTCGCGGTTCGTCGCCCAGGAGAGCGGTCGGCCGGGCAGCAACGGCTTCACCCGGTTCGTCGCCCGCCAGGCCGTGCTGGCCTGCGACCGTGCGGAGCGGCGCATCCTCGGCGACCGCTACAAGGTGCCGCGCCGGATGGTCGAGCAGATCACCTCCTCGGCCCGGTTCCCGGCCCTGGTCGAGCGGCTCGCGCGCCAGACCGGCAGCCCGGCCACCGAGGTCGAGCAGCGCCTGGAGTCCTGCCTGCACGAGATGGCCGCCGTGCAGAGCCCGCCCGCCATCGACCTCTTCCGGGCGATGATGGGGCCGATGCACGCCAAGGCCTGGGACGTGCAGGTCGACGAGTCCGGGCTGGAACGGCTGCGCGAGCTGAACAAGGAGCACGCGCTGGTGTTCCTGCCCAGCCACCGCTCCTACGCCGACCCGCTGCTGTTCGCCGAGGTGCTGCACGACCGCAACTTCCCGCGCAACCACGTCCTGGGCGGCAACAACCTGTCGTTCTGGCCGATGGGATCGCTGGGGCGCCGCGCCGGGATCGTGTTCATCCGCCGCACCTTCGGCGGGGACACCGTCTACAAGGCCGCGATCCAGGAGTACCTGGGGCATCTGCTCGCCAAGCGCTTCAACCTGGAGTGGTACATCGAGGGCGGCCGCAGCCGCACCGGCAAGCTGCGCAAGCCCCGCATCGGGCTGCTGCGCTACCTGGTGTCCGCGCTGGAGGAACGCCCCGAGCTCGACGCGGTGCTCGTCCCGGTGTCCATCGTCTACGACCAGCTGCACGAGGTCGGCGCGATGGCCGCCGAGCAGCGCGGCGGGCAGAAGAAGGCGGAGGGACTGGGCTGGCTCTACGGCTACTTCCGCGACCAGCGCCGCCACATCGGCACCGCCCGGGTGCGCTTCGCCGAGCCGTTCGCGCTGCGCCGTGCGCTCGCCGACGCCGGCCCCGGCCGGGCCCAGCTGGAGAAGGTCGCCTTCCGGGTGTGTGCGGGCATCAACCGCGTCACCCCGGCGACGGCGACCTCGCTCGCGACGTTCGCGCTGCTCTGGGCGCAGGACCGGGCGCTGACCCTGCAGCAGGTCCGGGAGGTCGTCGCGCCGCTGGCGGACTACCTGGAGGCCCGCGGCATCCCGGTGCCGATCGCCGAGCTGCGGACCCGGCACGGCCTGCGGATGACCCTCGACCGGCTCGCCGAGGCCGGCGTCGTCACCATCTACGACGGCGGCACCGAGCCGGTCTTCGCCGTCAGCACCGGCCGCCATCACGTCGCCGCGTTCTACCGCAACGGCGCGCTGCACCACCTGCTCAACCGGGCGATGCTGGAGATCGCGCTGCTGCGCGTCGGCGACGCCGCCCCCGACGAGGACATCGTCGAGGTCGCGTGGCGCGAGCTGGCCCGGCTGCGCGACCTGCTCAAGTTCGAGTTCTTCTTCTCCACCCGCCGCGAGTTCCGCGCCGAGATCATCGGCGAGCTGGACCTGGTCGACCCGCAGTGGCGGACCCGGGCGGCCGACCCGGCCGACGTGCGCGGTGCGCTCCGCCAGGCTCCGCTGCTGGTCGCGCCGGGCGTGCTGCGGTCGTTCCTCGACGCCCAGCTCGTCGTCGCCGACCGGCTGGTCGCGCTGGGCGAGGAGCCGATGGCCGAGGAGAAGGAGTTCCTGGAGGACTGCCTCGGCGTCGGCCGGCAGATGCTGCTGCAGCAGCGGCTCGACCGCGCCGACTCGGTGTCGCGCGAGCTGTACGCCACCGCCGTGCGTCAGGCCGACAACCGCGACCTGCTCGGCGAGCCGGGGCCCGGCACGGCCGGGGTGTCACTGGGGGAGCGGCGCGCCGCCTGGCTGGCGGAGGTCACCGCGGTGATCCACGATCTGGGACGGCTGGGCGAGCTGCAGCGCGCACGCCTCGAGGTGGTCCTCGGCTCCGGCGGGACGACGGCGTCCGAGGCGGTCCCGGCGTCACCGGTGGTCCCGCCCCCCGGGGCGAAACAGCGTGCGGAAGGGGATACGGGTGTCGCCAGCTGACGGGACGCCGGCCGGGGACACCCGGGACCGGCTCCGGGCCATCCGGGAGGCGGAGCCGGGGCCGGGGACGGTCGCGTACTTCGACTACGACGGCACCGTCATCGACGGCTACTCCGCGGGGGCCTTCTACCGCAAACGGCTGCGCGAGTTCGACGTCGGGCCGGTCGAGATGGTGCGCACCGTGCTGTCGGGCATGCGCGGGATCCGCACCGACGACGACTTCAAGGAGTTCCTCTCCATCACGCTCGCGACCTGGAAGGGCCGCAGCGAGGACGAGCTCCACGCCCTCGGGCGGACGCTGTTCCGTGACGAGATCGCGGGCTCGCTGCACCCGGAGGTGTGGGAGCTGGTCGCCGCGCACCAGGAGCAGGGCCACCAGGTCGTGATGGCGTCCTCGGCGACGCGGTTCCAGGTGCAGCCGATGGCCGACGAGCTCGGCGCGGACCGGGTGCTGTGCACCGAGCTGGAGGTGCGCGACGGGGTGCTCACCGGCCGGGTCGCGGGCACCTCGCTGTGGGGCACCGGCAAGGCCGAGGCGGTCCGCGCCGACGCCGCCGCGCAGGGTGTCGACCTGGCGGGCTGCTTCGGCTACGCCAACGGCACCGAGGACGCGGAGTTCCTGTCCGCCGTCGGCCACGCGGTCGCGGTGTCACCGACCGACTCGCTGCGCGCGCTCGCCCGCGAGCGGGGCTGGCCGGTGCTCGACTGCGCACCCCGCGGCGGGCTGTTCCCCAGCGTCACCGACGTCGCCCGCACGGCCGTCTTCTACGGCGGCATGGCCGGTGGGCTGGCCGCCGCGGCCGGGGCCGGGCTGCTGCACGGCTCGCGCCGCCGGTTCGTCGACATGGCCGGCTCGGTCGGTGCCGACGTCGCCTTCGGGCTCGCCGGGATCGACGTCGAGGTGACCGGCGCGGAGTACCTGTACTCCGCCCGTCCGTGCGTGTTCGTGTTCAACCACCAGTCCAAGTTCGACGTGCCGGTGCTGATGAAGCTGCTGCGCGAGAGCTTCACCGGCGTCGCGAAGAAGGAGGCCGCGCAGATCCCCGTGTGGGGGCAGCTGTTCTGGGCCGCCGACGTCGCGTTCATCGACCGCTCCAACTCCCGTGCCGCCCGCGCGGCGCTGCAGCCGGCCGTCGACAAGCTGCGCGACGAGGGGATCTCCCTCGCGATGGCGCCGGAGGGCACGCGCTCCCCGACGCCCCGGCTCGGCCCGTTCAAGAAGGGCGCGTTCCACATCGCGATGCAGGCCGGGGTGCCGATCGTGCCCGTGGTCATCCGCAACGCCGGGGAGATCATGTGGCGCGGCGCCCAGACGTTGCGCGGCGGGACCGTGCAGGTCGCCGTGCTGCCCCCGGTGGACACCTCGTCCTGGGTCCCCGAGGACGCCGGGAAGTACGCCGAGGAGGTCCGCGGCCGGTTCCTCGACACCCTCGCCGCGTGGCCGGAGCGCCGCATCGCCCAGCAGTACGACCGCAGCGACCACAGCCAGGAGGACCCGGCATGAGCGACGCCCCGGCGGGCTGGGGTTCGGCCCGCGAGATGTCGCCGTTCGAGGTCATGATGTGGCGGGCCGAGGGCGACGACCCCCGTTTCCGGTCCCCGGTCCTGGCGGTCGAGCTGCTCGACGCCAAGCCCGACTGGGACCGGCTCGTCGCCGCCGTGGACTGGGCGACGCGGATGGTCCCGCGCTTCCGCGAGCGCATCCGGGAGCCGCTGGGCGGGCTCGGTACGCCGTACTGGATCCACGACCTCGAGTTCGACCTGCACTACCACCTGCGCCGGGTGCGGATCCCCGGCGCCGGACCGGGCTTCTGGGCGGAGCTGTCCCCGATCGCCGAGCAGTTCATGATGACCCCGTTCGACCGCGAGCGGCCGCCGTGGGAGGCCATGCTCGTGGAGGGGCTGCCCGGCGGGCGTGCGGCGTTCCTGCTGAAGCTGCACCACGTGCTCACCGACGGCCTGGGCGTGGTCCAGCTGCTGTCGCAGCTGCACAGCCGCAAGCGGGAGCACGACGACACCAAGCCGCAGCCCGCCGCGCCCGAGCCGACCTCGCCCGACCCGCTCGCCGAGGTCGACCGGCTGGTCCGCCGCGAGGCCGGGATCGTCCCGGCGGCCGCCCGTGCCGCCCGCGACGTCGTCGGCGCGCTCACCCACCCGCTGTCGGCGGCCCGCGACACCGCCCGCTACCTCGACTCGGCGCTGCGGGTGCTGTCCCCGCCGCCGGGCAGAGGTTCGGAGCTGCTGCGGCCGCGGGGCATGTCCTGGCGGTTCGTGGCGCTCGACGTCGGCTTCGCCGACCTGCGGGCGGCGGGCAAGTCGGTGGGCGGCTCGTTCAACGACGCCTTCGTGGCCTCGCTGCTCGGCGGGTTCCGGCTCTACCACGAGGCGATGGGGCACCCGGTCACCGGCGACGCGACGCTGCGCACCTCGGTACCGGTGTCGGTGCGCCGCGAGGGCGACGCCGCAGGCGGCAACCGCTGGGCACCGGCCCGGCTCGCCGCGCCGATGGGCATCGCCGACCCGGCCCGGAGGATCCGGGAGGTGGGGGAGCAGATGCGTGCGGCCCGCGAGGAGCCCGCACTGGAGAGTCCCGACGTCGTCGCGCCGCTGCTGGCCCGGCTGCCCGGCCCGCTGCTGACCCTGGTCGCGGGCGGGTCGACGCAGGGCAACGACCTCCAGGCGTCGAACGTGCCGGGGCTGCGGTCCGAGGCGTTCCTCTGCGGTGCCCGGATCGACCGCGTCTACCCGTTCGCGCCGCTGCCCGGCTGCGCCGCGATGATCTCCGTGGTCACCCACGGGGACCAGTGCTGCGTCGGCGCGAACGTCGACGCGGCCGCCATCACCGACCGCGAGGAGTTCGCCCGCTGCCTGGCCGGAGGTTTCGCGGAGGTCCTCGCGCTGCAGCCCGGGGCCGCGGAGCCCATGATCGTCGGATGAGCGCGTACCACGTCGGCGGCTCGGGGGAGCCGCTGCTGCTGCTCCACGGGATGACCTCGTCGTGGCGGGCCTGGAAGCCGTTGCTGCCGATGTTGGAGGAGCACCACGAGGTCTGGGCGGTGACCATGCCCGGCCATCTCGACGGCCCGCCGATGCCCGAGGGCGAGTTCAGCGTCGACCTGCTGGTCGACGGCCTGACCGAGCAGCTCGACGCGATCGGCGTGCCCGAGCGGCCGCACGTGGTCGGCAACTCCCTCGGCGGCTGGGCCGCGCTGGAGCTGGCCCGTCGCGGCCGGGCCCGGTCGGTCGTCGCGCTGTCCCCGGCCGGGGCCTGGTCGGTGCCCGCGGACCTGTACCGGCTGCTCGCGACGTTCCGGATCGGGGCGCTGCTCGCCGGCTGGGCACCGGTGCGCGCGCTGGCCTCGTGCCGGGTGATCCGCAGGCTGCTGCTGCTCACCCTGGCCGAGCACACCGACCGCTACACCCCCGAGGAGGTCGCGGAGCTGTTCGACGACCTCGCCGGCTGCACCATCCTGGAGCCGCTGCTGTCCGCGGCCCGGATGGACACCGCGATCGCCCCGTTCGAGCAGCTGCCCTGTCCGGTGCGGATCGCCTGGTCCGGCTCCGACCGCACCATCCCCTACGGCCGCTACGGCCGCCCGATGATGGACGCCGTCCCCGGCGCCGAGCTGGTGGTGCTCCCCGGCGTCGGGCACGTGCCGATGGTGGACAACCCGGCCCTGGTGGCCTGGACGATCCTGCAGCACACCCGCTACCAGGTCGCGTCGTGACCGGCTCCGGCAACGCCCCCGCCGACCTCTCCGCCGCCCTCGACGGCTGGGCCCCCGGACCGCTCGTCGGCACCGACACCGTCACCCCGTGGTCGGTCGCCGCGTTCTCCGGGCTGCTCGACCTCGACCCGGTCGCCGCCGACGGGGACCCGCTCCCGCCGCTGTGGCACTGGCTCGCCTTCCTCGACACCCCGCCGATGTCCGCGCTCGGCGAGGACGGCCACCCCCGCGAGGGCCACTTCCTGCCGCCGGTCCCGGACCGGCGACGCATGTTCGCCGGCGGACGCCTGACCTGGCACGCCCCGTGGCGGGTCGGCGAACCGGTGACCCGGCGCCAGGAGCTCGGCCCGGTCCGGGTCAAGCAGGGCCGCAGCGGCGAGATGGCGTTCGTGACGACGCGGGCGGAGTTCCGCCGCGGCGACACGCTGCTCTGCGTCGAGGAGCAGGACATCGTCTACCGCTCGCAGCCGGCCGGCACCGTCCGGGGCACGGTCGCGCCGGACCCGGCGCCGCGCCCGGAGCACGAGTGGGCCTTCACCGTGCCGACCGGCCCGGAGCTGCTGTTCCGGATGTCGGCGCTGACCTACAACACCCACCGCATCCACTACGACCTGCCCTACGTCACCGGCGTCGAGGGCTACCCCGGCCTGGTCGTGCACGGCCCGCTGTTCGCCCTGCTCGGCCTGGAGATCGCGCGCCGCCACCGCCCGACGGCGTTCGTGCGCGGCTTCGGGTACCGCCTCACCGCACCGGCCTTCGCCGGCGCCGACGTCTGGGTCGGCGGGACCCCGCACGGGGACCGCATCGACGTCGCGGCCGGGTCCGACGGGGCACCGGAGTCGGTGCGGGGGAGCATCGAGCTCGCGACCTGAGCCTGCCCCGGCCCGGCTGCCGGATCCGGTGCACCACGGCTGCGCAGTCAGCTCTCCCCGGCCCCGCCCCCGGTCATCGCGGCGATCGCCTCGGTGACGGCCTGCTCCACCCGCTCACCGTCGACTCCCGACCGGGTCAGGACACCGTCGCCGTCCTCCTGCTCCAGCAGGGCCAGCAGGACGTGCTCGGTGCCGACGTAGTTGTGCCCCATCCGCAGTGCGTGCCGGAAGGTCAGCTCCAGTGCCTTCTTCGCGGCCGGGTCGAACGGGATGAGGGCGGGCACCGTCGTCGCCCGGTCCGGGAGCGCGGCGACCGCGGTCTCGCGCAGCGCCGTGGTGTCGGTCCCCAGTCCGGTCAGCAGCGCGACGGCCAGCCCCTGCGGCTCGGCGAGCAGCCCGAGGACCAGGTGCGCCGGGGTGATCCGGTCGCTCCCGGCCGTACGGGCCTCGTTCTGCGCGGAGACCACCACGTTGCGGGCCCGCGGGGTGAACCGCTCGAAGCCCTGGGCCATGTTCTCCGGGGCGTCCGGACGGGGGACGAACCGCTTCTGCGCGGCCTGCTTGGTGACCCCCATGCTGCGGCCGATGTCGGTCCACGACGCCCCGGCACGGCGGGCCCGGTCCACGAAGTGGCCGATCAGGTGGTCGGCGACCTCGCCGAGGTGGTCCCCGGCGAGCACGGCGTCGGAGAGCTGCTCCAGCGGGTCCTGGTGGACCGAGGTGATGGCGTGGATGAGGTCGTCGAGGCGGACGGTGCCCCCCAGGGGCGTCGGTGACGTCATGCGTCAACCGTAAGTTGACGACAGTGTTCCGTCAACCTCGGGTTGACGATCACTCGTGTTCGGGCAGCAGGGGCACCTGCAGTCCCTCGTCGTGGCCGAGGCGGCTGGCGCGGCCGACGGAGGCCGAGCCGAACCGGCTCCGGACGGCGTCGAGCGCGGTGTCCAGGGCCGGACCGGCGTGGGCGTCGAGGGGGAGCTCCAGCTGCAGGGCGTCGTCGCGGTCCAGATTGGTCAGCGACAGGCCGAGCAGGGTGATGCCGCGGGCGTGGATCTCGGGAAGGGCGTCGCTCAGCAGCCGGCGGGCGGCGGAGAGGATCGTCGGCGTGTGCGCGGTCGCGACCGGCAGCGTGTGCGACCGCGTGATCCGGGCGTAGTCGCCGAACCGCACCCGCAGCACGACGGTGCGGCAGACCCGGCCGCCCGTCGCGGCCCCACCCGCGTCGCGTGGCCCGGACGTGCCGTCGATGTCGAGGGTCTCGTCCGGCTCGTCGCGGTCGGACCCGCGGGGGGCGCGCAGGCGCCGGGCCAGCCGGTCGACGGTCGAGGCCAGGATGCCGTCGAGCTCGGCGTCGGTGCGCGGGCGGCGCCCCAGGGCCCGCTGCGACCCGATCGAGCGGCGTGTCCGGTGCGTGTCCACCGGGCGGGGGTCCCGCAGGTGCGCGAGCGCGTGCAGGTGCCGTCCCGCGGCCGGCCCCAGGTAGGACACGAGCGCGGCCTCGCCGAGCGCGGCGACGTCGGCGACGGTCCGCACGCCCACCTCGTGCAGCCGCCCCGCCGTCACCGCCCCGACGCCCCACAGGCTGCGCACCGGCAGCGGGTGCAGGAACTCCCGCTCCCGCGCCGGGTCGACGACGAGCAGCCCGTCCGGTTTCGACGCCCCACTGGCCACCTTGGCGAGGAACTTGGTGCGGGCCACGCCGACGCTGATCGGCAGCCCCGCCTCCCGGGCCACCCGCTCGCGCAGCCGCGCGGCGATCTCCCGGGGCGTGCCCGCGATCCTCGCCAGACCGCCGACCTCCAGGAACGCCTCGTCGATCGACAGTCCCTCGACCTCCGGGGTCGTGTCGCGGAACAGCGCGAACACCCGGCGGCTCGCCTCGGAGTAGGCCGCCATCCGCGGCGGGACGACGATCGCCTGCGGGCACAGCGCCCGCGCCTGGCGGCCGTTCATGGCCGTCCGCACGCCGTGCGCCTTCGCCTCGTAGCTCGCGGCCAGCACGACACCGCCGCCCACGACCACCGGCCGCCCCCGCAGGCGCGGGTCGTCGCGCTGCTCGACCGACGCGTAGAACGAGTCCAGGTCGGCATGCAGGATGGTGGCCAGGCCGCGCACGAACACATGTTCGCATGCGTCGGGGTCCGCGGCGAGCGGCTGCGCCCGACGGCTCAGGCGCCCCCGGTCCGGCTGCGCCAGCGTTCCCGGGCCCGGCGTGCGGCCTTGGCCACCGCGGCGTCCGGGTGGTGCTCGCCGAGCGCGGCCAGCACCTCGCCGACCCGCGGGTGGTCCAGCTGCCACACGGCGTCGAACACCTCGAGGGTCTCGGGCGGGAACTCGGCGGCGAACGCGTCCGGCCAGTCCTCGGCGTCGACGGTGTCCAGCGCGACGGCCAGCACGTCGATCGAGGCGGTGAGCAGCAGCTCCGGCTCGACGGCGTCGGCGTCGATCTCGCCGCGCGCGACCAGCCGGCGCGCCACCATGCCGCGGTGCGGGCCGTCGAGGTGGTCGTGCAGCAGGGTGTCGACGGCCTCGGCGCCGAAGCGGTCCGCGGCCACGCCGGTCGCGGTGAGGGCGACGAGCAGGGTCTGGCCCGGTGCGAGCGCCGCCGCCACGAACTCGGCCACCGCCCGCGCCGGATCGGGCTGCGCGGCGTGCCAGGCGTCGATGTCGCGGCGCCACTCGTCGGGCGGGACCTCCCCGGCCAGCTCGACGATCTCCGCGGCCGAGGCGACCGCCGGGTCCGGCCGGGTCGGGTAGTGCAGGTCCTCCGCGGCGAGCAGCAGCAGCGCGCACGCGACCCCACCCGGGGTGAGCTGCACGATCCCGCCGACCCGGACCTCCTCCGCCCCGTCGGGCTCGTGGCGCGACCCGGCCCATTCGACCAACCCGAGCCGCTCCAGCTGCTCCAGCAGCGTCGCGGTCCGGAGCGAGGCGACGTCGGCGTCCCCGTCGGCGTCCTCGGTCCAGTCGAGCAGCACGTCCAGGGCGTGGCGCAGGTCGTCGTGGTCGACGCCGTCGTCGACGTGGCGCAGCAGGAACAGCAGGGCCGGGGTCGCGTCCTCCGACGGCGGACCCCCCTCGGCGCGCAGCAGCGCCTCGATCGCCTCGTCGTCGATCTCGCCGGTGAACACCACGTCCGCGTCGGGTGCGGTGTCGTCGACCGGGGTCGGCGCGGCCTCCCGGACGGGCAGGTCCGGGTCCGCGGTGTCCTCGGCGGCGACGTGCGGCCAGCCCGTCGACAGCGCGCCCACCTCGCGGGCGGCGAGCACCAGGTCCTCGTGGGCGGAGGTGTCGTCCAGCCCGGCGAAGCGCGGCACCGCCACCAGCCGTCCCGACTCCCGCCGGACGGCGCCGGCGCGCACGCTCGTCTCCAGCACCCAGGTCAGGGTCCGCAGCCGGGTCGAACGGTCGAGGCGGACGACACGGTCCGGCTCGTCGCCGGTGCCGAGCAGACCGACCAGCTCGCGGGCGTCGGCCAGGCGCAGGTTGCCCGTCGCGGTCAGGGACCGGCCGCGCGGGCCGCACCAGCCGGCTAGCGCCCGCGCGTCGTGCAGGATCCGGGCCTGCGCCGCGGACGCCGCCCGGTCGGCGGGCGAGGGGATCCGCACCGGGTCCGGGTCGTCACCCAGCTCGGTGAGCAGCGGCGACCCGGCCCCGGCCTCCAGCTCGTCGTACTCCTCGACGTACTCGCCGCACAGCCGCCGCACCTGCGACGGCCGCGGCGAGCCCGGGGCGAGCAGCCCGCGCTCGTCGAGGAACTCCACGAACGCGGCGACGCTGGCGGGCACCAGCCGCACCGGCAGCCGGTGCTCCAGCACGATGTGCGGGCACCAGCCGTCGAGGAAGGTCTCGACGTGCTCCAGCGGCCAGTCGGCGAGGTCGCCGTCGCCGGCGAGCCACTTGTACTGCAGCAGCAGCTCCGCCGACATCGGTTCGGCGACCACCTCGTTCTCGGTCAGCCACGCCGCGAACCCGTCGAGGAGTTCCTGGGCGGCCGCGTGGAACTCGTCGTCGGAGTCCGGGCCGAACCGCATGCGCATGGGCCGAGTGTGCACGCCCGGCACCGGCCACACACCCACGGGCGCCGATCGGCGTGTCCGGAGCAGGTCGTGCCGCGGGCGGGCAGGATGGGCCCGGACATGACCACACTGTTCGCCCTGCTGATCGCCGCGACCGCGATGGTCGGCAACACCGTCGCCGCCCTCTGGGAGGCCCGCGGCAGCCGGCTGGCGAAGTACGGGCGCCCGGTGTGGCTCCAGCCGTGGTTCCTGGCCGGGCTGCTCGCCGACGTCGTGGCCTGGGTGCTCACCGTCGTCGCGCTGCGGTACCTGCCGGTCTTCGCGGTGCAGTCGATCCTGGCGGGCGCGATCGCGCTGACCACACTGGCCGACCACGACTGGAACCCGTGGAACCTGATCCGGCGCGACCGGTGGGCGGTCGTCGCGGTGCTGGCCGGGCTGGTCGTGGTGGCCGCGAGCGCCGCGCCGGACCGCCCGGACGCGCTGCCCCCGGTGGCCACCCCGGTCCTGCTGGTGTCGTTCGTGGTGATCCTGGCCGCCGCCCCGTTCGTGTGGCGGGCCGGGCGGCCGATGCTGCTGGCGCTGCTGGCCGGGCTGGGCTTCGGCGGGACCGCGCTGGCCGTCCGCGCGATCCACCCCGGCCCGCTCCGGTGGGAGACCGCGGGCAGCCTGCTGCTCGACCCGCTGGTGTACGGCGTCGTCGCGATGGGGGTGCTCGGGGTGCTGGCCTTCGCCCGCGCCCTGCAGGACGGCGCCGTCGGCCCGGCGACGGCGGTGCTGTCGGTGACCGAGGTGGTCGTGCCCGGTCTCGTCGGGATCGCGCTGCTCGGCGACCGGATCCGGCCCGGCTGGGAGGGAGCGGCGCTGGCCGGGGTCCTCGTCGCGCTCGGCGGGGTGATCGCGCTGACCCGCCCGGACCCGGAGTCGGTCCGCCGCCGCGTGCACTGAGCCGCGGCACCGGGGGAACAGCTCCGCCCGGCTGTGGTGTTGCCCCCACATGACGAGCACCCTCACCGCCCACGACGCGTGGCGCGCCGCGCGCGAGCAGACCCTCCGCGAGCCGCACGGCTGGCTGTCCCTGACCGCGTTGCACTGGCTCGACGACGGTGACGGTGCCGTCCCCGGGCTGCCCGGGACCTGGCGCGCCGCGGGTCCCGACGAGGTCGCGGTCACCGCCGTCGCGGCCGACGGGGTCGTGCTGCCCGGCGCGACCGGCCCGCTCGACGGCACCGCGCACGTCCGGCCCGTCGACGGCGCCCCCGGCGTGATGGTCGCGGTGGGGGAGCGGGTCGTCGAGATCGCGCGGCGCACCGACTCGTGGGCGCTGCGCGTGCGCGACCCGCAGGCCCCCACCCGGACCGCGTTCACCGGGGTGCCCGCCTGGCCCTACGACCCGGCCGCCGTCGTCGACGCCGTGTTCACCCCCTACGACGCGCCGCGGACGGTGACGGTGGACGCCGTCGTCGCCGGGTTGCAGCACTTCCCGACCGCGGTCGGCGAGGTCGCGTTCACCTGGGCCGGTGCTCCGCAGCGGCTCGTGGCGCTGGCCGGCAAGGACGGCGGCCTGTCGCTGCACTTCCGCGACGCCACCTCCGGGGACACCACCTACGGCGGCGGCCGCATCCTGCGCACCGACGACCCGGCGCCGGACGGGACGCTGGAGGTGGACCTGAACCGGGTGGTGAACCTGCCGTGCGCGTTCACCGCCCACGCCACCTGCCCGCTGCCGCCCGCCGGCAACACCCTGGACGTGCCGGTCGAGGCGGGCGAGCGGACCCCGTCGTCTCCCGGCGCGGCCTGACGGGGCGGACGCCCGGCAGGTCCTGACCTGCCCGAACCGCCCCGCGCGGGATCGCGGACCTGCCGGCCGACGCCGCGACCCCGCGACCCGCTCAGGAGAAGAAGCGCTGGTGGAGGTCGGTCACCAGGAGCGTCAGGAACAGCGCCGAGGAGGAACCGAGCAGCACGTTCGACAGCCACCCGGACCGGCCCGCGGCGGGGATGCGCCGCGAGTTGAGCAGCAGCATCAGGGTGACCGCGAGGAACGGCATGAACACCGAGCCGAGCACCCCGTAGACCAGGGTCAGCCCGAAGGGCCGGTCGATGAACAGCAGCATCATCGGCGGGAAGGTCAGCCAGAGCAGGTAGCCGCGGAAGGGCCGCGACCGCTCGACGACGGTGGAGACGAACGTGCCCTCGCGGCTCCCGCCCGCGGCCTCGCCGTCGGCCGCGACGGTCGCCGTCCCGCCCACGGCGGCCTCGGTGCCGGCGGTCGCGGCGGCCTTCCCGTGCGGCAGGCGCAGCGTGCGGACCAGGTCGGCGAACAGCAGGCTCACGCCGTTCCAGACGCCGAACAGCGAGCTGGAGGTGACCGCGAGGAAGCCGACCAGGAACAGGATGCGGGCCCACTCGCCGTAGCTCGCGCCGAGCGCCTCGCCCAGGGTCAGCAGGCCGCGGTCGTTCTCGGTGAGGTCCTGGCCGAGCAGCATCGTGGAGCCGACGACGAGCATCGCGACGACGAAGACGCCGGTCATCGTGTAGCCGACGGCGTTGTCCAGGCGCATCATCGACAGCCAGCCGGTGCCCTTCCAGCCCTTCGCGAACATCCAGTACCCGTAGGCGGCCATGGTGATGGTCCCGCCGACGCCGCCGATCAGGCCGAGGACGTAGACCGTCGACCCGGCGGGCAGCGTCGGGACCAGCCCGGTCGCGAGGTCCCCGAGGTCGGGGGACACCAGCACCGCCACCGACACCACGGACACGAACTTGACCAGCACCAGCACGGTCATGAACTTCTCGAACACGTGGTAGCGCTGCGCCCACACCAGGGCCAGGCCGACGACGCCGGCGATCATCGCCCAGTAGCGCACCGACAGCCCGCCGAACAGCGCGTTGAGCGGCAGCCCGACCGCCGACATCGCGGTGGCCCCGTAGACGAAGCCCCAGATCACGATGTAGGCGGCGAAGAAGCCGGTCGCCCAGCGGCCCAGGTGCCGCCAGCCGTCGAGCAGCGTCGAGCCGGACGCGAGGTGCCAGCGCCCGACACCCTCGCCCAGCGCCAGCTTCAGGACGGTGCCGAGCACCGCTGCCCAGAGCAGTGCCGTGCCGTACTGGGCGCCCGCGACCATCGTCGCGACCAGGTCGCCCGCGCCGACGCCGGTCGCCGCGGCCAGCAGACCGGGGCCCAGGCTGCGGAACCGGGCGCGCCCGGTCGGTGGGATCAGGGGTTCGGACGGGTGTCGCTGCAGTCCGGTGGCGTCGTTGCTCATGCTCGGGCTCCTCGTTGCGCCGGAGGTGGTGACGCGACGGTAGGAGCGCGCCCGGCGCCGCCCGGCGGTTCTTAACCGGGTCTTGGGAGTCTCATCCGTGCAGCTCGCGGTACGCGGCCGCGGCCCCGGGGTGCAGCGGCACGTCGCCGGTGTCGACCAGCGCCGGCTGGTCGAGGTACTGGGTGCCCAGCGCCGAGGCGGGCACGAGGTCGGGGGCACGCTCGACGAGCAGGCGGGCCACGGCGCCGGCGTCGGCGTCCGGCAGCCGCGGCGCGGCGACCAGCAGGTTCGCCACCCCGACGGTGGCGACGGGGCCGGGTGCGCCGTACGCCCCGGCGGGGACGGCCGCCGCCGTGTAGGGGCCGGTGCCGAACCGGGCCCGCAGGGCGGGCAGGTGCTCGGCGAGGGGCAGCAGCCGGATCGCCCGGCGTGCCGCGAGCTCCCCGACGGCCGGGGTCGGCACCCCGCCGGACCAGAGGAAGCCGTCGATCCGGCCGTCGGCCAGCGACGCCGTCGCCGTCGCGAGGTCGAGCTCGCGGGTCCGGACCCGGGTGCCGGACACGGCGAGCAACCGGGCCCCGGTCAGGGCGGCGCCGGACCCGGGGGCGCCGAGCGACACCGGCCGGTCGGCGAGGTCGGCGAGCCGGGTGAAGGGCGTGTCGGCCCGCACCGCGAGCTGCAGGTAGTTCTCGTAGACGCGGCCGATCGCGCGCAGCTCCAGCGGCGCGGTGAACGGGGCGACCCCGGCCCGCGCGGCCAGCACGAGGTCGGTCAGCGCGAGCCCGACGGCCGCCCCGCCGCGGGCGACGAGCACGGCGTTGTCCCGCGACCCGCCGGTGACGACCGGGCGCAGCGCCGGTCCGGCCGCGGCGGCGACCCCGGCGAGCAGCGCGGAGAACTCGGCGTAGAACCCACCCGGCTCGCCGGCGGCCAGCGGCAGCGCGGCGTCCGGGCCGGGGGAGCACGCGGCGAGCAGCCCGAGCCCACCGAGGACCGTGCGCCGGGGGAGCCGGGCGGCCGTGTCCCCCGGGGACGCCGCCCGCGGCCCGGTCACCGCGCCTGCCCCAGGACCAGGGTGGCCAGCAACCCGCCACCCGCGGCGGGGCCCAGGTCGAGGCGCCCGCCGTGCGCCGCGGCGAGCCGGTCGGCGATCGCCAGCCCCAGCCCGGAGCTGCCACCGGCGCCGGGGGAGGCTCCCTGCCAGAACCGCTCCCGGGCCCGGCCGAGGTCGGTCCCGGCGATGCCGGGGCCGTCGTCGGCGACCGAGACCGTGACCCCGTCCGGGCCGCCCGCCCAGCGCACCCGCACCGTCGTGCCCGCCGGGGTGTGCCGGACCGCGTTGTCCAGCAGCACGTCCAGCACCTGTTCCAGGTCGGTGTCCGGCCAGTCGACGTCGACCCCGACGTCGACCCCGACGTCGACCCCGTCGTCGGTCAGGTCGTCGGGCCCGTCGTCGGGCCCCCCGTCGAGGCGGCCGGCGCGTCCGTCGAGCACGACCCCGGCGGCGTCGGCGGCCGGGCGCCACGCGTCGACCCGGCCGGCGGCGACCAGCCCGGCGTCGCACCGGGCCGGGTCCGCGGCACCGGCCGCGACCGCCGAGGCCGTCGCCTCCGCGGAGGCCAGCCCGAGCATGCCGTCGAGCAGCCGTTCCAGTCGGTCGACCTCGCCGAGCGTCGAGTCGTAGGCGGCGCGCCCGCCCGGCCCGACGTGCGGGTCCAGGCCGTCCGCGCGCAGCCGCAGCGCCGCGAGCGGGTTGCGGATCTGGTGCGAGGCGTCGGCGACCAGCCGCCGCTGCTCCTCCGCACCGGCCCGCACCGACGCCGACATCCGGTTGAACGACTCGGCGAGCGCACGCAGCTCCACCGGCCCGTCGGACACCGTGATCTGCTCCCCGGCCCGGCCCTGCGCGACGGCACCGACCCCGCGGGCCAGCGCCCCGACCGGGCGCAGCACCCAGCGGGCGAGCAGCAGCGCGATCGCGGCGAACACCGCCGCGGCGGCCAGCGCCCCGGCCAGCACGAGCACCCACGTCACGGTGACGTCGGACGCGGCCCGCGACGGGTCGGCGCGCAGCAGCACGGCGCCGTCGGCCCTGGTGCCGGTGCCGACCGGCTGCCACAGCAGCACCGGGTCCCGGTCGAACGGGGTGAGCCGGGCGGGCGCGTCGGCGGGCTGGTTGCGCAGTGCCGCGTCGAGCGCCGCGGGCACACCGGGGTCGCCGGGTCCCAGACCGGCGGACACCACGGTGCGGCGCTGCGCGTCCACGACGAGCACCCCCTCGCCGTACAGCTCGGCGTGCCGGCGGGCGCCGCGGTCCAGGTCGTCGCGCACCGTGTCGTCGCCCCCGGCCACCAGCGCGGCGAGTGCGACGAAGCGGTCCAGGTCGTCCGACCGGGTCAGCGTCCACACCTGGGCCCGCGCGGTGGCGCGCTGGTCGAGCAGGGGGGCGACGAACGCGGCCACGGTCAGCAGGGAGAACAGCGACAGCACCAGCAGCAGGCGGCGGCGCACGCCGTCACCGGCCCAGCCGGAAGCCGAACCCGCGCACCGTCGCGAGCAGCCCGGGCCGGTCGAGCTTGGCGCGCAGCGCGGCGACGTGCACGTCCAGCGACCGGGACGCGGCCATGCTCCCGTCGCCCCACACCTCCTCGAGCACCTGGCGGCGGCTCACCGCGACCCCGGGGCGGCGGGCCAGCGCGGCCAGCACCGCGAACTCCGTCGCGGTCAGCGCGGTCTCGGTGCCGCCGACGGTGACCCGCCGCGCGTCGAGGTCGACGCGCACGTCGTCCGCCTCGACCACCCCGGGGGCGGCCGTCCCGGCCGGGACCCGGCGGGCGACGGCGTCGATCCGGGCCAGCAGCTCGCGCAACCGCACCGGCTTGACCAGGTAGTCGTCGGCGCCCAGGTGCAGGCCGCGGACGACGTCGTGCTCGGCCGAGCGCGCCGTCAGGACGATCACCGGCACCGCCGAGGTCCGGCGCAGGCGGTGCAGCAGGCCCAGGCCGTCGCCGTCGGGCAGGCCCAGGTCGAGCAGCACCAGCTCGGCCTCGCCCAGCAGCTCGGCGGCCTCGGCCGCGGTGGCCGCGTGCAGCACGCCGTGCCCGCGGGCCCGCACGGCGTCGACCACCGCGCCGGCCACGCCCGCGTCGTCCTCGACCACCAGCACCCGCACAGGGCACGAGCTTGCCGCACCGCGCGGCGGTTGCAACCTCCCCGCAACCGGTGTCGTGGATCACGCGTGTGGTGTTCACTCGGCTCCGTTGCCCCGACGACCGCGGCAGGACGGCGAGCGCCGCCCCGGTCGTGGCGAACCGCTCGCAGGAGGTGCCCGTGACCACCACGCAGGAGAAGACGGCGGCACGCACGACCGCGGAGGGCTGGCTCACCGCCTTCGCCGACGCCCTGTCCGCCCGTGACATCGACCGCGCCGTCGCGCTGTTCGCCGACGAGAGCTACTGGCGCGACCTGGTCGCGTTCACCTGGAACATGAAGACCGTCGAGCACCACGACGGCGTCCGCGACCTGCTGACCCACACCCTGGACGCGACCGACCCGTCGCACTGGGAACTGTCGAAGGAGCCGACCGAGGCCGGTGGCGTCACCGACGGGTGGTTCACCTTCGAGACCGCCGTCGGGCGCGGCTCCGGGCACGTCCGCATCGTCGACGGGAAGGCGTGGACCTTCCTCACCACCCTCGACGAGCTCAAGGGGCACGAGGAGCCCCGCGGGGAGAACCGGCCGTTCGGCACCGAGCACGGCGCCAACCCGGACCGGGTCACCTGGAAGGAGCGCCGCGAGGCCGAGCTGGCCGAGCTGGGGCGCACCCGCGACCCCGAGGTCGTGATCATCGGCGGCGGCCAGGGCGGTATCGCGCTGGGCGCCCGGCTGCGCCAGCTCGGCGTCGACACGATCATCGTCGAGCGCAACGAGCGGCCCGGCGACTCGTGGCGCAAGCGCTACAAGAGCCTCGCCCTGCACGACCCGGTCTGGTACGACCACCTGCCGTACCTGAAGTTCCCGGACAACTGGCCGGTGTTCGCGCCGAAGGACAAGATCGGCGACTGGCTGGAGTTCTACACGCGGATCATGGAGCTGAACTACTGGGGCTCCACCACCGCGCGCAGCGCCGAGTTCGACGAGGCGTCCGGCCGGTGGAGCGTCGTCGTCGACAAGGCGGGCGAGCAGATCACCCTGCGCCCGCGTCAGCTGGTGATCGCGCTCGGCGTCTCCGGCAAGCCGAACATCCCCGACTTCCCGGGCAGGGAGCAGTTCCGGGGCGAGGTGCAGCACTCGTCGCAGCACCCGGGCCCGGACGCCTACCGGGGCAAGAAGGTCGTGGTCATCGGGTCGAACAACTCCGCGTTCGACATCTGCGGATCGCTGTGGGAGGTCGGCGCCGACGTCACCATGGTGCAGCGCTCGTCCACCCACATCATCAAGTCCGACACGCTGATGGAGTACGGCCTCGGGGACCTCTACTCCGAGCGCGCGGTCAAGGCGGGCGTCGACACCCACACCGCCGACATGATCTTCGCGTCGCTGCCGTACCGGATCATGCACACCTTCCAGAAGCCCGCCTACGACAAGGCCCGCGAGGTCGACGCGGACTACTACCGGCGGCTGGAGGAGGCCGGGTTCGAGCTGGACTTCGGCGACGACGACTCCGGCTTGTTCATGAAGTACCTGCGCCGGGGCTCGGGCTACTACATCGACGTCGGTGCCGCCGAGCTCGTCGCCGACGGCAAGGTGAAGCTGGTCCGCGGGCAGATGCAGGAGTTCACCGAGAAGGGTGTGCGGCTCGCCGACGGCACCGAGCTCGACGCCGACCTCGTCGTGTTCGCGACCGGCTACCGGTCGATGAACGGCCTCGCCGCCGACATCGTCGGCCAGGACGTCGCGGACAAGGTGGGCAAGGTGTGGGGCCTCGGCTCGGACACGACCAAGGACCCCGGTCCCTGGGAGGGCGAGCAGCGCAACATGTGGAAGCCCACCCAGCAGCAGAACCTGTGGTTCCACGGCGGCAACCTGCACCAGAGCCGGTTCTACTCGCTGTACCTGGCGTTGCAGCTCAAGGCGCGTGAGGCGGGCATCGACACCCCCGTCTACGCGCTGCAGGAGCGCCACCACCTCTCCTGACCGCCGAGCGGGAGAGACCTGTCCGGGACGGTCACCGCCGCACTACGGTGCGGTGGTGACCGTCCCCGACATCGCGGTGCAGGCCGCGCGGGCGCTCTGGGCCGAGCTCGAACCGGTCCACGACGTCGTGTACTTCGCCCCCGAGGCGCGGGCGGCCGCCGAGGCGGCCGGGTTCCGCGGGTTCTGGCGCGGCTACTTCGCGATGCGCGCCGCCCCGCTGGGGCCGGTGGGCGCGGCTCCGGTGACGGCCGCGTTCCACGGCTTCCACCCGTCGATGGTCGCCCGTGCGCTGCCCGGGGTCTGGTCGCTCGGGACCCCCGACGGGGCGCTCGCGGCCCGGCTCGCCGGTTCCGCCGCCGCGCTGCGCCGGTCCGGGCTCGACGGCGCCGACCCGGCCGCACTGCACCGGGCCGCGGAGCTCGCCTGGGCCGCCGCCGGGGAGGTCGACGCCGACGGCCGCGTCCTCGCCGCCGCGAACGCCGCGCTGCCCCGCCCCGACGGCGACCTCGAGGCCCTCTGGCAGGCGACGACGACGCTGCGCGAGCACCGCGGGGACGGCCACGTCGCGGTCCTGGTCGCGCGGGGTGTCGGCCCGGTCGCCGCGCACCACCTCAAGATCGCCGCCGGGGAGACCGACGGCGAGTGGCTGCGCACCGCCCGCGGCGTCGACCCGGACGCCTGGGCGGCCGGCGCGGAGGACCTGCGGGCCCGCGGCTGGGTCGACGCCACCGGCGCGCTCACCACCGCCGGCGCCGACGAGCACGACGAGATCGAACGGCTGACCGACCGGGCCGCCGCCCGCCCGTGGGCCGCCCTGGGCCCGGAACGGACCGCCGAGCTCGCCGCGCTGCTGGCGCCGATGGCCACGGCGGTACTCGCCGCCGGGGACGTGCCCGTACACGGACCGGTCGGGCTCGTCCGGGACGGCCGATGAGGACGGCCACGACGGTCGAGGCCTCCGGCGGTGACTGGCGCGAGACCGTCGAGTTCGTCGTCGAGGCCGAGAGGCTGGGCCTCGACGACTGCTGGGTCGCCGAGGCGTGGGGGTCCGACGCGCCGTCCGCGCTGGGCTACCTCGCCGCGAGAACCGGACGCATCCGGCTCGGTTCCGGGGTGATCCAGGTCGGCACCCGCTCGCCGGTCGCGATCGCCCAGGCCGCGCTGACCCTGCACGACATGTCGCAGGGCCGGTTCCTGCTCGGGCTCGGCCCGTCCGGCCCCCAGGTGATCGAGGGACTGCACGGGGTGCCGTTCGCCCGCCCGCTCACCCGGCTGCGCGAGACGATCGAGGTGGTCCGGGCCGCCTGCGCGGGGGAGCGCATCGCCTACGACGGCGAGACCGTCGCGATCCCACTGCCCGGCGGTGAGGGCCGCCCGATGCGGCTGTCGGCCACGCCGGTGCCGGACCTGCCGGTGTTCGTCGCGGCGCTGTCCCCGCGGATGCTGGAACTCACCGGGCGGGTCGCCGACGGCTGGCTGGGCACGAGCTTCGTCCCGGAGGGCGCCGACGCCTACCTCGCCCACCTCGACACCGGTCTGCGCGCCGCCGGGCGGGACCGGTCCGCGATCGAGATCTGCCAGGGCGCCGAGGTCGCCTTCGCCGCCGACGAGGCCGACCAGGCGGCGATGGTCGACGCCCGCCGCCCCGGCATCGCGTTCAGCCTCGGCGGGATGGGCACCGCCCAGCGGAACTTCTACTTCGACGCCTACCGCCGCCAGGGCTGGGGCGAGCGGGCCGACGCCGTCCGCGCCGCCTGGCAGGGCGGGGACCGGGCCGGCGCCGCGGCCCTGGTCACCGACGAGATGGTGCTGGGAACGACGCTGGTCGGCACCGAGGAACGGGTCGCCGCGCGGTTGCGGGACTGGGCCGCCGCCGGCGTCGGCACCGTCCGGCTCTACCCCGCGGGGGAGACCCTCGACGAGCGCCTCACCACCCTGGCGCGGGCCGTCGAGCTGGCCCGCGCCGCGGGGTGATCACACGTCGGCGGCGCGCTTCTCGGCGAACCGGCGCCACGCCGTCCAGCCCAGGCCGGCGAGGAGCAGCAGGTACAGCACCACGGTGATCGGGCTCGACACCAGCACCGCCGGGTCGTTGTCGGAGTTGCCCATCGCGTCGCGCAGCGAGTACTCCGCCAGCGGCCCGAGGATCACCGCGATCAGCACCGGCGCGACGGGGATGTCGTAGAGCCGCATCGCCAGCCCGAGCACACCCACCACCAGCATGATCACCAGGTCGACCTGGCTCGCCCCGGAGGCGTACACGCCGAACGCGGCGAACACCGCGATGCCCGCGTACAGGTAGGACTTCGGGACCCGCAGCAACTGCGCCCACAGCGGCGCGAACGGCAGGTTGAGGATCAGCAGCACGATCATCGCCAGGAAGAACCCGGCGAGCAGCGCCCACACGATGTCCCCGGAGCGCTCCAGCAGCAGCGGGCCCGGCTGCAGGCCGTACTGCTGGAACGCGGCGAGCAGGATCGCCGCCGTCGCGGAGGTGGGCAGGCCCAGCGCGAGGAGCGCGCCCATCGCGGTGCCCGCGGTGGCGTTGCCCGCGGCCTCCGGAGCCGCGACGCCCTCGATGGCGCCCTTCCCGAAGGTCGGCTCGGCCTTGCGCCGGTCGAGCCTGCGCTCGGTCCCGTAGGCCAGGAACGTCGGCACCTCGGCGCCACCGGCCGGGATGACACCGAACGGGACGCCGATCGCGGTGCCGCGCAGCCACGCGGGCAGCGCCTGGCGGAACTCGGCCTTCGACAGCCACCATCGGCCGGTCGGCATGACGGCCCTGGTCTCCTCGGCCCGGCCGACCTTCGCGGCCTGGCTGAACACCTCGCCCAGCGCCAGCAGCGACACCGTGATCACGACGATGGAGACGCCGTCGAGCAGCGGGGAGAACCCGAAGGAGAACCGCGGGGTGCCGGTCGGCTGGTCGATCCCGACCAGGGCGAGGGTGAGTCCGATCGCGAGCGCGGCGACGCCGCGGATCGCGGAGTCGGCGACGACGGCGGAGATCGCGACGAAGGCGAACACGGCGAGCGCGAGGAACTCGGCGGGGCCGAAGCCGGTGGCGAGCCGGGCGAGGGTCGGGGCGAAGAACACGACGAGCGCCGAGGCGACCATGCCGCCGATGAACGCGCCGATCGCGCCGGTGGCCAGCGCCTGGGCCGCCTTGCCGCGCAGGGCCATCCGGTGACCTTCGAAGGTGCTGGCGATGGCGGTGGAGTTGCCGGGGGTGTTCATGAGGAACCCGGCGATGGAGTCGCCGAACAGGCCACCGAAGTAGATGCCGGTGAACATGATCAGCGCGCTGGTCGGTTCGAGGACGAAGGTCAGCGGCAGCAGCAGCGCCACGGCCATCGCCGAGCCCAGCCCCGGCAGGACCCCGACCGCGGTGCCCATCAGCGCACCGAGGAACACGAACAGCAGTGCGGACGGGCTGAGGATGTCGGCGAAGCCGCCGAGCAGGTTGGTCAGCTGTTCCACGGGTCTACAACCCCCCGACGAAGCCGGCGGGCAGCGAGATCCCGAGCAGCATGCTGAACACGACCTGGACCGCCGAGGACACGGCGAGCCCGCCGAGCGCCATCGCCGGCCAGCGCCGGTTGCCCAGGGCGGCGGCGACGGCGACGAACAGCCCGGTCGCGGACAGGATCCAACCCAGGTAGGGCAGGACGACGATGAACGCGGCCACGCCGCCGACCGCGGTCAGCACGGCCGGGGCGTTCACCCCGGTGTCGGCCGGCGTGTCCCCGCCTGCGGTGCCGTCGCCGGTGCCCGCCGCGGCCGGTGCCGGGGCGTCGAACTCCGGCCGTGGCCGCAGGATGTCGAACGCCAGCAGCGCGGCGACCACGTAGCACAGGATCGCGACGATCCACGGCATGGTGGTCGGGCCGAACAGGCCGCCGTCGCCGACGACCTGCATGGTCAGTGTGCCGTAGGTGAGGAAGACCCCCAGCGCGGCGAGGATCGCGGGCACGACGAGCGCGCCCCGGGACAGGTGTGCAGGACGGCCGCTCATGCCAGCCCCAGCTCCTTCAGGAGGTCGTCGATGCGGGACTGCTCGGAGACCAGGTAGCGGTCGTAGTCCTCGCCGTAGGTCTCGCTGCGCACCCAGCGGTTGCGGGTCACGGCCTCGCCCCAGGACTCGGTCCCGACCATCTCGCGGGCGATCTGCTCCAGCTCCGCGCGGGCCTCGGGGGTGATCCCGGCGGGGGCGACGAGCCCGCGCCAGTTGACGAGGTCGACCTCGGGCATGCCCAGCTCGTCCATGGTCGGGGCGTCGACGCCCTGCAGGCGTTCGGGCGCGACGACGGCCAGCACCCTCAGCTGCCCGGACTCCACCAGGTCGCGGAAGTCGTTGTAGCCGGAGATCCCGACGCCGACGGTGCCGGCCGCGGTCGACAGCAGGCTCAGCGTGAGTTCGCCGCCGCCGGGGTGCGGGGTGTAGACCATCCGCTCGACGGGGATCCCGCGGGCCTGCGCGAGCTGGGCGGCGACCATGTGGTCGATGCCGCCCGCCGAGCCGCCGCCGACCGGCAGCGCGGCCGGGTTCGCGGCCCAGGCGGTGAGCATGTCGTCGAGCGTGCGGAACGGTGACTCGGCCGGGACCGCGACGACCTCGAAGTCCTCCGCGAGCCGGGCGATCGGCGTCGTGTCCTGCAGGCTGATCGCGCTGCCGGACTGGCTGATCCCGCCGAGCATGACGGTGCCGGTGACCATCATGGTGGTCTCCTCGCCGGCGAGACCGGCGAGCTGGTTGAGGCCGATGGTCCCGGCGGCACCGGGGATGTTGACCACCTGCACGGTGTTGACGATGTTCCCGGTGCGCATGGCCTGCTGCGCCTCGCGGGCGACCAGGTCCCAGCCGCCACCGGCGGCCGCGGGGGCGATGAGGGTGAGGTTGGAGCGCGCCGCCTGTCCCTCCCCGGACCGGGCGGCGTCGGCGAAGGCGGTCACCGCGAGTGCGGTGACGAGGACGATTCCCAGGGCTGCGATGACCTGCCGTCGTGGCATGGGGGCAGACGTTGGCACACGTCCGCTCCGTCCTCCACTGTCCGGATCGGAAACTCTACGACCTCTGTGACCAGAACGAACTTTTCTCCGGTATGTCCGTTCGGCGTGGTTAGTCTCCGTCCCGTCCGCGAACGCCTGATGGGGAGCGACATGACGATCTGTGTGGCCTACGGCCCGACGCCCGAGGGCGACGCCGCCCTGGACCTGGCGGTCCGCGAGTCCCGGCTGCGGGGCGCCCCGCTGACGGTGCTGGCCACCGGACGCCAGGAGCTGTTCGACGCCGACGGCACCGGGACCCACGACCACGCCTCGCTCGAGGTGGCCATCGGGTCGCGGCTGGCCGGGCTGCGCGCCGAGGGCGACCCGACCAGCGCGGTGCGCGTCGTCGACGACGGCGGCGACCCCGCCGAGGCGATCCTCGACCTGGCCGCGCAGGAGGACGCGCAGCTGCTCGTGGTCGGGGTGAGGCGGCGCAGCCCGGTCGGCAAGCTGCTCACCGGCAGCACCGCGCAGCGGATCATCCTGGACTCCCCGATCCCGGTCCTCGTGACCCACGCGGCGCGCTCGTAGGCTCGACTTTCCCCAGGTCAGGCACGCCTCACCGGGTGTCGGGCGGATCACGAACGGGTGTGGGCGCCCCGAGGGCGGGGCACTCCCGGTACGTCCCGAACCGACATCGGAAGGAGCGGTGAGCACCATGGCCACCCCGATCACGAGCCCGCTCGACAGCGGCGCCACCGACATCACCGGCCGCGTGCTGCAGGAGACCCTCGTCGACCTCGTCGACCTGTCCCTGGTCGCCAAGCAGGCGCACTGGAACCTCGTCGGCAGGCAGTTCCGCGACGTCCACCTGCACCTCGACGAGCTCGTCGACCTGGCCCGCGAGCACGGCGACACCGTCGCCGAGCGGGCCGCCGCGATCGGTGTCGCCCCCGACGGCCGCGCGCGGACCGTCGGCCGCGACACCGGGCTGCCCGAGTACCCGGCGGGCTACGTGTCCGACTCCGACACCGTGCTCACGATCTCGGCGACCGTCGACGCCGCCGTCGACCGGCTGCGTCCGCGCATCGAGCAGGCCGGCAAGGCCGACCCGCTCACCGAGGACCTGCTCATCGAGCTGGGCCGCGCGCTGGAGGAGGCCCGCTGGATGTGGCAGGCGCAGGCCGCCGGCTACCGCGGCGAGGTCTGAGCAGCACCCGCACGACCACCGGCCCCGGGCGTCCCCACCACGACGTCCGGGGCCGTGGTGTGTCCGGGGCCGTGGAGTCCGGGGCCGGCTCAGCGCACCGCCGTGGCGGCCGCGGTGACCGTGGCCCGCCAGATCGCCATCGCCGCCCAGAGCACGAACACCCCGACCGGCAGGGGCAGGGCGTCGGGAAGGTCCGCACCGTAGGACGGCCGTAGTCCGCCGGTCCGCCACACCCGTCCGGCCTCGTTGACGGCGTCGGCCGTGGTGAGCAGGGCGAAGCGGCGCCCGATCCCCGAACCGGTGAGCCGGTAGGTCAGGTCGCCGAGCTCGACGGTCCACCGCGGGCGGGAGAGCGGCCCGTCCGGGTGGTCGACCGATCGCTGGATGTGCGCCCGGATGTCGCCCTCCAGCGCGAACCGGGCGATCCCCTCCGACCGCAGCGCGTAGGGGTGTCCGTCGATGACGAGGTCCCGGTGGGAGTGCCAGGCCCGCGCGCTCCACCCGGTGACGGCCCGGCCGTCGGCGGTGACCTCGTAGCGCACACGGAGCAGGCCCGCCGGGGTGGAGGTCGCACGCAGCTGCACCCGCCCAGCGTGCCACCGGCGCCACCGCCGCGGGAGGATCACGCGGTGAACCGTGCGGTGGTCCTCGCCTTGCTGGCCGCGTGCGCCGGGGTGGTGGACGTCTGGGCCGTGGTCGCACTGGGCGGCGCGTTCGCCGGCGTCGTCACCGGCAACCTCGTGACGGCCGGGCACGCCCTCGCCGTCGCCGAGCCGGCCCGGCTGCTGCCGCCTGCGGTCGCGGTGGCCGGGTTCGTCGTCGGCGTCGCGCTGTGGTCGCTGCTGCGACGCCGGTGGCCGACGGCGGTGTCGGTCCCGCTCGTCGCCGAGCTGGTGGTGCTCGTCGTGCTCGCGGTGGCCTGGCCGCTCGCCCCGGGCGCGACGCTCCCGCTGCTCGCCGGCGCCGCACTGGCGATGGGCGGGCAGAGCAGCGTCGCGCAGCTGCTCGGACAGTCCACGACCTACATGACCGGCACGCTGACCGGCGCCGTGTCCGACCTGGCCACCGGCGACGGGCGGCGGTGGCCGGCGCTGCGCCAGCTCGCGGCGATCGTGCTCGGCGCCGTCGCCGGCGGGCTGGCGCTGGCGCACCTGCCGGCCGTCGTCCCGGCGCTGGCGGCATTGCTGGCCGCGGCCGCGGTCGTGGTCCGTGCCGTCGGGGACCGGCGGGTGCAGGATGATCAGGTGGGGCCCTCCGCCCCGCAGGACGACGTCGTCGAAGGAGCCCCGACCGTGCCGCTGCACCCGCAGGTGGAAGCCCTCCTGAACCTCATGGCCGAACAGGGCGGGGCGCCGCCGGAGACCATGACCGTCGCGCAGAACCGCGCGATGATCCGGGAGATGGCCGCGGTGTCCGGTCCGCCCGAGCCGGTCGCGGCGGTCCGTGACGACCGCGCCGGCGACGTGCCGGTGCGCATCTACACGCCCGAGGGCACCGGCCCGTTCCCGGTCCTGGTCTTCTACCACGGCGGCGGCTGGGTGATCGGCGACCTCGACAGCCACGACCCGGTCTGCCGGTCGCTGGCCAACCGGTCCGGCGCCGTCGTCGTCGCGGTCGACTACCGGCTCGCCCCCGAGCACCGGTTCCCGGCCGCCGTCGAGGACGCCATCGCCGCCCTGGAGTGGGTGCACGCCCACGCCGCGGAGTTCGACGGCGACCCGTCCCGCATCGCCGTCGGTGGCGACTCCGCGGGCGGGAACCTCTCGGCCGTCGTCGCCCAGCACGCCCGCGACCACGGCCCCGCCCTGCGGTTCCAGCTGCTGGTCTACCCGGCCGTCGACGCCGCCGACCAGAGCCCGTCGATGACCGAGAACTCCCAGGGCCCACTGCTGACCGTCGCCTGGATGGAGTGGTTCATGGGTCACTACCTCACCGGCGACCAGGACGCCCTGGACCCGCGCATGTCCCCGGCCCGCACCACCGACCTGTCCGGGCTGCCGCCCGCGCTCGTCGTCACCGCCGAGTTCGACCCGCTCCGCGACCAGGGCGCCGCCTACGCCGCGGCGCTGAACGCCGCGGGCGTGAAGGCGGAGCTGCGCGAGTCGCCGGGCATGATCCACGGGTTCCTGCAGTTCGGTGCCGCAGTCGACGACAGCCGCGCCCTGCTCGACGAGGCGGGGGCCGCCCTGCGCGCCGCCCTGGCCTGACCCGCTGCGCCTGCACCCCGGGGTTGCCCCCAGGGGCACTTTCGTGGCTTAGAGGGCTACGAGGGTGCCCCTGGGAGCAGCCCGGTTGGGGTGGCCGGCCACGCAGCGGCGTGGGAATGCCCGTCGCAGGCCGGTCGTTGCCGATGCTCAGAAGGCCGTCCGACCCGAGGAGCACCGTGCCCCGCCTGTCCCCGCCGGTGGCGTTCGCCGCCGTCGCAGCGACGTTCGTCTGGTTCCTCGCCGCGTCGTCCGCGCCGTCCCCGCTCTACGTCGTCTACCAGGAGCGGTTCGCCTTCACCGAGTTCACGCTGACCACGGTGTTCGCGGTCTACGTCCTCGCGCTGATCGCCGCCCTGCTCGTGGCCGGGTCGCTGTCCGACCACATCGGACGCAAGCCGGTGCTGCTCGGCGCGATCGCGCTGGAGGTCGTGTCCCTGGTGCTGTTCCTGCTGGCCGACGGCGTCGGCTGGCTGCTCGTCGCGCGCGTCGTCCAGGGCGTCGCGACCGGCGCGGCGACGGCGACGCTGCCCGCGACGCTGGTCGACCTCGCCGCCCGCGGTGACCGGCCGGACCGGGCGGGCGCGATCAACGGGACCGCTCCGCTCGCCGGGCTGGCGCTCGGTGCGCTCGGCTGCGGCCTGCTCGTCGAGTACGCGCCCGCCCCGACCCGCCTGGTCTGGGCGCTGCTGCTCGCCGGCCTGGTCCTGGCCGCCGTGCTGGTCGCGCTGATCCCGGAGACGATCGACCGTCGGCCCGGGGCGCTCGCGTCGCTGCGCCCGCGGGTCGGGGTGCCGCCGCGGGTGCGGGCCGGCTTCGTCGCGATCGTGCCGATCCTGCTGGCCAGCTGGGCGCTCGGCGGGCTCTACCTGTCGCTCGGGGGCTCGGTCGTCGCGCAGGTCTTCGGGGTGCACGACCACCTGGTCGGCGGGCTCACCGTCGTCGCACTCGTCGGGACCGGCGCGGTGACGGCGTTCGCGCTGCGCGGGCGGGTGCCGTCGACGCTGCTCGTCCCGGCGGCCGGGCTGCTGGCCGTCGGCACCGTCGTCACCCTGGCCGGGGTGTTCACCGGGCTGCTCGCGCTCGCCGCCGTCGGCGCGGTCGTCGCCGGGCTCGGGTTCGGTGCGGCTGCCTACGCCACGTTCGGGACGATGTCCTCGCTCGCGGCCCCGCACGAGCGCGGTGAGCTGTTCGCCGCCCTCTACACACTGGCCTACCTGGCGTTCTCGGTGCCGGCGATGGTCGCGGGCGTCGCCGCGACGCTGGGGGAGCTGCGCCCCACGGCGCTGGTGTACGGCGGCGTCGTCGCCCTGCTGGCCGTCGTCGCGGCCGTGCTGGGCCGCCGTGTGCCGGTTCCCGCGACCGGAGAACCGGTCCCCGCGCCGACCTGCGGAGCCTGATCGGCGGACGGCGCAAGCGGTATGCGTTACTCCGTCCGTCGGTGAACGCGGGCAGGCGACCACTCGTCGCGTACTCCGCGGTGGGCGGGTGTCACGGGTTGTGACCGATGGTCTCGGCGTGGTTACGGTGTCGGCCGCTCCGGGTCCTCCCCGCACTCCGGCCCGGGCGGCACCTGCTCCCCGAGGTAGAGGAACGACCATGGCTGGACGACACCGCAAACCCACCGAGACCGGCCGGAAGGTCGCCCGGATCAGCGCGTTCGCCGCGATGGCGGCCGCCCCGCTGGGCGTCGCCGGGACCGCCTCGGCGGCCGAGTCGACCTCGTCGGCCCCGTCGGCCCCGTCGGTCGAGCGCTCGGCCACCTGGGAGAAGCTCGCGCACTGCGAGAGCACCGGCAACTGGGACGCCGACACCGGCAACGGCTTCAAGGGCGGCCTGCAGTTCACGCCGTCGACCTGGAAGGAGTTCGGCGGCAGGCAGTACGCGCCGAGCGCCGAGCAGGCCACCAAGGCCCAGCAGATCGAGATCGCGAAGAAGGTGCAGGGCGAGCAGGGCTGGAAGGCCTGGCCCGCCTGCACCAAGAAGCTCGGCTGGCGCTGACGCGCCACACTGGCGGCATGGATCTGGACGCGGTACGGCGGATCGTCGCCGAGGACTCCGGGCTGTGCACCGTGGCGGTCGTACGCGCCGACGGCCGCCCGCACACCTCGCTGGTCAACGCCGGTGTGCTCGACCACCCCGTCACCGGCGCCCCGGTGGCCACCTACGTCACCTACGGCCCCGTCAAGCTGACGGCGTTGCGTGCGCGACCCGCGACGTCGCTGCACTGGCGGGCCGGGTGGCGGTGGGCGGCCGTCGAGGGCAGCTCCGAGATCATCGGGCCGGACGACCCGCGGGACGGCGTCGACGTGCCGCAGCTCCTCCGGGACGTGTTCGTCGCGTGCGGCGGGACCCACGACGACTGGGCCGAGTACGACCGGGTGATGGCCGAGCAGCGGCGGGCCGCGGTGCTCGTGGCACCGGAGCGGGTGGTCGGGAACTACTGATCAGTGGCCTTGAGGAAACTCTGCTCGACGCCGCGCAGAGGAGCCGTGATCAGATCGGCGGCTTGATCGCTGTAGAGGGTCCATGCCGGTAGGCGGACGGCGTGCGTCAAGCGACTCCGGGCGAGGACCCGGCGCAGGTGCGCGCCGTTCGCTGACGTCGTGGTACTGGGACCTACCAACACCGCGCGCCCGTCGGGCAGCAATCCGTCCACGGTATGACCGTTGACCGTCGCTCCGATCCGTACGCCCTGTCCCGCCACCGTGGTCAGAACTCCGTAGAGACGGTCGGCGAGATCGTCGTCGAGGCCGAGCCGAACCGAGCCTGCGGATGTGGTTGACGTCCGGGAGGCGTCCAGCAGCTCGGCCCCGACCCCGCCGCGTTCGCCCCACAGCTCTGCGTCGCCGACCACCACGAGCTGGGACCGTGCCCGAGTGATCGCGACGTTCCACAGCTCGGGTCTCTGGTCGATCCAGTCGAATCGGCGGGGTGCCTCGTTGCTGGCGGCGACGAGGGAGAACACCATGACGTCGCACTCACCGCCCTGGAAGCTGTGGGCGGTTCCCACCCGGACCCGGCCACCGAACCGGGTGCAGCGCGCGGCGATGAGATCCGCCTGCGCCTTGTAGGGGGTGACGACACCGATCGTCGCTGGTCCCGGTAGTCCGTCGAACAGCTCGGTGAGCACCGTCATGACCTCAGCGGCCTCGGCCTCGTTGCGCCACGAACCTCCTGACGGACCGCGCGTGGCACGCCCTGTCACCTGGCGCCATCGCACTGCCGCGTCGGTCGACGCGATCCGATTCGCGGCTGCAGGGTCGGTCAGGACCGTCAGCCTTCCCTGGTAGAAGAGCCGGTTCACCACCCCGGCGATGTCCGGATGGCACCGGTAGTGCTCGTCGAGGAAGATCGTCTGTGCAGCCCGCTGTTCGGCGGCGGCGAATGCGGAGTGACGGATCGGGGAGAGCCGGTTCTCCGACAGCCAGCGACGTGGCACCGTCCAGCGTCGTCGGAGCTCGGCGTCCGTTCCGGCATCCACCTTCGTGATGTGTCCGAGCTGCATCGGATCGCCGATGATCACAGCACGGCGGGCCCGGTACAACAGCGGGACGATCGACGGGATCGTGCACTGGCTGGCCTCGTCGATCACCACGAGATCGAAGAGGTTCGGGCCGAGCGGGAACTGCCGTGCGGCCAGACTGGTGGACGCCCACGCGGACAGATAGGGCAGTGTCCGCCGGAACTCGCCCCAGTCGGAGTTTCTCGACGCCGTCGCCCGCTGCAACTCCTGGATCTGTCGGTGCCCGTCGAGACCCCGCTGGGCCACCAGGTCGTGGATCAGCGCCTCTGCTCTCGCTGTGCGCAGGCGTTCGCTCTCGTCGAGTTCGCGGACCAGGGTCGGATCAGCGGTCTCGGCGAGCACGTCCCGGAGCCTCGTCCGGTCCCGGTTGTAGGCGCCCCACTGTGCAAGAGCGGCGCAGATGCTTCGGGTCTCGTCAGAGGGCGTTTCGAGCGGACCACCGTCCGCGGGGAACGCGCCGAACTCGCGCAGAAAGCGTCGGCGCCGCCAGGTGCCGAACCACCGTGCCCGGGCGAGCGCCTTGGCCCGTTCGGCCCATCCGGGCGCGGCGCTGCGAGCCCATGGGCCCGGATCCCATCCCAGCTGTTCCTGGGCCGTGACACAGGAGCGCTCAGCGGCCAGGAGCGCTTTCTCGTGTCGAGCGACCGTGTCCAATGAGCTGCGCACTGCTCGCCACTGCTGCTCGGCGGCGCGCAGAGCCCGGTACCGAGTCTCGACGACCGGCTCGGTCGCGGGGGCCCGGAGCAGCCCGGCGACGATCTCTTGCTCCTGCCTGCGTGCACGGGTGCTTCCGGTCCGTACGACGAGACCGGGTTTGATGCGGTTGCACCGCTCGGTGACCTCGTCAACCGCCTTGTTGTTCGTCGACGCGACCAGGACACTCTGGCCCGCAGCGACCGCGGTGGCCACCGTGTTCGCGATGAGCTGGCTCTTACCTGTCCCCGGAGGGCCGGTGGCAACGGTGAGGCGGCGGGTCATCGCGCTGCGGATGACCTGTTCCTGGGCATCGTTACTGGGGAGCGGACTCACGATCTCGGCGTCCTGGGCGGGTCCGTTCTCCGGCGAAGCGCCCGGGTGCAAGGCAGCGAGCGAAGTCCCGGCGATCGACGTCGGCTGTCGGAGAATGTCGGCGTAGTCTTTGAGTAGCTTGGCCGTGGCAGGCGCTCCGGGAAGCCCGAACAGGATCGCCGCGTTGCGGGCTCCTTCACCGGGGGTAGCGACGTCGACCGTGCCGGCCAGGTGCTCTGGTCGGAGCTGTTCGAGCGACGGAAGACCGAAGGACCGCCGGAGCAGGTCGTCCGCTTCTGCGGCCATGCGTGCCGATTCACCGGCGTGCCACTGAGGGCGGTAGGACCAGCGAAGACGGTCCGCCTCGTCGTCTTCCAGCCACGCCGTGACCAGGCCCGGGTGGAGAACGACGTCTCCGGTAGGTCGAAGACGCAGCGAGGAGTCGTCGTCGACGACCTCGACCCGGCGCATCAACAGCGGTGCGCACAGCGATCGAGGACCAGGGTCCGCGCGCGGACTCGAACGATGCAGGACAACGGTCGGCCAACCCGCCCACAAGGTGAGCCCATGGTCGCCCCGAGTGGCAGCGACCAGCGTCTCGGCCAGCTCGGGGACGGGGATCGTCCCGTCCCTGTCCACGTCTCCCCGCAGCACGCGCTCGGAGCCGGCGATGTCGACGTAGCAGTCCCCTCCCACCGGCATCAGCTCCGGTTGGTCTGTCTCGGCCCGGACGACGTCGGCGTAGTAGGCGAGCAGTGCCGGCCAGTCCGGGACGGTGGTCGCATCGTCATCGGACTCGACGATCGTGGGAGCGGGGCGAGCACCTCGCCCGGGTCCGGCCGCCGGATCGTCGGCTGCGGTACGGCCCGAGGGCCGACTGGCGATGACGATCGACCCCACGACCTGGCTGGACGACTTCACGGGCGTCTGGGGCGGTTCCAGGCCGAGCATCCGGTGATGTACGGCATCGGCGAGGTCGTCGACAGAGACGAACCCACCGCCGGTCGTTCCCGCGGCGCCGGTGCGAAGGATGTCCACGACCGCGCCGGTGAACACCGAGGGAGTCGGCGAATCATCGGGGCCGACCGGCCCGGAGAAGGAGTACTGGTCGACATCCGACGAGGCGAGGACGTAGACACCGCGAGGGCGGACCGGAGCCATGTGGAGACGGGGTGGCACGGACGACCCCTTGACCGGACGGGTGCGGAACCCGGCCGTGAAGCCGCCGCTCTGGCAGGTGTCGAACAATGCGACCTTCTGTGCGGGGTAACCGTCCTCAAGGCAGCCGTTGACGAATCCTGCGGACACCCCGGTGGCTGTGATGTCGTCGGGGTCGGTGTCGGCAGCGACGAAGGTGAACTCACCACCGTTGTCGAGCACGCCATGGCCGGACACATAGAGGAGGAGCAGCTCGTCGTCCACGCCGTCCTGGCAGAACGTCGCGATCGTCGCGCGCATGCGCTCGGCGTCGAGATCACCGACAACGGTGACGTCGAACCCGCCGATCGTGCGGTCGCGCAGTACCGATGCCAGTTGCTCCCGGTCGGCTCGCGCCGACGGCAGGCCGGACCATCGGTTGTCGCGGTACAGCTCGTTCCCGATCACCAGAGCACGCCGGCGCAGACCGCCGCTCATGGACGTTCGCCCGCCTCGGGGGCGTCACCGGTGGGACGGTCCTCCGAGGCGTGCTCGAAGAACCTGTCGATCAGAGCTCGGTCCTCCGGGCCAGGACTGCCGGTGAACGTCAGGGACCGGTCACCTTCGGTGACCGTGACGGAGATGCGCCGGTCGCGAGCGCACCAGGCACCGAGCGCGGATTTCAGAACCTCCGCGGCGGGCGGGAGGTACCACTTCCCGACCACTGCCAGCGTGCCCGCCACGCCGACGAGCTCCGCAGCACCCTTGGCTCCGTCGGGTGGGGCCGGCAGGCGGGGCTCACGAGCGGACAGACCTGCCTCGACGAATGCCGGGTCCCTGGACAGAACACCGAGAAGCTCTTCCGCCGATCGAGCTCGTCGACGCGGATCAGACCCGGCATTCACCATGATCGTCAGCTCGCGAGCGCTCACGCGCACCCTCCATGCTCTCCGTGATGGCAACGCCACCGTTCGTATACATCCGACGACGCGAGGGGTACCGCCGCTCGGGGCACGAGGTGCGGGGTGCTCCACAGTGCACGCTCAGCGAGCTGGGTCCGATCCGCACTTTCTTCGGAATCCCCGATCGTGATGCGGTCGTGCAATGGCCGTGGCTCGGGCAGGATGACCGCACGAAGGGCGTAACGACGTGGCGGCGCGCGTCGACCCTGAGGGTGGGCACGACGAGCACGGGGGCACGACTGCAGTGGCGAAGCTGAGCACGATCCTGGACCAGATCGACGCGGGGTCGATGCTCCTGCCGGAGTTCCAGAGGGGGTACGTCTGGAACCGTGACCAGGTACGTGGTCTGATGCGCTCGCTGTACCTCGGCTACCCCGTCGGCGCGCTGTTGGTCTGGGAGACCGAAGGCGATGCCCAACCCGTGCGCGGGGGCGGCTCGACCGCGGGCCAGAAGCAGCTGCTCCTTGACGGGCAGCAGCGCGTCACCACTCTCTATGGTCTGATCCGAGGCCAGGCCCCGTCGTTCTTCGAAGGGGACCAGGCCGCGTTCACGGGGCTGCGGTTCAACGTCGATGACGAGACCTTCCAGTTCCACGCGCCAATCAAGATGAAGGACGATCCACGCTGGGTCGACGTCACGGCGCTGTTCCGATCCGGAATCGGTGCAGTGGCGCAGTCATTGAACGAGCACCCGGAGACCGGGCCGCGCTTCTACACCGAATTCCTCCCGCGGCTGCAGAAGCTGATCAACATCTCCGACCGCGAGTTCCACATCGAGCAGATCACCGGTGCGGACAAGACGGTCGACGTCGTCGTCGACATCTTCAACCGGGTCAACTCCGGTGGCACGAAGCTGTCCAAGGGGGACCTGGCGCTCGCCCGGATCTGTTCGGAGTGGGCCGACGCACGCCCGACGATGCGCCGCAACCTCGATCGGTGGGCGGAGCAGGGCTTCCGCTTCAACGCCGACTGGCTGCTGCGCAACACCAACGCCGTCGCGACCGGCCGCGCCCCTTTCTCCGCCCTGGAGAACGTCGCCGCGTCCGAGTTCCAGGACGCCCTGACCCACACGCTCCACCACGTCGACCACGTGCTCTACCTGATCGGGACGAGGCTCGGCGTCGACCACGACCGGGTCCTGTTCGGACGCTACGCCGTCCCGGTCATCACCCGGCACCTGCACAACCGTGGTGGCCGGTTCACCGACGGGGCGGAGGCCGACAAGGCGCTCTACTGGTACGTCCACGCCGCACTGCGCGGCCGGTTCGCCGCCTCGGCGGAGACTGCGCTGGCCAAGGACCTGGAGACCGTCGACGCCGGGGGCGTCGACGCCGTGATCGCCGCGCTCAGTCGATCCCGTAAGGGCAACATGCGCATCGACGCGCAGGACTTCGAGGGCGTCGGGCGGGGTGCTCGGTCCTACCCGCTCCTGTACCTGCTGACACGGGTCCGCGACGGCCTCGACCTGGTGACCGGCACCGTCCTGGGCTCGGACAGCGCGGCCATCGAGGTCCATGAGATCTTCCCCAAGGCGACGCTCGTCAAGGCCGGCTACTCCCGGGCGGAGATCAATGCGATCGCTAACTTCGCGTTCGTCTCCCCGGCGTCGGAAACTCACCTGTCGGGTGCCGAGCCGGAGGCGTACCTGGCGTCGCTCCCGGAGGCCGCACGGCGGTCGCAGTGGATCCCCGAGGACCCGTCCCTGTGGCGCGTCGAGCGTTACCGGGAGTTCCTGGTGGCCCGCCGGGAGCTGCTGGGGCAGGCCGCGACCGGCCTGATGGACGACCTGCTCACCGGCAGGATGCCCTGGAATCGCGAGTTGCACGCCGTCGAGGTCCGGGAGGAGGCGCCGGTCTCGGACCCCCGCCGCGTGCAGCTCGACTCGCTGGTCGTCGAGCTCACGGAGCTCGGGTTCGCGTCGCCGGAGCGGGACGCCGAGATCGCCGACGACGAGACCGGCCGCGTCCTTACCGTGGCCGAGCTGTACTGGCAGCGGGGTTTGCAGCCCGGGCTGGGACATCCGGTGGTGCTCGAGCTGGATCCCGACGAAGCGGACCTCGCTCGCCTGGCCGAGCTCGGTTACGACGTGTTCACCACCGTCGACGCCCTGCGCGGCTATGTGCACCGGCTGGGCGAGGAGGCGGCAGGCGAGGTGGCCGAGGCCGCCGAGCCCGTGGAGTTCGAGGTCCCGGCGGACGGAGAGTTCGACCGCGCCGTCTTCGCGACCATGGATGCCTGCCGAACCGAGCTCGGCTACGACCCCCGCTACTTCCGGGAGATGGTGCTGCAGCACGGAGCGGTCGGTGCGGTCCGACGACTGCTCGCATCCACTACCCCTAGTGACGGGTTCGTCCGGTTGTGGGAGGCCGGGCGCCTGGACCTGACGGTCGAGGCGATGGCCGTCGACCCGCGTTTCGCCGCTCTTTTCGGCGAGCGCGAGCGTGACATCGCGCAGCGGCGTCTCGATGCTTCTCGACAGGGTGTCGACCAGACGGTCTAGTCGCACTGGCCATACGGTCGTTCGATACTGTCTCCTGCCTACTCATGGCAGGGATCTGTTGCAGGGAGTGAGTGCGTGGGTCAGGGCACCGAGAGTCTTGCCAGCCAGGTGAACGCGCTGCTGGAGGGCAGGCTCGTCATCCCCTCGATCCAGCGGGGCTATGTCTGGCGACGTCCGCAGGTGCCGTACCTGCTCGACTCGCTCTACCGGGGTTACCCGGTCGGGGCGCTGTTGATCTGGAGGACGCAGCTGCAGGTCCCACTGCGCACCGCGGCGGTGCTGCAGAACACCCCTGTCTACGACCACCCTGCGATGCTCCTCGACGGGCAGCAGCGGCTCACGTCGCTCGCGAAGCTCATTCGACCCACGGCTGTGGCCGCTGGGCCGAGCCTGGACGTCCGGTTCGATCTCCGGGAGCAGACCTTTCTCAATCCGAGCGCCGTACAGCGCAAGGATCCCCTCCTGGTTCCCGTCACCGACGTTCTGCAGGAGTCCCCGCAGTTCGCAGCGATCCTTCGCCGGGCGGGCGTCGATCCCGACCACGCGGACTTCGACATGTACTACGCCCGGCTGAAGCGAGTGCACGACATCCGCAAGTACCCGACTCCGATCCTCACCGTCGAGTCCAACGACTACGAGGAAGTCGCAGAGATTTTCGCGCGCGTCAACCAGGGCGGTCGTCGCCTCTCGAAGGGCGATCTGGTGTTCAGCGCGATCGCAGCACGCTGGCCGGAAGGGCTCGACACCATCGATCAGTTCTACGAGGAGCTGGACTCGCAGAACTTTGCACTCGACCGTGAGGCGATCCTCCGCCTCACCGGTCTGCTCGCCGGCGTCGGTGCCCATGCGATCAAGCTGATCGCTCCGACTGTGAATGGCGATGACCTCAAGCAAGCGTGGTCCGAGACCGAGCGAGCTCTCCGATTCGCCGTCGATTTCCTCAAGGGCGAGTGCGGCGTGCCGCGGTCTGCCGCACTGACCTCGCCCAACGTCGCCATCGTTCCTGCTCTCCTCCTGCATCAGCGCAACGGCTCCCTCAGCCCGGATGAGGCGGCAGGTCTTCGGCGGTGGGTCTACACCGCTATGGCGTTCAGCCACTACTCCAGTCAGGTCGAGACCAAACTCGACGCCGAAGCCAGGGTCGTCCAGAGCGAGCGCGGTCAGCGGCTCGTCGATGAACTCATCCGACGTGCCTCCGGACCCCGCTCGGTCGACAGCCCGATCTCGCCTGACGACCTGGAGCGTCGCGGTGCAAGCTCGTCCTTCTTCACCTTGCTCTACATCGCTGCGTTGCGGGCGGGGGTGAAGGACTGGAAGTCACAGATCGCGATGAGCGCTCAGCCCATGACGTCGACGAGCAAGATCGAGTACCACCACGTATTCCCCAAGGCCAAGGTGTCGCGCAAGTACGGTGCCGAGGCCACGAACAGCCTGGCGAACCTCGCGTTCATCTCGGGGAAGACCAATCGCGAGATCGGCGCGAAGGATCCTGCGGTGTACCTGTCGGCGATCCATGAGGAGCGGCTCGTCGAGCAGTGGGTGCCCGGACCTGACACGTGGCGAGTCGACCGCTTCCCGGACTTCCTCGCCGCACGCCGGGAACTTCTGGCAGGCGTCCTCAACGACATGCTGGGTTTGCCGCCCTACGTACGGGGCGCGGCACGTGGCGCCGACGACGAGGTCCCCGAGGACGATGTCCAGCTGGCCGAGCAGGAGGTCTGACGGTGGCGCCACCGGTTCCCGGGCCTCCCCAGACGGGGGCGCAGCGCTGGTTTCAGGAGCGCCCGTCCGACTACCCGTGGGAACAGGACGGCCTCGAGCACGTCAAACGCCTCATGCCCCAGGCCGAGCCGTTCCGAGCCTGGGCGACGTTCTCGTTCACCGCGCAGTCCGGCCGCATCCACGAGTGCGACCTGCTCGTCGCCGTCCCCGGCGGCCTCTACCTGGTGGAGCTGAAGGCTCATCCGGGTCGTGTCGTCAACCAGGGCGATGAATGGCTGTTCTACGAGCAGGGTCGCGAGTGGCCTCGCACGCTGCGCAACCCGCTGCACTTCACCGACCTGAAGTGCAAGGAGCTCAAGCAGCGCCTGGAGTGGGCGGCCAAGCGGAAGGGGATGCGCAACCTGCGCATCCCGCGCGTCCAACCGGCGATCTTCCTGACCCACCGCGGCCTGGAGTCGCACCTCGACGACGTCCAGCGGACCCGCGTCTACGGGCGCGACGAGGACTCGACCGGCCTGGACTGGATCTGGCGGGACCTGTTGTCTACGCCGCCGCAGCGGGAGGGCTGGCGGGTCGACACAGCGTTCTCCCGCGACGTCCTGCCCGGCCTCCTCTCCGAGATCGGGATCCGGGCGGCGACCGCCCACCTGCGCTTCGGCGACGACTGGCAGCTCGACCAGTCCGTGCTGGATGCGGGCCCGGCGTGGGAGGACCGGCTCGCGACGAGGTCCGGGTTCGTCACCGAGTCCGGCCGGGTGCGGATCTACCTGACCGAGGAGCAGGCGGGCGAGGAGCGCCGTGCCCAGGTGGAACGGGCGGCACGCCGCGAGTACCAGGTGCTGCAGGGCATCACCCACCGCGGGATCGCGCAGCCGGTCCTGATCCGCGAGCACCAGGGCCGCCCGGCGATCCTGTTCCGCCACGATGCCGCCGACCTTCGCCTCGATTCGTACCTGACGCTGCACGCGGCTCGACTGACGCCGGAGGTCAGGCTCGACCTCGTCCGCCAGCTCGCCGAGGCCGTCCGCTACGCGCACAGCAGGTCGCTCTACCACCGGGCACTGGCCGCCCGCTCGGTCTACGTCTCCGCGCGACCCGACGGACGTGCACCGGTCCTGCGGGTCATCGACTGGCAGACCGCGGCGCGGGACTTCGACGCCGGTGTCAGCTCGTCGATCGGCGTCTCGTCCCTGGGCGACGACGTCGTCGCGGACTCCGCCGGCCCGTACCTGGCGCCGGAGTTCGACACCCCGTACCCGGATCCGGCCGACCTGGACCTGTTCGGACTCGGCGCGATCTCCTACCTCATCCTCACCGGGCGCCCGCCCGCGACGGACCGTCCGACGATGGTCGAGCGCGTCCGCACCGACAGTGGGCTGCACCTGCACGGTGTCGACGGCACGCTCCCTCAGCCGCTCGACGACCTCGTCTTCGCGGCCACCCGGTCGAGCGTGGACGAGCGCCTCGAGTCGGCGGAGAAGTTCCTGCTCGGCCTCGACCGGACCGAGCGGGATTCGGCCCAGCCGGCCCAGCCGCGGGTCGATCCGCTGACGGCGACGGCAGGGCAACGCGTCGACGACGAGTGGACCGTCGAGCGGATCCTGGGGACCGGCTCGTCGTCACGGGCGCTGCTGGTGCAGCGGGTCCGCGAGTCCGACGACGGCGAGGAGCAGCGGGAGTACCGCGTCCTGAAGGTCGCGCTCGACGAGGAGAAGGCGGTCAGCCTGCGCTCCGAGGCGGAGATCCTCGACCGGGTCGGCGGCGCACAGATCGTGCGCAAGCTCGGCGGGCCACGCACCCTGGCCGACCGGACCGTGATCGACCTGCAGTACGCGGGCGGCAGCGACCTCGACGGCGGCACACTCGGCACGCTGCTGCGCTCCGAGGGCCGGCTCAGCTACCACGACCTCGAACGGTTCGGCCGTGACCTGTTCTCCGCACTCGACATCCTGGCGGGCGAAGGCGTCCGGCACCGCGACATCAAACCCGACAACCTCGCGATCTTCCGGCGCGCCGACCGGTCGCGACAGCTCATGCTGCTCGACTTCTCGCTGGCCGCGGCAGCGGAGTCCGAAGTCGGCGTCGGCACCCGCGGCTACCTCGACCCCTTCCTCGGATCGCTGCGCAGGCCGCTGTTCGACGACCACGCCGAACGCTACGCGGCCGCCGTCACGCTGCACGAGATGGCCTCGAAGCAGAAGCCGGAATGGGGCGACGGGCTCACCGACCCGCGCACGACGTCGGATGAGACACCGGCGCTCGCCTCGGACCAGTTCGACCCGGCCCTGAAGGACGGGCTGATCGCCTTCTTCCGGCGCGCTTTCCATCGCGACGTCGGCCGCCGCTTCGACACCCTCAAGCAGATGGACGACGCCTGGCGCGCCGTCTTCACCACCGCCGACCAGCGGGTCCCGGTCGAGGGCGACTCCCCGGAAGCGCCGGAGGCCGTCCGCGAGACGCTCGCGGCCGAGGCCGGGCTGGACACCACCCTGGAGCAGGCCGGCCTCAGCCCGCGGGCGGTGTCGGTCGCGGCCGGCTACGCGGCCGGGACGGTCGGTGAGCTGCTGAAGGTCCGCACCACTGAGCTGGCCCGCGCCCGCGGCGCCGGTGCCGCGGTCCGCAAGGAGCTCATCCGGCGGCACAAGCAGTGGGCTCCGCTGTTGCGGGTCCCGGAGCCCGAGCCGGACGTCGCTGACGGCGCACGCCTGTCGGTCGAGGGACTGGTGGCGGTCCTGACCCGCCGTGCCGGCACCCGGCCTACCAAGCGTGACGCCGTCGTTCGGCTGACCCTCGGACTCGACCCAGCGCTGCCGGAGTGGCCGACCCAGACCGCGATCGCCAAGGCGGCATCGACGACCCAGCCGACGGTGTCGAGGACCCAGCAGGCGCTCTTCGAGGAGTGGGCAGAGTCGCCGCACGTGGCGGACGTCCGGGAGATCCTCGTCGACGCGCTGGCCGGCGCAGGACGGGTTATGACGACGGCCGAGCTCGCGACCGTCGTCCGCGCCCGCCTGGGGTCCACCTCGGCCGACGGTCAGACCGCGGCGCTCGGCGTCGTGCGGGCCGCCGCCGAGGCCGAGATCTGGGCGGGGGAGCACGCCGAGAGCGAGGACGCCGACCCCCGGCTGGCGGTCCTGCGCCATGGCGGCCGGGTCCTGCTCGCACTGGAGTCCCTCGCCGGGGCCGACGACCCGAGCCCGTCGGAGCTCGGCGACCTCGCCGCGGCGCTCGGCGCCGCCGCCGACGAGCTCGCGGTCGAGGAGCCGCTGCCCGGACGGAACGCCGTTCTGAACCGGCTCCGTGAGGTCCCGACCCCCGAAGGAATGGTCGCGCTGCCGGATGCCCGGCTCGTCTCCCTGGCCTCGGCGGCGTCGAAGGACGCGCTGATCTCGCCGAACGGCGAACTGTACCCCCGCAGCCTCGACCTGGTGCCGGCGCTGCGGATCTCGCAGGCGGCCGCGGGCGTCCGGCGTAAGGACCCGGGAGCCCGGTTCGCGACCGGCATCACCACCGACGCGCTGCTCGCCCGGGTCCGGGCCCGGTTCCCCGGGATCCGGCTCCACGAAGACATCACCTACGTGCAGATGGAGGAGGCCCTGCAGAAGGCCGGGTTCCTCCTGACGTACGACACCCGGGACCGTCGCTTCTACCCGGAGGCACCGCCCGCGCCGCTCGCGTCATCGACGTCGCTGCCGCTCCGGCTACCGGGAGCGATGGCCCGTGACGGGATCCGTCGCCAGCTCGACCGTTCCGCGGAACGCGGAGGGTTCGTCGCGCTCACCCTGCGCGGCCGGGACCTCCCCGGCACCGCCGACGCCCTCACCGAGACCTTCCAGCTGCAACCGGTCGATGTCGGTGCGACCTTCCTCGCCGAGCTGCGGACGATCGCCGGTGAGCGCGGCCGAGACTGGTCGGCGGTGCTCAAGAGCGACCTCAAGTTCACCGAGAGCGCGCAGATGTCGCGCGGGCTCGACTCGTGGGTGCGCTTCGCCTGGGAGCGGGTGGGCGAACGGATCGACGCCGCGTGTGCCCCGGACACCCTGCTGTTCCTGCACGACGCCGGCCTGCTCGCCCGCTACGCCGAGTCCGGCGGCCGGGAGCTGCTGGTGCGGCTCCAGGCGGCGGGGCGCAGCCCGAACCGGGCACCGCACGGGGTGTGGTTGCTGTGCCCGGGGGACTCCGCGGTCGGGGCACCGCAGCTGGACGGCATGGTCGTCGAGGTGATCGACGAGTCCGAACGCGTCGTGCTGGACCGCGACTGGCTCAAGGAGCTACGCACACCGGCCGAGAACATCGCGTGAGCACGAGCACGGAAGCAGGAATCATGACGAGCACCGAGTCGGCCGCGACGACCGCGGCCCTGGTCAAGGACCTGCGAAAGCTTGCGCTGGACCTGGAGAAGGACCTCAAGGTCCGGGCCCGCGACGACGCTGAGATCGCCGCGCGGTTGACCGTGGAGTACGAGGCCGCGCGTTCCGCGGAACGCACCGCGGCGAGCTACACGGAGTGGCTCGGCGGCCGGGTCACCCAGGCCGCGGCGGCGTGGGTGCTGAGTACCGTCTTCGTGCGGTACTGCGAGGACAACGGCCTGATCGACCGGCGGTTCCTTGCCGGGCCGGCCGAACACCTCGGCGAGGCCGAGGACTACCAGGGCAAGTTCGTCACCGAGAACCCCACGCTCAACAATCGGGACTGGCTCGAGGCGGCGTTCCGCCACATCTCGGACGCGCACCCGACTGGGGCCGGCCTGTTCGACGCCACGCACAACCCGCTGTGGGACATCACGATCTCCTATGAGGCGGCGAACGATCTCATCGCCTTCTGGCGACGCCGCGACGACAGCGGCGCGATCCGCTACGACTTCACCGGGTGGGACACCCGGTTCCTCGGTGACCTCTACCAGGATCTGTCCGAGGCGGCGCGGAAGACCTACGCGCTGTTGCAGACCCCGGAGTTCGTCGAGGAGTTCATCCTCGACCTGACCCTCGACCCGGCGATCGAGGAGTTTGGGCTCGACGGGCTGCGGACGATCGATCCGGCCTCGGGGTCCGGGCACTTCCTGCTCGGGTTGTTCCGGCGGATCCTGGCCAAGTGGCGTGAGCAGGAGCCGGGGACCGACGACTGGACGTTGATCCGCCGGTCGATGGAGTCGGTGCACGGGTGCGACAAAAACCCGTTCGCGACGTCGATCGCCCGATTCCGGCTGCTCGTCGCCGCGCTCGACGCGGCGGGGGAGCGGCGGCTTGCCCACGCTGAAACCTTCCCGATCAACGTCGCAGTTGGGGACTCGCTGCTGCACGGTCGCGGTGTTGCTGGCAAGCAGGGTGAGCTGTTCGAGACCGATGGGCCTCATACCTACTCGATCGAGGACGTCAGCGACTTCGCTGATAAGGACCTGCTCGGGCGGTCGAGTTACCACGTAGTGGTCGGGAACCCGCCCTACATCATGGTCGCGGACGCCCGTGAGAGCGATCTATATCGTGATCGGTACCCGGCGTGTCGCCGTCGGTATGCACTCTCAGTTCCGTTCGCCGAGCGACTCTTCCAGCTCGGGCTACGAACCCACGGCTCGGATAGCCGAGCCGGATTCGTTGGGCAGATCACCGCCAACTCCTTCATGAAGCGCGAGTTCGGCCGTGGTCTGATCGAAGGGCTCTTCCCGGACATCCAGCTCACGCACGTGATCGATACCTCTGGTGCGTACATCCCAGGGCACGGGACGCCGACTGTCGTCCTCGTCGGACGAAACCACGTCGGACGGGACGATGTTCCGGTCCGATCTGTTCTCGGCATTCGGGGGGAACCGAGCCAGCCGGCCGATCCGTCACAAGGTCTTGTGTGGTTAGCAATCACATCGCAGATCGATAGGCCGGGGACTGAGTCTGGGTGGGTGTCATCGCTCGACTTGCCGCGTAGCTCTTTCCGTGTCTTTCCGTGGAGTCTCGCGGGTGGCGGTGCAGGTCAGGTGTTCAAAGAAATCGAGTCGGGTAGCAGCCGCCGACTCGACGATCAGATGGATGTGATCGGCCGTACCACACATACGGGGCTGGACGATGCGTACTACCGCCCCTCTGGTTCGGGCGCGACGTACGGAATAGATTCGTACTGCGTGCCGGTGGTTCCCGGCGACGAGGTCCGCGACTACCGAATTGATCTGACTACGGAGACGGTCTTCCCCTACGACTCGGACGGAATTGCTTCTAGCCCGACTGAGCTGCTCAGTCGGTACTTCTGGACTCTACGAACGCCGCTGCTGGAGCGAGTCGACTTTGGGCGACGTCCGACAGAGCGCGGGCTCCGGTGGTTCGACCACAGCATGTTCTTCGGTGGGCGATTCCGTGTGCCGCATTCGATCGGCTTCGCGTTCGTCGCGACACACAATCACTTCGTCCTGGACCGCGGCGGGAAGGTCTTCAACCGAACTGCGCCGGTGATCAAGCTGCCGGCGGGGGCGAGTGAGGACGACCACCTGGCGCTGCTCGGGGTGCTCAACTCATCGGCGGCGTGCTTCTGGCTGAAGCAGGTTTGCCACGACAAGGGCGGCGGCGGTATCGGCGGCGGGATCGCGAGCGAGGCGTGGGAGCAGTTCTACGAGTTCACCGGCACCAAACTCCAGGACTTCCCGCTCCCGGCCGACCTACCCCTCGAACTCGGCCGCACCCTCGACGCCAATGCCCAGCGCCTCGCCGACCAGGAACCGTCGGCGGTCTGCGAGCGGGGGACCCCGACCCGCGCCACCCTCGACATAGCTCGCGCCGAACACTCCCGCATCCGCCAGCGCATGATCGCGCTCCAGGAGGAGCTCGACTGGGAGGTTTATCGCTCCTATGGACTTCTGACCGATGCCGAAGCGAAGGCGGTCTGCAGCCCGGACCCTGAGCCGCTCGCGTTAGGTGAGCGCGCCTTCGAGATCCTCCTCGCCCGACTGGTGAAGACCGGAGTGACCGAGACGGCGTGGTTCGAGCGGCATCGGTCGACGATGGTCACCGAGCCGCCGCCGCACTGGTCCGATGAGTATCGCGAGGTCGTGCACGCCCGTATGGAGCTCATCGGTCGCCGTCGCGATCTTGCGCTCATCGAGCGTCCCGAGTGCAAGCGCCGCTGGGCGTCCGACCGGTGGGAGAAGAAGGAAGCCACGGCGCTACGGACCTGGCTGCTGGACCGCTGCGAGGACCGCAGCCTCTGGTACGCGATGCGCGATGGGATCGAGCAGCCGCGCGCGCTGACCGTCAGTCAGCTCGCCGACCGGTTTCCGCCGGACGCCGACATCCACGCCGTCGCCGCGCTGTACGCCGAGGACCACCTCGACCGGCGCGACATGACGCTCGCGCAGGTTCTCGAACAGGTCGTCGCCGATGAGCACGTCCCCTACCTCGCCGCGATGCGCTACAAGGACTCCGGCCTGGAGAAGCGCGCCGAGTGGGAGCGCACCTGGGAGGGCCAGCGCGAGGAGGACCGGACGGGCACGAACCTGAACCTGCTCGTCCCGCCGAAGTACAAGCCCGCCGACTTCCGCAAGAACAGCTACTGGAGCCACCGCGGCAAGCTCGACGTGCCCAAGGAGCGGTTCGTCTCCTACCTCGGCGCGAGCCCGGACGCCGATCCGACGCTGCTGCTCGGCTGGGCGGGCTGGGACCACAAGGACCAGGCACAGGCGCTGGTCAACCTGGTCAACGACCGCACTACCCAGGCCGGCTGGGATACCGAGAAGGTCACGCCGCTGCTGGCCGGGCTGGCCGAGCTGATGCCCTGGGTGCACCAGTGGCACGGTGAGTACGACCCGGAGTGGGACGGCACGCCCGCCGAGGAGTACCAGACGTTCCTCGACCAGCAGCGCGCCGACCGCCGGCTGACCGAGCAGGCGTTGCGGGGCTGGCGTCCCGCCGCCCCGACCCGCGGACGCCGACCGAGGAGCACCTCGTGACCGACACCTACCTGCGCGACGTCCTGGACCTGCCGGAGTCCGTGCACGCCGGCGACTTCAAGATCGAGCTGACCGGTGGGTTCACCGAGGAGCAGACCGCCGCCCGGGTCCGCGAGTACGTCGTCACCCCGCAGCTCGGCACCGCGTTCGACGACGCGCTCGGCGTCGTCCGTGCCGGGGTCCGCAACGGCAACTCCTACGCCGCCTACCTGCACGGCTCGTTCGGCTCCGGCAAGAGCCACTTCCTCACCGTGCTGCACGCCGTGCTCAACAACGACCCGGTCGCGCGGGGCAAGCCCAGCCTGCAGCCGATCATCGCGAAGCATGACGAGTGGCTGCAGGACCGCCGCTTTCTGATGGTGCCCTACCACCTCATCGGCGCGGCCGACCTCGACTCGGCGCTGCTCGGCGGCTACGTCGCGACCGTGCGCCACCTGCACCCCGACGCCCCCGTGCCCGCGGTCTTCCGCTCCGACGCCATGCTCGCCGACGCCGCGACCATGCGGACCCGCCTCGGCGACGACGCGTTCATCGGCCTGCTCGTCGACACCGCGACGAGCGTGGACGACGACGAGGGCGATCTCGACGTGATCGGCGAAGAACCGGGTGGGGGCTGGACCTCGGCAGGTCTCGACGAGGCGTTCGCCGCCCCAGCCGGGTCGCTCAAACGGCGGGCGCTGGAGTCCGCGCTGCTGACCGGACCGATGTCGTCCTACAGCCGTGGCGCGACCGGCGACGCCGCCGCGTTCCTCCCACTGGAGAACGGGCTCGCCGTGATCTCCGAGCACGCGAAGTCGCTCGGCTACGCCGGCGTGGTGCTCTTCCTCGACGAGCTGATCCTCTGGTTGCAGGCGCACATGACGGACCAGAAGTTCGTCAACACCCAGGTCAGCAAGCTCGTCAAGCTCATCGAGTCCGGCGTCGCCGACCGCGCGGTGCCGATCATCTCTTTCATCTCCCGCCAGCGGGATCTGTCGAAGCTCGTCGGCGAGGACGTGACCGGCGCCGCGGTGAAGAACCTCGAGACGCAGGTCGAGTACCTCGCCGAGCGGTTCGACGTCGTGTCCCTGGAGGACTCGAACCTGCCCGCGATCGTGCGTGAGCGGGTCCTCAAACCCCGCGTCGGCAAGGAGTACCTGCTCGACGAGGCGTTCGCCTCCATCGAGACCAGCCGGGCCGGGGACCGCGAGGTGCTGCTCGACGCCACCGGCGTCACCGAGGCGAGCTGGGAGGACTTCAAGCGCGTCTATCCGCTCTCGCCGGCCCTGTTGAACGTGCTCGTCGTGCTCGCCGGAGCCCTGCAGCGCGAGCGCACCGGCCTGAAGCTGCTGCAGGAGATGCTGCACCGCCGCCGCGACGACATGAAGGTCGGGCAGCTCATCCCGCTCGGCGACCTGTGGGACGTGCTCACCGACGGCACCGGCGCCGCGTTCACCACCACGCTGCGACGCGAGGCCGAGGCGGGCAAGCGGTTCCACGACAAGGCCCGCACCCACCTGCTCGGGCTCTACGGCTCCGAGGACGATCCGCGCTTCGTCGCCGCCGACCGGTTCGTCAAGACGCTGCTGCTCGCTTCGCTGGCCCGCGAGGTCCCCGCGCTCCAGCGGCTCACCGGGGCCCGGCTCGCAGCGCTCAACCTCGGGTCCATTCGGTCCCGCACGGTCGAACCCGGCCAGGTCGTGGTCACTCGGCTGCGCGAGTTGCAGGCCGAGTTCGGCGAGCTGCGCAGTGAGGGGGAGAAGGACCCGGTCTTCGCACTGCATCTGTCCGATCTCGACGTCGAACCGCTGCTCGACGCCGTCGGCGAGCAGGACAACGTCGGCGCCCGCCGGATCTGGATCAAGGACCGGTTGTGGTCCGCGCTGCGCATCCCGGACCAGCAGTCCTTCGTCTCGGAGCGCGAACACGTCTGGCGCGGCACGAGGCGCACCGTCGAGTTCGTGTTCGGCAACGTCCGTGACACCGTCGACATGCCCGAGCCGCAGTTCCGGCCCGGCGTCGACGGCCGGGTCCGGTTCGTCTTCGACTACCCCTTCGACGACGCCGACCACTTCCCGTCCAGCGACATCCAGCGTGTCGACAGCCTGCGCCGCGCGGGGGTGGAAGGCGCGACCCTGGTGTGGGTCCCGCACTTTCTCACCGAGCAGCGCACTGCCCAGCTCGGACGGCTCATCAAGATCAATTTCTTGCTGGACAAGAATCGGCTCGACGAGTACGCGGTGCATCTGTCCGGCGACGACCGGGCCCGGGTGCGGGTCCAGCTGCAGGCCCAGCGGGACAACCTGACCTCGCAGCTCACCGCGGCGCTGGACCAGGCCTACGGGATCGCGAAGGCGGACACCACCAGCGTCCGCACCGACCTCGACGACGGTGTCGTCAGCACATTGTCGCTGCTGCCCGGCCACAGCCCACGCCTCGCCGGGGGTGCGTCGCTCGAGCACAACGTCGCGACACTGGCCGACGGTCTGTTCGCCACGCTGTACCCCCAGCACCCGGACTTCGACCCCTCCGGTAACCGCAAGGCCCTCACCCTCGGGGAGCTGCGCACGGTCCTGCGGTGGATCACCGCCGCGACCGAGAACGGCGACCGAAGGGTGGAGGTCACCAGCAAGGACCTGCAGCTCGTGCGGCGGGTCGTGCACGGGTTGAAGCTCGGCGAGGTCACCGACGGGCCGCTCTACCTGCATGTGGAGTGGAAGCAGCAGGTCGAGAAGCACGCTGCGGCCCACGGGGTGACCGGTGACTTCCCAGTCGACGAGATGCGCCGCTGGGTCGCCGAGCTCGTCGGGCCCGGTCTGGATCGCCCGGTGGCGAACCTGATGATCGCTACCTACGCGCTGCTGGCCGACCGGGCGTGGGTGCACCACGGTGTCCCCGCGGAGGCTCCGGACCTCGACCGGATGGGTGCCGGGGACGCGCTGCGGGCGCAGGAGCTGCCGAGCGCCGACGAGTTCGCCGCGGCGCGGTCCCGCGCCGCGGCCCTGTTCGGGATCACCGTGCCCGAGCCGCTGTTCGCCCGGAACGTCCAGCAGTTGGCGACGAGGACCCAGCAGAAGATCGCCGAGCTGGAGAACGACGTCGTGGCTGTCTGGCAGGCCCTCGACCGGCACGCAGGCGATCTCGGGGTGAGCACGACGGCGAACCGTCTGCGGACCACCCGCGCAGCCGCCGACGCGCTCGCGCGGCTGTCCGGCACGACGGACGCGACCGCCTTCGCTCGAGCCCTCGCCGACGACACCGGCCAGCAGATGTCGGACCAGGTGCTCGGCGCCGCGATCGTGTCCGCGCCCTCGGTGCGGCGGGCCCTCGACGGTGTCCAGTGGCAGCTGCTGTCGTCGGCCCGCAACCTGGGCCGGCATCCGGAGGTCGGGGAGCGAGCGGCGCGGCTGGCAGCCCAGGTCGCCGACGGGGCCGCAGCCGAGCAGTTCGAGACCGACCTCGCCGCTCTCCTGGGTCGGGCGAACGGCGAAGCGATCGGCATCGTGTCCGATGCGACGGATGACCGGCCGCCGCCACCTCCCCCGCCGTTGCCACCGCTCCCGCCGCCCGGGCCCCGCCCGGAGCGCCGCGAGATCACCGCGACGGATCTTCCCGCGGTGATCTCGGAGATCCAACGCGTGGTCCAGGCGGATCCAGCCGCCCGCTACGAGATCACCTGGCGGGCGCTCGACGGGGAGACCGAGTGACCCCACCGGAGGTCGACGACCGCACCGTCGGGCAGCTCCTGCGCAGCTACCTGCCGCTGGAGCCATATCGCCGCCTCGTCCTCGTGCACGGCCGGTACGCGCCGACCGCGCAGCAGCGGTTCACCGTCGACGTCGACGGCACCGACCACGACGTCACCGTCACCGACGCACACTCCGTCCTCGGCGTGCTCGGTGCCTGGCAGGAGCACCGCGAGTCCGCGAAAGAGGGCGCGGTGCTGGTGGTGACCACCGGCGTGCCCGACGACCGGCTCGGCTGGGATCTGCGCGGCCACGCCCTGCGGCGGACGACCCTCACGGTGGACCGGGCCGAGATCGTCGCCCAGCGATTCGGGGCGACGGAGGTCGAGCCGCGGATCCGTAAGGAGCCGTGGCTGCTCGAGGCGCTGCTCGACGCCGAACCGTCCGAGGGCTGGTCGCGCACCGGACCGGTCCTCACCCACGAGTCCGCCGTCCGGGCCCTGCTCGCCGTCCGGTTCGGACTCGTCGATGACTCACCGGACGCCGGGGCCCTGCTGGAATGGGCGCAGTCCGCGGGAGGACCTGCCCGTTTCCTCGACCTCCCCTCGGCAGAGCAGGACGGCTTGACCCGCCGGCTCGTCGACACCGTCGGACCGTTCGCCGTGGTGTTCACCGCGCTCGTCCGGGAAGGTCGGGCGCGCGACATCCTGCCGATCGGCGTGCTGATCTCCCTCCTCGACGAGGCCGAGGTACCCACCGACGTCGCACTGGCCGTCGGCGGGCTCCTGCAGAACGTGAAGGCCGACGCGGCAAGCCGGCACGCCTTCGTCGTCGCCGTGCAGGGGACGCTCGAACGCTGGATCGTTCAGGCCGAGGACGGTGGGTTGCGGGGGGAGGACGCCCGACGGCGGGTGCTCGACGTCCTCGAACGCGCCGACCGGATCGCGACCGAACGTGGAGTCGAGGCTTCCGACCACCCGTTCCTGCCATCAGGGTTCCGCGGGCGCCTCCGCGCGGTCGCGACCGCGCTGACCGCGCAGGTGGACGGCACCACGATCCAGGTCGCCGAGGGAGCGCTCGACCGGCTGCGGGAGCACCGGGTGACCCGGTTGCACCCCGAGCGACTCGCCGCCGCGACGATGGCGGTCCGCCTGATGCGCTGGCTCGCCACCACCCCCGATCCTGCGTCCGGTGTCGCCGGCGCCGTTGCCGGACACGTCCGCACCGGCGGATGGGTCGACAGGGCGCTCACAGCGGTCTGGGCGGGGGAGAACACCGCCGAGCAGGCGGTCGGCCACGCTTTCGGGCTCGTCCACGACGCGGCCCGGCGCCGACGCGACGACCTCGACGAGCACTTCGCCGTCCGGCTCCGCCACTGGACCGAGCACGCCGCGGCCACTGCGCCCGGCGGAGCCCTGCTGGTGGAGCAGGTCCTCGACGAGGTGGTGGCACCGCTCGCGGCGGAGACCGGCGCTCCGTTGGTGATCGTCGTCGACGGGATGAGCGCCGCCGTCGCCGTCGAGCTGGGGGAACAGCTCCTCGACCGCGGCTGGACCGAGACCGCCCGCAACGCCGGCGGCCGCGAGGCGGCGGTCGCTGTGATCCCCTCGGTCACGCGGCTGTCCCGCGCCAGTCTGCTCACCGGTGTCGCCGCCGCGGGGGACCAGGCCGGTGAGCGTGACGGGTTCGCCGCGTTGTGGAAGCGCCACGGTCGCGAGGCCGAGCTCATGCACAAGTCCGACATCGCGGGAGCCGCCGGTCGACGACTCTCCGAACGGCTCGTCACCGCTCTCGCCGACCCGGACCGGGTCGTCGGCGTCGTGCTGAACACCGTCGACGACGCGCTCGACCACGGCCGAGAGGGCGACCGCACCGGCTGGCGGCTGCACGACATCACCTATCTGCCGGACCTGCTCGACGCGGCCCGCAGCTACGGCCGCCCGGTCGTGCTGGTCTCCGACCACGGCCACGTCCTGGAACGGTCGACCGACTCGGCGAAGTCCGGCGGCCCGACACAGGCACCGTCCGCCCGCTGGCGCACCGGAACCCCGGCCGAGGGCGAGATCGAGCTGCGCGGCCCCCGCGTCCTCGAGGGCGACGGCCGCGTGATCGTCCCGTGGCGCGAGGACATCCGCTACACCAACCGACGCGCCGGCTACCACGGCGGCGCCTCACTCGCCGAGATGACCGTGCCCGTCCTCGTCTTCACACCCGGACCGGACGCGGTACCGATGGGCTGGTTCGTGCTCAGCCCCGAGCTGACCCGACCGGCCTGGTGGAGCAGCCGGCCGTCGCCCGTCGTGCCGCCGGCGCCCGCGCCGCCGCGGAAGAAGCCGGCCCGCGCGAAGAAGGTGGACGACACCGACGGGCTGTTCGACCTCCCCCCGGGCCCCGCCGACGACGCTCCGGCACCCGCACCGCGCACGACGACGCTCGGAGCCCGGGTGATCCGGTCGGCGCCGTTCGTCGCGCAGCGCAAGCTCCTGCGCCGTGCACCGGAACCCGAGGGAGTCGCCAGACTGCTCGACGCACTCAACGACGGTGGCGGCGAGCTGAGCGCCGCCGCGGCGGTCACGATGCTGGGGCGGACCGGGCGTGAACCCGGACCGGTGATCGCCCACCTGCAACGACTGCTCAACCTGGAGGGCTACCAGGTGATCTCCTTCGACGGCCGGACCGTGCGACTCGACGTCGACGTCCTCAGCCTGCAGTTCGGGCTGGACCGCACGTGACGGGCCCGGTCAGCGAAGCTCGCCGCAGGGACGTCATCGATGCGCTGCGGCGGGGCACCGTACCCGCCGCCGGTCTCGACCTGCTCGCCGTCGGGCTGGACCGGTTCTCCGACGCGATGGACGACGACATCCGGACCGCCGCCCGCGGCGGGGCCGCCTTCCACGCCGTGCGCGGCGACTACGGCTCCGGGAAGACGTTCTTCGCGCGTTGGCTCGCCGAGCGCGCTAAGCGCGCCGGGCTCGCCACCTCGGAGATCCAGATCTCGGAGGCCGAGACCCCGCTGCACAAGCTGGAGACCGTCTACCGGCGCCTCACCGAGCGGCTCACGACCGGCACGCATCCCCCCTCGGCGCTCCGCGCGGTCATCGACTCGTGGCTCTACACCCTCGAGGAGGAGGTACTCGACGCCGGCGAGGTCGACGAGTCCGACACCGCAGGTCTGGCAGTTGCCGTCGATGGCCTCATGGAGCAGCGGCTCGCCACGGTCGCCCGCACCACCCCGGCGTTCGCCGCGGCGATCCGTGGGTACCGGCAGGCCCAGCAGGCCGGCGACCTCGCCACCGCGGAGGCGCTCATCGCCTGGCTGGGAGGTCAGAAGTCCGTCGCTGCCGCGGCCCGCCGTGCCGCCGGGGTCCGCGGCGACCTCGACCACTTCGGTGCACTCGGTTTCCTGCAAGGGCTGCTCAGTGTGCTCCGCGACTCCGGCTACCCCGGTCTGTTCGTGGTGCTCGACGAGATCGAGACCCTGCAGCGCGTGCGGGGGGACGTACGGGAGAAGGGGCTCAACGCGCTGCGCCAGCTTCTCGACGAGATCGACTCCGGACGATTCCCCGGCCTCTTCCTCATCATCACCGGTACCCCTGCGTTCTTCGACGGACAGCAGGGGGTGAAGCGGCTGCCACCCCTCGACCAGCGTCTCGCCACCGACCTCGCCACCGACCCACGGTTCGACTCCCCACGGGCCGTTCAGCTCCGGCTCACCGGGTTCGACCTGGACCGCCTCTCCGAGCTCGGCCGCGCCGTCCGTGAGCTGTACGCAGGGGCTGCACGCCACCCCGACCGCGTCCGGGAGACGGTCGACGACACCTATCTCGACGAGCTCGCCAGGGCCCTCACCGGCGAGCTCGGTGGGAAGGTCGGCATCGCACCACGGCTGTACCTGCGCAAGCTGGTGCAGGACGTCCTGGACCGGGTCGACGAGCACACCGACTTCGACCCGCGCCGGCACTACGCCCTGACCCTGAACGCGGGCGAGATGACCGACGTCGAGCGCAACGCGGCGCGCCCGGGCAGCGCCGCGGACGTCGCCCTCGACCTCCCGTGAACATCGAGACGCTGGCCCCCGGGCTGGCCCACCACATCGTCAACACCCTCGGCTGGCGCAGCCTCCGCCCGCTGCAGGCCGACGCCATCGACCCGGTCCTGCGCGGCGACGACGCCGTGCTCCTCGCACCCACCGCGGGCGGCAAGACCGAGGCCGCGATGTTCCCGCTGCTCACCGCCATGGAACAGCAGCGCTGGACCGGCACATCGGTCCTCTACGTCTGCCCGCTCAAGGCACTGCTCAACAACCTGCTGCCGCGCCTACAGACCTACGCCGACTGGCTCGGCCGCCGGGTCGAGCTCTGGCACGGCGACGTCACCCCGTCCGCGCGGCAGCGGATCCTGACCGGCCCGCCCGACGTCCTGCTCACCACACCCGAGTCCCTCGAGGCGATGCTGGTCGGCAACCGCGTCGACCACGAGCGGTTCTTCGCCGGACTGCGAGCCGTCGTTGTCGACGAGGTGCACGCCTTCGCCGGCGACGACCGCGGCTGGCACCTCCTCGCCGTCCTGGAACGGCTGACCGGCGTGTGTGGCCGCTCCCTGCAGCGGATCGGGCTGTCGGCAACCGTCGGCAACCCGGCCGAGCTGCTGGAATGGCTGCAGGGCTCCGGACGTGGCACCCGCACCGCGACCGTGGTCGCGCCGCAGATCGGCGGTCCGGCCGCCGAGGCCGACATCGAGCTGGACTACGTCGGATCGGTCGACAACGCCGCCACCGTCCTCGCGGCGCTGCACCGCGGTGAGAAGCGGCTGGTGTTCTGCGACAGCCGGGCGCTGGTGGAGAAGCTCGGCACCGCACTGCGCGAGCGCGGAGTGACGACGTTCCTCTCCCACGCGTCGCTGTCGGTGGACGAACGGCGGCAGGCCGAGGCCGCGTTCGCCGAGGCCCGCGACTGTGTGATCGTCTCGACGTCCACGCTGGAGCTCGGCATCGACGTCGGCGACCTCGACCGGGTCGTCCAGATCAACGCGCCGCGGACCGTCGCGTCGTTCCTGCAGCGGCTCGGCCGGACCGGGCGGCGTCCCGGCACGGCCCGGAACTGTCTGTTCCTGGCCCTCGACAAGAAGTCGCTGCTCTGGGCAGCCGGCCTGTTACGGCTGTGGGGGACCGGCTACGTCGAACCCGTCACCGCGCCGCCCGAACCACGGCACATCGTCGCCCAGCAGTTGCTCGCGCTCTGCCTGCAGGAGAACTCCGTCGGGACCGAGCTCGCGCTCGACGGCTGGAACGGCCTGCATCCGTTCGACCACGGCTCCCGGCCGATCCTCGACCACCTGCTCGCCGACGGGTTCGTCGACCGGGACGGTGAGCTGATGGGCATCGGGCCGGCCGCGGAGAAGCGGTACGGGCGCCGCCACTTCATGGGGATGACCGCGGTGTTCACCTCACCGCCCCAGTTCCGGGTGTTCGAGGGTCGACGTGAGATCGGACTGCTCGATCCCGCGTTGCTGACCGACCAGGTCGAGGGGCCGAGGCTGATCCTGCTCGCCGGGCGGAGCTGGCGGGTGACCTGGGTCGACTGGCCCCGGCAGCGGTGCTTCGTGGAGGCCGACGACCGCGGCGGGCGGGCCCGGTGGAACAGCGGCGGTATCGGCGGAGCGAGTTTCGCGCTCACCCGGTCGGTCCGCGACGTCCTCCTCGGCGACGACCCGCCGGTCCGGCTCAGCGGCCGTGCCGTGGACGTACTCGCCGAGCATCGCGACACCGAGTCCCACACGGTCCATCCCGGAGGGACGCTCGTCGTCCGGGAGGGCTCCGACCTGTACTGGTGGACCTGGGCTGGGTTCCGGACGAACGCGACGCTCGCGTCGACACTGTCGGAGCTGGTCGACGGGACGCAGCGAGTCAACGACGTGTCGATCCGGATCCGCGGGGACGTGACCCGGGAGACGTGGGCGTCGGTGACGAGGGACGCAGGCGAACGGCTCTGCCTGCCCGATGTGGACGTGCGAGCGCTGGAGGGGCTGAAGTTCTCCGATGCCCTACCGAAGCGGCTCGCGGTCGCGACTCTCGCTGCGCGGTTGGCAGACCTCGACGGAGCCGCACAGGTCCTCGCCGAGCCGGTCCGTTTCGCATCGGTCTGAACCCGCGGTACGACCGGTGGCCGCCATCCTTGTCGGACCCCTGTGGGACGCTCTGCACGCACCTTCGGGGTAGCCCGTCACGAAGTCGCTCGTGGCGAGTCACGTCCCGAGCGCTCCGCCGTCCCGTCGCTCCCCGATCGGAGATCGATGCACGAGATCCTCGGAAAGGCCCGCACCGTCCGGGAAATGCTCGACGGCGCCCGGTACGCGATCGACTACTACCAGCGGGAGTACCGCTGGGAGGCCAAGCAGATCCAGGAACTGCTCGACGACCTGACCGGAACGTTCCTCCAGGAGTTCGACCCGGGACACGACCGCAGTGCCGTCGCGAGGTACCCCCACTACTTTCTCGGGTCGGTGATCATCAGCCGGCGAGACGACACGAGGTACATCGTCGACGGCCAGCAGCGACTGACCAGCCTCACACTGCTGCTCGTCCTTCTCCACCGGTTGCAGTCGGGTCGCGACGACCGCGTGCCCGTCGAGAGTCTGGTCTGCTCGACCCGGTACGGCCGCCGGTCCATGAATCTCGACATCGACGATCGCAATCCGTGCATGGAGGCGTTGCTGGAAGGCCGCGACTACGACGTGGCCGAGCGATCCGACTCGGTACGCAACCTGGTGGCCCGGTACGAGGACCTGGAGACGATGTTCCCGGAGGAGATCCGGGGCGGAGGACTCCCGTACTTCGCCGACTGGCTGCTCGACAAGGTGCACCTGGTGGAGATCACCGCGTTCTCCGACGAGGACGCCTACACGATCTTCGAGACGATGAACGACCGCGGACTCCAGCTGACCCCGACCGACATGCTCCGGGGTTACCTCCTCGCCAGGATCGATGATCCGTCCCGTCGCAGTGTCGCGGCAGACCTGTGGCGGACGCGGGTCCGGGAGCTGAACGACGCGGGCAAGGAGGTCGAGCCCGACTTCTTCAAGACGTGGCTGCGCAGCCAGTACGCGACGCGGACCAGGGCCCGGACGAAGGGGGCGACCGCCGAGGACTTCGAACGGATCGGCACCCAGTTCCACCGGTGGATCCGCGAGGCGCAAGATCGAATCGGACTGAAGCGATCCGATGACGTCTTCGAGTTCGTGAATCGCGACTTCGACTTCTACAGCCGCTGGTACCTGGCCACGCTCGATGCCGCGGCCACGCTCCGTTCCGGGCTCGAACGCATCCACTACACCGCACAGCTCGGCTTCACCCTGCAGCATCTCCTCCTCATGGCCCCGCTCGATCCGGGGGACGACGACAGCGTCGTACGCACGAAGCTGGACATCGTCTCGCGGTTCGTCGACATCCTGGTCACCCGACGGATCTGGAACTTCCGGAGCATCGCCTACTCCACGCAGCTCTACGCGACGTTCGTGACGATGCGCGACAGTCGGCGGCTTTTTCCTGGTGATCTCGCCGATTACCTGCACGAACGCCTGACAGCAGAGGACGAGACGTTCGACAGCAACGATGGTCTGCGTATCCACCAGCAGAACCGGTACCTGCTGCACCGGGTGCTCGCACGCCTCACCGACCATGTCGAGACCGAGTCGGGCAACGCCTCCCGTTACGCCGAGTACGTCGCCGGTGGCCAGGGACGCTACGAGGTCGAGCACATCTGGGCCAATCATCCCGAGCGGCACAGAGAGGAATTCCCGCAGGCCGCGGACTTCGCGATGATGCGGGATCGGTTCGGTGGCCTGCTCCTGCTTCCCAAGCGCTTCAACGGGAGCTACGGAGATCTCCCGTACGAGGAGAAGGTCCCGCACTATCTGTCGCAGAATCTGCTCGCCCGATCGCTGCACCCGCAGTGCTACGAGCGCAACCCCGGTTTTCTCGACTTCATCCGCCGATCTGGCCTGCCGTTCCATGCTCACGACAGCTTCAGGTCGACGGATCTGGTGGAGCGGTACGAACTCTACCGCGAGCTCGCGAAACGGATCTGGAACCCGGACGACGTCCGGCGGGCCGGCGGAAGGACTATCGAGAGATGAAAACTCCCATCGACACGGCCAGGCTCGCAGAGGTCGGGCAGCGGCTCGCCGACCAGGTACTGCAGGTCGGCATCGACGGCAAGGGGCCGTTGAAAGGAGCAGAGGAGGTCGCGGCCGAGCATCTCCGTTCTGCGCGAGGAGACGTCGAGAAGGCCATCACGAAGTTGATCGCCACCCACGTCCGGCTCGCGGCAGTGTCCGGAGCAGTGACGGGAGCCGGTGGCCTGATCACGCTGCCGATCGCGGTGTCGGCATCGCTGGCGGGGCTCTATATCGTTGCGACGCGGATGACGGCCGGTATCGCCCACCTCCGTGGATACGACATCCACAGCGAGGAGGTGCGCAGCGCGATTCTCGTGTGCCTGCTGGGCAGCGGGGCGTCGAGCGCGATCAGCAAGGCCGGCGTCGAGATCGGTCAGAAGTCCGCCCTGGCCGCACTCCAGAAGCTCCCCGGTCGTGTGCTGATCGATATCAACAGGCGAATCGGGTACCGGCTTGTCACCAAGGCGGGCCAGAAGGGCGTCATCAACCTGACCAAGATGGTCCCACTGGTCGGCGCGCCGATCGGTGCGACTGTGGACGGCGTCGGGTGCAAGAGCATCTCGGTCTACGCACTCCGGACTTTCGAGCCGCTGGATGACACCGGGCCGACCGGGGTTGGGGGCACGGTCGAATGAACCCGCGTAGCCGATGCCCCTCGGAACGTCTGTGAATCCGCGCCTGGCACGCTCGGACATCTCACCTGCCGCGACGTCGTCTCCGCATCGTGGACGGCCGAGTCACTGAACTGAAGAGGCTCGGGAAGTCCAGGTGTTCCTCCCGAGCAACCTCCCGCCCGTCGTGTCGAGCAGGTCGGCGCCGGCTCTGATGCCGTCCGTCGTTCGCGATGGTCCACCACCACGGGCGCGGTCACCGGTGCCCGGCCGCGGGTCCGGCGGAACCGCCGCCGTCCGGGCGTCGTCCAAGCCGCATGACCACCTACGCCCACGACCCGGTCGCCTCGACGATCGTCGCCTGCTGGCCCACCGGCGACGGCGCCGTCGCCCACCGGGCCGCCCGCGTCCCGAAGTCCCTCGACCACTCCCTGGCCCGCCGCACCGCGAAGGCGCTGAGTGCCCTGTCGACGCACCTGTGGGCCACCTACGCCGACCAGGCCGCGCACGAGCTCGACCCGGAGACGCTCGCCGCGGCGGTGCGGCACCCGAACCAGCCGGTCGGGGACCTGCTGCGCGTCATGGAGGACGGCTGTGCCGAGACCGCGCACCTGCTGGGCCGGATCGTGGCGCGGGCACCGGGACGGGCGTTCCGCGACGCCGTCGTCGCCGACGTCCGCGCCGAGACCGACGCCGTGCTCGACGCCGACGACGGCGTCCTCACCGGACGCTCCGCCCAGGCCGTCGTCCACCCCCGGTGCGACGCCCCGGCCGAGCAGCTCCTGGTCGCCCACTCGCTGCTGCACGACGACCCGCTCGGCCCGCCCGCGATCGTGACGTCGGTCGAGCCGAACGCGGCCGCCGTCGCGACCCTGCGCTGGCTGCGGGCCTCGGCCGCGCTCGTCGCCGAGCGGGTCGGGCACACGGTGCCCGACGTCGTCGCGCTCGCCGAGGCGATCGGGCACGAGGACCTCGCGGTGACCCGGCACGTGCTCTGCACCCTCGCCGGGACCGGTGAGGCGGAGGTGGTCCTCGACCTGCTCCAGGAGGCCGTCCTGGCCCGGCGGGGCTGGTTCGTCGTGTGCCCGGAGCCGGCGCCGGACCCTGAGCGGGGCCACCGGGCGGTCTCGACCGTGCTGGACCCGCTGGACCCGGCGTCGTGCCTGCTCGACGGCCTGGTCCGCGGGCTGCACGGCTGTTTCCGGGTGTGGCTCGACGACGTCGTGGCCCGGGAGACCCCCGGCGCCGACCCGCGGCTGGTCGGGACTGCCCGGGCCGCGGCGCTGCGCCTGCGCTACACCGACGAGGTGCGGCGCTCGGTCCGGGCGGGCCGCTGAGCGGCTCGGCCGGCGACGACCGGCCCGGCCGGCCACCGGGCGTCGCCGGGGTGCGGGTGGACGATCACGCCGTTCCGGGCCGGCGCCCCGCGAGCAGCTGTACCGCGGTCCCGGCGACGGGCAGCACCAGCAGCAGCGCGAGCGCCGCGGTGAGCCCGACGACGGCGGCGAACCCGCCGATCACCGCCGCCCCGATCCCGGCGCCGGTGAGGAAGCACAGTGTCGCCACCCCGATCGCGCCGCTGCGCCGGTCCGTCGGCACCGCGGTGCCGACGGCGGCGATCATCGCGGGCTGGCCGGTGCCGAACGCCAGCGTCACCAGCATCGGCGCGAGCGCCAGCACCCACGGCAGGTGGCTCGCCACCCCGGCCACGGCCACCACCAGCCCGACGACGGTCGTCGCGCATGCGTACGTCAGGGTCTGCCGCGGCCCGATCCGGGCCTGCAGGAACGCCGACGCCGCCGGGCACACCAACGCCACCACCGCCGAGGGCACCAGCACCAGCCCGGTGGCCAGCGGGCTCCAGCCGCGCTCGGCGAGCTCCAGCGGGATGCCCAGCAGCAGGGCGAACCAGCTGGCGGGCACCGCGGACGCGCACAGCGAGCTGCGCACCACCGTCGCGTTGCCGACCACCCCGCGCGGCAGGAACCCGTCGGGCCGGGCCCGCACCCACAGCGCCGTCACCGGGACGCCGACCGCGAGCAGCACCCCACCGGCGACGGCCGCGACCGCGCCCGCGCTGGGCGACTGCACCAGCAGCACCAGCCCGGTGACCGCCGTCGCGACGATCACCGCACCCACCAGGTCCACCCGGGCGCCGTCGCCGCGGACCACCGAGTGCCGCCACAGATAGGGGACCGCGAGCAGCGCCAGCACGGGCAGCGCGACCGCGGCCCGCCAGCCGCCGACCGTCGTCAGCGCCCCGCCGATCAGCGGGCCGAGCGCGGACAGTGCGGCCGAGATCCCGGCCAGCCGCCCGAGCACGCCGCCGCGTCGTTCCGGTGGGGTCCTGGCGGCCAGCAGCGCCGAGGCGAGCACCGGGACCGACGCCGCGCCGAGCCCCTGCACGATCCGGGCGGCCATCACCAGACCGAAGCTCGGAGCGGCCGCCGCGGCGAGCGCTCCCAGCCCGAGCAGGCCCACCCCGACACACAGCGGCACCCGGATGCCGACGGCGTCGGCGAGCCGTCCGTGCACCGGCGTCGCGACGGCCAGCGCGACCGCGTACCCGCTCACCATCCAGGTCGCGACCGCGGTGTCGACGCCGAGACCGTCGGCGAGCAACGGCAACGCGACCGTCACCCCCGACGTCGAGGTGCCGGCGAGGCCGAAGAGCAGTCCGAGCACGATCGACAGGAGCACCCGTCGATCCTCACCCGCGGACACGACCGGTGCACCGTGATTCGCTGTGAACCGTGCCGAACCGACCCGTCATCCGCCCGGCGACCGCCGAGGACGCCGACGCCTGCGCCGCCGTCTACGCCCCCTACGTCCGGGACACCGCGATCAGCTTCGAGGCCGAGCCGCCGGGCCCGGTGGAGATGGCCGAGCGGATCGCCGCCGCCCGGGAACGGCACGCCTGGCTCGTCGCCGTCGGCCCCGGCGGTGAGGTGCTCGGCTACGCCTACGGCGGGCCCTGGAAGTCCCGCGAGGCCTACGCGTGGACCTGCGAGGTCTCGGTCTACCTGGCCCCGTCGGCGCAGGGGCGGGGGCTGGGCCGGGCGCTGTACGAGGCGCTGTTCGCCGAGCTGGTCGCGCGCGGCATGGTCGTCGCCGTGGCGGGGATGACCGTGCCGAACGAGGCGAGCGCCGCGCTGCACCGCGCCCTGGGGTTCGGCGAGGTCGGGACGTTCCGCGGTGTCGGCTGGAAGCACGGGGCGTGGCGCGACGTGACCTGGTTCCGGCGGGCGCTGGTCGAGGCGCCGCCGGACGGCCCCCGGGACTGACACCGCCGGACGCGTGCGAGGATCACCGCCCGTTGCGCCCCGCACCGTTCCGGCCCACCGGCCGGGACCGGCGCCGGCGCGCCCCGCCCGTGACCCGGGCCGGGGGAGCGGTACCGCACGGGGAGCACCATGGACGGCCTGCGCCGTGAACTCGACGGACGCCAGATCGGCATGATTGCCGTGGGCGGCGCGATCGGCACCGGGCTGTTCCTTGGCTCCGGGCTCGCCATCTCCATCGCCGGGCCGGCGGTGATCGTCGCCTACGTCGTCGCCGCGGTCGTCGCACTGGTCCTGGCATACGCATTGGCCGAGATGGTGGTGCGCCACCCCGAGGCCGGGGGATTCGGGCCCATCACCCAGCGCTACCTCGGGCACGGTGCCGGGTTCGTGCAGCGCTGGATGTACTGGGCCGCGCAGGTCGTGAACATCGGCAGCGAGGTCGTCGCGGCCGGGCTCTACCTGACGTTCTGGTATCCCGACCTGCCGCTGTGGATCCCGGTCGTCGGGTTCTCGGTGGTGATGCTCGCGGTCAACGCGGGCGCGGTCCGCTTCTTCGGCGAGACCGAGTACTGGTTCGCGATGATCAAGGTCGTGACGATCGTGGCGTTCATCGCCGTCGGCCTCGTCGCGATCGTGTTCGGTCTGCCCGGGCAGCAGCCCGTGGGCCTCGGCGCGCTCACCGCGCACGGCGGGTTCGCCCCGAACGGCCTCGGCGCGATCTGGCTCGCCCTGACCGTGGTGACCTTCTCGTTCCTCGGCACCGAGGCCGTCGCCGTCACCGCGGCCGAGTCCTCGGACCCGGTCCGTGACATCCCGCGCGCGGCCCGGCGCACCGTGGTGCGCCTCGCGGTCTTCTACGTCGGGGCGATGCTGGTGGTGGTGACCCTGTTGCCGTGGAACACCGTGACGACCGGCGACGACGTCACCGAGTCGCCGTTCGTCCGCCTGTTCGCCCTGGCGGGGGTGCCCGCGGCGGCCGCGGTGATGAACGTCGTGGTGCTGACCGCGGCGCTGTCGGCGATGAACACGAATCTCTACGTGACCGCGCGCATGACCTACTCGCTGGCCCGCGACGGCTACGCACCCCGTTCGCTCGCCCGGGTCAACCGGCACGGCGCCCCGCAGCGGGCGCTCGCGCTGTCCGCCGTCGGGCTGGCGCTCGCCTCGCTGGTCTCGGTGTTCGCCGAGGCCACCGCCTTCCCGCTGCTCGTCGGGCTGGCGCTGTTCGGGGCGCTGGTGACCTGGCTGCTGATCTTCGCCGCGCACCTGGCGTTCCGCCGGTCCGGCGCGGGGCAGGAGTCCCCGGTACGGCTGTGGGGCGCCCCGTACACGACCGTCGCGGCGATGCTGTTCGTCGCCGCGGTGCTGGCGACGACGCCGTTCACCACCCAGTTCGCGACGGCGGCGCAGGCGGGTGTGCCCTTCCTGGCCTTGCTCGTCGTGGTCTACCTGGTGGTGCGGCGCCGCCGCCGGCGGGTCACGCCTTCTTCAGTTCCGAGTGGAGCTTGAGGACGGTCTGGCCGTCCTCCTGCTCCAGCACGTAGGCCGGGTTGTCCTCGGTCCCGTTGCGGGACTGCTTCGACCCGTCGATGGTCTTCTCGATGCGGTCGGTGGAGTGGTCCACGACCTTGCCGGTCGGGGTGCCGTTGCCCCAGTTCCACGCGACCCACGTGCCCTTGGCGAACTTCTGCGTCATGGGACCGGATACCCCCGCGCCGGCCGGTCAACCCGGCGCGGGGGAACGCCTCACCAGATCCGGACGCGCCGGTCCGGGTCGGTGTAGAGCCCGTCGTCCTCGGTCACCCCGAACGCCTCGTGGAACGTGTCGAGGTTCGTGACGACCGCGTTGCACCGCAGGTCCGGCGGCGAGTGCGGGTCGGTGGTGAGCCGCCGGATCGCCTCGGCGTCGCGGGTCACCGCCCGCCACACCTGCGCCCAGCCGAACAGCACCCGCTGCTCGCCGGTCAGGCCGTCGATCACCGGCGGCTCGGAGCCCTCGTGCGCGATCCCGTAGGCCTTCAGCGAGATCGTCAGCCCACCCAGGTCGCCGATGTTCTCGCCGACCGTCAGCGAGCCGTTGACCTTGTGGTCGGGCAGGCCGGCCGGGGACAGGCCGTCGTACTGGTCGATCAGCATCTTCGCGCGGGACTCGAACTCGGTCCGGTCGGCGGCCTCCCACCAGTCGGTGAGGTTGCCGTCGCCGTCGTAGCGGGAGCCCTGGTCGTCGAAGCCGTGCCCGATCTCGTGGCCGATGACCGCGCCGATGCCGCCGTAGTTCGCGGCGTCGTCGGCGTCGGCGTCGAAGAACGGCGGCTGCAGGATCGCGGCCGGGAACACGATCTCGTTGAGCCGCGGGTGGTAGTAGGCGTTGACCGTCTGCGGGGTCATCAGCCACTCGCCGTGGTCGACGGGGCCGCCGAGCTTGGCGTACTCGAAGTCGTGACGCCACTGGGCGGCCCGGCCCGCGTTGCCGAGCAGGTCGGCCGGGTCGATCTGCAGGTCGGAGTAGTCCTTCCAGGCGTCCGGGTAGCCGACCTTCGGGGTGAACTTGCCGAGCTTGTCCAGCGCCCGCTCCCGGGTGGCCGGGCTCATCCAGTCCAGGGTGGAGATCGACCGCCGGTAGGCCTCGACGATGTTGTCGACCAGCTCGGTGATGCGTTCCTTGGCCCGCGGCGGGAAGTGCCGCTCGACGTAGATCTTCGCGACCGCCTCGCCGAGCGCGCCCTCCACCAGCGACACCCCGCGCTTCCACCGCTCGCGCAGCTCCGGGGTGCCGGACAGGGTGCGGCCGAAGAAGTCGAAGTCGGCCTCGACCAGGTCGGCGGACAGGAACTCCGCGCACGACCCGGCGACGGTCAGCGCCAGCCACGCCTGCCACTGCTCCAGCGGGCGCCCGGCCCACAGCTCACCGGCCGCGGTGACGAAGCTCGGCTGGCGGACGATGACCTCGTCGTAGGCGTGCGCGGGCACCCCCAGCGCGGACTCCCACTCGGCCCAGTCGAAGCCCGGGGCGGCGGCGCGGAGCTCGTCGCGGGTCATCAGGGTGTAGGTCTTCTCGGCGTCCCGGTTGAGGACCCGGTCCCACGACGCGTCGGCGAGCGCGGTCTCCAGGTCCATGACCTGCTCGGCGACGCGCTCCGGCTCGGCCAGCCCGACCAGCTCGGCGAGGCGCCGGAGGTGCTCGACGTACTTCGTGCGGATCTCCGGGTCGCCCTCCTCGCCGTAGTACGACTCGTCGGGCAGTCCCAGCCCGGCCTGGTTGAGGTTCACCAGATAGCGGGACGAGTCCTTGAGGTCGGTCGCGATGAACTCGCCGAACAGCGCGGCGCGGCCCTCGCGCTGGCGCCGGCCGAGCACGGTCGCGAGCGCGGCCCGGTCGGTGGCGGCGTAGATCTCGTCGAGCAGCGGGCGCAGTGGCGCGGTCCCGAGCTCCTCGGCCCGCTCGACGTCCATGAAGGACCGGTACAGGTCCCCGACCTTGCGGGCCTCGGTGCCGGGCTCGGACGACGAGGCACATTCCTCGACGATCTCGTGGACCTGGTCCTCGGCCCGGTCGCGCAGGACGCGGAACGCGCCGTCCTGCGAGCGGTCGTCGGGGATCTCGTGGGTCGCCAGCCACCGGCCGTTCACGTGGGCGAACAGGTCGTCCTGGGGGCGGACGTCCGGGTCGACCCAGCTGAGGTCGAGACCGGACGGTCGCGAGTTCGGGGCGGACTCGGTGGTCGTCATGGGTCCATCCTGCCTGTCGGGTCCGACGGTTTCGAGCAGCCGACGACGACACGCCCGCGCCGCCCGGTCCGTCGGGGGAGAGCGGGTGCTGGGCGGGTGGTACCCCGTGGCCGTCGGCCCAACCGCGGCACGCGTGTAGAACCGTCACCGATGACCGACATGTGGGACGACCTGTTCGAACCCCCGGACCCCGCCGACGTCCTCGGGGACCTCCACGAGGTCGCGACGGGCGTCTTCGACCTCTGCTACGACGGCTCCGAGCCGGAGTGGGCGGCGTGGGCCTGGTCGATCCTCACCCGGGCCGGACTGGCCGCCGCCGGCACCGAGTACGAGCGCGGCGAGCTGGTGCTGCGGCTGCTCGCGCTGAACATGTTCCACCGCGAGTTCTGCGCCCGCGCCCTCGACCTGGGCGTGCCGGGGGAGTGGGACGTCGACCCCGACCGCGTGCTGGGCGACCACCCGCGCCTGAACCCGGTGCTGCTCGGGATCATGGCGGAGCGGCGCAGCCTGGACCTCGCCGACTCCACCGACCCCGGGGACCTGGACTTCGACGTCTCGGTCGCCGCGACCGCGCTCGACGCGCTGGTGCGTTCGGAGTACCGGCGGGTGGTGCCGCTGCTGGTGCAGGCGGCCGGGCCGGTGGACCTGGCCGCGTCGGTGTGGGCGTCCACCGGGGAAGGGGCGCGGTTCCCGCTGCCCGACACCGCGGTCCGTGAGCTGACGGCCGCGCTCACGCCCGCCGGGCACGCCGCGCTGGAGTGGGTCCGGGGCGGCGCGCGCCGGAGTTGACCGGACAGGACTCCGCCGGGTGGACCCCGCATTGTCGGCCACCGGAGCCGGCGCGCACCATCGCGGTGTGACGATCAACTTCGACGCGCCGGTCACCCGGCCCCGCACCACTCCCGCCATCGACCTGCTGGAGGGCGAGCGCCTGCTCGCCCGTCTGCCGGGCGACGGGCCGGACCGGAGCAGCGCGCGGTACGAGGCGTTCACCGTCACCCCGCTCGGACGCACCCTGGGCGCCGAGATCACCGGGATCGACCTGCGGGAGCAGGTCGACGAGCAGTTGAGGGCCGAGCTGCACCGGGCACTGCTGGAGTGGAAGGTCCTGTTCTTCCCCGGCCAGCACCTGACTAGCGAGCGGCAGCGTGAGCTCGCACTGCTCTGGGGCGACCTGGAGACCAACCCGATGCTCGACACCGGTGACTCCGCCGACGTCGTCCGTTTCGGCACCGGGAAGCGCACCTACGAGAACATCTGGCACGCCGACACCACGTTCCGTACCGCTCCGGCGATGGGCGCCATGCTGCGGATGGTGCAGACGCCGCCGTTCGGCGGGGACACGATGTGGGCCGACATGGCCGTCGCCTACGACAACCTCACCGACGAGGTGAAGGCACGCATCGACGACGCCGTCGCGGTGCACGACATGGTGCCCGGCTTCGCCCGGTTCCTGGACCCGGAGCGGCTGGCCCGCGGCCACGAGCTGTTCCCGCCGGTGACCCACCCCGTCGTCCGGACCCACCCGGAGACCGGGCGGCGCACGCTGTTCGTGAACGCCTCGTTCACCACCGCGATCGTCGGTCTGCCGCGCGAGGAGTCCGACGCGCTGCTGCGGCACCTGTTCGCCCAGGCCCACGTGCCCGAGTTCCAGGTCCGCTACCGCTGGTCGGAGGGGACACTCGCGTTCTGGGACAACCGGGCGACCCAGCACTACGCCGTCGGCGACTACCACCCGCACACCCGGGTCGCCGAGCGTGTCGCGATCGCGGGCGACCGACCCTTCTGAGGCTCGGCCACCCGAGTTCGAGTTGCCGAACACGGGGGCCCCTCGATACTGGGAGGAGGCGGTCCACCAGAGCGGCCGCCACCGCGAACCGGTCGGTCCGGCGTGTCCACACGCAGCAGGATCGGCGCCTCCCACGAGCGTCCGTACGCGCATCCCGCCCCGCCGCCGCCACCCGCGGCGGGGCGTGCGTCGGCATGCTCCGACTCGAAGGAGCACCCCCGTGCCCGCGATCCTGTTCGGCTCCATCTCCACCCTCGTCGACACCTCCGAGCTGCAGCGCGAGGCGTTCAACGAGGCCTTCTCCCAGCACGGCCTCGACTGGCACTGGGACCGCGACGACTACCTCGCCATGCTGGAGTCCAACGGCGGCGCCCAGCGCATCGCCGAGCACGCCGCGTCCACCGGTGAGACCGTCGACGCCGACGCCGTGCACGCCACCAAGTCCGAGGTCTTCCGGACGAAGCTGCGGGAGTCCGGCGCGACCCCGCGCCCCGGTGTCCGCGAGACCATCAAGGCCGCGCACGGCCGCGGGGTCACCGTCGGGCTGGTCACGACGACCTCCCGCGACAACGTCGACGCGGTCCTCGACGCGCTCGGACCGGATGTGACGCGCGCGGACTTCGCGCTGCTCATCGACCGCGCGATCGTGTCCGCACCCAAGCCCGACCCGGCGGCGTACACGCACGCGATCGCCGCGCTCGGCGAGACCGCCGACAGCGTGGTCGCCATCGAGGACAACGTCGGTGGCGTCGCCTCGGCGACCGGTGCGGGTGTGCGCGTCGTCGCCTTCCCGAACGCCAACACCGCGGGTCACGACTTCTCCCAGGCCACCGAACGCGTCGAGTCGCTCGACGACGGTGCGCTGCTCGCCGACGTCACCCGCTGACGCCCGGCCGCACCCCTCCCGCACGGCCCGACGGGCCCGGTCGTACCGACCGGGCCCGGCACGGGCGTGCCCACGAGTCCCATGCCCCGCCCCGGATCGACCTGATCGGAGACAAGAGGACATGAGCAATCCCCAGGCAGCGCAGACCCTGCCGCCGAGCCCGACACTGACCACGACCGACACCGCGTTCCGGGTCGAGAGCTGGGAACGGATCGAGTTCACCCTCTCCTACGTCGACGGCGCCTTCGCCCCGGAGAACACGCACGTCGCGGACCTGTACCGGGACCGGGGCCGCTGCCTGATGGTCGTCGACGAAGCGGTGCACGAGCTCTACGGCGACCGCATCCGCGCCTACTTCGACCACCACGGCATCGCACTGACCACGGTCCCGCTCACGATCGCCGAGACCGCGAAGAGCCTGCGGACCCTGGAGCGGATCGTCGACGCGTTCGCCGAGTTCGGGCTGAACCGCACCGAGCCGCCGCTCGTCGTCGGGGGTGGGCTGACCACCGACGTCGCCGGGTTCGCCTGCGCGTCGTACAAGCGGGGAACGCCCTACATCCGCATCCCCACCACGCTGATCGGCCTGATCGACGCCAGCGTCGCGATGAAGGTCGCGGTCAACCACGGGAAGCACAAGAACCGGCTCGGTGCCTTCCACGCCTCGCACGACGTGCTGCTGGACTTCTCGTTCCTGGCGACGCTGCCCGAGGCGCAGGTCCGCAACGGTGTCGCCGAGATGATCAAGATCGCCACGGTGGCGAACGCCGACCTGTTCGACCTGCTGGAGAAGTACGGCGAGGACCTGCTGGCCACCGGGTTCGGGCACCGGGACGGCACGCCGGAGCTGCGCGAGATCTCCCACCGCGCCACCTACGACGCCGTCCGCACCATGCTCGAGCTGGAGCACCGCAATCTGCACGAGCTCGACCTCGACCGGGTCATCGCCTTCGGCCACACCTGGAGCCCCACCCTGGAGCTGGCGCCGGAGACGCCGATGCTGCACGGGCACGCGATCAGCGTCGACATGGCGTTCTCCGCGACCCTCGCCGAGCGGCGCGGCTACATCTCCACCGGCGAGCGGGACCGCGTCCACCGCCTGTTCAGCGGGCTCGGGCTCACCGTCGACAGCCCGTACCTCACCCCGGAGCTGCTGACCGAGGCCACCGAGTCGATCACCCAGACCCGGGCCGGGCTGCTGCGCGCGGCGGTGCCGAAGCCCATCGGCACCTGCCACTTCGTCAACGACGCCACCCCCGCGGAGCTGACCGCGGCCCTGGCCGCGCACAAGGAGGTCGTCGCCGACCTGCCGACGGCGGCCGGCGGGGTGGACATGTGGTCGCTGAAGTGACCGGCGCACCGACCCGGCCCGCCCGCCCGGTCACACCGACGACGATCCTCGCCGAGCTGCTCGACGACCTCGTCACCCGCGCCGGGGCGGGCGCCGACCCCGACCTCGTCCGGGCCCGGGACCTGGCCGCGGGCCTCGACCCTTACCTCGACGAGCACACCTCGCCGGCGTCGTCGGCGCTGGTCGAGCTGGAGGCGCGCACCCGGTCCGCGGCGTGGACCGGGACCCTGGAGCAGGAGATGCTGTCCGGTCACGTCGAGGGCCGGTTCCTCGCGTTCCTCGTCGCCATGACCGGCGCCCGGCGGGTCCTCGAGGTCGGCATGTTCACCGGCTACTCGGCGCTCGCGATGGCCGAGGCCCTGCCCGACGACGGCGAACTGGTCGCCTGCGAGCTCGACGCCGACGTGGCGGCGTTCGCGCGGGACCGCTTCGCCGCGTCCCCGGCGGGACGCCGGATCCGGGTCGAGGTCGGCCCGGCCGCGGACACCCTGGAACGGCTGCGGGGCACCGCGTTCGACCTGGTGTTCGTCGACGCCGACAAGGCCGGATACGCCGGGTACCTCGACACCGTCCTCGACGGCGGCCTGCTCGCCCCGGGCGGTGTGGTCTGCGTCGACAACACCCTGATGCAGGGCCTGCCCTGGACCGGGGACCGGACGGCGAACGGCGACGCCATCGCCGCGTTCAACCGCCGGGTCACCGACGACCCCCGCGTGGAGCAGGTGCTGGTGCCGCTGCGCGACGGGCTGACCCTGATCCGACGGTCCGCATGAGCCGCACCACCGCCCTGAGGGGCCGGGCCCGTTCGTCGGGCCCGGCCCCGGCGCGGCTCGCCTCGGGCGTCGTCGCGCTCGCCGCCGCCGGGCTCGCCGGACGTGCGCTGGGCACCGGCCGCGACGGCGCCCCGCGCGAGGGCACGGCGGCGACCCGGGTCCGTACCGCGGGCACCCTCGCCCTGCTCACCGCCGCCCTGCCCGCCGACCTGGCGATCACCGGCGTCGCCGCGCTGGCCGGGCTCCTGCGCCGTCGTGAGCGGGCCCGGCCGCACCGGCCGCTGACCGTGCTGCTCAGCGGCGGGAAGATGACCAAGGCGCTGGAGCTGGCACGGGCCTTCCACCGTGCCGGGCACCGGGTCGTGCTCGTCGAGCAGGCCCGCTACCGCTTCACCGGGCACCGGTTCTCCCGGGCGGTCGACGCGTTCCACGTCGTCCCCGCCCCGGACGCGCCGGGCTACGCCCACGCGCTCGCCGACATCGCCCGCCGGGAGGGCGCCGACGTGTACGTGCCGGTGTGCAGCCCCGTCGCGAGCTGGTACGACGCCGACGCCAAGCGGCTGCTCGAACCGTTCTGCGCGGTCGTGCACCCCGACGCCGACGTCGTCGCGATGCTCGACGACAAGCACCGGTTCACCGCGACCGCCGCCGGGTTCGGCCTGACGGTGCCCGCGGCGCGGCGCATCACCGACCCGGCGCAGGTCGTCGACCACGACTTCGCCGCCACCCCGGGGCGCACCTGGATCCTCAAGTCGCTGCGCTACGACCCGGTGCGCCGCCGCGACCTGACCCGGCTTCCGCTCCCGACCCGCGCCGAGACCGCGGCGTTCGTGGCGACCCTGCCGATCTCACCGGACAACCCCTGGATCCTGCAGGAGTTCGTCGAGGGCACGGAGTACTGCACCCACGCCACCGTCCGCGACGGCGACGTCCGCCTGTACTGCTGCTGTCCGTCGTCGAGCTTCCTGCTCAACTACGACCACGTCGACCACCCGGCGATCGAGGACTGGGTGCGGCGGTTCTGCGGCGAGCTGGGGGTGACCGGGCAGCTGTCGTTCGACTTCATCGAGGCACCCGACGGCCGGGTCCTGGCCATCGAGTGCAACCCGCGCACCCACTCCGCGATCACCCTGTTCCACGACCACCCGGGCGTCGCCGCGGCCTACCTCGACGCCGGTGCCGGCACGCTCGTGCCGGCACCGGCCACCCGGCCGACCTACTGGCTGCACCACGAGCTGGGCCGGCTCCTCGGCGACCCCGGGTCGTGGCGGGAGCGGCTGCGGATCGTGCGCGACGGACGGGAGGCACTGCTCGACGTGCACGACCCGTTGCCGTTCCTGCTGGTCCCGCACCTGCAGATCGCCTCGCTGCTGCTGGGCAACCTCCTGCGTGGACGGCCGTGGGTGACCGTCGACGTGAACATCGGCAAGCTCGTCGAACCGGCGGGGGACTGAACCGTGCTGCGTGTCCTGCACCTCGTCGGCTCGGGCGTCGACGAGTTCTTCTGCGACCTGTCCCGGCTCTACGCCGCGGACTGCCTCGCCGCGACCGCCGACCCGGCGCGCTACGAGTTCGTCGTCGCGTACGTGACGCCGCAGGGCTGGCGGTTCCCGGCCGGGCTCGACCCGGAGCAGATCGCCGCCGCACCACTGCGGACCCTCCCCGAGGCGGTCGCCGAGATCGCCCGGGCGGGTGTGGACGTGATGGTGCCGCAGATGTTCTGCCGGCCCGGGATGACCCACCACCGGGCGCTGTTCGAGCTGCTCGGGATCGGCTACGTCGGCAACACCCCCGAGGTCATGGCGCTGGGCGCGGACAAGGCCCTGGCCCGCGCGGTCGTCGCCGAGGGCGGGGTCGCCGTCCCGGCGGGGGAGACGGTGCGCGCCGGGCAGGTGCCGACGGTCCGGCCGCCCGCCGTCGTCAAGCCGGTGGACACCGACAACTCGGTCGGCGTCACCCTCGTCCACGACCCGGACGGGTTCGGGGTGGCCGTGAAGGCCGCCCTGGTCCACGGCGACCGAGCCCTGGTCGAGGAGTTCGTGCCGCTGGGCCGCGAGGTCCGGTGCGCGGTGGTGGAGCGCGACGGCCACCTGGTCGGCCTGCCGCTGGAGGAGTACCGGATGGACGCGGTCGACAAGCCGGTCCGCCTCGCCGACGACAAGCTCGCCCGCACCGGCGACGGCGATCTGCGCCTGGTCGCGAAGGACGCCCGGTCCTGGATCGTCGACGCAGGCGACCCGGTCACCGGGCCGGTGCAGGACGCCGCCCGCGCGGCGTTCCGCGCCCTGGGCTGCCGCGACTACGGGCTGTTCGACTTCCGCATCGACCCCGACGGCCGGCCCTGGTTCCTGGAGGCCGGGCTGTACTGCTCGTTCGCCCGCACCTCGGTGGTCGTCACGATGGCCGAGGCCGCGGGGATCGGCGTCGCCGACCTGTTCGCCGACGCCGTCACCCGCGCCGCCGCCCGCACCACCGCCCCACCCGGCTCCGACCGCTGATCCGGCTCCCGCCGCCGGTGGGGCGCGCCGTCGCACCCCGCAGGTGGCCCGCGCACCCTCCGCGGCGGGTGCGGCGACCGCGTCCGGGGTGCGCGGCGGGAGCTCAGTGGGCGGCGCGGGGCCGGACGTGCTCGCGCACCATGCCGCGGTGCATGACCCGGTCCCCGACGACGCCGGAGTGGTCGGCGCGGTGCAGCACGCAGGCGTTGTCCCAGATCACGACGTCGCCCGGTGCCCACCGGTGGTCCAGCACGTTGTCCGGCCGCGTCGAGTGTTCGATCAGCTCCCGCACGGTCGCCGCGGACTCCTCGGTGTCCATCCCGCCGACCTCGGCGCAGCGGGCCGCGGTCGAGAGGTAGAGCGCGGTCCGGCCGGTGCGGGGGTGCGGGCGGAACACCGGGTGCCAGGCCTCGGTCTCGGTACCGGCGTCGTCGGGGGACAGCCCGGTGACGACGTGGCGGATGCTGCGGCCGTCGAGCCGGGTCCGCAGCGGCTCCGGGAGCGTCTCGTAGGCGCGGTACTGGTTGGAGAACTGCGTCGCGCCGCCCCGGGCGGGGACGGTCACCGCCCGCAGCGCGGTGTAGGCGGGCGGGGCCGCGACGTAGCTGGTGTCGACGTGGAACGAGCTGCGCGGCGGGGTGTCGCGGCCGACGTTGGAGATCACGTTGAGGTCCGGGTGGGTCTCCAGCGGCGTCTCACCGGTGGTGAACGCCAGCGGGCCGAGACCGCGGAGGAACGCGAGGAAGCCGTCGTCGCCGACGTCGTCCTGACCGGGCAGGACGAGGACGCCGTGCTCGGCGAGCAGCGCCCCGAGCGCGCCCGGGTCGAGGTCGGGCAGGGACGTCCCGGTGACGCGGGCGCCGACCGGGTGCAGGGCCTCGATGTCCATCACCCGAGTGTGCGGGCGCCCGCGGTCACCCGCGCGCCGGACGCGGGGGCGGCCCCGGGGCGGACGCGGGGGCCGGACGCCGGGGTCAGGACGCCGTACGGCCCCACCGGCGGCGACGCGGGCGGTCGGCGGGCTCGTCCTCCATCGGGGCGGCGATCGCGAGCCGCCCGACCTGCTCGTTGAGGACCTTGAGGTGCACCCGGACGTCGTCGTGGGTCGGGTCCAGCACCGCCTGCTCGGCGATCTCCGCGGCCTGGTCGACCGACTGCTTCAGCGACGCCTTCGCCTTGTTCAGCCGGGCGGCGATCCGCTTCGCGGGCGGCTCGGTGAGCCGGAACCGTGCCGGCTCGATCGAGTCGCCGACGGCGGCCAGGCGCTGCACCGCCTCCAGCTCGGAGTCCAGCCGCTTGCCGATCTCGGTGAGCCACGTCCGCACCTGCATCGCCGAGATCACCGTGGTGATCCGGTGGAAGCGCTGCACCTGCTCGGTGCACTCGGCCACGTAGGTCCGCCAGTACCGCGAGAGCGGTGCGGGTGACGGCTCGGATCCGGGTCGCAGGAGTGACACGTGCGCAGGCTACCGGTGATCACGACGAGGTCGCCGTGGGTCACGGGATGCGCCCGTCCGTCGCCAGCACCGGCGCGTCGGCGGTCACGGTGTCGGGGTAGATCAGGCCGCTGCCGGTGTTCAGCACGACGACCGTCTCCGACCCGTCGAGCCACCCCGACTCCCGCAGCCGGCCCGCCGCGGCGACGCAGGCCGCGCCCTCCGGGCAGATCCAGGTGCCCTCGTCGCGGGCGAGGGCGTGCTCGGCGGCGAGCAGCTCGTCGTCGGAGACGGCGACGGCGGTCCCGCCGGTGTCGTACACGGCGTCGAGGACGAGGAAGTCGCCCAGCGCCTTGGGCACGGTGATCCCGAACGCGACCGTGTGCGGGTCGGCCGGGGCCGTCGACTCGCGCAGCCCGGCCTCGAACGCGTCGACGATCGGCGCGCAGCCGGTGGCCTGCACCGCGACCAGCCGGGGCAGAGGGCCGGAGATCCAGCCGAGCTCCCGCATCTCCGCCAGGGCCTTGTGGATCGCGATGATCCCGACGCCGCCGCCGGTGGGGTAGAGGATGACGTCCGGGCAGCGCCAGCCGAGCTGCTCGACGATCTCGTAGCCCATCGTCTTCTTGCCCTCGATGCGGTAGGGCTCGCGCAGCGTCGAGGTGTCCTGGTACCCCGCCCCGGCGGAGTTGCGGCGGGCGACGGCGTCGGCCACGAGCCTCCCGGCGTCGCCGATCAGGCCGTCGACCAGGTACAGCTCCCCGCCGGAGACGACCACCTCACGCCGGGTGATCTCCGGGGCGTCGACCGGCATCGCGATCAGCGCACCGAGCCCGGCGCGCGCGGCGTAACAGGCCCAGGCGGCACCGGCGTTGCCGTTGGTGGGCATCGCGACCGCCCGGACTCCGAGCTCGGCGGCCCGGGACACCCCGACGGCGGCGCCGCGCGCCTTGAACGCCCCGGTCGGGACCAGCCCCTCGTCCTTCATCCGCAGGCCGGGCAGCCCGAGGCGGGCACCGGCTCGGGGGAGCGGGAGCAGCGGGGTCATGCCCTCGCCCATCGTCACCACGTGCGCGGGGTCCCGCACGGGCAGCACCTCGTGGTAGCGCCACAGGTCCGGCGGGCGGGCGGCGATCTCGGCCGGGGTCACCAGCGTGCGGGCCCGGTCGAGGTCGTAGCGGGCGAGCAGCGGGGCACCGGAGGCCGAGGTGCCCTGCACCGTGTCGGCGTCGAGGACCTCGCCGGTACGGGAGCACTCCAGGTGGGTCAGCGTCGAGAAGTCGGGCACGGCTCCAGCTGATCTCCCGCCGTGCCGTGGCGCAACCGGAGGGGTGACGGCGGCGCGGGCAGGAGCAGGCCGCCACGACTACGCCGTTGCGACGATCCTGTTAGCCTCGGGAGCGCAAGCGTGAAAGTTCAACAATCGAGAGGAACCCATGCGACCGCTCCCCGCGCCGCTCTCCGACATCGCACTCCTGCTCGTCCGGCTGCTCGTCGGCGTCGTCCTCGTCGCCCACGGCCTGCAGAAGCTCTCGGGTGGCGTCGGCGGGGTCGCGTCGAGCTTCGCCGGCATGGGCATCCCGCTGCCCACGGTCTCCGCGCTGTTCGTCATCGCGGCCGAGCTCGGAGGCGGTCTGCTGCTGATCGCCGGTGCCGCGACGACCGTGGCGGGGCTGGTCGTCGTCGTCGCGATGGCGGGGGCCTACCTCTTCGCGCACGTGGGCCTGAACCCGTTCGTCGACTCGGGCGGCTGGGAGCTGGTCGGCGTGATCGCCGCCGGTGGACTCGCGCTGGCCGCGACCGGACCGGGCCGGTTCTCCGTCGACGCGCTCGTCGCCGGACGCCGTCGCACGCCCGCCCGGCACGCGGTGGGTGTGTCCGCGGGGGAGTAGTACCCGCCCGCACGGGGGATCCCTCCGCATGCCCGAGGGACACACCGTGCACCGGCTCGCGCGGCTGCAGCGCCGCCGCTACGCCGGACGGCCGGTGGCCGTCTCCAGCCCGCAGCGCCGCTTCACCACCGGCGCCGAGATCGTCGACGGGCGGGTGCTGGTCGACGTGCAGGCCCACGGCAAGCACCTGTTCCAGCACTACGGGCCGGACACCACCGTGCACGTCCACCTCGGGCTGTGGGGCCGGTTCCCGAACCGGAGGCTCCCCGAGGAGCCGCCCCGCGGCCAGGTCAGGATGCGGATGGTCGGTGAGACGCACTACGCCGACCTGCGCGGCCCGGCCGCCTGCGAGCTGCTCGACGACGTGGGTGTGAAGGAGCTGCGGGCCCGCCTCGGCGAGGACCCGTTGCGCGACGACGCGGATCCGGCGCGGGTCCGGGAGCGGTTCGCCCGCTCCCGGGTCCCGCTGGCCGCCCTGCTCATGGACCAGTCGGTGATCGCGGGCATCGGCAACGTCTTCCGCGCCGAGACGCTGTTCCGCACCGGACTGGACCCGATGACCCCGGCCCGCGACCTCGACGACCGGTCCTTCGCCCTGCTCTGGGACGACCTGACCGAGATGCTCCGCGACGGCGAGCGGCGCGGCCGGATCGAGACGCTGCGCCCCGAGCACGACCCGGCCCTGCTGGCGCCCCCCGACCGCGGCGCGGTCTGCGCCAGCGTCGTCTACGCCTACCGCCGCACCGGACAGCCCTGCCTGGTCTGCGGCGCCCCGATCGCGCACGCCGAGGTCCGCACGCGGAACCTGTTCTGGTGTCCCGGGTGCCAGGCCGGAGGCACCGCCCGGCCGCTCACCGAACGGTGACGATGGATGTCCGATCTGTCCTGTACCGGGCGGTAGCGGTACCGTTGACGTCATGCTGTCGACCGGTCCCGCTCGTCCGGAAGCGGGGCGTCGGCCGATCGTCCGCTGGGACGCCGCGCTGTCCGGGGCCGCGCTGGCCGTGACCGGCATGCTGGTCGCCCTGGGCGTGTTCGGCGCCGTCTTCCTCGTCGCGTTCCTCGACTACTGCCCGCCGCGGACGTGCAGCTCCTCGGCCGTGCTCGTCTCGGTCGGCGGGTCGCTGGTGGTCGCGGCCGCCGCCGGGATCGCCGGTCTCGCCATGACCGTGCTGCGGGTCGTCGAACGCCGCCCGGCCTGGCCGTTCGCGCTGGCCACCCTCGCCGTGACCGGCTCCGCCGTCGTCTTCGGGGCGGTCCACTACGCGAGTGCGATCGGGTACTGACGCATTCACGGGTCGATTCCCAGAATGCGTGCGCCGAGCCGGATCTCGCGGCCGGAACCGTTGCACGCGCCGCAGTGCCGCCACGATTTCGTGGCCAGTGCGCCGTACTGCCGCGGGGTGCCCTTGCAGCGCCCGCACCGGGTGAAGGGGTGCAGGTAGAGTGAACCGATGTACAGGAACAGGGCCACCGCACCGATGATCACCAGAATCGTCGTGCCGCTCGCCCCGCTCTGTTCCTCGGCTGCGGACAGCAGAAACTCCGTCATTCTCGTCGCCCCCCGATGAATGGAGCGCGACCCCCTGTCGCCGCCCCCGGTCACCGAGGTTACGTCGCCGTTTACGGAATCCTTGACCGGTTAATCACTGTTGACGATCGCCGGTCGGCTCGGCTGCGTCCGCCGCCGCAGCCCGCTGCGCCGTCCGGCGGAAACCGACCGCGATCGCCGCCGACATCAGCATCATCACCGCGACCACCCACATCCCGGCGCGGGAGTCGCCGGTCAGGTCCTTGAGCCACCCCGCGACGAACGGCCCGGCGAACCCGGACAAGTTGCCGAAGGAGTTGATCAACCCGATCCCGGCGGCGGCCCCGGCCCCGGTGAGGAACGCGTTCGGCAGCGCCCAGAACGGCGGGATGGCGGCGAAGACCCCGATCGCGCAGACGGTCACGCATGCCATGACCAGCAGCGGTGAGTCCATGTACAGCGCGCCCGCGATCGCGACCGCCCCGACGACGGCGGGGACGGCCACGTGCAGCCCCCGCTCCCCGCTGCGGTCGGAGTGCCGGGCCCACAGCACCATCGTCACCGACGCGATCGCGTACGGCACCGCGGTGATCAGACCGACCTCGACCAGCGAGTAGTCGGCGCCGAACTGCTGCTCGAAACCCGCGACGATCTGGGGCAGGAAGAACGCCAGTACGTAGAGCCCGAACACGATCCCGAAGTAGACGACCGAGAGGGCCACCACCCGGCCGTCGCGCAGGGCGGCGGCGACGCCGCGGTCCTGCCCGGCCGCCGCAGCGTCCTCGGCGGCGATCCGTTCCTCCAGTGCGACCGCCTGGTCGGCGGGCAGCCACCGGGCCCGGGTCGGGCGGTCCGGCAGCAGCCACAGCACCGCGATCCCCAGCAGCACCGCCGGGATGCCCTCGACGAAGAACATGAAGCGCCAGCCGGCGTCGAAGCCGAGGGCGCCGTCGCCGACCGAGATCAGCCACGTCGACAGCGGCCCGCCGACCACCGAGGACAGCGGCACGGCCAGGAAGAACAACGCGACGATCCGCGCCCGCTCCACCCGCGGGAACCAGTAGGTCAGATACAGGATGATGCCGGGGAAGAAGCCGGCCTCGGCGATACCGAGCAGCACCCGCACGACGTAGAAGCCGATCTCGCCCTGGATGAACGCCGTCGACGACGCGACGATGCCCCAGGTCACCATGATCCGGGCGATCCAGATCCGGGCGCCGACCCGGTGCAGGATCACGTTGGACGGGACCTCGAAGAAGAAGTACCCGATGAAGAACAGCCCGGCGCCCAGGCCGTAGGCGGCCGCGGACAGGCCCAGGTCGGCGTTCATCGTCAGCGACGCGAACCCGACGTTGACCCGGTCGATGTAGTTCAGCAGATAGGCCAGGGCGAGCAGCGGGATGAGCCGCTTCGTCGCCGTCCGTACGGCCGTCGAGACCAGCACGCCTTCCCCCTCCGTTGCGGTGCGCACGCCCGCGCAGTCTCTCCGCCGGAGGGTCAGTCCTTCAACCAGGCGTAGGCGGTGTGCCGGGAGACACCGAGCGCCGCCGCCATCGCGCTGACCTCGCAGCCGGCCTCGCGCCCGGCGCGCAGCAGCGCGCGGCGACGCTCGCGCGGCGCGTCCGCCGCCGCCCGCAGCTCCTCCAGCACGGCCGCGGACTCGGCGGATCCCCGGCGGCGGCCCACCCCGGGCCGGGAGAACGCGCGGACGGCGTCGGCGTCCCAGACCTTGCGGCCGCCCGGGCCGGGGTCGGGCAGCGGGGCCGGCGCCTGGCCGCGGGAGACGTAGGAGTTCCAGGTGCCCACCTGCACGCCCCAGTGGGCGGCGCACTCGTCGCTGGTCCAGGTCGTCACGAGGGTTGAGCCTGTCACGGGGCGCCGGATGCGTCGCCGTCGGACGATGTGCCGATCTCGGTAAGCCGTTGTCGACGAACCGCCGGGGTCATCGCACCTGATGATCAGGTCGTCACCGTCGACGCCGGTCGAGCCGGACGAGGTGTACGGGGCGCGCGCGATTCTGCACGCCCCTACGGTCGCAGTGCGGTGACCACCCAGCGCAGCGACGTCCGGTCGGTGCAGGTGGCGAGCAGCTCGGCCTGCTCGGCGCTCTCGGCGTCGCGGCGACGGGCGTCGAATAGGTCCTCGACCAGGCCGGGCACGTCGCGGTGCTCCCCGGGCAGCGGCTCGTCGCCACCGGGCAGCCCGAGGCGGGCGACGACCAGGCGCAGCGTGCGGTGCCCGATCAGTCGCATACCCGGGGACAGCAGCGCGGAGTTCCGCGGGGGAGTGGTGCCGGCGGCGGGCTCCTGCCCGGGCAGCGGCACCGCACCGGGCGGCGTGCCGGGCAGACTCACCGCGGACACGGCGATCACGCCGCCGTCGAGCAGGGCCCAGGCGTCGATCGCGGGGCGGTGCGTCTCGCGTCCCGACGCGGTGGCCAGCCCCTGGTCGGCCAGCCACCGGCGCAACCGCGGCCGCAGGTCCCACCGCACGTCGAACACGCCCTCGGCCAGGTCGGACGGGGTGAACACCTCGTCCCACCGCGGGCCGCCGGACGCCCCGTTCCCGACACCCGTCTCGGGCTGGATCGCCATCTTCGTCCCCCGACCCGGGGCACGCGCGTTCCCGGGGAACCAGGATAGGACGGTCCGGACGGGCGCACAGGCTGGTGCACACGGCCGTACCCACAGGTGTGATGACACGACCGACGCGGCGGTGAGCGGCGTCCCCGGCACGCCGATCAGCAGGCGATGTCACACTGTGTGAGCGATTATGCCGGTGTCTGCGTGACAGATGACACGATCGAGCGAGTCCGCCGCAGGCGGTAACGAGGCAGGATGAGTCGAGCGATCCACAAGTGACGGCGACGTGGAGGCGACATGGACGGGCAGTTCGACAGGGTTCCGGCGGTGCACCCGGGGATGATCCCCGCGGCACGGCGCTCGGTGGAGAACCTGCCGTCCGGACGAGGTGTGGTCGACGGCGAGCGGGGCCGCGTGCTGGCCCGCTACGCGCGGCTGATGCGGTCCGGCCGGCCGGAGGTCTGCCTGCCCGGGCGGCGCGAGATCGAGGACCGCGAGCGGTTCGGCGCCTCCGCGACCGGCAGCGACGGCAAGGTCATCTACCCGGACCGGGACGCGGCCGAGTGTGCCGCCCGTGAGCTGGAGGCCCTCGGCGGGCGCCCGCAGCGGGCCTATCTGTGCCGGCGGTCCCGCCGCGGGCACTACCACCTGACCACCGACGCCGTCGCCCAGCGCCGTCGCGGCCCGGCGGAGCTCATCCCGCAGCCGCGCCGCGGCGACTGACCCGACCCGACGTCCGACGACCCCCGGTGCCCGCGGCGCCGGGGGTCGTCGCGCGTCCGGGGCCGGTTCCTCACGGATGTCACACCGATGTGATGCGCGGCACACGCTGATCGTCTAGCGTGGGATGTGGCGGCGGTCACGTCACCGCCGAGCCGACGTTCCCACCACCACGCATCGGAGGGCCCCGTGAACCCGCACCTGCTGGAGGAGCGCGTCGCCACCGTCAACGGCGGCCGCGATCTCGCCGACCCCGCCCGTGCCCGCCTGCGCGCCCACAAGGCCACCGCCGACGCCTGCCGTCGGCGCGCCGCCGAGCGCCGTGCCGAGCTGGAGCGCGTCCTCTCCGGAGGCACCACCGGTGACGCCCTGGACCTCATGCTGGAGCTCGACGCGCTGGAGCGGGTGCAGGACCGCATCGACAACCGGCTCTCCGAGCTGTGCGACGCGCTCACCGAGCCGCGCACCCCGCGCTACGGCGACGCCCAGCCCGTGTAGCGGCGCCCCGCGGCCCGTGTGGATCACCCGCGCGCGTGGTTCGATGACCGGCGGACACCGCCGTCGGACCACGAGGGAGAGCACACGTGCGTGCAGTGCAGGTCAGCGAGCTGGACGGGCCGTCCGCGGTCCGCGTCGCCCAGGTCGAGCCGCCGGTCCGCGGTGACGGCGAGGTTCTGATCGACGTCGCCGCGGCCGGGGTGAACTTCCCGGACGTCCTGCTGACCAAGGGGATGTACCAGTACAAGCCGGAGCCGCCGTTCACCCTCGGCTCCGAGTGCGCCGGCACGGTGCGCGAGGCGGGCCCGGACAGCCGGTTCGCCGCCGGGGACCGGGTCGTCGCGTTCACCATGTCCGGGGTGTTCGCCGAGACCGTCTCCGCTCCGGAGCAGCACGTCTTCCCGCTGCCCGACGAGGTGGAGTTCGCGGCGGGCGCCTGCCTGCCGATGAACTACCTGACCGCGCACTTCACCCTCGACACCCGCGGTGGCCTGCGGGCGGGGGAGACGGTGCTCGTCCAGGGCGCGGCCGGGGGCATCGGGACCGCGGTGATCCAGCTGGCGGCCGCGATGGGGGCCACCGTCATCGGCGTCACCTCCACCGAGGCCAAGGCCGAGGTCGCCCGGCGCGCGGGTGCCGCGCACACCGTCGGCGTCGACGGGTTCAAGGACGTCGTGAAGGAGTTGACCGGCGGTGCGGGCGTCGACATGGTCGTCGACCCGGTCGGCGGGGACCGCTTCACCGACTCGGTGCGCTGCCTCGGCCCGCTCGGCCGTCTCATGGTCGTCGGATTCACCGCGGGGGATATCCCGACGGTGAAGGTGAACCGGCTGCTGCTGAACAACGTCGACGTCCGCGGGGTCGGCTGGGGTGCCTACGCGCTGGGACGCCCGGACTTCATCCGCTCGGAGTGGGACGCCCTGCTCCCGCACCTGCGTTCCGGCGCGCTCGACCCGCTGATCAGCGAGCGCTTCGGCCTCGACGACGCCGCGACCGCCCTGTCACGCATCGACGACCGCACCGTCACCGGCAAGGTCGTCCTGCTGACCTGATCCGGGTCAGCCGGCCGGCTCGAGGTTGTGCCGGACCGCGGTGCGCGGCAGCGGCGCCGTGGTCTCGGCGGCCGCCGCGCGGGGCGCCGGGGTGGGGCCGACGTGGCGGTGCGGCGCCGGCACCACCACGGGCTCGGCGACGTGCAACCGGTGGCGGGCGGCGACCGCCCGCCCGGCCGGGCCGGTCGCGGTCAGCGCGTGCAGCGCGAGGGCCCGGTGCGCCGGGACCTCGCAGCGGCGCAGGAAGCGGTCCAGCTCGCGCACGGCGTCCCCGGGGTGGCGGGCGAGCGCCCACGCGGCGAGCTCGGCCTCGGCGACGTCGGCCCGCACCCCGCTCATCCGCACGCACACGTACTCGACGTCCTCGTCGGCTAGCTCTCCCGGCGCGGGCAGGTGCATGCCCTGCTCGGTCAGGTACTCGTGCACCGCCCACAGCCCCATCGGGGTCAGCGCGACGACCGTGGGGTCCGGGTCGTCGCGGTGCGCGACCCGGGACAGCTCGTCGAGCTCGTCGGCATCGAGGGTCTCGGTCAGCTCGATCGCGCCGAGCAGCTCGCAGGCGTCCAGCAGGGCCGTGACGTCGCGGCGCCACAGCCGCTGCTCGACGTCGCCGGCGAGGTCGTCGACCACGCAGCCGGCCTCGTCGTTGACGGCGTCGCGGACCTGGCGGTGGAAGTGCTCGAGCGGGACCTGCCCGCCGCCGGTGGCGTAGAGGCCGACCCACAGCATCGGGAACGCCTGTGACATCGACATCCCGAACAGCGACGGTGCGCCGAACACGTCGGTCCCGCCCAGGCTGTCGCCGAGGCGTCCGACCGACTCGAACACCCGGCGCCACAGCTCGATCGGCCGGTTCAGCAGCGGGCCCGCGCTCTTGACCGGCAGCAGCCGGCCGCGCACCACGCGGACCAGGCGCGCCGAGCGGGCCCAGCGCAGCAGCAGCGACACCTCGGGCAGGTCGTCGCTGGTACGGGCGGTCTCGCGGTAGATGTGGTCGAGCTGCAGGTGCGCGGCGAGGTCGAGCGCGTCGGTGCGGTCGAGGCGGCCGTCGGAGGTGAGCCGGCGACCCGCCCGCACCCACAGGGTCAGCTTGCGGAGCAGCTCGAGGGCCTCGGAGCGCTCCGCGGCGTCGACGAGCGCCGCGGCGCCGGGCATCGGTACCGGCGGCAGCTCGGGGTTCCACTCGGTGCGGGTCGGACGCTGCGCCTCGCGCCGCATGATCTCGGCGAGCGCGTGCCGGTCGACGTCGGTCTGCCCGGCGCCGGCCCGGTCGAGGAACCGCTGCACGGCGGCCGGGTCCGCGGGGTCGACGCCGTGGCGGTGCAGCTGCACGCCCCAGAACTTGCCGAGGTCGTAGTTGCGCTCGTCGGCGAGGCCGTCGTGCAGGGCGGGGGTGGAGTCGAGGACCTGTCGGTGCAGCGCGTCCGCCGGGTGCGACTGCGGGTCGAACCAGTCGTGCTCGTCGACGAAGTCGATGAGTGCGTGGAAGGCGGGGGCGACGTCGTCGGGCTCGAGCACGGTCACCTTGCGCGGGAACCACATGCCCAGCGCGTCGGCGATGTGCGAGCGCGTCCAGCGGCCCAGCCTGCGGTCGCGCGCGTACTTGTAGTCCAGCACGGCGGCGACGAGCGCGGTGTCCACCTCGACGCGACGGCGGCGGGCCCAGAGGGAGAACTGCTCCAGCAGGCGGCTGCGGGCCTCGGCGTACCCCTGGTCGTCCCCCGGGGTGAAGACGAGACGCATCCGGCCCACTGTGTCAGGTCCCTCCCATCCGCTCCGGCTGCGGCGCAGCACTTTCCGATGATCGTCGGTGCGCGCGGGGGCCGCGCACCGGGTGGTCGCAGGAGGTCCAACGAGCGCGGTCGGCCCGGGTCACTCCCGACCGCTCACCGTCGGTGGGCGGTCGGTCACGGGCCGTCCGATCGTCCGGCCGTCCCCGCGACCGTGAGCCCTCGACCCTGCCACGGACGACGACGGCCGGACACCCCGGGAGGGTGTCCGGCCGCCGTCGTGTGCGACGAGAGGTGGTCAGTCGCCGCCGACCGGGCTGTCGCGCCGTTCGGCGGTCGCCCGCGTCGACTCGTCGCCGGTCCGCCCCTCCGGCCCGTCGGACCCGGCCGCGACGGAACCGTGGCCGTTGCCGGAGCTGCCGTTGCCGTCGGCGGGTGCGTTCGGGTCGGTCGAGTCGAACGCACCGACCTTGACGTAGAAGTTCTCGCCGTGGTTGTCGGTGGCCCAGTCGACGGCCTGCTCCAGCACCTGCGCGCCCTTCTCGTCCCGCAGCACGACCTTGTCGCGGCGCAGGTCCTTGAACAGCGCGAAGCACAGCAGCACCATGATCACGACGAACGGCGCCGCGACCAGGATGGTCAGGTTCTGGATGCCGTCCAGGGCGTTCTCGCCGCCGGTGACGAGCATCAGCACGGCGACCGCGCCCATGACCGAGCCCCAGAAGACCACGACCCACTTGCTGGGCTCGATGGTGCCGCGCTGGGACAGCGTGCCCATGACGATCGACGCGGCGTCGGCGCCGGACACGAAGAAGATCGCGACCAGGAGCATGACCAGCAGGCCGGTGAAGGTCGCCCACGGGTAGGCGGCCAGCATCTGGAACAGCTGGACGTTGGAGTCGTCGGAGAACTGCGCACCCTGCTGGGCCTGGGTGATGGCGGTGCCGCCGAAGATGCAGAACCAGACCAGCGAGACCAGGCTCGGCGCGAGGATGACGCCGCCGACGAACTCACGGATGGTGCGCCCGCGCGAGATCCGCGCCAGGAACATGCCGACGAACGGCGTCCACGAGATCCACCACGCCCAGTAGAAGATCGTCCAGCCGGAGAGCCACTCGAGCATCGGCTCGCCGCCGACGGCCTCGGTGCGCCCGACCATCTCGAAGAACTGGGAGAAGTACGCGCCGATCGACGTCGGGATCAGGTCCAGGATGATCACCGTCGGGCCGACGACGAACACGAAGAACGCCAGCACCGCCGCCAGCACCATGTTGGTGTTGGACAGCCACTGGATGCCCTTCTCGACGCCGGAGACGGCGGAGAGGATGAACGCGGCGGTCAGCACGATGATGATCGCGGCGAGCACCCAGGGGCTCACCTGGCCGTCCACCCAGCCGACGGTCTGCATGCCGCCGCCGATCTGGAACGCGCCCAGACCCAGCGAGGCCGCGGAGCCGAACAGCGTCGCGAAGATCGCGAGGATGTCGATGCCCCGGCCGATGGAGCCCTCGGCGGCCTTGCGCCCGATCAGCGGGATGAAGGCCTGGCTGATCAGCTGCCGGCGGCCCTTGCGGAAGGTGGAGTAGGCGATGGCGAGGCCGACGACGGCGTAGATCGCCCACGGGTGCAGCGTCCAGTGGAACAGCGAGGTCGCCATCGAGGTCTGCAGCGCGTCGATGGTGCCGGGCTCGGCGGCGCCGGGCGGCGGCGACTGGAAGAAGGTCAGCGGCTCGTTCACGCCGAAGAACATCAGCCCGATGCCCATCCCGGCGGAGAACATCATCGCGATCCAGGAGACCGTGCGGAACTCGGGCTCCTCGTCGTCGGCGCCGAGCTTGATGCGCCCGAAGCGGCTGAAGGCCAGGAACAGCGCGAAGGCCACGAAGGCGGTCGCGGCGAGGATGAAGCCCCAGCCGCCGCCGCGCATCAGCCCGCCGAGCATCGCCTCGGCGGTGGCGCCGAGGGTGTCGGCGCTGAGCAGCCCCCACAGCACGAACAGCAGCGCGAGCGCGGCGCCGACGCCGAACACGATCCAGTCGGTGCGGGGCCGGTCGTCCCCGGTCGTGTCCGGACGGCCGTCCGGTGGTGATTGGGCCTGTGTCATACGTGGTCACGCCCGTGTGCCGGGCGCATCCCCCCTCCGCTCTCGTTCGTGCAGAAATGGTGCACAAGTCGTTTGTGTGCCGAAAGTGTAGGTACTGGGCCGTCCCGTGTCGCTGTGCAGGCCGAACCGTGATGTCAGGAGGTGGTCCAGCCCTCGTCGGAGACGCCGCCGGGGACCGGTGCGGCCGGGTCGTAGGGGGTGCGGGTGAAGACGAACGTGGCCAGCCACAGGTGGTCGCGGGCGATCCGCAGGGTCTCCCCGGCGAAGTAGCCGTCCAGGCCGACCCAGGTGCCGTCCGGGCCGGGCCGGAACCGCGACGCGCGTCCGGGACGTCCGAGGCCGCCGAGGTGCAGCAGCCCGCCGCCGACCGAGCGCAGCGCGTAGGGGGAGGGACCCCAGAACCACGGTCCGAGCAGCTCGGGGTCGACCGGGCAGGGCTGCGGGGTCCACGGCGCGACGATGCGGGGCTCGGCGACGCGCAGGTCGTTCAGCAGCCCGGCGGCCAGCCCGCTGTCCATCCCGGAGGTGGTGTTGCCCATCGCCAGGGCGCCGGCGCCCTCCTCGCGGTCCACCCAGAGCCCGGCGAGGAATCCGGGCATGGATCCGCCGTGCCCGACCAGCGTCGTCGTGCCGCCGCCCTCGGGCCGCTCGAGCCGCAGGACCTGCACGCCCAGGCCGTAGCCTGCCCAGACCGGCGACGTCGGGTCGACGCCCGCGGGCAGCGTCATCTCCTCGACCGTCGCCGGGGAGAGCACGTCGCCGGTGTCGCCGAGCAGCAGGGCGCCGAGCCGGGCCAGGTCCGCCGCGGTGCACCACAGCTGCCCGGCGGCGGCCATCACCCCGGCGTCGTGCTCGGGCTCGGCCAGCACGAGGTCGGCCCACGGGTGCACCGCCCGTCCCGCCGCGGCGGGCTGCTGCGGTCGGGTGGAGGTACGGGTCATGCCCAGCGGGAGCAGCACCTCGTCGCGGGCGACGTCGGCCCAGGCGCGGCCGCGGAGGCGGGCGACGACCTCACCGAGCAGCCCGAACCCGAGGTTGGAGTAGTGGAAGCGGCGCGCGGCGGGCAGCACCCGGTCGGCGTCGCCGAGGCCCAGCTCCTCGAGGGTGCCGCCGGGGGTGCGCTCCCACCACCGGCCGGGGCTCTCCGAGCCGGCCCCGGCCAGGTGGGACAGCAGCTGGCCCAGGGTGCGGTCGCCGAGCGGGGTGCCGGGGAGGTGCCGGTCCAGCGGGTCGTCGAGGTCGAGCAGTCCCTCGTCGCGCAGCCGCAGGACGGTGACCGCGCAGACGGTCTTGGAGATGGAGCCGATCCGGTACTGGACGTCGTCCTCGGCGGCCCCGTCCGGCAGCGCTCCGCGCCCGGCGTGCCAGACGAGGGCGCCGTCGCGGACCACCCCGGCGACGAGGGAGGGGACGCGGCCGTCGCGCTGGGCGCGGGCGACGCGGGCGAGCAGGGTGCGCTGGGTGCTGGGGAGCAGCTCGGTCACGGGGCGACCCTAGATCCCCGGCGTGCTCACAGTCCGCGGATGTCGGCGAACGAGCGCAGCCGCACGGCCCGCTCCGACAGCGCGGCGGGCACCGGCTCGGGTACCGGCATCCGGTCCGCCGCGGTCAGCGGGCCCAGGTCGAGCCCGGTCAGCTCGCCGATCCGGGCCACCGGCACCTGGAAGGTGCGGTACGGGCCCAGCGGCGGCGGGTCCCCCGGCGCCGGCTCGGCGAGGTCGCCGAGCAGGGGCGTCTGGTCCAGCAGGTACGCGGTGGTGCCGAGCGCGCCGCCGACGACGAAGGCGCCGATCTTCCAGAACAGCCGCGGGATGCGCACGCCGCGGTACTCCGGGTCGTCGTCGGCCAGCACCGGGCCGGTGAACACCACGAGCCGCCGGTCGTTGTCGCCCGCGTTGTCGAGCAGGTAGTCCTCCAGCCCGCCCCAGGTCTGCTTGTCCTGGTTGAACGCGGCGGCCTGCGGGGCGGCGTTGGTGTAGTGGAACGTGTCGGACTCCGCCGTCGCAGCCTCGGCGGCCCCGCCCCACACCGGGTCCTGGCGGCGGACCAGGTGGCCGCGGTCGAGGTCGTTGTCGGCGTAGAGCTCGGCGCCGGCCTGCTGCCCGGCGGGCAGCCGGTCGTCGAGGCGCCAGTCGTCGGAACGTTCGAGCTGCCGCAGGGTCGCCCCGTCGATCGCGACGGCGGTGGCCGCGGCCAGGCGCCGGTCGGGCCGGTGCAGCGTGGCGAAGTGGGTGTAGGGGAGCAGCAGGGTGTCGGTCCCGGGCAGCGTCGGCATCGGCGTCGCGACGCCGAGGAAGTCCGGGTCGAAACCGGGGGCGGCGGGGGCGCTCATCGGCGTGACGGTAGCGGTGCCGGGTGAACGACGGGTGCGCCTGCGCCGCCGTCGGTCAGGCGGTGCAGCAGCGGGGCGGTGCGGAACCCGACCAGCGAGCGCATGACCAGCGACGTCGACGTGCGCTCCACCCCGTCGATCGCGAGGAGGTGGCCGGCGATCCGGTAGAGGTCGTCGGCGTCGCGGGCGACCAGGTGCACCAGCAGGTCCTCCGGTCCGGAGACGCCGTGCACCTCCAGCACCTCCGGTACCCGGTCCAGTGCGTCGGCGACGGTGGCGAGCTCGCGCTGCACCACCCGCACCGTCACGAACGCGGTCAGCGGATAGCCGAGCGCCGCCGGGTCGACCCGGCGCTCGAAGGTGTCCAGTGCGCCGAGCCGGTCCAGCTTGGCCAGCCGGGCCTGCACGGTGTTGCGGGACAGGCCGACCTGTTCGGCGAGGGCGAGCACCGTCGCGCGCGGGTCCTGCGCCAGGGCCAGCAGCAGCCGGGCGTCGTGGCCGTCGAGCGCGGCCCGCCCGTCGCCGGTCGTTCCCGTCACGTGGTGCCCCCTCCTCGTGTCCGCGGGTGCGCATTATGCCGCCCCGGCGGGCGTCCCGCCCGGCCCGGCGCGTGCACTCTGCTCAGTCATGCGGGCTGTGGTTGTGCACTCGTCGATGTGATGGTGGGCTGGCTGGGCAGGCTGCATGAGCGACGAGGCTGGAGTGGTGGGCGATGGGCACGCAGACGGTGACGACGGACACGCTCGTCGAGATCGAGAAGCGGGTGCTGTGGCTGTCCACCGCGATCGTCGACGCGGCCAACCGGCGCGGCGACCCCAGCGGGCTGAAGGTGGGCGGGCACCAGGCGTCGTCGGCGTCGATGACGACGATCATGACCTCGTTGTGGTTCGAGCACCTGCGGGCCGGGGACCGGGTCTCGGTCAAGCCGCACGCCTCGCCGGTGCTGCACGCGATCAACTACCTGCTCGGCGAGCTCGACGAGCGCTACCTGAGCACGCTGCGCGCCTTCGGCGGGCTGCAGTCCTACCCGTCGCGGTCCAAGGACCCCGACCCGGTCGACTACTCGACCGGCTCGGTGGGGATCGGCGCGACCGCCCCGATCTGGGGTGCGCTGGCCCGCCGCTACGTCGACACCCACTTCGGCGGCGCCGGACAGGGCAGGCAGTACTCCCTGGTCGGCGACGCCGAGCTCGACGAGGGCGCCGTCTGGGAGGCCATCCTCGACCCGATGGTCGGTGAGCTGGGCGAGGTCGTGTGGATCGTCGACCTGAACCGGCAGTCCCTGGACCGGGTCGTCCCCGCGATCGGCGCGCCGCGGATCGAGGGCATGTTCTCCGCGGCCGGCTGGCAGGTCCTCACCGTCAAGTACGGCAGGCTGCTGCACGAGCTGTTCGACCGCCCCGGCGGCGACGCGCTGCGCGCCCGGATCGACACCATGCAGAACGCGGAGTACCAGCGGCTGCTGCGCTGCGACGCCGACGAGGTCCGCACCCGGCTCCCCGACGGGCACGCCGGCCTGGAGGAGCTCGTCGCCGGCCTCGACGACGACACCCTGCTCGCCGCGGTGCGCAACCTCGGCGGGCACGACACCGCCGCGCTGCGCGACGCGTTCTCCGCGATCGACGACACCCGGCCCACGGTGGTCCTCGCCTACACGGTCAAGGGCCACGGCCTCGCGACCGCGGGCCACCCGCAGAACCACGGCTCGATCCTGAGCGCCGACCAGGTCCGCGAGCTGGCCGACGCCGTCGGCGCCGACCCCGACGACCCCTGGCGGCGCTTCGACCCGGAGTCCCCGGCGGGCGAGGTGGTGGCCGCCGCGGCGCAGCGGCTGCACCGCGACCCGGTCGACGAGCAGCCGGTCCCGCCGCTGCCGACCGACATCGGACGCACCCCGACCGGGCGGGCCACCACCCAGGCCGCGCTCGGCCGGGCGCTGCTCGACCTCACCCGGGAGGCCCCCGAGGCGGCCGGCCGGGTGGTCACGCTCTGTCCGGACGTGTCGTCGTCGACGAACCTGGGCGGCTGGGTGAACAAGGTCGGCGTCTGGTCCACCGCGGAGCGCAAGGACTGGTTCGACGACGATCCCGAGACGATCCTGCACTGGCGCGAGCGGCCCACCGGCCAGCACCTGGAGCTGGGCATCGCCGAGGGGAACCTCGTCGGGGCGCTCGGGGAGCTGGGGGCGACCTGGTCGCGCTGGGGCCGTCCGGTGCTGCCGATCGGGGTGCTCTACGACCCGTTCGTCGAGCGCGCGCTGGAGCCGTGGTCGTTCGGCATCTACGCGGGTGGACAGTCGATCCTCGTCGGCACGCCCTCCGGGGTGTCGCTGGCCCCCGAGGGCGGTGCCCACCAGTCGGTGACGACACCGTCCGTCGGGCTGGAGCAGCCCGGCTGCGTCACCTACGAGCCGGCGTTCGCCATCGACACCGAGTGGACGCTGCTCGCCTCGCTGGCCCGGCTCGGCCGCCCGGACGGCACGAGTGCCTACCTGCGCCTGTCGACCCGGCCGGTGGACCAGACCCTCGCGGCGGTCCCGGCCGACCCGGCCGCGCGCGAGCGGCGCCGGCGCCAGGTGGTCGCCGGGGCCTACCCGCTCCGCCGCGCCGCGGGTACACCGGCGCTGACCATCGCGGTCGCCGGTGCGCCGACGACCGAGGCACTCGCCGCGGCGGACCGGCTCGCCGAGCTCGGCCACGACGTCGACGTCGTCGTGGTGACCAGCCCGGGGCTGCTGTTCGACGCCCTGCAGGCCCGCGCCGGACGCCCCGCCCGGCCGCAGACCGAGCCGTGGATCCTGGAGTCGGCGTTCCCCGCGCGCCGGGCCGCACCGCTGGTCACCCTGCTCGACGGGCACCCGCACACCCTCGCGTTCCTCGCCGGGGTCAACCGGGTCCCCGCGACGCACCTGGGCGTGCACCGCTTCGGTCAGTCCGGCGACCTCGCCTCGGTCTACGCCCACCACGGGCTCGACGCGGACACGGTCGTGGCGGCCGGACTCGACCTGCTCTAGGCGGAACCGGACATCGGGTGACGTACGTCGCTGGATCGCGCAATCGATAATGACTACGGTTACCGACCATGCTGCTTCTGGGGTTGGCCTCGGTCACCTTCCGTGAGAGGTCCGTTCCGGACGTCGTGCGCCTGGCGGTCGACGCCGGGTCCGAGGTCGTCGAGTGGGCCGGGGACCGGCACGTCCGCCCCGGGGACCGGTCGGCGGCGTCGGCGGCCCGCGGTGCCTGCGCGGGCGCAGGGCTGCGGATCGGCACCTACGGCAGCTACCACAAGGCCGGTGCGTCCGACCCCGGCGAGTTCGACGCCGTCGTCGCGACGGCGGCCGAGCTCGGCGCCCCGCGGGTACGGGTCTGGGCCGGGACGGCGGCCTCGGCCGACGTGTCGCCCGCCGGGCGCGCCGCCACCGTGGACGCGCTGCGGCGCTGCGCCGACGCCGTCGCCGAGCGGGGGATGGGGCTGCTCGTCGAGCACCACGTCGAGTCCCTCACCGACGGCCTCGACACCGCGCTGAGGCTGCGCGCCGAGGTCGGCCACCCCGCCCTGGTCACCCACTGGCAGCCGCGCGAGCTGCCCGACACCGACGTCTGCCTGGCCGAGGTCCGCGCGCTGCGCCCGGCCACCGTGCACGCGTTCTCCTGGGGCGCCGACGGATACACCGAGCGGCTGCCGCTCGGCGACCGCGCCGACCTGTGGGCCCCGGTGCTCGCCGAGCTCACCGCGCAGTCCCGCGACGACGGCACCGACACCGAGGTGCTGCTGGAGTTCGTCCCCGGCGACACCGCCGCCTCGCTGCGCCGCGACGCCGCCGCGCTGCGCGACCTGCGGGCCGGGCGCGACCTGGCCGGTGCGCGATGAGCGCCCGTCGCCTGCCCGCCGATGCCGTCGCCGGCTCCGCCGCCGCCGCCGCTCGCACCGTCGCCGCCGCCCGGTCCCGTGCCCCCCGGATCGCCGCCCTGCTGCCGGTCGCGCTGGTCGCCCTGCTGCTCGCCGGGTGCGGTGGGACGGCCGCGCCCGCGCCGGAGGCGGCCGCCGAGCGGCCCGCCGTCAGCCGGGACGTCGCACCGCTGGAGCCGGCACTCTCGGTCACCGACCCGCGCGGCACCGCCGTCACCGTGCCGGCCCCGCCGACGCGCATCGTCTGCCTGACCGGCCTGTGCGACGACATGGTCGTCGAGCTGGGGCTCACCCCGGCCGGCACCTCCACCCCGGCCCTGCTGAAGAACCCCGTCCTGCTCGGCGAGCGCGCCGCGCAGGTCCCGACCGTCGCCGGCAGCTTCGGCAGCGAGGACGTCGAGTCCATCGCCGCGCTGCGCCCCGACCTGGTGATCGGGCTCGGCGGAGTGCACGAGCCGCTGCGTGCGGCGATCGAGCGGTTCGCCCCGCTGTGGCTGGTGCAGCCGACGACCTGGGAGGAGTCGGTCGGCTACCTGCGGGACCTGGGGTCGCTCACCGGACGCACCGCCGAGGCCACCGCGGGCGAGCGGCGCTTCCGCACGACGCTGGCCGACGGCGTCGAGCGGGCGCGCGCCACCGGCCAGGCCGACCGGAAGGTCCTGCTGATGTACGGCAGCGCCGACACGATCGGCGTCGACACCACCGACACGGTCAACGGGAACCTGCTCGCGACGCTCTACGACTACCCGTTCGTCCCGCGCGGCGCCGACGTCGAGACCGCGAGCACCTACAGCGTCGAGGAGATCCTCGCGCAGGCCCCGGACGTGGTGTTCGCGTTCTCGCTGCTGTTCTCCTCCGCCGACCGCACCCTGACCGACCAGCTCGCCGCGAACCCGGTGTGGGCCCAGGTCCCCGCGGTGCAGCAGGGGAACGTGCACGAGATGGACCCGCGGCTGTGGGGCAGCGGGCGCGGCACGCGCAGCCTGGGCGCGATCGTCACCCAGTCGCTCGCGGTGGTCCCCGGCCGGTGAGACGGGCCCTGCTGCTGCTCGCCGTCGCGGCCGGGGCGGTGCTGCTCGCCGCGCTGGTCCTCGGGACCGGCACCCCGGCCGTCGCGCCGCACCGGCTGCCCGCCGTGCTGGGCGCGGCGGGCGGGATCGAGCACGTCGTCGTCACCGAGCTGCGGGTACCGCGGCTGCTGCTCGGTGTACTCACCGGCGCCGCGCTCGGGCTGGCCGGGTTGCTGCTGCAGGACGGTCTGCGCAACCCGCTCGCCGTCCCCGAGCTGCTCGGGGTGTCCTCCGGTGCGGCGGCCGCGGTGGCGGTCACGGTCGTCACCGGGGCCGCGGTCCCGTTCGCGCCGCTGCTGCCCGCCGTGGTCGGCGCGGTGACCGGGGGAGCGCTCACCCTGCTCGCCGTCCGCGGCGCCGTCGGCCCGGCCGCGGTCCTGCTGATCGGAGCCGGGGTGGGTGCGGCGCTGCAGGCGCTGCTGCTCGCGGCGGTCGCCATGACCGGCTCCTCGGAGCAGGGCGTGCTGGTGCGCTATCTGCTGGGCTCGCTGACCGGCACGACGTGGGCGACGGTGACGCCGGTGCTGCCCGCGCTGGCGGTCGCGTTCGTCGCGGGGGTCGCGGTGCTGCCGCTGCTGGGACCGCTGCGTCTCGGCGACGACGCCGCCTCCGCGCTGGGCCTGCGCACCGGGGCGGCCCGGGCGGCGGTGCTGGGCGTGGCCTGCCTGCTCGTCGCGGCCGTCGTCGGCCCGGCGGGGCCGGTCGCCTGGGTCGGGTTCCTCGCCCCGCAGCTGGTGCGGGTGCTGCTCCCCGCGGCCCGGCCGCTTCCCCGCGCCGCGGCCTGCGCCGGGGCGGGTGCGGCCGTGGTCGTCGTCGCGGACCTGCTGGCCCGCACCGTGCTCTACCCGGTGGAGCTGCCGGTCGGCGGCTTCACCGCGGGGGTCGCGATCGTCGCGGGCGGGCTGCTGCTGGTGTGGCGACGCCCGCGGGCCGCCCGCACGGCCGGTCCCGCCCGCACGGCCGTTCCCGTCCGCACCGACGGTCCCGCCGCGGCGGTGGACCGGTGAACCGCCCGGTGGGCCGGGGCGCGCCGCTCGCGGCCCGGTTCGGGCTGCTCGGACTGTGCGTGGCGGTCGCCGCCCTGGCCGGGCTCCTGGTCGGCACCGCCGTCGGGCCCGGCACCGCGCTCGCGGCGCTGGCCGGGGTCGCGGACCCGTTGTCCACCGACCTCGTCCGGGAGCTGCGGGCACCGCGGGTCCTGGTCGGGCTCGCGGCCGGTGCCTGCCTCGGCGTCGCCGGGACGGTGCTGCAGGCGGTGCTGCGCAACCCGCTCGCCTCCCCGGAGGTGACCGGCGTCGGCTCCGGCGCGGTGCTCGGCGCGGTGCTGGGGACCGTGCTCGGCGGACCGGTCGGCACCCCGCTCGGCGTGCTCGGCGTGGCCCTGCTCGGTGGGACGCTCGGCGGCGGGGTGCTGTGGCTGCTCGCCGGTCGGGCCGCGGGGCCGGGCACCGCGGACCCGCTGCGGCTGGCCGTCGTCGGGGTGCTGGTGTCGGCGGTGCTCGGCGGGACGACGTTGCTGCTGCTCACCGCCCGCCCGCAGCTGGCCGGGTCGATGGTCCGGTGGCTGGTCGGCTCGCTCAACGGGCGTGGCTGGGAGCACTGGGACGCGCTCTGGCCCGTCGCGCTGACCGCGGTGGTCCTCGCGGTGCTGCTCGGCCCGGTGCTCGCCGTACTCGGCGTCGACGACGACCACGCCCGCGGCGTCGGCCTCGCCGTGTCCGGGTGGCGCTCGGCCGCGGTGCTGCTGGCCGTGCTCGCCACCGGCGGGGCGGTCGCGGCGGTCGGGGCGCTCGCGTTCGTCGGGCTGCTCGCCCCGCACCTGGCCCGTGCGGTGCTCGGGCTGCGGGGCGCGGCCGACCCGCGGCTGCTCGTGCCCGCGTCGGCGGCGGCCGGGGCGGGCACGGTCGTCGCGGCCGACGTCGTCGCCCAGGTGCTGACGGCGCTCGCCCCGGCCGGGGACCGGCCGATCGGGGTGCCCGCGGGAGCGGTGACGGCGGTCGCCGGCGCGGTGGTGCTCATCGGGATCGTCCGCCGACGGTCCCGTACGACGGTGGGAGGTGCGCTGTGACGGTGCTCAGGGCCGAGGGGGTGACGGTGCGCTTCGACGGGCGCACCGTGCTCGACGGCGTCGACCTGGCGGTCGACCGCGGGCAGTGGCTGTCGCTGGTGGGACGCAACGGCTGCGGGAAGACCACGCTGCTGCGGGTGCTCGCCGGGCTGCACCGGCCCGACGCGGGCGCGGTGCACCTGACCGACCGGCCGCTGGCAGGGACCCCGCGCCGGGAGGTCGCGAAGCGGGTCGCGGTGCTGCCCCAGGCCCTGCCGCCACTGGGCGGGGTGACCGTGCGGGCGCTCGTCGCACAGGGCCGCTACGCCGTCCGCGGGCCGCTGGGCATGCTCGGCGGCGGCGCCGACGCGGCGGTCTCCGACGCGCTGGCGGCCACCGGCACGCAGGCATGGGCCGACACCCCGGTCGAGCTGCTGTCGGGCGGGGAACGCCAGCGGGTGCGGATCGCGCTCGCCCTGGCCCAGGACGCCCCGGTGCTCCTGCTCGACGAGCCCACCACCTACCTCGACGTCCGCCACCAGCTGGAGGTGCTCGACCTGGTCCGGGAGCTGCAGGAGCAGCGCGGCCTGACCGTCGTCGCGGTGCTGCACGACCTCGCCCAGGCCGCGCGGTGCGCGGACCGGATCGTCGCGCTGCGCGACGGGCGGGTGCACGCCGACGGCGCACCCGGCGACGTCGTCGACGACCGGCTGCTGGCCGAGGTGTTCGGCGTGCGCGGGGTCGTCTCGACCCACGAGGGGCGGCTGACCTGCAGCTACCTCGACGCCGACCCGGTCCGCAGCGTCAGCGCCTGAGCCCGGCGTCGGCGCCCTGGTCCGGAGTCGGCGCGCCGACCCCGGCAGCTGCGTCCGACCCCGGCCGCGGCGCCCGCGTCGCCGGGCGTCGCGTTGTCGTGGTTCCGGCCACCGTGTCGTCACCGCCGGCGGCCGGCCGACGATCGAGATGCACGTTCCGGCCCTCTCCGGGGCGGAAACGTGCATCTCGCGGGACCCGCGACGGGCCCTACCCGCGGGCGGCCCGGCGCAGCGGCGGGGTGAGCCACGCCAGCGCGACCCCGGCGGCCAGCACCGCGGCCCCGGCCGCCAGACCGCCGCGCGGGCCCGCCGGTGTCGTCGCCACGACGCCGGCCAGGGCCGCCCCGGCGGGGGTGCCGAGGCCCCAGGACAGCATCCGTGCGGTCGTCGAGACCCGGGCGCGGGCGTGCTCGGGCGTGACCTGCAGCCGGTAGGTGACGGCGTTGAGCACGACCGTCGAGTACGCCGCCCCGAACGCCGTCGCGGTGAGGAGTGCGGGGACCCAGTGCGTCGCCGACACCACCGCGACCGCGCAGGCCAGCGACACCGGCAGCCCGGCCAGCGCGAGCCGCGCCCCGCCCCAGCGCTCCGACAGCCGCGGGACCAGCCGGGCCGCGGCCAGCCCGCCCACACCCCAGCAGGCGAACAGGAGGCCGAGCCGGGCGTCGCCGTCGGCGCGGATGCCGAGCACCCGGTCCGCCCACGGCACGGTCATCGCGAGCCAGGCACCGCCCGCGACGGCCTGGGTGGTGCCGACCAGCGTCAGCGTGCGGACCACCGGATGGCCCATGAGCAGTGCCAGGCCTTCGCGCACGTCGGCGAGGATCCGGGTCGGCGCGCGGGTGCCGGGCCCGGGGGACAGGCTCCCGGCGACCGACCGGATCAGCAGTGCCGACGCGACCGCGGTGAGCGCGGTGACCGACAGCAGCCCGGCCGGGGCCAGGGTCGCGACGGCCAGCCCGGCGAGCGGCGGCACGACGAGCTCGACGACGGTCGTCGCGCCGTAGAGGGTGGAGAACGCCGCGGTGATCCGGTCGGGCCCGACCAGCGTGGGCAGGGCGCCGAAGTTCGCGGCGTCGAAGAAGACGAAACCGGTCTGCACCGCGACCGCCGTGCCGAGCACCTGCCACGGGGTGAGTACCCCGGCCCACCAGGCGAGCGGGATCCCCGCGAGCACCGCGCCGCACGCCAGGTCGACGCCGACCATGAGCCGCCTGCGGTCGACCCGATCGGCCAGCGCTCCCGCGACCAGCCCGAACAGCAGGTAGGGGAGTGCCTCCGCGGTCGCGATCGCCGCCGTCCACGCGGGCGAGCCGGTCAGCCGGTAGACGAGCACGGGCAGGGCGACCGCGGCGACCAGGGAGCCGGCGACCGAGACGACCCGGGCGGCGAGGTAGCGGCGCAGGTCGGCGCGTTCCTGCTCGGGGGCGGTCGGGGCCGTCTCGCTCACGGGGTCCTTCCGTCGGGGATGCGGGAACCATAGTGTGAAACGACAGTCATCACCAATAGTGGGTAACGAGACGTTGACCACTGTTGAAAATCGATGTCGTTTGTGATCACGATGGAGTGGTCCGGAACCGGACGATGTCACCCACTGGAGGAGAAAACGATGAAGGACATCTTCACCGAGCTCGAGGCCGAGCGCGCCCTGCCGCACAACTCCGCGAGCCACTCCAACGCCCTCGTCGAGAACCCGTTCGCGACCGAGCAGGCCGCCGAGCAGGAGTGACACCCGCCGCGGGCCCGGCACCGGTGACGGTGCCGGGCCCGCGGTCTGCCGTGACCGACCGACGGACCAGGGAGTGCCAGTGGAACGACTGCGACCGGGCGTGAGCGTGTTCGAGGTCCCCGGGCGGGGCTCGGCGCTGCGGGAGGCCTCCGGCCGGTTGCGTGGGGTCGAGCTGCCCCGCGGCACGGTCGAGGCGCTGACCCGCTGGTTCGACGGCGCCGACCCCACACCTCCGCCGGGACTCGACCCGGAGCGCGGCGCGTTCGCCGCGGCCGGGTACCTCGACGACACCCGCCCGGCCCGGACGGCCACCGTGACCGTCGCCGGTGACGGCGCGCTGGCCGACGCCGTCGCCACCGCGCTCGCCGGGCCCACCGTGCGGGTGCTGCGCGGGACGGTCGGAGAGCTCGCGGCCGTCCCGGCCCGCCCGGACCCCACGCGCCCGGCGACCGGCGTCGACGCCACGGGGAGCGCGGATGCGTCCACGACGCCGACCGCGGTCTGCGTCGTCGCCGACGGGCCGGCACCCGCCTCCTGGACCGCGCTGGACCGGCTGCCCGACCGCGGGACGGCCGTGTTCCGGCTCGCCGTCGAGGGCCGGCACGGGATCCTGGAACCTCCCGCCGTACACCCCGGCGACGCCGGGCACGCCGACGTCCGCGCCCGCCGTCTCGCCGCGGCCGGATCCGGGCACCCGCATCTGCTCGCGTACTGGGAGGCCGCCCCGGCCGCCCCGACCGGGCCCGGCGACCACGCCCTGCTGGCCGCGCTGCTCGCCGCCGACGTGCGCGCCTGGGCCGCCGGCCACGACGTCCCGGCGGTCGGTGACCTCGTCCCGTCCGCCCTGCCGGCCCGGCGCCGCCTGCGGGTGGTCGACCTCGACACCGCCGCCATCGCCGACCACCCACTCCTGCCGGTCCCCGACAGCGCGCCGTGACCGACCCCGCCCGGCCCGGCCCGGCAGTCCAGGGCACCGACGACCTCGACCTGACCGCGCCCGACGGGGTGCGGCTCGCCGCCACCCTCGTCCGCCCCGCCGCAGCGACCTGGCCCGCGGTGCTCATCCGCACCCCCTACGGCCGCGGGCGGCTGCTGCCCGAGGCCCGCGGCTGGGCCGCGCACGGGTTCGGCTGCCTCGTCGTCGACGTCCGGGGGCGCGGCGGCTCGACGGGGGAGTTCCGGCCCTACGCCCACGAGACCGGCGACGGCGTCGCCGCGCTCGCCGCGCTGCGCGCGACCCCCGGGTGCGACGGCCGGGTCGTGCTGGCCGGCGCCAGCTACGGGGCGCACTGCGCGGTCGCCGGTGCCCTCGCCGACCCCGGCGTGTGCGGGGTGCTCGCCGCGGTACCGGCACTCGGGCCCGGCGAGACCGCCCGCGAACCCGGCGGCGCCGCCCGGCTGGCCTGCCGGATCGGCTGGTGGTCCGAGCACGGTGCGGGCGCGCGTCCCGCCGCCCCGTCGGCGGCCGCGACCCTGCCGGTCTCCGGTGCCCTGACACCCGCCCCGGACGGGTGGGCCGACCTGTGGGACGCACCCGAGGAGACCCCGTGGCTGTGGTCGGGGATCGCGCGGGCCGCGATGCCGCTGCTCGCCGTCGGGGGCACCGCGGACCCGTTCGCCGCCCGGACCCAGGAGCTCGCCCGGCGCTGGGGCGGGCCGTCGCGGCTCGTCCTGGGGCCGTGGGGGCACGAGCTCGACGCCCCCGCACCCGGCGCGGTCCTGGCCGGACGACGGATCGGCGCGGTCTACGCCGCCTGGGCCCGCGCCGCGGTGCAGGGCCGGCCGCGGGGGCGCGGGGCACTCGTCGCGGTGGGGGAGACGGGGCGCTGGGTGCGGGCCGGGGACGGGCCGGTACTCACGGTCGCCGCGGCGCCGCCGGACGGGTTCCCCGCCGGCTTCGTCGCCGACCCCGAGCGGCCCGTCCGGTCCCGCCCGCCCGGCGCACCCACGCCGGCTCTCGCGCCGACCGACGGCGCCGCTCCCGCCGCTACGCCCCCTGCGGCGATCCCTGCCACCAGCACCGGGACGACCGCCGCAACCACCAGCGCGACCACCGCCGCAACCACCAGCGCGACCACCGCCGCAACCACCAGCGCGACCACCGCCGCAACCACCAGCGCGACCACCGCCGCAACCACCGAGTCGGCCGCCGCGGGCCGTCCTGCCGACCGGGTCGTCGCCCACACTCCGCCCCTGCCGGCCGGGGTGCTCGCCGGGCCCCTGGTCGTCACCGTCACCGGCGACACCGACGCCCCCGACGCCGACTGGGTCGTCCGGGTCGGGCTCCGCGGCCACGACCTCGTCACCGCGGTCCACCGCCGGCGCGGACCGGCGTCGCCGGAGGTCGTCGTCACCACCCCGCCGGTCGGTGCCGCGCTCGCCGAGGGCGACCGGCTGCGCATCGAGATCGCCGGGCACCACTGGCCCGCACACGCCCGCAACCCGCACACCGGACGGGACCCGGCGCACGCGACCGAGCTGCGCGCCGACCGCCGCACCGTCCACGCGCTGCGCCTGGACCTGCCGCACGTCCGACCCGGCCGCGACGAGGTCGCCGCGGCCGCCATCCCCGAGGAGGTCACCCTGTGACGGCACCGACCGTTCCCGTACTGCCGGTGGAGGTGCTGGTCGACCCGCTGGGCGGGATCGTCCGCCGGCTGGTCGACGTCGCCCCCGTGCCGGGGCTGCCCGCCGCCTACACCGCCGTCACCGCGGAGGTGTCCGACGCGCGCCGGCTCGGCGCCTGGCCCGCGGACCGGGTCAGCCTCGGCACCACCTTCGGCGACCGCGACGGCGCCCGCACCGCCGCACTCGGCGAGGCGGTCGAGCGCTACTGCGGCAACCGCGTCCCGCGCGACCTGCCGCTGACCACGGCCGCGGAGCTGCGCGCCGCGGGACACCGGTGCTGGGGACCCGAGGAGCTGCCGCTGCTCGCGCACTGGCAGGACGGCCGTCCCTACCAGCGCTTCACCGAGGACCTGCCGATCCGCTGGATCGCCGGCGTCGAGGCCGACGAGGAGCCGACCTGGCTGCCCGCCTCCTGGGCGCTGCTCAACCACCACAGCGGGGCCCGTCGCGACGAGCCCCGCTTCCACCACCTCAACTACGCCGGCATCGCCACCGGCGACGGCGCCGTCGACGCCCACCGGCGCGGCCTGCTCGAGCTCGTCGAACGCGACGCGCTGGAACGCTGGTGGCACCTCGGGCTGCCCTCGCACGGCATCGACCGGGCGTCGGTCCCCGGCCTCGACGCCGCGCTGGCCGGGGCCGCGTTCGACGTCCATCTCGTCGAGCTGCCCACCGAGTACCCGGCGGCCGTGGTCGGTGCCGTCGTCGTCGACCCGGAGACCGGGATCGTCGCCGGGGGTGGCGCCGCCCGTTTCGACGCCGCCGAGGCCGCCACCAAGGCGGTGCTGGAGGCCGTCCACACCTGGGTGTTCACCCGCGGACTGCTCGACCCCGACGGCTGGGTGTACGCCTCGATCGACGCCGGTGTCCTCGCCCGCGGCCTCTACCTCGACCACCGCACCGACCGCCGTTACCGCGACGACGCCGGCGGGCGCTACGCCGCCGTGCGCGACCTCGGCGCCCAGGTGCAGGTGTGGCTCGACCCGCGCGTGCAGGAGGAGCATCTGCCCCGGTTCACCGCGCCCGCGACCCGCGGCCCGCTGCGCACCGGGCCGGCCGGGGACCTCGCGTCGCTGACCGCCGCGCTGCTCGCCGACGGGCACCGCATCGCCCGCGTGGACCTCACCACGCCCGACGTCGCCGAGACCCCCTGGCGGGTGGTCCGCACCTGCGCCACCGGGCTCGTCCCCAACGCGCCCGCCGCGTTCCGGTACTGGGGGCTGCCCCGCTGGCGCGACACCGCCCGCGCCCACGGGCTCGACCTCGACCCGGCCGCCGGTCCCGACGGGCTCGTGCACTGCCCGCCGCCGTTCCTGTGACGGTGCCGCCCCCGGGCCGGGCCGCACCGCCCCCGGGCCGGGCCGCACCGGGGCCCGGACCGGAGGGGCAGCGGCACCGGACCGGCGGCGCCGAGGAGGCCCGGACCGCCGCGGCGTTCCGGCTCGCCTGGTCCGGCGCCGACCCGGGCCCCACCGACCACACCGCCCGCCCCGCCGAGGCGACCACGGCGGCCCGGCCGGTGCCCCTGCCCCGCGACGGCACGGGGACCGGTGCACTGCTGGCGCTGTCGCTGGCCGCCGACCCGGACCGGGTGGTCGGCGGGGTGCGGCTGCGCCGGGTGCCGTCGGCGGGCGGCCGCTACCCGGTCGACGCCCGCGTCCACGACCCGACCACGGGCGGCCGCGACGGCGGTCGCGTCTACGACCCGCTCGCCCACGCCCTCGACGGCGGGCCCGCCGACCCGGGTCCCGACGACCACGCGGACCTCGTCCTCCACCTCGCACCGGAGCGGACCACGTGGCGCTACGGCCCCCGCTCGCTGCCGGTGCTGCTGCTCGACCTCGGCCACGCGGCCGCCGCCGTCCTCGCCGCCGCGGCGACGCTGCGCCGACCCCGCACGGCCCACCTCGTCCCCGACGGCGACCGCTCCCGTGTCGTGCTCACGACCGGACCTGGCCCCGACGGCGCCGTCCCGCTCGGTGCGAGCGCGGACCCGCACCCGGCGGCCGTGCTCCGCGCACGCCGCTCGGCACCGTTCGCGAGCCTCCGTCCGCTGGTCGCGGACCCCGGGCTCGACCGGGTCGCCCGGACCCGGCTCGGCGCGGGACAGCAGGCGGCCCTGCTCGACGCGGGCCACCCGCTCGCGGCCGCGCTGACCCGGCGGGCCTGCGGCCTGCCCGACCTCACCGGCGTCGGCGGGCTGCTCGTCGTCACCGGGGACGTCGACCCCGGCCCGGACACCGTCGCCCAGCACGTCCGGGCCGGCCTCGCCGTCCACGACGCCTGGCTGACCGCCACCGCGGCCGGGCTCACGGCCCGGCCGGTCGGCTGCTGGGTCGAGGCGGTGCTGCACGGACCCGGCGGCCGGGGCCGGGTGCACCACGCCCTCGCGCTCGGCGCCTGACCCGCCGGGGGAGGACCGGTCAGGTCGCGGGCGGCAGCGGGGGAGCGGGCGGCTCGTGCGGCGGCTCGTCGCCGGACTTCCCGCCCGGCTTGTCGTCGCCACCGCCGGCGAGGAAACGCTCGAACTCCGCGGCCAGCTCGTCGCCGCTGGGCAGCTCGCCGCCCTCCAGGCCGTCCCGCAGGTCACCGGACTCCCGGGCCGCGACGACCTGGTCGTACTGCTCCTCCAGCGCCGAGACGACCTGGCCGACCTCCTCCGACGCCGCCATCTGCTCGGCGATCTCGGACTCGGCCTGTTCGGCGGCACGGGTCAGCGTCTCGGTCGGCAGGTAGAGCCCCGCCGACAGCCCCGCGTGGTCCAGCAGCACCCGCGCGGCCTGCGGGTACGCCGAGCGCGACAGGTAGTGCGGCACGTGCACGGCGTAGCCCACGACGTCCTGCCCGGCCTGCCCGAGGCGGTACTCCAGCAACGCCGCGGCACTGCCCGGGACGTCCGCGGTCGCGAACCACGGGGTGTGACCCTCCACCAGCTCCGGGCGGGTGCCGTGCGCGGTCACCCCGATCGGACGCGTGTGCGGCACGGCCATCGGGATGCCCTGCAACGTGATCACCAGCCGGATCCCGAGCTGCTCGACCAGCAGCCCGACCGCGGCGACGAACCGCTCCCACTGCATGTCCGGCTCCGGACCGGCGAGCAGCAGGTACTGCGTGTCCCCGGTGTCGGTCAGCGCGACGACGTCGAGCTCCGGCGGGTCGTAGTCGGCCCAGCGGTCGGTCTCGAACCGCAGCGGCGGGCGTCGCGACCGATAGTCCACGAGCTGGTCGACGTCGAACCGGGCCACCCGGACCGCCTCGCGTTCGTCGGTCAGCGCGCCGACCGCGAGCGCACCCGCGTTGCCGGCGTCGACGAAACCGTCCAGCACAACGATCAGGACCGGCTCGTCGAGCGCCGGCGCGGCCGGATCGACCTGGTACAGCTGAGCGGGATCGAGCACCGGCGTCCTCCGAGTCGTGGCGTGCACCGCGACCCTATCCGGAGCCCGCTACGGCCTGCCCGGTCGCGGTGTGACCACCGACCCCGTGTGACACGCCCCCGCCGGTACACCCCGCCCGTCCGGGATGGACCAGAATGGTCGTTCGTCATGCACACGTCACGTCGCGCTTACCTCGTCTGGTCCGCCGGTCTGTTCGCCTACGTCGTGGCGGTGCTGCAACGCAGCTCGTTCGGCGTCTCCGGGCTGGAGGCGGCGGAGCGGTTCGGCGCGTCCCCGACCGTGCTCGCCGGGTTCCTCGTCCTGCAGCTGCTGGTCTACGCCGCCCTCCAGGTGCCGGTCGGGCTGCTGCTCGACCGGTTCGGCGCCCGCACCATGGTGCTCGCCGGCGCCGTCACCATGACCGCGGCGCAGGTGCTCGTCGCACTCGCCACCTCGCTGCCGCTGGCCATCGCCGCCCGCGTGCTCGTCGGCGTCGGCGACGCCCTGACCTTCATCTCGGTGCTGTCGGTGCTGGCCACCTGGTTCGCGCCGCGCCGGGTGCCGCTGATGACGCAGATCACGGCGCTGCTCGGCCAGTTCGGCCAGGTGCTCTCCGCGATCCCGCTCGCCACCGTCCTGCACGCCTACGGCTGGACGACCGCGTTCCTGTCCGCCGCCGGGATCGGCGTCGTCGCCACGGTCGCGGTGCTCGCCGTGTTCCGCGACCGCCCGCCCGGCAGCCCGGCCCCGGCCCCGGCGAGCAGCCCCCGCGAGGTCGTCGACGGCCTCAAGGGCGCCTGGGCGCACCCGGGCACCCGCCTCGGGCTCTGGTCGCACGCCGGCACCCAGTTCTCCGGCCTGGTGTTCGCGCTGCTGTGGGGCGTGCCCTACCTCGTCGCCGGGCAGGGGATGACACCCACCGGCGCCTCGGTGATGCTGACCGTGCTCGTCCTCGCCGGCGCCGTCGTCGGCCCGGTGTTCGGCGAGTTCACCGCCCGCCACCCGCTGCGCCGCTCCTGGCTCGTGCTGTCGGTCATCGGCGCGACCGCGCTCGTGTGGACGGTCGTGCTGCTCGTCCCGCCGCCCGCGCCGCTGTGGCTGCTCGTGCTGCTCGTGGTGGTGCTCGCCGCGAACGGCCCCTGCTCCGCCGTCGGCTTCGACTACGCCCGCACCTTCAACCCCGCCCACCGGCGCGGCACCGCCGTCGGGATCGTCAACGTCGGCGGGTTCACCGCCTCGCTCACCACCACACTGCTGGTCGGGCTCGTGCTCAGCGTGTCCGGCGGCTACACCCCCGAGGCGTTCCGGCTGGCCTGGCTCGTGCAGTTCCCGATCTGGGCGCTCACCGCCGTCGCGGTCGTCCTCGCGCGGCGCAAGGCCCGCCGGGTGATGGCCGCCGAGGGCACCGTCGTCCCGCCGCTGCGGGAGGCGCTGCGCCGCAACCGGCGCCGGCGACAGACCCGGTAGACGACGACGGGGGCGGGACCATCGCGGTCCCGCCCCCGTCGCACACGGAGCGGTCTGCCCGTCCGGCGGGCCCCACCCGGTCTCGCCCGCACCTTCGGCGGGCCTCACCCGGTGTCGCCCGCTCGTCCGGCGGGCCTCACCCGGTGTCGCCCGCTCGCTCGGCGGGCCTCACTCGGCCAGCAGCCGGTACAGCGCCTTGCGGGCCTCGGTCAGCGCCTCGGTCGCCGACGCCACCTGCGTCTCGGAGCCGGCCTCGGCGACCTGCCGCGCGGCGGCGGCGAGCCGGCCGAGCTCGGTGACCAGGCCGGTCGCCGGGTCCGACTCGGCGGCCTCGGCGTCCTCGGCGAACGGCGCCCACACCGCGTCGAGTTCGGCGCGGTGCTCCTCGACGTGCCGGGTGCCCTCCTCGGTCAGGTGGACGACCCGACGGCCCTCGGTCTGCTCGGACCGGACCAGGCCCTCGTCCTCCAGCTGGGACAGCATCGGGTACACCGAGCCGGGGCTCGGCTTCCACTGCCCGCCGGAGCGGCCGGTGATCTCCTGGATGATCTCGTAGCCGTGCCGCGGGCCGTCGGCGACGACCGCGAGCACCGCGGTGCGCACGTCGCCGCGGGCACGCTTGCCGCGCCGGCCGCGGGGCCCGCCGGGGCCGAACCCGCCCGGGCCGAAGCCTCCGGGACCGAACCCGCCCGGGCCGAAGCCTCCGGGGCCGAACGGGCCTCCGGGACCGAACGGGCCGCCGGGGCCGAACCCGCGGCCGGGACCGAAGCCCCGCCCGCCGGGCCCGCGTCCGTGGCGGTGGGCGCGACCGCGGCGGTGGCCGGGTCCGCCCTCGTCGCGGGGATCGTCACTGTCGTCGCCGTGGACGTCGGGGGTGTCGTGCATGGCTGCCTCCTCCGGGCCGCAGGGGAACCCGGCGCCGCGGTGGCCCCGGGGGTGTCGGTGGGTGCGGGGCCCGAAGGGGCTCCGGAACATGTCGCGCGTGGTCATGACGCGTGGTCCTCTCGTCGTGAGCCTCCTCGTCGATCGGCTCGTGTGCCATCACGATATATCGCGACTGCTCTACGTTGCAACGGTGACGGTCTGAGAATGTCCTGAGGGTGCGCGGAGCGGCCCGTGGCGGGTTGACTGTCCCGGCGGGCCGGCGGGCGGTCCGCCGGATGTGAGGGGGAGTCGTGGGGCGTCACGACGCAGGAGCCGGCCCGGCCGGCGAGGCACCGGAGGACACGGCCGAGGAGCTCGACCTCAGCGATGTCTCCGCGGCGCAGCTGCGGGACCGGCTCTCCGCGCGGTCCGACGGCCGCGACGACCAGGTCGTCGACGCCGCGCGCGAGCTGCGGGCGAGCCTGGACCGGCTCGGCGCGGGGCTCGCGGCGCGGCGTGCGGCGCTCGTCGGACGGGCGGGGGAGATCGCCCGGGCCGCCGTGCCCTACGTCGGCGGCGCCGTCGTGACCGGGGTGGGGGCGGTGCTGGTGGCGCGCCGGGCCCGCCGTCCGCGCCGCTCCCGGTACCCCGGGGCGGTCTGACCCGGGCCGGTCGGGGTCAGTGGCTCCCGAGCCCGGCGCGCACCCGCATCAGGGCGAAGCCCAGCAGGTTCCGGCCGGGCCAGCGGTCCGGCGCGCCGAGGTCGGGGTCGTCGGCGGCCAGGCCGATGCCCCAGATCCGGTCGACGGGGGAGGCCTCGACGAGCACCGCGTCGCCGGTACCCAGCAGGGCCGCGGTGAGCCGCTCGGCGGAGCGGAACTTGGCCCGGTTGCCCGCGACGACGACCTCGACCCGGTGCGCGGCCCACACCTTCGAGTCGAAGCCCCGGACCTCGCGCCCGGCCCGCTTGGCGGTGTCCGGGTCGTCGTCGGACAGGACGCGGGCGAGCGCGTCGTCGTCGCCGAAGGTGCGGGCCTTGGCCGCCATCATCCAGTGCTCGGCGGTGGCGTAGCGGACCCCGTCGACGACGAACGGCGACGGATGCCACTGGCTCAGCACGTGCACGTCGCCCGGCGCGGGCTCGGAGCCCCAGAACGGGACGAACCGCGGGCGCGCCCCCGCCGCGACGGCGGCCCGCAGGGAGGCGACGTCGGTCGGGGCGTCCTCGCTCACACCCTCCGATCCTAGGGCGTCGGCGGGGCCGCCGCGTCGGCCAGCGCGGACAGCAGCTCGGCCGCACCCACCCGTCGCTCGGGCGGTACCCGGCCCAGCAGGTCGGCGACCGCGGCGCGACGGTGGGCGTCGACCTCGCCGATCAGCTCCCGTCCGGCCGGGGTCAGCTCGACGAGCAGGTGCCGCCGGTCGTCCGGGTCGGGGCGGCGTTCGACCAGGCCGGCCCGCCCGAGGCGCACGAGCACCCGGGTGGCGTTCGACGGGTGGACGTCGAGTTCACGCCCGACCGCGGTGACGTTGGTGCGTCCCGCGTCCGCGATCAGCATGAGGACCCGCAGCTGGGGCACGGTCACGGCGTCCCCGGCCGCCGCCACCGCGCGCACGCTGATGCCGGTGAACGCGCGCGCGAGCGCCAGGCCCGCCTCCACCGTCGCGCCGTCCGGGTGATCCCGATCTCGGCCGTGTGCGTCGGTCATCCCCGTCCACCTCCCTCACCAGCGATCTTTACTCCGCGCTGACCGTTGCGTCGACCAATCTTTGCCATTGCACAACTACTGCGCAAGCGCAACAATAGGGACGTCGAAGGGAGAGTTCCATGAAGGTGTCGGACATCCTGCGGATCAAGGGCGACACGGTGCACACCGTGTTGTCGTGGAACACCATCGCCGAGGCCGCGACCCGGCTCGCCGGTCCGCCGGCGATCGGCGCGCTCGTCGTCTCCGACGACGGCCGTCGCGAACGCGTCGACGGCATCGTCTCCGAACGCGACATCGTGCGCCGGCTCGCCACCGACGGCGCGGGCCTGCTGGATCTCACCGTCGCCGACGTCATGACCCGCCACGTCGTGACCTGTTCGCCGGAGGACTCGCTCACCGAGGCCATGGGTCTGATGAACCGCTGGCGCCACCGCCACCTGCCCGTCGTCGACGACGGACGGCTCGTCGGGATGATCAGCATCGGTGACGTCGTCAAGCAGCGGCTGGCCGAGATGAGCACCGAGGCCGGGGTGCTGCGCGACATCTACCTCGCCTCGCACTGACCCCGCCCCCGGTCGTCCCCGGTGTGACGTGACCGTTTCGCCGGGAACGACCGGGGTGCGCCGTGCGTTGGACCGGACATGACTGCAGCGAGTGCCACCGCAGGTCGCCCCGCCGGCCGCACGGCCGCGTTCGCGACACTGTTCCGTGCCCTCACCCGTCGCGGCCGCCCCGGCGAGCCCGGCCCCGTCGAACGGTTCCGGGCACTGCCCGCCATGGCCGGCGATGCCTGGCGCGGCACCTACCCGCACCTCGGCAAGGGCCGGGTCGCGCTGTTCCTGATGGCCCTGGCCTACCTGGTGTCGCCGGTCGACCTGGTGCCCGAGGCGTTCCTGACCGTGTTCGGCCTCGGCGACGACGCGGTCGTCGCGATGTGGCTGGGCGGAGCCCTGCTGGTCGAGGCCGACCGCTACCTGGGGTGGCGGCGTACCGCACCGGTCGTCGTCGACGGTCAGGTGCAGGTCGACCGCACGTAGTCCCGGATCCGCTGCGACGCGGCCTGGTACTCCGGGTCCGCCCGGTCCTGCGCGATCCCCGGGTCACGGGCGACGGCGAGGGTGTCCCCGCCGTTGGCCTCCAGCAGGGCGAGCTGACGCTCGACGAGCTGGTCCACCCGCTCGAAGTCCGCGCGGATCTCCTGCGGTGCGAGCGAGGTGACCTGCTGGTTCGCCTGCCGGACGTTCGCGGTGACCTCGCCGACGTCGGAGATCGAGCGGCCGATGCCCACCCCGTTGAACGGCTGGGTGGCGGTCCGGCTCGCCTCGACGGCGTCGCAGAAGGGGCTGGAGGGGCGGTTCTGGGTCGTGACGACCGTGCGGGACGACGAACCCGGCTGGGTCGCCAGCGAGCTGCCGCAGCCCCCCACCAGGAGCAGGGCCAGTGCCGCCGGGACGAGCAGTCCTGGCCGCCGTACAGCCGTCATCCCCGATCCTCCGCTCACCGGCGGGGAAGGTGCCCGCGCCGCGAGGAGAAGTCTAGGGCGCGTGGTGTGAGGTGGATGTCGGCGGTGGGTCGGCGGCGCGGACGCGGATCGGGTCAGCCCGCGAGGACCGTCCGCAGCACCGCGGGCCGGTCGGTGATGATCCGGTCCACCCCGGTGTCCGCGATCCGCCGCATGTCGCCGGGGGCGTCGACCGTGTACGTCCCGGTCTGCATCCCGCGCGCCGCGACCTCGGCGACCAGCGCCGCGTCGACGACCTCGAACGACGGGTTGATCTGGGTGACCCCGTGGGCGGCGGCGTCGTCGAGCTGCGCCGCGGTCGGGCGCCCGTCGAACAGCCATCCGGCCGGGACGTCCGGGGCGGCCTCGGCGAAGCTGCGCATCACGTCGTGGTCGAAGGACTGCACGACGACCCCGCGCCGGCCGTCGACCTCGTAGGCGACCTCCTTCTCCACTCCCGGGTACCGCGCCGGGTCCTTCAGCTCGACCAGCAGGTCCGCGCGGCCGCGGAGCCGGTCGGCGAACTCCCCGAGGGTCGGGATGCGTTCCCCGGCGGAGGCGGGGGAGAACCACGACCCGGCGTCGAGACGGCGCAGCTCGGCGAGGGTGAACGCACCGACCGGTGCCAGGGCGCGGGTGGGGAAGACCCGTGCGACGTCGGTGGTGCGGGTCAGCGTGGCGTCGTGGACGAGCACGAGGTGGCCGTCCGCGGTGCGCTGGACGTCGACCTCGACGGCGTCGGCCCGCTGGGCCAGTGCCTCGTCGGCGGCGGCGAGGGTGTTCTCCGGGGCGTCGGCGGAGGCGCCGCGGTGCGCGACGACCTCCGGACCGGACCGGGGACGGTCGGTGTCGGCGAGGCCGGACGTGGCCGTCGCGAGGAGGGCGGCTGGGACGAGGAGGGTGCCGAGCAGGCGTCGCACGAGGTGGGTCCTCAGGATCGGGGGCGGTGCCTGGGAACCATCGTGGCGTGGCCGGTCCGGCCGGTGTCGAGCGGCTGTCCGCCGGGGGACGAGCGGGCGAGGACCTGGTAGTCAGGGGAGGGTGACGGCCGCCTCGAGCGCAGGCAGGTAGCCGTCGCGGTAGCCCTGGGCGGTCGGGTGGTAGACCGCCGGGGCCGACGCGGGCGGGGGAGTGATCCACGGGTCGGCGGAGCAGACCCCGTGCCCGGCGAGGGCGGCGCGGACGTCGACGAACCGGCCCCGGAACCGCCCTGCCGCGTCGGCGAGGGCGGCGTCGAGGGTGTCCGCCGCCCGGTTCAGCGCCTCGCGGCGGACGGCGTTCGGGACGCCGGGGACGTCGCAGTCGGCGCCCGGCTCGAACAGCCGCGGGTAGCCCAGGACCAGGATCGTCGCGCCGGGGGCCTGCAGCCGGACCCCGACGATGGTCGAGATCAGCCCGCCGGGCGCGACCCAGCGGGCGGCACGCTCCCCGCCCCGGACGGCGCGCAGGCAGGTCTCGTCGTCGCGGGCGGTGCTGCAGGCGGCCAGGACCGGACCGAACCCGGTGTCGTTGCCGCCGACGGTGATCGTCACCAGGGTGGTGTCCGCGGAGACGGTGCGCACCTGCCGGGCGATCACCTCGCCGCTGGTGGCGCCGCTGCACGCGACGCTGACGAACGACGCCGGGTCGTGCCGGGCCGCCCACAGTGCCGGGTAGGACGCGGTGCTGCGCCGGCAGTCGCCGGTGGCCGGGTCCGGCCGGGCCCCGACGCCCGCGGCGTAGGAGTCACCGAGCGCGACGTACCGGACGGGGGCGGCGGCCGCGGTGGCCGGTGCCGGGTCGGCGAGGGCCGCCGGCGCCAGGACGACCAGCAACGCGCACGTCAGCAGGGGGACCAGGAGGCGGCGCACCCGTCCAGACAACCCGCGCGACACCGTGACGGCAATCCGGGCACCGGGTGAGCGGGTGCACGCGCCGTCGACGACGAGGTGCGCCGAACGGGTCCCGGGCCGGCCGCCTGCGCGGAGCGCGCGTCGCGGAGCCACCGCGCACGAGTTCTCACCGTGGGTGAGGGCGTGGACCGCGACGCCCCCGGCCACGACCACTCGGCCGTCGCGCGCGGCCGACGGAAAGCCCAGCTCAGGGCCCTGTCCGAGGTGGACCGGCCGGGCCGGCGCCACGGTGAACGGCAGGTGGCCGGGGTGAGTGGCCGGCGGCGTCCGCTCACCGCCCGCAACGTCCCGTCGGTCTCGTGATCACCCGATCGGGTTCTTCCGTCCGTTGCGTCCGGCTAGCGTCGGAGTCAGATCACGGAACGGTCACGAACCGGACGCGGCTCCTCCCCAGGGGGCCGCCCGCTCCCCACGGGTTGTCCGCCGTTCCGGGATCCGGAAGGAAGGGTCGTGGCACGGCATCGCTCCCCCCGGAGCCGTCAGGCGAGCCTCGCGCTCCTGGCCCCGCAGTTCGCGGTGGCCGGGATCGGGGTCCCGGTCGGCTCGTTCCCCGCAGGTCCGCACGTCCGGCGCGCCCGTGACGCCGGGGCCGAGGACGGCTCACGCTGGTCGGCCTCGACCCGGATCACCGCCGCCGTCGTCGCGGTGGGCGGCATCGCCGCCACCGCCCACGCGGGTGTCGGCTCCGGCGACCTGTCCGCGACCGTGACGTCCTGGTTCGACACGGCGGGATCGTCGTCGGTGTCGAGCCAGGACGCCGCGCTCCCCGCCGCCGTGCCCGCCCCGCGGGCCGCCGCGGACGACGCCGCCTCGCCGATCGCGGACCCGGCCACCATCGCCTCGCTGGCCGCCCCGGCCGCCGCCCCGTCGGCGGCCGCGCGCACCGTCGCCGTCGCCGACACCGGCCGCGCCAGGGCCGCCTCCGCGGTCCAGGCCGCCACCGCCTCGGTCGACCAGGTCCGCAAGGCCGCCGAGGAGCGCGCCCGGGCGGCCGAGGCCGCCCGCGCCGCGGGTGCCACCGGCGCGCTGCAGTCCGCCTCCGCGGGCGGTGCGGTGTCGATCGTGACCGGCCGGGTCACCTCGGGCTTCGGTTCCCGCTGGGGCACGAAGCACATGGGCCTCGACATCGCCGCCCCGATCGGTACCCCGATCCACGTACCGATCGCCGGCACCGTCATCAGCTCCGGCCCCGCCAGCGGGTTCGGGATGTGGGTCCGGGTCCGGCACGCCGACGGCACGGTCACCGTCTACGGCCACATCAACCGCTCGCTGGTCTCGGTCGGCCAGAAGGTGGCGGCAGGCCAGCAGATCGCCGAGGTCGGCAACCGCGGCCAGTCCACCGGCCCGCACCTGCACATCGAGGTCGTCGACCCGAGCGGAACCAAGATCAACCCGAAGCCGTGGCTCGACGCGAACGGGTTCCGCTACACCTGAGTCAGGAGTTCTGGACCGACTCCAGCGCACGGATCTTGTTCGTGGCGTCCAGCGCGGCGACCTTGTACGCCTCCGACAGCGTCGGATAGTTCAGGACGGTGTCGACGAGGTAGTCCACCGTCCCGCCACAGCCCATGATGGCCTGCCCGATGTGCACGAGGTCGGTGGCGTTCGTGCCGAACACGTGCACCCCGAGCAGCCGGTGGTCCTCGGGCGACACCAGCAGCTTCAGCATGCCGTAGGAGTCGCCGACGATCGCGCCGCGCGCGAGCTCGCGGTAGCGCGACAGCCCGGTCTCGTACGGGATCGACGCCGCCGTCAGCTCGGCCTCGGTCCGCCCGCAGAACGAGATCTCCGGGATCGTGTAGATGCCGATCGGCTGCAGCTCGTGCAGCTCGCGGACGGGCTCGCCGAACAGGTGGTAGGCGGCGAGCCTGCCCTGGTCCATGCTCGTCGACGCCAGCGCCGGGAACCCGATCACGTCGCCGACCGCCGCGATGTGCTCGACCGAGGTCCGGTACTGCTTGTCGACCTCGATGCGCCCCCGGTCGTCGGCCCGGACACCGGCCGCGTCCAGGCCCAGCTCCTCGGTCATGCCCTGGCGGCCCGCCGAGTACATGACCATGTCGGCCGGGATCTTCTTCCCGCTGGCCAGGCTGGTCACCGTGCCGCGGCCGTTCACCTCGACCGAGGACACCTCCTCGCCGAACCGGAACGTGACCGCCGAGTCGCGCAGGTGGAACTTCAGTGACTCCACGACCTCCGGGTCGCAGAACCCGAGCATCGAGTCCCGCTTCTCCACCACGGTCACCCGCGTGCCGAGCGCGGCGAACATCGAGGCGTACTCGATGCCGATCACCCCCGCGCCGACGACGACCATCGAGCCCGGCACCCGGCCCAGCTGCAGCACCTGGTCGGAGTCGACGACCCGCTCGCCGTCGAACGCGACGGTGTCCGGGCGGGCCGGGCGGGTCCCGGTCGCGACGACGAAGTTCGAGGCGGTGACCTGGTTGTGGTCACCCCGCCCCGTCCCCTCGACGACGACGGTGTGCGGGTCGGTGAAGCGCGCCGTCCCGGTCAGGATGTCGACGTGGTTGCGCAGCAGCTGGCTGCGCACGATCTCGGTCTCGCGGCCGATCACGTGCCGGGTGCGGGCCAGCAGGTCGTCGATGGTGATCTCGGACTTGACCCGGTAGCTGGCGCCGTACATCTCGCGCTGGCTGAACCCGGACAGGTACAGCACCGCCTCGCGCAGCGTCTTCGACGGGATGGTGCCGGTGTTGACGCAGACCCCGCCCATCATGTGGCCGCGGTCGGCGATCGCCACCCGCTTCCCGAGCTTCGCCGCGGCGATCGCGGCCTTCTGCCCCCCGGGACCGGAGCCGATCACCAGCAGGTCGTAGTCGTGGGCGGGTGACTCGTCGGCACTCACCCGCCCAGCGTGGTGGCCGCCGCGCCGCGCGGCAACCACACCGGTGTGAACAGCGTGTCACGCGCGGTAGGAGCGTCTCCGTTCGTCGGCGAGGAAGTGCGCGGTCTCCCGGGTGGCGGTGTAGAGCGAGCGGTAGTGCGGGTGGAAGCGGTCGTAGACCTCGCGGGCCGCCGGGTCCGGCTCGACCGTGCGGGCGACCGGGTTCCAGTCGCGCAGCCGCGGCTCGGCCCCGGTCGCGACGGCGGCCAGCCACGCGTCGCCGAGCGCGGCGCCGACGGTCTGCTCCGGCACGTCCTGCGGGACCCCGGTCACGTCGGTGACGATCCGGGTCCACAGCCCGCCCTGCACCCCGCCGCCGACGGCGACCAGGCGCTTCGTGCCGCCGCCCGCGGACCGCATGACCTCCAGGTTGTGCCGGACGCCGTGCGCGATGCCCTCCAGCGCGGCCCGGTAGACCTCGCCGCGGGTGTGCCCGGTGGTCAGCCCGGCGAGCACGCCGCGGGCGTCCGGGTCGAACAGCGGGGTCCGCTCCCCGGCGAAGTAGGGGAGCAGCAGCAGCCCGCCGCTGCCCGGCGGCACCTCCGCGGCCTCGGCGACGAGCCCGGTGAAGCCCTCCCCGGTGAGGTCGCGCAGCCAGTTCGTGATGGCCCCGGAGGTCGCCATCCCCGCGGCCAGGGTGAACGACCCCGGTACGACGCCGCGGGTCGTCCACATCGCCGGGTGCGGGTGCGGGCGGTCGATGACCTCGATGAGGAACATCGTCGTCCCGTACATGACCATGACCTCCCCGGCGCCGGTGACGCCGGCGCTGGTGGCCTCGGCCCAGGCGTCGACGGTGCCGGCGGTGACCGGCAGCCCCTCCGGCAGCCCGGTCGCGGCGGCCGCCGCCGCGCTCACCCGCCCGGCGACCTCGGTCGGCCACAGCAGCCGGGGCAGCGTGATGCCCGGGGCGGTGCGCTCGGCCCAGTCGGGCGCCCAGTCCGCGGCGGCCAGGTCGTACATCGGGTCGCACTGGCTGGCCGAGTGGTGGTCGAGCACGTACTCGCCGGTGAGCCGGTGCACCAGGTAGGACGAGCACATCAGGAACATCTCGGTGCGGGCGAACACCTCCGGCTCGTGCCGGGCCAGCCACCGCCACTTCGGCCCCACCGCCTGCGAGGACAGCGGTGTCCCGGCCCGGGCCAGGATCGCGTCCTCGCCCAGCTCCGCGTTCAGCTCGTCGATCTCGGTGCCGGCGCGGGTGTCGACGCCGTAGAGGATCGCCGGGCGCAGCGGGCGGCCGTCGCCGTCGGCGGGGAGCAGGGTCGGCCCGATCCCCGACACCCCCAGCCCGGCGAGCTCGGTGCCGTCGTCGAGGGCGGGCAGCAGCTCCCGCACGACCGCGACGAAGTCGCCCCACCAGACGGCCTCGGCGTCGTGCTCCACGTGGCCGGGCAGCGGCTGTGCGGTCTCGTGCGCCCGGTCGGCCCGGGCCAGTACCCGGCCGCGGGCGTCGACGAGGACGCCCTTCGAACCCGACGTACCGATGTCGACGCCCAGATACACGTGCATGGGACGTTCCTACCGTCCCCCGCCCGCGGTGCACACAGAACGGGCGCAGAACATTCGTGCAGGTCGACGCGCGCGGTGGGCCGGGGCGCCGCAGACTTCTCCGGTGCAGCTGCCCACACCCCACCCGGACACCGCGACCGACTGGGTGCGCGAGCACCTCGGTGACCTCTGCCGCGACGAGCCCGTCGCCTCCGGAGCGTTCCGGGGCGGGCAGACCGCGGCCGACGCCGCCGTCGCGGCACTGGACCTGACCGGCTATGCGAAGCGGCGCAACGAGGTGCTGCCGGTGTCGCGGCGCGGTGCGACGGCGCTGTCGCCGTGGATCCGGCACGGGCTGGTCGACCTGCCGACCGCCTGGGACGCCGCCGCCGACGCCCCGCCGCGCGACCGCGCCAAGTTCCGCGACGAGCTGTGCTGGCAGGAGTACGCCCGCCACCTCTACGCCCGGCTCGGCACCCGCACCCGCTCCGCCCTGCGCGCGGCCCCCGCCCGCGCCGAACAGGGATGGGACGAGCCGTGGCCCGCCGAGATGGCCTGCGTCGACGCCTGCCTCACCGAGCTGCACACCGACGGCTGGCTGGTGAACCAGACCCGCATGTGGCTGTCCTCGCAGTGGACCGTGCGCGCCGGGCACGAGTGGGCGGGCGGGGAGAGCGAGTTCTTCGCGCACCTGCTCGACGGCTCCCGCGCGGCGAACCGGCTCGGCTGGCAGTGGACCGTCGGCGCCGGCACCGGCAAGCCCTACGGCTTCTCCCGCTGGCAGGTCCGCAAGCGCGCCCCGCAGCTGTGCGGGAGCTGCGCGCTGTCCGACGCCTGCCCGATCGAGCACTGGCCCGCCGATCCGCCCTCGCGCCCGGCCCCCGAGCACGACCCGCGGCTGCGCTCGGACCCCGACCCGGAGACGACCGGGGGGCCGGCCGCCCCGGTCTCCACCGGCGCCGCGCCGGAGGCGGTGTGGCTGACGGCGGAGTCGCTCGGCGACGCCGACCCCGCCCTCGACGCCCACCCGGACCTGCCCGCGGTGTTCGTGTTCGACGAGCCGCTGCTGCGCCGGCTGCGGCTGTCCGGCAAACGGCTGGTGTTCCTCGCGCAGACCCTCGCCGACCTGGGTGAACGCCGTGCCGTGCTGGTGCACCGCGGCGTCGTCGCCGACGAGCTCGACGGCACGCCCGTCGCGGTCACCCACGCCCCGGTCCCCGGGTTCACCACGCGCTCGGCCGCCGTCCGCCCGGTCGTGGTGCACCCCTGGCCGTGGCTGTACCGCCCGCACGCCGGTCCGGTCACCTCGTTCACCGCGTGGCGCAGGCGACTGCCCCGGCGCGGGGGGAAACCATCCACGACACCCCCTCGGCAAGGGGTGTGAGGCGGGACCGTCCACAGCCGGTCGGGTGACGGCGTTCCGCACGTCCCGGCCCGCGACGACCGTGGCGGCATGACCGCCTGCCCCCAGCCCGACCCCCTCCCCGGCCCCGGCCCCGGCCCGTCGCCGGGGTCGGAGGACCTGCCCGCCACCGGACGGCCCCCCGGCACCGCGTCCGGTCCCGGTCTGCGGCTCGACCGGCCCGCCGAGCTGATCGCCGCGGTCCCGGTGCTGCTCGGCTTCCACCCCCGGGACTCGCTGGTGCTCGTCTCGGTCACCGGGCCGCACCTCCACGACCGGCTGGGGCTCACCGTGCGGGTCGACCTGCCGCGCTCGTCGGCGTCGGCCCGCCGGGTGTGCCGGGAGGCGGTCGGGGTGCTCGCCGGGGAACGGCCCGCCCGGGCACTGGCGCTCGTCGTGCGCGACCCGGGCCCCGCCGGGCCGGGTCCCCGCCGGAGCCGCCGGGACGTGGGGGCCGCCGCGCGGCGGGAGCTGCTCGACGCCGGGATCGAGCCGATCGCGGCACTCTGGGCGACCGGTACCCGGGAGGGGGACCGGTGGGGCTGCTTCGACCTGCCCTGCACCTGCGGCGGGCTGCTTCCCGACGCTGCGTCGACCACGCTCGGGGTCACGGCCGCGGTTCGCGACGGCCGGGCCGTCCTGCCCGACCGCGCCGCGGTGCTCGCCCCGCTCGACTCCGACGCCGGCACCCGTCGCCGCCGGGCCCGGTTGCGCGACACCGGCGCCGCACCGGCCCGGGTAGGTGCCGCGACCGGCACCGCCCTGCTCGACGCCTGCCTGGACGAGGCCGCGGCGAGCCGGCTCGTCGTGGACGACCGGCTGGCGCTGGCCCTGTGCGGCGCCCTCGACGTCGGCGACGTGCGCGACGAGGCGCTGCGCCGCTGCCTGGGCCCCCGCGCGGCGGACGCCGAGCAGATGTGGGCGGTGCTGGTCGCGGCCCTGCCGTCACCGCAGCGGGCGCACCCGCTGGCCCTGCTCGCGGTGTGCGCCCTGCTGCGCGGCGACGGCGCGCTCGCGACCGGGGCGACGGAGCGGGCGCTGGCCGAACGGCCCGACCACGTCCTCGCCGGGGTGGTGGCGGCGAGCCTGCACGGCACCCGCGACCCGCGCTCACCCGCCGCACGGTGGGCGGGCCCGGGCGGGCTGCGGCGGCTGCTCACCGCGATGCTCGACCCGGACGCGCCCGACGACACGGCCGCCCGGTGAGCCGGCCCCGGGCCGCGCAGGTTCAGCGGGACCGGGCGAACTCCCAGGCATCGCCGACGATCTCGGCGATCGCGGTCCGCGACGGCTTCCAGCCCAGATGCTGCGCGGCCTGCTCGCTCGAGGCCACCAGCACCGCGGGGTCACCGGCGCGGCGCGGCGCGACGACGGCCGGGATCGGGTGCCCGGTCACCGCGCGGCAGGCCTCGACCACCTCGAGCACGGAGAACCCGTGACCGCTGCCGAGGTTGTAGATGTCGTGCCGCCCCGCGACGGCGTGGGTCAGCGCGAGCAGGTGGGCCTCGGCGAGGTCGTCGACGTGGATGTAGTCGCGCACGCAGGAGCCGTCGGGGGTGGGCCAGTCGTCGCCGTAGACCGAGATCGACTCGCGGGTGCCCGCGGCGACCTGCAGGACCAGCGGGATCAGGTGGGTCTCGACCGCGTGCCGCTCCCCGAGCGGGGTGTCGCCGGACAGGTGCGCCCCGGCCACGTTGAAGTACCGCAGGCTCGTCGCGGCCAGGCCGTGCGCCGTCGCGTAGGAGGTGATCATGTGGTCGATCGCGAGCTTGCTCGCCCCGTAGGGGTTGGTCGGCCGGGTCGGCGCGGTCTCCGGGATCGGGACCTGCTCCGGCTCGCCGTACGTGGCGGCGGTGGAGGAGAACACCAGCCGCGGTACCGCGTGCTCCCGGACGGCCTCGAGCAGCCGGAACGAGGCCACGACATTGCCGTCCCAGTACTTCTCGGGCTTCTCGACGGACTCCCCGACCAGCGAGCGGGCGGCGTAGTGCAGCACGCCGTCGAACCCGCCGCGGCCCAGGACCTCCCCGGCGCGGGTCCCGAGCTCACCCTCGACGAACTCCGCACCCGCGGGCACGGCGTCGCGGTGGCCGGTGGACAGGTCGTCGAGCACGACGACCTCGTGGCCGGCGTCGAGCAGGTGCGCGGCGCACACGCTGCCCACGTAGCCCGCGCCGCCGGTGACGAGCAGCTTCACGTGTGCGGATCCTCCTCAGACGGCGCGGACGAGCACGGCGTGCGCGACCGGCGGAGCGACGGTCGACTTCTCGTCGTCCGAGCTCACCGGCACCGGGTCGCCGAATCGGGAGATCGGGCCGACGTCGATCGCGTTGCCGGGCACGATCCCCGCGAGCTTCAGCTCGCCCATGAGGTCGGAGTCCAGCTGCACGTGCTCGGCGATCCGCCGGATCTCGACGCGACCGCCACCGCGGCGGGCCAGCTCGTCGAGCCGCTGCAGGCCGACCTCGAGCGTGGGCGGCACCGACGACGACGTCGACGCGTCGTCCCCGCGCTCCAGCTCCTCCAGACCCGGGATCGGGTTGCCGTAGGGCGACACGGTCGGCTTGTCGAGCAGGCGGAGCAGCTTCCGCTCGACGTCCTCGCTCATCACGTGCTCCCAGCGGCACGCCTCGGCGTGGACGAGCTCCCACTCGAGCCCGATCACGTCGATCAGCAGCCGCTCGGCGAGGCGGTGCTTGCGCATGACGGCGACGGCACGGCCGCGGCCCTCGTCGGTCAGCTCGAGGTGGCGGTCCCCGGCCACGACGACGAGTCCGTCGCGTTCCATACGGGCCACCGTCTGGCTGACGGTCGGCCCGCTCTGTCCGAGGCGTTCGGCGATCCGCGCGCGCAGCGGGACGACGCCTTCCTCCTCGAGTTCGTAGATGGTGCGGAGGTACATCTCCGTGGTGTCGATGAGGTCGTTCACGTGGGGCCCCTTCGTTCGACGTCCAGTCTACCCAGCGCGGCTCCCGCGCACGGCGAGCCCGTCCGGGGCAGGATGGGCCGCGTGTCCGGATCCATGATCCCCCCTGCCGAACTCGCCGGCCTGCTGGGACCCGCCCCGGCCGCCGGCACGGTGCGGCCCGTGGTGCTCGACGTCCGGTGGCGTCTGGTCGGCCCGCCCGGACGCGAGGACCACGATGCCCACCGGATCCCCGGTGCGGTGTTCGTCGACCTCGACACCGAGCTGTCCGCGGGCCCCGCGCGCCCCGGCCCCGGCGGGCGCCACCCGCTGCCGGAACCCGCTGCGCTGCAGGAGGTCCTGCGCCGGGCCGGGATCCGGGACGATGCCGGCGACCAGCTCGTCGTCGCCTACGACGACCTCGACGGCTCGGTCGCCGCGCGCGCCTGGTGGCTGCTGCGCTGGGCCGGCGTCGCGCCCGGCCGGGTCCGGGTGCTCGACGGCGGGTTCGCCGGCTGGCAGGCCGCGCGGCTGCCGATCGCCGGCACCGGCCCGGGTGCCGGGGCGCCGGAACCGGAGCCCCTGCCGCCCGGCGATCTGGTGGTCCGGCCGGGCGGGATGCCCGTCGTCGACGCCGACGGGGCCGCCGCGCTGGCCCGCGACGGCGTGCTCCTCGACGCCCGCGCCGCCGCCCGCTTCCGCGGTGAGACCGAGCCGGTCGACCCGCGCGCCGGGCACGTCCCCGGTGCCCGCAGCACCCCGGCCGCGGCGAACACCGGCCCGGACGGGCGCTGGCAGCCCGCCGGCACGCTGGCCGAGCGCTTCCGCGCCGCCGGCGTCGCACCCGGTGTCGCGACCGGCGCCTACTGCGGGTCCGGCGTCAACGCCTGCGCGCTGGTGCTCGCGCTGGAGGAGTCCGGCCTCACCACCCCGGACGCCCCGGCCGCGCTGTACCCCGGGTCGTGGTCGGAGTGGAGCGCCGACCCGGACCGCCCGGCCGAGACCGGGGACCGGCCGTGGGCCGCGCGGGAGTGACCGCGCCCGCCGGCCTGGCATACGGTTCCGGCCCATGAGCGCTCGCACGTCGGTGGTGTGGACTCCGGAGTTCCTGACCTACCAGCTGTCGGACGACCACCCCCTCAACCCGGTGCGGCTGGAGCTGATGATGGAGCTGTCCCGCGGGCTGGGGGTGCTCGACGGCGTCGACCCGGTCGTGCCGGACCCGGCGGGCGAGGTGGATCTGACCCGGGTGCACACCCCCGGTTTCCAGACGGCGGTGAAGTCCGCGCCGGAGGCGCCGTTCGGCGTCGGCCACGGGCTGGGCACCGCCGACAACCCGATCTTCTTCGGCATGCACGAGGCGTCCGCGCTGATCGCGGGCGGCTCGGTCGCCGCCGCCCGGGAGATCGCCGAGGGCCGCGCGGACCGCGCGGTGAACATGGCGGGCGGGCTGCACCACGCGATGCGCGACCGCGCCGCGGGCTTCTGCGTCTACAACGACTGCTCGGTCGCGATCGCCTGGCTGCTGGAGCAGGGCTACGAGCGCATCGCCTACGTCGACGTCGACGTCCACCACGGCGACGGCGTGCAGGACTGCTTCTACGACGACCCCCGGGTGCTGACGATCTCGCTGCACCAGCACCCGCTCACGCTGTGGCCGGGCACCGGCTGGGCGGGGGAGATCGGCCGCGGTGCCGGCGAGGGCTACGCCGTCAACGTCTCGCTGCCCCCCGGCACCGGCGACGCGGGCTGGCTGCGGGCCTTCCACGGCGTCGTCCCGTCGCTGCTGGAGTCGTTCCGTCCGCAGGTGCTGGTCACCGAGTGCGGCGCGGACACCCACTCCGAGGACCCGCTGGCGAACCTGGAGCTGTCCGTCGACGGCCACCGGGCCATCTACCACGCGTTGCGCGAGATGGCCGAGACCACCGCGGGCGGCAAGTGGCTCGTGCTCGGCGGCGGCGGGTACGCGCTCTACCGGGTGGTCCCGCGCTCGTGGACGCACCTGATGGCCGTCGCCCTGGACCGCGACCTGGACCCGGACACCTCCATCCCCGCGGACTGGACCGCGCTCGCGGCGACCCGGACCCGTTCGCCGCTGCCGGTCTCGATGTCCGACGGTGCCGACCCGGCCTTCGAGCGGTGGGGCGGCTCGTTCGGCGAGCGCGTCGACTCCGCGATCCTGGAGACCCGTCGTGCGGTGTTCCCGCTGCACGGCCTCGACCCCGACGACCCGCGGGACTGAGACCGACCATGACCGAGAAGACCGACGAGACCCCGGCCGACGCCCCCGGGCACCCCTACCCGCGGCACTGGGAGGCCGACGTCGTCGCCTCCGACGGCGGGATCGTGCACCTGCGCCCGATCCTGCCCGGCGACGCCGACGCGCTGCTCGCCTTCCACGCCAAGCTGTCCGACCGCACCCGCTACCTGCGCTACTTCGGCCCGTACCCGCGGATCTCGGCGCGGGACCTGGAGCGGTTCACCGTCGTCGACCACCGGACCCGGGTCGCGTTCCTGGCGCTGCTCGGCGACGAGATCATCGCGGTCGGCCGCTACGAGGGGCTGACCCCCGGCGGCGGGGCGGCCGCCCAGGAGGGAGCGGGCACCGACAAGCCGGTCACCTCCGCGGAGGTCGCGTTCGTCGTCCGCGACGACCACCAGTCCCGCGGCCTCGGCTCGATCCTGCTCGAGCACCTCGCCGCCGCGGCCCGGGAGAACGGGCTGTCCCGGTTCGAGGCCGAGGTGCTGGTGGAAAACCACGCCATGGTGCGGGTGTTCCGCGAGGCCGGCTACGGCGTCACGCGGGCCTTCGCCGAGGGCGTCCTGCACCTCGAGTTCGACATCGACCCCACCGAGAAGTCGATCGCGGTCCGCTACGCGCGCGAGCAGGCCGCCGAGGCCCGCAGCGTCGCGAACCTGCTGCACCCGACCTCGGTGGCGGTCATCGGCGCGTCGGCGGACGAGACCAAGATCGGCCACGCCGTCCTGCTGAACCTGCTGCGCGCCGGCTTCACCGGCCCCGTCTACCCGGTCAACCCCGACGCCCGCTCGGTGCGGGGCGTGCGCGCCTACCCGTCGGTGATCGACATCCCGGACGAGGTGGACCTCGCGGTCGTCGCCGTCCCGGCCGCGAACATCGACGAGGTCATGGACTCCTGCCTGGCCAAGGGCGTGAAGGTGCTGGTCGTGATCAGCTCCGGCTTCGCCGACGCCGGCGACGACGGCGGCACCGTCGCCGAGCGCAGGCTGGTCGCCGAGGCGCGGGCGCACGGGATGCGGGTGGTCGGGCCGAACGCACTCGGCGTCGCCAACCCCGACCCGTCGGTGCGGCTCAACGCGACCCTCGCCCCGCGGATGCCCGGGTACGGGCGCACCGGGTTCTTCTGCCAGTCCGGCGCGCTCGGCAGCGCCATCCTCGCCAACGCCCGCACCCGCGGGCTCGGCCTGTCGTCGTTCGTGTCGGCGGGCAACCGCGCCGACGTGTCCGGCAACGACCTGATGCAGTACTGGCAGACCGACCCGAACACCGAGCAGGTGCTGCTCTACCTGGAGACCTTCGGCAACCCGCGCAAGTTCGCCCGGGTCGCCCGCAGGCTGGCCCGCACCAAGCCGGTGATCGCGGTGAAGTCCGGCCGGCACACCGGGACGCTGCCGTCGCTGGCCTCGGTCGGGGCGCCGATCGACGAGTCCAGCGTGCAGGCGCTGTTCGAGCAGTCCGGGGTCATCCGGGTGCAGACACTGCCGCAGATGTTCGACACCGCCCTGCTCATCGCCCACCAGCCGCTGCCGAAGGGCCGCCGGGTCGCGGTCGTCGGCAACTCCACCGCGGTGAACCTGCTGGTCCTCGACGGGCTGCTCGACGAGGGTCTGGAGCTGGCGGGGGACCCGGTCGACGTCGGCACCCAGGCCTCCCCGGAGGCGTTCGCCGGCGCGGTCCGCGCGACCCTCGACGGCGACGCCCGCCCGGACGCGCTCATCGCGGTGTTCGTCCCGCCGGTCGCGGTGGCCGGCCGGGACCACGCGCACGCCCTGCGCGACGCCGCGGGCGGTGCCGGGGTCCCGGTCATCGCGGTGTTCCTCGCCGCCGAGGGCATCCCGGCGGAGCTGTCGGTCGCCGGCGCCGACGGCACGCCCGGCCGCGGGTCGGTGCCGAGCTTCGCCAGCCCCGAGCGGGCCACGTCGGCGCTGGGCCGGGTCAGCCGCTACGCGCAGTGGCGTGACACCCCGGTCGGGGAGTTCGTCGTGCCCGAGGGCATCGACGCCGACCGCGCGCGGGAGCTCGTGGCGTCGTTCGGGCCGGACACCCGGCACCCCCTCACCGACGACGAGGCCGTCGACCTGCTCGCCTGCTACGGCCTGGAGGTGATCACCTTCCGCCGGGCGAAGGGCGCCGACGACGCCGTCGCCGCCGCCGAGCAGCTCGGCTACCCGGTGGTCATCAAGGCGACCGCGGACCAGTGGCGGCACCGCGGCGACTTCGTCGGGGTGCGCCTGGACCTGGTCTCGGAGGAGGCCCTGCGCGTCGCGCACGCGGAGCTGTCGCGGGTGACCGGATCCGACGAGGTCTACGTGCAGCGGATGGCCCCGAAGGGCACGTCGTGCACGGTGGAGGTCGTCGACGACCCGTCGTTCGGGTCGCTGGTCGCGTTCGGGCTGTCCGGGATGGCGACCGAGCTGCTCGACGACCGCGCCTACCGGGTCCTGCCGGTGTCGACCGAGGACGCGGCCCGGCTGGTGCGGGCCCCGCGGGCGGCGCCGCTGCTCACCGGCTACCGCGGCACGGACCCGGTCGACCTCGCCGCGCTGGAGGACGTCGTGCTGCGGATCGGGCGGCTCGTCGAGGACCTGCCGCAGGTCCGCTCGCTCGCCCTCGACCCGGTGTTGGCCTCGCCGCAGGGGGCGTTCGTGGCCGGGGCCCGGATGACGATCGGCCCGGTGCCCGACCGGCGCGACGCGGGCCCCCGCCGCCTGCGCTGACCCGCCCGCCCACCCCCGGGAGGCCCCGGTGCCGTCGCCGGGCACCCGCCGGGTGGCCCCCAGGGGAACCTTCGTGGCTTAGAGCGCTACGAGGGTTCCCCTGGGTGCACGGCGTGCCGTGCACGGGGGCCGCGGGCACACCCCCCGGGGGGGGGCGTCGCAGCGGTCAGGTGCGGAAGGTGACCTGCAGGGTCGGGGCGCTGGTGTCGGCGAAGAAGTCGTTGCCCTTGTCGTCCATCACGACGAACGCCGGGAAGTCCTCGACCTCGATCTTCCAGACCGCCTCCATGCCGAGCTCGGGGTACTCGAGCACGTCGACCTTGCGGATGCAGTCCTGGGCCAGGCGGGCGGCCGGGCCGCCGATGGAGCCCAGGTAGAAGCCGCCGTTCGCGGCGCAGGAGTCCACGACCTGCTTCGACCGGTTCCCCTTCGCCAGCATCACCAGGGACCCGCCGGCCTCCTGGAACTGCTGGACGTAGGAGTCCATCCGGCCGGCCGTCGTCGGACCGAAGGAGCCCGAGGCGTAGCCCTCGGGGGTCTTGGCCGGTCCGGCGTAGTAGACGGCGTGGTCCTTGAGGTACTGCGGCATCGGCTCGCCGGCGTCGAGCCGCTCGGCGATCTTGGCGTGCGCGATGTCGCGGGCGACGACCAGCGGCCCGGTCAGCGACAGCCGGGTCTTCACCGGCAGCTGCGACAGCTGCGCGCGGATCTCGTCCATCGGCCGGTTCAGGTCGACCCGCACGACCTCGTCGGACAGGTCGGCGTCGGTGGCCTCGGGCAGGTACTGGGCCGGGTCGCGCTCCAGCTGCTCCAGGTAGACCCCGGACGGGGTGATCTTCGCCTTGGCCTGGCGGTCCGCCGAGCAGGACACCGCGACGCCGACCGGCAGCGAGGCGCCGTGCCGGGGCAGCCGGATGACGCGCACGTCGTGGCAGAAGTACTTGCCGCCGAACTGGGCGCCGATCCCGAAGTTGCGGGTCAGCTCGAGGACCTGCTGCTCCAGATCGGTGTCGCGGATGGCGTGCCCGAGCGGCGAGCCCTCGGTCGGCAGGTTGTCCAGGTAGCGGGCCGAGGCCAGCTTGGCGACCTTCAGGTTGAACTCCGCCGACATGCCGCCGACGACGATCGCCAGGTGGTACGGCGGGCAGGCCGCGGTACCGAGGCTGCGCAGCTTCTCGTCCAGGAACGCCGCGAGCCGCTTCGGGTTCAGCAGTGCCTTCGTCTCCTGGTAGAGGAAGGTCTTGTTGGCCGAGCCGCCGCCCTTGGCCATGACCAGGAACTCGTAGTACGGGTCCCGGCCCGGCTTGGCGTACAGCTCGACCTGCGCCGGCAGGTTGGTGCCGGTGTTCTTCTCGTCCCAGAAGCTGATCGGCGCCATCTGGCTGTAGCGCAGGTTCAGCTCCTGGTAGGCCTCGAAGACCCCGCGCGACACCGCGGCCTCGTCGTCGCCGCCGGTCAGCACGGTCTCGGTCTTCTTGCCGACGACGATCGCGGTGCCGGTGTCCTGGCACATCGGCAGCACCCCGCCCGCGGACACGCAGGCGTTGCGCAGCAGGTCGGTGGCGACGAACCGGTCGTTGCCGGAGGCCTCGGGGTCGTCGATGATGGCGCGCAGCTGCTTCAGGTGCGAGGGTCGCAGCAGGTGCTGGATGTCGGTGACGGCCGCGCGGACCAGTCCGGTGATCGTCTCCGGAGGGACCTCGAGGAAGGTGCGGCCCGCGGCCTCGGTCACGGTTCCCGCGGGCAGGTCGAGCTCGCGGTACTCGGTGTCGTCCGGGCCGAGCGGGAGCACGTCGGTGTGGTGGAACTCGGGCATGGCGGGGACGCTACCGGCCGTCGCCGGGCGGGCACCGCAGGTGGAGACGCAGACGACGTGTGAGGCGCACTAACCGGACGACCCTCCGGTTAGTGCTGTAGTGTGGACCACATGCCTGGCTCGATCCTGGGAACCTCCGTCCGCCGCGTCGAGGACGCCGACCTGATCACCGGTGCGAGCACCTTCGTCGGCAACCTGGTCCACGGTGCCGACGCACCGGCGGGCCTGGCCCACGTGGCGTTCGTCCGCTCGCCGGTGGCGCACGCGCTGCTCACCGGCATCGACACCTCCGAGGCCGCGGCCGCGCCCGGCGTCCTCGCCGTGTACACCGCGGCCGACCTCGACCTGCCCGCCCACCACGGCCTGATGGTCCTCAACCCCGCGCTGCCGCGCCCGCCGCTGGCGACCGACCGGGTGCGGTTCGTCGGCGAGGCGGTGGCGCTGGTCGTCGCCGAGAGCCGCGCCGCCGCCGTCGACGCCACCGAGCTCGTCGAGGTCGACTACGACCCGCTGCCCGCGGTCACCGACATCGAGGCCGCGCTCGCCGACGACGCCCCGCTGCAGTTCCCCGACCAGGGCAGCAACCTGGCCGCGGGCGAGCGGGGGACCGGCGACCCGCTCGACGGCGCCGAGGTCGTCGTCCGCGCGCGGATGGTGAACCAGCGCGTCGCGGCCGTCCCGATGGAGGGCAACGCGATCGTCGCCGACCCCACCACCACCGACTTCCCGCTCACCGTGCACGTCTCCACCCAGATGCCGCACGGCTTCCGCACCCAGCTCGCCGGACTGGCCGGGCTGGAGGCCGACCAGGTCCGGGTGATCGCCCCGCACGTCGGCGGCGGGTTCGGCGCGAAGGCCGGTGTGCTCGCCGAGCACACCGCGACCGTCGCCGCCGCCCGGGCGCTGGGGCGGCCGCTGGCCTGGGTCGAGACCCGCTCGGAGAACCTCGTCTCGATGCCGCACGGCCGCGGCCAGGTCGGCTACTACGAGCTCGGCCTCACCCGTGACGGCCGGATGACCGGCCTGCGCGTGCGGGTCGTCGGGGACGCCGGGGCCTACGCCGGCTTCGGCGGCGCGCTCCCGCTGCGCACCACCTACCTCATGGCGACCGGCGTCTACGACGTCACGAACCTGCGCTACGACGCCGTCTCCGCGCTGACCAACACCACCCCGATGGGCGCCTTCCGCGGCGCGGGGCGCCCGGAGGCCGCCGCCCACCTGGAGCGCCTGGTCGACGTCGCGGCCGCCGAGCTGGGCATCGACCCGGTCGAGCTGCGCCGGCGCAACCTGCTCGCGCCCGACGTCTTCCCGTACACCACCCCGACCGGCGCCCGCTACGACGTCGGCGACTACGACCTGCCGCTGCGCGAGGCCCTGCGCATCGCCGGCTACGACGAGCTGCGCGCCGAGCAGGCCCGCCGCCGCGAGGCGGGCGACCCGGTGCGCCTGGGTATCGGCATCGCGGTCTACGTCGAGGTCACCGCCGGGGGCGGGGGCGGCGAGTACGGCTCGGTGACCGTGCACGACGACGGCTCGGCGACGGTGTCGGCCGGCACCTCGGCGCACGGTCAGGGGCACGCGACGTCGTTCGCGATGCTGGTGTCGGACCGGCTCGGCATCCCGATGGACCGGATCCGCTACGTCCAGTCCGACACCGCGCTCGTCCCGCGCGGCGCCGGGACCGGCGGCTCGCGGTCGCTGCAGCTCGGCGGCACCGCGGTGTCCGAGGCCGCGCACGAGCTGTACGAGCGGGCCCGCAAGCTCGCCGCGCACCTGCTGGAGGCCGCCGCGGAGGACGTCGAGATCACCGACGAGGGCACCTTCGGCGTCGCCGGGGTGCCCGGCGGCCCGACCGCGACCTGGAGCGACGTGCACCGCCAGGCCGCCGCCACGGGGGAGGAGCTGCACGTCGGGCTCGACTCCGCGCAGGACGGGGCGACCTTCCCGTTCGGGGCGCACCTGTCGGTGGTCGAGGTCGACACCGACACCGGCCGGGTCACCCCGCGCCGGCACGTCGCCGTCGACGACTGCGGGCGGATCCTGAACCCGCTGCTCGTCGAGGGCCAGCAGCACGGCGGGCTCGCCCAGGGCGTCGCCCAGGCGCTGCACGAGGAGGTCCTGTTCGACGACGAGGGCCAGCCGCTGACCTCCAGCCTCGCCGCGTACACGATCCCGACCGCGGCCGACCTGTTCTCCTTCGAGACCGCGACGACCGAGACCCCGACCCCGCTGAACTCGCTGGGGGCCAAGGGGATCGGCGAGTCCGCGACGATCGGGTCGACCCCGGCGGTGCAGAACGCCGTGGTCGACGCGCTGTCGGACCTGGGGGTGCGTCACATCGACCTGCCCTGCACCCCCGAGCGGGTGTGGCGGGCCGTCGCCGCGGCCCGGGCCGGGGCACCGGAGGACGCCTGGCGGGAGCCGCCCGCGGTGTTCGACGACCTGCCGGTGCGCGGCGGTGGCGCCGAGGACGACGCCGCGATCTGACCCGGCCTGCGGGCCCCGGCCCGGGTCGGGCCCCGCCGGGCCGTGGGAGTGCCGTGGCGGATCCACACCCGGTGTCCGGCATCCACACCTGCTGCAACGGGTGTGGGCACCGGACAGCGGGTGTGGTTGCGCCGCGCCGCGCCGGCGGGGCGTTCCCGGACGGGGGCGTCCCCGTCGCCGTGCCGGCGGAGCGGCGGTCGCGGTCCGTCGCGGCGTCGCCCGTACGGGTGAGTTCGGGCGGTCCACCGGCCGGGACACGCGATAACCCACCCCCTGTCTGTTCCGCGCGTCCCCGGTGGCGCAGACTCTCCGCCGGACGGCAACCGATACCGGGAGGCACCCGCACGATGAGGCTCGCGACGATCCGGACCGCGACCGGGCACCGGGCGGTGCGCGTCGACGGCGACACCGCCGTCGAGACGGGGGAGGCCGACGTGCGGGCGCTGCTGGAGCGCCCCGACTGGGCCGAGCACGCCGCGGGCGCGGCGGGCCCGGTCCACGAGACCGCCGGCCTGGACTACGCGCCGCTGGTGCCGTCGCCCGAGAAGATCATCTGCATCGGGCTGAACTACCGCGACCACGTGCTCGAGATGGGCAACGAGCTGCCCGAGTACCCCACGGTCTTCGGCAAGTTCGCGCCCGCCCTGGTCGGCGCCCACGACGAGATCGAGCTGCCCGAGCAGTCCGACCGCGTGGACTACGAGGCCGAGCTGGCCGTCGTCATCGGGCGTTCGGTCCGGCGCGCCGACCGCGAGGCGGCGACGGCCGCCATCGCCGGGTACACCGTGCTCAACGACGTGTCGATGCGCGACTACCAGCGGCGCACCAAGCAGTTCCTGCAGGGCAAGACCTGGGAGCACTCGACGCCGCTCGGGCCGGTGCTGGTCACCCCCGACGAGCTGCCCGCCGACCCGGCCGCCGGTGGCGCGCTGCGGATCTTCTCGGAGCTGTCCGGGGAGACCATGCAGGACTCCACGACCGACCAGCTCGTGTTCGGCGCGGTGGACCTGGTCGTTTACCTGTCGGAGATCCTCACGCTCAACCCGGGCGACGTCATCGCCACCGGCACCCCCGGCGGCGTCGGCGACGCGCGCACGCCCCCGCGCTACCTCACCGACGGCGCCGAGATCGTCACCGCCGTGGAGGGGATCGGCGAGTGCCGCAACGTGTGCCGGGCGGTGCGGTGACCCCCGCGCGCACCCCCGGCGACGGCCGCGCCCTCGTCCCGCCACCGGTGGGCGACGCGCTGGCCTGGGCCGGCGACGGCCAGGCCCACCTGCGCGGGCTGATGACCCGGATGGCGGGCGAGGCGTTCCGCGCCCCGTCGGCGCTGCCGGGCTGGACCCGCGCGCACGTGCTCACCCACCTCGCCCGCAACGCCGACGCCATGGTGAACCTGCTGACCTGGGCGCGGACCGGCGTCGAGACCCCGGCCTACCCCGATCCCGCGTCCCGCGACGCCGACATCGAGGCCGGGGCCGGGCGCAGCTCCGACGAGATCCGCGCCGACGTCGTCGCCGCCTCCGACCGGCTCGCCGACGCGGTCCGGGCGATGCCCGAGAAGGCCTGGTCGGCGACCGTGCGCAACCCGCAGGGCGTCGAGATGCCGGTGACGGCGGTGCCCTGGAACCGGGCCCGCGAGGTGTGGATCCACGCCGTCGACCTCGACGTCGGCGCCTCGTTCAAGGACCTGCCGATCCCGATGCGGGAGGTGCTGGTCGCCGACGTGGTCGCGCGGCTGGAGCGCAAGCCCGGCTGCCCGCACGTGCGCCTGGAGGAGGTCCGCACCGGCGCGACGCTGGAGTTCGGGCCGGGGCCCGCCGGGCCGGACGGCGCCGAGCCGCGCGACCTCGGCACGGTCCGCGGCAAGGCGCACGACATCATCGCCTGGCTGCTCGGCCGCCCGTTCGACAAGGGCCTGCGCGACGCCGACGGGAAGCTCCCGCCGCCGCTACCGGTCTGGCTCTGACCCCGGCTCCGCCGCGGGCCGGTCGCGGCCCTCGAGCGCGTCCAGGCGTGCGGTCGCCCGGCCGAGCTGGCGGGCCATCTCGTCGAGCCGGGCCTGCAGCAGCGCCATCTCCGCGGTGAGCACGGCGACCGCGCCCGCCGCGGCGACCGGGTCGCCGATCAGCCCGTCGGCCGCCTCGGTGCCGTGCGGGTCGGGGTGCTCGGCGAACCCCGCCGCGTCGTCGGGCGTGGTCAGCGGGCCCGTCGCGACGTCGTCGGGCAGCAGGGTGAGTTCGGCCAGCTCGGCGAAGCGCTGCGCCGACAGCACCGGGCGCGCCCCGGCGCACCGCAGGCACACCGGTTCCAGCCGGCGCCAGCCGTGCTGCCCGGAGCCGGTGTCGGCGAGCACCGCGACCCGCGCCCCGCAGCGGCAGGGCCGCATCCGGATCGTGCGCACCCGCTGCCGGGCGTAGCGCAGGCCCAGCTCGTAGCGACGGAACCGGCCGGAGACGGCCACCTCGAGCAGGATCGCGCCCTGGTGCTCGGGCGCACACGCCAGCTCGCGGGCGTCGTCGGCGGTGTGGAAGCAGTAGAACCCGCAGTCGCACCACCGCGACGGGCAGGCGTGCCGGCAACCGTGCGCGCACACCGCGTCGTCGACCGTGCGGTAGACGTGCGCCCGCCCGAGCGTCACACCGCTGAAGCCCACCGTCGTGCCGTCCGCGGACAGCATCGGGAACGCCAGCTTGTGGCCCTCCAGCGGGCCGGTCGGGTACTCCAGCGGGGTCCGGCGGAACAGCCCGCGCACCCGGTCAGTTCTCGTGGGACCCCGAGTGCGCCGGCTGCGGGGCGGCCGGCGTCCACTCGGTGAACTCGGGCTCGACGGTGCGCGCCGGGCGCGGGCGCTCCTGGGCGTCGGCCACCCGGTCGGCCTCGTGGTCCACGGCGAATCCCTCGGAGATCTTGCGGCCCAGCCTCATGACGCCTCCCGTGTGCTCCGGGTCCCGGCCACCTGGTGGACATGGCCGCCGTCACCAGGCTGACCGTTCGTCGCGGGGTTGTCCAGGGCGGAACGGGTGAGGAGGGTGCGGGGACGGATCACAGCCGGCGCCGGGCCCGGCCTCGGTAACGTCCTGTGCCAGGACGGGGACCGGGGGTGGTCGATGCGGGGCGAGGCGCGCTACGGGCTCGAGCACGAGCTCGCGCTGCTGCGGGACGACGGGACGGTGGCCGACCACCGGTCGCTGACCCACGCGCAGGTCGCGGCGGTCGTCGACGAGCTGCCGGAGCTGCCCGGGGACCAGACCGACCTGCGGATCGGCGACGCCGGCATCCGCCGCAAGCGCTGGTACGCCGAGGGCTACGAGCGCCTCGACGAGAGCGGCGGGCTGCTCCGGTTCGACCCCAAGGGCATCGAGATCCGGACCCGCGTGCACGACTCGGTCGAGGCCGCCGCCGACGCGCTGGCCGCCGACGCGGTCACCCTGGCCGCGGTGGCCGCCCGGCACGGACTGCGCCCCGTCGCGTTCGCCCACCACCCGCAGCTGTCGGCCTACCGGCTGGACCCCCCGCCGAACGCCCACGAGCGGGCGCTGATGGCGGCCTCGCCGGAGGAGCGGACCTCGCACCTGCACATGGTGACCTGGGGGCCGGACCTGAACCTGTCGTTCCCCGAGTCCGGCACCGACCCCGCCGTGCTGGCCGACGCGGCGGCGAAGCTGACCTTCTACAGCCCCTACCTGGTGCCGTGGTCGTTCTCCTCGCCGTTCCGCGACGGCCGGGTCTGGGGCGGGCTGTCGGCGCGCACCGCGCGTCGCACCGGGGCGCGCCCGGCGGCGCTGGCCTACCTGCCGCCCGACGCCCCGCTGCTGGTGACCGACCCCAGCCTGGTGCGGCACGCGGGCATCCCCGGGGAGGTGGGGCGGATCGAGTTCAAGGCGTTCGACGCCGTCCCGGCGGTCGCGGGGGAGGAGCCCGCCGACGGCGTGGGCACCGACCTGCCCGCGGCGCTGCTGAGCCTGCTGACCGGCCTGCTGCGCGACGACACGCTGCCCGGCCGGCGCCGGACCCCGGACACGGCGGCGCACCGCCGCTCGGCGCTGCGGGGCTGGGCCGACCCGGCGGTGCGGGCGGGGTCGCAGGCCGTCCTCGACGCCGCGACCGCCGCGCTGGCCGGCGACGACGCCCACGGCGCGCGGCTGGCGTCGCTGGCCCGGCGGCTGGCGCGCCGCGAGACCCCCGCGGACCGGATGCTGGCCCGCCACCGCGCGGGCGGCGGCATCCCGGGGCTGGGGCACCCGGCGACGCACGGCGCAGGCTGAACCGGTCCCGCCCGGCCGACCGGGCCCCGGCGACGCGCGCCGGGGCCCCGGTCCGGCTCAGCTGTAGCTGTGCTCCTCGGCGGGGTACTCGCCGTGCGCCACGTCGGCGGCGAACGCGGCCGCCGCGTCGTGCAGGGCCGAGCCGAGCTCCGCGTACTTCTTGACGAAGCGCGGCACCTTCCCGCGGTTCATCCCGGCCATGTCCGACCAGACGAGGACCTGGGCGTCGCAGTCGGGCCCGGCGCCGATGCCGACGGTCGGGATGCGCAGCTCCCCGGTCACCCGCTTGGCGACGTCGGCGGGCACCATCTCCAGCACGACGGCGAACGCGCCCGCCTCCTGCACGGCCAGCGCGTCCTCGACGAGACGGTCGGCGGCGTCGCCGCGGCCCTGGATGCGGAACCCGCCCAGCGCGTGCTCGCTCTGCGGGGTGAACCCGAGGTGGCCCATCACCGGCACGCCGGACGCGGTGAGCGCCTCGACCTGCGGCGCGAAGCGCGCACCGCCCTCGAGCTTGACCGCGTGCGCCCCACCCTCCTTCATGAACCGGAACGCCGTCTCCTGTGCCTGCGCGGGGGAGATCTGGTAGCTGCCGAACGGCAGGTCGGCGACGACGAGCGCGCTGCGGGCGCCGCGCACCACGGCGCGGGTCAGCGGGACCAGGTCGTCGACCGTGACCGGGATGGTGTTGTCGTGGCCGAACACGTTGTTGCCCGCGGAGTCGCCGACGAGCAGCACCGGGATGCCGGCGTCGTCGAAGATCTCGGCGGAGTAGACGTCGTAGGCGGTCAGCATGGGCCAGCGCCGGCCCTCCTGCTTCCACTGCAGCAGGTGGTGGACGCGGGTCCGCTTCGGCGGGGTCGCGGGCGCCCGGTACGGGGCCGCCACCTCTCCGCTCTCCTGTGTGCTCACCGGTGAGCTCCTTCCGTGCCTCGAGGCCCACGCTGGTCGTGGGTCCCCGGGTTCGCCGTCGATGGCGGACGCCAGGGTGGCAGCGCACGGGCCCCGACCGCCCCGTGGTGTGGGCACCCTCACCCGGGCCGTGACCCGCGACCCCTCACCGCCGGGGGTCGGTGGCATGCTCACGGTCATGCTCCCTCGGCTGTTGCGACGACGTGCCCACCGACGAGAGACACCGGCCCCGGCCCGCCGGCGGACGCGTCCGGCCGCGCTCGCCGTGCTCGGTGCGGCGACCCTCGTCCTGGTCGGCGCGTGCGCCGACGCGGGCACCGGCGACCAGCCGCAGGCCGCGCAGAACCCGCCGGACCTCGCGCAGTTCTACGACCAGCAGCTGCAGTGGGGCCCCTGCGCGGACTACGCCCCCACCGCGGACGACGCGCAGACCTACGCCGACCCGCAGTTCGACTGCACCCGGGTGACCGTCCCGCAGGACTACGCCCGGCCCGGCGACGGGAAGACGATGCAGATCGCGCTGCTGCGCAAGAAGGCGACCGGAGCGAAGATCGGCTCGCTGTTCGCCGACCCGGGCGGCCCCGGCGCCTCGGGCACCTCGTTCGTCGCTCGCCAGGCCGCCACCTGGGCCACCAACGGCCTGGGGGACCGGTTCGACCTGGTCGGGTTCGACCCCCGTGGCACCGGCGCGAGCCTGCCGAAGATCCAATGTCTCACCGACGCGGAGAACGACGAGGAGCGCACGAAGACCTTCGCCGACCCCTCGCCCGCCGGGGTCGCCGCCGCCGAGGCCGACAGCCGCCAGTTCGCCGAGCGCTGCACCCAGCGCACCGGGGCCGACGTGCTGGCCAACGTCGGCACCCGTGACGTGGCGAAGGACATGGACGTCATGCGGGCCACCGTCGGCGACCAGAAGATGACCTACGCCGGTTTCTCCTACGGCACCGAGCTCGGTACCGCCTACGCCGAGGCGTTCCCGCAGAACGTCCGCGCGCTGCTGCTCGACGGCGCGATCGACCCGACGCAGTCGACCATCGACTCCACGGTCAAGCAGAACGCCGGGTTCCAGCTCGCGTTCGACAACTTCGCCAAGGACTGCACCAGCCGCCCCGGCTGCCCGCTGGGCACCGACCCGGCGAAGGCGACCCAGGCGTTCCAGACGGTGATGCGGCCACTGATCGACACGCCCGCGAAGGTCGGCGACGGGCGCGTCCTGAGCTTCTCCGACGCCCAGACCGGCGTCAGCCAGGCGCTCTACGTCTCCCAGCTGTGGCCCGCGCTGCAGCGCGGGATCTCGCAGGTCGCGAACGGCAACGGCGACCTGCTGATGCGCCTGGCCGACCTCTACTACGAGCGCGACGACCAGGGCCGCTACTCGAACATGCTGCAGGCCTTCCAGTCGATCAGCTGTGTGAACCAGCCGGCGCTGAAGGAGCCGTCGGAGGCCCTGGAGCTGGCGACGCGGGCCGACGAGGCCGCCCCGTTCCGCTCCACCGGCCGCGGCCCGGTCGGTGCCCGCGACGCGTGCGCGTTCTGGCCGGTCCCGCCCACCAGCGAGCCGCACACGCCGAAGGTCGACGGGCTCCCGCCGGTCGTCGTGGTGTCGGTCACCGGTGACCCGGCCACGCCGTACCAGGCCGGGGTGGACCTGGCCCAGCAGCTGAACGGCAGCCTGATCAAGGTCAACGGCAACCAGCACACCGCGTCGCTGCAGGGTGACGCGTGCACCGACAAGCTCGCGATCGACTATCTGGTGAACCTCACGCTCCCGCCGCAGGGTGCGGAGTGCACGCTCGCGCCGAGCTGAGGGCCGTCGTCGGGGGTGTGCGGGCGACCACGACCGGGTCGCCCGCACACCCCGGTAACTTCCGCGTAACACGGGGTTCCTAGGCTCCGCCGCATGGACCGCCAGCAGGAGTTCGTGCTCCGCACGCTCGAGGAACGCGACATCCGTTTCGTCCGTCTCTGGTTCACGGACGTGCTCGGATACCTCAAGTCGGTGGCGGTGGCCCCGGCCGAGCTGGAGGGCGCCTTCGCCGAGGGCATCGGCTTCGACGGCTCGGCCATCGAGGGCTTCGCCCGCGTCTACGAGTCCGACATGGTCGCCAAGCCCGACCCGTCGACGTTCCAGGTGCTGCCCTGGGAGACCGCCTCGGGCGAGCACTACTCCGCGCGGATGTTCTGCGACATCGCCATGCCCGACGGGTCGCCGTCCTGGGCCGACCCGCGGCACGTGCTGACCCGCGCGCTGAACAAGGCGGGCGAGGCCGGGTTCACCTGCTACGTGCACCCGGAGATCGAGTTCTACCTGCTGCGCGACCTGCCCGGCGACGGCACCCGGCCCGTCCCGGCGGACTCCGGCGGCTACTTCGACCAGGCCAGCCACGACGTCGCCCCGCACTTCCGGCGCAACACCATCGAGACGCTGGAGTCGATGGGCATCTCGGTGGAGTTCTCCCACCACGAGGGCGGCCCCGGCCAGCAGGAGATCGACCTGCGCTACGCCGACGCCCTGACCATGGCCGACAACCTCATGACGTTCCGCTACGTCGTGAAGGAGGTCGCGCTCACCCAGGGCGTGCGGGCCTCGTTCATGCCCAAGCCGTTCTCCGAGCACCCCGGCTCGGCCATGCACACGCACTTCTCGCTGTTCGAGGGCGACCACAACGCCTTCCACGACCCGGACGACCCCTACGAGCTGTCCGCGACCGGCAAGGCGTTCGTCGCCGGCGTGCTCAAGCACGCCCGGGAGATCACCGCGGTCACCAACCAGTGGGTCAACTCCTACAAGCGCCTCATCACCGGCGGCGAGGCCCCGACCGCGGTGTCCTGGGGCCACGCGAACCGCTCCGCGCTGGTCCGGGTCCCGATGTACTCGCCGGGCAAGTCCTCGTCGCGGCGGGTGGAGGTCCGCACGCTGGACTCCTCGTGCAACCCCTATCTCGCCTACGCGGTCATCCTGGGCGCCGGCCTCACCGGCATCCAGAAGGGCTACGAGCTGCCCCCGCCCACCGAGGACGACGTGTGGGCCCTGACCGACACCGAGCGCCGGGCGCTGGGCTACGAGCTGCTCCCGCAGAACCTCACCGAGGCCCTCGACGTCATGGAGAAGAGCGAGCTCGTCGCCGAGTACCTCGGCGAGCACGTGTTCGACTTCTTCCTGCGGAACAAGCGGGCCGAGTGGGACGCCTACCGCCGGAACGTGACGCCGCACGAGCTCGCGACGTATCTTCCCGTGCTGTGACCGACTTCTCGGACGAGATCATCCTGGGCCCGCTGCCCAAGGGCATCACGCGGGCCGGTGAGGGCCAGTACAAGCGGGTGTGGAACGTGCTGGGCCACACCTACTGGGCGAAGGCCGTCAGCGAGACCAGCTTCGCCTTCGAGACCCTCGACCCGCCCGGCACGGGCGTCCCGCCGCACGTGCACCCGACCCAGGACGAGCACATCCACGTCCTCGACGGCGTGTTCACGCTCTACCTGGACGGGCAGTGGGAGAAGGCCGGGCCGGGCGACACCGTCCTCATGCCCAAGGGCCTGCCGCACGCCTACTACAACAAGGAGCAGGGCAACGCCCGCGCGCTGTTCTGGGTCAGCCCGGCCGGCCGGCTGGCGTCGCTGTTCGACCGGCTGCACGACCTGACCGACCCGGCCGAGGTCGTGCGGCAGTCGGCGCTGCACGACGTCGACTTCCTGCCGCCGGGCAGCGTCCCCGGCGCCGACTAGCGGGTGTTGCCCGACGCGCGGTGGTAGCCGGCGAAGATCTCCTCGAGCTCCCCGCCGGTGATCACCGCGTCGAGGTCGTCGAAGCCGTCGGGCGCGCGGCGCTCGACCTCGTCGATGACCCGTTCCGGGCCACCCACGCGGTTGCGGAGCACGACGTCGGCGGTCATCGGCAGCCGTTCGGCCTCGTACGCGGCCAGCGCCGCCGCCGGGTCGCCGCCGCCCGCGGCCAGGTGCCGGGCGAGCGACTCGGCGTCGAGGATCGCCTGCCCGGCGCCGTTGGAGCCCATCGGGACCATCGGGTGCGCGGCGTCTCCGAGCAGGGTGACCCGCCCGTGCGACCAGCGCGGCAGCGGGTCCCGGTCGCACATCGGGAACTCGAAGATCTCCGGTGTCGCGGCGACCAGCGCGAGGTGGTCGACGTCGTCGAGGTGGAAGCGGCGGGCGTGGGCGAGGGTCTCGTCGCGGTCGGCGGGCCGTGACCAGTCCTGTCGCTGCGGGGCGGGGTCGCCGTCGGCGCCGGTCGCGATGCACACCGCCCAGTTCGTGAGGACCGTGCCCGGCGCGCTGCCGGCGCCGACCGGGTAGACCACCAGCTTGGCCGCGTTCCCGCCCGCGACGACCATCGAGCGGCCCCCGCGGAACGCCGGCCAGTCCGTCGCACCGCGCCACATCGACACCCCGTTCCAGCGCGGCGGTCCCTCGCCCGGGAACAGGCCCGCCCGCACCGCGGAGTGGATGCCGTCCGCGCCGACCAGCACGTCGCCGGTCGCCTCCGGCAGGGCGTCGTCGGCGAAGCGGACCCGGACACCTCCGTCGGAGTGCTCGACGCCGGCGACCCGGTGCCGGGTGCGGATCGCGTCGGACCCCAGCCGTGCGCGCACGGCGTCGGTGAGCATCCGGTGCACCCGGCCGCGGTGCCCGGCGACCTGCGGGAACGCGAAGCCGGCCGCCACCCCGCAGGGTCTGCGCAGGATCGGTTGCCCGAGCCGGTGGGCGTAGGTGAGGTCGGTGGTCGCGATGCCGACGTCGGCCAGCTCCGCGGACAGGCCGAGCCCGTCGAGCACCCGCACGGCGTGCGGCAGCAGGTTGAACCCGACACCGAGCTCGCCCGCGCCGGACCCCTGCTCCAGGACCGTGGACCCGATCCCGGCCCGCTCCAGGGCCAGGGCCGTGGTCAGTCCTCCGACACCCCCACCGACGATCACGACGTGCATGCCCCCGAGCCTGACCGCTGGACGCCCCTGAGGGAAGGGCGGCCCGCGATGGGGCAGGATCACCGGTCATGGACCGTCGCACGGGGACCTCGCTCGCCCGGCTCGGCCTCACCGGTGAGGACGCGGCCACGACCCTGCGCGGTCTGGGCTGGTGGGCGACCGACGGGCCGGCGCCCGGCTGCGAGGAGATCATGTGGGCGCTGGCCCGCAGCCCCGACCAGTCCCTCGCCCTGCGAGCGGTCGAGCGGCTGGCGCAGACCGCCCCGTGGCCCGCGATCGACCGGGCGCTGCGCACCGACCGCGGGCTGCGGGGGCGGCTGCTGGCGACCCTGGGGTCGTCGACGGCGCTGGGCGACCACCTCGTCGGCCACCCGGACCGCTGGCCGCTGCTGGCCGACACCGCCGAGCGCGGGAACCCGCCGCCGGACCTGGCCCGGCGCACCGCGAACCTGCTGTGCGCGGTCGGGGCCGACCCGGCCGCGCCGCCGCCGGGGACGGCCGGCGGAGCGCGGGCGTCGCTGACCGGCGCCGAGGCCGTCGCCGCGCTGCGCACGGCCTACCGCGACGAGCTGCTCGGCCTCGCCTCGGCCGACCTGGCCGCCGTCGGGGACCCGGGTCTGCCGGTGATGGAGGTCGACGACGTCGCCGCCCAGCTCGCCGACCTCGCCGAGGCCGCGCTGTCGGCGTCGCTGGCGGTGGCCGCGGCCGAGCAGGACCCGCCCGAGGAGCTGCGGCTCGCGGTCATCGGGCTCGGCAAGTGCGGTGGCCGGGAGCTCAACTACGTCTCCGACGTCGACGTCGTGTTCGTCGCCGAACCCGGCGGGGAGCTCACCCAGGCCGCGACGAAGCTCGCGTCGCGGGTCATGCGCATCGCGGGGGAGGCCTGTTTCGAGGTCGACGCGAACCTGCGCCCCGAGGGCCGCCAGGGCGCACTCGTGCGGACCCTGGACGGGCACGTGGCCTACTACAAGCGGTGGGCGAAGACCTGGGAGTTCCAGGCGCTGCTCAAGGCCCGGCCGATCGCCGGGGACCGCGAGCTCGGCGCCGCCTACGTCGAGGCGCTGTCGCCGATGGTGTGGCAGGCCTCCACCCGCGACGACTTCGTCACCGACGTGCAGGCCATGCGGGCCCGGGTCATCGAGAACATCCCCTCCGAGCAGCGCGAACGCGAGCTGAAGCTCGGCCGCGGCGGGCTGCGCGACGTCGAGTTCGCCGTCCAGCTGCTGCAGCTGGTGCACGGCCGGGGCGACGACTCGCTGCACTCGGGCAACACCCTGGTCGCGCTGGCCGCGCTGTCGGAGAGCGGCTACGTCGGCCGCGACGACGGCGCCAACCTCGCCGCGTCCTACCGGTTCCTGCGCCTGCTGGAGCACCGGCTGCAGCTGCAGAAGCTGCGCCGCACCCACCTGCTCCCGGCCGCCGACGACATCGACGGACTGCGCTGGCTCGCCCGGGCCGCGCGGATCCGCCCGGACGGGCGCCGCGACGTCGTCGGGGTGCTGGTCGACGAGTGGCAGCGCAACGCGCGCCGCGTCACCCGGCTGCACGAGAAGCTGTTCTACCGGCCGCTGCTGTCGGCAGTGTCCCGGCTGGCCGCCGACGGCGCCGACGCCGTGCTGTCCCCGGAGGCGGCGAAGGCACGGATGAAGGCGCTGGGCTGGGCGTCGCCGGAGGGGGCGCTCGGGCACCTGCGGGCGCTCACCGGCGGGGTGTCGCGGGCCGCGTCGATCCAGCGGGCGCTGCTGCCGGTGCTGCTGGACTCGCTGTCGCGCAGCCCCGACCCCGACCGCGGCCTGCTCGCCTACCGGCGGGTGTCCGAGGCGCTCGCCGACACCCCCTGGTACCTGCGGCTGCTGCGCGACGAGGGCGCGGTCGCGCAGCGGCTGATGACGCTGCTGGGGACGTCGGCCCTGGTCCCGGACCTGCTGGCCCGCGCGCCGGAGGTGCTGCGGATGCTGGCGACCTCCTCGGGAGTGCAGAGCCCGGAGCTGACCCGGGACCCGGCCGAGGTGTCGATGGCGCTGCGCACCACCGTCGCCCGGCAGAGCACGCCGGAGGCCGCGGTGGCGTCGGCGCGGTCCTACCGCCGCCACGAGATGCTGCGGATCGCCTGCGCCGACCTGCTCGGCCTGCTGCCCGTCGACGCGGTGTGCACGGCGCTGAACTCGGTCAACGAGGCGGTGCTGGCCGCGACCCTGGACGCGGTGCTGCGCGCGGAGCCCGAGCGCCCGGCCGTCCTGTCGGTGATCGGGATGGGCCGCCTCGGCGGCGGCGAGTCCAGCTACGGCAGCGACGCCGACGTGATGTTCGTCTGCAGGCCCGCCGAGGGCGTCGACGACCACACCGCGGTGAGGTGGGCGACCCGGGTGGTGGAACGCGTGCGGCGGCTGCTCGGCTCCCCCAGCCCGGATCCGGAGCTGTCGGTCGACGCGGACCTGCGCCCGGAGGGCCGGTCCGGGCCGATGGTGCGCACCCTGGCCTCCTACCGCGAGTACTACGCCCGCTGGGGTGAGGTGTGGGAGGCCCAGGCGCTGCTGCGGGCCCGCCCGATCGCGGGGGACCGGACGCTGGGCCGGGAGTTCACCGCGCTGGTCGACCCGATCCGCTACCCGGCCGACGGCGTGTCGGCGGCCGCGGTGTCGGAGATCCGCCGGATCAAGGCCCGGGTCGACGCCGAGCGGCTGCCCCGCGGCGCGGACCGCACCACCCACACCAAGCTCGGCCTGGGCGGGCTGGCCGACGTCGAGTGGACGGTGCAGCTGCTGCAGCTCCAGCACGCGGGCGACGTCCCCGAGCTGCGCACCCCGTCGACGCTGCACGGGCTGCACGAGGCCGCGGAGGCCGGGCTGATCAGCGCCGGGGACGCCGCCGAGCTGGAGGAGGGCTGGCGCACCGCGACCGCGGCCCGCAACGCGATCATGCTGGTCAAGGGCAAGCCCGGCGACCAGCTCCCGCGTTCGGGGCGGGAGCTGGCCGCCGTCGCCGTCGCGCTCGGGTACCCGGCGGGCGGCGACCCGGGGGAGTTCCTCGACGACTACAAACGCGTCACGCGGCGGGCCCGCGCGGTCGTCGAGCGGGTGTTCTACGGCTGGTCCGAGGACTGACCGGCCGGTGCCGAGCGCAGCGCCGCGGCGAACCACTCGAACGCCGGAACCGCGGGCTCGCGGGCCGGCCAGCCGTTGAGCACCCCGAGCAGCGTCCAGTAGCGCTCGACGCGGCGGTCGGCGAACAGCTCGACGCTGTCCGCGGTCCGGGCGCGGGCCGCCGCGTCCTGCCCCTCGACGCCGGGGATGCGGGCGAGGACCCGGGCCGCCTCCGGGCTCGCCGGGTCGACGCCCGCGGCGAGCGCGGCCCCGGCGTGCTCGGCCACCGCGGCGGGGTCGGCCCCCCGCTCGTGGTGCTCGGGGGCGGTGGCACCGGCGACGGCCATCTCCCGGCACCGGGCCCGGAACCCCGGGTCGGCGACGAGCTCGGCCAGCTCCACCCAGGCCCCCACCTGCTCGGGGGTCGGGTCGTCGGGCAGTTCGGCGGGCATCGACCGCATGCCGGTGGCGATGCCCGCACCGGGCGCGTCGTCGTCGATGCCGGCGAAGGTCTCGGTCACGAAGTCGTCGATCAGGTGCTGGCGCTGGGCCGCGGACAGCCGGGCGAGGTCGTTCATCAGGGTCACGCTCCGTTCGTCGGGTGGGGTGTCACCGGCTCCGGTGCGGGCGAGCAGGGCGCACACCGCGCGCTGCGCCCGCAGCTCCCGGATCCGGTCGTCCAGGGCCCGGACGTGTGCCGCCGCGATCTCGCCGACCCCCCGTCGGCGGGACAGCACGGCGCGCACGTCGTCCAGACCCAGGCCGAGCTCGCGCAGGGTGCGCACGAGGTCGAGCCGTGCGACCGCGGCCGGTCCGTAGACCCGGTGGCCCGCACCGTTGCGGTCGGCGGGGACGAGCCCCTCGTCCGACCAGAAACGGAGCGTGCGCACGGGGACCTCGCTGCGCCGGGCGAGCTGCCCGATCGTCAGCGTGACAGGGTGATCATCGGTAGGTGGTGCGGTCACGGGTACAGCGTCGGGTGTTCCAGCGGCTGGAGGTCAAGTGCGAATCGGTTTCGGGATCCCGCAGTTCGGTGCGTCCGCGGCCCACGTGGACGGGACGATGCGGTTCGCGGCGGGCGCCGAGGAGCGCGGCGCGGCGAGCCTGTGGACGGGCGACCGGCTGCTGGTGGCCGTCGACCCGACGGTCGGCTACGGCGGCGGGCCCGGCGGCCCGGGCAGCGTGCCCGAGCAGTTCACCGCCGCGCACGACCCGCTGGCGCTGCTGACCGCGGCGGCCGCCGTCACCGCGCGGGTGCAGCTCGGCACCAGCACGCTCAACGCGCCCTGGTACCCGGCGGCGCTGCTGGCCCGGCAGGCGGCGACGATCGACAACCTGTCGGGCGGACGGCTGCTGCTGGGCCTCGGCATCGGCTGGTCGCCCGAGGAGTACGACGCGGTCGGGGTCCCGATGGGTGAGCGCGGCGCCCGGCTCGACGAGACCCTCGACCTGTTCGACACCTGGTGGCACGACGACCCGGTGGAGTTCACCGGGCGGTTCGCGAGCGTCGCGCCGTCGTACGTGCACGCCCGGCCGCAGCACGTGCCGGTCTACCTGGGCGGCTTCAGCCCCCGGGCGCGCCGGAGGATCGCGGAACGGGCCGACGGCTTCCTGCCGGTCGTCACCTCCGACGTCACCGACCTCGACGCCGCGGTCTCCGCGCCCTGGGCGGACCTGCGTGCCGCCGCGGCCGAGGCGGGCCGCCCCGCCGACGCGGTCGGCGCGGTGCTGCGGGTGAACCCGAAGCCGGGGGAGACCGCCGCCGACGCCGCCGCGCTGGTGCGCCGGGCGGCCACCGACACCGACGTCGACCACACCTTCGTCGACCTCATGTACCTGGCGGACGACACCGACTCGGCGCTGGAGGCGGTCGAGGAGATCCTCGGCGCGGCGTGACCGGACCCCGCTGGTTCACTGGGGTCCGTGGCAGACCTCGACGTGATCACCCGCGGGTACGAGCTCGTCGCGGCCCGGCCGGCGTCGCTGCTGGCCGCGCTGCTGGCCCTGACGGTCGTCGCGTGGCGGCCGACCTGGCGGCTGACGCGCACCGCGGTCACGATCGCCCACGAGGGCGGGCACGCACTCGTCGCGGTCCTGGTCGGGCGGGGCCTGGCCGGGATCCGGCTGCACGCCGACTCCTCCGGCGTCACGCACTCCACCGGCGCGGGGCGCGGGCCCGGGGTGGTCGCGATGTTCTTCGCCGGCTACGTCTTCCCGCCGCTGCTCGGCCTCGGCGGTGCGGTGCTGGTCGCGGCGGACGAGGCGCAGGCGATGCTGTGGATCGCGGTGGTGCTGCTGGCCGCGACGCTGCTGCAGATCCGCAACCTCTACGGCGGGCTGGCCGTCGTCGCGACCGGGGCGGTGCTCGTGCTCGTCGCGCTGCGTGCCCCGGCCGACCTGCGGACCGGGTTCGCCGCCGCGCTGACCTGGTTCCTGCTGTTCGGCGGGGTGAAGGCATGTCTGGAGCTGCGCCGCGGCCGTCGCGGGGGCCGGCTGCGCCACTCCGACGCCGACCGGCTCGCCGAGCTCACCCCGCTCGGCGGCGGGGCGTGGGCAGCGGTGTTCGTCCTCGTCGCGTTCGCCGCGACGCTCGCCGCCTGCTGGGTCGTGTTCGCCCCCGGCGGGGCGCCCGCCTGACAGCATGGGGCCATGGCAGAGGACTTCAACACCAGGGTGATCCGCGAGTTCCGCGAGAACGACGGCCGGGTCGGCGAGCCGTTCACCGGCCTGCCGATGATCCTGGTCCACCACGTCGGCGCGAAGAGCGGCGCCGAGCGGATCGCGCCGCTGCGCTGGTTCGCCGACGGTGACCGCTGGGTCGTCGTCGCCTCCGCGGCCGGCGCGCCGCGCCACCCCGCGTGGTTCCACAACCTGATGGCGAACCCGGACGTCACCGCCGAGATCGCCGACGGCGAGGGCGGGGTCGAGACCGTGCCGGTGCACGCGGCCGAGCTCGACGAGGCCGACCGCGACCGCGTCTGGACCTGGATCAAGGAGAACAACGGCGGCTTCGCCGACTACGAGCGCAGGACCGACCGGACGATCCCGCTCGTGGGCCTCACCCGGCGCTGACCGCCGCCCACCCGCCGTGTGAGGCCGGGGTGGGCGTGCGCGGCGCGGTGATGGCAGGGTTCGCGGTATGACGATCTCCCTCGAGCAGGCCCAGACCATCGCCGCCGCTGCCCTGGCCCACGGCACCGAGCAGGGCTTCAACCCGCTCACGGTCGCGGTGCTCGACCCGGGCGGCGCGATCGTCGCCCTGGCCCGCCAGGACGGCTCGGGCTTCCTGCGGCCCGACCTCGCCGTCGCCAAGGCCAGCGGTGTGCTCGCCCTCGGCATGACCAACCGCGCGATCGCCGCCCGCGCCGCGGACTCCCCGGAGTTCTTCACCTCGGTGGCCAACCTCGCCGGCGGCAAGATCCTCTCCGTGCCCGGCGGGGTCTTCGTCAAGGACGCGGCCGGCGCGCTGCTCGGCGCCGTCGGGGTGACCGGCGACGCGTCGCTCAACGACGAGGCCGCCGCCCTCGCGGGGATCGAGGCCGCCGGTCTGGTGGCGGTCACCGGCGCCGAGTAGTCCCGCCGTCCCGGAATGTGCCGCACCCCCGGGCGACGAGGTCAGCCCGGGGGCGCGGAGGGGACACGATCCTGCCGCCGAGGAAGGACCGTGCACGTTCGTGGTCGCGCCGAGGGCGCAGGGTGACGCAGGGGGTCGCGCGTTGCCGGTGCCGTTCCTTGGACACCCGGGCGGTGTCACCGAGCGGAGTGGACGGGCCGGTGCGGCCCTCACTCCGTGTGACCTGGAACACGGTAGCTCCGAGTCAAGCATTCGCGTCCCGCCCTTGTCAACGAATCCGCGGACGCGGGCGACGAGATGATCTCTGCACCGATTCCGCGTGCGGGATGCTCCGGGCGGACCTGACCCCGAGCGGGGGTCGCATCCGTCCGCGGTGACCGCCTCGTGACGCGTCCGCATCCGGGAAGACCCCGACCGTGCGAACTCCGGCACCTGATGGTGGGGCAGGGGTGTTCTGCGATGTTTCCGTGACCGGCAGTGGTTAGCGTCGGCGACGTCCTACACGACATCGGGAACCGCGTGGTGCCGACGGCCGTACACCGGTCGGCGGACGGGCGTCTCCACGGTGCCGTTCGGAGCAGCCGGAGCGGGCCGACGTCCTCCCGTCTCCTGATCGCATCCGAACGGTGACCACCGGGGACGTTTCGCCACGACCCCCACGGGTCACTCGGTGCCGACCGGTCAGATTCGGTTCGTCACGAACGGACCGTAAGCGAGGGAGACAGACATGGGCATCATCGCGTGGATCGTGCTGGGGCTGATCGCGGGCGCCATCGCCAAGGCCATCATGCCGGGCAAGGACCCGGGCGGAATCATCGTCACCCTGATCCTGGGTGTCGTCGGCGCGCTGCTCGGCGGCTGGATCGGCAGCGCGGTGTTCGGCGTCGGCCTCGGCGGGTTCTTCAACCTGTCGACCTGGCTGCTCGCCATCGTCGGATCGCTGATCCTGCTCGCGATCTACCGCGTGATCGTGGGCCGCAAGGTCCGCGCCTGACACGCGCGTAACACCCTCGTCGGCGCCCGCCCGGAGACTCTCCGGGCGGGCGCCGACGTATGTCCGGACCCGTCCGCCGGCGGCCGCGCGGCGGGTGGCCGGGGGAGCACCCGGACCGCCGGCCCGCCCCGCACCGCAGGCCCGTGGGCCCGGCCCGACGGACCGCGAGGTCCGTCGGGGAGACTGGGACCAGTACCCGACCACCGATCTGGAGTTCTCGATGCCGCAAGGGACCGTCCGCTGGTTCGACGCCGAACGGGGTTTCGGCTTCCTCGCACCCGAGGACGGCTCGCCGGACGTGTTCGTGCACGCCTCCGAGATCGTCGGGGGCGGCGGCGCGCCGGTGCTCCGGGAGGGCCAGGTCGTCGAGTTCGAGGTCGGCGAGAACGACCGCGGTCCCCAGGCGCTGCGGGTGCGCATCACGGCCGAGGCGGCCGACAGCGCGGTGGGCCTGCTCGGCACCGTCACCTGGTACGAGCCGGGGAAGGGGTACGGCTTCGCGACCCCGGACGGCGGCGGCGCCGACATCTTCGTGCACAGCTCCGCCATCGTGACCGGCGGCGTGGTCACCGAGGGTCAGCGGGTGGCCTTCCTGGTGGTGGAGGGCGAGCGTGGCCCGCAGGCCGGGCACGTGGTCCCGCTGGCAGCGGGGGCCGGCCTGCCCGCCACCGACGACACCGCGGACGACGCCGACGGCACGGTGGCCTGGTACGACGAGGACAAGGGCTTCGGTTTCGTCACCCCCGACTCCGGCGGCGACGACGTGTTCGTCCACGCCCGGGCCCTGGCCGAGGGGCTGACCTGGCTCGCGGAGGGCGACCGCATCGCCTTCGAGGTGGCCCAGGCGGAGAAGGGCCCCCAGGCCCGTGACGTGCACCTTGTCCGGGCCGGCGAGCCCTCGACGGCGCCGAAGCGGTCGGCACCCGCCGCGGGGCCGGCGGCGGGCGAGGTCCCCGCGCGGGGCGGTGAGGGCGTCGTCGTGCGCTACGACGAGGACCGCGGCTTCGGGTTCATCTCCCCGGATGCCGGCGGGGACGACCTGTTCGTCCACGTGTCCGTGATCCGGGACGCGGAGCCGCTGCAGAAGGGCGACCGCGTCCGCTACGCGGTGCGTCAGAGCGACCGTGGCCCGCAGGCCGACCGCGTCGAGCGCCTCTGACGGGGCGGCCGACGACCCGCCGGACGCGCCGAGGCCCGGCTCCCTGACAGGGGCCGGGCCTCGGTGTGACGTGGGTCAGGTGCGGATCACACGTCGTAGTACAGGGCGAACTCGTACGGGTGCGGGCGCAGCCGCAGCGGGTCGATCTCGTTCTCCCGCTTGTAGGAGATCCACGTCTCGATCAGGTCCGGGGTGAACACGCCACCCTCGAGCAGGTAGTCGTGGTCCTCCTCGAGGCGGTCGATGACCGCGCCCAGCGAGGACGGGACCTGCGCGATGTCCTTGAGCTCCTCGGGCGGCAGCTCGTAGAGGTCCTTGTCGACCGGGGCCGGCGGCTCGATCTTGTTCTTGATGCCGTCGAGACCGGCCATCAGCATCGCCGAGAAGGCGAGGTAGGGGTTGCCGGACGAGTCGGGGCAGCGGAACTCGATGCGCTTGGCCTTCGGGCTGTCGCCGGAGAGCGGGATCCGGATGCAGGCCGAGCGGTTGCGCGCGGAGTAGACCAGGTTGACCGGGGCCTCGAAGCCCGGGACCAGGCGGTGGTAGGAGTTCACCGTCGGGTTGGTGAACGCCAGCAGCGACGGCGCGTGGTGCAGCAGGCCGCCGATGTAGTAGCGGGCGGTGTCGGACAGCCCGCCGTAGCCGGACTCGTCGTGGAACAGCGGCTGGCCGTCCTTCCACAGCGACTGGTGCACGTGCATGCCCGAGCCGTTGTCACCGAACAGCGGCTTCGGCATGAAGGTGGCGGTCTTGCCGTTCTGCCACGCCACGTTCTTCACCAGGTACTTGAAGAGCATGACGTCGTCGGCCGCACGCAGCAGCGTGTCGAACTTGTAGTTGATCTCGGCCTGGCCCGCGGTGCCGACCTCGTGGTGCTCGCGCTCCACCTCGAAGCCCGACGCCTGCATCGTGCTGACGATGTCGGCGCGCAGGTCGGCGTAGTGGTCGACCGGCGGGACGGGGAAGTAGCCGCCCTTGTAGTTGACCTTGTAGCCCAGGTTGCCCCCGACCTCCTCGCGGCCGGTGTTCCACCAGCCCTCCGAGGAGTCGATGTGGTGGTAGGCCTGGTGCGGGTCGGTGCCGAACCGGATCGAGTCGAAGACGTAGAACTCGGCCTCGGGCGCCATGAACGCGGTGTCGGCGATGCCGGAGGCGGTCAGGTACTCCTGCGCCTTGCGGGCGACGTTCCGCGGGTCCCGGGAGTAGGGCTCACCGGTGATCGGGTCGTGCACGAAGAAGTTGATGTTCAGCGTCTTGTGCTTGCGGAACGGGTCGACGCGCGCGGTGGACGGGTCCGGGTGCAGCGCCATGTCGGACTCGTTGATCGCCTGGAAACCGCGGACGGAGGAGCCGTCGAAGGCGGCACCGTTCTCCAGGAGGTCGCCGGCCGTCTTGGCGGGGACGGTGAGGTGCTGCATGACGCCGGGCAGGTCGCAGAACCTGATGTCGACGTACTCGACCTTCTCGTCCGAGATGTACTTGAGTACCTCTTCGGCGTTGCTGAACACTCTCTGGGCTCCTTCATTCGCTGGTGGAGATCGTGGGTGACGGTAGGAGTGGCGTGTTGCTCACCCATCACTCACCTGTTTCACCGACGTTAACTGACCCGACCGCGACATCGATCACGTTCGTCATCGGTGTCCGGTCCGGTCCCGCTCGGTGGTGCGGCTACGGCGCCTACGCTAGAGAGCATGGCCCGTTGGATCGAGTCCTGGCTCCCCGGTTCATCCGCCGGAGGTTCCGCCCCGGCCGGACACCCCGGTGAGCGTTTCGGGCTGCCGGCGACCGGCCACTACTCCGTCGCCGGGTTCGGCCGCCGGGTCGCCGGCGTCTGCCTGGACTGGTTCCTGTCCTACCTGCTGGTGCTGCTGGTCGCCGGGGTCGACGCGCTCGGCACCCCGGGGTTCAGCTGGTGGGTCCTCGGGACCTGGTTCGTGATCACCGCGCTGTCCGTGTCGGTGCTCGGCACGGCACCGGGGCACCTCGCGCTGGGGATGCGGGTCGCGCGCACCGACATGGCGACCCACGTCGGTGTCCCGCGGGCGCTGCTGCGCACCGCGATGATCGCGGTGGTGCTGCCGCCGTTCCTGCGCGACACCGACGGGCGCGGCTGGCACGACCGCGCGAGCCGCACGGTCGTGGTGCGGGTGCTGCGGGGCTGAGGCCCGGTGACTCAGGCGCTCGCCGGGGGAGCGCCCAGCACCGACGCCCGGGTGCCCGCCAGGTGCACCCGGAGCACGGCCACCGCGCCCTGGCGGTCCCGGGCGCGCAGCCCGGCGAGCAGCTGCCGGTGCTCGGCGACCAGGCGCTCGGCCCGGCCGGGGAAGCGGCCGCCCAGGGCACCCATGTTCATCCGCAGCTGCCGGTCGCGCAGCGTCCCGTAGACCTCCAGCAGGATGCTGCGGCACCCGGCCCGCACCAGCACGGTGTGGAACTGGCGGTCGGCCTCGACGAAGGCGAGCTCGTCGCGCGCGGCCACGGCGGCGAGCTGGTCGTCGATCGCGGCGTCCATCGCGGTGGCGATGTGCTCCAGGGTCTCGTCGTCGACCCCCACGACGGTGGCGATCGCGTGCGACTCGATGACGTCGCGGGCCTCGACGACGGCGTCCACCTCACCGGGGGAGACCGGCACCACGAGCGCGCCGCGCTTGGGGTAGAGCTTCAGCAGACCCTCGGCCTGCAGCTGCAGGAACGCCTCGCGGACCGGCGTGCGGCTCAGCGCCAGCGGCCGCGCGACCTGACCCTCGCTGATCAGCTCGCCCGCGGGCAGGGAGCCGTCGAGGATCCCGGCCTTGGCGAACCGGTACGCCCGTTCGGTGGCGCTGCCGCTCGCCCGTGACCCGTCGTCCACGCCCGAAATGATGCCCGAACACGTCCGGCCCGGGTTCGCGAGGCTTGCCCACCCCGGTCGGCATCCCTACCGTTCCCCTCCAGGAATGCGGCATAGATGCAAGATGGATACCGGGAGGACCGGGTGATCCTCGCTCACGGTGCGGCGCAGGACCGGGGTGTGGCGTCGCTGCTCGACGACCTCGTCCGGCGCACGACCAGCAGGCTGGGCGGTGGTGGCGGCACCGTCGCGTTGCTGGGCGACCCGGCACCGGTCGTGCACCGCGATCCCCTGCCCCCGGTCGAGGACGTCCTGGCCCGCCTGGTCCGGGAGCCCCGCACCCTCCTTGTGGAGGGGGACGGCCCTGGCGCACCGGACGTGCTCGGAACTCCCCTCTGGTGGGACGACGAGTTGCTCGGAGCCTGTGCTTTCGGTGGGGGTGGGAGCTTCCGCGATTCCGACGTCGCCGCGGTCGAGGGGTTCGCCGAGCAGGCGGCCGTCGCGGTGATGGCGGCCCGGCTGCTCACCGACGTCCCGGCGGTCGCGACCGCCCCCGCCGCGGCGCGGCTGCTGCCGGAGCTGCGGGCCGAGCTGGACCGCGCGCTGCGTGCGCTCGGTGCCCGCGGCGGCGTGGTCACCCTGGGTACCGAGCGGGTGCCGGCCCCGGTCGTCGCGACGGGGGTGCACGAGGTCGCGCGGCTGCTGCTCGACAACGCGGTGCTGCACTCCGGTGCGTGCACGCTGCGGGTGGGGCTGGCGTTCGAGACGGGAACGGTCCGCCTGCTCGTCGAGGACGACGGCCGCGGTTTCGACCCCGGCACCGCGCCCCGGTCCGGGCTGCACCGGGTCGAGTCCACCGTGCGTGCCGCAGGCGGCCGGCTGGAGATCGACAGCGTCCCCGGGTGGGGGACGCGCGTGCGGGCCTGCTGGCCCGACCCGCCCACCCCCTGCACGGCGGGTCCGCCCGTCGCGCCGCCCGCCGGCCTCCAGCCGGCCCGCGGCCAGCACACGCTGACCCTGCGGGAGCGGGAGGTCCGCGCACTCGTCGAGCAGGGGCTGGCCGACAAGCAGATCGCCACCCGGCTGGCCATCTCGGTCAAGACGGTGGAGAAGCACGTCGGAGCGGTGCTGCGGAAGACCGGTGCCCGCAACAGGACCATGCTCGCCCGCTTCGGCGCGGGCAACTGAGCGAGGGCCGCCCCCGGGCCGCACGCAGGACGGCGTGGCCGCCGTCGCTGCGGCCGGCGGGGCCACCCGGTCGACGCCGCGTCGGCGACCGGCCCAGTCGACGCCGCCGCACCGGCGCCGACTGGGCCGTACGGCCCTCTCCGGAGGGTGTGGGGGTGGGGGTGAGGTAGGGAGAGTCCTCATATCTGCGCGGGTGACCGCGCTCATAGCGTCCTCGTCGTGGCCCGGTACGGACCCGGGCAGCTCGACTCGACGAGGAGTGAGGCCCGGATGCAGCGACTGACCCTCCAGGACGCAGAGAAGGCGCTGGCCGCCGGACTGGCGAAGGCGACCGAGATCGGCCAGCCGATGAACGTGGCAATCGTGGACGACGGCGGTCACCTGCTCGCCTTCGCCCGCCAGGACGGCGCGATCCGCGCGAGCATCGACATCGCCCAGCGCAAGGCGCGCACCTCGATCCTGATGAACCTGCCGACCGCGGCGCTGACCCCGCTGGTACAGCCCGGTGCCGAGCTCTACGGCCTGGAGCACACCGCCGGTGGCATGGTCATCTTCGGCGGCGGCATCCCGATCCACCGCGACGGTGAGCTCGTCGGCGCGGTCGGGGTCAGCGCCGGCTCGGTGGAGCAGGACGTGACGGTGGCCGAGGCCGCCGTCGCGGCACTCGCGTGAGCCGCGGGGACGCCGGCGAGCTCGCAGCCGAGTTCGCCGGGACCTTCGTCCTGATCCTCATCGGCTGCGGCACCGTCGCCCAGGTCGTGACCTCCGAGGGCGCCAACGGCGACTGGGGCACCCTGGTCTGGGGCTGGGGCGTCGCGGTCACCATGGGCGTCTACATCGCCGGCCGCGTGAGCGGGGCCCACCTCAACCCGGCCGTCACCCTGGCGCTGGCCGTGTTCAAGGGCTTCGCCTGGCGCAAGGTCGTGCCCTACTGGCTGGCCCAGACGGTCGGCGCCTTCCTCGCCGCCCTCGTCGTGCGGGCCGTCTACGCCGGCCCGATCGCGGCGGTCGACCCCGGCCACACCGTCGCCACGCAGACCATCTTCTCGACCCTGCCCGGCGAGCACGTCACGATCTTCGCCGCGTTCGGCGACCAGATCGTCGGCACCGCCCTGCTCGTCTTCGTGATCTTCGCGCTGACCAACGCGCTCAACAACCCGCCCGGCGCCAACATGGCGCCCTTCATGATCGGTTTCCTGGTCGTCGGCATCGGCATCGCGTTCGGCGCCAACGCCGGCTACGCGATCAACCCGGCCCGTGACCTGGGCCCCCGACTCGCCTCGTTCGTCACCGGCTACGACACCGCGTTCGTCACCGCCGCCGGCGTCCCGTACTGGTGGCTCCCGATCGTCGCCCCGCTGCTCGGTGGCCTGATCGGAGGCGGCGCCTTCGTCCTGCTGGTCGAGCGCTTCCTCACCCCGGCCGAGCTGGAGGCCGCCGCGACCGGCGAGACCCCCGTCGGCCGCGTCCCGCACCCGCAGGCCCCGGTCGAGCAGCCCGTGGCGTCCCGCCTGGAGGAGACCCGATGAGCACCACCCTCGGCCCCACCGACTACCCGCTGTCCGTGCAGCGGCCCGACCTGCTCCGCACCCCGACCGGCCGCCCGCTGGCGGAGGTCACCATGGCCGCCGTCGTGTCCGGGGAGATCCGCAACGAGGACCTCCGCATCTCGCCCGAGACCCTGAAGCTCCAGGGCGAGATCTCCGACTCGGTCGGCCGCCGCCAGCTCGCCGAGAACATGCGGCGCGCCGCCGAGCTCACCGCCGTCCCCGACGAGGAGGTCCTCGCGATCTACAACGCGCTGCGGCCCCGCGCCTCGTCGGCCGCCCGGCTCGCGGAGATCGCCGACCGGCTGGAGAACGACTACGCCGCCGCCACCTGCGCCGCGCTCGTCCGCGAGGCCGCGCAGGTCTACGCCGCCCGCGACCTGCTCGCCCGCGAAGGAGACTGACCGATGACCAGCACCCTCCCCGAGGCGGGCACCCCGGCGACCGGGGCCCGGACCTCCAAGCGCACCGACATGCTCGAGTCCCGCCCGGTCAACCTCGACGGCTTCGTCGAGGAATGGCCGGAGAAGGGTCTCGTCGCCATGGAGAGCGACTTCGACCCGCAGCCGAGCGTCCGCGTCGAGAACGGCGTGATCGTGGAGATGGACGGGCGCGAGCGCTCCGAGTTCGACTTCATGGACACCTTCATCGCCGACCACGCGATCGACGTCGAGGTCGCCGAGCGGGCCACCGCGATCCCCTCGACCGACATCGCGCGGATGCTCGTCGACCCGGGCGTGACCCGGGCCGATCTGCTCGACATCACGCGCGGCCTCACCCCGGCCAAGCTGCTCGACGTCGTCAAGCTGCTCAACGTCGTCGAGATCATGATGTCGATGCAGAAGATGCGGGCCCGTCGCAGCCCGGCCAACCAGGCGCACTCCACCAGTGCCCGGGACAACCCCATCCAGGTCGCGGCCGACGCCGCCGAGGCCGCGCTGCGCGGCTTCGCCGAGATGGAGACGACCCTCGGCGTCCTGCGCTACGCCCCGCTCGTCGCCATCGGCCTGCAGGTCGGTGCCCAGTCCGGGCGCGGCGGTGTCATCACCCAGTGCGCGCTGGAGGAGGCCACCGAGCTCGACCTGGGCATGCGCGGCATCACCGGCTACGCCGAGACGATCTCGGTCTACGGCACCGAGTCGGTCTTCGTCGACGGCGACGACACCCCGTGGTCGAAGTCGTTCCTCGCCAGCGCCTACGCCTCGCGCGGCATCAAGATGCGTTTCACCTCGGGCACCGGGTCGGAGGTGCAGATGGGCAACGCCGAGGGCCGCTCCATGCTGTTCCTCGAGATCCGCTGCATCCTGATGGCCAAGGGCGCCGGCGTCCAGGGCCTGCAGAACGGCTCGATCAGCTGCATCGGCGTCCCGGGCGCGGTCCCCGGCGGCATCCGGGCCGTCGCCGCCGAGAACCTGGTCTGCAACATGGTCGACCTGGAGTGCGCGGCCGGCAACGACCAGTCGTTCTCGCACTCGGCGATGCGCCGCACCAGCCGGCTCATGCCGCAGCTGCTGTCCGGCCAGGACCTGGTGTGCTCCGGCTTCTCCGGCGTGCCGAACTCGGACAACATGTTCGCCGGGTCGAACCTCGACGTCGAGGACTACGACGACTGGAACACCATCCAGCGCGACCTGCAGATCGACGGCGGCCTGCGCCACGTCCGCGAGCCGGAGATCCTCGCGGTGCGCGAGAAGGCGGCCCGCGCGATGCAGGCCGTGTTCGCCGAGCTGGACCTGCCGCGGATCACCGACGAGGAGATCGAGGCGGCCACCTACGCCAACTCCAGCGCCGACTACCCGCTGCGCGAGGTCCTCGAGGACCTCAAGGGCGCCCAGTCGGTCATGGACCGCGGCATCACCGGCCTCGACCTGGTGAAGATCCTGGAGCGCACCGGCTTCCACGACGTCGCGGAGAACCTGCTGCAGGTCCTGCGCCAGCGCGTGTCCGGCGACCTGCTCCAGACCTCGGCGATCCTCGACGAGAACTTCGTCCCGCAGGCCGCCATCAACGACGCCAACGACTACGCCGGTCCCGGCACCGGCTACCGCCTGACCGGCGACCGGTGGAACGCCCTGAAGAAGCTGCGCCACGTCACCAGCGCCGAGAACCCCGAGGAGGAGGTCTCGTGAGCACCGCTACCGAGAACCCGTTGTCGCTCACCGAGATCGGGCCCGCCGAGCGCGGCACCCGGCCCGACGAGGTCGTCATCGCGGTGTCCCCGGCGTTCGCCGGGTTCTTCACCCGCACGATCGTCGACGTCCCGCACGCCGAGGTGCTGCGCCAGCTCATGGCGGGCATCGAGGAGCAGGGCGTGACGTCGCGGCTGATCCGGGTGTGGGACACCGCCGACCTGGCGGCCATCGCCCACACCGGCGCGAAGCTGTCCGGCTCCGGGATCTGCGTGGGCCTGCTGTCGCGGGGCACCACGATGATCCATCAGAAGGACCTCGCCCGGCTGTCGAACCTGGAGCTGTTCCCGCAGTCCCCGCTGCTCGACGCCGAGGTGTTCCGCGGCATCGGTTCCAACGCCGCGCAGTACGCCAAGGGCGAGTCGCCGCAGCCGGTGCCGACCCGCAACGACCAGATGGCCCGCCCCCGCTGGCAGGCCAAGGCGGCGCTGCTGCACCTCAAGGAGTTCGAGCAGATCCGCAACGGGGTGCGTCCGGTCGAGGTCGCCCTCGGCGCACCGGTCGCAGGCTGAAGGAGACACAGGTGCACGGGACGGACGGCTCGCGGCTGGTCGTGGGCGTGGACATCGGCAACTCGACGACCGAGGCCTGCGTGGCCTCGATCGACGCCGGCGGCCGGGTCACCTACCTCGGGACCGCCCTGACCCGCACCACCGGGGTCAAGGGGACCCCGGACAACACCGACGGCGCGGTGACGGCGGTCCGCCGGGCCCTGGAAGGGGCCCGGCGCTCCGCCGACGAGCTGGACGAGGTGCTGCTCAACGAGGCGACACCGGTGATCAGTGGCCTCGCCATGGAGACGATCACCGAGACGATCATCACCGAGTCCACGATGATCGGGCACAACCCGGCGACGCCGGGCGGCAGCGGGATCGGGGTCGGCGTCACCGTCGCGGTGGAGGAGCTCACCGGCCCCGGTCCGGTCCCCGGGGGACCGGTGATCGCCGTCGTCGGGCGCGGGTGGGACTTCGACCGCGTCGCGCGGGTGCTGAACGACGCGCTCGGACGCGGCCTGGAGCTGGTCGCGGCGGTGCTGGCGCAGGACGATGCGGTGCTCGTCGCGAACCGGATCGACGTCTCGATCCCGATCGTCGACGAGGTCGGCGCCGTCGAGCGGGTGCCGCTCGGCATGTCCGCGGCGGTGGAGGTCGCCCTGCCGGGGCGCACCATCCGGACCCTGTCGGACTCCTACGGCCTGGCCACGGTGTTCGGGCTCGACCCCGACCAGACCCGGCAGGTCGCGCCGGTGGCGCGGGCGCTGACCGGGAACCGCTCGGCCGTCGTCGTCCGGACCCCGGCCGGGGACGTGACCGACCGCCGCGTCCCGGTGGGGGAGCTGGTCCTGACCGGGGCCGGCAAGACCCTGCGGGTCGACGTCGACGCCGGCGCCGGCGAGATCATGGAGACCCTAGCCCGGGTGCAGCCCCTCGACGACGCGACCGGCCAGCCCGGCACGCACGTCGGCGGGATGCTCGCCCAGGTCCGGGACACGATGACCGACGTGACCGGGCAGCCGGCCGGGGAGATCCGGATCCGCGACGTGCTGGCCATCGACACGTTCGTCCCGCGCGAGGTGCGGGGCGGGCTGGCCGGTGAGGTGTCGCTGGAGAACGCCGTCGCGCTCGCCGCGATGGTGCGCACCAGCCGCAGCCGGATGCAGGTCGTCGCCGACCGGGTCGCCGAGACGCTCGGCTGCTCGGCCCGGATCGGCGGCGTCGAGGGCGAGATGGCGGTCCGCGGGGCGCTGACCACCCCGGGCACCGACACGCCGATCGCGATCCTCGACATGGGCGGCGGCTCCACCGACGCGGCGCTGCTGCTGCGGGACGGCACGTGCACCGCGGTGCACGTCGCCGGCGCGGGCGAGCTGGTCACCAAGCTGATCGACTCCGAGCTGGCGCTCGACGACCGTGAGACCGCCGAGCAGGTCAAGTGGTTCCCGCTGGCGAAGGTGGAGAGCTTCTTCCACATCCGCCACGAGGACGGCTCGGTGCAGTTCTTCACCGAGCCGCTGCCCTCGCACGTGTTCGCCCGGGTCGTCGTCATGACCCCGGACGGGCCCGTCCCGGTGACGACGCGGCACTCCATCGACCACGTCGTGCGGGTGCGCCGGGAGGCGAAGCGCCGGGTGTTCGTGGTGAACGCGCTGCGGGCGCTGCGCCAGGTCGCCCCGAGCGGGTCGCTGCGCATGCTCGACTTCGTCGTGCTGCTCGGCGGGTCCGCGCTGGACTTCGAGATCCCGCAGATGATCGCCGACGCGCTCGCCGGGTCGGGCGTGGTCTGCGGTACCGGCAACGTGCACGGCACCGAGGGCCCGCGCAACGCCGTCGCCTCCGGTCTGGTCGACGCGCACGCGAGCTCGCTGGTCAGCAGCGGGGAGCCGGCGGCATGAGCCACCCGGGCCCGGCGTCGGCCCCGGAGCCGCCGTCGGTCGTCGTCGGGCACCACCCGGACATCCCGGACCCGGTGCTGCGCGAGGTGCTGGCCGGCGCCGAGGAGGAGGGCGTCCCGGTCACGACCTGGCCGGACCCGGACGCCGTCGGGGGCACCGACGGCGTCGTGGCGCTGGCCCACCGGGCGGCGCAGCGGTCCCGGCTCGACGTCGGCGTCGGGATCGACGCCGAGGGCTCCGTGGTCGTGCACCACACCAAGCTGCCCGCCGACCGGCCCGCCTTCACCGAACCCGGTCCGGGGCCGGCCGTGCCGGCCGGCCCGGAGGGGGCCGGGGACCGGCCGCACGGGCGCCGCGCGGGCGCGGCGGCGGCCCGGATCGTGACCGGGCTGCCGCTGCCCGGGCCGGCCGGTGCCCGGCCGTGACGCGCCTCCCGGCCGCGGCGACGGCGACGGGACGGGCGACCGCGCGGAGCCTCCTCTGGCTGACGGTGCTCGCCGCGCTGGTGGCGTCGTCGACGGCGGCGCAGGCGCTCGCCGTCGTCGCTGCTGCGGGGGTGGTGCTGTGGGTCGGACCGGTCGCCGGGACCCTCACGAACGGCTCGACCGGGACGATCCGGGATGCGAGGCTTCCCCGGTGACCACGGAGCACACCGACATCGCGCGTCCGGCCACCACCCCGCCGGTGAGCGACGTGCTGGCCGGGCTCGCGGCGGTCGGGCCGTTCTTCGAGCTCCTCGACGTCACCGAGGAGCGGGCCGGCGGAAGGTCGGTCCGCCCGTTCGCCGCCGTCCTCGCCCCCGACGCGCTGCTGGACCGGGTCGAACGGACCCGGGTGGCGCTCGGGGCCGAGCCGCCGCTGGGCCGGCGGATCGCCGCGTCGATCGCGGTGCAGGGGCTCGCGGCGAAGCTGCTGTCCGGGCCGGTCGCGGCGCTGGCCCTGCACGGTGTCCTGGTCGACCTGCGGCCGGAGACGCTGTGGTGGTCGGCCACGCCGCTGGGCGACGTCGTCGCGCTCGACCCGCCCCGGGTGGTGCGCTGTCCGTTCCCCGGGCCGGACGCGCTGGCCCCGCTGGTCGACGACGTCCTCACCCCGCTCGTGGAGATCGCGGGCGAGCGCTTCGGGGTGTCCGGGACGGTGCTGTGGGGCAACGTCGCGTCGTCGGTCGCGGGGGCCAAGCGGGTGCTCGACATCCAGCGCCCCGACGCCGCGGACGCCGTCGCCGCCGTCGCCGCGGACCTGCTGGAGCACCCCCGGCTGACCGGTACGGGGGAGCGGCGGGCCCCGGTGGCGCCGGACCACGCCTGGACGTTCCGGCGGCGGTCCTGCTGCCTGTACTACCGGGTGCCCGGCGGCAGCACCTGCGCGGACTGCGTCCTGGCGGACCTGCGCGGCGAGCCGGCGTCCGGCGACCCGACCGACTGACCCGGCGGGCCGGCCGGCGGCGGGGTCAGCGGCGGCGGACGGTGCGCTGGATGCTGCGCATCTTGGCGCCCTGGGGCATCGGCCCCTTGGGCATCGCGGCCGAGCGGCTGCCGAGGGCGTTGAGCTTGCCCTCCAGGGAGTCCATCTCGGCGGCGGAGATGTTGCGGGGCAGCTTCATGAGGTGGCGCTGCAGGCCCTTGAGCGGGACCTGCCCCTCCTCGTTGCCCACGATCACGTCGTAGATCGGGGTGCTGCCGGCGACCCGCGCGGTGCGCTTCTTCTCCTGTGCGAGCAGGGTCTTCACCCGGTGCGGGGCCCCCTCGGCGACAAAGATGATCCCGGGCCGCCCGATGACCCGGTGCACCGCGTCGAGGTGGGTGGTGCCCGCGATGCCCTGGGTGATCCGCCACTGGCCGCGCATGTTGTCCAGCGCCCAGCCTGCGGCGCCCGGCTGCCCGTCGGCCTTCACGTAGATCGACTTCTGGACGCGGCGCCCGAAGATGCTGAACGCGGCCAGCGCGCCGATCAGGATGCCGAAGGGCACGAAGAACCAGACCAGGCCCAGCAGCCACCCGATGAGCGTGACGACCACGATCGACCCGACGAACACGCCGATCATGATCGGGAGGAGCTTGGAGTCCTCCTTGCGCTGCATCTGGAACGCCTGCCAGATCTGCTGGCGACGCTGCTTCGACGCGGCCTTCTTCTGGGCCTTGAGCGCCTTCTTCTCTTCGGGCGAGGGCTTACGGGGCTTGCCGGGCATGTGACCAGCCTACTTCCGACCGGTGATCGACGGTGCGAGGAGGTCTCAGCCGCGTGCCAGCAGGGAGCTGGCCTCCTGCGCGGCCGGGCCGGAGTCGGCCAGGTGCGCCAGGGCGGGGGAGAGCTCCTCGCCGCGGTGGGCCACGGTCTGGGCGTAGAGCCGGCCGGCCCGGTAGGACGAGCGCACCAGCGGCCCGGCCATCACGCCGGCGAAACCGATCTGCTCGGCGGCCGTCGAGTGCTCGACGAACTCCTCGGGCTTGACCCAGCGCTCCACCGGGTGGTGGCGCTTGGTCGGGCGCAGGTACTGGGTGATCGTGATGATCTCGCAGCCCGCGTCGTGCAGGTCCTGCAGCGCGGAGGTGACCTCGTCGGGGGTCTCGCCCATGCCGAGGATCAGGTTCGACTTGGTGACCAGACCGAACTCGCGGGCCTTGGTGATGACCTCGAGCGACCGGTCGTAGCGGAACGCCGGGCGGATCCGCTTGAAGATCCGCGGGACGGTCTCGAGGTTGTGCGCGAACACCTCGGGGCGCGACTCGAAGACCGGGGTCAGCTGGTCGTCGATCGAGTTGAAGTCCGGGGCGAGCAGCTCGACGCCGGTGCCCGGGTTCAGCTCGTGGATCTTGCGGACGGTCTCGGCGTAGAGCCAGGAGCCGCCGTCGTCGAGGTCGTCGCGCGCGACGCCGGTGACGGTGGAGTAGCGCAGCCCCATCTGCTGCACCGACTCCGCCACCCGGCGCGGCTCGTCGGTGTCCAGGTCGGCCGGCTTGCCGGTGTCGATCTGGCAGAAGTCGCAGCGACGGGTGCACTGCTCCCCGCCGATGAGGAACGTCGCCTCCCGGTCCTCCCAGCACTCGTAGATGTTGGGGCAGCCGGCCTCCTCGCACACCGTGTGCAGGCCGCCCGACCGGACGAGACCCTTCAGCTCGGTGTACTGCGGACCGGTCTTGGCGCGGGTGCGGATCCAGGACGGCTTGCGCTCGATCGGGGTCTCGCTGTTGCGGACCTCGAGGCGGAGGAGCTTGCGGCCTTCGGGTGCGATGGTCACGCGCCCAGCCTACGCCCGGGGTCCGGTGTGATGCCGGTCGCGGCGGCCGTGACCTGCCACAACCTGCCCGCGAGCACCGGGTCCTGCGCGGCCGCCGAGCGCCGTGCCGGACCGGCCGGGCCGCGGGCCTCCCCGAGCCCGGTGGGGCCCAGGTAGTCGCCGCCGTGGACCGGCCCCGTCACCGCGGCGAGCTGCGGCCCGACACCCTCGGACACCGGGGAGGTGAGCCAGCGCTCCCACGGTGCGAACAGCCGCGCCTGCAGCGTCGCGCCCCGCCGGAAGGAGTTCGCGAGCAGCGACGACTCGGTCATCCCCGGGTGCGCGGCCACCGAGAGCACCGGGTCCCCGGACAGCCGCAGCCGCCGGTCCAGCTCCGCGGCGAACAGCAGGTTCGCCAGCTTCGACGCGCCGTAGGCCGCGTTCGGGGACCACCGCCGGCGCCGCCACCCCAGGTCGTCGGGGTCGAGCCGGCCGGTGCGGTGGCCCAGGCTGGACGTCGTGACGACCCGCGACGGCCGCTCCGGGTCGCCGGCGGCCCGCAGCGCGGGCATCAGCAGCCAGGTCAGTGCGGCCGGCCCGAGGTGGTTGGTGCCGATCTGCAGCTCGAAACCGTCCGCGGTGTCCGCACGCGGCCCCATCGCGACGCCCGCGTTGTTGACGAGCACGTCCACCCGGTCCCCGGTGCGTTCCCGGATCTCCGCCGCCGCGGCCCGCACCGAGCCGAGGTCGGCGAGGTCCAGCAGCACCAGCTCACCACCGGCCCCGCGCGCCGCGGCGCGGCCGCGGGTCACGTCGCGGGCGGTCATCAGCACCCGGGCCCCGGCCCGGGCCAACGCGGTGGACAGCGCGAGACCGAGCCCGGAGGTCGTGCCGGTGACGACGACGGTCCGGCCGGTCTGGTCGGGGATCGGGTGCACGACGCGACCGTAGCGAGCGGGCCCCCGCGGCCGCCGCCGGTGGTCGGGCGGCGCGGGCGGGCCGGTGCGGCTAGCGTCGCGCCCCGTGGACTTCCGGATCTTCACCGAGCCCCAGCAGGGCGCCCGCTACACCGACCTCCTGCGGGTCGCCCGCACCACGCAGGACGCCGGCTACGACGCGTTCTTCCGCTCCGACCACTTCCTCGCGATGGGCGACGGCAGCGGTCTCCCCGGCCCGACCGACGCCTGGGTGACCCTCGCCGCGCTCGGCCGCGAGACCGAGCGCATCCGGCTCGGCACCCTGGTCACCAGCGCGACGTTCCGGCTGCCCGGGCCGCTCGCCGTCGCCGTCGCGCAGGCCGACGAGATGTCCGGTGGCCGCGTCGAGGTCGGGCTCGGCTCGGGCTGGTTCGAGGCCGAGCACCGGGCGCTGGGCATCCCGTTCCCGCCGCTGGCCGAGCGCTTCGAGATCCTCACCGAGCAGCTGGAGATCCTCACCGGGCTGTGGGCGACCCCGCTGGGCGGTCGCTTCACCCACCAGGGACGGCACTACACCGTCACCGACTCCCCGGCGCTGCCGCGCCCGGTGCAGGACGCGCCGCCGGTGATCGTCGGCGGGATGGGGAGGAGGAAGACCCCGGCGCTGGCCGCCCGGTTCGCCACCGAGTTCAACGTCCCGTTCCAGCAGCCCGAGGCCGTCGCCGCGCAGTTCGGCCGGGTCCGCGACGCGTGCACCGCCGCCGGGCGCGACCCGGGCTCGCTCACCTACTCGGTGGCGCAGATGCTGTGCCTGGGCAAGGACGACTCGGAGGTCGACCGCCGCGCGGCCGCGGCGGGCCGCGACGCCGCCGAGATCCGCGCGAGCAGCCTCGCCGGCACCCCCGGCGAGATCGTCGACCGGCTCGGCCGCTGGGCCGAGATCACCGGGACGACCCGGGTCTACCTGCAGGTCCTCGACCTGTCCGACCTCGCCCACATCGAGGACTTCGCCGCGACGGTGGTGCCCCAGCTCGCCTGAGGCACCGGGGCCGGGGGATCAGCCCAGGCCGGACATCAGGTCGACCTGGCGGACGACCGGGTGCTCGGCCACCGGCAGCCGGCCGTCGAGCGCGTCCAGCACGGCGGCGGCCGCCGGGCCGGCGACCTCGTCGACGGTCACCTCCCGGTCCAGCTCCGCGGTCAGGGTGGTGACGCCGGCGTCGGCGATCCCGCACGGCACGATCTTCCCGAAGTCGCCCAGGTCGGCGTCGCAGTTGATCGCGAATCCGTGCTGGGTGACCCCGCCGGCGATCCGGACGCCGATCGCGGCGACCTTCCGCTCGGGGGTGAAGCCCTGCGCGGGCAGCCAGACGCCGGAGCGCCCCTCGACCCGGCCGGCGCTCGTCACGCCGAGGTCGTGGCAGACCCGGATGAGGGCCTCCTCCAGGCGGCGGACGTAGTCCACGACGTCCATCGGCTCACCGAGGGCGACGATCGGGTAGCCGACGAGCTGCCCCGGCCCGTGCCAGGTGATGCGCCCGCCGCGGTCGACGTCGACGACCGGGGTGCCGTCGGTGGGCCGGTCCTCCGGCCGGGTGCGCCGCCCCGCGGTGTAGACGGGCGGGTGCTCGAGCAGCATCAGCACGTCCGGCCCGCCGTTCTTGCGGGCCTCGGCGTGCGCCTTCTGGGTGTCCCACGCCGCCTGGTACTCCACGCGCCCGAGCCGGTCGACCCGGACGTCGTCGGTTCCGGCGCGGCAGGACAGATGCGGTGCGGGCATGGCGGCGAGCTTACGCCGCGCCCAGCCGGGCGAGGACGGCCTGCGCGGCCCGGCGGCCGCTGACCAGTGCCCCCTGGGTGGACGGGGTGTCGCGGTGGTCGCCCGCGACGAACAGGTTCTCCCCGAGGTCGACGTCGCGGCGCACCGGGCGCCCCGCCTCGAACAGCGGCAGCGCCTCGTCGACCTGCGCGGTGTGCAGGTGCGCCCAGTCGTCGGTGCCGACACCCCAGATCCGGGCCAGCTCGCGGCGCACCGCGGGCTCGTCGACCCCGGTGGACCCCGGGGTCCCGACGATCGAGGACGCCACCAGCGGGCGCCCGTCGGCGGAGTAGCCCGGCGCGGCCGCGGTCATCACCATCGTGTTGACGACCGGCCCGCCGGTGCCGTCCAGGTGCAGCAGCGGGGAGGCCGTCGGGGCCTGCGGCGGGACGTGGAAGAACGTGGTCAGCGCGTTCATCCGCGGCTCGGCGACCCCGGGCAGCAGCGCGGCGGCCGTCCTCGGGTCCGCCGCGACGACGACCGCCCGCGCGGACAGTGTGCCGTCGTCGGTGTCCAGGGCGGGTGCGGGCCCGCCGCGCACGGCGTGCACCCGGGTCCCGAGCGTCACGGTGCCCTCGGGCAGGGCCGCGGCCAGCCGCCGGGGCAGCGCCTCCATGCCGTCGTCGGGCACGACGATCGTGCCGAGGGCGAAGCTGCGCCACACCAGCCGCACGAACGCGGCCGAGGTCTCCAGCGCGGTCTCGGCGAGCACCCCGGACAGGAAGGGGCGCAGGAACCGGTCGGTGACCGCGCCGCCGAGCCCGGCGGCGTCGAGGTCCCGGGCGGCGGAGGAGTCGACCAGCGTCGCGGTCCGCGACGGCGGCGAGGCCAGCACCTTCGCCGTCCACGCGACGAGCTTGGCCTTCTCGATCGGGCCGAACAGGTCGTCCAGCGCGGTGGCCGGGGCGGACGCCGGGCGGCGCAGCGGGTTGACGAAGCGGTGCAGCTCGCCGTCGCCGGCCCGGATGGCGGCACCGGGCTCGAAGGGCCGCGCGGCCAGGGTGTCGAGCCCGTGCGGGGCGAGCGCGGCGTGCAGCGCCGGGTAGGAGGTGTTGAGCACCTGGAAACCGCGGTCGCAGCGGAACCCGTCGACGACGTCGGTCGCCATCCGCCCGCCGACCCGGTCGGCGGACTCCAGCACGCGCACGGTCAGCCCGTGCCGGTGCAGCACGGTGGCCGCGCGCAGGCCGGACAGGCCCGCCCCGACCACCAGGACGTCGACGTCGGACGGGGTCATGACCCGACCGCGGCCGAGAGCGCGTCGCCGACGGTGTGGTGGCGGAACTGGAACCCGGCCTCGAGCAGGGCCGCAGGCACCGCCCGCTGGCCGCCGAGCAGCATCTCGCGGCCCATCTCGCCGAGCACGGTGGAGACCACCGGGCCGGGCACCGGGAACGGCGCGGGCCGCCCGACCGCCGCGGCCATCTCCTTGGTGAACTCGGCGTTGGTGACCGGCACCGGGCCGGTCACGTTCGCCGGGCCGGACAGGGCCTCGGTCTCGACGGCGAACCGGATCGCCGCGACCTGGTCGTCGAGGGAGACCCACGGCATGAACTGGGTGCCCTTGCCGATGCGCCCGCCGAGGAACCCCTTGAACAGCGGGCGCAGCATGGCGAGCAGCCCGCCGGAGGGGGACAGGACCAGGCCGGTGCGGACGAGCACCACCCGGGCGCCGGCGTCCACGGCGGGGGCCGCGGCGGCCTCCCAGTCCCGGCACACGTCGGCGAGGAACCCCGAGCCCGACGGCGCGGACTCGTCGACGACGACCTGGCCGGTGTCGCCGTAGTAGCCGACGGCCGAGCCGCTGACCAGAACCGGGACCCTGTGCCGGGCCACGGCCTCGGCGAGGACGTCGGTGGGGACGTTGCGCGAGTCGCGGATCAGCTGCTTGCGGGCGCCGGTCCACGGCCGGTCGGCGATGCCGGCGCCGTTGAGGTTCACGACCGCGTCGGCGCCGTCGAGGGTGCCGTCCTGGACGGTGCCGGCGGGCGGGTCCCAGCCGCGCTCGTCGGGGGCGGCGGGGGTGCGCCGCACCAGGCGCAGCACCTCGTGCCCCGCGCCCCTCAGGTGGGCGACCAGGGCTGTTCCGATCAGTCCGGACGAACCGGCCACGACGACTCGCACGGCCGCGATCCTTCCCGGTCCCGGGCGGACGCGCGAGCCGGACATGCCGCGACCATCGTCACCCGTTCACCCGGACCGGTGACGACGGCGGCCCGCCCCGGGTGGACCGGGACGGGCCGCCGTGTGTCGCGGGGGTGCCTACAGGCCGAGCTCGGCCTCGAAGGCGCCCTCCTCCAGCCGGGCCTTGACCGCGGACAGGAAGCGGCCGGCGTCGGCGCCGTCGACCAGGCGGTGGTCGTAGGTCATCGGCAGGAAGCAGACCGAGCGGACGGCGATGACGTCGTCGCCCTCGGGGCCGGTGACGACCTTCGGCTCCTTCGAGATCGCGCCGGTGCCCAGGATGGCGACCTGGGGCTGGTTGATGATCGGCGTGTCGAACAGCGCGCCCGCGGACCCGATGTTCGTGATCGTGAAGGTGCCGCCCGACAGCTCGTCCGGACCGATCTTGGAGTCGCGGGTGCGGGCCGCGACGTCGGCGATCTTCTTGGCGATCCCGGCCAGCGACAGGTCGTCGGCGTCCTTGATCACCGGCACGAGCAGGCCGCGCGGGGTGTCCACGGCGATGCCCATGTGCACCGAGCCGTGGTAGGTGACCTGCTTGTTGTCCTCGGAGATCGAGGCGTTCAGCGACGGGAACGCCTTGAGCGCCTCGATGGTGGCCTTGGCGATGAACGCCAGGAAGGTGAGGTTGGCGCCCTCACGCTTCTTGAAGTCCTCCTTGACCCGGTTCCGCAGCTTGACGATGCGGGTGAGGTCGACCTCCTGGACGGTGGTCAGCTGCGCCGAGGTCGCGAGCGACTCGTTCATCCGCTGCGCGATGACCTGGCGCAGGCGCGGGAGCTTGACCGTGGTGCCCGGCTCCGGCGCGTTGTCCGCGCGGGTCGGGACGGCCTTCGGCTCCTGGGGCGCGCCACCGGAGGCGGGCTGCGCCGCCGGGGCGGACGGCTTCTCCTGCGCCGGGGCCTTCGCCTGCTCGGCGGCGGCGAGGACGTCCTGCTTGCGGATGCGGCCGCCGACGCCGGAGCCGGTGACCGAGTCGAGGTCGACGCCGTGCTCCTGGGCCAGCTTGCGCACCAGCGGGGTCACGTAGGGCTTCTCGCCCGAACCCGAGCCCGAGCCGTTCGAGGAGGGCTCGATCCTCCCGGCGGGGGAGTCCTCGGAGCCGGCCGGGGCCTTCTCCTGCTTCTCCTCGGCCTTGGGGTGCTCGGCCTTCGGCTCCGGCTTCGGCTCGGCCTTCGGAGCCTCCTTCTTCGGCTCCTCCTTCTTCTCCGGAGCCTTCTCCTGCTTCGGCGCCTCGTCCTGCGCCGGGGCGGCGGAGCCGTCGCCGACCAGCGCGAGCTGCGCGCCGACCTCGACGGTCTCGTCCTCGGCGACGGTGTGCTCGAGCACGGTGCCCGCGACCGGCGAGGGGATCTCGGTGTCGACCTTGTCGGTGGAGACCTCGAGCAGCGGCTCGTCGACCTCGACGGCGTCGCCGACCTGCTTGAGCCAGCGGGTCACGGTGCCCTCGGTGACCGACTCGCCGAGCTCGGGCATCGTGACCGGGGTGCCGGAGCCCCCACCGGACGACGAACCACCGGAGGACGGCTCCGGGGCCTCCTCCTCGGCCTGCTCCGGCTCGGGCTCGGGCTCCGCCTCGGTCTCCGCGGGCTCCTCGGCCTTCCCGGAGGAGCCGGAGTCGGACGAACCGGCGTCGTCGGCCTCGTCGGCGTCGCCGATGACGGCGAGCTCGCCGCCGACCTCGACCGTGTCGTCCTCGCCCGCGATGATGCGCTTCAGGACGCCCGCGGCGGGCGACGGGATCTCCGTGTCGACCTTGTCGGTCGAGACCTCGAGCAACGGCTCGTCGACCTCGACGGTGTCGCCCTCGGCCTTGAGCCAGCGGGTGACGGTGCCCTCGGTGACACTCTCGCCCAGGGCGGGCATCTCAACGGTGACGGCCATGTCGGGTGGAGCTCCTCTTGTTCCGCGTGGGTGTTCGGGTTGTGGGGCCGGGATCAGCCGTGGGTGTGCAGCGGTCTCCCGGCCAGCGCGAGGTGGGCCTCTCCGAGGGCCTCGCTCTGTGTGGGATGGGCGTGGATCAGGGCGGCGACGTCGGTGGGCAGAGCCTCCCAGTTGTAGACCAGTTGCGCCTCTCCGACGAGCTCCCCGATCCGGGAGCCCACCATGTGCACGCCGAGGACGCGTCCGCCCTGTCCGGCGGGCCCCTGGGCGACGAGCTTGACCGCCCCGGAGGTCTGCAGGATCTGCGACTTCCCGTTGCCGGCCAGGTCGTAGGTCAGGGTGTGCACCTCGCCGTGGAGGTCCCGCGCGGCCTGCTCGGTCAGCCCGACCGAGGCGACCTCGGGGTCGCAGTAGGTGACGCGCGGGATGCCGTCGTCGGTGACGGGGCGGGGCGCGAGCCCCGCGACGTCCTCGGCGACGAAGATCCCGTGGGCGAAGCCGCGGTGGGCGAGCTGCAGGCCGGGGGTGACGTCCCCGACGGCGTACACGCCGTCGAGGTTCGTGCGCAGCCGCTCGTCGACGGTCACGAAGCCGCCGTCCATCGCGACGCCGGCCTCGGCGAAGCCGTGACCGGTGGTGTTGGGGCCGCGGCCGACCGCGACCAGCAGCAGGTCGGCCTCGATCTCCTCACCGGACTCCAGCGACACGGTGACGGTGTCGCCGCTGCGGGTCGCCTTCGCGAACCGCACCCCGGTGCGGGCGGTGATCCGGCGCCGCCGGAACGCCCGGGCCAGCTGGGTGGAGCAGAACTCGTCCTCGTTCGGCACGAGCCGCGGCAGCGCCTCGACGATCGTGACCTCGGCCCCGAACGAGCGCCACACACTGGCGAACTCGACGCCGATCACGCCGCCGCCGAGCACGACGACCCGGCGCGGGGCCTCGTCGAGGGAGATCGCGGCGTCGGAGGTGACGATGCGGTCGTCCAGCTCCAGGCCGGGCAGCGACCGGGCGTAGGAGCCGGTGGCGAGCACGACGTGGCGGCCGGTGATGCGCTCGTCGCCGACCCGGACGGTGCCGGGGCCCTCCAGGATGCCCGCACCGGGCACCACGGTGATCCCGCGCGAGGCGACCAGGCCCTGCAGGCCCTTGTACAGCCGGGAGACCACGCCGTCCTTGTAGGCGTTCACCCCGGCCATGTCGACGCCGTCGAACGTGGAGCGGATGCCGACCTGCGCGCCGTCGCGGGCCTGGTCGGCCACCTCGGCCGCGTGCAGCAGCGCCTTGGTGGGGATGCAGCCGCGGTGCAGACAGGTGCCGCCGAGCTTGTCCTTCTCGACCAGGACCACCGACAGGCCCAGCTCCGCGGCCCGCAGCGCGCAGGCGTAGCCACCGGAGCCGCCGCCCAGGATCACCAGGTCGGCGGAACGAGCGCCCGGGTCGGACACCGATCAGCTCCCTCCGGGGGTCACCGCCGGTGGACCGGCTCCGCCGGACGGGACCCCGCTACGCGGCGCCCATCTTGTCATCCGGCCGCGACTGCGCCAGTGGGGTGTCGGGAGCAAATCCGTGATCCCGTTCGTTGGGCCCTCGGAGCTACCGTGTCCGGTTCGTAGGGGTGCGACCGGATCGACGAGAGGAAGACGCGCATGGGTCTGCTCGACCTGTTCCGGTCACGTGGACCGTCGGGCCCCAGGTCCGGCCGGGGATCCGGCTCCGGCGGGAGGCGTGGCGCGTACGCGGAGGGGGAGGCCCACCTGCGTGAGTGGTCGGCCGCCCGGATCGGGGTCGAGGCCTTCGTCGAACCGCGCACGACCGTGACGGAGACGACGGTGGTCTTCGTCGCCCACGACGGCGAGTGGACCCGCAGGCGGGTCGCGAACCCGAACGCGGCGAAGAAGCTGGCCCGGTCGCTGCAGATGCCGATCTACGACGTGCAGCTCGTCGGGTACCCGAACCGGATGCGCGAGCACGACGCCCGCGACCGCGCCCTGCGCAAGCGCGAGCGCCGGGAGCGGATGCTGCGCGAGCTGCGGGCCAAGGACCGCGACGCCTGACCCGCCGGGTCAGGGGCGCAGCGAGCGGGCGCGCCGCTCGCCGAGCGCGCGCATCGCGGGCTCCAGGCGCAGTGCGGGCCCGGGGGCGAGCGCGGTGAGGCGCAGCAGCGCGCCCCGCCAGGCGGGCAGCGTCCGGTAGACCCGGCCGGTGCCGAACATCCCGACCAGCGCCGTCGCGACCTGCTCGGGGGTGACCAGCACCCCGGACCGCACGAGCGCCTGGCCCTGGCCGCCGGGCGTCATCGAGCGCAGCAGCTCGGTGTTCACCCCGTCCGGGCAGACCGCATGCACCCCGATGCCCTCCCGGCGCACCTCCGAGGCCAGCGCGGACACCACGGACAGCGCGCCCGCCTTCGACGCCGCGTACACCGACAGGCCCGGAACCGGGCCGAGGCCGGACAGCGACACGGTCACGCCGATCTCGCCGCCGCGGGCCGTCCCCGCCGCCGCCTGCTCGCGGAACGCCGTCACCGCGGCCCGGGCACCCCAGATCGGGCCCAGCAGGTTGACCTCGACCAGCGCGCGGGCGCGGGCCTCGGCGATGTCGGTGACGGTGCCGTCGAAGCCGACGCCGGCGTTGCTCACCCAGGCGCCCAGCGGCGCGAGCTCGCGGGCCCGGGCCACCGCCGCCGCGGACGCGGCCGGGTCGGTGACGTCGCAGGCGGTGCCGGCGGCCGCCCCGATCCGGGTCGCGGTGGCCTGCGCCGCGGCCTCGTCGAGGTCGGTGACCAGCACCCGGTAGCCGCGCCCGACGAGCTCGCGGGCGATCTGCTCGCCGATGCCGCGGGCCGCGCCGGTGACCACCGCGGAACGGGGGGAGTGCGCGGGGACCTCGTGTCGACGACGCTGCCGGCTCATGGGCGGCAGTATGCCCTACCCGTGGGTAACCCCCGGTCCGGTGTCGCCGCCCGGATCCGGTCCGGCCAGACTCGGGCCCCGTGACGGCCGCGATGCACCTGCCCCGCTTCCTCGTCCGCCAGCGGATCACCCTCGGCGTGAACCGCTACGACGTGCACGCCGCGAACCCCGACGGCAGCGCGGGCGCGCTCATGGCGTTCGCGCAGCAGAAGCGGTTCGCCTTCAAGGAGCAGGTGACCTTCTGGTCCGACGACAGCCGCTCCCGCGCGGTGTTCTCCTTCCGCGCCCGCCAGCGTCTCGACGTCCGCGCCGAGCACGACGTCCTCGACGAGCACGGCCGGGTGATCGGCACCTTCGGCAAGCGGTTCGGGGCGAGCCTGCTGCGCTCGACCTGGACGCTGACCGCGCCGGGCGTCGCCGCGACCGGGCGCGAGCGCAGCCTCGGCGTCGCCCTGCTGCGCCGGGTGGCCGAGAACCTGCCGCTGCCGTACCACTTCGACGTCACCGAGGACTCCGGCGGCACGCTGCTGATGAGCAGCGACCGGCGGTGGTCGCTGCGCGACTCCTACGACGTCTCCGTCCCGGACCCGCGCATCGACTTCCGCCTGGCCGCCGCCTTCGCCGTCGCGCTGGACGCGTTGCAGGACCGCTGATCCGGGGTCAGCCGTTCGCGGCCACGTCCTCCAGGAACGCCAGCAGGGTGCGCACCGGCACCCCCGTGCCGCCCTTGGTGGTGTAGCCGCGCGGCCCGCCGGTGTTGAACGACGGCCCCGCGATGTCGATGTGCGCCCACGGCAGCCCGGCGGGCACGAACTCCTTGAGGAACACCCCGGCCAGCAGCATCCCGGCGAACCGCTGCCCGCTGACGTTGCTGATGTCGGCCACCCGCGAGTCCAGCTCGCCGCGCAGGTACTCCGGCAGCGGCATCGCCCAGGCGTCCTCGCCGGCGGCGGTGCCGTGCGCGGCGACCCGGTCGCGCAGCTCGTCCGACCCCATCACCCCGGCGGTGCGCATGCCGAGCGCGACGAGCTGGGCGCCGGTCAGCGTCGAGGTCTCCACCAGGTAGTCGGGGTCGTCCTGGGCGGCGCGGACGATCGCGTCGGCGAGGATCAGCCGTCCCTCGGCGTCGGTGTTGAGCACCTCGACGGTGGTCCCGCCGAACATGGTCAGCACGTCGCCGGGCTTGTACGCCGTCGACGACGGCATGTTCTCCGCCATCGGCACGGTCGCGGTCACCGTGACCGGCAGCTCCAGCTTCGCGGCGAGCACCACGGTCGCGACGACCGCGGCCGCCCCGCCCATGTCCGAGGTCATGTCGGCCATGCCGGCGTTGGGCTTGAGCGAGATGCCGCCGGTGTCGAAGGTGATGCCCTTGCCGACGAGCGCGACCCGCTTCGACGCGGCCGGGCCGCCGTTCCAGGTCAGGCGCACCAGCCGGGGCGGGTTCGCCGACCCCTTCCCGACGCCGGTGACGCCGCCGTAGCCGTTCTCCCGCAGCGCGGCGTCGTCGAGGACCTCGGTGACCAGCCCGGCACGCTCGCCCAGCGCCACCGCGTGCGCCGCGAAGGTCTCGGGGACCAGCACGTTCGGCGCGGTGTTGACCAGGTCCCGGGCGGTGACGACGGCCTCGGCGACGAGCGTCGCCCGCCGCACGGCCGCGTCGTCGGCGCCGGTGAACGACCAGCTGCCGACCGGGGCGGCCGTGGCGTCGGTGGAGGTCCGGTGCCGGTCGAAGCGGTAGCCGCCCAGGACGGCGCCGACGACCGCGGCCTCGGCATCGACCGCGGACAGCGTGCTCAGCACCGAGCCGGTCCCGGCCAGCGTGCGGGCGGCGGCACCGGCGGCGCGGCGGACCGCCTCGGACGCCTTCGGCCCCTCGGCCGGGCGGCCCAGACCGACCGCGACCAGACGCGGCGCGGACAGCGCGCCGCGGGTCGGCAGCGACACGACCTGCTCGGCCTTCCCGGTCGCGCCGACGGTGGTGAGCAGCTCCAGCAGCTCCCCGGAGAACGCGGCGTCGACGCCGGCGGCGCCCGCGGCCAGCGCCGGGCCGGTCCCGTCGGCGGCGTCGGCCGCGGGGGCGTGCAGACCGACCACGACGGCGTCGACGACCGCCTCCGGCTCGGCACCGCGGTGTGCGGCGGTCTGCGGGAGGGTCGGGACGTCGATCGGCACGGGTGGCACTCCTCGGGGTCGGACGGGAACGGTGGGTATCGGACGAGTGGTTCCGGGTCGCCCGATCTCACCCTGCGTGGCCGGTGCACACGTCCCGTGCGCCGGGTGGGTGGGGAGCCGGGTGGCGGGCGGGACGACGAGACCGGACCGAGATGGTAATGACACCCCCGCGGCGCCGCGCGGCACAGGGGTGGATGGGAAGGTGAACGGGTGCCTCGCCCCCCGTACCGGATCCCGACCGTGACCGCGGTCGTCGTCGCCCTCTCGGCGACGTTCGGTACCGGGCTGTACGCGGCGCTCGGCCCCGCGGCCGCGTCGGCGGGCACCTGGTTCCCGCTCGGGGTGCTCCTCGCCGCGCTGCTCGCGCTCGGCGTGGTCGGGTCGACCGCGCACCTGTCGCTCGCCCGCCCGGCCGGTCCGGAGCTGGCCCGCGGTGACCTGCCCGCCCCCGCACTACGGCTCGGGGCGGTCGCGCGGGTGACCTCGCGGGCCGCCGCCGGGTCGGCCGCGGCGCTGGTGTTCGGCGCCTACGTGCTGCCCACCCAGCCGGTGACCATCGCGGTGGTGGCGGTGCTCGCCGTCGTCGCGGTGAACGCCTTCGGGGTGCGGATCTCGCCCGGTGCGGCGCGCGGGCTGGTGGTGGGCACGCTGCTCGCCCTGACCGTCGCGATCGTGGTGGGGCTGCGGGCGGACGGCCCGCACGCGGTGCTGTCCTCGGCGATGCCCGCCGCGGCCACCGGAGCCGGCATCGCCGGCGACGGCGCCGGGACGCCCGACGACCCGGCCGTCGCCACGCTGCAGGCCGCGATCGAGCCGGGCCCGCTCGGCGTGCTCACCGCCGCCGGGTTCGTGTTCCTCGCCTTCACCGGGCTGTCCCGCGTCGCCGAGCTCGGGGGCAGCCTGCGGGACCCGGTGCGGGCGATCCGCCGGGCCCCCGCACTCGCCGTCGTGATCACGACGGTGCTGCTGCTCCTGCTGTCGGCGGCCCTGCTGCGCGGGCTCGGTGCGTCCGGGCTGGCGTCGGCGTCGGCCCCGCTGGCCGCGCTGATGGACACCAGCAGCAGCGCCCAGGTGGGGGTGCTGGTGCGGGTCGGTGCCGCCGCCGCGACGGTCGCCGCACTGCTCGGGGCGCTGTCGCGGGCCGCGGCCGGAGCCGCCCGGCTGTCCCGGGAGGGGGAGCTGCCCGCGTTCCTGGGCCGGGGCGGGTCGCGTGGCACGCCGTGGGTGGCCGACCTGACGCTGGGGGTGCTGACCCTGGCGATGACCCTGCTGCTGTCCGCGACGACCGCGATCGTCGTCACCGTCGTCGCGGCCCTGGTCCACCACGCCGTGCTGCACGCCGCGGTGCTCCGCCTGCCGGGACGCCCGGTGCGGGCGGCGGTCGTCGCCGTCGCCGGTGGGGTGGGGTGCCTGGCCGTCGCCGCGTCGATGCCGCCGTGGCCGCTGGTCGCGACGGCCGGGGCGCTCGCCGCGGGCTGGGTGCTGTGCGCCGTCACGGCGCGCTCGCGCGCCGGCACGGCGGCCGAGGAACCCGTGCGCCACAGCGATCCCGAGGAACAGGCGGCCTGAGGCCGATAGGGTCGCGGGCGTGACCGACGAGCTCCTGCCCAGCCCGCTGCACGACCGGCACGTCGCCCTCGACGCCACCCTCGGCGAGTTCGGGGGGTGGTCGATGCCGATCTCCTACCCGGGCGGCACCGTCGCCGAGCACACGTCGGTCCGCGAGACGGCGGGCTTGTTCGACGTCAGCCACCTGGGCACCGTCCCGATCTCCGGGCCGGGCGCGGCCGCGCACCTGAACGCCTGCCTCACCAACGACCTCGGCCGGATCGGCCCGGGCCGCGCCCAGTACACCCTGGCCTGCGACGAACGCGGCGGCGTCGAGGACGACATGATCGTCTACCTGGCCGCCGACGACGACCTGCTGCTCGTCCCGAACGCCGCGAACTCCACCCGGATCGTGTCCGCGCTCGCCGCCGGCGCCCCGCCCGGCGTCACGATCACCGACCGGCACCGCGAGCTCGCCGTGCTCGCCGTCCAGGGGCCCCGCTCCGCCGAGGCGCTGAGCGCGGCGCTCGGTGCCGCGGGGGAGGGCGTCGCGGACCTGGACTACATGGCGTTCACCGACATCGAGGGCGGTCTGAACGACGGCGGTGTGCGGATCTGTCGCACCGGCTACACCGGCGAGCTCGGCTACGAGGTCGTCCTCGCCGCCCAGGCCGCCCCGGCGATGTGGGACGCCCTGCTCGACGCCGTCCGCACCGTCGGCGGCGGCCCCTGCGGTCTCGCGGCGCGCGACACCCTGCGCACCGAGATGGGCTACCCGCTGCACGGCCACGAGCTGTCCACCGAGATCAGCCCGGTCCAGGCCGGGAGCAGCTGGGCGGTCGGCTGGGACAAGCCGGCGTTCTGGGGCCGCGACGCCCTGCTCGCCGAGCGCGCGGCGGGCCCGGCGCGGCGCCTGCGTGCGCTGCGGGCGACGGGGCGGGGTGTGCCGCGGGCGGGGATGACCGTCCTCGACGGCGAGGGGGGCAGCCCCGTCGGCGTCGTCACCTCGGGGACGTTCTCCCCGACGCTGCGCACCGGCGTCGCGCTGGCCCTGGTCGACACCGCGGGCGGGGTGGCCGTCGGTGACGCGTTGGTGATCGACGTCCGGGGACGTGCGCTGCCGGTGGAGGTCGTGAAGCCGCCGCTGGTGCCCTCGCACGTCCGCTGAGCGGGCCCACCGGCTCCCGTTCCTCGGGAATCCGACTGTTTGCCCCGTGGACAGCGGGGATACCGTTTGGGCCATGAGCGCGCCGAAGTTCTCCGTGACCCGCAACCCCGCCCCGGCGTCCCCGCAGCGGCGCGCCGACGTACTGGCCGCCCCCGGCTTCGGGCGGTACATGACCGACCACATGGTGACGATCCGGTGGACCGCCGGGACCGGCTGGCACGACCCGGCGGTCGTGCCCTACGGCCCGATGACACTGGACCCGTCCTCGATGGTCCTGCACTACGGGCAGGAGATCTTCGAGGGGCTCAAGGCCTACCGCCAGCCCGACGGTTCGATCGCGTCGTTCCGGCCCGACGCCAACGCCGCCCGGTTCGCCGGCTCCGCGCGCCGGCTCGCGATGGCCGAGCTCCCCGAGGACCTCTTCCTCGCCTCGCTGTCCGAGCTCCTCGCGGTCGACTCCGAGTGGGTGCCCGAGGCCGGCGGTGAGGACTCGCTCTACCTGCGGCCCTTCATGATCGCGACGGAGGTCGGGCTGGGGGTGCGGCCGTCGTCGGAGTACCTGTACTCGGTCATCGCGTCGCCGGCCGGGCCGTACTTCGCCGGCGGGGTCAAGCCGATGGACGTGTGGCTGGAGACCGAGTACACGCGCGCCGCGCTCGGCGGCACCGGCACCGCCAAGTGCGGCGGGAACTACGCGGCGTCGCTGCTGCCGCAGTCGGTCGGTGCCCAGCACGGCTGCGCCCAGGTCGCCTACCTCGACGCCGAGGAGCGCCAGTGGATCGACGAGATGGGCTCGAACAACCTGTTCTTCGTCTTCCGCTCCGACGACGGCTCGGTCGAGGTCACGACGCCGGACCTGCGCGGCTCGGTGCTCGCCGGCATCACCCGGGACTCGCTGATCACGGTGGCGAAGGACCTCGGGATCTCCGTGGTCGAGCGCCGCATCTCCGGCCAGGAGTGGCTCGGTGGCGCCGCGAGCGGCGTGCTGACCGAGGTGTTCGGCTGCGGCACCGCCGCGGTGATCACCCCGATCGGGACGGTCAAGCACAGCGGCGGCGAGGTGACCGTCGGCAACGGTGAGCCCGGCCCGGTCACCCTGCAGCTGCGCGAGGCGCTGACCGCGATCCAGCGCGGCGCGGCCCCGGACCCGCACGGCTGGATGCACACCCTGGTGCCGGCCCCCGCGTCGGTCTGAGCCGTCCCGGGACCGTCCACCGGTCCCGGGCCGGCCGTGCCGCTCCGACGCATGGTCACCGGTCGTGTAGTTCCGCGCCCGTCCCACGGACGCGTCGCTCCACGACCGGTGGTCACCGGCGCAGGGCCCGCCGGATCGCGGCGACGGTGCGCTCCGGTGCGTCGTGCACGTCGTGCCAGGTGAAGCGCAACAGCGTCCACCCCCGGGTGACCAGTGCGTTCCCCTTCGCCCGGTCGGCCCGGAACCGGTCGGGGTCGGTGTGCCAGGCCCACCCGTCCAGCTCGATCGCCACCCGCTCGGCGGGGAAGGCCAGATCGATCTCGCGCCCGCCGCCCATGGGCAGCCCGCGGACGGCGCCGCCGATCCCGGCGGCGCGCAGCAGCCGCAGCAGCATCCGTTCCAGCTCCGAGTCCGCGCGGTCGAGCGCGGCCACCAGCAACCGGTGCGCCGCGGCCATGCCGTGCGCGCCCGCGTTGCGGCAGTAGGCCTCGTGCAGCAGCGCCGGGTGCACGACGCGACGCTGCAGGACCCGGTCGAGGAACGCGGCCCCGTCGGGCAGCACGGCGCAGGTCTCCAGCACGGTCAAGTGCTCGGTGGTGACGGCGACGCCCCGGATCCAGGTCCGGTCGGGACCGGGCACGTCGCGCCGCCGCAGCGCGATGCCGCCGGGCGCGAGCCGCCGGGTGCCGCGGGGGAGCGTCACCCCGACGTCGCGGGGGCACCGGTCGGTCATCCCGCTCCAGCATGCGGCGGCCGGCCCGTGGACCAGCCCGGAGGGCCCGGCCCAGAGCGCCGCGGCACGGACACGCATCGCCGCGGTCGGGACGCGGGTCGCCTCGGCGAGGACGCCCGGGTGCAGATCGACCCACTCGCCGCGGGCCACCCGTCGCCGGACGGCCTGCCGGGACAGCCCGGTGGTCCGGGCCTGGGCCGCGGACAGGACCCCGTCCTGGGCGAGCAGCAGGTCACGCAGCGAGGTCGACGGAGCGGAGAGCGGGGCAGGGGGCACCGGCGCAGGATGGCGGCGCCCCGCACGGCCCGGCCCCGATCCCGCCGAACCCGTCGCAGCTGCGAATCCCGTCCATGATCACTGGTTGTGGAGTCCTGCGCCCGTCTCGCGAACGACGTGCTCCACAACCGGTGATCATGGGGCCGCCTGCCGCGTGGACCGGCTCGATCACGCCCCGGGTCACCCGGTGAGCGCGGCCGCCAGGACGACGAGGACCGCGGTGCCGCCGAGCTCGCAGGCCGCACCCAGGACGTCGCCGCTCATCCCGCCGAAGCGTCGCCGGGTGTGCCGGGCCAGGCCCACCACGAGCACCGCCGCGAGCAGTACCGCCCCGGCGACGGCGAGCACCACCCCGGCTGCGCCGAGCGTCCCGGCCCCGGCCGTGCCCGCCGCCAGGACGGCGGTGTCCTGCTGCGGCTCGACGGTGACGACCAGCGCGGTGGCCGCGGCCGCCGCCAGCCCGGCCCACCACAGCGGCGCGACCCACACCGGCTGCGACCCGGCGACCGTCGCGCCCAGACCACCCGGGCGCGCGGCGGGCGTCCCGCGCCGCGCGACCCAGCAGAACCCGGCCCGCCCGGCCGCCGCGGCCAGCGCGCAGACGACGAGCACGACCGTGGGCGGCGCGGACGCCAGCTGCGCGAGGGCGGCGGCGCGGGCGCCCAGCACCACCAGCAGCGTGACGACGGCGAACGGTCCGGCCCCGCCGTCGGCCATGATCCGCAGCGCCCGCTCCGGCGGGCCGTAGCTGCCCAGGCCGTCGGCGGTGTCGGCGATGCCGTCGACGTGCATCCCGCGCGTCGCGAGCGCGCCCGCCCCGACCGTCAGCAGGCCCGCGACCAGCGGGGACACCCCGACGGCGACCAGCCCGGTGAGCAGTGCCCCGCCCGCGACGCCGAGCCCGGCGCCGACCAGCGGCGCCCAGCGCAGGGCGGCCGCGGCGACGCCGTCGGGCAGCGCGCCGTCGTCGGAGGTGCGGACCCGGGCGGGCACGACGGTCAGCCAGCTGACCGCCAGCGCGAGCCCCGCGAGGGGACCGGGCCGGGGTCCGCTCACCGGCCGGCGCCTGCCGGCACCGTCACGTCACCCGGGACGACGCCCGTGTCCTGCGCGGTCCCGGTCTCGGCGAGCAGCCGCGCCGCGGTGACCAGCAGCGGCAGCGCCGTCACCGCGGCGGTGCCGTCCTCGGTGCGCACCGCCAGGTCCAGCAGCGGCACCAGCGACAGGTGCTCCAGGACGAGCGTCGCGGCCGGTTCGGTCGACGGCTGCGCGGCGACCCACCAGTCCTTCGCCCCGGGGGCCAGCTCGTCGGCGAGCAGGGCCGCCGCGCCGACGGCCAGACCGTCGAGCACCGCGGGCACCTTGCGCTCCGCGGCCCGGGCGAGGAACCCGGCGAGCACGATCAGGTCCGTGCCGCCGACGGTGCGCAGCAGCGCCAGCGGGTCGCGCAGGTGCGGACGGGCCCGGCGCAGCGCGTCGCGGATCGCGACGGCCTTGCGCATCCAGGCGCGGTCGTCGATCCCCGAGGCCCGCCCCACGACGGCGACGGGCTCGGCCCCGGTCACGGCCGCGACGAGCGTCGCGGCGGGGGTCGTCACGCCGACGGCGAGCGTCGCCGGGATCAGCAGGTCCGCGCCGGCGTCGATCTCGGCGTCGGCCAGCCGCCGCCCGGTCAGCCACGCCGCGGTGGCGCGGTCACCGTCCAGGGCGTCCTCGCGGTCGATCCGGCCGGTGCCGTGCGCGACGAGCCAGCCCGGCTCGGCGCCCTCGGCCCCGGACACGAGACCGACGTCGACGACCCGCACGGTCGCCCCGGCGGCCCGCGCGGCGACGGTGACCGGCAGCCGTCCGGCCGCGGCGGCGGTGGCGCGCACCGCGGACACCTGCGGCGGGTAGGCCGAGACGCCGTTCCCGGCGATGCCGTGGTCGGCGGCGAGCAGCACCACCCGGGCGCGCACGGGCGCCTGCGGGGGACAGGTGCCCTGGCAGGACGCCAGCCACACGCCCAGCTCGCCGAGCCTGCCGAGCCCGCCCGTGGGCATCGCGAGCCCCTCGACCAGGGCGACGGCCGCGCGGCGGCTGCGGGAGTCCGGCCGCCCGACGGTGACCGGGACGATCTCCACGTCGGACTCGGTGACCGAGGCGGGGGTCGTCGCGGCTCCCGCGACGGCGCCCGCGGCCGCCCCGGTCGCGGGGAGGACCGCACCCGGGACCCCGGCGGGGGTGCCCGCGACGTCGCCGTCGGGGTCGGCGACGTCGGTGCCGACGGGCCCGCCGGCTCCGGCAGCCGGGACACCGGTCCCCTCGGGAGCCGCGGACCCGGTGGCGGAGCCGGGCGCGCCTGCTCCCGCGGCGTCGAGCCCGGAGCCGGGGCCCGCCACGACGGGACCGGCGGGTGGTCCCGCGGCCGACGCCGTGGGGACGGGTGTCGGGGCGACACCGGTCCCCGGCTCGGTGACGGCGGGAGCGGGCAGGGTGAGCGCCCGCCCCGCCACCACCAGCACGACGTCGTCGCACACCCGCGCGACGGCGGCGTTCAGCTCACCCAGCCGGTCCCGGAACAGCCGCCCGGCGCGGGTGTCCGGCACGACCCCCAGCCCGGTCTCGGCGGAAACCAGCACCAGCGGTCCCGGTGCGGCGGCGACCGCGGCGACCAGGCCGTCGACGGCGGCGTCGACCGTGGCGGGCACGACCGGGGCGTCCCAGGCACCGGCGTCGTCGAGGACCCCGGTCAGCCAGGTCGCCAGGTCGTCGACCAGCACCGGGCCGGGCCGGGCGAGGGCGGCGGACAGCTCGGTGCCGCCGACCTCCTCGGTGGTCCAGTGGGCGGGACGCCGGGCGGTGTGCGCGGCGATGCGCGCGTCCCAGTCGGTGTCGCCGGGGATCCGCCGGCCGGTCGCGAGGTAGCGGACCGCCGCGTCGTCGCCGAGCAGTTCCTCGGCGTGCCGCGACTTGCCGGAACGCGTGCCCCCGAGCACGAGCGTCCGCAGTTCGACGGGAGGAGTCACGCCGCACATCGTGTCCTACCGGTCCCCGGTAGCGTCGCGAAGGTGCTCGATCATCTGGTCCTGGCCACCCCCGACGTCGACGACACCGCCGCTGACCTGGCCGGACGTCATCTCCACACGCTCGAGGGCGGGCCGCACGTCGGTGTCGGCACCCGCAACCGGCTGGCCGGGATCGGGCCGGGCCGGTACCTGGAGGTGGTCGGCCCCGACCCCGCGCAGGACGAGCCGGACGCACCGCGCCCGTTCCGGATCGACACCCTGACCGCACCCGCGCTGGTGACCTGGGCGGTGCGTGTCGACGACCTCGACGCCGCGCTCGACGCGGCCCGCGCCGCCGGGCACGACCCGGGACCCGCCCGGGACATGTCCCGCAGGCGCCCGGACGGCACGCTGCTCGCGTGGCGGCTCGCGTTCCCGCCCGACGACGGGGGCGGGGTGCTGCCGTTCCTCATCGACTGGGGCGCCACCCGGCACCCGTCGTCGGACCTGCCGGTCCCGGCGAGCCTGCGCACGCTGCGCCTGACCCACCCCGATCCGGAGCGGGTGACCGCACTGCTCGACGCGGTCGGTGCGGGTGGGGAGGCCGAGGTCGTCGCGGGGGAGTCGCCGTCGCTGCAGGCCGTGCTGGACCTGCCCGGCGGGCCGCTCGTGCTCTGAGAGCAGGGGCCCGCCGGGACGGTGTCAGACCGTGTCGCCGCGCTTGACGCGCGGCTTGGGCACCCGCATGCGGCGCGGCTGGGTGGCGCGGGAGAACGCGTACCACCCGGTGCCGAGGCCCTTGATCTCCTCGTCGGGGAACTTCGCGCGGGCCTTCTTCAGGACCTGCATGCCCAGCAGCGTGCCCTCGACGACCATCACGATCAGCATCAGGAACGTGAACAGCGTGACGTACTGCTGGATCACCGGGTTCTGGATGAGCGCGGCGACCAGCACGAGCGCGGCCAGCGGCAGGAACAGGCCGATGACGTGCGGGCGCGAGTCGACGATGTCGCGCACGTACGCCCGCACCTTGCCGCGGTCGCGGGGGAGCAGCACGCGGTCGTCGCCGGCGTCCATCCGCTTGCGGCGCTCCAGCGCCTTCGCCCGGCGCTCGTCCTTCGACGGCCGGGTGGCGCGGGCCAGCTTCGCGGCCTCCCGCTGGGTACGCGGCGGGGGCGGCGCGGGACCGCGCCGCCTGCCCTCGGCGTCACGGCGCTTCGGTGTCGCCCGGCCCTTGCCGGGGGTGGTGTGGGGACGCGAGCGGGTCGCGCCCTCGTCCTCCGTCTCCGCAGCGTCCGTGCCCGCCGGGGACTCGACGGCCGTCTGACCGGCCTGGTCGGAGCTCTCGGAGCGGCGCAGGAACCTCACAGGTGTCCACAATACGGGCCGCCGCTAGCCTGCCCCGCATGCGCATCGTGGTGGCTCCCGACTCCTTCGGCGGAACCCTCAGCGCACGGGAGGCGGCCGAGGCGATCGCCGCGGGCTGGCGGCGCGGCGTGCCCGGAGCCGACGTCGCGATCGTCCCCCTCGCCGACGGCGGCACCGGCTTCGCGGAGGTGCTGCACACCGCGCTCGGCGGGACCGTGCACGAGCTGGAGGTCACCGGCCCGCTCGGTGACCCGGTGACCGGGTCCTGGCTGCGCGTCGGCGACACGGCCTACCTGGAGTGCGCCTCGGCGTGCGGGCTGCACCACGTCCCGCGCGAGGACCGGGTCCCCGGGGTCGCCCGCACCGCGACGACGTCCGGGGTGGGGGAGCTGCTCGCCGCCGCCCGCGACGCCGGCGTCACCACCGCCGTCGTGGGGCTCGGCGGGTCCGCCACCACCGACGGCGGCGCCGGTCTGCTGGCCGCGCTCGGCGCCGTCCCCGTCGACGACGACGGCCTCCCGCTCCCGCCCGGCGGCGCGGCCCTGGACTGCTGCGCCCGTCTCGACGGGACCCCCGACCTGGGCGGGATGACGCTGGTCGCGGCGAGCGACGTCGACAACCCGCTGCTCGGACCGCACGGCGCCGCCGCCGTGTTCGGCCCGCAGAAGGGCGCCGACGACGCCGCCGTCACCGAGCTGGACGCCGCGCTGACCGTGTTCGCCGGGGTCCTCGCCGACCTGGCCGGGCGTGAGGTGCGCGACCTGCACTCGGCCGGCGCCGCGGGTGGTCTCGGCGCCGCGCTGCTCGCCCTCGGGGCGCGGGTCGAGTCCGGTGCCGGGCTGGTCCGCGGCCTGGTCGGGCTCGACGCCGAGCTGGACGCCGCCGACGTCGCCGTCACCGGGGAGGGCAGCTTCGACTGGCAGTCGCTGCGCGGGAAGCTCGTCACCGCCGTCGCCCGGGGCGCGGCCGACCGCGGGACGCCGTGCGTGGTGCTGGCCGGTCAGGTCAGCGTGGGCCGCCGGGAGGCCGCGGCGGCCGGGGTCGACGCGGCGTTCGGGGTCGCGGAGGAGTTCGGCCTGGAGGCCTCGATGGCGGACCCGGCCGGGAAACTCGCCGACCTGGCGGAACGTGTCGCACCGCGCTGGAGCCGGTGAGCCCCGTCACCCGCCCGTCGGCGATTCGCACGGTCTCCGCACGGATGCGGACCGGCCCGACGTCGTACTATGGATTCCGACGCCCGGTGGGAACAGGGCGGACCACGCACGTTGTTGGGAGAGTCATGACCGTTGACAACACCTTGGACGCGGGCGCGACCACGGAGCAGACGCACGGCGTGGAGCTGACCGACTCCGCTGCCGTCAAGGCGCGCACCCTGCTCGAGCAGGAGGGCCGCGACGACATGCACCTGCGCATCGCCGTGCAGCCCGGTGGCTGTGCCGGCCTGCGCTACCAGCTCTTCTTCGACGACCGGTCGCTCGACGGTGACCTCTTCCGTGACTTCCACGGTCTCAAGGTCGGCGTCGACCGGATGAGCGCCCCGTACCTGCAGGGCGCCACGATCGACTTCGTCGACACCATCGAGAAGCAGGGCTTCACGATCGACAACCCGAACGCGGGCGGCTCCTGCGCCTGTGGCGACAGCTTCAACTGACGTCGCACAGCAGCACCTCCGAAGGGCCCCGCCGGTGATCTCCGGCGGGGCCCTTCGCCGTCGGTGACGTAGGGTCCCCGGTGTGCCTATTGCCGTGACGGGGTCGATCGCCTCCGACAACCTCATGCATTTCCCGGGGAAGTTCTCCGAGCAGATCCTCGCCGACCAGCTGGACCGGATCTCGGTCAGCTTCCTGGTCGACGACCTGACGGTCCGCCGGGGCGGCGTGGCCGGCAACATCGCCTTCGCGCTCGGTGTGCTCGGCCAGAACCCGGTGCTGATCGGCGCCGTCGGTGCCGACTTCGCCGAGTACAAGCAGGTCCTCGACGACCTGGGTGTCGACACCTCCGGGGTGCACACCCACGACGACGTCCACACCGCCCGCTTCGTCTGCACCACCGACGACGACATGCGCCAGATCGCGTCCTTCTACACCGGCGCCATGGCCAAGTCGAAGGAGATCGAGCTCGCCCCGATCGCCGAGCGCGTCGGCGGGTTCGACCTGGTGCTCATCGGTGCCAGCGACCCCGAGGCCATGCTGCGCCACACCGACGAGTGCCGCACCCAGGGCTACCCCTTCCTCGCCGACCCCTCCCAGCAGCTCGCCCGGATGGAGGGCCCCGAGGTCCGCCGCCTCATCGAGGGCGCGACCTACCTGGTCACCAACGACTACGAGTTCGAGCTGCTGCTCAAGAAGACCGGCTGGACCGCCGAGGAGATCGGCGCCAAGGTCGGCACCCGCATCACCACCTTCGGCGAGAAGGGCGCGCTGATCGTCGAGGCCGACGGCACCGAGACCCGGATCGACGTCGTCCCGCCGACCGAGCTGGTCGACCCGACCGGCGTCGGCGACGCCTGGCGCGCCGGATTCCTGACCGCGCTCGGTGCCGGGCTGTCGCTGGAGCGTTCGGCCCAGCTGGGTGCGCTCATCGCGACCTACGTCCTGGAGTCCGACGGCCCGCAGGAGTGGACCTGGGACCGCGACGCCGCGCTGACCCGCCTGGCCGACGCGTTCGGCGAGGCCGCGGCCGACGAGCTGCGCGCCGTCCTGCCCGCCTGACCCCCTCCGGACGCCGACGGGCCGGCACCCCTCAGGGGTGCCGGCCCGTCCGTCGTGCGGGGACCGCTCAGATCTTGACCGGGTAGGTCGGGGTCGGGACCTCCGGCACGATCCGCTTCTCGACGAAGATCCCGTGCCACAGCAGGAAGACCAGCACCGCCCAGATCCGGCGGGAGTGGTCGACCGGGCCCTCGCGGTGCGCGTCGAGCATGCGGTGCACGGCCTGCAGGTCGATCAGGTGCCCGGCACCGGAGTTCTGCAGGATGTCGCGCGCCCAGGCGTACATCTCGTCGCGCAGCCAGTGCCGGATCGGCACCGGGAAGCCGAGCTTCGGCCGGTTGAGCACGTGCGGCGGGATGATGCCCTCGCAGGCCCGGCGCAGCGCGTACTTCGTGGTGCCGTTCGAGCCGTGGGTGATCTTCTGCGACTGCGGCAGCGACGAGGCGATGTCGAAGACCTCGGGGTCGAGGAACGGCACCCGCAGCTCCAGCGAGTGCGCCATCGTCATCTTGTCGGCCTTGACCAGGATGTCGCCGCGCAGCCAGGTGAACAGGTCCACGTGCTGCATCCGGGCGACCGGGTCCCAGTCGTGGCTGGCGAAGTAGTGCGGCGCCGTCACGTCCTGGTGCGACACCCGCGGGTCGTAGCCGCGCAGGACCTCGTGGAGCTGGTCGTCGCGGAAGATGCGGGCGTTGCCGTAGTAGCGCTGCTCCATCGACAGCGACCCGCGGCGCAGCAGGTCCTTGCCCCGCATGCCCTCGGGCATCTTGCGCGACGCCCGGCGCATGAGCGGCTTGAGCGTGCCGGGGACCTTCTCGAACGGCGACAGCGACAGCGGCTCGCGGTAGATCGAGTACCCGCCGAACAGCTCGTCGGCACCCTCGCCGGACAGCACGACCTTGACGTGCTGGCGGGCCTCGCGGGCGATGAACCACAGCGGGACCAGCGCCGGGTCGGCGACCGGGTCGTCGAGGTACCAGATGATGAGCGGCAGGGCCTCCATCATCTCGTCCGGCTTGACGGTGCGGACCACGTGCCGCACGCCGATCGCGGCGGCGGACTCCGCGGCCACGTCGACCTCGGAGTAGCCCTCGCGCTCGAACCCGGTGGTGAAGGTGATCAGGTTCGGGTTGTGCTCCTTGGCGAGCGCCGCGATCGCGGTGGAGTCGATCCCGCCAGACAGGAACGCACCGACGGTGACGTCGGCCCGCATGTGCTTGGCGACCGAGTCGCGCAGCACGTCGGCGATCTCGCCGTGCACGATCGCCTCCGCCTCGGCGCTGGCCGGGGCGTGGCTGGGCAGCGAGATGAACTTCGGCGCGAAGTAGCGCTGGTGCAGCGGCTCCTCGCCGGGGCGCACGGTGACGTGCGTGCCGGACTCGACGCGCGAGATCATCCGGTGCAGCGACATCGGCTCGGGCACGTACTGCAGGGTCAGGTAGTGCTGCAGCGCGGCCGGCTCCAGGTCCAGCCCGATCTCCAGCTCACCGGCCAGCGACAGCAGCGACTTCTTCTCGCTGGCGAACGCGGTGCCGACCGGGGTGGTGGCCAGGAACAGCGGCTTGATGCCGAACGGGTCGCGGGCCAGGAACAGCTCGCGCTCCACGACGTCCCAGATGGCGAAGGCGAACATGCCGCGCAGGCGCTGCACGGCGTCGGGGCCCCAGTAGTGGAACGCCGCGACGATGACCTCGCCGTCGCCGTCGGTGGCGAACGCCGCGTCGTAGGTCTCGATCAGCTCCTCACGGAGCTCGAGGTAGTTGTAGATCTCGCCGTTGAAGACGATGGTGTAGCGGGTGTCCTCGCCCGGCACCGGCCCCCAGTGCAGGGGTTGGTGGGAATGGTCCACGTCGATGATCGACAACCGGTTGAACCCGAGGACGAGGTCGTGGTCGTTCCACGTCTCGCTCTCGTCGGGTCCCCGATGCCGCGCACAGCGCAGCCCGTCGGCGATCGGGTCGACCCGGGTCGCGGCGTCCGCCCCGGCGGTCAGCAATCCCAGCAGTCCGCACACACCGGTCAGTATGCCGAGTCAGCCGGACGGGTCTCGCGCGCCCCGGTGCGAAACGGTCTTCCCGCTGCGAGACTGCCTGTTTCCCCTGCGGCGGTGACGACGTTCACGCCCTGTCCGGGAACCCCCGGGGGGCGCGGCCCGACCGGGGTTCGTCTAGGCTCTACGCGAGGTCGAAGACGGTGCTCCATACGGGTGGCACATGATCCCCTTCGACCGCGGTGTCGTGACGGCGGAGCAAGGAAGAACGTGCTGGCAGTGCGGCGTACGCAGGAGACGACAGGAAGGCGGCGTGCAGTGGCCCGAACCGAAGGCCGCTCCCGGATCGCCCGGGCGGCGAAGGTGGCCGTGGTCGGCCTGCTGGCGGCTCCGGCTCTGGCCGGTTGCTCGGTCCAGGAGGTCATCCGGTTCGGGTGGCCCGAGGGGGTGACCCCCGAGGCCGAGTCGATGCGCAACCTGTGGACCTGGTCCGCGATCGCGGCGCTGGTCGTCGGTGTCATCACCTGGGGCGCCATGTTCTGGGCGATGATCCTGCACCGGAAGCGCAAGGACGACGACGGCTCGCTGCCGCGCCAGACGCAGTACAACCTGCCGGTCGAGCTCGTCTTCACGGCGATCCCCACCGTCATCGTCGCCGTGCTCTTCGGCTTCACGGTGAACGTGCAGAACTACATCGACAAGGAGAACCCGACCGCGGGCGGCCCGGCCGACCTGCGGGTCGACATCGTCGGGTTCCAGTGGAACTGGGAGTTCTCCTACCCCGACGAGGCCGGCCAGGGCGGACGCCCGGTGAGCACGCTGGGGACGAGCGACACGATCCCGATCATGGTCCTCCCGACCGACCGGTCGATCCAGTTCACGCAGCGCTCGCCCGACGTGATCCACTCGTTCTACGTGCCGGAGTTCCTCTTCAAGCGCGACGTCTTCCCGTTCCCGGAGCGGAACGAGCAGGACAACACCTACATCATCGACCGGATCGACCGTGAGGGTGCGTTCGTCGGTCGCTGCGCCGAGCTGTGCGGCACGTACCACTCGCAGATGAACTTCGAGGTGCGTGCCCTGGAGCCCGCGCTGTTCGACCGGTACATCCAGCTCCGCAAGGAGACCAACCCGCAGACCGGGCAGGCCTACTCGACCGGCGAGGCGCTGCAGGCGCTGAACTGCGGCGAGTGGTGCGCGCCGGAGGCGATCAGCACGCAGCCGTTCTCGACCGACCGCGGCCAGCTGGCCGCGCAGGTCACGGGCTGAGGGAGGACGCGCACCCATGAAGATCGAGTCCCGGCTCTTCGAGATCGTCACCGGCTTCTTCATCCTGGCCGCGCTGGCGTACATGTTCATCGCCGGTGAGGTCGTCGGCGTGACCGCGCTGTGGCTGACCGCCGGTCTGTCGCTGATCGTCGGCACGTACTTCCGGTTCGTCTCCCGCCGCCTCGAGGAGCGCCCCGAGGACAACCCCGAGGCCGAGGTCTCCGACGGTGCCGGCGAGGTGGGCTTCTTCTCCGCCGGCAGCTACTGGCCGCTCGGCCTGGCCGCCGCGGCCGCCTTCGCCGCCCTGGGTGTGGCCTTCTGGTACGCCTGGATGATCGTCATCGGCATGACGCTGGTGCTGATCGCCGTCGGCGGCCTGGTGTTCGAGTACCACCGGGGCCCCGCCGCCCACTGATCGACCGCAGCCCACGACGGCCCCGCCCGGGATCCCCGGGCGGGGCCGTTCGTCGTCCCAGCTGCTGCCTCTCACGTCCGCGGCTCCCCCGGCCTGCCCCCAGGGGAACTCTCGTGGCTTAGAGCGCTACGAGAGTTCCCCTGGGGGCACCCCGGGGTCGCCCCTCGGCTCAGGCGGCGTCGTCGAGGTGGACGACGTCGGGACGGGGCTGGGCGAGAGCGCGGGCGTGACATCGGCGTAGCTCGTCGACGATCTCGGCCGGTCGTCGTCGCAGGTCCGAGGGCAGCGTCTGCACCACGACGACACCGTGCCTGCTGAGGGCGGCCCGCCTGCGCACGGTGCGGGCGTAGTCCTCCGGGGAGAGATGGAACTCGATTGAGTCGATCTCCCAGGCGAGACCCGCGTCCGGCCACCAGAAGTCGACGACGGCGATCAGGACGCCACGCCGGTCGGTCAGCCGGACGTTGGACCGCGGCACCGGCAGACCGCTGCGGAGCACCAGCTTCCGCGCCCTGGCCTCGGCCACGGAGCGCACTCCCGCGGTCATCTCGCCGAGGACCGCCCGGGGCAGGGCGACTCCCCGGCTGCTGCAGACAGCCAGCTCCTCCCGGAGCTCGTCGATCGTGCCGTGCCCGTGTTGCAGGAGATCGGCGAACAGGTCCCGGACGAAGTCGCGATCGCGGGAGCACCGAGCCGCGTCGACTGCCGCGCGCACCACCGGTGCGACCGGGTGCCGGCGTGCTCCCGGGACCGGCAGACGCCGCGTCCGTTCCGTCCGCACCACCGACCACCTTCCGCGCCGACGGTCGTGCGGGACGAGCACGTGCACCGGGCCGTGGGGCGACGGCGCGGTGCGCACACCGTGCAGGTGCAAGGCGTCGAGCCCGGTCAGCATCGCGTCCGGCCCGGCGACGATCAGGGCTGCCCGCTGCCGGTCGTCTCGGACCACGGAGCCGTTGGACAGCTTGACGACCCCGGGACAGAGACTGCGCCACGGCCCGCCCGGCCGGCAGCGGCGGGCGATCGTCCTGCGGTCCAGGCCCAGCCTCTCGAGCTCACGGACCGGGACGACGGGTTCGCGGAGCTCGGACAGGACCTCAGCGGGTGAGGGGGCGCTGCGTCGGGGCACCCGACCAGCGTGCCCCCGTCCGGCCCCGCAACCGGGACGACTTCCTCCCCTGTGGACAACCATCCTTCCGCCGCTCCCGCCCGGACTGCCCCGAGTGTCACTTTCGTGGCTTAGAGCGCTACGAGAGTGACCCTGGGAGCTACCCGGAGGGCGGGGCGGGGGCGGTCTGGGGCGCGGGGCGCGGTCAGCTCCGGGCGGCGCGGCCGAGCGCGTCGCGGGCGATGATGACCTGCTGGATCTGGCTGGTGCCCTCGTAGATCCGGAAGAGCCGGGCGTCGCGGTAGAACCGCTCGACGGCGACGCCGCGCATGTAGCCGGCCCCGCCGTGCACCTGCACCGCGCGGTCGGCGACCCGGCCCACCATCTCCGAGCAGAAGTACTTCGCGGCGGCGGGCCCGGAGACCATGTCGGTGCCGTCGTCGAAGCTGCGGGCGGCGTCGAGGACCAGGCCGCGGCCCGCGCGGGCGTCGGTCACCGAGTCCGCGACCAGGCCCTGGACCAGCTGGAACCGGGCGATCGGCTTGCCGCCCTGCTCGCGGGTGCGGGCGAACTCGACGGTCTCGTGGACCAGCCGGTCGGCCATCCCGACGCAGACCGCGCCGATGTGCAGCCGGCCGTGGGCGAGGCACTTCGCGGCGACGAGGAAGCCCTTGTCGATGCCCTCCTCGCCGCCGACGACGTTCTCGAACGGGACGCGGACGTCGTCGAGGTACACGTCGGCGGTCCAGGCGCCGAACTGGCCCATCTTGTGGTCCTTCGGCCCGACCGAGAGGCCGGGGGTGCCCTTCGGGACGAGGAAGGTGGAGATGCCGCGGTTGCCGGGGGCGTCCGGGTCGGTCCGCGCGAACACCATGATCACGTCGGCGACGGGGGAGTTGGTGATGTAGCGCTTGGAGCCGTTGAGGACCCAGCCGTCGCCGTCGCGGACGGCCCGGGTGGTGAGCGAGGAGGGGTCGGAGCCGGCGTCGGCCTCCGTCAGCCCGAACGAGGCGGTGACCTCGCCGGAGGCGAGCCGGGGCAGCCACTGCTTCTTCTGCTCCTCGGTGCCGCCCTCCAGCAGCACGTGCCCGGCGATGCCGTTGTTGGTGCCGAACAGCGAGCGCAGCGCGGGGGTCGTCCAGCCGAGCTCGAACGCGAGGCGGACCTCCTGCGAGGCGGTCAGGCCGAGGCCGCCGTACTGCTCGGGGATGGTGAAGCCGTAGAGGCCCATCTCCTTGCACTGGGCGACGATGCGCTCGGGGACGGCGTCCTCGGCGTCGATCCGCTCCTCCTGCGGCACCACCTCGGTGCGGATGAAGTCACGGACGGAGTCCAGGACGTCGGTGAGGTCGGCGGGGTCCACGGGCACACCTTCTCGCGTCGTCGCGTCTGTTACCGAGGGGTAGCTCACCATGTCGCCCCCGTCCCACGCGACCCCGGCGGGGTGTTCGTCACCGCCTATCCTCGGGGTGCACCCGTGCCGCGCCGAGCAGGAGGACCGCATGTCCGAGGAGCCGGCCGACCGCGACCTCGCCACCCGCCCCCGCCCCGCCCCCGACGAGCCGGGCGGCAGCCACCTGGACCCGCACCTGGTCCGCGCGCTGGAGGGCTGGGGCAACGGCGCGCTGCGCGAGTACCTGCTGCGCGACGGCGGCCTGCACCTGCCGCACCCGCCGGGCTGGCCGTCGTCGTGGCCGGGGCGCACCCGGCTCGGCGCCCAGATGGCCTACCTGCTGACCGGGCTGCCGCTGGCGGTCGTCAGCGGGGTCGTGGTCCTGGTCGGGCTGGTGCTGGGCGCGGGGACGTTCGTGATCTGGATCGGGCTGCCGATCACCGTCGGGCTGCTGGCCGCGGCGCGCGGGTTCGCCGAGCTGGAGCGCCGGGCCACCGAGGCCGCGACCGGCGGCCCGCTCCCGCCGCACCACTACCGGCCCAACCGCGGGCGCTCGCTGATGGGGCGGCTGTTCCGGGCCCTGGCCGACCCGCAGAGCTGGCGCGACGTCGCGCACGCCGTCACCGCGCTGCCGGTGCGGACGGTGACCGCGGCGATCGCGCTGGTGTGGTCGGTCACCGGCCTGGGCGGCCTGTTCTACGTGTTCTGGCAGTGGTCGCTGCCGCGCGGGCCGAACAACTGGACGCTGTTCGGCTCGATCACCGGCATCGACTCCACCCTCGGCGACGTCGCGCTCAACACCGGGCTCGGCGTCCTGCTGCTGATGACCCTGCCGACGGTCGTGCGCTGGCTGACCGACGTGCGCGCGCTGCTCGCCCGCGGTCTGCTCACCAACCAGACCGCCGCGCTGCGGGCCCGCGCGCTGGCGCTGGCCGCCGGTCGGCGGGCGGCCGTCGCGGCCGAGGCGCAGACCCTGCGCCGGCTCGAACGCGACATCCACGACGGGCCGCAGCAGCGCCTGGTGCGGCTCGGCATGGACCTGGAGTCCGCCGTCCGGCGCCTCGACGACGACCCGGAGCGCGCCCGCCCGCTGCTGCACGAGGCCCTGGAGCAGAGCCGCGAGGCGCTCTCGGAGCTGCGCGCGCTGTCCCGGGGCATCGCGCCGCCGATCCTGGCCGACCGCGGGCTCGGACCGGCGCTGCGGGCCGCCGCGGGGCGCTGCCCGGTCCCGGTCGACCTCGACGTGGGCCTCGACGACGGCGCCCGGCTGCCCGCCCTGGTCGAGAACACCGCGTACTTCGTGGTGACCGAGGCGCTCACCAACATCGCCAAGCACGCCGGCGCGACCGCGGTGACGGTCACCGTGACCGTCGACGAGACCCTGCTGCGGGTCAGTGTCCGCGACGACGGCCGCGGCGGCGCCCACCCGGGCAAGGGGCACGGTCTGGCGGGGCTCGCCGACCGGCTGGAGATCGTCGAGGGACGCCTGGAGGTCGACAGCCCGCCCGGTGGCCCGACCGTCCTGACCGCGGAGGTCCCGGTCGCCGGCCTGGGGGACGCGTGACCCAGGATGGGTCCATGACGATGCGGGTGGTCCTCGCCGAGGACTCGGTGCTGCTGCGCGAGGGCCTGGTCCGGCTGCTGGAGGAGGCGGACGCGACGGTGCTCGCCGCCGTCGGGGACGGCACCGCGCTCGTCGCCGCGGTGGAGGAGCACCAGCCCGAGGTGGCCGTCGTCGACGTCCGGATGCCGCCCTCGTTCACCGACGAGGGGCTGCGGGCCGCGCTGGAGATCCGCAGGCGGTTCCCGTCGGTCGGCATCCTGGTGCTGTCGCAGTACGTCGAGGAGTCCTACGCCACCGACCTGCTGGAGGCCGGCGGCGGGGTCGGGTACCTGCTCAAGGACCGTGTGTCCAAGCTCGCCGACCTCTCCGACGCACTCGGCCGGGTCGCCGCGGGCGGCACCGTGCTGGACCCCGAGGTCGTCTCCGCGCTGCTCACCAAGCGCCGCCGGCGCGACCCCCTGGCCGAGCTGTCCCCGCGCGAGCGCGAGGTGCTGGAGCTCATGGCCCAGGGCCGCACCAACATCGCCATCGGGCGGCTCATGGTGATCACCCAGGGCGCGGTGGAGAAGCACATCTCCTCGATCTTCACCAAGCTCGGGCTGCCGCCGTCGTCGGACGACCACCGCCGCGTGATGGCGGTCCTGGCCTGGCTGGGCTAGACCGAGCGCAGGTCCAGCGCCAGCTCGGCGGGCCCGCCGTCGTCGACGGTCACCGGGATGCCCCAGTCCTGCTGGTAGCGGTGGCAGGCGGCGAACCCGTCCGACGGGTCGTCGCAGGCCGCCGCGGTCACCGCGACCTGCAGCACCCCGGCGCCGACGCCCGGGTCCAGGCGCAGCTCGCGGGTCAGCCCGGTCGCGGTGCCCCCGCCGGACAGCAGCAGCGACGGCGGGTCGGCCGCCACGGTCAGCGACGTCGGGTCGCCGTACCGGTCGTCCAGGTGCTGCCCGGTCGGCGGGGCGAACCCGATCCGCAGCGCCACGCCCGGGGCGAGGGCCGTCGGGGTCCGCCGGACGACGTGGGCGTCGCCGGACACCAGCGACCCGGCCGGGACGGGCAGCCGCACCAGCCGGTGCGCCGCGGACTCGACGACGACCAGCGTCTCGCCGTCGACGAGCAGGTCCGACGGTTCGGCGAGCCCCTCGGCCAGCGTCGAGACCAGGTTCGTCGCGGGGTCGAACCGGCGCACCGCGCCGTTGTAGGTGTCGGCGACGGCGACCGAGCCGTCGGGCAGCACGGAGACCCCGAGCGGGTGCTGCAGCAGCGCCTGCGCGGCCGGGCCGTCGCGGTGCCCGAACTCGAACAGCCCCTGCCCGACGGCCGTCGCGACCGCGGCCCCGGGGCCGTCGCCGACCCGGCGCAGCGCGGAGATCTCGGAGTCGGCGACCCACAGCGTCCCGTCGGGGCCGGCGGCCAGCCCGGACGGCTGGGCGAAGAACGCCTCGTCGAACGCGCCGTCGCGCAGTCCCTCGTTGGTGGTCCCGGCCAGGACCCGGGCCTCGCCGGTGCCGGGGTCGAGCGTCCACAGCTGGTGCGGTCCCGCCATCGCGACGACGACCGTCCCGCCCCACCACGCCAGGTCCCACGGCGAGGACAGCAGCGACGACGCGCCACCGACGGCGACCCGCTCGCGCAGCTGCTCACCGGTCCCGGCCAGGGTGGACACGGTGCCGTCGGCCAGGTCGACCCGCCGGACCGCGTGGTTGACGGTGTCGGCGACCAGCACGGCGTCGCCGGAGGGGAGGACCAGCAACCCCTGCGGCTCGGAGAACCGGGCCTCCGCCGTCGCGCCGTCGGTGAGCCCGCGCTCCCCGGACCCGATCCGCCGCACCTCGGTCTCCAGGTCGGGCTCCAGCTCGACGAGCTGGTGGTGGGCGGTGTCGGACACGAGGAACGTGCCGCCGGGCAGCGCGACGACCTTCCCGGGGAACCGCAGCGCGGTGTCCGGCGCGGGCGGCGGGACGTACGGGTCGTCCCCGCGGCGCAGCCGGTCGCCGTGTGTGCCGACCAGCTCCCGGACCAGCGCGGCCAGCCCGGGGCCGTGGCCCTCGCCCGCCATCCGGGCGACGACGAACCCGTCCGGGTCGATGACGGCCAGGGTCGGCCAGGCGCGGGCGGCGTAGGCGTCCCAGGTGGTGAGCTCGGGGTCGTCGAGGACGGGGTGGGTGACGTCGTAGCGCTCCACCGCGGCCTCGACGGCGGCCGGGTCCGCCTCGTGCAGGAACTTCGGCGAGTGCACCCCGATGATCGTCAGGACGTCACCGAACTCGGCCTCCAGGGGCCGCAGCTCGTCGAGTGCGTGCAGGCAGTTGACGCAGCAGAACGTCCAGAAGTCGAGCACCACGATCCGCCCGCGCAGCCCGGCGAGGGTCACGTCCTCGCCGCCGGTGTTGAGCCACCGCCGTCCGCGCAGCTCGGGCGCCCGCACCTTCATCCGTTCACCAGCAGTCACACCGGCCCCAACGACGGACCGGCGCGCGGGTGTTCCCCGACCACGCCACACTGATCGTCATGCCCGAGCTGCCCGAGGTGGAGAACGCACGCACGGTCCTCGCCGAGGCCGTCGGCCGCACGATCACCGCTGTCGACGACCGCGACGACTGGGTCTGCCGCCCGCACCGGCCCGGTGACATCGCCTCGGCGCTGAAGGGCGGGCGGCTCACCCGGGCGAACCGGATCGGCAAGACCATGTGGTGCGACACCGAGACCGCCGACGGTGAGGCCGGGCCCGCGCTCGGCGTGCACCTCGGGATGGGCGGACGGATCGTCGTCACCGACTCCGACGGTGAGCGCATCGGTGGCGGCCCCGCCCGCCCCGACCGGCAGCCGCGCAAGGCCGAGTGGGACCGGTTCACCATGACCTTCGACGACGGCGGGCAGTTCCGGCTGTTCGACAAGCGCCGTCTCGGCCGGGTCCGGCTCGACCCCGACCTGTCCGGTCTCGGCCCCGACGCGGAGGGTATGAAGCCCGCCGAGTTCCGCGACCGGCTGCTGCGCGGCACGTCGGCGGTGAAGGCGCGGCTGCTCGACCAGTCCGTGCTGGCCGGCGTCGGGAACCTGCTGGCCGACGAGACGCTGTGGCAGGCGCGGATCTCGCCGAAGGTCCCGGTGCGCGACCTGACCCGCACCGACCTGGACCGGCTGCACCGCAACCTCGACCGCGCGCTGGAGCGGGCCATCGCGAACGGTGGTGTGCACACCGGTGAGGTCATCGAGCACCGGCACCCGGGCGGGCACTGCCCGCGCTGCGGGGCGGAGATGGTGCACGGGACCGTCGGCGGGCGGTCGACCTGGTGGTGCCCGCAGGAGCAGGTCTGACCGGGGGCCGTGCACAATCGCCCCATGCCGGACACGTCCGACACCGCTCTGCTCTTCCTCGACCGCGGCCTCGTGCGCGCCGACGACACCCCACCCGACCCCGCGGCCCAGCGCCGCGCCCACACCCTGGTGCGGACCGCCCGCGGTGCCCGGTGGGTCGTCCCCGTGCTGCTGCTCGTCGTAGTGGTGCTCGCGCTCACCCCGGTGGCGGGCGCGGCGTTCTGGGTGGCGGCGGTCGTCGTGCTGGTCGGGGTCGTGGCCGTGGTGCTGCTGCTGACCCGCGCGGCCGCCGTCGCGCACGCCACGGCGGGGCTCCCGGTGCCGATCGAGATCACCGGGAAGGTCGCGACCGCGATGCGTGCCGTGCTCGCGATGACCGGCGCGCTGCGCACCCACCGGAGGGCCGGCGGCGCCGCCGAGGGGGTCGCGCTGCTGCGGCAGTGGACGACGGCGACCGAGGCGTTGCGCGCGGCGTGGCTGCGCGACGACATCGGTGCCTGGCACGACCACGCCCGCACCCTCGCCGCGGCGGGGGAGCGGGCCACGCGCATCACCGGCGGCCTGACCGGCGCCGCGACGCCGGACGGGGACGCCGCGGGCTGACCGGCGCCCTGGAGAGGCCGCGCCGGGTCAGGCCGCGGCGGTGTCCGGTCGCCGGGTCCGCCGGGCGAGCACCAGCGACAGCACCGTCACCCCGGTGAACGCCAGTGCCACCCCGAGCGTCCACCCGGCGAGCACGTCGGAGAGCCAGTGCACACCCAGATAGATGCGGGTGAACCCGACGGCCCCCGCCCACAGCACCGCGAACGCGGTGAGCAGCACCCGGCCGCGTGACCGCAGCACCGGCCACAGCACGAGCACCAGCGTCGTCCACGCGGCGGCGACCATCGTCGCGTGCCCGGACGGCAGCGACTCGTTCGCCACGGCCATCACCTGCAGGTCCGCCGGCGGACGGGCCCGGTCGAGGATCCGCTTGACCACCGTGAACACCACGCTGGCGACGAGCGGGACCGCGGCCAGGCAGAGGCCCTCCGCGACCCGGCCGCGCACCGCGAGCACGGCCCCGCCGACGAGCGCGACCGCCGTGCTCCCGACGGTGTTGCCGAGCTCGGTGACGACCAGCGCGGCCACGGTGACGCCGGGGATCCGGTCCGCGGCCAGCCCGACGGCGGTCTCGGTGTCACCGCCCTGCAGCACGCCCGTCCACGCCAGGGCGATGAGCACCCCGGCGAGGACGAGCAGGGCCGCAGCGACCGGACCGGAGACGCGGGCCCGCAGCGGGGCCGACGGTTGATCGTTCACCGGCCGATTCTCTCCCGGTCGATGCTCGTCCGCCGGGAGAGGTGCCTCAACGGCCGCGCCAGGCGCGGTAGCGACCGATCAGCGCGGCGGTGGACGCGTCGAGACCGGCGTCCGTCGGGTTCGGGTCGTGGAGCGCGGGGCCGAACTGCTTGGCCATGACCTTGCCGAGCTCCACGCCCCACTGGTCGAAGGAGTCGATGCCCCAGATCGTGCCCTCGACGAAGGTGACGTGCTCGTAGAAGGCGATGATCTGCCCCAGCACCGACGGGGTCAGCTTCTCGGCCAGGATCGTCGACGACGGCCGGTTGCCCGGCATCACCTTGTGCGGCACGACGTCGGCCGGGGTTCCCTCGGCCTCGATCTCCGCGGCGGTCTTGCCGAACGCCAGCGCCGCGGACTGGGCGAACAGGTTCGCCATGAACAGGTCGTGGGAGTCGGCGGCGTCCTCGCCGGGCAGGTCGTGGTGCGGGCGGGCGAATCCGATGAAGTCGCACGGCACGAGCCGGGTGCCCTGGTGCAGCAGCTGGTAGAACGCGTGCTGGCCGTTGGTGCCCGGCTCGCCCCAGAAGATCTCGCCGGTGGTCGTGGTGACCGGGGTGCCGTCGCCGCGCACGGACTTGCCGTTGGACTCCATGGTCAGCTGCTGCAGATAGGCGGGCAGCCGGTGCAGGTACTGGGAGTACGGCAGCACCGCGCGGGTGTCGGCGCCGAAGAAGTTCGCATACCAGACGCCGAGCAGCCCGGAGATCACCGGCAGGTTCTGCTCGAGCGGGGTGTGCCGGAAGTGCTCGTCCATGGCGTGCATGCCGGCGAGGAACTCCGCGAAGTGCTCGCGGCCGATCGCGCACATCAGCGACAGCCCGATCGCGGAGTCCAGCGAGTAGCGGCCGCCGACCCAGTCCCAGAACCCGAACATGTTGTCGGTGGAGATGCCGAACTCCGACACCTTCTCCGCGTTCGTGGAGACCGCGGCGAAGTGTTTCGCGACGACCCCGGTGTCGTCCGTCCCGAGCCCGGACAGCAGCCAGGACCGCGCGTTGCGGGCGTTGGTCAGCGTCTCCTGCGTGGTGAACGTCTTCGACGAGACGACGAACAGCGTGGTCGCCGGGTCGAGGTCACGGGTCTTCTCGTACAGGTCGGTCGGGTCGATGTTGGACACGAACCGGCACTCGAGGTCGCGCTGGGCGTAGTCGCGCAGCGCCTCGTAGGCCATGACCGGTCCCAGGTCGGAGCCCCCGATGCCGATGTTGACCACCGTGCGGATCCGCTGCCCGGTGGACCCGGTCCACGCCCCGGAGCGCACCGCGTCGGTGAACTCGCCCATCCGGTCCAGGACGGCGTGCACGTCGGCGACGACGTCCTGGCCGTCGACGGTGAGCGACGCGTCACGCGGCAGCCGCAGCGCCGTGTGCAGCACGGCCCGGTCCTCGGAGGTGTTCACGTGCTCACCGGTGAACATCGCCTCGGTGCGGGCGGGCAGCCCGGCCGCCCGCGCCAGGTCCGTCAGCAACCCGACGGTGTCGCGGGTGATGCGGTGCTTGGAGTAGTCGAGCACCAGGTCGGCCCCGGTGGCGGTGAGCGCACCGGCGCGGTCGGGGTCGTCGTCGAACAGCGACCGCAGGTGCCGCGGCTCGACCTCCGCCGCGTGCTCGGTCAGCGCCGTCCATTCCGTGGTCGCCGTGATGTCGTGGCTGTTCGTGTCGGACACGACGGCCATCATGGCGCAGCGCCGGGGCCCGAGCGCGACGGCACGACCCGGCGGCGCGTCACTGGGCCGCTCGGGCGTACCGCCCGGCGCGCGCAGGGTCGTGCGGGACGAGCGGTCTGTCCGGATCGACGGGCTGCACGTGGCTCCGACGGTCGGTGACCCCCGGGTGGGTGAGTCGCCGGTCACTGCGACGTCCGGGTGATCTGCGCTCCGACAGGGACACGCTGCGTGCCCGCGACCTGCGACGACGTCGGATCGGGGCGACCGCTCGACCGGTCGTGCCGTGTGGGCCACCGGCCACAGTGCTCCCCGGTCGGGTGACACGCGGTGGCGTACATCTCGTCGCGTGCTGCGGCCGTCTCGTCGCGCAGGGTGGCTGAACCGGGCGGCGTAGCGCGTTCGTGCCTCTAGGGTCTTGTGCAGTCCGTGGTGACGAGCTCACCCGCGGTGATCATCTCGTACCTGGAGGAACCGTGTACCGCTCCCTGACCGGAACCCCGCGCGACGTCGCGCTGCTCGTCGCCCGCCTGCTGCTGGCCTACATCATGGTCATGCACTCGTGGAAGAAGATCGACGCCGGTCTGTTCGACACCGCCGCCGTGTTCGCGAAGTTCGGCATCCCGCTGGCGATCGGCGCGGCGTCGTTCACGATCGTGGTCGAGCTCGTGTTCTCGGTCTCGGTCGCCCTCGGTGTCCGCATGGTCCTGCCCGGCGCGATGATGACCTTCGTGATGGCCGGCGCGATCTGGTTCGTCCACGGCAAGAACGGCCTGTTCATGGCCGACAACGGCTGGGCGCTCGTCGGCACCATCATCTGCGCCACGCTGATCCTCATGTCCACCGGCCCGGGCCGGTTCAGCGTCGACGAGCTCCTGTCCCGCCAGGCGGCCCGCCGGATGGAGCAGACCCAGGCGATCCCGCGCCAGACCGTCTCGGTCTGACCCGCACCTCCCGGTCCGCCCGCGTGCCCCGGAGCCGGGCGGGCCGGTGACCCTCCTCCCGGACCGCCCGCGAGCGCGACCACGGCCCGCACCCCGACGCCACGGGGTGCGGGCCGCATCCGTGCCGGCGCTAACCTCCGCGGGTGAGCCACGAGCGGACGACCGAGGGGCGGGCGCTGCCCCGGCTGACCGCGATCCGGTACGTGACCCCGCTGCGCGAGGGCGGGTCGCTGCCCGGGCTGATGGAGGCCGACGACCTCGGCACCTACGCGGTCAAGTTCACCGGCGCCGGGCAGGGCCGCGCGGTGCTGGTCAACGAGATCGTGTCCGGGGAGCTCGCCCGCGCGCTGGGTCTGCCCGTCCCGCGGATCGCGACGATCGTCGTCGACGGGACGCTCGGGCGCACCGAGCCGGACGAGGAGGTCCAGGAGCTGCTCCGGAACTCCCACGGGCTCAACCTGGCCGTCGACTTCCTGCCCGGGGCGCTCGACCTGGACCCGGTCGCGTTCGACGTCGGGCCCGGGTTCGCCGGTCGGGTGCTCTGGTTCGACGCGCTCGTCGGCAACGTCGACCGCTCCTGGCGCAACTCGAACATGCTGCTCTGGCACCGCAGGCCCTACCTGATCGACCACGGAGCGACGCTCACCTTCGCCCACGACTGGTCGGCCGCGCCGCGGTTCGCCCACCGCCCGTTCGACGCCGGCGACCACGTGCTGCTCGGTGCCCGTCCCGACCTCGACGCCGCGGACGGCGCACTGGCCCCGCTGGTCACCCCGGACCTGCTCGAGGGGGTGCTGGCGCTGGTGCCCGACGAGTGGATCGCCGACGTCGACGGCGTCGGGGGCCCCGACGCCGTGCGCGCCGCCTACGTCCAGGCGCTCGCGGCCCGGGTCGCGGCGCGCGGGGAGTGGCTGCCGGGCGTCGCCGCGACGGTGGCGGCGGGCAGACCGCGGCCGGTCGACCGTGCCCCACGCCGTCCGCCGTGGCTCCGGATCGGCGGCGTCGGCGGCGGTGAGGGCCGGTGAGCGGCCTCGTCGCCTACGAGTACGCGCTGCTGCGGGTCGTGCCCCGGGTGGAACGCGGCGAGTCGATGAACGCCGGGGTGCTCCTGCACTGCCGGGCCCGCGACGTCCTCGCGGTGCGGGTCCACCTCGACCGCGCCCGGCTGGCCGCGCTCGACCCGACCGCCGACGCCGACGCCGTCGACGAGCTGCTGGCGACCGTGGCCGCGGTGGCCGCGGTGCCCGAGCCACCGCGCTCGGACCGGCACGCCACCGGCGCGCTGGCCGCCCGCGGGCCCGGCGCGGGGGAGGACATCGGACGCCGCTTCCGGCGTCTCACCACCGCACGCAGCACCATCGTGTGCCCCGGCCCGGTCCACACAGGACTCACCGAGGACCCGGCCGCGGAGGCCGAGCGGCTGCTCGCCCGCCTCGTCCTGCCGCTGTCCTAGGGCGACCCCGGCCGGAACGCACGACGGCGCCGCCCGGTGACCGGTGCGGCGCCGTCGGGTGTGGACGGTCTCAGGAGGAGGCGGCCCGTCCGGCCTTCTCGATCGAGTCCGCGAGCTGGTCCTCGCTGAGCATCGGGAAGAAGCCGCGGAAGCCCTGGTCCTGCACGCCGCTCCAGTCGTAGACCTGGGTGACCGTCGTGCCGTCGCCCTCGGGCGCGAGGTGCCAGGTGTAGGTGTGGCCCTCGGCGCGCACGTCGCCGATCGTGTCCTTCTTCGCGTCGATCGGGTGCATCGACGGCGCCCAGCCGATCACGCGGTCCTGCTCGAAGGACGTGACGGTGTTCTTCATCTGGTAGTCGCCGAGGTCGCCGTTGTGCATGTTCATCACGAACTCGTCGCCGACACCGCTGATCTCCGTCGAGCCCTCGACGCCCCGCAGCATCCCGGCGCCGTCGATCTCCTGGTGCCGGGTGGGGGTGGACAGCAGCGCGAACAGCTGCTGCGGGGTGGCGGACACGGTGCGGGTGACGGTGATCTGGTCGCTCACGGGTTCCTCTCCCACCGGTCGTCGTCGACGGCGCCGGGGTGCGCCGGACGCGACCGGTCATGATCAGGGGAGAGGTGCCCGCAATCGTCGCGCCCGAAACGGGGTGGTCGGCGCGGGGGCGATCATGTTGCATCGGGGGATGACCGACGCACACGACGGGGTGGACCCGGTCGCCCTGACCCGCTGGCTGGCCGCCGAGGTGCCGCGGGTCGAGCTCGGCGACGGCCCGGTGGCCGTGGAGCGGATCTCCGGCGGGCACTCCAACCTGACCTTCCGGGTCACCGACGCCCGCGGCACGCCGTACGCGCTGCGTCGCCCGCCGACCGGGGGCGTGCTCGCCACCGCGCACGACATGGGCCGGGAGTGGCGCTTCCTGACCGCGCTGGCCGGTACCGCGGTCCCGGTGCCGGAGCCGGTCGCCCTGTGCTCGGACACCGCGGTGCTGGGCGCCGGCTTCTACCTGATGGGCTGGGTGGACGGCGTGGTCCCGGGGGACCGCGCCGCGGGCGAGGCCGTCCCCGAACCGGAGCGGCGGGCCTGCGGTCTCGACACCGCCGAGGTGCTCGCGGCGCTGCACGCCGTCGACCCGGCCGAGGTGGGGCTCGGCGACCTGGAGCGGCCCGGCCGCTACCTGGAACGGCAGCTGCGCCGCTGGCACCGGCAGGCGCACGCGGGCGCGTTCACCGACCTCGCCGCGCTCGACGCCGCGCACGCCGCGCTGGTCGAGGCGATGCCGCCGGAGCCGGCCGGCGGGCCGCGGATCGCCCACGGCGACTTCCGGCCGGGGAACCTGTCGTTCCGCGGCGGCCGGATCACCGGCGTCTTCGACTGGGAGCTCGCGGCCCTGGGGGAGCCGCTGGCCGACCTGGGGTGGCTGCTGGCGTCCTGGGAGCGTCCGGGCGACACGCTGCCCGCGATCACCAGCGGCCCGACCGCGGCGCCCGGCTGGCCCGACCGCGACCTCGTCGCCACCCGCTACGCCGAGCGCTCCGGGCGCGCGCTGGACCAGCTGCCGTACTGGGTGGCGTTCGCGCACTGGCGCTGTGCCTGCATCGGGACCGGGGTCTGGACGCGCTACGCCCAGGGCAACATGGGCTCGGGCGCCGAGTCCGGGGAGGCCCTGGAGCGCCGTCGCGAGCGCGTGGTCGCCGATGCGGAGGCCGCGCTCGCCGCGTTGCGGCGCGGGCCGACGGGGCGTCCTCGCGGGGCGTAGTCTGCTGCCCACCACAGGTGATCACCCGGGCCCGGGTGGTCCCCGTCGCGCCGCGCCACACCGACGCCGCGCACGGCCCGTCCGCGACCGGGGGAGTACGACGATGTCCGAGGCCGACGACCGCACCCGAGAGATGAGCCGGGAGACCGCCCGGCCGCGTCCCCGCAGCGGGGTGAACCCCGGTCGGTTGTGGGCCGGCGGTGTGGCGACGGCGGTGATCGCCGCGTTGATCGCCCTGGTGGGGCTGCTGATCCTGCAGGTCCTGCTGCAGATCCCGTACCTGGCCCCGGCCGTCTCCGAGCCGCTCGACGGCTGGGCCGCGGCGCAGAGCCTGGCGATCTGGGCCGCGGTCGCCGGGCTGGCGGCGACCGGGCTCGCGCACCTGCTGCTGGTCGCGGTGCCGAGCCCGATGTCCTACTTCGGCTGGATCGCCGGGCTGCTCACCGCGCTGGCCGCGGTGTCCCCGCTGATCCTCACCGAGCAGCCCTGGACCGTCCGCATCGCCACCGCGGTGATTCACCTCGTGATCGGGATGTCGATCATCAGCCTGGTGACGACGACGGTCACCAGCGCCACCGACCGGGCCTGAGCTCAGGCGTCGACGGGGACCCGGGCGTCGCCCAGGCGGACCGGCAGCGTCCGGTAGCCGCGCAGCACCCGGGTCCCGCGCAGCTCGGCCGGGCCGTCGGCGCGCAGGTCGGGGTAGCGGTCGAACAGCGCCCGCAGCCCCACCTCGCCCTCCATCTTCGCCAGCGCCGCGCCCAGGCAGTAGTGGATCCCCTGGCTGAACGCCACGTGCCGGTCCGCGCCCGCGCGCCCGACGTCGAACCGGGCGGGGTCGGGGAACACGTCCGGGTCGCGGTTCGCGCCCCCGAGGTGGGTGAGCACCAGCGCGCCCCGCTTGACCGGGAACCCGCACACCTCGGTGTCGCGGGCGGCGACGCGCCCGGTCCGCTGGACGGGGGAGTCGTAGCGCAGGACCTCGTCGACGGCGTTCGGCCACAGCGCCGGGTCGGCCTGCAGCCGGGCGAGCTCGTCGGGGTGGGTCAGCAGCAGCCGGGTGCCGTTGCCGATGAGGTTGACCGTCGTCTCGAACCCGGCGGCGAGCAGCAGCATCGCCAGCGACAGCAGCTCGTCGTGGGTGAGCCGGCCCTCCTCCTCGTCGTAGGCGGCGACCAGCGAGGACAGGATGGAGTCGTTGGGCTCGCGGCGCAGCCGCTCGAAGTGCCCGGCCATCCAGTCGGTGAGCGCGTCGATGTCGCGCTCGGAGCGGTGGAACGTCGCGTAGTCCAGGCCCATGTCGAGGGAGTAGGCGCCGCCCTCGCCCCACTCCAGGAACTTCTCCCGCATCTCCACCGGGGCACCGAGCATCTCGGTGATGACGGTGGCCGGCAGCAGGGAGGCGTAGCCGGAGATGACGTCGGTGCGCCGGTCGGCGCCGGCCCGGGTCTCCAGGTCCGCGAGCAGCTGCGCCGCGATCTCCTCGGTGCGCCCGCGCAGCGAGGAGATCGCCTTGGCGCTGAACGAGCGGGTGACCAGCTTGCGGATCCGGTTGTGGTCCGGCGGGTCGATCGACAGCAGCGACGGCGGCTCGGCCGGCCCGAGCGGCCAGGTGCCGCCCGCGGCGAGCAGCGCGCGCAGCAGGCCCGGCGCGTTCTCCGGCATGCGCAGCCCGACGCAGAAGTCGGGGCTGCGCAGCACCTCGGTGGTGATCTCGTGGTCGACCGTGGTCCAGGTCAGCGCGGAACGCACCATCCGGCCCTGTCCACGGATCTGCTCGTAGGCCGGGTACGGGTCCCGGACCGCGTCCGGGTTGATGATCATGTGCGCGCCCAGGTCACCCTTGGCCGCCTGACGGGTCACCTCCCGCCGCATCGCCCCGTGCCGCAGCACCCACCGGATCCACCGTCGTACTCCCCGCGATGCCGCCATCCCGGCCTCCCCGCCTCGTCGTCGAGCTCGGTTCCGAAGCTACCAGGAGTAAGTTACCGCGGGTAGGTACGTTTCCGGCCCCGGCGGACGGTGGGCCGGACCCCACCGGGTACCAATGGCGGGTGACCGCCGTCGGGGAGCCGCGCCTGCTCGCGGTCAGTGACCTGCACGTGCGGCACGCGGAGAACGCCGACATCGCCGCGGGGCTGCACCCGGGACACCCGGGGGACTGGCTGATCGTCGCGGGTGACGTCGACGAGCGGATCGAGAGCGTCGTCGCCACGCTCGCCGTGCTGCGGGAGCGTTTCGCGCAGGTGCTGTGGACCCCGGGCAACCACGAGCTCTGGACCCGCGCCAAGAACGCCCGGGCCGACGCGGTCGAGCAGCTCGCCGGCGTCGCCCGCTACGACGAGCTGGTCCGTCGCTGCCGGGACGTCGGGGTGCTGACCCCGGAGGACGCGTGGCCGGTGTGGGACGGCCCGGGTGGACCGGCCGTCGTCGCGTCGCTGTTCGTGCCCTACGACTACTCGTTCCTGCCCGCCGGCACCACGACGTCGGAGGAGGGGCTGGCCGCGGCGTACGCCGCCGGTGTCGTCTGCACCGACGAGTACCTGCTCCATCCGGCCCCGTACGCCACGCGGGCCGAGTGGTCCGCGGCCCGGGTCGCGTCGACGGCGGCCCGCCTGGACGCGCTCGATCCGGACCTGCCGACGGTGCTGGTCAACCACTGGCCGCTGGTCCGCGAGCCCTGCGATGTCCTCTGGTACCCGGAGTTCGCGCTCTGGTGCGGCACGACGGCGACGGCGGACTGGCACCGCCGCTACCGGGCGCGGGTGGTCGTGCACGGCCACCTGCACATCCCGCGGACGGTCACGGTCGACGGCGTCCCGTTCGTCGAGGTGTCGCTGGGCTACCCGCGGGAGTGGCGACGCCACTCCGAGCGGGTCGGCGGCCACTTCCCGGATCTGTTGCCGCGCACGGTGTTGCCTGCGTCATAGTTAGGTAAGGCTTACCTTGCTATAGCCTCGGGGTCCGTCGACACCCGAGGAGAACGATGACTGCGCTGCGCGTCGCCGTGATCGGCGCCGGTCCGGCTGCCGTCTACGCCGCCGACACCCTGCTGAAGTCCGATGCCGCCGTCGCCGTGGACCTGTTCGAGAAGCTGCCCGCCCCGTTCGGGCTGGTCCGCTACGGCGTCGCCCCGGACCACCCGCGGATCAAGCAGATCGTGCACGCCCTGCACCGCGTGCTGGACCGCCCCGGCGTGCGGCTGTTCGGCAACGTCCACTTCGGGACCGACATCACCCTGTCCGACCTGCGCGACCACTACGACGCGGTCATCGCGGCCACCGGCTGCGAGCGGGACCGGGACCTCGACGTCCCCGGCGTCGACCTTCCGGGCAGCCACGGCGCCGCCCGCTTCGTGCAGTGGTACGACGGCCACCCCGACGTGCCCCGCGACTGGACGCTCGACGCGTCGTCGGTCGCGGTGATCGGCGCCGGGAACGTGGCCCTGGACGTCGCCCGGATCCTGGCGAGCACCGCCGAGGGCCTGTCGGGCACCGAGATCCCGGACTCGGTCCACGCCGGGCTCGCGGTCAACCAGGCCACGGACGTGCACGTGTTCGCCCGCCGCGGGATCGCGCACGCCCGGTTCAGCCCGATGGAGCTGCGCGAGCTCGACCACGTGCCGGGCGTCGAGGTGGTCGTCGACCCGGCCGACGTCGAGTTCGACGAGGTCGCCGCCGCCGAGGTCCGCTCGGCCAAGCACGTCGAGATGGTGGTGCGGACACTGCAGGGATGGGCGCTGCGGGACCGGCGCGGCGACCCGCGCCGGGTGCACCTGCACTTCCTCGCGCGCCCCGAGCGGATCCTCGGCACCGACCGCGTCGAGGGCATCCGGATCGAGCGCACCGAGTACACCGGCCACGGCGACGTCCGCGACACCGGTGAGTTCACCGACATCCCGGTCGGTGCGGTCTACCGGGCGATCGGCTACACCGGCTCGCACCTGGCCGGGTTGCCCTTCGACCACGAGCACGGCGTGCTGCCGCACCGCGAGGGGAGGGTGCACGACATCGACGGCCAGGAGCTGCCCGGCGTCTACGCCGTCGGCTGGATCAAGCGCGGCCCGGTCGGGCTGATCGGGCACACCAAGGGCTGCGCCTCGGAGACCGTCGCGAGCCTGCTGGCCGACGCGCCGCAGCTGCCCCGGGCGCCCCGCCGCGACCCGGCCGAGGTCGATGCGCTGCTGGAGCGCCGGGGTGTGGCGTACACGACCTGGACCGGCTGGCTCGCGCTCGACAAGCACGAGCGCGGCCTCGGCGAGGCACGCGGCCGCGAGCGGACGAAGGTCGTGCCGCGCGAGGACATGGTGGAGATCAGCAGGACGGGATGACCCTCCGGCCCACGACGCCGGATGCCGGGGTGGGTGGTCGCGGAACCCCGCGGCCGCCCACCCGATCACTCCCGCGGGTCCCGGGGCCCGGGCAGTGCCCGTGGGGGCCGGCGCCCGACCGGCTCGCGCCGTCCCCGCTTCCGGGGCGGGACGAACAGCCACCACAGGATCCACAGCCCCGGGCCGCTGGTCAGCAGGATCGCGGTGGCCAGCCAGCCGTCGCGCCACAGGGCGCCGGCGACGATCCAGCCCGCGATCCACACCACCATCGCGACGAGCCGGATCCGGATGCGACGACCGTGCTCGACCGTCAGCGGCTCGGTCAGGTCGGTGACGACCTGGACCCGTTCGCGACGGCGGCGGCGCATGCCTCCCGACGCTACGCGGGCCTAGCCGCGCGTGCGCTCCCCGAAGCGGCGGCGGAACTTCTCGACCTGGCCCGCGGCGTCGAGCACCCGGGCGTTGCCCGTCCAGAACGGGTGCGACGCCGAGGTCGTGTCCACCTTGATCAGGGGATAGGTGTTCCCGTCCGACCACTCGACGGTCTCGCGCGAGGTCTCGGTCGACCGGGTCAGGAACTCGTCGCCGGTGGACGTGTCGCGGTAGACGACCGGACCGTACGGGGGGTGGATGCCGGGCTTCACGGTGTTCCTCCTGCGTCGCGGGTGTTACCGTCGACTGTAATCGACAACGATTACTGTTTGCAGGAAGGGGTGCCGGTGGACGGGTTCACGGTGGTCCGGTGCGGGGCCTGCGCCCACGCGCCGTCGGGGTTCGACGAGGACGCGCACGGCACCGTCGCGGCCCTGCCCGGCGTCGACGAGGTGCTGGTCGAGGGCCTGCGCGCGGTGGTGCAGGACAGCACCCAGGGGGTGCTCGTGACCGCGGGGTGCCGGCTCGGGCCGGGGGTCTGCGCGGCGCGGCGGCCCGGGCTGATGGTGCTGGTGCAGGCGTGCGACGCCGCCCGCACGCGTCCCGAGTCGCCGGTGGTCGCGGTCGGCCTGGTCCGCAGCACCGACGACGTCCGTGCGGTGACCCGCTGGCTGCAGGACGGCGGCGCCCCCGACCCGCAGGCACTGCCCGCACGGCTGCGCTGCGCGATCACCCCGGAGACCGCCCGCGGCTGACGCACGCGGAGCGCCTCCCCGGGCCGCCGGCCGGTGACGTCGGCGCGGGGCGACAACTCCCTCGCGCGGGCGCGCCCCGGTCGGGCAGGGTCGGGGGAGTGAGCACGCTGCGCCGGGACCCGATGCCGTTGCGCGGCCGGACCGCGCTCGTGACCGGAGGCGGCCGGCGCGGCGGGATCGGACACGCGACCGCCTGCCGGCTCGCCGCCTACGGCGCGGCCGTCGTCGTGCACCACTTCGCCCCGCACGACGCGACGCAGGAGTGGGGCGCCGACGACGTCGACGCCGCTCTCGCGGAGGTCCGGGGACACGCGACGGCACCGGTCGCCGGGGTGCACGCCGACCTCGCCGACCCGGCCGCGCCGCAGCGTCTGCTCGACGCCGCCCGCGAGCTCACCGGGCCGGTCGACCTGCTCGTCGCCAACCAGGCCCTGTCGGGCTCCGACGGTCCGCTGGGGGAGCTGTCCGAGGAGCTGGACCGGCACTGGGCGGTCGACGCCCGCGCGTCGATCCTGCTGGTCCAGGCGTGGGCGAACGCGCACGACGACACCCGCCCCGGCGGCGCGGCCGTCCTGCTCACCTCGGGGCAGGCACGCGGGCCGATGCCGGGCGAGGTGGCCTACGCCGCGGCGAAGGCGGCCGTCGCGGGCATCACCTCGACGCTGGCCGACCAGCTCGCGGACCGGCGGCTGCGGGTCAACACGGTGAACCCGGGGCCGGTCGACACCGGCTACCTCGGCGCGCAGGCGTTCCGGGCGATGGCCCCGATGTTCCCGTTCGGCCGATTCGGCGAGCCCGACGACCCGGCCCGGCTGATCGCGTGGCTGTGCACCGACGAGGCGGCCTGGATCACCGGACAGGTGATCGACTCGGAGGGTGGGTTCGCCCGGCATCGCAACGGGTGGCGACCGTGGTGACGTGGAGCGGACGACGGGATTCGAACCCGCGACCCTCACCTTGGCAAGGTGATGCGCTACCAGCTGCGCTACGTCCGCAGTCGCACCGTCTCCGGCGCGTGCCGCCCCACGATAACGCACCCGCTCTCGGGAGCTGCGCCGCACCCCGGCGATGATCACTACGTCGCCGGGTCCGCGGGTACACCGCTGTCATGAGCGGACGGTTGGACGGGACGACGGTGATCGTGACGGGCGCGTCGAGCGGTATCGGCGAGGCGACCGCCCGGGCGCTGGCCGCCGAGGGGGCGACGGTGGCGCTGCTGGCCCGGCGCCGGGAGCGCCTCGAGGCGCTGGCGACGGAGCTGCCGAGGGCGTCGGTGCACCCGGTGGACGTCACCGACGACGACGCGCTGCACGCCGCCGTCGCGGCGGTGGTCGAGCAGCACGGCGGGCTGGACGTCCTCGTCAACAACGCCGGCTTCGGGTCCTGGGGCCCGGCGGCCGAGTCCGACGTCGCGGACTGGCGCACGATGATCGACGTCAATCTCACGGGCGTCCTGTCGACGACGCACGCGGCCCTGCCGCACCTGGCGACGGCGGCCGGTGGGCCGCGCGGCGTCGCCGACGTGGTCACGATCAGCTCGGTGGCCGGGCGGCGGGTCCCGTCGCCGGAGAGCAACGTCTACGCGGCCACCAAGCACGGGGTCGGCGCGTTCTGCGAGGCGCTGCGCCAGGAGTACGCCGAGCGCCACGTATGGGTCGGCCTCGTGGAGCCCGGCCTGGTCGCCTCGGAGATGACGACCTCGGGTGCGGAGTACGCACCGGATGCGACCTCGAAGGGCGAGCGCGGGGTGCTGAAGCCCGCCGACATCGCCGACGCCGTCGTCTACATCGTGACCCGCCCGCGGCACGCGGCGGTCAACGAGATGCTTGTGCGCCCGGTGGAACAGGTGCGCTGAACCGCGGCGGGGAGGCCCGGAAAGCAGAATCCCCGGGGCCGGACTTCCGGCCCCGGGGATCCGGGAATGGTGCGCGATACTGGGATTGAACCAGTGACCCCTACCGTGTCAAGGTAGTGCTCTCCCGCTGAGCTAATCGCGCGAGGCGGCGGCGGGAATCGAACCCGCGTACAGGGCTTTGCAGGCCCTTGCCTAAGCCACTCGGCCACGCCGCCGGAAACCGGCCTGCTGTCGGGGCCCGGCAGAGCGGACGACGGGATTCGAACCCGCGACCCTCACCTTGGCAAGGTGATGCGCTACCAGCTGCGCTACGTCCGCATGTCGCACCGTTCCCGAGGTGTTTCCGCAAGTTCCCGGTGCGTTGGGAGAACAGTAGCGCACCGTCCGTGGCCGCTGTCGAGGGGGTACCCGATGATCGTCCGTCCAGGTCAGCGGGGCCACGACCGCCGGATGAGCGCCGGGGAGGGCGCCGTGGGGGTCGGCGGTGCGCGTCGCCGTACCCGGAAATGCGAAATCCCCGGGGCCGATGTGCGGCCCCGGGGATCCGGGAAATGGTGCGCGATACTGGGATTGAACCAGTGACCCCTACCGTGTCAAGGTAGTGCTCTCCCGCTGAGCTAATCGCGCGTGGGAAGAGAAGTCTCCGAGCGGACGACGGGATTCGAACCCGCGACCCTCACCTTGGCAAGGTGATGCGCTACCAGCTGCGCTACGTCCGCACCGTGCACCGCGTCCCGGGCCGTGAGGCCCGTCCGCGGTGCGGTGAGAGAACACTAGCACCCGCCCCGAGGGGGGTCCGACCGCCCCCTCTCTCCACCACCGGATGTCCTCTCACGTGCGGAGACGGGCTCCGCCCGGTGGTGGGGTACGTCGGGTCAGTCCCGGGCGGTGGTGTCGAGCAGGTCGGCGAGGGCGGCGTCGAAGTCGAGCCACGAGTACTCGGCGGCGGCCGGCACGGCGTCGTAGGTCGCCTGCAGGAACTCCGACAGGGTCGCCGCGGAGGTGGTGAACAGGGCGTGGCCCGACGGAGAGGTGAGCTCGAGCTCGATCCGGGTCGGGTCGTCGCTCATCGGCTGCACCCGGACGTCGCCGGTGCCGGCGGAGTCGACCAGCCCGTCGCCGAGCAGGTCGCGGGCGAAGACCCAGTCGACCGTGGTGTCGTGACCGGTCTTGAACGAGGCCTGCACGGCGTAGGGGTCGCGGCTGGTGTAGGACAGCTCGACCTTCACGGGAACGACAGGCGCGTCCGGAGCGATGAGCTCGAACATGGCCGTCGCCCGGATCGTCTTGGACTCGTCGCGCATCGGTGATCCTCTTTCGTGGGGGCGTTGCGTGGGGCGTCAGTGTGGGAACGAGACAGAAGGCCTCGGGGTGACGGGTTCGATGCGCAAGAACGTGGATCACCGTGGGATGACCCCCGATCGAGTCACAACGGTGTAACTCGCTGCGTGTGGCGACAGGGCTGAACGGGCTCCGCGCCGTCCTGGCGTGTGAGCCGTGTGACCGAGAACGACTACTCTCGTCGGAGTTCGAACCGGAACGGGTACGGACACCGAACACAGCAATCGTGAGGACAACGCTGGTGGCAGGCATCGCCGATCCGCCGGACCGCCCCGAGCACGGGCGGGCCGCCGGGCCTGCCGCGCGCCGTGACCCGTCGCGTCGTGACGACGCGGGGGACACGCGACTCGTGCAACGGATCGTGTCGGGCGACTCGACCGCACTGGGTGAGCTGTACGACCGCTTCGGGCGTCAGGCCTACTCCCTCGCGCGACGTATCTGTGCCGACGAGGGGCTGGCCGAGGACGTCGTGCAGGAGGTCTTCCTGGCCTTCTGGCGCGACCCGTCGCGCTTCGACCCGGCCAAGGGCCGCTTCGGTACCTGGCTGCTGACCCTGGTGCACCACAAGTCCGTCGACGCCGTCCGCCGGGAGAGCGCCATCCGGCGCCGCACCGTCCCGGCGTCGGACGACGGCGCGGAGTGGAACGCCCCGCCCGGCCCGGGCGCCGACGAGGGGGCCATCGGCGCACTCGTCGCCGGCCAGGTGCGCGACGCGCTCGGTCAGCTGCCCGCGGACCAGCGGAAGGTCCTCGCGCTGGCGTACTACGGCGGCTACACACAACGCGAGGTGGCCGCGATGACCGGGGTGCCGCTGGGCACCGTGAAGTCCCGCATGTTCACCGGGGTGGCCAAGCTCCGGAACCTGCTGGGCCCGGCGCTCGGGGAGGCCGGGGGAGACCTGGCGGGAGGGCTGTCGTGAACGGCAACGAGGGGAGGCCCTGTCCGATGAACGAACAGACGGTCGGGTGGGCGCTGCACGCCCTCGAGCCCGACGAGGAGATCGAGGTGGTGCAGCACCTCGAGGGTTGCGACGAGTGCCGACGGCTCGCCGCGGACGTCGCCGGGACGACGACCGTGCTCGGTGGTGCGGTGCCGCAGGTCGAGCCGCCGCCGTCGCTGCGTGAGTCGATCCTGGGACAGGCTCGGCAGACCCCGCAGGTCGGACGCGAGTCCGACCGCCCGGTGCCGCGGCACGCCCTCCGTGACGAGACGTCCTCCACCGGCGCCGCGTCCGACGGGGGGTCGCGCGCCCGCCCGTCGCGATCCGAGCGGTCCCCCGGGCCCGCGACACGCCCGTCGGGAGGTGCCGGACGCGGTCCGGCCCGGAACGGGTGGTCGCGCCGCCCCGGACGGGTCCTGGTCGCGGCGGCCCTCGCACTCGCGGTGATCGTCGGCGGGGGAGCGGCGATCGGTCAGGTGCAGTCGCTGCAGGCCGAGCGGGACGCGAGCCTCGCGCAGGCCCAGGAGCTGCGCGACGTGCTCTCCGCCATCGCGCAGCCCGGGACACCGCACGCGTTCCTCTCCGCGGAGCCGGGGGCGCCGATGGTGGCCGCGGTCGTCGTGAAGGACGGACAGCGCCAGGTCATGCCCATGGGGCTGGACCCCAACGAGACCGCGGACCAGACCTACGTCCTGTGGGGACTCGACGGTGACGGAACTCCGCGCGCGGTCGGCACGTTCGACGTGCGAGCGGGGCAGTCGGGACCGGTGTCCGTAGAATCGCCCGACAGCGGGAGCTACGGGACATACGCCGTCTCGCTCGAGCGCGGAAGGGAGGCTCCTCCCGCGCCGACCAAGGTAGTCGCGGCCGGGCAGGTGGAGACCTGAGTACGACGGAGAAGAACGACGTCGGTGTGCCGGCGTCCGGGAGAACCACGTCCGGGCGCCGGTACACCGGTATCCGCAAGAAGTACCGGCGGGCGAAGGTCCGCTACCGGGTGTTCCGGGCCCGCGTGGCCCGCAACCCGGTGCTGGACCTGACCTACCGCATCACCATGGGGGTCCTCGGCACCGCGATCGTGATCATCGGGATCATCGCGCTGCCCGCGCCGGGCCCCGGCTGGGCGATCATCTTCCTCGGCCTGGGCGTGCTCGCCGCCGAGTTCGGCTGGGCGCAGCGGCTCCTGCACTGGGTCCGTGTCCGCTACGACGGCTGGGTGGCCTGGATGGGCCGCCAGAACCGCGTCGTGCAGCTGCTGGTGATGACGCTGATCCTCGGCACGGTCGCGGTGTGCGCGTGGCTGTTCGGGATCTTCGAGACGGCCGGCGGCTGGGTGGGGATCCACTGGGAGTGGCTGCGCTCACCGCTGCTGCCGCTGATCCAGCCGCCGCCCCCGCCGGTGCCCGTGCCGGGATCAGAGCTGGTCACGGGCCCGCAGTGATCCACGGGTGACCCCCCGTGAACGGCGGTGGGACCGGCTGTGTAGAGTCGGTGTCACCGCTGAGGGCGATTAGCTCAGGGGGAGAGCGCTTCGTTCACACCGAAGAGGTCACTGGTTCGATCCCAGTATCGCCCACAGTCAAAACCCCTGGTCACAGGCTCAGAGAGCCGGATGTGACCAGGGGTTTCGTCGTTCCCGGAGCATCTGCCCCGTCACCGCCCTCACCCGCACCGGCTCGTGGAGCAGCCCCTCCGTCCGCCCCGACGGCGCCGCCGAGGCCCCGGGCCGTTCGACCCTGCCGAGGGCTCCACGACGTGCGGATGCTCGTGCACGACGACGACCACACGTGGGGGAGGCGATCGTGCGCGCACGAGACGTCATGAGCAGTCCGGTGATCACCGTCCGGGAGGGCACGCCGGTCCACGTCGCGGCGGCCCTGCTCGTGTCCTACGGGTTCACGGCCGTCCCGGTGGTCGACGGGGACCGTCGCGTCGTCGGCATCGCGACCGAGGCCGACCTGATGCGGGGGCGGATCCGTCCGGAGGGATGGCAGATCGAGGACCTCCCGGAGCCACTGGTCTCCGCCGTCATGACCCGGTCGCCGACGACCATGCGCCCCGACGACGACCTGGCCGACGTCGTGGAGATGATGCTGGTCCAACGCACCCGTTCGGTCCCGATATCGGACGACGGGACGCTCGTCGGCATCGTCAGCCGCCGCGATGTGCTGCGTGCCGTCGCGCGCCGCGCGCTGGACGCCGAACAGGCCCGCCGTCAGCCCGCCGGCGGCGACGCCCGGCCGCGCTGAGCCCGGGGCCGCCGCCGGGGGCCGGACCCGATCAGTTGTCGGGGACGATCAGCAGCGGGCAGGACACCGTCCGTGCCAGCCGGACCAGCGGCGCGGCGGGGGAGCGTCCACCACCCCGGTGCCCGACGACGAGCACGCACGCGCCGGCGGCGAACAGCGCGAGGGACTCCGGGGCGTCGTCGCGCACCACGAGCACCTCGGGGTCCGGGTCGCCCGCCGGCCGCCACGGGGCGAGCGTGCGCAGGGCCGCGTCGCGCAGGCCGGCGTCGTGGACGTCCCAGCGCCGGAGCGTGGCGTCCCCGACGAGCCCCGGGTCGACGGCGGGGTCGGACCAGACCTGCAGCACTCGCAGCCCGGCCCTGCGTGCGCGGGCCTGGCGCACGGCTGCTGCGGCGACCGCACCCCCGGTCCATGGCGCGAGGCCGAGCACGACGGGACCGTCCGTCCCGCCGCCCGGCGGGACGAGGAGCAGCGTGGACCGGCCGTCGTCGACGATCGCCGCCGTGACGTCCGCGGTGTCCAGCACGAGCACGTCGGGCGGCCGGACGCACGCGGGCGGGCAGGCGTTGCCGCGCACCGGCGTGACGCGCAGTCCGGGCGACCGGGTGTGACAACGGCGCAGGGCCCGGGCGAGCAGCGGGACCGGTGTGCCGGGCGGCACGAGCAGGACCAGCCGGGCGTCGCGTCGCGTCGCCTCGTCGACCGCGGCGTCGATCGTGAGCTCCCCCGGGACCGCGGCCACGACGGTCGGCTCGGTGCGGTCGGCGCGCGACGGCGTCACCCGGCCGGGCACCGTCGTACTCATGCCGGGACCTCGTCACCGGTTGCCGCGGAGGGCCTCCCGGCCGGACCGGTCGCTACGACGACCGGGTGTGAGACGGCATGCGCGAGCGTCACAGGGACGACGGGCCCGCCGCGTCCGCCGGGCCGGGCGCGACGGTCCGCCCGGCGCCGGACCTGCTCGGGTCGCGCCACCGTCGTCACGACCTGCCGGGCAGCATCTCGACCTGCCGGTCGAGCGACCGTCGTGGGGTGGGGGCGGGTCCCGGACCGGGGGTCCGTGCGATGCCCACCCGGACGAGGAGCTGCGGGCACAGGCTGCCGCCGAGGACCTCGTCGGCGACCAGGGTGCGGGCCGTGGCGCACTCGAGCGGCTCGGTCAACGGCGCCGTCGACAGCGACCGCCGGGTGGCCTCCAGCAGGACGGCACTCATCGCCTCCCCGGCGCGGATCCGGGACAGCCGGTCGTCGGAGGAGGTCCCCACGGCGAGGAGGGTCGCCGCATCGGGCCGGTCACCGTGCTCGTCGTGCATCGCGGCGTGCGGGAACGGCCGCCGGGGAAGGCCGGCGTGGTCCGGGGCCGTGACCGGGATCGCGCTCGCGGGTACGCCGGCGTCGGCGGTTCGGCCGACGGTCCAGTCGTGGAGCTCGTCGCGGTAGCCGGCATCGGCGAGATGGTCCGAGGCGGCGGCGCGCCCGGCCAGCTCCAGTGTGCGGAGCAGGTCGGGGGCGTCGATGCGGCGCAGCTGCGCACCGTGCGTCGCTGCCTGCCGGGCCAGTGCGGCGACGTGCCGGCCCGGGACCGGGTCGAGTCCGCGCCGGTCGGTGCGCCGGAGCGGGATGCCCGCGGCGTGCCCGCGGGCCACGGCGGCGTCGGCGGGGCCGCCGCGGTGCGGGCGCAGGCCCAGCACGGCCAGCAGGTCCGGGTCGTCGGGGTCGGGCAACCGTCGCACCGAGGCGCCGACGCCCGCGGCCGCCAGCGCGACCCGCAGGTGGTGCAGCGCGGCACCGCAGGAGACGATCAGTCCGAGCCCGTCCGGGTCGGTGGCCGGGAGCCAGCGGTCCAGGTCGGCGTGCAGATGCACCACACCGTCGCCCAGATGCCACCACCACGGCTGGCTGTTGTGCAGCGACGGCGCGAGGCGGGCCAGGTCGAGCGCGGCGAGCACGACGCCGTGGTCGACCGTGTCCGCGTCGGTCACCCGGGCGTCGAGGTCCATCACCCGAGCATCGGCGGCACCCGGGACCGCAGCCAGTGACCACCGGCCCGCACGCGCCCCGGCGTTCGGCCCTGCCCGGGCGACGCGGCGTCGGCGGGAGCCTCGCCCGGCGGTCGACGGGGCCGCGGCGCTCCCACCCCCGGACCGGCGCGAGGGTGACGGTCCGCGGGCGTGCCGGGCCTCGCGACGCCCGCCGTCGAGCCGGTGACCTTCGGCCGTGCCGGGGCGGACCGTATGGCCGCTGCGCGCACTCGGCCCGGAGCCGACGCTGGCCCGCACACCGACGTCCGGGAGGCCACGATGATGTACGGGTTCGGTATGCACGGGGGAGGGCTGCTCGCTGCCCTCGGAGTGCTCCTGCTCCTGGCGGCGGTGATCGCCGGAGGCGTGGTGCTGCTGCGGCGCAGTACGGGCGACCGCGCCGACCGCGCCGACGACGCGCCGGAGGACCTCCTCGCCGAGCGGTTCGCCCGCGGTGCGATCGACGAGCAGGAGTACCGCCGGCGCCTCGAGATCCTCGAGCAGCGCGAGCACCGCCGTCGGGGGGCGTGAGGCCGGATCGAGCGCGCCGCCGAGCACCTCGACGCTGCCCGCGTCACCGCCGAGCGGACCCTGCCGGGGGACCGCGTCGCCGTCGGGATCCGCGGTGGCGCCGGACGACGACCTCGACGTCCGACGTACCCGGACGTCACAACGCCTCCGCCGCTCGTGCCGGACCGCGCCGGCTCCGTGCCGGTCGGGGAGTCCGGTCCGAGCGGCTCGTCGTGATCGGGTCGCGCGGGCACCGGGCCCCGGCCGCCTCCCGTCGGCGGCCGGGCCCCGGACCCGCTCAGCCCGCAGCGACCCCGTGCCTTCCCGGCGTCCGGGACGGGCGTTCGGCAGGCTGCTCCGGTGGCGCGCCCCCGGAGCGCAGGATGAGCGGGGTGAGCCCGCCGAACACCACGACCCCGAAGACGGCGAGTGCGACGGCCGACCACCCCGGCAGCGATCCGCTGGTGAGCAGCACGAACGCCGGGACGGCCGCGGTGACCCAGGCCTGGATCGCGGTGACGGCTCCGGTGTAGCGGGCGATCCGCTCCCGCTTGAGTCCGAGCAGGACGAAGAACAGCCCCCAGAGGAACGCCCAGTACAGCCAGATCACGCCGAACGCGGCGTCGCCGAGGAGGGAGAAGTTCGCCCACGAGTAACCCAGCGCGGAGACGGCGACGAACAGCGAGAACCAGCCGACGCCGGTGCTGTCGAGGCCGGCGAGCTGTCCGATGCCGACATAGAGGTAGGTGAACCCGAACAGGTACAGCCCGGACGCGGCGAGGATCTTGGCCGGGTCCGCGCCGGCGGTGAACAGCAGGTACGTCGGGGTGAGGACCTGCAGCGCGCCGACGAACAGGTTGATCGGTGCCGCGGAGCGGCCCTCGACCAGGCCCAGCAGCATGAGGCCGTTCACGAACAGCACGGCCCCGACGTAGAACAGTCCGACGGTGCCCATGACACTCAGCCCGCCGCGGCCCGGGGGACGCCCATGCCGGGGTCGATCCGCTCGGGACCGGCCTTGTCGGGGCGCACCGGGAAGTCGAAGATCTCGGTCGGGATGTAGACCGTCGAGCACGAGTTCGGGATGTCCACGACACCGGAGAGGCGGCCCTCGATCGGCGCGGCGCCGAGGATCATGTAGGCCTGGATGTCGGAGTAGCCGAACTGCTGCAGGTAGTCGATCGCGTGCAGGCAGGCACGCTGGTACGACAGGTGCGAGTCCAGGTAGCGCTGCTCGCCGTCCAGTGTGACGGAGGTCCCGGAGAACGCGAGCCACTCGCTGTACTGCGGGTCCGTGCGGCCGGGCATGAAGACGGCGTTCTCGCCGACGCCGTAGAGGTCCATCCCACCCTTGATCACGTCCACGGCCAGGTCCATGAACCCGCCCATCTCGATCGCGCCGCAGAAGGTGATCTCGCCGTCACCCTGGGAGAAGTGCAGGTCGCCCATGGACAGCTTGGCGCCCTCGACGAACACCGGGTAGAAGATCCGCGAGCCCTTGGTCAGGTTCTTGATGTCCTGGTTGCCGCCGTTCTCGCGGGGCGGTGCGGTGCGGGCGGCCTCTCCGGCGACGCGGTCGAACTCGCTGCCGAGGAGGTTGGAGAGGATCGCCGAGTCCGGCTGCGGCGGCAGGGCCAGCGGTGGCACCCGCTGCGGGTCGGTGTCGATCAGCCGCTGTTCGCGGGCGTTCCAGCGGGCGAGCAGCTCGGCCGAGGGCGCGGTGCCCATCAAGCCGGGGTGCACGATGCCGGTGAACGACACGTGCGGGACGTGCCGGGACGTCGCGACGCCACCCCGGAAGTCCCAGACGACCTTGTAGGCGTCGGGGAACTGCTCGGTGAGGAAGCCGCCGCCGTTGCGGGTGGCGAACACCCCGGTGTAGCCCCAGCCCTGGCCTGCCAGCGGACCGGAGTCCTCCTGCGGGATCGGGCCGACGTCGAGGATGTCGACGATCAGCAGGTCGCCGGGTTCGGCGCCGAGGACCGAGATCGGCCCGGACAGCACGTGCACCGAGTTCAGCGGCGCGTTGAGGATGTCGTCGGCGGAGTCGTCGTTGTGGATGGCGCCGTCGAACCACTCCCGGCAGTCCACCCGGAACGTGTCGCCGGGACGGACCTGGACCAGGGCCGGGATGTCGGGGTGCCAGCGGTTGTGGCCGACGATGCGCTGCTCGGTGAAGCGCTTCTGGGAGTCCAGCGGGAAGACGACCTCGGGCATGACGGATCAGAGCTCCAGGGTGGCGGGAATGACGGACGGTGCCGGGTCCGCCCGGTCACGGGCGGGGAAGGCGGTGGGCGGCGGCCGACGGAGCGGGCCGCCGCGCGGTGCGCGGTCGCGCGGGGATGCTGGTGACGACCTCGGGCTCGGTGCGCGAGCGCTCGCAGCGGTCGACGAGAGCGACGGCCGGTCCCCGCCCGAGCAGCGCGACACCGGACCACCTGCGGGGTGCCTGGGTGCCGCACACCGGGCATCCCCGGCTGCCGGGAGCGGCGCCCAACGGCAGTCGGGCGTCGAACTCGCCGTGCACGCGACAGCGGTAGGAGTAGGTGGCCATCATCGGCTCCAGTGCTCGGGGACCGGTCGACCGACCGTGCTCGCGACCGGGGCCCGGAGCAACGGCCGGACGGCACGACCTCGGGGGCCGAAAGGCCCCGTCCGCCGAGTCGATCGCCCCCTGTCCGCCGGTGCCTCGCGCACCTGGTCTCCCGAGGAGCGTCGGTGGTCGCATCGACCGGCCGGCCCGGCAGCCGGATTCCCCAGAACTGTCTCGGGAATCCAGCTACTCGGAATCCGCCAATTCCGGGGGATAGCCGTCTCCGCGGATTCTTCGGCCGGACGGTCCTGTTCCGGACGGGGTCGTTTCCGGCATTCTCGTGGTTGTGGGAGACCCCGAGACGCCGGCCATGTCATCGCACGAGCGCATGCGCCTGCGCACCGCCGCACTCAGCGCCGCGGCGCACTACCCGGGACCGGTCGGCGAGCTGCTCGCCCGCGAGATCTGGGCCTGGGAGGAGTTCGGCCACCGGATGGCGGCGGACGGTCTCATGAGCCGCCTCGTCGCACACATCCTCGACCGGAGCTAGTCCGCTCCCCGCTCTCCGCCCCGCGGCCGTGCAGCTACCGGCCGCGGGGCCGGTACCGTTCCCGGCGCGCACGACCGTGCGCACGCACCCGTGACCCCGCCTCGTGGGCGGGGTCACGGGTGTCACCGGATCAGAACGTGGTGCCGATCGCCGGATCCGGGCCGGTGGTCTGGGCCCCGGTGCAGGCCGGGTCGCCCCGTACGTGCCGGAAGCTGCGCGGGGTCTGCAGCAGTGGATACGCGGGGTCGGCGTGCCGGCCGACCAGGCATGCCCGGCCCTTCGGGATCGGGTTCCAGCACCGCTCGCAGAGGCGGATCTCGTGCCCGCTGATCATCATCGCCCTCCTGTCCGACGCCTCCCGATGATCGCCGGAAATCGCGCGCCGATTCGCCGTCCGGGTGGAGCAACAATGGAGGAAGAATGCAGGCGGAGAACTATGTAGCCACGGATGAATCTCGGCATCTTAACGATCTGGCCGGGCCGGGACGGGGGATCGCGGACCTCCCGCCCTCCTTCAGAGGCCGATCGGGGCGGGGTCCTCGGCGCGTGCCCAGGCGATCGCGGCGTCGAGGTTCGCGCGGTGGAACCGCCGGATCTCCGGGTGCAGTACCGGACCGGCCAGCACCGGCGCGAGCTCGGGCAGCAGCCCGTCCACGGCCAGCGCGAGCCGGCGGACCCGCCGGTGGTGCTCGAGCACGAACCCGGCGTGGCGCACCAGTGCGGGCAGGCTCTCCCAGCCGGGCGTCGAGGGCGCCGTGAGCACCAGCCCGCGGAGCTCGGCGTGGTCGGTGAGCCAGCGGTCCAGCTCGCGGCCCAGGACATCGAAGTCGGCGGGGCGGAGGGGGCGCTCGACCCGGACGACGGCGACGCCGCCGGTGCCGTCGAGATCGACGGCGAACCCGGCGCGGGGGAGGCCCGTCAGCCACGCGACGGCCCGCTCCCGGTCGTCGGAGCCGAACACCCGCAGCGAGTACGGCAGCAGGACGGCCAGCACCCGGGCGGCGAGCCGGACGGGCTCCCGGTCGGTCACCATCGCGTAGCCCTCGACCAACGACGTGGCACGCACGCCGACCGCCAGGTCCTCCCACACGGCGTCCGGTGCGATGCCGTCGACACCGTCCTCGACGAGGGCGAGCACACGCAGCCGCGCGTGGTCGGCGGCCGCCCGGTCGAGCATCGGGACCACGACGGTCTCCAGGTCCCGACGGGTGATCATCCCGCTCACGCGGATGCCGTCCACGCCGTCGGGGAGTCCGTCGACGGTGGTGATCATGATGGGTCCTCTCCCTCTCCGTGGCCGGAAGCGCCCGACGATGGCCCGCCGGGCGGGACCGCGCCAGGTCCGGACGTCCCGGCCGGAGGGCCTGGTGGTCCCGCCCGGCTCGTGGGGACCCGGCCCTCGCGGGCCGTTCGGCACTGGCCGCGGTGGCGGCGTTGTGGCGACCCTGTCACCAACGGTGCGGAGCCCGGCGGCCCCGGAGGCGGCCGGCGGCTGGTGGGAGGTGCTCATGTCCGGTGTCGGGCTCGACCCGGGGACGGCGCGGACGGTCGTCCACGACGGCGACGGCGGGTTCGTCTTCGACGAACCGTCGGTGCTCCTGACGACCGGTCACGGCCGGCGCACCCTGCCCGTGCTGATCGGGCTGGAGGCCGAGGCCCTGACGGGACGTCTCCCCACGGGGCGGGAGGTGCAGCGACCGTTCCGCCACGGCGTCGTCGCCGACCTGGACGCCGCGCGCACGTACCTGCGCGCGGTGGTGCGGCGGGCCGTCCCCCGCCCGTGGGCGCGCACGCGGGCCACCGCCGTGATCGGGACCCCGGTCGGGGCGACCCGGCTCGAGCAGCGGGCCCTGCTGGAGGTCGCCGACGAGGTCGGGATCGGCCAGGTGTACGCCCTGGTCGCACCGGTCGCGGCCGGTCTCGGATGCGGGATCGATCCCCTGGACCGGCGCGCACACCTGGTCGTCGACGTCGGTGCCGGGACGGCGGAGATCGCCGCGTTCTGCTTCGGGGACGTTCTGGCCCACCGGTCGCACCGGTCCGCCGGGGACGTGATGACCGGTGCCCTGCTGGGGCACCTGCGCGGGCACCACCGGCTGTCGGTGACCGCGGCCACCGCGGAGGCGCTCAAGTGCGCCGCGACCGGTGAGGACGGCGCCCAGGACGGTGGCCGGGACCTGTCCGTGCAGGGCCGCGACACCGCGAGCGGTCGCCCGCGCACGCTCACGCTGCCCGCCGGTGAGGTGCTGGAGGTGCTCGCGCCGGTGACGGCCTCCGTCGTGGGCGGTCTCGTCGGCTGCCTGGACGACCTGCCCGTCCAGGTGCTCGACGACGTGCTCACCGACGGTCTGCTGCTGGTCGGGGGCGGGTCGTTGTCCGCGGGTATCGCCCGCTCGCTCGAGACGGCGTTCGGCGTCCCGGTCAAGCACGCCGAGAACCCGACGACCTGTGTGGCCGAGGGCGCGGCGCGGGCGACGCTCCGCCCGGAGGTCCTCGCCGCCTATGCGCAGCACTGACCGCCCAGCTCCGGCCCGCGCGCCTTCCCCCGGTACGCGGGCCGAACAGCTACCGGCCGTTGGTCCCGGCCTCGCAGGTCCGGCTGCTCTTCCGGCACCGGCCTCCGTGGTCGGACCCTGCGGTGCGACGGGCGCACCGGGCGCCCGCGGACGGTGAGGAGACACCGCGATGGAGCGTCACGAGGAGGCCGCACCCCGCCCGGTCGGCGAGCCGGGAGCCACGGCCGCGACGGAGGGGAGCCTGCGCGACCGCGCGGTGCGGCGGTTGCGCAAGCAGGCGGAGTTCCGCACCCACCTGCCCGTCTATCTCGCGGTCAACGCCATGCTGATCGCGATCTGGGCCTGGAGCGGGAACGGCTTCTTCTGGCCGATCTTCCCGCTGGTCTTCTGGGGGATCGGGGTGGTCGCCCACGGTGTCGAGGCCTTCGGTCCCGACCCCGTCACCGAGGACCGTATCCAGCGGGAGATGGACCGGATGCGCCGCTGGTGATCGCAGTCGGGCGAGTCGACGTACCTCCCGGCCGGCGCGGGAGGACGACAGTCCCGTCCGGTCGTGCCCCTCGCCTCAGGGACGGGCACGACCGGCGGGTGCACCGCGGGCCGCATCGCCGACGGAGGGGGTTCCCATGACGCGGCCGAGCCGCTCGGGTCGAGGGGCCGTCGTCGCCGTACTCGTGACGGTGGCGATCGCTGCTGCCGGATGCGGGTCGCCCCTGCCGTCGTCCCCGGTGACGGCTACTCCGACGGCGGGGCGACGGGCATCCGGACGGTCACCGCCGGCGTCTGGACACGGTGAGAGTCGGCGCGCCGAGCGGGTGGTCACGTCACGACGTCGCGGCCTCGGCCCGGGCGTGTCGGGGGGTGCCTCCCGGTGCGACCCGCCCGATCCGGATGCCCTCGAAGTCCCGGACGACGAGGTCCGCGCCGAGGGCACCGGCGTGCACTCCCGCGTAGTCGAAGAACCGACCGTCGTCGTCGACGGTTCCGATGTGGATCCCCGCGAAGTCGGTCACGGTCCGTCGTGTGGTCATCGAGTGCTCCTTCGGTTGCGGTCGGTCATCGATCTCCGTCGGGGCCCGCTCCGGTGGGGCTCCCGGCGCGGGCCCCGGGGGAACCGTTCGGCTCCGCCGGCGCGAACCAGCCCGGTTCCGGCCCGTCGACCGGCCGGGAGGGTGACGCCGTCCCCGGGGCCCGTTCCCACGTGACGGACGGTGCCGCCCCGTCGGGGTCGGAGTGCCCGAAGAAGCGGAGCAGCTCCACCGGGAACGGCATGACGAGCGTGCTGTTCTTCTCCACCGCGACATCGGCGACGGTCTGGAGCAGCCGCAGGTGCATCGCGCCGGGGGTGTGCGCCATCGCCGCCGCCGCGGCCGCGAGCTGCTCGGAGGCCTGCCGCTCCCCGTCGGCGGCGATGACCCGCGCCCGCCGCTCGCGCTCGGCCTCGGCCTGCCGGGACATGGAACGCTTCATCGACTCGGGCAGCGAGATGTCCTTGAGCTCCACGAGCTCGATGCGCACCCCCCACGGCTGCTCGGTCGGCGCGTCGATCACCGCCTTCAGCTCGGCGCTGATCCGGTCGCGGTCGGAGAGCAGGGTGTCCAGGTCGGCCCGGCCGATGATCGTGCGCAGGGAGGTCTGGGCGACCTGGGACACGGCGTGCGTGTAGTCCTGGACGTTGACGATCGCCTTGACCGGGTCGACGACCCGGAAGTAGACGGCCGCGTCGACCTCGACCGTCACGTTGTCCCGCGTGATCGCGCCCTGCGGTGCGACGGCGAGCACCACGACCTGGGTGCTGACCTTCACCATGCGGTCGGCGAACGGGACCAGCAGCCGCAGACCGGGCTCCCGGATGTGTCCGAGCACCCGCCCGAACCGGAAGACGACACCGCGCTGGTACTGCTGGACGATCCTCAGGCACAGGGCGAGGACCACCACGAGGACCAGTAGCACGGCGATCCCGAGCGACGACCAGGTGGACATACCCGTACTGTCCGTGCGCCCCGCGCGGCCCGGGCAGGGCCTTCCGGCCCGTCCCGCCGGGACGACGGACCGAGGTCCCCCGCGATCCCGGCCGGAGGGCCCTGGTCCGCGGAGCGGCCGCACGCCACGGTCGGGGCACACACCGGGCTCGGGAGGCGGGATGCACGCACAGGTGGGTGACTGGGTGGTCATCGAGGGGCGCTACCTCGACGACCGGCGCCGGCAGGGGCGCATCATCGAGGTCCCGCACGCGGACGGCACACCGCCGTACCGGGTCCGGTGGGTGGAGGACGACCACGAGACCCTCGTGTTCCCCGGGCCGGAGGCCCACATCGAACCGGTTCCGGTGCAGCCCTAGGAAGGGCCACCTGCCGAGGGCCCGCGGTGGGCGACGCCCGCACGGTCCTCCGAGAGCGAGGGACCATGGTCCGACCCGTCCTCCTGCTCGGCCACACCCACGGACCGACCGGGGACCGCGCGGTGCGGGTCGCCGCCGATCTGGCGTCGCGGCTCGGCGCCGACCTGCACGTCGTCCACGTCGTCGACAGCCGCGACTACCCCGTCGACCCCGACTCCGCCGACTTCGACACCGAGGCCGAACGACGACTCGCCGACCAGCACGCCCGTGTCGAGGCACTGCTGCGCCGGGCGGGGCACGCCGGAGCCGGGTACAGCCAGGAAACGGTCCGCGGCGCTCCGGTCGCGGCGCTGGCCGCTGCAGCGGACGCCGTCGACGCGTTCATGATCGTGGTCGGGACCAGGGGGGAGGGGCCGGGCAGCGCCCTGGCCCGGCTGGTCGAGCCCTCGGTCTCCCATGGCCTGATCGGACACCAGTCCCGTCCGGTGCTCGTCGTCCCCGCCGGCGCAGGATGAGGGACCTCGCCACCGTGGACCCGGCCGTCGCGACGTCGTCGGCACGCTCGGGCAGACGCGGCTACGCGCAGCCCACCGGGCTCGCCGTTGCAGCCGGCCCTCCGGCCGGGCTCGACAGGAGACCGCACTGGCCGAGCCGGAGGTCGGAGGCCGACCGAGTCCGCGCCGTGCTCGGCCTGGGCGGCGGTGACACTCTGCTGCAGACGACGCCACGAGGAGGAAGCACGGGACTCAGCGGGCGCCGGTGACCTCTCCCGAGGGCAGGACGAGTAGGTCCTCGCTCACCGGGGTGCGGCCGCGGAGGCGGTCGTGCAGCCACTCGACCTGCAGCGTCCGCCACCCGGGCCCGAACGCGACCGACGAGGCCTCGGTCATCGAGTGCCGGGCGCCGGTGTAAAGGGCGACCGAGGTCGGGGAGGGGGACCGGCGCGCCATCTCGTGGACCCAGGACGAGGGGGAGAGGTCGTCGGCCGTGCCCCCGACGATCTGCCACGGCACCGGCATCGCCTCGGCGTGCGGCCGCAGGTCGTACCGGGCGGCCATCGCGTCGAAGGCGTCCTCGTCGTCGTAGAGCCCGGCCATCCACATGTGGCGCGCCTTGAACGTCGGCGGGGCCTGCTCGAAGATCGTGTGGGCGCCGGGCTCGAAGCAGGGCAGGGCCACCGAGCAGCCGAGCAGGCCGGGCTGGGTGGAGGCGAGCTGGGACATCCAGAACGACCCGAAGCTGGTGCCGGTGGCCACGACGCGGGTGGCGTCGAGCTCGCGACGGCCGCGGATCCAGTCCATGACGGCGTCGCCGGCCTCCGCCCACGCGGTGGGGGTGACGTGGACGCCGCGGATCGCCGCCTCGCCCTGGCCGGGGCCGTCCAGGGCCAGCACGGCGACGCCGCGGGCGAGCCACGGGCTGCCGGTGCGGGCGACCAGCATCTCGCGGGGCGCGTCCATGCCCCCGACGGCCAGCACCGTGGGCAGCGGACCCTCGACGCCGCGGGGGAGATGGAGCCATCCGGGAAGCGCGGCGTCGCCGAACGGGACGTCGACCCGCTCGACGCGGTGTGCGGCGCTGCGGGCCCACGCCAGGTAGGCGGCGTTCTTGCGGTCGTCGAGCTCGTGGGCCAGCGCGTCGTCCTCCCAGACCGGCCAGCACGCGAGCGACCACATCTGGGCTGCGGCGAAGTGGTGCACCGCGGCACTGTCCGGGTGGCCACGTCGCTCGGCGTCCTCGGCCCGGCGCGTACGGCGCTCGGCGAACGACCGCACCACCGGGACGTAGTCGGCGAGCTTGCTGATCCCCGCCCGGAGGGCGGCCGTCTCGGCCGGCGCGAGCTCGTCGCCGACGGCACCCAGGTGGTAGCCCAGGCGGGGCTGGTCGAACTCGACGTCGCGGACCCGCAGGGCCTCGTCGACCAGCCAGCGCTGCTCCCGGAACCGCCGTGGTCCCCGCCCTCGGGTCATCGTCGTCGTCCTCTCCTCGTGCGGTCGCCGTCGCCGGGCCTGCCCCCGGACGCCCGGTCCACGGCCTCGCGCACCGGCCCGCGGTGCACGGGGCCGTGTCCGGGCAGCAGCAGGTCGGCGTCCAGCCCGGCCAGTACGGACAGCGCCGCCTGCATCTCGGCGTCGGTCCCGTGGTCGAACCACGCCGGGAGCAGCTGGGGCCCGGTGACCGGGGACAGGGCGTGCCCGGTGACGAGGCCGTCACCGGTGATCACGGCGCCCGAGGCCGGGAGGTGGAAGGCGGTGTGGCCGGACGTGTGGCCGCCGGTCGGCACCGGCACCGGCGCACCGGGCAGGTCCAGGGCCTGCCCCGTCGGGAACGGCCGCGCGTGCGGGGCGGCGACGTCCCTGCCCGCCCCGGCCCGGGCGACGCGGACCGCCCAGGGCAGGACGGCAGGCCGCCACAGTGCGGCCACCACCCGGGCGGGCGCCAGCTGTTCCAGGTGCTCGCGGCGGGCGTGGGCGACCTCGACCGGGTGGAGGTGGACCGGGGTGCCGTAGCGGTCGTGGAAGGGGTTGACCGCCCCGAGGTGGTCGACATGGGCGTGGGTCACCAGGATGGCGACGACGTCCCGAGGGTGGAGGCCGAGGGTCGCGACGGAGTGCTCGACGGCCGGCACGTCGGCGGGGTAGCCGCCGTCGACCAGGGTGAGGGCGTCGCCCTCCCGCAGCAGGACCCAGTTGACGTCGGTCCCCGTCACGAGGAAGGTGCCCCGGTCGACCTGCTCCACCACCGGCGGGCCGGCGGGTCCCGACCTCACCGCCGGTCGGGGGCGCGGGTGCCGGGACGCGGTGCGACCAGGGCCGCCACGCCGACGGCGATCCCGACCGCGTTGAGCCCCGCACCGAACCAGTTGCTCCCACTGCGCGGTGCACGCACGGCGGCGGCGAGGTGGTTGAGCCCGAACAGGGTCGACAGCACCGCGAAGCCGCGGACCTGCGCGCGGTCGGCCTCGGGCCCCAGCCCGGCCAGACCGGCCGCGGTGACGAGGGTCCCGACGTTCCAGACGGTGATCTCCCGCTGCCATCCGGCGTTGCGGCCCCAGGTGGTGCCCCGGGCGAACCGCCGCCCGAACACTCCCTGCAGCACCGCGGCGAGCGTGAAGCCGGCGACCCACACGTTCCGCGCGGTGCGGACCGACGGTCTGCGCATCGTCGTCCTCCGCCTGTCGGACCCACTTGTTGAATCGACGTACAACAGGCGGCGACGCTAGTAAGCTGCCCCTCCCATGTCAAACACCCCGTCCGGGCCGGCGTTCCGGCGGCTCGACACCGCGACCCGCCGGCAGCAGCTGCTCGCGACCGGGGCCGCGCTGTTCGCGACGCAGCCCTACGACGAGGTGTGGGTGGACGACGTCGCCCGCACGGCGGGCATCAGTCGCGGGCTGCTCTACCACTACTTCGGGAGCAAGCGCGGCTTCCTGTCCGCCGTGGTCGAGCAGGAGGCCGCGACGCTGCTCGCCGTCACCGAACCCGACGACCGGCTGCCGCCCCCGGAGCGCCTGCGGGCCGTCCTGGACGCCTACCTCGACTACGTCCGGGCCCACCCGCACGGCTACCGCGCCCTGTTCCGGGGAGCGCTCGGTGCCGACACCGCCATCCGGTCCATCGTGGACGGGAACCTGGCCCGCCAGCAGGAACGTGTGCTGCGGGCCGTGGTCGGCCCCGGCGCCGCACCGGAACCGGTGCGGCTGGCCGTGCGCGGCTGGCTGTCGTTCCTCGTCGCCGTCTGTCTGGACTGGCTGGAGAACCCCGTCCTGGACCGGACCGCGGTCCGCGAGCTCTGTGCGGACACGCTGACCGGGGCGCTCGGTGCGAGCGGCCACGGGGCGCCGCCCACTCCCGGGCCCGCGACGGATGCGGGCCACCGTGCCCCACCGCGCGACGAGGGCGGCGGGTAGGGCCGCCTCCCGTTCCGGCCTCCGGCGCCGGGGCCCGGGCCGCCCCCGCGCTCACCCGCCGGTCGCCGCCGGCGAGGTCGCGGGCAGCGACGCCAGCCAGGCCGCGGCGTCGTCGAGCCGGTCGTTGCCGAACACCCGCATCGGGAACGGCAGCAGCGCCCCCGCGAGGTGGGCGAGCTCGCGCACCCATCCGATGTCGCTCACCAGCGCGTAGCCCTCGACCAGGCGCGGCATCGTGGGGTGGTGGAGCCACATCCCGGTCTTCTCCCACGCCGCCCCGGCGGTGAAGCCTCCGTAGTCGGGGCCGAGCTGCAGCAGCAGCCGGAAGGGCCGGTGCAGCCGGATCGCCTCCTCGACGATCGGCTCGATCGTGGACTCGAAGTCCGCGCGGTCCAGCACGCCGACGGCGCGCAGGCCGACGACGCCCTCCGGGACGGTCGAGATCGTCTCCAGGATGGTCACTCCCCGGTCGGTGGTCCGGCCCGTCCGGCCGCTCCACCCAGCGTCGACCCCGACCGCGCCGGGCACGACGGCCGGACCGCCTGGGTCGCGGGGGCCGTCGGTCCCGGTCCGGGCACGCCGGGTGCGGACCGCACCGGCACGCCCGCTCAGCCCGCCGGCAGCAGCGCCTGGCGCAGCCCCTCGGCCGCGACGGTGTCCGGGGCGGTCGCCGCGTGCGGCGGCCCCTGGACGAGCACCGTCACCACCACCGACGGGTCGTCGAACGGTGCGGCGGCGGTGATCCAGTTGTCGTACTCCTCGCCGGGCAGGCTGCCGTCCTGGGCCGTCCCGGTCTTGGCGCCGACCGGGAACGGCAGCCGGGCGAGCGCCGAACCGGTCCCGCCCGCCACCACGGCCCGCATCCCGTCCCGCACCGGACCGAGCGTCGCGGCGAACGGCAGCGGTCGCGGCGGCGGCGCGGGCACGGGGGAGAACCCGGTGGCGGCGCTGCCGGTGGCGACCGCCAGCCGGGGGGTGACGAGACGACCGGTCGCGATCGCGGCCGTCCACCGGGCGTTCTGCAGCGGGGTCACCTCGACCGGGCCCTGCCCGATGCCGAGCTGGACGGTGGTCCCGACGTACCACGGCTCCCCACCCGCCGACGGGGAGCCGAGCAGCCCGCCGGACTCACCGGGCAGGTCGACGCCGGTCGGGGACCCCACGCCCAGCGCCCGCGCGGTCCCGACCAGCCGTTCGGGCCCGAGGGCCAGCGCCAGCTTGTAGAAGTACACGTCGTTCGACCAGGCCAGCGCCTCGATCATGGCCATCGGCCCCATCGGCCGCCAGTTGTGGAAGGTGTGCCCGGCGACGGTCAGCTCGGCCCCGGTCGGGACGACCAGGCCGGGGTCCTGCACCCCGGAGGCGGTGTCGGCGGCGGCCACCACCAGCTTGAACGTCGAGCCGGGCGGGACCGCGGACCGGGTGGCGTGCTGCAGCATCGGCCCGCCGGGCGCGCGTGCCAGCGCCGCCGCCGCGGCCGCGTCGGTCGGGGGTCCGAACACCGCGCCGTCGTAGGCGGGCAGGCTCACCATCGCGCGGACCTGGCCGGTCCGGGGGTCCAGCGCGACCGCGGAGGCGATCGCCCGCGGGTTGCGGGTCGTGTCCAGCGCGCGCAGCAGGCTGCGGGCGAGCCGGGTCTGGAGGGCGGTGTCGACCGCGAGGACGACGTCGGCGCCCCGGACGGGTGCGCGCCGCTCGGCGGGTGCGACGGGGACCCCGGCCGGGGTCACGGAGAAGCACTGCTGCCCGTCGACACCGCGCAGCACCGCGTCGTACTGCGCCTCCAGACCGGCCCGCCCCACGACGTCGTCGGCGGTCAGGGAGGAGTCGGCGCGCAGGTCGGCGGGGCCGGGCCGCCCGACGAAGCCGAGCAGCGGCCCGAACAGCGTGCCCGTCGGGTAGGCCCGCCGGACCGAGGGCCGGACCAGGACGCCGGCCGGTCCGGTGCGGTCGATCCGGTCGCCGAGCCCGGGGGCGACCTCGGCGACCGGCAGCGTCGGTGTCGTCGCGGGCACCGCGGCCAGCCGGGCGCGCAGCGCGGCCTGCGGCGTGCCCAGCAGGGCCGCGAGCCGGGCGAGCTCCGCCGGGTCGGCGAGCAGCATCGCCGGGACGGCGTCGACCCGCGACGGCGCGGTGCGCTCCGTCGCGCCGGCGAGCACCGCACCGCCGCGGTCCAGGATCGCCCCCCGGGTCGCCGGGACCGGCACGCAGCGGGTCGACTGGTCGTGCGCGGTCGCGGCCAGGGCGGCCCCGCCGGCTCCCTGCAGGGTCGCCGCGGTGGCGACGAACCCCAGCAGCACCGCCACGACCCCGGCGGCCAGCACCCGGACCAGGCGCGGCCTGCGGCGCAGCGACGGCGGCGACCAGAGCGCCCGGCGGACGCCGTCGCGGCGCAGGCCGAACACCGACCCGATCGCGACGAGGTGCACCACGAGCGCCGTGCCACCGAAGCTGACCAGCGGGAACGGGACCCCGGCCAGCGGGAGCAGACCCAGGTTGCCGCCGGTCGAGACGACCACCTCGACGCCGAACAGCACCGCCATCCCGGCCGCGACGAGGCCGGCCTGCGGGGTCCGGCACTCCCGGGCGGCCACGGCCAGCCGCCACACCAGGACCCCGGCGGCGAGCGCCAGGACCGCACCGGCGACCGGCCCGAACTGCTGCACCACGCTGGCCGGGGCCAGGTCGGTGTCCCGTTCGGGAAGGTAGGAGGCGAGCAGACCGGCCAGCGGGTCACCGGCGTGGCCCCACAGCGGTGCGGAGCCGACCGCGATCCGGGCCTGCTCGACCGCCCAGCCCGCCCCGCCCGGGTCCTGGCCCGACCCGCCGAGGAATGCGGCCAGCCGCTCGGCCTGGTACGGCCGCAGCAGCCCGACGGCCAGCGGCGCGGCGACGACGGCGGCACCCACCAGGCCCGCGACGGCCCGCACCGACACCCGGCTGGTGACCAGCACGGCGACGGCGGCCAGCGCGAGCAGCGTCGCCGTGCTGAGGTCGGGCTGCAGCGCGGTCAGCGCGACCGGCACCGCGGCGACCACCAGCGCCACCGGCAGGCGCTGCCACTCCGGCCGGCCCGAGCCCAGCACGACCGCGAGCAGGAGCAGCACGCCGGCCTTGGCCAGCTCCGACGGCTGCACGGTGAGCGGCCCGACCGCGATCCAGCGGGTCGCGCCGTTCGCCGACACCCCCGCCACCCGGACGACGACGAGCCCGGCGACCGCGACCGCGTACACCCCGACGGCGACGACGGTCAGCGCCTCCGCGCGCAGCCGCCGCGCGAGGACCATCAGCGCCAGCCCCACGACCGCCACCGCCGCCTGCTTCCCGGCCGGGGCGACGCCGTCGACGGCCAGCAGGTTCGCCAGGCCCAGCAGCACCAGCACCCCCGCGGCGACCGGACCCGCCGCACCGGCGACCCCGCCCCCACCGGTGGGGCGGACGCTCCCCGGCCGGGCGACCGGCCGCGGGGCGGCGGCCCCCGCCGGTCGTCCACGCGGGACGGGTCGCAGCAGCCGGCGCGCCCGGCGCAGGCGGCCCGTCAGCCGGCGCAGGGCCCGTGCCTGCCGCCCGGCCCGGCCGGTCACCGGCCCGCGCCCGCGGTGCACTCCGGCCGGGCCGGGAGCAGCATCGGCGCCCCGACCGCCACGGCCGGGGCCGTGACGAGCGGCGAGACGGCCAGAGCCGCGCCGCGGGGCAGCACCACGTCGGTCACGACGTCGAGGCGGCCGCCGGGGCCCGCCGGCACCGGCAGCCGCCGGTCGGGGGACTCGGTCCGCGCCCCCGTGCACAGGTCCTCGACGCGGACCCGCCAGGTCACCTGGGCCGGTCCCGGCCCGGTCAGCCGCACCTGCAGCCGTACCCGGCAGGTCGCCCCGTCCCGGCAGGTGTCCAGCGGCCGCAGGTCCACACCGGCCACGGTCCCGCTCGCCGCGGGCTCCGCCGGCGGGCTCGGAGCCCGCGCCGCGACGACGGCCTGCGCCGGTGCGTCCGGCGCGCCGCCGGTGATCCGCCGGAGGTCGGCGGCGATGCGGTCGCCCAGCAGCACGGTCTCGAGGACCAGCACCGCGACCACCGCCAGCACACCGAGCGCCATCCGGCCGTAGCGCACCCACGGCCCGTTCCCGGCGGGCGTCCCCCCGTCCATCCGCGCCTCCCGTCCCGGTCCTCCCGCCGATCGTGGACGGTCGCGCGGACGGGCGGCAGGGCCGTTGGTCATCCGGGCACGAGCCGGTGCGCGGTGCCCGCGGCGCCGGGACCTCCGGCCCGTCCCGGCCGGCGCCGGACCGGTCAGCATCGGGCCCACCGGAACGCACCCGGAGGAGGACGGACATGGGGCCGATGTCGACGGTGCGGGCGTCGCTGCCCCGGCTCGGGGAGCTGGTCCGGCGGTTCAACCGCCGGTGGCTGAACCCGGCGATGCTCCGCCGGGCGGGGGACCGGCACTGGTACGCCGGGTTCGTCGAGCACCGCGGCCGCCGGAGCGGGCGGATCCGCCGGACGCCGATCGTCGCCCACCCGGTGGAGGGCGGGTTCGCGGTCGCGTTGCCCTACGGGCCCCGGGTGGACTGGCTGCGCAACCTGCAGGCGTCGGGGTCGGGGCGGCTGCGCAGCCACGACCGGTGGTACCGGGTGGACACACCGAGGGTGGTCCCGATCTCCGAGGTCCCGCCCGGCCTCCCCACGGTCACCCGCCGGATCGCGGAGAGGTCGGCGGCACCGTGGCTGCTGCTGGCCGCACACCCGCTCGACCCGTCCGACGCGACCCGGGGGTGACGCGGGTCAGGGGTGCCGTCCGAGGAAGGCGGCGAGCCGGTCGGGCGCCGTCGCCCCGGTGGTGGTCGCCACCTCCGGCCCGAACATCCCGGGCATCCGCATCTGCGGGGTGATCATCGCGTGCGCGACCCCGTCGGCCACGGCGACGGCCCGCTCGTCGAGGGTCGCGGGCCTGCCCAGCGCACGGGCGAGGTCCCAGCCGTGACCGGCCTGCTCGACGACGAGGAAGCCGACGAGCTGTCCGCCGGTCGTGTCGCCCCAGGGCATCGCGAAGACCTCGTCGAGCCGCCCCGGGACCGACCACGCGGAGACGGCCGCCCGGGCGGCCTCGCGGTAGGTGCCCGCCGCGGCCGGCCGGTCGACGGCCGGTCCGTCGAAGGCCGGGCCGCCCTCGTGGCGGGCGACCCGGGTGAACCCGTCGAGACCGCCGACGAGGTGCCCGACGAGATCCCGGACGGGCAGGTCCGGGCAGGGCGAGGCGGCCTGCCACGTCTCGTCGTCGACGGTGTCGACGAGGGCGGCGACGTCGTCGACGAGCCGGCGGAGCGCGTCCAGGGTGGTGGTGCCGGACAGGAGGTCCTGGTCAGGAGTGGTCATGTCCCGAGCCCACACCCGGTTCCCCGAGGTCACCAGGACCGTTGGTCCCGTCCGGGCCGGCGAGGGCGTCGAGCTCGGCCCGCAGGTCGGCGACCAGCCGGTCCAGCTCGGGGCAGGTGTCCGGGTCGGCGACGACGGAGAGCACGAGGACGCCCGCGTAGGAGAGCGCCGCGACGACGACCGGGACGTCGCCCACCGTCGACACGACGGGCACCATCGCGCTCACCCCGGTCCCCAGGAGCGCGACCGGTGCCGCCGGGCCCCGCAGGTCGGTGACGACCGTGCTGACCAGGTGCTGGTGGTCGAGCAGCCACGGCAGCACCCCGGCGGCCGCGACGAGGCGGAACGCCGGGTCCAGCAGCGCGGCCGACGCCGCGCCCGGCGCCGCCCGCCCCTTCGCGGTCCGGCGGGCCACCGCGGCGAGCCGCTGCTGCGGTGTGCCGGCGGTCGGCACGGCGACCGGGAGCGTCCCGACCGCGTTGCCCAGCCGACCGGGGTCGGTGCTGCGCCGCGCCGAGACCGGGACCGAGACCACGAGGTCACCGACCGTCTCGCCGCGGCGTGCGGTCAGCGCGCCGAGTGCGCCGCCCACGGCGGTGAGGACGACGTCGCCGACCGTGCCGCCGTGCCGGTGCGCGGCCGCACGCACGGTCGCCAGGTCGGTGTGCAGCACCCGCAGCGCGCGCCGCGGCCCCACCGGGCGGTTCAGGGAGGTGCGGGGCGCGCGCGGCGGCCGGGTCGCGCGGAGCGCGGCGACGCCGTCACGCAGCCGGCGCAGCCCGCGCGGCAGGTGCGCGAGGGACCGCAGCCGCTCGTGGAGAGCGTCGAGGAACAGCTCCCGCGTCGACGGTGGCCTGCGGGGGAACCCCGCGTCCGCACCCCGGGGCGCCCCGTCGACCAGCGCACCGAGCGCGGCGAGCCCACCGATGCCGTCGGCGAGCACGTGGTGCATCACGAGCACCACGGCGCCCCCGCCCCCGGCCGGGCCGGACACGACGACCGCCGCCCACGGCGACCGGTCGGACGGCAGGCGGGTCCCGACGACGCCGACCGCGAGGTCGTACAGCGCGTCGTCGTCACCCGGGGCGGGGCACCGGACCGCGCGGACGTGGCGGCCCACGGCGAAGCCGGCGTCGTCGACCCACACCGGGCGTCCGCACAGCGGCGGCGTGCGGACGAGCCTGCGGCGCAGCCGCGGCACCGCCGCGACCCGGTCGGCCAGCGCCCGGGCCAGCCCGTCCGCGTCGAGCTCCCGGACGGTCCGCAGCACCGCGCCGACCTGCCAGGGCACCGGACCGCGGTCGACGGCCAGCTCCATCAGGTCTGACGACCGGGTGCGGTCGATCCGCCCGGTGGCGGTCCGCGGTCCCCGCACGGGCGCCTCCCGGGACGGGGCCGGCGCCGGGGCGCCGGCCGGTCGCACCGACGGTGCCGTCCCCGGCCGGCCCGGACACGGGCCCTCCGACCCGGTCCGGGCGGACCGAGGGCCACTGCCCGGCGGACCGGTCCGGCGGCACGCTGGCTCGGGACCGGGAGGTGGACGTGGGAGTTCCGGAGGGTGCGGTCGTCGTCGGCGTCGACAGCGGCCCCGTGAGCCTGGAGGCCGTGGACTGGGCGGTCCTGGAGGCCGTGCACCGGGCCGCCCCGCTGTACCTGCTGCACGCGACGGGCGCGGACGCCGGCCCGTGGGCCCTGCCGGCGTCGCCGAGCGGGATGCGGGCGCGGGGGCGGACGCTCCTGCGGCGGGCCGTCGGGCGGGTCGGCGCGGCGCGGCGGGAGGTCCCGGTCCCGGTCGACGTCGACGTCGACGACCGGCCGCCGGGCCCGGCGCTGCGGGCGGCGTCGGCGCGGGCCTGCCTGGTCGTCGTCGGGGCCGTCGGGCACGGATGGGTCCACGACATGACGGTCGGTTCGGTGAGCCTCGAGCTGTGCTACCGGGCCGACTCCGACGTCGTCGTCGTGCGCCGGCAGGAGGACCCGGGCGCGCGGCGGGTGGTGGTCGGGGTGGACGGCTCCGACGGCGGTGACCGTGCCCTGGTGTTCGCGGCCGGGATCGCCACGCGGCGGTCGGCGCCGCTGACCGTGCTGCACTGCTGGACCGCGCACCGCCCCTCCGACCTGGCGGTGGCCGCGGCCGACGTCGGTACGGGTGCCGAGTCCCACGAGCGGCTGCTCCGTGCGGTCGTTGACCGGTGCGTGCCGCCGTCGGCGGTGCAGCCCGACCGGCAGCTCGCCGCGGTGCGTCCGGGCTCGGCGCTGGTCGAGGCCTCCCGGCACGCGGCCCTGCTGGTGGTCGGTGCGCGGGGGACCGGCGGTGTCGCCGGGCTGCACCTGGGCTCGGTGGTCCGGTCGGTGCTGCGCGACGCGCGGTGCCCGGTCGCGGTCGTGCGCCGCTGAGGGCCGCGGAGAGCGAGGGCGTGGACCGGCTGCTGCGGATCCGGACGGCCGCGCTCGCCCTCGCGGCGGCGACGGCCGTGGGCACCCGGGCCACTCGCTGCTCGGGTTCGGCCCGGTCGACGCGCTGTAGGAGACGATCACCACGGTCGGCCTCCGCGAGGTCGACCCGCTCGGTGCCGGCGGCACGGTGTCCACGACGGCACTGATCCTCACCGGGGTCGGCACCGCGCTCTCCGCGTCCGGCCCCGCCGGCGCCGGGACCCGGCTGCGCCCCGGGCGCAGCCGGTCGAGGGCCGCCCGTCGTGACGGTCAGCCGACCCGGGGGATCCCCAGGATCCGGCGGCGCAGCGCGTCCCGGTCGCCCTCGGCCGGTGCGGTCCCGTCGACGAAGTCCCGCAGCAGCCCCACGAACCGGTCCGGCTGCTCGGCGTGCGGGAAGTGCCCCGCACCGTCGAAGACCTCCAGCCGGCTGTCGGGCAGCCGGTCGTGCGCGGCGAGGGTGTGGGCGAGCGGGATGACCCGGTCGCGGTTCCCCCCGACCAGGAGCACGGGCACCTCCTCGAGCAGGTGCAGGCGCTGCGCCCCGTCGAGGCGCTGGCCGGACGGCTCCAGCGCACCCCGCGCGGTCTGGACGAACGCGCCGCGGGTGCCGCGGTCGGCGAAGGTCTCCAGCGCGGTGTGCACACCGTCGATGTCCGAGCGCGGTGCGGCGCCGACCCGGTGGGCCAGCCGGTGCGCGGCGCGGCGCATCCACGGCGGGGTCAGCGACGCCGCCGAGCGGAGCACCAGCTCGGTGCCCGGCAGGCTCGCCGCGCGCAGCGCGAGGGTCAGGTCGTGGCCGAGGCCGCCGGAGGACACGAGCACGACCCGCTCGGTGAACTCGGGGAACTGGTGCGCGAACTGCATCGCGATGCCGCCGCCGAACGAGTGCCCCACGATCGTCGCCCGCTCGACGTCGAGCGCGGCCAGCAGGTCCCGCAGCCCGGTCGCGTACCCGCCGAGGGAGTAGTCGCCGCTGCGCGGGGCCTCGCTGGCGCCGTGGCCGAGCAGATCCGGCGCGATCACGTGCAGCCCGCCGCCCAGCGCGTCGAACACCGGGGCCCAGGTGCGTGAGCTCGCGGCGAGACCGTGCACGAGCAGGACCGTCGGGCCCTCGCCGCGGCCGGTCTCGCGGTAGCTCACACGCTGTCCGTGCAGCAGGATCTCGCGCTCCTGGGGGGACTGGTCCGCCACTGGGCACCTCCGTACGTCGACGTCTCCATGATCCCCTCCGGACGGGCCCCCGGCGGTGGGGTCCGCCGGTGTCCTGGAGGCGTCGGCGAGGGGGGCTGTCAGGGGGTGGCCGCGCCGTCGAACGACACCCCGGCCCGCTGCTGGGACAGCTCCCACACCCGGCGGGCGGCGTCGGCGTCGCGCAGTGGACGGTAGAGCTCCTGCTCGGCGGGTGGTCCGCCCACCCGGCCGGGACCCTTCGGCCCGTAGAACACGGCGTGCCCGGCGTCCGGGGCGGTCGCGGCGAGCAGCGCGGGCAGCCCCGCCGAGTCGGCGGTCCCGACCAGCAGACCGGCCCGGGACAGCGCCCCGATCACCCGTCGACCGGCGGACCGCCGGTCCCGGCCGAGATCGGGCCGAGCGTCCAGGAGGTTGGTCGGCGCGACTCCCGGGTGCGACAGGTTCGCGGTGATGCCCCAGCCCGCGGCGCGGCTGCGCCGGTCCAGCTCCAGGCCGAACAGCCCGAACGCGATCTTCGAGTGCCGGTAGGCGGCCATGCCGTCGTAGGACCGCTCGGAGTCCGGGTCGTCCCACAGGACCGTGCCGCGGGCCGCGGCGACGCTGATCTGGCAGACCACCCGGGCTCGGCCCTCGCGCAGCAGCGGCAGCAGGTGTGCGACGAGCGCGACGTGACCGAGGTGGTTGGTGCCGAACTGCAGCTCGAACCCGTCGGCGGTGGTGCGCCGCTCCGGCGGGGTCATCACGCCGGCGTTGTTGATCAGCAGGTGGACGGGGCGTCCCTCCGCGCGCAGGGTCTCCCCGAGCGCGGCGACCGAGGACAGCGAGGACAGGTCGAGCTCGCGCAGCGAGACGGCGGCACCGGGGTGCCGGTCGCGGATCCGGTCGGCGGCGGCGGCGCCCTTCGCGGCGTTGCGGACGGGCAGCACGACCTCGGCACCGGCGGCGGCGAGCCGGTCGGCGATGCCGAGCCCGACGCCGTCGCTGCCGCCGGTGACGACGGCGCGGCGCCCGGTCAGGTCGGGGAGGGTGAGGTCAGGGGTGCGTGGCATGGGTCCAGCCTGGCCGGGTCGTGGCGCGGTAACCACGGATCGTCGATCCGTGGTTGCGGGCGCGGCGCGCACGGTAGGACCGTCGGGGAGCCGCGGTCGCTGTCGGTGGCCGGGGACCCGCGCGACACCGCGCGGCGCCCCCGACCGTTCGCAGCCGCGAACGTCGGCAGATCCCTCCCGGGGCGCCGCGCGGACCCGCGGTACCCCGTCGTCACCTGCGGCAACACCTGTGGCGACAGGAGTCACACGTTAGGTGTGTGATCATGTCCCCCGATCGACGTGATACCGGCAACGACGGTTGCAGAGGGTCCCCGCCTCGGTAGCGTTCGGACCGTGTCCACTCCGATCAGCCCGCGCAGCCGTCGTCGCGTCCTGCACCCCGTCGCGAGGACGGCGACGTCGCTGTTCGTCGTCGGCGCGGTCGCCGCGGCCGGGTGCGTGGGTGCGGTGGGGGCCACGGCCACGCCGGTCGCACCCGCCGCCTACACGTCGGTCCCGGCGGCGGGCCTGTCCGTCGCGGCGACGGTGACCATCGACGGTACGCAGTACCCGAACCCGCTGCGCATGCTCGACGGCACCGGCGTCACCGACGTCGCCCAGTGGGAGGGGACCCGGCGCGCGGAGCTGCTGGCGGCGTTCCGCGAGAACGTCTACGGCCAGCCGCTGCCCAAGCCGACCAAGCAGACCTTCGACGTGCGGACCAGCGACGACGGCGACGTCACCCTCAAGAAGGTCACGATCGGCATCACCGGGCCGGAGGGCACCGGGAAGTTCACGCTGCGGCTGTTCGTCCCGAAGGGCCAGACCCCGCGCGGCACCTTCCTGATGATCGACCACCGGGGCTCGGTCTCCGACGATCCGGGGCAGTCCTCGGACTACGCACCGGTCTCGACGATCACGAAGGCCGGGTACGCCTTCGCCCAGATCGACGCCAACGACATCGCCCCGGACGACAGCGGCAGCTACCGCAGCAAGATGATCAACCTGTTCCACCCGTCCGGGAGCGACCTGCCCGACGACGCCGGCCGGGCCGTCGCCGCCTGGGCCTGGGGCGCGAGCCGGGCGATGGACTATCTCCAGACCGACAAGGACATCGACCCCTCGAAGGTCGCGGTCATCGGGCACTCCCGCAGCGGCAAGGCCGCGCTCTGGGCGGGCGCCCAGGACCCGCGCTTCGCCGCGGTCATCTCCAACAACTCGGGGTCGACCGGCGCGAAGCTCGCCCGCCGCGGCGACGGGGGAGTGGGTGCCGAGACGGTGTCGCGGGTCAACAGCTCCTTCCCGTACTGGTTCCCGAAGACCTACCAGGCCTACGGCAACAAGGTCGACGAGCTGCCCGTCGACCAGCACGAGCTGATGGGGCTGGTCGCGCCGCGCAAGCTGGTGATCGCCAGCGCCAGCGACGACTCCAACGCCGACCCCGAGGGCGAGTTCCTCGCCTACGAGGCGGCGAGCGAGATCTACGACCTCTACGGCCTCGGCGACAACGGACTGGGCACGACGGGCTGGAAGCCCGCCACCGACACGGCCTTCTCCGGGCCGGCGATGAGCTACCACCTGCGTTCCGGTGGGCACGGCCTCAAGGCGGCCGACTGGAACATCTATCTGAAGGGCGATCTGTTCACGCAGGCGTCGCCGCGCTGACCGCCCACGATTGGTACGGCCGTACTCGAATGACCGTTTCAGGCGATCTTCCTGAAATGCACACGTCGAGCGTTTGACGTCCCGGGGAAGTGTGCCGTCGTCCCCGGAGGCGGGGACGGTCGGGCCGCGATCCCGCGGTCCCGCAGGTGGAGCACACGCCGGCGGCGTCCGTGCCCCAATTCCGATGCGGTTCCGGTCCCTTGTCCGGAATTGCCGGACAAGGGGTCGGTGCGGTGCCGGAGTGGGTGTGCCGGGACTTGGGCGGTTACCGTCGTGATCGCGACGGCAATTCTGCGGGAAAGCCTTCGGGAATGGTGTGCGGAGGGCGGTTTCTCGCTCGACGAGTGCTCCCGCGACGTGGGGAGCGGGTTCCACGTCGTGGGACGGCGCGCGTCTCGTCGTCCGGTGTCGGTGCTCCTGTGGCAGGTGCCGTCGCTGCTCACGGGCTCGGACTGACCACTCGATGTGGCACTGGTCACACGACTGACCAGGTAATTGCGATGCGCAATGCAATGTTGCATAGCGGAAGAATGCGCCGGAATGCGTCCGACCTGCGTCGATGTGTTTTCCGTGAGGATCGGGCCGGACGGGACGTCGCGATCCGATCACCGACCGTCGCGCGCAATTCCGTGTTGCTCGGCGCAATGGCGGCGGACGCAATGGATTCGTAACCGGAGAACCGCGATGCTGTGGTTACCGTGCGACCCACCACCGAACCGCACCGGCCGCCTGCACACCACGCGGGGAGCGGCCGTCCCGGACAGACAGGACTCTGATGCGATCACCTCGAGTCGCGGCGCTGCTCGCGCTCTCCCTGACCTCCGCGCTGGTGCTCAGCGCCTGTGGCGGCGGGGGAGGCGGCACCACGGGCGACGCCCAGGGCGCCCCCACGATCTCGGTCTTCGGCACCGAGCCGGAGAACGCGCTGCTGCCGGGCAACACCCGCGAGACCGGCGGCAGCAAGATCCTCGACGCGCTGTGGTCCGGGCTGGTCGACTACAACCAGCAGGGCGAGCCGGAGAACAAGGTCGCCGAGTCCATCGAGTCGACCGACTCGCAGAACTGGACGATCCGCATCAAGGACGGCTGGACCTTCCACGACGGCACGCCGGTCACGGCGAAGAGCTTCGTCGACGCGTGGAACTACGTCGCCCTCAAGACCAACGCGCAGTCCAGCTCGGAGTTCTTCTCCAACGTCGCCGGGTTCGACCAGGTCAACCCGGACGAGGGCGAGCCGACGGCGCAGGCCATGTCCGGCCTGCAGGTCGTCGACGACCGCACCTTCACCGTCGCGCTGACCGCGCCGTCGCCGGTCTTCGTCAACACCCTCGGTGACGTCGCGTTCTACCCGATGCCCGAGTCGTTCTTCGCCGACCCGGCGGCGTTCGAGGCGAACCCGGTCGGCAACGGCCCGTTCCGCTACGAGTCCCGGGTGCCCGACCAGAACGTCACCGTGACCCGCTACGCCGAGTGGGGCGGCGAGCAGCCGGTGGGGGTCGGCGGCGTCGAGTTCCGGTTCTACGCCGACAGCGAGGCCGCCTACCAGGACGTGGTCAGCGGCAACCTGGACTTCCTCGAGACCATCCCCGGCTCGTTCCTGATCGACAACCTGTACCAGCAGGACCTCGCCGACCGGAACGGCAACCAGCCCTACGCCGGCATCAACACGATGACCTTCCCGATCTACGACCAGCGCTACGCCGACCCGCAGCTGCGGCAGGCGATCTCGATGGCCGTGGACCGCGAGTCGATCATCAACAACGTCTACAACGGACTCGTCCAGCCGGCCACCGGGTTCATCCCCGAGGGCGTGCCCGGCAAGGTCGACGACCAGTGCGGCGAGCTGTGCACCTTCTCCCCGGAGCGGGCCAAGCAGCAGTTCGACGCCTCCGGCTTCACCGGCCCGATCGAGCTGATCTCCAACGTCGACTCCGCGATCAACCGTGAGTGGATGCAGGCAGCCTGTGTCAGCATCAGCAACACCCTCGGCGTGCCCTGCAACTTCGTGCCGGTCCCGACCTTCTCGGAGTTCCTGGACCAGCGCCGGGCGGAGAACCTGACCGGGATCTTCCGCTCCGGCTGGGTCGCCTCGACCCCGACCATGGACTACGTCCTGCGCCCGCAGTACACGACGGGTGCGGCGAACAACAACAGCGGCTACACCAACCCGCGCTTCGACGCGCTGGTGAACCAGGGTTCGACCGCGGCCACCGCCGAGGAGGCCTACGCGCTGTGGGCCGAGGCCGAGCGCGTCCTCATCCAGGACATGCCGGCCGTCGCGATCAACGACCAGTCCGCGCAGTTCGGCTGGTCGCCGCGTCTGCAGAACGTCGAGATGACCTACGGCCGTGAGCTGGACCTGGAGACCGTGACCGTCCAGGAGTGACGCCGCCCCACCACCACACGCCGGCGGCCGGGTGACCACCCGGCCGCCGGTGCACGTGCCCGGCGCGAACCGCCGGGCACCCGAACCCGGAGGTGACCCGTGGGGCGCTATGTCCTGCGACGACTCCTGCAACTGGTGCCGGTGTTCCTCGGCACCACGTTCCTCATCTACTTCATGGTCTGGGCGCTGCCCGGCGACCCGCTCGCGGGCAAGTGCGGTGACCAGGCCTGCCCGCCCGCGTTCATCGAGCGCATGCGCGAGGAGTACGGACTCGACCGGTCGATCTTCGTCCAGTACGCCACCTACCTCGGTAACCTGGTGCGGGGCGACTTCGGGGAGAACTTCCGCGGCCAGGAGGTCTCCACGCTGATCGCGAACGCCTACCCGGTCACGATCAAGCTCGCGGTCGTCGCGCTGGTCATCCAGGCGATCATCGGCCTGACCGCGGGCGTGCTCACCGGGCTGCGGCCCGGCGGGTTCCTCGACAACGTCGTGCTCACCGCGACCCTGTTCCTGGTCGCCGTGCCGGTCTTCGTGACCGGCTACGTGCTGCAGTCGGTCCTCGGGCTGCGGCTGGGCCTGATCCCGCCGACCGTCCCGGCGGACCCCGGGTTCCTGGACCTGGTCGTGCCCGGCTACGTGCTCGGCAGCCTGTCGCTGGCCTACGTGGCCCGGCTGACCCGGACGTCGATCGCGGAGAACCTGCGCGCCGACTACGTCCGCACCGCGACCGCGAAGGGCCTGACCCGGCGTCGTGTCGTCGGGGTCCACCTGACCCGCAACTCGGCGATCCCGGTGATCACCTTCCTCGGCGCGGACTTCGGCACGCTCATGGGCGGGGCGATCGTCACCGAGGGCATCTTCAACATCCGCGGGATCGGTGGGCTCATCTTCGGCTCCATCCAACGGCTCGACGGGGTGGTCGTCACCGGCGTCGTCGTCCTGCTGGTGATCGTCTACCTGCTCGCGAACCTCGTCGTGGACGTCACCTACGCGCTGCTCGACCCGAGGATCCGCCTTGACTGACCCCACCACCGCCACCGCCGACAAGCCCGTCGCCGCCGCCGGCCGCGCCGAGGCGACGGCCCGCACCCGCAGCCTCAGCGGCGACGCCTGGCACGACCTGCGTCGTCGCCCGCTGTTCCTCGTCGCGGCGGGCCTCATCACGTTCCTGCTGGTCATGGCCGCGTTCCCGCAGCTGTTCACCTCGGTCGACCCCACCCTCGGCGACCTGTCCCGGGCCCGCGAGGACCCGTCGGCCCAGGCCTGGTTCGGCTACGACCACCTCGGTCGCGACGTCTACGCGCGCACCGTCTACGGCACCCGCGTCTCGATCGTCGTCGGGGTGCTGGCGACGACGGCGGTCGTGGGAGTCGGCGCCGTCATGGGCCTGATCGCCGGGTTCGCCGGCGGCTGGGTCGACTCGCTGCTCGCCCGCGTCGCCGACGTCTTCTTCGGCGTGCCGTTCATCCTCGGCGCGATCGTCGTGCTCTCCACCTTCCGGGCGTCGGTCGGGCAGAGCGTGATCGGCATCAGCGGTCTGGTGATCGGCACGATCGGGCTGCTGTCCTGGCCGATCGTCATGCGGATCATGCGGTCCGCCGCGATCGCCGCCCGCAACCAGGACTACGTCAAGGCCGCCCGCGCGCTCGGTGCGAGCCCGTGGCGGATCATCCGGCGGCACATGCTGCCCAACACCATCGCCCCGGTGATGGTGTACGCGACGATCGCGCTCGGAGCGTTCATCGGGGCCGAGGCCACCCTGTCGTTCCTCGGCGTCGGCCTGCGCGACCCCGTCGTCTCGTGGGGCGTGATGATCAGCGAGGCGCAGAGCTACCTGCGGACCTCGCCGCACCTGCTCCTGTTCCCCGGCGCGTTCCTCGTCGTCACCGTGCTGGCCTTCGTGCTGCTCGGCGACGCCGTGCGCGACGCGTTCGACCCGAAGGGCCGGTCATGACCCCGCTGCTCGAGGTGGAGGACCTGCACGTCGAGTTCCGCACCCGCGACGGCGTCGCCCGGGTGCTGAACGGCGTCGGCTACCAGGTGCACGCGGGGGAGACCCTCGCCGTCCTGGGGGAGTCGGGGTCGGGCAAGTCGGTCACCGCGAACACGGTGATGGGCATCCTGCCGACCCCGCCCGCGACCGTCACCGCGGGCTCGGTCCGCTACCGCGGCGAGGAGCTGCTCACCGCGACCGAGGAACGGCGCCGCGAGCTGCGCGGCGAGAACGTCGCGATGATCTTCCAGGACGCGCTGTCGGCGTTGAACCCGGTGTTCACCGTCGGGTTCCAGATCGGGGAGCAGCTGCGGACGCGGCGTGGGATGAGCAAGCGTGACGCGCGGGCCCGCGCCGTCGAGCTGCTCGACCTCGTCGGGATCCCCGGGGCGGCGCAGCGGGTCACGAACTTCCCGCACGAGTTCTCCGGCGGGATGCGCCAGCGCGTCATGATCGCGATGTCGCTGGCGCTGGACCCGGACGTGCTCATCGCCGACGAGCCGACGACCGCGCTCGACGTCACCGTGCAGGCCCAGATCATGGACCTGCTCGCCGAGATCCAGCGCGAACGGGAGATGGGGCTGGTCCTCATCACCCACGACCTCGGCGTCGTCGCGGAGGTCGCCGACCGGATCGCGGTGATGTACGCGGGCCGCATCGTCGAGCAGGGCGACGTGCACCAGCTCTTCGCGAATCCGGCCCACCCGTACACCGAGGCGCTGCTCGCGTCGATCCCGCGGCTCGACAGCAAGGGCACCGAGCTGCGGGCGATCACCGGGCTCCCGCCGACGCTCACCGCCATCCCCGACGGCTGCCCGTTCCACCCGCGCTGCCCGCGCGCGGTGGAGCGCTGCCTCGGGACCGACCCGCCGCTGATCCCGCTGCCCGGAGCGCGGGCGTCGGCGTGCCTGTTCGCGGAGGACCTCGTATGAGCGAGCCCGTTCTCGAGGTCGACGACCTCGTCAAGCACTTCCCGGTGAAGGTCGGCGCGGTCGTCAAGCGCACCGTCGGCCACGTGCGCGCCGTCGACGGCGTCTCGTTCGCGCTGAACAAGGGCGAGACGCTGGGCATCGTCGGCGAGTCCGGCTGCGGGAAGTCGACCCTGGCCCAGGTGCTGATGCGGCTGGAGCCGCCGACGTCGGGCTCGGTGCGCTTCCACGGCGAGGACATCTTCGCCCGCCGCGGGGCGGAGCTGCGGGCGCTGCGCCGGCAGATGCAGATCGTCCTGCAGGACCCGTACACGTCGCTGAACCCGCGGATGACGGTCGCCGACATCGTCGGGGAGCCGTTCGAGATCCACCCCGAGGTCGCGCCGAAGGGGGAGCGACGGGCGAAGGTGCAGGAGCTGCTCGACGTCGTCGGGCTCAACCCCGACTTCGTCAACCGCTACCCGCACCAGTTCTCCGGCGGGCAGCGGCAGCGCATCGGGATCGCCCGCGCGCTCGCGCTGCGCCCGGAGATCATCGTGTGCGACGAGCCGGTGTCCGCGCTCGACGTGTCCATCCAGGCGCAGGTGATGAACCTGCTCGGGAACCTGCAGCGCGAGTTCGGGCTGTCCTACATCTTCATCGCCCACGACCTGTCCGTCGTGCGGCACCTGTCGGACCGGGTCGGCGTGATGTACCTGGGCAAGATGGTGGAGCTCGGGACCGAGCAGGAGATCTACACCCGGGCGTCGCACCCGTACACCCAGGCGCTGCTCTCCGCGGTGCCGGTGCCCGACCCGTCGGTCCGGGAGGGGCGCAAGCGGATCCGGCTCACCGGTGACGTCCCGAGCCCGGTGGACCCGCCGAGCGGCTGCCGGTTCCGGACGCGCTGCTGGAAGGCCACCGACATCTGCGCGACCGAGGAGCCGCCCCTGGTGACGCGGCCGGGTGGGCACCATCCGAGCGCGTGCCACCACGCCAGCGAGGAGTACCTGCTGCCGACCTGACGCACCGGGCGGAGCGGACCTCGGGCCCGCGGACGGCCCGAGGTCCGCCCGGCCGCTCCTCAGACCCGCGCGCCGTGCCGACGGGCGTCGTCGCGGGACAGGGTCCGTCCCGCCCCGCACACGGGACACCGCATCTCGTAGCGGCTGCGCAGCGGCAGCACCGGCACGAAGAACAGCGTGAACCGGGTCCTCCGGTGCACCGCGGGCTGCGGACCCGCGTGACCGCAGGTCCCGCAGCCCAGCGCGACCAGGCCCAGCGGGCGCTCCTTGCGGGACAGCCCGAAGATGACCAGCACGCCCCCAGGTTAGAGGCGTGCCACCTCCCGCAGCGCGGCGAGCGCCCCGGCCTCGACGAGGTCGGCGTTGATCGCGGCCCCCGCGAACGCCCCCGCGGCCGCCGCGGCCCCCACCTGCGCGCTCAGGTCGGTGATGTTGCCCGCGACCCACACGCCCTCGACCGTGCTGCGGCCCGTCGCGTCGGCGACGAGGTGCTGCCCCATCCCGCTCGGGTGCTCGGCCGGGACCAGGCCCAGCTCGGCGAGGAAGCCGGCGCGGGCCTCCATCCGGGGTGCCACCGCGACGACTTCGCGCGCCAGCACGCCGGTCGGCGTGACCAGCCCGGTGATCGCGCCGCCGGACCGCACGACCTCGCTCACCGGCCCGTCGACGACGGCGATGCCGAGCGCGTCGAAGCGTTCCCGCTGCTCCGTGGTCGGCCCCGTCGAGTGCGACACGTAGACCACGTCCGCGCTGAGCTGCCGGAACAGCAGCGCCTGGTGCGCGGAGCCGGGGGAGGTCCCGAGCACCGCGATCGGGCGGTCGCGCACCTCGTAGCCGTGGCAGTAGGGGCAGTGGACGACGTCGGCGCCCCACCCCTGCGCGAGTCCCGGCACGTCGGGCAGCACGTCGACCAGTCCGGTCGTGACGAGCAGTCGCCGGGCGTCGAGGGTGGTGCCGTCGGCGAGGGTCACGGTGAAGCCGTCGCCGGTGCGGCGGGCGCCGACGACCTCGCCGTCGACGAGCGTGCCGCCGTAGCGGCGGACCTCCTCGCGGCCGGTCGCGAGCAGCTCGGCCGGGGCGACGCCGTCGCGGGCGAACAGGCCGTGCGCGGCGGCGGCCGGGGCGTTGCGGGGCGAGCCGGAGTCGACGACGACCACCGACAGCAGGGAGCGGGCGAGCATCATGGCCCCGTTGAGTCCGGCCGGGCCGCCGCCGATCACGACGACGTCGTGGCGCTGTGCTGTGTCCATGTCCCCAGCCTGGCGAGCGGCCGCACGTGGCGGCAAGTTCCCTTGCCGAACCGGCAAACGTGCAGAATGGGTGCATGTCCCTGTACGTGCACCACGCCGGCGACCCCGCCGGGCCGCCGGTCCTCGCGGTCCACGGCGTGACCGGCCACGGTCTGCGCTGGCGGCCGCTGTTCGCGGCGCTGCCCCGGCTGCGCTGGATCGCCGTCGACGTCCGCGGGCACGGGCGGTCGCCGTGGGCGCCGCCGTGGAACCTGGAACGCCACGTCGCCGACCTGGTGGAGGTGCTGGACGCCGAGGGGGTCGGGCGCGCCGCCGTCGTCGGGCACTCCTTCGGCGGCGCCGTCGCCACGCACCTCGCGCGCACCGCTCCCGACCGCGTCGACCGGCTCGCGCTGCTCGACCCCGCACTCGGGCTGGACCCGCAGGACATGCTCGACGCGGCCGAGGACACCCGCGCCGACGTCACGTTCCCGACCCGCGACGCCGCACGCGCGGCCAAGGCGGGGAGCTGGGCCGACGTCCCCGGCGCGCTCGTCGACGCCGAGGTGGACGAGCATCTCGAACAGCGCGACGGCGCCTGGCGCTGGCGCCTGAGCCAGGCGTCCCTGGTGGCCGCGTGGGCGGAGATGGCGCGCCCGGCGGTCGTCCCACCGGCGGGTCTGCCGACGCTGGTCGTCCCCGCCGGCCGGGCCGACTACGTCTCCGACGACTGGCTCGCCGCCTGCCGCGCCGCGCTCGGCGCGGACCTGACCGTCGCCCCCGTCGACGCGGGCCACATGGTCTACCTGGAACGCCCGGCCGAGGTGGCGGCGCTGCTGCGGGGGTTCCTCGGGTGAGCGACCGCGACGACGGGCACCTGCGCGAGCTCGTCCGGCTCCGCCGGGTCCGGGACCGGATCGACCGCGAGTACGCGCGTCCGCTCGACGTCGCCGAGCTCGCCCGCGCCGAGCACGTGTCGGCCGGGCACCTGTCGCGGGCGTTCCGCAGGGCCTACGGCGAGTCGCCCTACAGCTACCTCATGACCCGGCGGATTGAACGTGCGATGGCGCTGCTGCGACGCGGCGACCTCACCGTCACCGAGGTCTGCTTCGCCGTCGGCTGCTCCTCGCTCGGCACGTTCAGCACCCGCTTCACCGAGCTCGTCGGGATGCCGCCGTCGGCGTACAAGCGCGCCGCCCGGGACGGCACACCGGGGCTCCCGGCGTGCGTCGCCAAACAGGTCACCCGACCGATCAGGAATCGAGAAGCACCGGGACCCGCGACCTCCCTAGCGTGAGCGTCATGACCGAACCCGCCATCACCATCCACGCCGGATTCCTCCCGCACACCGACCCCGAGGCCTCCCTCGCCTTCTACCGCGACGGCCTGGGCTTCGAGGTCCGCCTCGACGTCGGCCAGGGCACCATGCGCTGGCTCACCGTTGGTCCGCCCGGGCAGCCCGACGTCTCGATCGTCCTCGCCCCGCCCGCGGTGGACCCCGGCGTCACCGACGACGAGCGCCGCACCATCACCGAGATGATGGCCAAGGGCACCTACACCGCCGTGCTGCTCGCCAGTAACGACCTCGACGCCGCGTTCGACAGGCTCCAGGCGAGCGGGGCCGAGATCGTCCAGGAACCGGTCGACCAGCCGTACGGGGTGCGCGACTGTGCCTTCCGCGACCCCGCGGGCACGATGGTCCGCATCCAGCAGCGGCCCTGAGACGGGCCGGACGGGGGATCCACCATGCACGCAGCCGACAGCCACGATCTCATCCGCGTGCACGGTGCGCGCGAGAACAACCTGCGCGACATCTCCGTCGAGCTGCCCAAGCGGCGGCTCACGGTGTTCACCGGGGTCTCCGGCTCGGGCAAGAGCTCCCTGGTGTTCTCGACGATCGCCGCCGAGTCCCAGCGGATGATCAACGAGACCTACAGCGCGTTCGTCCAGGGCTTCATGCCGAACCTCGGCCGCCCCGACGTCGACGTCCTCGACGGCCTCACCACCGCGATCATCGTCGACCAGGAGCGCATGGGCGGGGACGTGCGCTCCACCGTCGGCACCGCCACCGACGTCGGGGCGCTGCTGCGGATCCTGTTCAGCCGGCTCGGGAAGCCCTACGCCGGCCCGGCGAAGGCGTTCTCGTTCAACGTCGCGACGATCAGTGGCTCCGGCGCGGTGACCGTCCGCAAGAACGGCCAGCAGGTCAAGGAGCGGCGCGAGTTCGAGATCGTCGGCGGTGCCTGCCCGCGGTGCGAGGGCCGCGGCTCGGTGTCCGACTTCGACCTCACGGCCCTGTACGACGAGTCGAAGTCGATCGTCGAGGGCGCCCTGACGATCCCGAACTACTCCGTCGACGGCTGGTACGGCCGGATCTTCGCCAACTCCGGCTTCTTCCCCGGCGACAAGCCGATCAGCAGCTTCACGAAGCCCCAGCTGAACGCACTGCTCCACAAGGAGCCCACCCGGATCAAGGTCGACGGCATCAACGTCACCTTCGAGGGGCTGATCCCGCGGATCCAGAAGTCGTTCCTGGCCAAGGAGCGCGAGGCGATGCAGCCGCACATCCGGGCGTTCGTCGACCGGGCCATCGTGTTCCAGCGCTGCCCGGACTGCGACGGGACGCGGCTGTCCGAGCTCGCCCGCTCCTCGAAGGTCCGGGGCATCTCCATCGCCGACGCCTGCGCGATGCAGATCTCCGACCTCGCCGACTGGGTCCGGCAGCTCGACGAGCCCTCGGTCGCGCCCTTGCTCGGCTCGCTGCGCCACACACTCGACTCGTTCGTCGAGATCGGGCTCGGCTACCTGTCGCTGGACCGGCCGTCCGGGTCGCTGTCCGGCGGCGAGGCCCAGCGCACCAAGATGATCAAGCATCTGGGGTCGTCGCTGACCGACGTCACCTACGTCTTCGACGAGCCGACCATCGGCCTGCACCCGCACGACATCGCCCGCATGAACGACCTGCTGCTGCGCCTGCGCGACAAGGGCAACACCGTGCTCGTGGTCGAGCACAAGCCGGAGACGATCGCGATCGCCGACCACATCGTCGACCTGGGGCCGCGGGCGGGCGCCGACGGCGGGCACGTCGTCTACACCGGCGACCTCGACGGGCTGCGGGCCTCGGGCACGCTGACCGGCCGGCACCTGGAGTACCGGGCGTCGCTCAAGCCGTCGGTGCGGACCCCGAGCGGGTACCTGGAGATCCGCGGGGCGGACCGGCACAACCTGCGCGGAGTCGACGTCGACGTCCCGCTCGGGGTGCTCACCGTCGTCACCGGGGTCGCCGGGTCGGGCAAGAGCTCACTGATCCACGGCTCGATCGCCGGGCGCGACGGTGTGGTCGTCGTCGACCAGGGGGCGATCAAGGGGTCGCGGCGCAGCAACCCCGCCACCTACACCGGGCTGCTCGAACCGATCCGCAAGGCCTTCGCCAAGGCCAACGGCGTCAAGCCGGCCCTGTTCAGCGCCAACAGCGAGGGCGCCTGCCCGAACTGCAACGGCGCCGGCGTCGTCTACACCGACCTGGCGATGATGGCCGGCGTCGCCACCACCTGCGACGTCTGCGACGGCCGCCGCTTCGACGCCTCGGTGCTCGGCTACACCTTCGGCGGGCGCGACATCAGCGAGGTCCTCGCCATGCCGGTGGCCGAGGCGGAGAAGTTCTTCGGTGCGGGCGAGGCCCGCACCCCGGCGGCGCACAGGATCCTGGAGCGCCTCGCCGACGTCGGGCTGGGCTACCTCACCCTGGGCCAGCCGCTGACCACGCTGTCCGGCGGCGAGCGCCAGCGGCTCAAGCTGGCGGTGCACCTGGGGGAGTCCGGCGGGACGTTCGTCCTCGACGAGCCGACGACCGGGCTGCACCTGGCCGACGTCGAGCAGCTCCTCGCGCTGCTCGACCGGATCGTCGACGGTGGCCGCTCGGTGATCGTCATCGAGCACCACCAGGCCGTGATGGCCCACGCCGACCGGATCATCGACCTGGGCCCCGGTGCCGGGCACGACGGCGGCGCGGTCGTCTTCGAGGGGACGCCCGCCGAGCTCGTCGCGGACCGGTCGACGCTGACGGGCGAGCACCTGGCGGCCTATGTCGGCGCCTGAGGACACCCCGCGGCACGAGGTCGCGGTACTGGTCCGCCCCGGGGTGCGGCCGATGGAGCTCGGCCTGGTGCACCAGATCCTCGGCGGTGCCCGGTCGGCCGACGGGGAGCCGCTCTACCGGGTGCGCACCTGCGCGTTGCACCCCGGGACGGTGCCGACCGACGCGGACTTCCGTGTCGTCGTCGAGCACGGGCCGGAGCTGCTGGCCCGGGCCGACACCGTGGTCGTGCTCGCGACGCAGGACGACCACGAGCCGTCGGTCGTCGCCGACCCCGGTCTCGGCACGGCCCTGGCGTCGCTGCGTCCCGGCACCCGGCTGGCGTCGATCTGCACGGCCGCGTTCCCGCTGGCGGAGGCCGGGCTGCTCGACGGTCGTCGCGCCACCACGCACTGGCTGTCCGCGCAGGCCTTCCGGTGCCGGTTCCCGCGGGTCGACCTGGACCCCGCGGTGCTCTACGTCGACGAGGGCGAGGTGCTCACCGCGGCCGGCGAGGCGTCGGGCATCGACCTGTGCCTCTACCTGGTCCGGCGCGACTTCGGCGCCGCCGTCGCCAACGACGTCGCCCGCCGGACCGTGGTCCCGCCCTACCGGGAGGGCGGCCAGGCGCAGTACATCGCCCGGCCGGTCGCGGACGACGGACCCGGCACCGGCACCGCCGCGGCCCGCGAGCGGATGCTCGCCGACCTGGCCCGGCCCTGGACGCTGGCCGAGCTGGCCGCATCGCTGCACGTCGGCGTGCGGACACTGACCCGCCGGTTCCGGGAGGAGACCGGGCAGAGCCCGCTCGGGTGGCTGCTGCGCCGGCGCGTCGAGCGGGCCCGGGAGCTGCTCGAGACCACCGACCTCCCGGTCGGCCGGATCGCCGACGAGGTCGGGTTCGGCACGGCGACGGCGCTGCGCCGCCACGTGTGCCGCGAGCTCGGCGTGCCCCCGCTGCACTACCGGCGGACCTTCCGCGGCGGCTGAGCCCGCCGGACGAGCAGGGGTGCGGCGAGCAGCGCCGCGGCGACGACCGCGGCGACCAGCGGCACCGCGCCGGGCCCCAGGGCGGCCGCGGCGACGAGCGGGCCGCCGAGGAGCGCGACGGCGACCGCGGCGGCCCGCACCGCGACCGTCCGCGGCGGCACGGTCAGCGCGAGCGGCCCCACGAGCCGGGCCGCCCCGACCGCGACGGCGACGGCCACCGCACCGACGACCAGCGCGGCGGTCGGCGGGACGTTCACGACGACGAGCAGCGCGCCGACCGCGACGACGACGGCGGCACAGGGGAAGGTCGGAGAGGACATGCCCCGATGCTCGGCCGGGCCCGGCCGGACCGGGAGTGGCCCGCGGGCCAGCTCGCGAACGGATCGGGCCGTCCGGGATCAACCCCCGGTGCGTGCCCCGTTCCCCAACGCGTCCCGGATCTCGCGCAGCACCGCGGTCTGCTCCTGCACCGCGGAGATCAGCACCGCCAGCTGGTCGTCGCCGTGGCGCATCTCCTGGTACAGCGCGCTCACCGCGTAGGCGGTGGCGGCGGTGTGGCCGTCGGTCGCCTGGGGGTAGTCCTGCGCCTTGTCGGCCGCCTCGAGGAGGTCGAGCGCGTGCTCGATGACGTGCTGCCCGCTCTCGCGGTGGCTGTGCGGTTCCGGCATGTCCGAATCGTACTCATTCCGGGTGACGCGGCCCGGCGACTTCGGTCGCGGTGCGCACGACCTTCGACGGGTGCGCCACCGTCGCGCCGCCCGGCAGGCTGACGGTCGATCCCGGGGGGTCGGGAGACGGGAGGGGACCGGTGGCCGTCCCGTTCGAGCGGAAACCTGCTGGACGGCGCCGGTCCGCCCCCTATGGTCGACGTGTGCCGGTCCGACCCGCCGTGATCTCCGCCGTGCTGGTGGTCGCGGTGCTTGCCGCCGGGCTCACCGTCGCCGAGACGCAGGCCACCGCCGGGGTGCTGCAGTGGACGCTGCTCGTCGTCGGGCTGGCGATGATCGGCTCGATCGCGGTGCGCTACCGGGCGCCGCGGGTGTTCGCGGTGCTCGCCGTGCTCGGCCCGCTCGTCTCGCCCGTCGCCACCTACCTGCCGCTGGTCGGGGTGTTCGTGATCGCGACCCGGCGCCGCGCGGTGGAGACGCTGCCGGTGCTGGCCCTGGCGGTCGGGACCGCCGCGGCCACGCTGTACCGCAACGTCCCCGACGGGCCGACGGTGCTCGTGCTGCTCGGCGGGGCCGTCGCGTTCCAGGCCATCTCGGTGACCGCGGGCCTGCTGACCGGGATCCGCCGCGCGATGGTCGACGATCTGCGCGAGCGGCTCGCCCGCGCCGAGGCCGAGCGCGTGGTGCGCGAGGAGCAGGCCCGCGCCGACGAGCGGCGCCGGATCGCCGGGGAGATGCACGACCGGCTCGGGCACCGGCTGTCGTTGCTGTCGGTGCACGCCGGGGCGCTGGCGCTGCGCGGGGACCTGCCCGCCCGCACCGTCCGCGAGACCGCGCGGGTGCTGCGCGACACCACCCACCGCGCGATGGAGGACCTGCGCACGATCGTCCAGGTGCTGCACGAGCCCACCGGCGACGTACCCGACGAGGTCGACGACCTCGGTGCGGTCGAGGAGCTCGTCGCCGAGGCCCGCGCGGTCGGCGCGGACGTCCGCCTCCGGTCGACGGCGCTGCTGACGGTGTCCCCGCCGGGGCGCCCGCTGGCCGGCGTCGTGCACCGGGTGGTGCGCGAGGGCCTGACCAACGCCGCCCGGCACGCACCCGGGGCCCGGGTCGAGGTCGCCCTCGACGGGCGTCCCGGCCGGGACCTCACCGTCACCGTCACCTCCGGGCCGTCCGCGGCCGGTCCGACGCCCGAGGGTGCCGGGACCGGCCTGGTCGGGCTGCGCGAGCGGGTCGAGACCCTCGCCGGCGGGACGCTGACCCACGGCCCGACGCCGTCGGGGCACCTGCTGCGCGCGGTGCTGCCGTGGCGGGAGGAGACGGGATGACCGCGACCGCGATCCGGGTGCTGCTCGTCGACGACGACCCGCTCGTCCGCTCCGGGCTGCGGGTGATGCTCGACGGGCACGCGCTGCCCGGCGACGGCACCGGACCGGTACGGCGCATCCAGGTGGTCGGCGACGCCGGTGACGGTGACGAGGTGCCCGCCGCCGTCGCCGCGGGGCGGCCGCACGTGGTGCTGATGGACCTGCGGATGCGCCGCGTCGACGGCGTTGCCGCGACCCGGGAGGTGACCTCGCGGCCCGACGCCCCGACCGTCGTCGTGCTGACCACGTTCGACGCCGACGAGCACGTCGTGCGGGCGCTGCGCGCCGGGGCGAGCGGGTTCCTGCTCAAGGACGCCGCGCCCGAGGGGATCGTCGAGGCCGTCCGCGCCGCCGCCGACGGCGACGCCGTGCTGTCCCCGGCGATCACCCGGCGGCTGATCGGCATCGTCCGCGGCGACGGCGCCGGGCCGGTCGACCGCCGGCGCGCCGCCCGGGCCCGGCTCGACCGGCTCGCCGACCGCGAGCGCGACGTCGCCGAGGCCGTCGCCCGCGGCGGCTCCAACGCCGACATCGCCGCCGAGCTGCACATGTCGGTGGCGACGGTGAAGTCCTACGTGTCCCGGCTGCTGCGCGAGCTGGGCCTGGACAACCGGGTGCAGATCGCGCTGCTCGTCCGCGACGCGGCGGACTGACCCGCCCGGCGGACTAGCGTGGCCGGTGTGACGACGAGCGAGACGGTCGCCGCGGCGATGGCGGACGCGGCCGCGGCCTGGCTGGACACCCTGGACGACGACCGGCTCGCGACCGCCCGCGGCGACGGCCCGTCCGGCGACGCCGGGTCCGACGCCGAGCGTCGTCGCTGGTTCTACACCCCCACCGACCACGGCGGGCTGACGCTGCACGCGCAGACCCCGGTCCAGCAGCAGCGCGCGATGCGGCTGGTCGCCTCGGGGCTGTCCGAGGCCGGCTACGCCACCGTGGCGACGGTCATGGGGCTGGAGAACGTCCTGGACCGGGCGCAGGACTGGCCCACCCGCCCGCACCGGGAGCGGTTCCGGGACCCGGCGCTCTACCACCTGCGGATCTTCGGTGACCCGGGCGCGCGCACCTGGGGCTGGCGCTTCGGCGGGCACCACGTGTCGGTGAACGCACTCGTCGTCGACGGGCGGGTGGCCGCGGCCACGCCGTGCTTCCTCGGCGCGAACCCCGCGACGACGCCGCTGCTCGGCGGGGGTGTCGCGCGCCCGCTCGGACCGACCGAGGACCTGGCCCGCGAGATCGTCCGCGGGCTCCCGCCCGAGCTCGCCGGGGTCGCGGTCCTCTCCGCCGGGGCGCCGCCGGACCTGGTGACGGCGAACCGGCCGCTGGTCGCGCCGGGCGATCGGCCGCTGCCGACCTCGGCGATCCGGCGGGAGAGCCCGCCCGGTCCGGTGGACCCGGTCGAGGGCACCGAGGCCGTCGCGCTCACCGGCGCGCCGCGCGGTGTCCCGGCGAGCGCGCTCGACGACCGCGGCCGCGACCTGCTGCGCCGCCTGCTCTCGGCCTACCTGGACCGGGCACCGGCCGGGGTCTCACCCGCCGGCCGCTACGACGACGACGCCGCCCTCGACGAGGTGCACCTGGCCTGGGCGGGGTCGCCGGAGGCGGGGGAGCCGCACTACCACCGGCTGCAGGGGCCGCGGCTGCTGCTGGAGTGGGACAACACCCAGGACGGCGCGGACCACGCCCACTCGGTGTGGCGTGACCCGGAGAACGACTTCGGCGTGGACCTGCTCGACGACCACCACCGGGCCTTCGCCCACCGGTGAGTCCCCTCACGACGACCTGCGCCGCAGGGGATCGGGCGGCGAGGATCGGGGCATGTACCCGCCCCCGCCCGAGCTCGCCGCGCACGCCAACGTCACCGCTGCGGCCTACGACGAGGCCGCCGCCGACCCGGAGGCGTTCTGGTGCGCGCAGGCCCGGCGCCTGGAGTGGGACCGCGCCCCCGCGCAGGGCTACGACGGCAGCCGCTGGCCGGAGGTCACCTGGTTCGCCGACGGCACGCTGAACGTCGCGCGCAACTGCGTCGACCGGCACGTCGAGGCCGGTGCCGGGGAGAAGGTCGCCCTGCACTGGGAGGGCGAGCCGGGGGACCGGCGCACCGTCACCTACGCCGACCTGCAGCGCGAGGTCGCCCGCTGCGCGCATGCGCTCACCGCGCTCGGGGTGGGGCGCGGCGACGTCGTCGTCGTGTACCTGCCGGTGCTGGTCGAGACCGTCGTCGTGATGCTGGCCTGCGCCCGGATCGGGGCGGTCCACTCGCTGGTCTTCGGCGGGTTCTCCGCCTCGGCACTGCGGTTCCGGCTCACCGACGGGTCGGCGAAGCTGCTGGTCACCACCGACGGCCAGTACCGGCGCGGGAAGGCCGTCCCGGTCAAGGTCAACGCCGACGAGGCCGCGTCCGGTGTGGACTCGCTGGAGCACGTGCTGGTCATCCGGCGGACCGGCTCGGAGGTCGACTGGACGCCCGGCCGCGACGTGTGGTGGCACGACGTCGTCGACACCGCGCCCGAGGTCCACGAGGCGCAGGCGCACCCCGCCGAGAGCCCGCTCATGCTCGTCTACACCTCCGGCACCACCGGGACGCCCAAGGGCCTGCTGCACACCATGGGCGGCTACCTCACCCAGGCGTCGTGGACGGCGTGGGCCTGCTTCGACCACAAGCCCGACGACGTCTACTGGTGCACCGCCGACCTCGCCTGGGTGACCGCGCACACCTACGAGGTCTACGGCCCGCTGTCCAACGGCGTCACGCAGGTGATCTACGAGGGCACCCCGGACACCCCCGAGCCGGGCCGGCACTTCGAGATCATCGCCCGGTACGGCGTCACCGTGTACTACACCGCGCCCACCCTGGTCCGGACCTACATGAAGTGGGGCCCGCAGGTGCCCGCGGCACACGACCTGTCGTCGCTGCGGCTGCTCGGCACGGTCGGTGAGGCGATCAACCCCGAGGCGTGGCGCTGGTTCCACACCGAGATCGGCGGCGGCCGCTGCCCGATCGTCGACACCTGGTGGCAGTCCGAGACCGGCGCGGCGATCTGCGCGCCGCTGCCCGGGGTGACGCCGCTGGTCCCGGGCTCGGCGACCCGGCCGCTACCGGGCCTGTCGGTGCGGGTCGTCGACCGCGACGGGCGGACCTGCGACCCCGGCGAGGGCGGCATCCTCGTGATCGACCGGCCGTGGCCGTCGATGGCACGGACCGTGTGGGGCGACCCGGAGCGGTTCCGCGCGTCGTACTTCGCCGACTACGCCGAGCAGGGCTGGTACAAGGCGGGCGACGGCGCCGTCGTCGACGAGCACGGGTACGTGACGCTGCAGGGCCGGATCGACGACGTCATGAACGTGTCCGGGCACCGGCTCGGCTCGATCGAGCTGGAGTCGGCGCTGGTGTCGCACCCGCGGGTCGCCGAGGCGGGCGTGGTCGGGGCACCGGACGTGACGACCGGGCAGGCCGTCGTCGCGTTCGTGACGGTCACCGACGGCCCGACCGAGGGCCTCGCCGAGCAGCTGCGGGCACACGTGGCGCGCGAGATGGGGCCGGTCGCCCGGCCCCGTGAGGTCGTGCTCGTCGCGGAGCTGCCGAAGACCCGCTCGGGCAAGATCATGCGACGGCTGCTGCTCGACGTGACCGCCGGGCGCGAGCCCGGCGACACGACGTCGCTGGTGGACCCGGCCGCCTTCGCGGAGCTGGCGGCCGGGTACCGGCAAGGCTGAGCTCAGGCGATGCGGCGCAGCTTCTGGATCACGAGCTCGCCGTCGAGCAGGTCGCCCATGATCCCGACGAAGTGCACCAGGTGCGGGGTCTGCAGGTGCGCGTCGAGCTGCGCCTCGGACTCCCAGTTCTCGTAGAAGAAGAACACCGCGGGGTCGTCCCAGCCCTGGTGGAGGTCGTAGTTGACGTAGCCGTCCTCCTGCGACGTCGGCTCGATCAGCTTCTCGAGCTCCGCCTTGAGCTCCTCCTCCTTGCCCGGCTTCGCCCGCATCCGGGCGATCACGGTGAGCAGGTCGCGGTTGTCGTCGGTGGGAGTGGGCATCGTTGCCTCCGGCTCGATTGATTGTGCACAACGAGTATGGCGCATCCCGCCCCGCGAAGTCTGCCCGCAGTCGCTACCGTCGGCAGGATGATCGGTGCGGCGGACACCCGGGAGACGGCGGACGCGATGGCCGGGGCCGCGTCGGCCTGGCTGGACACCCTCGACCCGGCGCAGCGGGAGGTCGCCGTCGGGCACGCCCCGACCGGTGACGGCGACGCCGACGCCGAGCGCCGCCGCTGGTTCTACACCCCCACCGACCACGGCGGGCTCACCTTCCACGACCAGCTCCCGCCGCAGCAGCGCGCCGCGATGAGGCTGGTCGCGTCCGGGCTGTCCCGGGCCGCCTACGTCACCGTCGCGACCGTAATGGGGCTGGAGAACGTCCTCGACCACACCGAGGGCTTCGTGACCCTGTTCGACCGGACCCGCGGCCGGGACCCGCAGATGTACCACCTTCGCGTCTTCGGCGAGCCGGGGGACACCGGCACCTGGGGCTGGCGCTTCGGCGGGCACCACGTATCGGTCAACTTCCTCGTCGTGGACGGTGTCGTGGTCGCCTCGACCCCGTGCTTCCTGGGCGCCGACCCCGCGACCTCCGAGCTGCTCGGCGACGCCGTGCTCCGCCCGCTCGGACGGGTCGAGGACCTCGCCCGTGACCTCGTCCGCTCGCTGCCCGCCGAGCTGCGCGGGCGGGCGGTGCTGCTGGACAAGGCCCCGCCGGACCTCGTCGCCGCGAACCGCACCGAGCCGCAGGAGGGCGACAACTGGATCCCGCTGGCGGGGATCTGGCGCACCGAGTCCTTCGCCGACCCCGAGCAGCAGCGCAAGCTCGACGACATGAGCGAGGCCATCGAGGAGCGGGCCGCGTTCACCGACGCGCAGAAGGAGACCGTCGCGCTGTCGCGCACCCCGGCCGGCGTGCCGGCGTCCGACCTGGACGCCGGGGGCCGCGAGATGCTGCGCGCGTTGCTGGGCACCTACCTGAAGCGGGTCGCCGAGCCGCTGCAGCCGATCTCCCGCTACGACGACGACGCCGAGCTCGACGCCGTGCACCTCGCCTGGGCGGGGCCGCTGGAGGACGGCGCCCCGAACTACTACCGGGTGCAGGGTCCGCGCCTGCTCATCGAGTGGGACAACACCCAGCGCGACGCCAACCACGCGCACTCGGTGTGGCGCGACCCGTCGACGGACTTCGGCCTGGACGTGCTCGGCGCGCACCGGGCGGCGCACCACCTCGGCTGACCCGGTCGTCGCGGGGCGCCGGCACCGTCGAGCCACGGTCCGGTCAGTCCCGGTAGGCGGGCGCCCGGCTCGGGCCCTCGCGGTGGTCGCGCTCCAGCAGCGGCCGCCAGCGCGGCGCGACCAGGGTGGACAGCACCACCACGCTGGTGGAGCGGGCCACCAGCGGTGAGCGGCCGAGCGCGAGCAGGGTGTCCTGCAGGTCCTCGTGCGACGACGCCGCGAGCCGGCACATCACGTCCGACGAGCCGGTCGTCGCGTACGCCTCGGTGACCGCGGGCAGCGCGGCGAGCTCGGCGGCGACGTCGCCCAGCTCGCCCTGCGCGATCTCCAGCGTCACGAACGCCTGCACGCCGTACCCGGCCGCCGGGAGGTCGACGTCCGGCCCGTACCCGGTGACGACCCCGGCACGCTCCAGCCGGTCCAGTCGCGCCTGCACCGTCCCGCGGGCGACCCGCAGGGTCCGCGAGAGCTCCAGCACCCCGGCCCGCGGCCGGTCGCGCAGCGCGGCGAGCAGGTCGACGTCGAGGGCGTCCAGGGACAGCACCCGGCTGAGCCTAGCCGCGGCTCAGCCGGCCGGGACGGGCTCGCGACGGGCGAAGTCCGGGGCCCGCTCCGGCCGGAAGCCCACGCCCACCAGGTAGGCGGGCACGATCTGGGCGGCCGGGACCGCGCGCATCAGCCGCAGCAGCGGAGCCGGGGGACCGTCGAGCCGTCCCGCCAGCGCCGGGCCGGCGATGGTGCGGTGCATGATCCGCTGCAGGCCCTGGACCAGCACCGTCGGGAGCAGCCTGCGGTTGCGGACCCGGCCGAGGTCCCGCTCGGTGAGGGTGCCCCGCTGCAACGGGGCGGCGAGCAGGGTCGCGGCGGCGACCGCGTCCTGGATCGCGAGGTTGATCCCGACGCCCCCGATGGGGGACATCGCGTGCGCGGCGTCGCCGATGCAGAGCAGGCCGTCGACGTGCCAGCGGCGCAGCCGGTTGAGCTTCACGTCGAGGTGCTTCACCTCGTCCATCGACGCGATCCGGTCGACCCGGTCGGCGTACTCCGGCATCAGGTCGGCGATGTCGGCCCGGAACGCCTCGACGCCCGCGGCGCGCAGCCGCGCGTCGGTGCCCTTGGGGGCGAGGTAGCCGATCTGGTAGTAGCCCTCGCGCGGGATCACCACCGCGAAGCGCCCCTTCCCGATCCGCGGGCGCAGGGTGGCCCGCTGCTCCTCGGGGCGCCGCGGCAGCCGGAACCACCACGTGTCGAACGGGACGTCGTACTCGGTCACGGGCAGGCCGGACCCGGCACGCAGGACCGAGTGCCTGCCGTCGCAGGCGACGGTGAGGTCGGCCCGGATCTCGCCGGTCGTCTCCTCGCCGGGCGCGGTCGTCGTCGCGTACCGGACGCCGACGACCCGCCCGTTCTCCCGGACCAGCGACGTGGCCCGGGTGTCGAGCCGCAGGTGGAAGGCGGGCTCGTCGGCGGCGACCTCGGCGAGCAGGTTCAGCAGGTCCCACTGCGGGACGAGCGCGACGTAGGGGTGACGCACCCCGACCCGGCGCAGCAGGGACATGTTCCCGATCCGCTGCGCACCGCCCCGCTCGTCCGGGATCACGACCTCGTCGACCCGGCTCTGCGGCAGCGCGGCGAACCGCTCGCCCAGCCCCAGGTCGTCGAGCAGGTCCAGGGTGGTGGGGTGCACGGTGTCCCCGCGGAAGTCCCGCAGGAAGTCGCCGTGCTTCTCCAGCACGGTCACCTCGACCCCGGCCCGGGCCAGCAGCAGCCCCAGCATCATCCCGGCCGGGCCGCCCCCGACCACGCAGCACGTCGTCCGCTCCGACATCACACCCACCTCATTTCAACTCATGTTGAATTACGACGAGTATGCGCCCCCCGGGTACCGTCACGCAATCGATGTGACCGGGTGTGCTCAGCCGCCGAAGCGGCCCCGTGCCGACTCCGGGATCAGCGGCCGGTCACCGCGGACCCGCAGCTCCTGCACCGCCCAGGTGTTGCCGTCGGGGTCGGCGAAGCCGAAGAAGGTGCCGCCGTCGCGTTCGTCGAGCACCACCACCTCGCTGCACTCCACCCCGCGTCCGACCAGCTCGTCGCGCGCGGCCCGGGCGTCGGCGACGCAGAGCTGCAGCCCGCGCATCGAGCCCGGCGCCATCTCGTTCTGCGCCGGCAGCGAGCCGACGACGATCGAGCAGCCCGAGCCCCGCGGCGTCAGCTGGGCGACGTGCATGTGCTCGGTGCGGGTGTCGTGGTCCAGGTCGAAGCCGACCCGGTCGCGGTAGAAGGCGACCGCGGCGTCGAGATCCGACACCGGCAGCACGACGACCTCGAGCGTCCAGTCCATGGTGGGTCCTCTCAGGAGTGCGCCGCGGCGCGGAAGGAGTGCAGGAGAGCGGGGCCCTCGGGGCCGTCCCACGCGACCTGGGTCAGCAGCAGCGAGATCACGCCGGTCGACGGGTCGGAGCGCCACCCGGTGCCCAGGCCGCCGTCCCAGCCGTAGCGGCCGCCGTCCTCGACGGCCAGGCCCAGGCCCCAGCCGCAGCCGTCGTCGAGGAACGGGGCGGCGCCGGCCCGCTGTGCCGCGCTCAGCCGGTCGGTGGTCAGCTCGGCGACGGCGCCGGGGGACAGGACCGGGCTGCCGCCCCCGCGCAGTGCCCGGGTGAACGCGAGCAGGTCGTCCAGGGTGGAGACCAGGCCGCCGCCCCCGGACGGGAACACCGGCGGGGCCGCCCACGCGCCGTCGACCGGGTCGGTCACGGTGAAGCCCCCGCCGGGTGCGGCGGTCAGCAGCGGGACGAACCGGTCCCGGTCGGCGACGGGTACCGAGAAGCCGGTGTCGCGCATGCCGAGCGGGGTGAACACCCGCTCGGCCAGCACGGTCTGCAGGTCGGTCCCGCAGCGGCGGGCGAGCAGGACGCCGAGCAGGTCGCCGCTGGTCTGGTAGAGCCAGCGCGATCCCGGCTGCGCGACGAGCGGCACCGCGGCGAGCCGTGCGGTCCAGGTGTCGGGGTCGGGCAGCGGGTAGCTGCCGGGCGGCCCGTCGCTGCCGAGCCCGGCGGTGGCGCGCTGCACGGGCAGATCGGCGCCGGACCGGGGGAGCATCCCGATCCCGCAGCGGTAGGTCAGCAGGTCGTAGAGGGTGATCGGCCGGCGCGCGGGGACGGTGTCGTCGAGCTCGGCCGCCTCGTGACGCAGCACCCGCGGCGCGGCCAGCTCCGGGAGCCACGCCGCGACCGGCCCGTCGAGGTCCAGCATCCCGTCCTCGACGAGTGCGAGCGCGGCGACCGCGACGACCGGCTTGGTGATCGAGGCGATCCGCACGACCGTGTCGCGGCGCAGCGGGTGTCCGGCGCCGTCGTCGCCGAGGACGTGCACCGCGGTGCCGTGCCGGGGGTCGTCGACGGCGGCGACCAGCCCCGGGACGCGCCCGGCGTCGACGGCGTCGTGCAGGAGCGCGGCGGTGCGGTCCAGGGTGACGGGCACGGGGGCCTCCCGGGGTCGGTGGGTCTCACCCGTTCCGACCGCGGCGGCCCCGCGAACTCATCGCTTGATGCCGACCCCGCCGACGATGCAGCGCTGCACCGGGTCCTCGGTGCGCAGCTGCGGGCCGTCGGGCCACCACCGGTAGCACGGGACGATGCCCGGGTCGACCAGTTCGAGCCCGGGGAACAGGCCGCTGATCTCGGCGTGCGTGCGGAACCGGCCGCTGCCCATCGGGCTGTGGACGAAGACCTGCTCCATCCGGCGGGCCAGCTCGCTGTCGGCGTTCTCCGGGTCGAAGAAGTGCGCGATCGCGACGACGCTGCCGGGGGCGAGCCGCTCGATGTAGCGCGCCATGATGGCCTGCGGGTCCACGGCGTCGTCGAAGTGGTGGATGGTGCCGATCTGGAACAGCGCGAGCGGCTGGTCCAGGTCGAGGAAGCCCTGGACCGTCGGGTCGGCCAGCACCGTCTCCGGCTCGCGGATGTCCGCGGCGGAGAAGCGGGTGAACTCGTTGTCCTCCAGCAGCGCCTGGCCGTGCGCGATGACGGTCGGGTCGTTGTCGACGTAGGCGACCCGGGCCTCGGGCTGCAGCCGCTGCACCACCTGGTGGGTGTTCTCCGCGGTCGGCAGGCCGGAGCCGCAGTCCAGGTACTGGGTGATGGAGGTCTGGGTGGCGATGAAGCGCGCCGCCCGGATGAGGAACGCCCGGTTGTCGATCGCGAGCATGTTGACCTCGGGGGCCACCTGCCGGACCCGTTCGATGGTCTCCCGGTCGACCTCGTAGTTGTCCTTCCCACCGAGCGCGTAGTCGTAGACCCGGGCGATGCTGGCCTTGGTCGTGTCGATGTACGCGGGAGCGCGACCCTCGGTCGGCTGGGCCATCGGCGGAGTCCTCACTGCGTCGTCGGCGCCGTCGCGCCGGGTCGTCGGTCGGTGCCCGGGCGACGCCCGTCGTGGCGCCGATCACCGGTGCGGCCACCGTAGCGGACCGGCCCGACGGGCACGCACCGTCACCGTCCGGAAGTGCCCGGTGATCGAGACCGCTGACGACCTGCGGAACCGTTGTGTAGGCTGGGTCACCCGATCGGCAGTCCCCGCAACCCGCAGGAGCCCGTCCCGGTGGTCCCCAGCCCGAACAGCCCCACCCCGCCCGGTGCCGACCGCGGCCCGACCGCGCGGCGCATCGTCCTCGGTTCCCACCTGCGCCGGCTGCGGGAGCGCGCGGGCATCTCCCGGGCCGACGCGGCGTACGCGATCCGCGGCTCGGACTCGAAGATGAGCAGGCTGGAGTCCGGCAAGGTCGGGTTCAAGCAGCGCGACGTGGCCGACCTGCTGACGATGTACGGCGTCGCCGAGGGCCCCGAGCGCGACCAGGTGCTGTCGATGGCCGAGGAGAGCAACTCCAGCGGCTGGTGGGCCCGGTACAACGACGTCGTCCCCGGCTGGTTCGAGGACTTCGTGGGTCTGGAGGCCTCGGCGTCGCGGATCTCGTCCTACGAGCTGCTGTTCGTCCCCGGCCTGCTGCAGACCGAGGACTACGCCCGCGCGGTCGTCAGCGGCGGCCACGCCGATCTGCCGCCCGCCGAGCGGGCCGACGTCGAGAAGCGCCTGGAGGTGCGGCTGCGGCGTCAGCGCGTGCTGCACCGCAAGGACGCCCCGACCTTCTGGACCGTGCTCGACGAGGCCGTGCTGCACCGGCCGGTCGGCGGGGAGGCGGTCTTCCGCGCCCAGCTCGACCACCTGGTCGAGCTGTCGTCGCTGCCCAACGTCATCGTCCAGCTGCTGCCCTGGGACCTGTCCGGCTACGGCGCCGAGCACGCCTTCACCATGCTGCGCTTCGCCGAGCCCGAGCTGCCCGACCTGGTCTACCTCGAGGAGATGACCGGGTCCTCCTATCTGGACAAGCGGGCCGACGTCGAGCGCTACGGCCGGTCGATGGACCGGCTCACCGTCGACGCGCTCAGCCCGGAGCAGACCAAGCAGGCCCTGAGCAAACTGCGCGCCGAGCGCTGACCTGCACCGACGTCGCTTCCGGGCGACGAACGGCACCACTGTCCCCGGTAGCGGGGGACACCGTCCGATGCCGACCGCCCGCGGCCGGTGCGGCGCACTCGGGCGCGGCCGGACGACCGCCGGGCGCGTCCGTCCTGTTTTGCACGACCGAACCGCTTGCCCCCTGCTAGCTTCTCCGCAACGGAGAATGCACGTGCAGATGAGGTGAGCATTCGCATGGAACAGATGCACCTGAGCGACCCCGCGGCGATCGATTCGCTGGCGTGGCGCAAGAGCGTGCGCAGCGGCTACCAGGGCAACTGCGTCGAGCTCGCCGTCGTGACCGGGGGGACCGTGGCCGTCCGCAACTCGCGGGACCCGCACGGCACCGTGCTCGCCTTCCCGGCGACCGAGATGGCCGCCTTCCTGGCCTCGATCAGGAACGGCGAGCTGGACGACCTCGCCTGAGTCGTCCCCGCTGACCTCCCGCGGGCGGCCGGCCCGACCCCGGCCGCCCGCGGTGAGCCGAGAATGATCTTCTCGGTGTAGGAAGGAACGGTGAGCCGTTCCGAGCAGGCCCCGTCCTACCGCGGCGCGAGCGCCCACTACCTGTCCCCGTCGCGACGGGACCCCGTCAAGGTCGGCTCCGAGGAGCCGGTCACCCGGCGGGTCATCGCGGGTGCGCTGGCCGCGCTGCACCTGCGGCCCGGGTCCCCGGTCGCCGTGCTCGACGTCGGGTCCGGCACCGCCGACGGGTTCGCCCTCCTCACCCGTCCGGCACCGGACGCCGCGCCGATCGTCGCGGAGGACCGGCTGCGCTACGTCGGTCTCGACGTCGATCCGGAGATGGTCGCCACCGCGCGGGACACCGTCGGTTCGCCGTCGGCGTCGTTCGTGCTCGGCGACGTGCGCGACGCGCTGCCCGACGGCGCGTTCGACCTCTACCTGTCCTGCGGGGTGCCGTACTCCCACCTCACCCGCGACGAGCTCGTCGCCGCACTGGGATCGGTGCTGACGGCCGTCGCGGCCCGGGGGCGGCGCGCCGCGGTCGTCGTCGACGTCCTCGGCCGGTACTCGGTGGAGTGGCAGCCCCGCTGGGGCACCGAGCGCTGGGACTACGCGATGAGCTTCTTCGCCGGCGGCGGCGGGGCGATCTCCGAGCCGATGACCTTCTACGGCCGCGCCGAACTCGACGCCACCGTCGACGCCGCGCTGGCCGGCAGCGGTGCGCGGCTGGTGTCGCGCACCGCCGTCGACCGGTCGGTCCTGGTCGGACGGCACACCGCCACCGGCACCTTCCACCCGGCGGTGCCGCGCTTCCGGACCCTGGTGAACGACCTGGTCCGCGACCCGTCCCGGGTCGACCCCGACGACCTCCGGTTCACCCCCGCGACCGGAGGCGCCCCGGAGGAGGTGCTGTCCTGGCTGCGCGGGTTCGCCGACCGCTGGAACGGCGCCCTGGAGCCGTACCGGGGGGCGGGACCGCTCGCCGACGCCGACGCCGACCGGCTCGCCGGGACCCTGCTCGGACTCGAACGGGCCGCGGGACCCGGCCTGGGCCTCGGCCACTCGCTGACCATGACGCTGGTGGCCGAGCCCGCCTGAGCGTCGCCCCCGCGGGTCAGTGGTGCTTGTCGGTCAGCGGCGGGAAGCGGTTCGGGCCCTCGTCCTGCTCGAACATCTCCGCGGCGGGCCCGACGATGAGCCGGTCCGGCGGGGACGCCACCCCGGTGTCCTTGCCGGGGTAGTCGAACAGGCCCAGGACGTGGCGCATCGCCTCGAGCCGTGCGCGCTTCTTGTCGTTGCTCTTGATCACCGTCCAGGGAGCGTCCTTGGTGTCGGTGTAGAAGAACATCGCCTCCTTGGCCTCGGTGTAGGCCTCCCACTTGTCCAGTGAGGCGAGGTCCATCGGGGACAGCTTCCACTGGCGCACCGGGTCGACCTGACGGATCAGGAAGCGGGTGCGCTGCTCGTCGCGTGACACCGAGAACCACAGCTTCACCAGGTGGACCCCGGACCGCACGAGCATCCGCTCCAGCTCCGGGGTGGCCCGCAGGAACTCCATGTAGGAGCGGGGGTCGGTGAAGCCCATGACCCGCTCGACGCCGGCCCGGTTGTACCAGGACCGGTCGAACAGCACGATCTCCCCGGCCGAGGGCAGATGCTGCACGTAGCGCTGGAAGTACCACTGGCCGGCCTCGCGCTCGGTCGGCTTCTCCAGCGCCACCACCCGGCAGCCGCGGGGGTTGAGGTGCTCGGTGAACCGCTTGATCGTCCCGCCCTTGCCCGCGGCGTCGCGGCCCTCGAACAGCACGACGATCCGGTTGCCGGTGTCCTTGACCCAGTTCTGCAGCTTCAGCAGCTCGATCTGCAGCAGCCGCTTCTGGCGCTCGTACTCCAGGCGGGACAGACGGTCGTCGTAGGGGTAGCCCTGGCGCCAGGTGTCGACCGGGCTGCCCTCGGGACCGACGAGAGTCGGGTCGTCGTCGTCGGAGTCGTCGACCCGGAAGTGCCCGGGGCCGGCCGCGGCGGGGTGCGGGATCAGGGTGTCGGGGGCGTCGGCCTGAGGCTCGACCGGGGTCTCGTCCACGTGTGGCAACGCTGCGCGCCGGTCATGGCCGCAGGGCCACACCCGGATGACGGCCGGGTGATCAGCGGGCAGCGGGACGGGGCCGGTCGTGCCAGTAGCCCTGCGCGTGGACCCGGTCCGGGGCGACGCCCGCCTCGTGCAGCAGCGCCCGCACCCGCGCCACCCGCGTGCTCTCGGTGGCGTTCCAGGCGTAGAAGTGCTCGCCGAGGCGGGCGGCCGCGGCACCGTGGGCGTCGGCCCAGTCGGCGACGGCGTCGAGCAGCGGGCGCCCGGGCCGCCGGCAGACCTCCACCGTCACCCCCGGATGGGCGTCGGTGAGCCCGACGGCGTCGGCCGGGTCGCCGACCTCGACGAGCACCCGGCCCCGGTGGTGCGGCGGGAGTGCGGCGAGGATGCCGCGCACGGCGGGCAGCGCGGTCTCGTCGCCGGTGATCAGTACCTCGGTGGCGGGGCCCGGGTCCCACTGCACGCCGTGACCGGGGTTGCCGCGCCGCACGTCCGGCCCCGAGAGCAGGACGGCGTCGCCGGGGAGGGCGACCGCGGCCCACGCGCTCGCCGGGCCCGGCCGGGAGTGGCGGAACACGTCGAGGTCGACCTCACCGCGCCCCGGCCGTACCGCGGCCGGGGTGTAGCTGCGCAGCACCGGCCGCGTGTCGGCGGGCAGCTCCCGCAGCCGGGCCCGCCACTCGCGTTCCGGCAGGCCGGAGGTGAGCGAGGCGGGGTAGCCGTCGTCCGGCGGGACCAGCAGCTTGACCCGCTGGTCCCGGCCGTGCGGGGCGAACCGCGACAGCTCCGGACCGCCCAGGACGATCCGCCGGAACCCGGGTGAGGGCACGCCGACGGCGAGCACCCGGGCGGCGAACAGGACGTTCGGCGACCCCGACAGGGGGCTCACCGGCCCAGCGTCCGCTCGATGTCGTCGAGCACCCTCTGCCCGCCGAGCGGCCCGACCCCGGTGATCCAGACCGACTGGTCGACCGGGTGCAGCCGGGGGAAGACCTGCGCGCGCACCGCCTGGACGGCCGGTGGCACCGCCGACGGCGACGCCGGGTCGGTCGCGGTCAGGAACACCTCGTCGGCGCGGGCCTGCTGGACCAGCTCGGGGGACAGGTCCACCGAGATCGAGTCCTCCCAGTCCCGGGGCGGGATGGTGAACCCGGCGCACTCCAGGGTGCTGCCCGCGAACGACGTCGGCCCGTACAGGGTGAGCAGACCGTCGCGGGGGCGGATCATCTGCGCGGTCCGCCCGGCCGTGTCGTGGGTGCGCGCCACCTCGGCGCAGCGGTCCCGGTAGCGGGCGAGCAGCTGCTCGGTGTCGGCCTCGCGGCCGAGCGCCCGGCCGACGAAGCGGACGTTGTCCTGCCACGGGTCGGCCTGCGAGGCCATGAACGCCGTCGGCGCGATCGCGGTCAGCCGGTCGTACAGCGCGGCGTGCCGGGACTCGGTGCCCAGGATCAGGTCGGGTCGCTGGGCCGCGATCCGTTCCAGGTCGGGCTCGGCGACGGTCCCGACGACCGCCACCTGCGCACCGGCGTCGCCGAGGTAGGCGGGCACCCCGGTGCCCTCGGACAGGACCCCGGCCCCGACCGGCGGTGCGTCGAGGGCGACGGTGGTGTCGAGCTGCACCGGCTCCAGCACGACGACCCGCCGCGGCGCGGCCGGGACCGCGACCTCGCCGCGCGCGGTGGCGACCGTGCGGGTCTCCCCGCCGTCGGTGGGGCCCGAGCCGGGCGCGGAGCACGCGGCGAGGAACAGGGTGAGCAGGGCGGCGAGGGCCACCGCGGCCCGGGGCGGCGTCACGGACGGTCTCCTTCGGTCAGGTGAGGTGACCCTAACCCGGGACCGGTTCGGGATGGAGTGTCCGGTTCGACGGGAAACCGGTCGCCGCGACCGCGTCACCGGGGCACCCTGTGGCGCGATGATCGAGCAGTTCGTCCGTGAGGGCTGGGTGCACGTCCCGGGCGCGTTCACGACGGCGGCGGCCGCCCGCTGTCGTGCACCCGGCGACGACGGATGGCACGTCGAGTCTTCCTTCACCGGGCCCGACGGCGGACCGCGGCTGTCGGTGGACTCGCGGGGCCGGTCCCTGCTGATGCTGTTCCTCTACTCCGACGTCGGCCCGGACGACGCCCCGACGCTGCTGCGCCCCGGATCCCACCGCGACGTCGCGCCACTGCTCGCGCCCCACGGTGCGGCCGGTGCGGACTGGCTGCCGTTCTGCGGCGAGGCCGTTCCCGCGACGGCGCGACGCCCGGAGGTCGCGGCCTGCGGCCGGGCCGGCGACGTCTACCTGGTGCACCCGTTCGTCGTGCACCGCGCCCAGGCGATGTCCCCGGCGGCCCGGCGGCCCCGGGTGATCGCCCAGCCACCGCTGGAGCCCGCGAGCGAGCCGGCGTTCGACCTGCCGGCCGGGACCGCGCCCGCCGAGCGCGTGGTGCGCGAGGCGCTGGGGTGAGGGGTCAGAGCTGCACCCCGCGGGTCAGCGCCCCGTCGACCACCAGGTTGGTGCCGCTGATCCGGCTCGCCCGCGGGCTGACCAGCGAGACCACCGCGTAGGCGGTCTCCTCCGGGGTGCCCATCCGGCCGGTCGGGTTGAGTCCCATCGCGTGCGCGTACAGCGCGGGGTCGTGCTGCTCGACGTTCGCCCACACCCCGCCGGGGAAGTAGACGTTGCCGGGGGAGACCGCGTTGGCCCGGATGCCCTTCGGCGCGAGGTCGAACGCCAGGCCGGAGACGTAGTGCACGAGCGCGGCCTTCATGACGCCGTAGGAGCCGTCGGCGAAGTCGATCTCGCGGCCGGACACGCTGGACACCGCGGTGACCGAGGCGGCGTCGCTGCGCTCCAGGTGCGGCAGCGCGGCCTCCACCAGGCGCACGGTGTGCAGCAGGTCGACCTCGAAGCTCGAGCGCCAGTTCTGCTCGCCCGGGCCGATCGCCAGCGCGCTCACGTTCGCGACGACCGCGTCCACCGCCCCGAACCGCTCGGCGCTGTCGGCGACCCAGCGGCCGAGGGCCTCGCCGTCGGCGACGTCGACGGCGGTCCCGGCCACCTCGCCGGCACCCGCGGCGCGCAGCTCCTGCTCGGCGGCGGCGACCCCGTCGGCGTCGCGGGCGCAGAACGCGACCCGCGCGCCCTCCGCCGCCAGCCCGGCGACGACCGCGCGCCCGATCCCGCGCGACCCTCCGGTCACGAGCACGACACGTCCGTTCAGCAGCATGTCCATGGAATGGGCCTCTCTCACAGGGAGCGGGCCTGCTCGCGCAGGTGACGGTGGACGCCGCCGTAGGCCGCGGCGGCCGGGAGCAGCGCCTTCGCGATCTTGGTGACGGCGCTGTAGTTGGTGTCGACGACGTTGGCCAGCGGCGACTCCGCGGCCTGGGTGAGCAGCTGGTAGGCGTCCAGCCGGTCCAGCCCGTACAGCTCGCCCAGCCAGGCGATCATCCCGACCTGGCTGGCCCGCCACGCGTCCTCCAGCGGACGGGAGGACCCGACGACGACGTAGTGGGTGTCGGTCTCGATCCGCGGCCACGCCGGGACCGGGGCGTTCTTGATCAGCTCGACGATCAGCACGACGTCCATCGCGCCCTCGACGGCCGTACCGCAGCTCTCGCCCTCGCCCTGTCGGTAGTGGCCGTCGCCGACCGAGAACAGCGCACCGGGCACGTTGACCTGCAGGTAGCAGGTGGCCCCGGCGCGCATCTCCGGGGTGTCCATGTTCCCGCCGAACACGTCGGGCACCAGCGAGCTGCGCACCTCCCGCCCGGGCGGGGCGACGCCGACGGTGCCGAGCATCGGGTTGCACGGCAGCTCCAGGCGCAGGTCCGCGCTCGTCGCCTCGAACAGCACCGTCCCCGCGGCCCGGTCGAGCTGGTAGATCCAGGTCCGCTCGGGGAGCGGCTCGTGCAGCAGCGCCGTGCGGTCGGTCGTCGACAGCGCCCCGAACAGCGGGATCAGGGTGGAGGCACCCCAGTCCCGGGCCGGGGTCAGCTCCACGAGGTGGATGGCCAGGGTGTCGCCCGGCTCGGCGCCCTCGACGTGGAACGGCCCGGTCTGCGGGTTCACCTCGCTCATGTCGAGCACCGCGCTCGGACGGTCCGAGGTGGACGTGAGCCGCCCGGAGAACGCGTCCTCGGTCCACAGCCGCAGGCAGGTCCCGGGCGCGACCCGGCGCACCGGTGGCACGCCACCGAAGGTCCAGGCGAACTCGTGCCGTTCCGGCCGGTATTCCACGACGTGCATGGATCGCATCCTGGCCCCCTCCGCGCATCGCGGGCAACGGTTTCCCGCCGCACCGCGACCGCCCGGTCGTCGAACTCCCCGGGTGGGCCGCCGAGCCGGTACGTTGCCGCGATGGCCCGGTACTTCGACGTGCACCCGCAGAACCCGCAGCCGCGCAGCATCGGACAGGTCGTGGACCTCGTGCGGTCCGGCGGCCTGATCGCCTACCCGACCGACTCGTGCTTCGCGCTGGGCTGCTCGTTGGGCAACCGCGACGGCCTGGAGCGGATCCGGCAGATCCGCAAGCTCGACGACCGGCACCACTTCACCCTCGTGTGCGCGGAGTTCGCGCAGCTCGGGCAGTTCGTGCAGATCTCCAACTCCGTGTTCCGCGCGGTGAAGGCGTCCACCCCGGGCAGCTACACCTTCATCCTCCCGGCCACCAAGGAGGTGCCCAAGCAGCTGCTGCACCCGAAGAAGAAGACCGTCGGCGTGCGTATCCCCGACCACGCCACCACCCAGGCGCTGCTGGCCGAGCTGGGGGAGCCGCTGCTGTCCTCGACGCTGCTGCTGCCCGGCCACGACGAGCCGATGACGCAGGGCTGGGAGATCAAGGAGGAGCTGGAGAACCAGGTCGACGCGGTCATCGACTCCGGGGACTGCGGCACCGAGCCGACCACCGTCGTCGACCTGTCCGGCGACGAGCCGGAGATCGTGCGGCACGGCGCGGGGGACCCGTCGCGGTTCGAGTGAGCACCCCTCCGGCGCGGCCGCCCGGCCGCCCGTCGTGCCCGTCCGGGCACCCCGGTGACCCGCCCGCGGGGGGCGCGCCGCCCGCCCGTCCACGATCCACCGCCCACCGCATCAGAGCGAGCGCTGGGCGGACCGACGAGTAGGCTTCGCAACCGTCCCGCCCGCTACCCGAGCGGGTACTGACGTGGCGTCCGACCCCGGGCGCCGTCCGAACGGTTCGGAGGACGATCGCGTGGCGCGAGACGACCCGCCGCCCAACCCGTCCGGCCCGGCGGGTGCCTCGGCCGGGGACGCGGTGCTGGCCGCGATCGCGCACCGGTTGCGGGCCCGTTCGGAGCGCCAGCAGCTGCTGACCGAACGGCTGCGTGCCGGCGAGCTGCGCCCGGGTGCGCTGGCCGACCTCGCCGAGCTGGCCGCGGCCGCCCGCCGCGGGGCCCGCGACGGCGACCACATCCTCGTCCTCGCCGGCGCCCCCCGCGGGCCCCGGCTCGCGGCCCCGTCGACCCCGCTCGGCCAGGCGCTCAACGCCGTCGTCTCCGCGAGTGAGGCGGCCTCGCGCACGATCGTCCCGCCGACCCCGAGCGTCTCGGTCGACGCGACCGCCGAGCCCGTCCTGGGCCAGATCCTGGCCGAGCTGCTCGCCCACGCCGCGAGCGCCACCCCGGCCGGGGAGCGCATCGAGCTGCTGACCCGCTGGGGTCCCGACGGCGGGATCGTCGTCGAGCTCCAGGGGACCCAGTCGCCGCGGCACCGCACCCCGGTCGAGGAACTGGACCGCGCGCTGGGCTCGGCGACCCCCGGTGGCCCGGTCGCCCCGCAGGAGATCGGCCTGCACGTGGCCGCGCGGCTGGCCCGCGCCATCGGCGCCCGGCTCGGCGTCCGCGCCCCCGCCGGGAACTCCGCGATCGCCCCGATCGCCGTGCTCCACCTGCCGTCCTCGGTCCTCGGCGGTGGCCGCTCCGAGTCCGCCGCGCCCGCCGCGCCCGCCGCGGAGCCGCAGCCGGCCGAGTCCGCCGAGCAGGCCGGGACCGGGACGACGGCGTCGCTGCGCCGCCCGGCACCCGCCCCCGCACCCGCACCGGCCGCGGCGGCGGACGTGCCGTGGCCGCCCCGGGAGACCCCGGTGGCGGAACCCGAGCGCAGCTGGCCGCCGGTCGCCCCCGAACGGGACGAGCCCGCGGCGCCCGCCGGGCTGCCCCGCCGTGCCCCCCGCCCGGCCGGCGGGATCGCGGCCGCGGCCCCCTTCGCCGGATCCGGTGCCCCGGCTGCCCGTCCGCAGGCCCCCGGCCCGGCCGGTCCCGGACCGAACGGGTCCGGCCCCGGTACGCCCGGCCCCGGCCCGGGCCCGCGCCCGCCGTACGGACCGCCGTCGCCGGGCACCGGCCCGGCGCGCAACGGCGCCCCGCCACCGCCGCCCGCGCCGGAGGACCCCCCGGCCACCGAGGCACTTCCCGTCACCGGCGCGGCGGAGGCGACCCCGCCGGTGGAGCTGTTCGGACCGTTCGACTCGGAGGTGCCGGTGCCCGTGGACGACGCGGACGACACGCCGATCTTCGCGGCGGTCGCCTCGGCCTGGTTCCGTGAGCCGGGATCGACCGAGACGACGGCGCTCCCGGTCACGCAGAACGACAACTGGCGCACCGCGGGCGACGCCGAGTTCGACGCCGCCCGGATCCGGGCCGACCGGGTCGTCGACCTGCCGACCACCGCACAGGGCCTGCCGCAGCGTCTGCCCGGGCAGGCGATGGTGCCGCCGTCGTGGCGGGACACCCCGAACGGTCTCGCGCCGACCGGGTCGCGGGAGCGCCAGCCCGACCGGGTGCGCAACCGGCTGGCCAGCTACCAGCGGGGTCTGCGCGAGGGCCGCCACCGCGCCGCGGAGGACCACGGCCCGCACGGACCGGCCGGTGGTGCGCGCAACGGCGCCGTCAACGGCGCGCCGGTGCCCGGCGGGCACCGCAACGGCCACCACCTCGACGACGGCGACGACCGCAGCGTCGGCTGATCACCACTCGTGCGGCGTCCCGGCGGCCCAGCCGTCCGGGTCGTCCCACGCCTGCAGGGTGCGGCCGCTGACGAAGCGCCGCCGCGCCCCGGTCACCGGGTCGTCGAACTCCAGGGCACGCGAGAGCAGCTGCAGCGGGCGGGTGAAGTCCTCCGGCGCCCGCCGGTGCAGCTCGGGGTAGACGTCGTCGCCGAGGATCGGCACGCCCAGCCCGTTCAGGTGCACCCGCAGCTGATGGGTCCGCCCGGTGCGCGGGGTCAGCCGGTACAGGGCCCGCTCGCCCCGCAGCCCGGCGAGTTCGACGCGGGTCTCGGCGTTCGGCTCGCCGTCCTCGGTGACGGCGGCGAACACCCCGGGCCGCTTCACGATCCGCGACACCTCGGTGCGCGGCAGCTCCAGGTCCGGGTCGAACCGGGCGAGCGCCTCGTAGGTCTTCGTGACCCGGCCGCGGGCGAACAACGTCTGGTAGGCGCCGCGTAGCTCGGGGCGCACCACCAGCAGCAGGACCCCCGCGGTGGCGCGGTCGAGCCGGTGCGCCGGGCTGAGCGCGGGCAGCCCCAGCTCGTGGCGCAGCCGCACCAGCACGGTCTGGCGGACGTGGCTGCCCCGCGGGATCGTCGCGAGCAGGTGCGGCTTGTCGACCACGACCACGTCGTCGTCGGCGTGCAGCACCGGCAGCCCGAACGGCACCGGTACCTCGTCGGGCTCGTCGCGGTAGAGCCACAGCGTCGTCGACGGCGTGTACGGCGTGGCCGGGGTGACCGGGCCGTCCGCGGTCACGATCTCCCCGGCCGCCAGCCGTGCGTCGATCCGCTCCGCGACGTGCGGGAACCGGTCGACGAGGTGGTCGCGCATCGTCGCCCACCCGCCGGTCGCCGGGGTGCGGACGCGGGCCGGCGCGAGGCCGTCGACCGTCGGGAGCGGGGACGCCTCCCGGGACGTGCGGCGCCGGCGGGATCTCACGGGGCAGCAGCCTACGATGGCCCGTCGTGAGCTGGACGTCCTACGGTGCCTACCTGTTGATCGTCGTCGGGCTGGTGCTGATGCCCGGCCCGGACACCTTCGTGATGCTGCGGGCCTCGCTGGTCGGCGGGCGCGCGGGCGGACTCTCGACGCTGGCCGGGGTGTTCACCGGCAACGCCCTGCAGGGCGGCGCCGCGGCGTTCGGGCTCGGGGTGCTCGTCGCGAGCTCGCACACCGCGTTCACCGTGATCCGCTGGGCCGGGGTGGTCTACCTCTGCGTGCTCGGGGTGCAGGCGCTGCGGGCCGCGCGCCGCGGGGACTACCCCGTGGTCCCCGACGGCGGTCCGCGGCTGCCGGCGCGGCGGTCGTTCCTGGTCGGCTTCGGCTCGAACATCACCAACCCGAAGGTGCTGGTCATGTACCTGTCGGTGCTGCCGCAGTTCCTCGTGCCGGGGGTGACGACCACCGCCGACGCGCTGCTGCTGGCGCTGTCGGTGGCGGTGCTCGGCGGCGTCTACGGGGTCGGCCTGGTCCTCGCCGTGCACCGGGCGCGGGCCTTCTTCACCCGGCGCCGCGTGCGCCGCGCCGGTGACGTCGTCGCCGGGGTCGCGCTGATCGGGTTCGGTGGGGCGCTGGCCGCCGCCTGACCTGCGGGGTTGCCCGCATGGTGGGTCTGAGTTCATGATGTGGGTGCGACATCGTCGTCGATGCCAGGGGGATCATCGTGTCGGACACCGTCATCGTGGTGAACACGGCCGTCGCCGTGCTCGCCGTCGTCGTGCTGATCGTGAGGTTCCGGCTCAACCCGGTGATCTCCCTCGTCATCGGCGCCGTCTACCTGGGCCTGACCGCCGGCCTGGGGGTGACGGGGACGGTCGACGCGGTCACCGGCGGGTTCGGCGACATCCTGGCCGACGTCGGGCTGCTCATCGCCTTCGGTGTCCTGACCGGCGCGATGCTGCACCACGCGGGCGCCATCGAACGGCTGGTCTCCGCGCTGCTGACGGCCTGCGGCCCGCGCGGGATGCCCTACGCCACCGCCGTCACCGTCTCCACCGCACTCCAGTCGATCTTCGTCGACGTGCTGCTGGTCATCTCCGCACCGCTGGCCCGGCGGATCGCTCCGCGCATCGGGGACAAGGGGCTGCCGCGGATGGCGACCGCGCTCGCGATCGGCCTGGAGTGCGGGATCGTGTTCATGGTCCCCGGTGTCGGTGCGGTCGCACTCGCCGGTGTGCTCGGGGTGCCGCTGGGCCAGATGCTGATCCTGGGCCTGGTCGTCGTGGTGCCGACCGTGCTCATCGCGACCGGGATCATGTCCGTGCTGCTGCGCCGCGGCTGGTGGGACCCGGCCCGCGACGAGCAGGAGCCGGTCGCCGCGGGCGTGCCCGCCGGTGCGGAGGCCGACTCGCCGGACACCGCCGCACCCGACGCCGGGAGCGCCGGGGGACGGCCCACCGGTACCGGCTCCCCGGACGGCGGGGGCACGGACGGGGGACACGGAGCCGGGCCCGGCGGGGGCGCGGTCCCGGCCGCCGTCGGCACCGCGGTGTCCGGCACCGCGCGTCGCGAGCTGCCGCTGGCCCTGCTGTTCGGGCCGCTGCTGGTGGGTCTGCTGCTCATCGCCGCGGGCGCCGTCCTCGACGCGGCCGGGATCACCCACCCCGTCATCGCGTTCCTGGGCGAGCCGGTGATCGCGCTGCTGCTCGCGCTGATCGGGACCACCGCCGTCGTCGGGGTCGCCCACGGGCGCGGCATGGTCGAGGCCGCGGTCTCCGACGGGTTCCGCGAGAGCGGGCAGATCCTGATCCTCACCGGCGTCGGCGGCTCGCTCGCCACGACGATCTCCGAGGCGGGCCTCGGCGAGATCCTCGGCCGCTTCTTCTCGGCGAGTACCGCCGCCCCCCTGCTCATGGTGTGGCTGATCGCCGCCGTGCTGCACGTCGCGATCGGGTCGGTGACGATCTCGGCGATCACCGCGGCCGGGGTGCTCGCCCCGGTCGCCCCGGTGATCGGCCTGGCCCCGGTCCTGATCGCGCTGGCCGCCGGTGCCGGGGCGCTGTTCGCCGTCCACGTCACCTCGAACACGTTCTGGCTGCTGCAGTCGCTGCTCGGGCAGTCCGTGCGCGGGACGCTCAAGACCTGCTCGGTCGGGGTCTCCATCGCCTCCGTCGTCGCGATCCTGGTGATCCTGCCGCTGTCGCTCGTCGTCTAGGGAGAGTCGTGTCGCAACTTCCGCTGTCCGGGGTCCGGGTGCTCGAGCTCGGCAACTACATCGCCGCCCCCACCGCCGGACGCCTGCTCGCCGACTTCGGCGCCGAGGTGATCAAGGTCGAGCGCCCCGGTACCGGCGACGAGATCCGCAACTGGCGGCTCTACGCCGGGGACACCTCGATGCTGTACCGGACGCTGAACCGCAACAAGCGCTCCATCACCCTCGACATGCGCTCGGCCGCGGGGAAGCAGGCCGTGCTGGACCTGGCCGCCCGCTCCGACGTGGTGCTGGAGAACTTCCGGCCCGGCACGCTGGAGAAGTGGGGGCTGGGCCCGGCCGAGCTCGACGCCGTCAACCCCGACGTCGTGCTCGTGCGGATCTCGGCGTTCGGGCAGACCGGGCCGCTGTCGTCGCGGCCGGGGTTCGCCGCCGTCGCCGAGGCGATGGGCGGGCTGCGCGCCCTCGTCGGGGAGGCCGACCGGCCGCCGTCGCGGACCGGGGTGTCGATCGGGGACTCGATCGCCGGGCTCTACGGCGCGTTCTCCGCGATGATGGGTCTCTACCAGCGCGAGAGCCGCACGGACCGGCCCGCGCTGGACCGGCGCTGCATGGACGTCGCGCTCAACGAGGCCGTGTTCTCGATGATGGAGTCCCTCGTCCCCGACCACCTCGCCTACGGCGTCGAGCGGCGCCGCGTCGGCGGGCGGATGGAGGGCATCGCCCCGTCCAACGCCTACGTCTGCGCGGACGGGGGCAGCGTCGTGATCGCCGGCAACGGCGACTCCATCTACGGCCGGTTCATGACCGTCATCGGCCGCGCGGACCTGGGCGCCGACCCGGAGCTGGCCTCCAACGCGGGCCGCTGGGCGCGCCGCGACGAGCTCGACGGCGCCATCGAGACCTGGACCCGCTCGCTGCCTCGCGACGAGGTCCTCGCGAAGCTGGAGGAGGCCGGCGTCCCGGCCGGGCCGATCCACTCCGCCGCCGACATCGTCGCCGACGAGCAGTTCCGCGCCCGCGACATGGTCCAGTACTTCGACGTCGACACCGGCGGCGCCGAACCCGCACGGGTCGGGTTCCCCGGCATCGTGCCGGTGCTCGACGGCCGGTCGGTCCCGGTCCGCTCGGTCGGGCCGGACCTGGGCGCCGACACCGCCGACGTCCTCGGCGGGCTGCTCGGGTACACCCCGGACACGATCCGGGCCGCATCGGGGGAGGACGCATGAGCACCGACGGGGTCGTCCTGCGGGACGTCACGCTGCGCGACGGGCTCCAGCTCACCGGCAAGCCGCTGCCCACCGACCGCAAGGTCGGGCTGGTCCGCGCGCTGCTCGGCGCGGGCGTGCCGGAGCTGGAGATCGGGTCGCTGGCCCGCGGCGACCTGGTGCCGCCGCTGGCGGACACCCTCGACGTCGTCGCCGCGCTGACACCGGAGGAGCTGGAGCGCTGCTGGGTGTGGGTGGCGACGCCGCGGCACGTGCAGAAGGCGGTGGCCGCCGGGGCCCGCAACGTCCAGTACTGCTTCTCGGTGTCCGACGCGCACAACAACGCCAACATCGGCCGTGACACCTCCGTCTCCCTCGACGCGATGCCGCAGGCCGTCGAGCACGCGCGTGCCGCGGGCGGACGCATCCAGCTGTGCCTCGCGACGGCGTTCACCTGCCCGTTCGACGGACCGGTCGATCCGGACCGGGTGGCCGGGATCGTCGCCGACCCGCGCACCGCGGGCTCCTGCGACGTCGTCGTCTGCGACACCCTCGGTCAGGCGAACCCGGCCGAGGTCGGGTCGCTGGTCGGGCGCGTCGCCGCGGTCGCCGACGGCCGTCGCATCGCCTTCCACGGCCACGACACCTGGGGCCAGGGCGTCGCGAACGCACTCGCCGCGGTGCAGAACGGTGCGACCGTCCTCGACGGCGCGCTGGGCGGGCTGGGCGGCTGCCCGTTCGCGCCCGGTGCCAGCGGCAACACCGCCAGCGAGGACCTGCTGTTCGCGCTGCGCCCGGACTGGCTGACCCCCGCGGTGCTGGCCGACCTCGTGACGTGGTCGGAGGACCTGCTCGCCGAGCTGGGGGAGCCGATGCGCTCGGCGACCGCCCGCGGGGTCCGCTCGAACGCCCAGGCCTTCCCGTGGACGGCGGGACCGCGCCGGGACCGCACGGACGACGGTCAGTAGCGCCGCGCGTAGGACGTCGGGGGCTCGCCGAACATCCTGGTGAAATCCCGGCTGAGGTGGGCCTGGTCGGCGTAGCCGAGGTCGGCGGCGACCTCGGCCCACCGTACCGGCACGCCCGCCGCCATCAGCTCGGTCACCTCGTGCAGCCGGTAGCGACGGATGACCCACTTCGGACCGACCCCGACGTGGTCGTGGAACAGCCGTTGCAGCGAACGGACGCTGGTCGCGCTGTCGCGGGCCAGATCGTCGACCCGGACCAGCGATCGGTCCCCGGCCACGGTGGCCACGAGGTCCCGTGCCTGTGCCGCGGCCCGGTCCGGCCCGTCGGCGGGCAACCTCGCGCGCAGGTGGTCGGTCAGCCCGTTCACGTCCGCGGCGACGACTCCGGCGACCGGGCATCGGCGGTCGGTGACGGTCGAGACGGGTGCGCCGACCAGCGCCCGGGCCGTGCCCGCCCGCAACGCCGCCCCGACCACCCGGCCGGTCCCGGTCAGCTCGCGGTGGACGTACCGGGTCGCCGGCCCGGCCAGCATCGCGGCGGCCCCCGGCTGAACGGTCAGGTGCACCTGCGGGTAGGGGACGACCTTCTGCCGGTAGGGCCGGTCGTAGTGCCAGTCGACGATCCAGAACCGCTCGACGAAGCCCGCCAGGTCGGCCGGTGGGAGCACGGTGCGCACCCGCTGGTGACGGGCCCGGGCCGGCGGGAGGCGGCGGGGGTCTTCGTCCACGGTGGGCGAGTATGCCGGGATCCGGCGGAACCGTCGCGTTCGTCCAAGACCCCGGGCGCGCCCGGGCCCTAGCGTCGCCGTCATGCACCGTCACATCGCCGCCGCGGCGGCCGCACACGTCCCGCTCGTCGCGGCCGCGGCCCGGCTCCCGCTGACCCGTCCCACGCCGTGCTCGGAATGGGACCTGCAGGACCTGCTTGGCCACCTCCTGTACTGGACCCCTGTGCTCGCCGAGGTGGGGCGGCGCTCCGGGCACGGACCGGCCGACGGACCCGAACCGACCGCTCCGGTCACCGGGGACTAGCCCGTCCGGCTCCACGCCGCCCGGGAGGACCTGGTGGTCGTGTGGTCGGAACCGGCGGCCTGGGACGGCACGGTGACCATGGGCGAGCAGGTCCCGGCCGCCGTCATCGGCGGGATGGTGCTGGGTGAGCTCGTGGTGCACGGATGGGACCTCGGCCGTGCGGTGGGAGTCGATCCGCAGTGGCCCGCGGAGGTCCTCGACGCCACGCTCACCGCGGTGTCGGCCATGGCGGAGCAGGGGCGGGGCATGGGTGTGTTCGCGCCCGCCGTCGAACCGGGCCCCGGGGCGACGCCGATCGAGCGCATCGTGGCGCTGACCGGCCGGGACCCCGGCTGCGATCGCTGAGCCGGCCGCCGGGTCAGCCCGGCGGGCGCCCGCCGAGGGTGCGGGTCAGCCGCTCCGCGGCCCCGACCAGCAGGTCCACGCACTTCTCGCACTCCGAGCGGCCGAACCGGATGGTCGGTCCGCTGACGGTGAGCGCCGCGGTCACCTCCCCGGCGTGGTCGAACACCGGCACGGACAGCCCGGAGCCGCCGTCGTCGCGCTCGGCGACGGTGATCGCGAACCCGTCGCGGCGGGTGTCGTCCAGCAGCGCGCGCAGCGTCTCCGGGTCGGTCACGGTGTACTCGGTCAGCGACGGCAGCGGGCCGGCCAGCACCTGCGCGGCCAGCTCGGGGGCCCAGGCGAGCAGGACCCGGCCCGCCGAGCCGGTGTGCAGCGGGATGACCTTGCCGACGTGCATCTCCCGGCGCAGTGCGTGCCGCGTCTCGGCGACGGCGACGCACACCCGGTGCCTGCCCTCGGCCCGGAACAGCGACGCGGTCTCCCCGGTGGTGTCGCGCAGCTCGCGCAGCAGCGGCCCGGCCAGCTCCAGCAGGTCCACCCCGCGGGCCGCGGCCCCGGCCCAGTAGGCCATCCGGATCCCGATCCGCACCCGGTCCCCGACCCGGTCCAGCAGCCCCTCGGCGACCATGTTGGACACCAGCCGCTGCACCGTCGAGGTCGGGATGCCGGTCGCCTGCTGGATCTCGCCCAGCCCGAGCACGGGGCGCTGCAGGGTGAAGGCGTCCAGGATGTCGGTGATCTTGCCGAGGACCAGGAGCCGCTTCGGGCCCTCGCTGGTCATCCCGCGACCCGGTCCAGGAAGGCCCTCGCCGCCTCGCGGTAGCGCTCCCAGGCCGCCGGTGCCGGGTCGGCCTCGTAGCGTGCCGGTTCGGCACCGGCGCTCCACGACGGCGGCGTCGCGCCGCCGTGCAGCGCCCACGCGGCCTGGCGGGCGGCGCCGTCGGCCACGTACTCGCCGGGCTCGGGCACCCGCACCGGCACCTCGAAGACCTGCGCGGCGATCCGGCAGACCGCCTCGGAGCGGGCCGCCCCGCCGACCAGGGTCACCCCGGACACGGTGACACCCTGCTCGCGCAGCGCCTCCAGCCCGACCCGCTGTGCGGACAGCATGCCCTCGACCGCGGCCCGGGCCAGGTTCTCCCGGGTCCCCGACGCCAGCGTCCAGCCGTGCAGTGCGCCGGTGGCGTCGGGCAGGTTCGGGGTCCGCTCGCCCTCCAGGTAGGGCACCACGACCAGGCCGCCCGCGCCCGGCTCGGCGGCCAGCGCGAGGCGGCCCAGCTCGTCGTGGTCCACGCCGAGCAGCCGCCGGGTCGCATCCAGCACCCGGGAGGCGTTGAGCGTGCACACCAGCGGCAGGTAGGCACCGGTGGCGTCGGAGAACCCGGCGACGATCCCGGAGGGGTCCTGGGCGCGACGCTCCGATCGGGCGAACACCGTGCCGGAGGTGCCCAGCGAGACGACGACGTCGTCGCCGGCGTCGACACCCAGCCCGGCGGCCGCGTTGTCGCCCGCCCCGGCGCCGACCCGGATCCCGCCCGGCCCGTCGACGGACTCGGCCGGGCCGAGCAGCCGCGGCAGCGCCGGCGTCGACCCGAAGAAGCGTTCCAGCAGCTCGGGGCGGTAGTCGACGCCGTCGAACCAGCCGGTGCCCGAGGCGTCGGACCGATCGGTGACCAGCTCGTCGAGCCCCGCGCCGCCGGGGACCCCGCCACCGCGGAGCTTCCAGGTCAGCCAGTCGTGCGGCAGGCACACCGCCGCGGTGCGGGCGGCGTGGTCGGGCTCGTGCGCGGCGAGCCAGCGCAGCTTGGCCAGGGTGATCGAGGCCACCGGGACGACGCCGGTCGTCTCCGCCCACTGCTGCGCGCCGAACTCCTCGACGAGCTCGCCGGCGGCGGCGGCCGAGCGGGTGTCGTTCCACAGCAGCGCGTCGCGGACGACCTCGCCGCGCTCGTCGAGGCAGACCATGCCGTGCTGCTGGCCCGCGACCGACAGCGCCGCGACGCCGTCGAGGCCGCCCGCGTCGTCGATCGCGGCCTCCAACGCCTCCCACCAGAGCCGGGGCGCGATCTCCGTGCCGTCCGGGTGTGCGGCGCGCCCGGAACGGACGAGCTCGCCGGTGTCGGCGTCGCGGACGACGACCTTGCAGGACTGGGTGGAGGAGTCCACCCCGAGCACCAGTGCCATGCCCCCAGCCTGCCATCGCCGGACCGGCGCGGCGGGAGACAGGCGGGGTGGATCGGTGCCAGGGTGGTCCCATGAGCGACGAGCAATGGTTCTACTGCCTCAAGCACGGCACCGTGGAGACCGCCGAGGGCTGCCGATCGGCCGACCGGCTCGGCCCGTACCCGGACAAGGCCACCGCGGCCCGCGCGCTGGAGATCGCCAAGGAGCGCACCGAGTCCGAGGACCGCAAGGACCGTGAGTGGAACGCCGGGGGCTCCGGGGCGTCCTGAGATGAGCGCGTCGAGCGACGGAGGCCGGGTCGTCGTCGTCACCGGCGGGAGCCGGGGGATCGGTCGGGCGGCGTGCGCGGCGTACGCGGCCCGCGGCGACACGGTCGTCGTCGCCAGCCGCAGGGCCGAGGCGTGCACCGCGCTGGCCGCGGAGCTGACCGCGGAGCACGGCACGCCGGCACTGGGCGTCGGCTGCCACGTGGGCCGCTGGGCGGACTGCGACGCCCTGGTGGACCGGGTGCTCGCCGAGTACGGCCGGATCGACGTGCTGGTCAACAACGCCGGCATGTCCCCGCTCTACGGGTCGCTCACCGAGGTCACCGAGGAACTGTTCGACAAGGTCCTCGCCGTGAACCTGCGCGGCGCCTACCGGCTCGGGGCCCGCTGCGGGGAGCTCATGGCCGCGGCGGGCGGCGGCGCGATCGTGAACGTCTCCTCGGTCGCGGCGGTGATGCCCGGCCCCGGCGAGCTGCCCTACGCGCTGGCCAAGGCCGGGCTCAACGCCCTGACCGTCGGGCTCGCCCGCGCCTACGCGCCGTCGGTGCGGGTCAACACGGTGATGCCCGGTCCGGTCCGGACCGACATCGCCGAGCACTGGACCGAGGAGTTCCGCACGCGGATCGCCGGCACCGTCCCCGCCGGACGGGTGGGGGAGGCCGCCGAGGTCGTCGGTGCCATCCTCTACCTGACCGGCCCGGACGCCGGCTACACCACCGGCGCGACGATCAAGGTCGACGGCGGGATGGCGTGGTCGACGTGAGGTCCCCGGCCGACGTCGTCGACCGTGCCGCGCTCGGGGCCTGGCTGCGCGACCAGGGCCTCGGCGACTGGTCCGGCGAGCTGGAACCGGTCGGCGGCGGCACCCAGAACGTGGTGCTGCGCACCGTCGTCGACGGCAGGCCGCTGGTCCTGCGCTCCCCGCCGGTGCACCCGCGGCCGGGGTCGGCCCGCACCATCGCCCGCGAGATCACCGTGCTCGGCGCGCTGCGCGGCACCGACGTGCCGCACCCGGAGCTCGTCGCCGCGTGCACCGACGCCGGGGTGCTCGGCAGGCCGTTCTACCTGATGTCCGACGTGGACGGCGTCAACCCCGGCGAGCGGGTCTCGCCCGAGCAGGCCGCGACCCCGGCGCTGCGGCACGGCGCGGTGCTCGACGTGGCCCGGGCCGCGGCCCGGCTGGGACGTCTCGACCCGGCCGCCGTCGGGCTCGACGGGCTGCGCCGCCCCGGCCCGTTCCTGGAACGGCAGGTGCCACGCTGGACCGGGCAGCTGGCGTCCTACTCCGAGGTGCCCGGCTACGACCCGGGCGACCTGCCCGACGTGGCCGTCGCCGCGGACTGGCTGACCCGGCACCGGCCGCCCGAGCCGGAACCGGGCGTCGCGCACGGGGACCTGCACCTGAACAACGTGCTGCTGGAGCGGACCCGGCCGCGGGTGGCCGCGCTGGTCGACTGGGAGATGTGCACCGTCGGCGACCCGCTGCTCGACCTCGGCTGGCTGCTGGTCACCTGGCCGGTCGACCCCGTCGGGTTCGGCGCCGGGACCGAGCTCGCCGGGCACGGCGGGCTCCCCACCCGGGCCGAGCTCGTCGCCGCCTACGCCGACGCCGGCGGCCGCGACACCACCGGCATCACCTGGTACGCGGGGCTGGCCGCGTTCAAGCTCGGCGTCGTGCTGGAGGGCACCTGGGCGCGGGTCGCCGCGGGCGAGGCGGACCGCGCGGTGGGGGAGCGGCTGCACGGCGCGGCCGTCGCGCTGCTGGAGCTGGCCGTGCGGATCGCCCGCGACGAGTGGGCCGTCAGCGCGGGGTGAGCCGCACCGGGATGCCGCCCACCGGCACCGGCAGCGAGGTGTTGTCCCAGCGCAGCCGGTAGGAGGGCTCGACGCTCCACCGGTAGCGGCGCAGCATCTCGTGCAGGATCGCGGTGACCTCCAGGGTCCCGAAGTGCAGCCCGATGCACTTGTGCACACCACCGCCGAACGGGATCCACGCGTCGCGGTCGGAGCGGTCCTCCCGCCGGTCGGGGGAGAACCGCTCGGGGTCGAAGCGCTCCGGGTCGGTCCAGCAGGACCGGTCGTAGTGGTTCACCGCCTGCGCGACGACGACCCGCGTCGCCGCAGGCACGTGGTGCCCGGCGACCGCGGTGTCCTTCACCGCCGTCCGCATGACCAGCGGTACCGGCGCGTCGAGCCGCAGGGCCTCCCGGATCACCAGGTCCAGCGAGGTCAGCTCGCGCAGCTCGGCCACGGTCGGGGCGCGGTCGGAGATCCGCTCGGCGAGCGCGTCGGACTCGGCGCGGCAGCGCTCCTGCCAGACCGGGTTGCGCGCGAGGTGGTGCGCCGCCGACGCCGTCGTGGTGGTCGACGTGTCGTGTGCGGCCATCATCAGGAAGATCATGTGGTTGACGACGTCGTCGTCGGAGAACGTCTCGCCGTCGTCGGTGCGGGCGTGGCACAGCGCGGAGAACAGGTCGGTGCCCTCGCCCGCACGCTTGGCCGCCAGGTTCTCCCGGAACCAGTTCTCCAGCACCACCCGCCCGCGCAGCCCGCGCCGCCACCGGGTACCGGGCAGGTCCTTGCGGACGAAGGAGTTCGCGGCCCGGACGCAGTCGACGAACGCCCGGTTCACCGCCTCGGCCTCCGGCCCGGAGCGGGCGTCCATGAACACCGCCTGCGCGACGTCCAGGGTGAGCCGCTTGAGCGCCGGGTAGAGCCGCAGCCGCTCCGGCCAGGTCGGCAGCACCTCGCGCACGACGGGGGTGGTCGCGGCGACGTAGCTGGAGATCCGGTCGGCGGTGAAGGCCTCCTGCATGATCCGCCGGTGCGCGCGGTGCTCGTCGAAGTCGAGCAGCATCAGGCCGCGGTGGAAGAACGCGTCGACCGTCGCGCGCCACCCCTCCTGGGAGAACGCCTTGTCCCGGTTGGTGAGCACCTCCCGGGTCGCGGCCGGGCCGGTCACGACGATCGCCCGGCCGACCGGGGACCGCATCCACCACACCGGGCCGAGTGCCTCGGTGCGGGCGCGGGTGAAGCGGTGCCCGAACCGGATGTAGGCCAGCGCGTGGCCGAGCAGCGGCATCCCCTCGTCACCGGGGACCTCGGCCAGCCCGTGCGGTGCCGGGCCGAACGGCACGGGGCGGTGGCTCCGGGCGCCGGTGGCGAGCAGCGCGTCGTCGAGCCGGTCGGGTGCGGGCAGGGTGAGGACGGACGACCAGCGCTCACGCGCCTGCTGCACCAGCTTCACGGCATTGCTCCTCGGGCCTCGACGTCGGTGTCCCCGCCGAAGTTAGACACATACGACAGAACTGTCCAGATGGTGGACGGGTCGTGTCATGATGTCTTCCATGAGCGAGCGGCGGACGATGGCGCGGCGGGCCCGCGACGAGCTGCGCGGTGAGGTCCTCGACGTCGCCGAACGCCTCGCGGTCGCGGGGGAACGCCCGTCGATGCCCGAGCTCGCCCGCCGGGTCGGAGTCAGCAGGCAGACCCTCTACAGCGAGTTCGGCGACCGTGACGGCCTCGCCGCGGCCCTGATGCTGCGCGCCACCGACCGGTTCCTCGACCGGATCGAGGCGGCCCTCGACGGCGAGCCCGACCTGTACGCGGCGTGGGTCGCCGCGGTCGACGCCGCCCTCACCGAGGCGGGGGAGAACCCGCTGATCAAGGCCCTGCTCAGCGGCGACGCGGCGGTCCCGTCCGCGTTCGGCGCCGACTCCGGTCCGATCATCGCGGCCGCGGCCGAGCGGTCCGCGGGCTACCTGCGCCGGGTCCGGCCCGGGGCCCGCGAGCACGACGTCCGGCTCGCCGCCGAGACCGCCGCCCGGCTCACCGTCAGCCACATGGTGCTGCCCACGGGCCCGGCCGCGCGCTCGGCGGAGGACATCGCGACGGTGGTGGTGCGGACGCTCGGCGACGCCGGGCTCCGGACGGCGTCGCCCGCCCCGCGGGGCAGCCGCAGCACGTCCGGCGGCACCACCGGCGCCGGCCCCGCCGGAACCGTCAGCTGACGATCACCACGTGCAGTGTCCGCGGCCCGTGCACACCCTCCACCCGGTCCAGCTCGATGTCGCTGGTCGCGCTCGGCCCGCTGATCCAGGTGTGCGGCCGCGCCGGGTCCAGCGCCGCCACCGCCTCCGGCACCCCGGCCACGACCTGGTCGGCGCGGATCACGCAGACGTGCAGGTCGGGGACCAGCGTCGCGGCGCGCCGGCCCTGGCCCGGACCGTGGTCGAGGATGATCGTGCCGGTCTCGGCGATGCCGATCGCGGCCGTCGACAGCACGCCGTCGCAGCGGTCCAGCTCCGCCACCGCGACGTCCGGCCCGTCCGGGACGACCTCGACGTCGTCGGGCACCAGGCCGGCCGGGAAGCCCGGCGGCACCAGGATCCGCAGCGGGCCGGAGCCCGCGAGCGGGGGCCGGCCGGCCAGGGCACCGGCGACCCGCGCCGCCGCGGTGTCCGGGTCCGCCCGCTCGACGACGGCGCGGTAGTCCGCGACCCGCTCGTCGAACAGGTCGACGACCTGCGCGTGCGGCAGCGACCGGTCGGGGACCGGCCGGACCACCTCGACGTCGAGCACCGGCTCGACGTCGGGCACGTCGGTCAGGGCCCGCCGGGCCTTCGCCAGGATCGCCTCGCGCGCGCTCATGCCCCGTCCCCGTTCCTGCGCCCGCCGTCGGTGTCGTCGCTCCGGCTCCGTCCGCCGTCGGTGTCGTCGCTCCGGCTCCGTCCGCCGTCGGTGTCGTCGCTCCGGCTCCGTCCGCCGTCGGTGTCGTCGCTCCGGCTCCGCCCGCCGTCGGTGTCGTCGCTCCGGCTCCGCCCGCCGTCGGTCCTGGTCCACCACTCCCGGAAGGACTCGGCAGCCGGTACCGGCACGTCGCGCGAGTCCGACCAGGCGCTCGCCGGGCCGGGCACCGCGCCGAGGATGCTGCGCCCGCCGGGCGCGGTGCGGCCCAGCCGTCCGGCCAGCCTCCCGCCGATCCCGGCGACACGTTCCGCGGCGCCGGTGCGCGTGGCCGAGGACAGCGTCCACGACGCCGCCCGCATCGCGACGTCCTGCACCGACGGCACCCGGCTCGCCCTCCGGTGGGCGTCGACGACCTCGGCGCGCAGGTGCACCAGCACCTCGGGGATGTCGATGCGGACCGGGCAGACCTCGAAA
>NZ_JAMQOF010000004.1:0-712109 GCF_023717215.1 Pseudonocardia sp. DR1-2 | reverse complement strand
TCCGGGGTCGCTGGTCAGGGCGTGCCGCTCCCCCGGCGGAGTCGGGGGCCGCATCCGGTCCTGCTGGTGGGCCGGCCGCACCTCGCACCCCTTTCTGCGATCTCGCACCCTCTGCTGGGGCTGCGAGGTCGCAGAAACATGTGCGGCGTGCGAAACGGCTCGGTCGTCACGGTGCCCGGACAGCGTTGTGTGCGTCGCGGGGCCCGTCGGGCGCCGCCGGGCACGTTCATCGGGGTGCGGCGCCCGGCTCGTGGTGGCCGGACGGTTCCGCCACCGGCGTCCGTGACATCGACGGCACGTGGCCTACGACGGACCGTGTCGGGGCGTCCCGCTGGTCGCCGGAGCTCGATGCCGTGCGATCGAGAGCCCGCGTCCGGTGCGCGAGGGAGCAGGAGGCGTCGGGCGGGCGATGCGGGCCGCTCCGATCAGGCAGCGGGGTCCGTCTCCGGTCGGCAGGGGACAGGTGAGGTGACGACGCGATCCGTGCGGCCGCGGTGTCACCGCCCCGGGACTCCGGCCACGGAGACGGACACATCGGGGTGGGAGAAGCACACCCGACCGACAGTCGTCGTCGCCGGACCGGGTCGGAACGACCGGTCATCCCCAACGGGCACGTTTGTCCACAGGCTCCGAAGTGACCTCGTCGACGGGGCGTCGGCGGGTGAAGCTCATGGGGACAACGCACCCCAGAGCCTCGGAGGATCCGATGAGCGACAACACCGCCACCATCGTCGGCAACCTGACCCGCACCCCCGTCCTGCGCTACACCGCGAACAGCATCCCGGTCACCGACCTCACGGTCGCGGTCAACCACCGTCGCAAGGACCCGATGACCGAGCAGTGGCACGACGTCGCGTGCACCTACTACACGGTGACGTGCTGGCGGACCCTGGCCGAGCACGCGGTGCGGACGTTCGAGAAGGGGCACCGCGTCATCGTCATCGGCCGGATGTACGTCGAGGAGTGGACGGGCCGGGAAGGCGACGTGCGACAGAGCATCCGGATCGAGCCGTCCAGCGTCGGACTCGACATCCGCTTCTCCCCGGCGGCCGTCGCGCCCCGTCCGTCGGTGTCACAGGGCCCGTCGGTGCCGCAGGCCCGGGACACCGACGACACCGCCACGCGGTGGGGCGCCCCGCCCGTCGAGGAACCGGACCACGACGGGTACGACGACGCCCCGGACGAAGCCGAGAGCGCGGAGCTCGACGAGCTCGCGAGGCTGGCGACCGCACCGGCCTCGAGCGGCTGAGCGGGCCCGATCTACCATCGCATCGTGGCGGATCTGATTTACACGATGCGGAACGTGCGTAAGGCGCACGGCGACAAGGTCATCCTGGAGAACGCGTCGATCAGCTTCCTGCCGGGGGCGAAGATCGGCGTCGTGGGCCCCAACGGCGCCGGGAAGTCGACCGTCCTCAAGATCATGGCAGGGCTGGAGAACGCGAACAACGGCGACGCCTTCCTCAAGCCCGGGGCGACGGTCGGCATCCTCCAGCAGGAGCCCCCGCTCAACGAGGAGAAGACCGTCCTCGGGAACGTCGAGGAGGGCCTCGGCGACGTGAAGGTCAAGCTCGACCGGTACAACGCGATCGCCGAAGAGATGGCGACCAACTACACCGACGAGCTGATGGAGGAGATGGGCCAGCTCCAGGAGGAGCTCGACCACGCCGACGCGTGGGAGATCGACTCCCAGCTCGAGCAGGCGATGGACGCACTGCGTTGCCCGCCCGGGGATGCCGAGGTCACCCACCTCTCCGGTGGTGAGCGCCGGCGCGTCGCGCTGTGCAAGCTGCTGCTGTCCCAGCCCGACCTTCTTCTGCTCGACGAGCCCACCAACCACCTCGACGCCGAGAGCGTCCTGTGGCTCGAGCAGTTCCTCGCGAACTACCCGGGCGCCGTCCTCGCGGTCACCCACGACCGGTACTTCCTGGACAACGTCGCGGGCTGGATCCTCGAGCTCGACCGCGGACGCACCTTCCCCTACGAGGGCAACTACTCCACCTACCTGGAGAAGAAGGGCGAGCGCCTCGCCGTCCAGGGCAAGAAGGACGCGAAGCTCCAGAAGCGCCTGAAGGAGGAGCTGGCCTGGGTCCGCTCCAACCCCAAGGCCCGCCAGGCGAAGAGCCGCTCGCGGCTCGACCGCTACGAGGAGATGGCGACCGAGGCCGAGCGGCACAAGAAGCTCGACTTCGAGGAGATCCAGATCCCGCCGGGCCCGCGCCTGGGCAGCCAGGTCGTCGAGGTCTCCCACCTCGACAAGGGTTTCGACGGTCGCCAGCTGATCAAGGATCTCTCCTTCACGCTGCCGCGCAACGGCATCGTCGGCGTGATCGGTCCGAACGGTGTCGGTAAGACGACGCTGTTCAAGACGATCGTCGGTCTGGAGCACCCGGACTCCGGCGAGGTCAAGATCGGCGACACGGTCAAGCTGTCCTACGTCGACCAGAACCGCGGCGGGATCGACCCGAAGAAGACCGTCTTCGAGGTGGTCTCCGACGGGCTCGACTACATCCAGGTCGGCAACACCGAGATGCCGTCGCGCGCCTACGTCGCGGCGTTCGGCTTCAAGGGCCCGGACCAGCAGAAGCCGGCCGGGGTCCTGTCCGGTGGTGAGCGCAACCGCCTCAACCTGGCGCTGACGCTCAAGCAGGGTGGCAACCTGATCCTGCTCGACGAGCCGACGAACGACCTGGACGTCGAGACCCTCGGTTCGCTGGAGAACGCGCTCGAGCAGTTCCCCGGCTGCGCCGTGGTCATCTCCCACGACCGCTGGTTCCTCGACCGGACCTGCACGCACATCCTGGCGTGGGAGGGCACGGACGAGAACCCGGCGGAGTGGTTCTGGTTCGAGGGCAACTTCGAGGCCTACGAGAAGAACAAGGTGGAGCGGCTCGGCGCGGAGGCGGCGCGACCGCACCGGGTCACCCACCGTAAGCTCACCCGCGACTGATCACCGCCCGGTCCGGACCTCCCCATCCGGTCGGGCCGGTCCCCGGCGACGGGTGACCGGCTCCCTCGGGAGGTCCGGACGGTGGTGTCACTCACGGGAGGCGATGTGACGTTCGACCTGCAAGGTCGGGTCGCCGGCGCGACGACGGCCGAGCTGCGCACGGCGGCGGCCCTGCGCTGGCAGCGGCCCCTGCTCACCGCGGAACTGGCCGAGCAGGCGTGCGCGCGAGCTGTCGCGGACGGTGACGATCTGCGCTGGCTGCAGGCCGCGGGCTGGCTGCTCGACGGCCACGCCGCCGGTGGGGACGCCCGCGACGTCGCCACCGCCGTCGTCGCCGGGGTGACGGGTCGTGTCACCCCGGGTGACAGCACGGTCCCCGTGCCCCTCCGCGCGCCCGGTACCGAGGTCCTCACCCGCCCCGAGGGCGCCCGTCTGCGGGTGGAGCTGGCCGGGGTCGCCCAGGCCGACGGAGAGCTCGAGGCGGCTCGGGCACTCGTCGTCGGCCTGCCGGACGACGCCCCCGGCGAGGACCCGGGGCTGCTGCGCCTCGACCGGCTCGCGGTCGAGGTGCGCTGCGCACTCGCCGGCGCCTCCGCCGCCGAGCTCGAGCGGCTGCGCAGCGACGTCGACGCCTGCGGCTCCGGCTTCGGTGGCGAACCCGCGGCGTACGCGGACCTCGTCGTCGGGTCGGTGCACCGGGCCCGGCGCGAACACGATGCCGCCGTGGACCGCGCGTTGCGCGGTCTGGCCCAGCTCGGATGGACACCGGAACGACCCGGGTCCCGCCCGCTGTCGACCCACCTCGCCGCGGCACTGCTCAGCCAGTGGATCACTGCGCTGCTCGACTCCGGGTACGTCCCGCCCGACGCGGTCGCCGCGGCCGCCGTGCAGCGCGATGCGGAGGACGCCGGTCGGCAGGGTGTGCTGCTGCGGCTCACGCTGGCCCGGGTGCAGGCGGGACGCGCGGACCACGCGGCCCGCGCGCTGGTCGAGGCCGCCGACGGCGCCGAGGAGGCGGGTGTCCCCGCGCTGGTCGCGGCCTGCCGAACCGCCCAGTCCGAGCTGCACGAGGGCTCGGGCCGGTACCGCGAGGCCCTCGAGACGATGCGCGCCGCGATGGAGGCCGACCAGGTCGACCGTGACCGCGGGACGCGCTTCCGTGCCGCGGTGGCGGCGTTGCTGCCGCTCGCCGCCGTCCGCACCAGCACCACCGAGCGACCCACCCCGTTCCCGCGCACGGGCGGATCGCCGGCCGTACCGGCCGCGACCGGAGGCACTGTCGCCGGTGCTCCGACGGGCGGACCCGGTGCCGGTGACCGGGACGGCTCCGGTCGCAGTACGCCGGAGACAGGGTTCGCCACGTCCCGCTCCGGCAGCGGGGAGTCGTCCTCCGGCGCGGACCAGCGGGACGGAGACGCCCCGCCCGCCGGGACGCCCGTCGAGGAACGCGAGGTCGGTGCCGGGACCGACCGACCCGCCGGGTTGGAACGACCCGCCGGAACCGGCGACACCGGGCTCGACCGCGAGCGCCCGACCGACGATCGGCCCGCAGACGATCTTCTCACCGCCACGGGGAGCAGGAACGGTCGCTCGGACGGAGCCGGAGCCGGGGCCGGGGACGACCGTCCGGCCGGGCCCGGGGATGACGGCGCCACGGGAGTCGGGGCCCCGAACGGCCGTCCGGCGAACGACCTCCCCGCGCCCGGACGTTTCCCGGTGCGCTGGGCGCCGTCCGAGAGCCTGCTCCTGGACCCCGGCACCAGGAACGGCGCCGGTACCGCCGACCCGTCGCCGGACGACCGGACCGTGGGCCGATCCACCGGCGCGCACCGGAACGGTCACCGTCCCGGCGAGGCCGCCCTCGCGGCGGATGCGTCGTCGGCGACCGGTACGCCGGGCAGGACGGACACCGCCGGTACGCCGGACAGTGCGAACGCCGCAGGGTCGGCCGACCGGGCGCCGGACGACACGACGGACGCCGGAGGTCGACGACCCGCGGGCATCGATCCCGCCGACCCGCTGGGCGTCTCCGGGCTCCTCGCGGACGGCCCGGCGCCCACCGCACCCCGGGACCCCTCGTGGACCGGCCCGTCGTGGACCCCCGACGCGGCAGGCGGTTCGCCGCTCGCCGACGCCCTCCTGGCCGAGTGGCGTGCCCCCGAGCCGCCCGCGGCCACGCACCGCATCGGGTCCCACGGCCCGACCGCCGCCGTCCCGCGGAACGGAGCACGGCACGATGCGGCCCACCGGCCCGGCGACGGCCACGGGGCCGGCCCGGCAGGCGGGCCAGGTCCCGTCGACGGTCACCGGAACGGGGCTCCCGCGCCGGAGCCGGCCGTCGCCGCCGAGCGGGCTGCGACTGAGCCGGCCGCCGTCGCCGAGCGGGCTGCGACTGAGCCGGCCGCCGTCGCCGAGCGGGCTGCGGGCGAGCCGACCGCCGTCGCCGGGCGGGCTGCGGGCGAGCCGAACCCCGCCGAGGCCGACCCGAGGTCCGATCGGGCGAGCGCGCGCGCCGCGGCCCGTGTCGGGGACAGCGGCCCGGCCGCGGCACCGACGGCCCCTGCGGCCCCGACGGGGCCACCCGGTACGGCGGAGCGGTCGATCGTCCTCGACCTCGTCGACGGCGACCTCGAGACCGTCACCGGCACGGCGGCGGTGGGGGCCCTGCACGACGTGGTCACCCGGGCCCGCCGGCTGGTTCCGCCGTCCGGAACCACACGTCGCGACGACGACACGGTGCGGGTCACCCTGCCCGACGTCGATCACGTCACCGTCCTGCTCTGGGCGCGGTCGCTCGCGACGCACCTCGGCGGCCGCGTGCGCCGGGGCGGGCTGCCGGCGGGGACGTCCCTGCGGATGCAGGCCGTCGGACCGCACGGTGTCGAGGGCGACGAGATCGTCACCGAGCTGACCGGGCCGGACACGCCGGCGCCCCTCCCCGAGGGGCCCTCGGCCCGGGCCGGCGGGCAGTCCGGCGCCGCGCAGACCGGGGACGCGGGATCGGGTGCCGGCGAGCCGGCGGCCGCCCCGGAGCCGGTCGCGGGGCCGGCGCTGGCGACGCCGCTGGACCTGTCCGGCGAGCGAGCGGCCCGAGGTGGGCGGCGACGGGCCGCCGGCGACGGGACGGCGTCGTTGACCGCCGTCGGTCTCACCGTCCGGCCCGGGAGCGGTGGGCGGCGGCGCTCCGACGGAGCCCTCCGGGACCCGGCGGCCCGTGACCGGACCGTCCGGCACCGGGCCGCCCACGACTCCGGTGCCCGCGAGCGTGACCCCGGACATCCCGCCGCGCCACACCCCTCCGCCCGCGACAAAGCCCGCGACGAGGCGCGCGACGAGACCCGCGACGAGGTGGGCAGCGACCCCGCCGGGCCGGTGAGGGACGAGTCGTCGCGGGTGTGGGGCGGTTCCGCCCCGGCGGACCCCACGCCGGTGCCGGACCCGCTGGACACCCGGTTCGCGCTGCCCCCGGAACCGGACCGGCGCCTCGCCGAGGCGGTCCGGGCCCACCTCGACCTCCCCGGGCCGGATGGCGCAGCCTCCCGCCTCGACGGCCCGGCCCGGGAACGTTCCGGGCTGCCGGTGCGGTGGTCCGGGGTCGACGACGGAGCGGGGGAGTCAGCGCTGCCGCGTCGTCGTGGGCGGGACGCCACCCCACCGGCCGATGACGGAGACGGCGGGGCCGCCGGTCTGTTCGACGGGGGCGGGACCACGTCCGCAGGCGGCCACCGTGCGTCCGGCGAGCCCGACGGCAGTGGCGTGGGCGCGGGGACCTGGACGGTGCGTACCGCGACCGGACCGACCGTGGTGCGGGGCGCGGCGGCCGTCGTCGCCCCGGCGACCGGTGACGCTGCCGCGGGCGGTGACGCTGCCATGAGCAGAGACGTTGCCGCGACCGGTGACGCTGCCGCGGGCGGTGACGCCGCCGTGAGCGGTGACGCCGCCGCGGGCGGTGACGACGAACCGTCGACCGGCGCCGTCCCCACACCGACGACGGATCTACGACCCGCCGGGAACCGACCGGACGCAGGCGGGCGGGCGCCGGACGCCGGCACCGCGACCCGACGCGCTCGCTCCCGCCGAGCGGTCCCCGCGGACGGACCGGTGCCGTCGGACACCGCGACACGGGGGGACGGCCCGGCCACGAGGGACGAGCCGCCGACCTCCCCGCGTGACGACGCCCCGGCCGCGACGCGGGACGGCGCGTCACCGGTCACGCCCGGACGGCAGGACAGCGCTGCCGACGCCCCGGGGACGACGCCGTCACCGGCCGACGGCACACCGGCCGCGGCGGCCCCGTCCGACCCCGCCGGCATCCCCGAGGACATGGGCCTCGCCGATCTCCTCGCCGGGGCCCTCGCGGCCTACCGCGAGATCTGACCGGCCGCCGGGAACCGCTCGCCCGGTCGTCGCGGACGCGGCCGTCCCGGTCCGCCGATGGCGTCGGTACCCCGGGATAGGGTGACGGCCGTCAGCACACGCACGGGGCCGGAGTGGATCGTGAGCAGCGGGACGACGGGGCAGACCGGGAACACCACGAGCACCGACGGGCCGGGCGGTGATCCCCGCCCCGGGAGCGGTGCCGCCGCGGACCTCGTCCGTCTCTACGCCCGGCACACACCCGAGACCGACGCGACCGGCGGCGCGGAGCTGCCCGGGCCGGCGACCGTCGTCGACACCCATCTCGCGCTCGGTGCGCACCGCGAACCCGGGCGGGCCGCCGTCCGGGTGACCGCCGCCGGGGGAGACGCGGTGACGGTCGACATCGTCACCGACGACATGCCCTACATCGTCGAGTCGGCGCTCGCCGGGATCGGCCGGGCCGGCGGCACCGCGCGGCGCGTCGTGCACCCGATCCTGGTCGTGCACCGCGCCGCCGACGGCACGCTGACCGGCGTCGACACCGCCGCCGACCCGACCGACCCGACCGAGGGGGCCTCGGTCGAGTCCTGGATGCACGTCGACGTCGTGTCCTCCGGGGACCTCGACCCCGACGCGCTGCACGCCGAGCTGGAGCACACGCTCGCCGCGGTCCGGCAGGTCGTCGACGACACCGCCGCGATGACCCTGCGCGCCCGCGCCCTCGCCGACGACCTCTCCGGAACCGGTGCCGCCACGGCCGCCGACACCGACGAGGACGACGTGCACCCGGCCGAGGTCGCGGACCTGCTGCGCTGGCTCGTCGACGACCACTTCGTGTTCGTCGGCTACCGCCACTACTCCCGGCGCACCGACGGCGGGGGAGACCCGGACGGGCGCCTGCGGCCCGACACCGACACCGGTCTCGGCGTCCTGCGCCCCGGCGACGCCGGCGCGAACGTCTTCCTCCCCGAGGAGACCGGCGCCGCCGACCCCGCGGGCCTGCTCCTGTTCACCCGGGCCAGCGAGCGCAGCCGGGTGCTGCGTGCGGTGCACCCGTACTACGTGGGGGTCCGCACCCGCGACGCCGACGGGACCGTCACCGGTGAGCACCGCTTCCTCGGGATGCTGACCGTCCCGGCCCGGCACGAGTCGGTCCTGGACATCCCGGTCGTCGCCCGCCGCATCCGTGGCGCCATCCGGCGCGCGGGCTTCCCGGCCGACTCCTACTCCGGGCAGCAGATGCTCGAGGTGTTCTCCCAGCTGCCGCGCGCGGAGCTGTTCACCTCGTCGCAGGATCGGCTGCACGACACCGCCGTCGGGGTGCTGGAGGCGGGGGCCCGCCGCGCGGTGCGGCTGTTCGTGCACCCCGACCCGTACCGCCGCTTCCTGTCCTGCCTGGTCTACCTGCCGCGCGACCGCTACACGACCGCGACCCGGCTGAAGATCACCGACATCCTGCGCACCCGGCTCGGCGGCACCGACGTCAGCTACACCGCGCAGGTCGGCGACGTCGAGCTGGCGCTGCTGCACCTGACGATCACCACCGATCCCGGCGCCGAGCCGGTGACGGTGGACCTGGCCGAGCTGCAGGACCACGTCGCCGAGGCGACCCGCACGTGGGACGACCTGCTCGTCGCCGCGCTCGGCGACGCCGGGCCCGCCGCCCGCCCGATGCTGGCCGGGGTCCCCGAGTCCTACAAGGCGACGGTGACCCCGCTGCGCGCCGTCGAGGACCTGCGGCGGCTGATGACGCTGGGGGAGAAGGGCGAGGACGCGTTCGACCTGCGGCTGTACCGCAGCATCGATGGCGACATCCGGTTCGCGCTCTACGTCGGCGACGACCCGGTCACCCTCACCGGTGTGCTGCCGCTGCTGCAGCAGCTCGACGTCGAGGTCGTCGACGAGCGGCCCTACGAGTTCCGCCGCCCCGACGGCCGTCGCTGCTGGCTCTACGACTTCGGGCTCCGGCCCCCGCAGCCCGCCGGAGCCCCCGCGGTCCCGACGGTCACCGTCGAGGACGCCGGACGACGGTTCGAGGAGGCGTTCGCCGCGGCCTGGCGGGGCGACGCCGAGTCCGACCGGTTCTCCGCGCTCGTCCTGCGCGCCGGTCTGCACTGGCGCGAGGCCGCCGTCCTGCGGGCCTACAGCCGCTACACCCGCCAGCTCGGCGGGCTGTTCACCCTCCAGTACACAGCCGGCGTCCTGGTCGCCCACCCGCAGGTCGCGCAGGGTCTGATCACCCTGTTCCGCGCCCGGTTCGACCCGGCCACGGCCGACGCCGACGAGCGCGAGGCCGCCCACCAGCGGGCCCTGGAGAACGTCACCACCCTGATCGACCAGGTCTCCGGTCTCGACGCCGACCGCATCCTGCGGGGCCTGCTGGCCGTCATCGAGGCGACGCTGCGCACCAACTGGTTCCGGGGCCGCCCGTTCTTCTCCTTCAAGCTGGACCCGGCCGCCGTACCGGACATGCCGCTGCCCCGCCCGCGGTTCGAGATCTTCGTGTACTCGCCCGCGGTGGAGGGAGTGCACCTGCGGTTCGGCCCGGTCGCCCGCGGCGGTCTGCGCTTCTCCGACCGCCAGCAGGACTACCGCACCGAGGTGCTCGGCCTGGTCAAGGCCCAGGCGGTGAAGAACGCCGTCATCGTCCCGGTCGGCGCGAAGGGCGGGTTCGTCGTGCGCAGGCCCGGGCCTGCGCCCGAGCACGTCCGCGACTGCTACCGGACCTTCATCTCCGGGCTGCTCGACATCACCGACAACCTGCTGACCCACGCCGACGGCACCACCGAGACGCTGCCGCCCACCGACGTGGTGCGTCACGACGGCGACGACTCCTACCTCGTCGTCGCCGCGGACAAGGGCACCGCCACGTTCTCCGACCTGGCCAACTCCGTCGCCGAGTCCTACGGCTTCTGGCTGGGCGACGCGTTCGCCTCCGGCGGCTCGGTCGGCTACGACCACAAGGCCATGGGCATCACCGCCCGCGGCGCGTGGGAGTCGGTCAAGCGGCACTTCCGCGAGCTGGGTGTCGACACCCAGCGCGAGGAGTTCACCGTCGTCGGCGTCGGCGACATGTCCGGTGACGTGTTCGGCAACGGGATGCTGCTGTCGGAGCACATCCGGCTCGTCGCCGCGTTCGACCACCGGCACGTGTTCGTCGACCCGACCCCGGACGCCGCGACCTCCTACGCCGAGCGTCGCAGGCTCTTCGAGCTGCCGCGCAGCTCGTGGGCCGACTACGACACCTCCCTGATCAGTGCGGGTGGCGGGGTGTGGCCGCGGACGGCGAAGAAGGTGCCGGTCGGGCCGGAGATCCGGGCCGCGCTCGGGCTGGCCGACACGGTCACCGCGCTGTCCCCGCCCGAGCTGATCCACGCGATCCTGCTCGCCCCCGCCGACCTGCTGTGGAACGGCGGCATCGGCACCTACGTCAAGGCGTCCGGCGAGACCGACGGCGAGGTGGGGGACAAGGCCAACGACGCCATCCGGGTCGACGGCCGCGCCCTGCGGGTGCGCGTCGTCGGCGAGGGCGGCAACCTCGGGCTCACCCAGCGCGGGCGGATCGAGTTCGCCCGCCGTGGCGGCCCGGACGGTGCCGGCGGCCGGGTCAACACCGACGCCATCGACAACTCCGCGGGTGTCGACTGCTCCGACCACGAGGTCAACATCAAGATCCTGCTGGACCGTCCGGTCGCGGACGGCTCCCTGGACCGCGACGCCCGCAACGAGCTGCTCGCGTCGATGACCGACGAGGTCTCCGCCCTCGTGCTCGCCGACAACGTCGCGCAGAACGAGGTGCTCGGCGTCGCCCGCGCCCACGCCCCGGACATGGTCGGTGTGCACGCCCGGATGGTCACCGACCTCGCCGGGCGCACCGGGCTCGACCGCACGCTGGAGGTCCTGCCCGACGAGGCGGGGTTCGCGCGCCTGGCCGCCGACGGTCTCGGTCTCACCGGCCCCGAGCTGGCGACGCTGCTCGCCCACACCAAGCTCGACCTGACCCACCGGCTGCTGCAGACCGACCTGCCCGACCTGCCCGCGTTCGCGCCGACGCTGCCCGGCTACTTCCCGCACCCGCTGCGGGAGCGCTTCGAGCACGCCGTGCGCAACCACCCGCTGCGTCGCGAGATCATCGGTACGTCGCTGGTCAACGACATGGTCGACGGTGCCGGGATCAGCTACGCGTTCCGGCTGGGCGAGGAGATCTCCGCGGGTCCCGACGACGTGGTGCGCGCCTACACCGTCACCACCCGCGTGTTCGGGCTGCCCGCGCTGTGGGAGGCCGTCCGCCGGGCCGAGGTCGGAGTCCCGATCGCCGACGCGGTGGTGCTGGAGTCGCGGCGGCTGCTCGACCGGGTGTCGCGCTGGTTCCTGACCAACCGGCCGCAGCCGCTCGCCGTCGGCGCGGAGGTCAACCGGTTCGCCGGCCCCATCGCGGAGCTGCGGGCGCGGCTGCCCGAGCTGCTGCAGGGCCGCGAGCTCGACGCGGTTCAGGAACGTGCCGCGGAGCTGCGCGCCTGCGGGGTGCCCGAGGAGATGGTGGAGTCGGCCGCGCTGTCGCTCTACGCCTACGGGCTGCTCGACGTCGTCGAGCTGGTGGAGCTGTCCGACCGCGAGGCCGAGCCACGGCCCGGCGCCGAGGTGGCCCGCCTGTACTACGCGCTGTCCGAGCACCTCGGCGTCGACCAGGCGCTGACCGCGGTGTCCCGGCTCGACCGCGGGGACCGCTGGCACGCGCTGGCGCGGCTCGCGCTGCGTGACGACCTCTACGGGTCGCTGCGCTCGATCACCCTCGACGCGCTGCGCGAGACCCCGCCCGGCACGGGTGTCGACGACGCGATCGCCGCCTGGGAGCAGGCGAACTCCTCGAAGCTCGCACGCGCCCGCAGCGCGCTGGAGGAGATCGGGGCGTCGGCGTCGCTGGACCTCGCGACCCTGTCGGTGATCTCGCGTCAGCTGCGCGGACTGGCCCGGTAGGAGCTCCCCGTGACCGCCTTCGTCGCCGAGGTCCCACTGCGCTGGACCGACCAGGACGCCTACCGCCACGTCAACCACGCCCGGATCGTCACGCTCGTCGAGGAGGCCCGCGTCGCGCTGGCCTTCACCGCCGCCGGGCGGGAGGGGCTCGCCGGGTTCTCCTCCGGTCTGCTCGTCGCCGGGCTGCACGTGGAGTACAAGCGGCAGCTGCCGTGGCGCCCCGAGCCGCTGCGGTGTGCGATCACCGTGCGGGAGCTGCGGGCCGCGTCGTTCGTCCTCGACTACGCCCTGCACGACGGACCCGGCGCGGACGACCCGGTCGCGGTCACCGCCTGGACCCGGATGGCCCTCTACGACCTCGAGGCGGACCGGGTCCGCCGGCTCACCGTCGACGAGCGGGACTTCCTCGAGCGCCACCGGGGAGACGTGTCGTGACCCTGCGACTGGCGGACGCGACCGAGCGCGACGACCTCGGCGCGTTCACCGCGCGCGTCGCCCGGCTCGACCAGACCGCCGCGATCCGGCTCGCCGCCGGTGCCGGCCGGATCACGGCGTGGGCCCGCACCCCGTTCGACGTCCTCGTGACCCGGTCGGTGGCCGGGGAGCTCGACCCGGCACTGCCGGTCACCGCGCAGGCGTCGACGCTGCTGACGGCGCTGGCCGTCGACCGCTCCGCCGCGGTCGACCCCGGCCCGCCCGCGCCGTGGCTCGACGAGCTCCCGCCCGAGGACGGCTGGTCCCGGGTCGACGACGTCCCCGCCGCGGAGCTCGACGAGCTCGCCGACCGGGGGCTGGCACTGGCCCGGGAGCACGCAGGCCCGATGGGGCCGCCGGCGTCGCTGCTGGACCAGACGGTGCTGACGGTGTCCCCGCCGGACGCGGGCCGCCCGGTGACCGTGCCGATGCGGGTGCTGTTCGCGATGTCCGGGATGGGTTTCCTCGGCTCGGCGCCGCAGGAGACCGACGGGCCGCGGGTACGGGTGTCCGCGTCGGGCTCGTGGATGCGGCTCGACGCCCGGTACGGGGCGGTGGTGAAGCGGCGCGTGGTGTCGCTGCCGCTGTCGGTCGCGCGCTGACGGGCCGGGCCCGCAGCAGGGGCCGGCCCGGGCTCAGGTCAGGTTCAGCACGCTGACCGCGCCGTCGCCGGTGACCCAGCCGGTGCGGCCGTCGGGGGCGACCGCGACGGCGGTCGGGTTCGGGGCGACGTCGGTGGTCCCGGTGACCTGCCAGGACCCGGTGTCGACGGTGACGAGGGCCTGCCGGGTCGCGACGTAGAGGTGGCGGCCGTCGGGGGCGAAGGCCATGCCGGTGGCGCCGCCGTCGACCTGCACGGTCGCGATCTCGCGGCCGTCGGCGGGGTCCAGGACGGTCACGGTGCCGGACTCCGGACCGCCGACCGCGACCACGGTCCGCGGGACCGACGCGGGGCTGACGGCCAGGGACTCCGCGCCGCCACGCACCGGGAAGCTGCCGAGCACGGTGAGGCTGTCCGGGTCGAGGACGGTGAGCTGGTCGGCGCCGCGGGTGGCGAGGTAGACGCGGTCGCCCGCGTCGTTCGTGGCGCTCGCGTAGGGGTCGCGGGACACCGGGACGGTCCGGGTGACGGTGCCCGCGTTCGGGTCGAGCTCCTGCACGGTGGCGTCCGCGCGGGACGGCACGTAGAGGAACCGGCCGTCGGGGGAGACCGCGGCCGCGGCCGGGTCCCCGCCGACGGCAGCGGTCGAGACGACGGTCCGCCCCGGCACGTCGACGACGGCGATCTGCCCGCCGCCCTGGCCGGCGGTGCTGACGTAGGCGCGGGTGCCGTCCGGGGAGGTCACCACCCCCTGCGGTGCGGCCGGGAGCTCGATCTCCCCGGCGACGGCGTCGGACGCGGTGTCGACGACCGCGAGCCGGTTCGCGTCACGGACCGCGACGAGGGCCGTCGAGCCGTCCGGGACGGCCGCGACGGCGACCGGGGCGCCGCCGACGGGCACGGTCGCCCGCACCGTCGGCTGCGCCAGGCTCGCCCCGGCCGCGACCGCATCCGGACGCGGCCCCGTGCCCGGACCGGCGGAGACGGCGGGCCGGGTCGCGTTCGCGCCCGGGCCGGACTGGCTGGGCGACAGCATCGCCCACAGCGTCAGCGCGCCGAGCAGCACGATCGCCAGCGCGATCGCGAGCCCGGCCGCGGACGGGCTGCGACGGCCGTTGCGCGGCTTCGCCGACATGATCGCCTCGCGGCGCGGGGTGACCGGCGGCTTCTCACCGGTCGCCGCCGCGTGGGCGGCGGCCTCCGCGGCCGCGGGCTGGACCGCGGTGCCCGGACCGGTGTCGCTGACCGTGCCGTCCCGGCCGGACGCGGCGCGGGCGGCGGCCACCGAGACGGCCCCGACCGAGGCCGCGGCGGCGGCGTTGCGGCTGGTCGTCGAGGCGTCCGGCCGGTCCGGGCCCGACGGGCCGCCCGTGTCGTCCGTCGCCGGGGCGTCCGGGTGTCCGGTGACCGGGGTGAGGCCCTGCAGCGTGGGCGGCTCGCCGTCGGTGCCGACGGGCCGCAGGACCACGGTGGTCTCGTTCTCGGACGGGGCGTCCGGTCGCGGTGCGGGCCGTCCGTCCGGTCCTCCGGGGCCCGGGCGGTCCGGGGCGGGGGCCCAGGAACGGGCACCGGGGGCGCCGTTCGACGGGTGGGCACCGGTACCGGGCCCGTCCGGGCGGCCACCGGCCCCCGGGGCGCCGGGCCGGTCGGTCGGAGACGAACCGAAGCCCTGCCCACCGGGGCGGTCGACGGGGTACGCCCCTGTTCCCGGTCCGCCGGAGCGGTCGGTCGGGAACGCGCCGGTGCCCGGTCCGCCGGTTCGGTCGGTGGGGTACGCGCCGGTGCCCGGTCCGCCGGGCCGGTCGGTGGGGTACGCCCCCGTGCCCGGTCCGCCGCGCCGCTCGTCCGGGCCGGCGCCGGGGGCGGGGAACGCCCCGGTACGCGCCGGTCCGGAGAACGCAGCGGCTGCGTGGCCCGGGGCCGCGGCCGGCCCGGAGCGCGACGGCGTGTCGCCGTACGACCCCGGCGTCGGGAACGCGCCGTCGCGGGACGGTGCGGCGTCGTCCATGGGCGGACGGCCGGTGTCCCACGCCGGGGCGTCCCGGGCGGAATCCTCACCGGTGGTGTCGTCACGGTGGACGTCGTCGGGGGAGGGCCCGTCGGTGTCGGGCGCGGAGGCCGCGGTGTCGTCGCGGGAACGCCACGGGTCGTCGGCGCGGCCCGGGAGCCGGCCGAAGCCGCCGCCCGAGTCACCGCCGGCGGTGGCGAACAGGTCGTTGCCCGACAGCCCGGCCATCGCCGGACCGGACGGGGCCCCACCCATCGCCGGACGGGGCACCGGACGCTGCTCCGGGCCCGCCGGCGCGGAAGGCCTGCGACCGGGCATCGTCGGACGGTTCCCGGACGGCGGGGTCGAGGGCCGCGCGGGCGGCTGCTCGGTCCGGTCGTCGGAGGAGTCCGCGCTCGGGTAGTGCCCGATCAGTGCGCCGGGCGGCAGGATGTCGGTCTCCGGGCCGTCGGCGCCGCTGCGCGCCGGGCGGGGCGGCCACCGCTTTGTGGTGTGCTGTCCCGCGGTGTCGCGGTCCCCGTCGCCGGAGCCGGTGCCGCCGGACTCCGTGGTGTCCCCGGCCGAGGGCGACGGGGTGGCGTCCTGGTCCGGGGCGGAGCCGGCGGTGGAACGGGTGCCGTCGCCGAGCGGCCGCGGGGTGGGCGCGATCGGCGGGACGACGGTCGGTGCGGGTGCGGTCACCGGGACACCGTCCGGCCCGGGACCGGCATCGGTGCGACGACCGCCCTCCGCCGGAGTGGCGGCGGGGTCGGGCCGGCCCGCACCCGGCCCGGGGCCGGGACGCCCCGTCTGCGCGGGGTCCGGCCCGGGCGCCGACGGGAGGACGCCCGCTGCGTCCGGCCCGGGGGCCGACGGGGCGACGTCCGACGAGCCGGACCGGGGGGCCGCCGGAATCGTGTCCGCCGGGCCGGGCCGGGGTGACGCCGGGCCGCCGTCCGCCGAGTCCGGCCGCGGTGCCGCGGGGGTGGCGTCGGCCGGGCCGGGCGTCGGCGCGGCCGGGGTGCCGCCGGTCGCGGGAGGTGTCGTCCCACCCGGTGTGCCCGGCGCGAACGACGGCGGCGGCGCGAAGCGGTCCGCCGGGGTGTGCAGGGGGTCGAGACCGTCGTCGCCGGGCTCGTCGGGCAGCGGCCCGACGCCCAGCGGGTCGTCGCCGAGGTCGCCGAGATCGGCGTAGTCACCCGCATCCGACGGCGGTTCGGGGGCGGCGGGCCGCGGTCCCGGGGTGGGCCGTGGGGCGGGCGCGGGACCCCGTTCGCGGGACACCAGTTCGGTGAACCCGGTCGGGGTCGGCTCGCGCCGGGCGCCGTCGTCCTCGGACGTGGCCTCCGGCTCCGGGGCCTCGCCCGAGCCGGACCGCATGACCAGGTCGACCAGGGAGCCGGGGACCACCGGCACGCGGCCGGTCCGGATCGCCTCGCCGAGCCCGTCGGGGTTCGGTTCGGGGTCCGGCGGGCCGTCGGCACGCCGGGGGGAGCGGTCGTCGGGGCCCGGGTGACCGGGCGCCGACGTCATGCGTTCTGCGGCGGTCGGGTGCACATAACGATTCGATTATCGCGAGCGTCGTCCCGGGCCCGGACCCCGGGTGGCCCCCCGGCCCGTCCTGGTCGTCCCACCTGCGACGTCCGTCCTGGTCCGGGGCTGGTCACGCCCCGTTCCGAGGTCACCGAACGGGAGGACCCCGATCGAGGTGAGCGAGATCGGCGGGATGCGGCCGACGGTGGTGCCGTCGGGGTCCTCCTCGGCCGGGCGGTGCCCGGGACCGAGGAGCAGGGAACCGGTGGCGGGCACGTCCTCGTCCTCGGCGGGACCACCGGCCTCCGAGCGGGACTCGGTGGCGTCGGCCGACGGCCTGCTGCCGAGCTCCGACACCGAGGCGATCGACCCCTTGTCCGACGACGGCGCCGGGGGCGAGGGCGGCAGGGAGACGGGCGGCAGGGAGACGGGCGCGGGGCCGAACAGGGCGTCGTCGAGGGCGGCCGAGACCGGCTCGCGGTCCAGCTCCTCGGTGAGGGTGCGCTGCACCCGGGCCAGCTCGTCCCGGACGTCGTCGCGCAGCGCGGCGAGCCGCTCGACGTCGCGCACGACCGCCGAGCGCCGCTCCCCGGCGCCCTGCTCGGCGTCGCGCAGCAGTGCGGCGGCCTCGGCGCGCGCGGTGGACAGCGTCTGCTCGGCGTCGGAGCGGGCGTCGGCGAGGATCCGCTCGGCCTCGGTGTGGACGCCGGACAGCCGGTCGGACACGGTGCGCTCCCGCTCGGCGAGGTCGCGCTCGCGGCGGTCGGCGTCGTGCTCGCGGTCGTCGAGGGTGCTGCTGCGGGAGGCGAACTCGCGGTCCAGGGTGGCGGCGCGGCCGAGCAGCGCCTCCTCGGTGCGGGAGCGGCGGTCCTCGGCCTCGCGGCGGGCGCGCTCCACGATCTCCGCGGCCTCGTCGGCCGCACGCTCGCGCAGCTCGGCCGCCTCCTGCTCGGCGGCCTGGAGGACGCGCTCGACGCGTCGGCCGAAGCCGGCCTCCTCGGCGCGGCGCTCCTCACCGGCCCGGGCGGCGGAGTCGTTCTCCAGCTGCTCCTGCAGCCGCCGGACCTGCGCACGGGCCGCGGACAGCGACTGCTCGGCGGCGTCCGCGCGGCGGATCTCGTCGTGGATGCGGTGGTCGAGCTCGGCCAGCCGGGTGTCGACCTCGCCGCGGTCGTAGCCGCGCAGCACGACGGTGAACCAGGAGCCGTCCTCGCCGTCGTGGCGGTCGGGGTGGGCCCCGGAGTCGCCGCCGCGGTGCGTGTGCCGCGACGACCCGTCGACCGGCTCGTGCCGATGCGGACCGGACAGCGAGGGAGAGACGCTCACGATGAACCCCCAAGACGGGTGACTACGAGCCGCCCGACGTGCCGGGGCGGCGTCCCGTCCAACGAGACCGGACGCGTTCGGTCACGTTCAGCACTGGATCAACCCGGAAAGCGACCGAATGCCACTCGAATGGCCGCCGGACGGACGGGCTGACGATCACAGTGTGTGGTAATGCCCCTACTCGGGTCAGAACTCCGAGTTCTGCATGCTCGCCGCGGCGTACTGCAGGTAGTTCCACAGCTGCTCGCGGTGCTCCGGAGAGAGGTTCTCCTCGTCGACGGCGATCCGCATGCAGCGCAGCCAGGCGTCGCGCTCGATCGGGCCGATCCTGAACGGCACGTGCCGCATCCGGAGCCGGGGGTGGCCGCGCTGGTCGGAGTAGGTGCGCGGGCCGCCCCAGTACTGCTCCAGGAACAGCCGCAGGCGGTCCTCGGCCGGGCCGAGATCCTCCTCCGGGTACAGCGGCCGCAACACCTCGTCCCGGGCGACCTCCTCGTAGAACCGGTGGACGATCCGGTGGAAGACCGGGGCGCCACCCACCTCGGCGTAGAAGTTCTGCGGTGCACTCACGCCGACCAGTCTCCCAGGAGTCGTCAGTTCTGCTTCTGCGCCTGGCCGTCGAAGGCCGCGCCGGGGTAGACCATCGGCCGCGGGATGCCGTGGTCGTCGAACGCGTCGGTGATCGCGCCGTTGAGCGCGCGCTGCACCGCCCACTGCCGGCCGGGGCTGACCCGCACGGTGATCCGCAGCGTGACGCCCTCCGGGCCGATCTTGTCGACGCCGAGCACCTCGGGGGCCTCCAGCACGTCACCGGCGATGTCGTCCTGGGAGGCGCGCTCGGTGGCGGTGCTCCCGGCCAGCTCGGTGGCCTCCTCGACGTCGGCGTGGTGCGCGATCGGCAGGTCGACCACCGCGACCGCGTAGCCCTGGCTCATGTTGCCCACGCGCAGGATCTCGCCGTTGCGGACGTACCAGACGGTGCCCTTGATGTCGCGGATCGTGGTGATCCGCAGGCCGACCGCCTCGACGGTGCCGACGGCCTCACCGACGTCGACGACGTCGCCGACGCCGTACTGGTCCTCCAGCAGCATGAACATGCCGGACAGGAAGTCGCGCACCAGGTTCTGCGCACCGAAACCGATGGCGAGCCCGATCACCCCGGCGCCGGCCAGCAACGGGCCCAGCGGGTAGCCGAGCTCGTTCATCACCATCATCACCGCGACGAGCAGCACGACCGCCGAGACGATCGAGCGCAGCACCGAGCCGATCGTGCGTGCCCGCTGCGCCCGTCGCTGCGTACCCGGGTCCGCCGCCGGCGCGACGGCGGCGCCGCCACCCGGACGCAGCCGGCGGGCCCGGCCCACCAGCGCGGTGAACCGGCCGTTGGTGGCGCCGTCGACCATCCGCGCGATCGCCCGGTGCGCCAGCCACCGGAACAGCACCGCGATCACGACGATCACGGTGATCGCCACGGTCCTGCTCACCAGGGTGTCCGCGTGCTGGGCCAGGAAGTCGTTGCTGGTCCAGCGGTAGAGCGTGGCGCACCACGAACCGGCGTCCTGCACGCAGTCCGGCATCAGCGTCACGTTCTGCAGGGGCACGTCGGGCAGCACGACGGGGGTCACGAGTCCTCCTCGGGGGCGGTGAGGGCTGCGTCGGAACCCCCGAGCCTACGTCACCCTCCGGTGTGACGACGGTCGCGCACGTGGTCCGGAGCCGACCGGTGTCCCCGCAGGTCAGGAGCGGTCTCCGGAGGCCCGGCGACGGTCCGCAGCGGCACCACACCGGCCCAGGCGAGACCGGCGGCGACGTCGGCCTCGTCGTCGGACGGCGGCCCGGAGCGGCTCTTCACGCTGGCCTCGGCCAGGTCGAGCGCGAACACCGCGGTGGCGGCCAGCTCGCGGCGGTCCGGGCGGCGGGCGTGGTCCCACGCGCCCGGGGTGAGGTGCTCGACGACCACCCGCAGCGCGTGCAGACGCTCGTCGTCGCCGGTGACGCGGCGGGCGTCGCCGTGCACGACCGCGCTGCGGTAGTTCATCGAGAAGTGCATGAGCGCGCGGGCGTGCACGATGCCGTCGAGGAGGGTCACGGTCACGCAGCACGGCAGCGTGTCCCCGGTCAGGTAGCGGGCCCCGGACGAGCCGTGCAGGTAGAGCGTGTCGCCGTCGCGGCCGTAGGCGGTCGGGAGGACGACGGGTGCGCCGTCGCGGACGAAGCCCAGGTGGGCGACGAGGCCGTCGTCGAGGACCGCGTGCAGGTCGGACCGGTCGACGGCGGCCCGGTCGCGCTTGCGGCCCAGCGTGCTGCGGGTGGTGGGGGAGAGCGTCACCCCCCGAGGATGGCCTCGACAGTGGCATCCTGGAACGGCCACTTCCGGTCGCGGACGAAAGGCCACTGTGCAGGATCTCCCGATCGTCCTCGACCGCGCCGCGGCGACGCCGCTGGCGGTCCAGCTCGCCGACGGTCTCCGCGCCGCGGCCGCGGGCGGGGCACTGCGCCCCGGCGACCGGCTGCCGTCGACCCGGGGGCTCGCGACGACGCTGCGGGTGAGCCGGACCGTCACCGCCGCGGCCTACGACCAGCTGCTCGCCGAGGGCTGGGTCGCCGGCCGGGTCGGCGCGGGGACGTTCGTGACCGCCGTCCCCGGGCCCGCCCCGGCGGGCCCGGCCGCGCCCACCGGACCCCGGCCGCAGGCCGAGCCGTCGGTGCTCGACCCGGGGCGGCCGTGCATCGCCGCGCTGGACCCCGCGATGTGGCGCCGCGCCTGGCGGGCCGCCGCCGATCGGCCCCCGGACGACCGGCCCCGCGCCGACGGGCTTCCCGCGTTCCACGACGCCGTCACCGGCCACCTGCTGCGTCACCGCGGGCTCACCCCGCCCGCGGGCACCGTGCTGGCCACCGCCGGGACCTCCGCCGCCGTCGCCGAGCTGGCCCGGCTGCTGCCTGCGGGGGCCACCGTCGCCGTCGAGGAGCCGGGGTACCCGCGGGCGGTCAGCGCACTGCGGGCCGCCGGGCTGCGGGTCGTCGGCGTGCCCGTGGACGACGACGGCCTGGTCGTCGACGCCGTCCCGGCCGGCTGCGCGGCCGTGTACACCACGCCCGCGCACCAGTTCCCGACCGCGGTGCGCCTGTCCGCCGCCCGCCGGGTCGCCCTGGTCGGGCGTGCCCGCGCCGAGGACTTCCTGGTCGTCGAGGACGACTACGACGGAGAGCTCCGCTACGACGTCGCCCCGCTGCCCCTGCTCGCCGCCCTCGCGCCCGGCCACGTCGTGCACCTGGGAACCGCGAGCAAGATCCTCAGCCCGACGCTGGGGGTCGGCTGGGCGGTCGCGCCGCCCGCCGTCGTCGACGCGTGGCGGGACCTGCGCGCCCGGACCGGCACCCGGCCGTCGCCCGCGGGGCAGCTGGTCCTCACCGGACTCGCCGCACACGGCGACCTGTCCCGGCACCTGCGACGGCTGCGCCGCGAGCTCCGTGAGCGGCGGGCCCTGGTCCTGGACACCGCCCGCACGGCGGGCTGGGCCGCGCACGGGGACCCGGCCGGGGCGCACCTCGTGCTGCGCCCACCCGAGGGGGAGCGGGCCGCGATCGCCGCGGCCGCCCGGCGCGGCGTCGCCGTGCGCGGGCTGGCCGACTACCACCGGGACGGACCCGGCACGTCCGGCCTGGTCGTCGGGTACGCCGCCGGGACCCGGGCCGAGCTGACCGCCGCGCTGGCGGCGCTGGTGGGGTGAGCGGCCCGCCCGGCAGTGCCGAGGGGCCGGGCCGACGCCCGGCTGTGCGACCCGGCGGAGCCGCCGCCTACCCTCGGGCCCCATGAGTGCCGACCGGGTGAAGGTCGCCGTCGTCTTCGGCGGCCGCAGTTCCGAGCACGCGATCTCGTGCGTGTCCGCGGGCAGCGTGCTGACCCACCTCGACCCGGAGCGGTTCGAGGCGGTCCCGGTCGGGATCACCCCGGACGGCGCGTGGGTGGTCGGCCCGTCCGACCCGGCCCGGCTGACGATCTCCGGCCGCGAGCTGCCCGAGGTCGACGGGTCCGCCGAGGCCCTGGTGCTGCCCGGCGAGCCGGGCCGCGGCCTGGTCCGCCTCGACGCACGCGAGGCGCTGACCTCGGTCGACGTGGTCTTCCCGATCCTGCACGGGGCCTTCGGCGAGGACGGCACCATCCAGGGGCTGCTGGAGATGGCCGGGCTGCCCTACGTCGGCGCGGGCGTGCTGGCCTCCGCGGTCGGCATGGACAAGGAGTTCGCGAAGAAGCTGCTGCGCGCCGAGGGTCTGAACGTCGCCGACGGCGTCGTGCTCCGCCCCGGCACCGACATCGGGTTCGCCGACCGCGACCGGCTCGGGCTGCCGCTGTTCGTGAAGCCGGCCCGCGCCGGGTCCTCGATGGGCGTCACCCGGGTCACCGACCCGGCCGCGCTCGACGCCGCCGTCGCCGAGGCCCGCCGGCACGACCCGAAGGTGCTCGTCGAGGCGGCCGTGCCCGGCCGCGAGATCGAGTGCGCGGTGCTGGAGTTCCCCGACGGCAGCGTCCGCGCCAGCCTGCCCGCCGAGCTGCGCTACAACGGCGAGTTCTACGACTTCGAGTCCAAGTACCTCGACACCTCCGAGCTGCAGATCCCCGCCAAGCTCGACGACGAGATCACCGAGTCGCTGCGCTGGAAGGCGATCACCGCGTTCCGCGCGCTCGACGTGCAGGGCCTGGCCCGGGTCGACTTCTTCGTCACCGACGACGGCGACATCACCGTCAACGAGGTCAACACGATGCCCGGGTTCACCCCGAGCTCGGCGTTCCCGAAGATGTGGGCGGTCACCGGGCTCGACTACTCCGAGCTGCTCAGCACCATGGTCGACACCGCGCTGGCCCGCGGGACCGGGCTGCGGTAGCTACCGGACCCGCACCGGCTGCGGCGGAAGGGTGTCGACGACCGCGTCGGACACCGCCTGCAGCGGCCCCGGACCGGTCTCCGCGGGCGCGGACAGCTCCAGGTACACCCCGCGGTCGACGACGGCGTAGGTCGTCGCGAGCGCGCCCTGCGGGGTCGCCAGCGGCAGCCAGCTCACCCCGTTGACGACGATCAGCGGCGAGGTCGGCCCCAGCTCGGCCGGCCGTTCGGTGCCGCAGCGCAGCACCACCGGCTCCGGCTCGGCGACCCACGCCCGCGCGCCGGGGACCGGCGGGTCGATCTCGCGCGGCGTGAGGTCCCCCGTGTCGCCGGGGATGCCCGCCGGCAGCGCGCGCAGCACCGCGTCGCACGACGTCGACGACGCCTGCGGTGCGGCCCGCGCGGGAAGCTCCAGGGGGCCGGTGTCCGGCCCTGTCGTCAGGCGGGCCCAGACCGCGAGCCCCGCCACGACGAGGGCGAGCAGCAGGGGCAGCGCGATCGCCACCGCGACCGGTGGTGACACGCGTGCCCCTGCCACGTCCGCGCCCGTCTCAGCTCAGCTTGACCACGGGGCAGGTGAGCGTCCGGGTGATCCCGTTGACGTTCTGCACCCGGGCCACGACCAGTCGGCCGAGCTCGTCGACGTCGTCCGCCTCGGCGCGCACGATCACGTCGTACGGGCCGGTGACGTCCTCGGCCGAGACCACGCCCGGCAGACCCCCGATCTCGGAGGCGACGGAGGCGGCCTTGCCGACCTCGGTCTGGACGAGGATGTATGCCTGCACCACGGCGTGCCCCTTTCCGGTAACTGCCGACCTGCCGGATGGTTGACGGCAGGAATGTCGGACGCAGAACCTACCGGAGGCCGCCCCCGTGTCCCCATCCGCGATCACGCCCGAGGGCGGTTCCGAGACCGGTGTCTCACTCCGGGAGGTCGGTGAGTTCGCACTGATCGACCGGGTCACCACGGACCGTGTCCAACCGGCTACGACGGAGCTCGGTCCCGGGGACGACTCGGCCGTCGTCACCGCCGCCGACGGGCGGGTCGTCGCCTGCACCGACGTGCTCGTCGAGGGTGTGCACTTCCGGCTCGACTGGTCGAGCCCCGAGCAGGTCGGACGCAAGGCCGCGGCCGCGAACCTCGCCGACATCGCCGCGATGGGGGCGGTGCCCACGTCGCTGCTGGTGGGGCTGGCGTGCCCCTCGTCGACACCCGCGGCGCACCTCGAGCAGCTGGCCGACGGGCTGTGGGCCGAGGCCCGCTCGACCGGGGCCGGGCTCGTCGGGGGCGACCTGACCTCGGCGCCGGTGATCGTCGTCTCGGTGACGGCGCTGGGGGACCTGCAGGGCCGGGCCCCGGTGCTGCGCTCCGGAGCCCGGGCGGGGGACCGGGTCGCGGTCTGCGGGCGGCTGGGCTGGTCCGCGGCCGGGCTGGCGGTGCTCGGGCGCGGGTTCCGTTCCCCGGCGGCGCTGGTCGACGCGCACCGGGTCCCGGAACCGCCCTACTCCGCGGGTCCGCAGGCCGCCGACGCCGGAGCCACGTCCATGATCGACGTCTCGGACGGCCTGCTGGCCGACCTGGCACACGTCGCGCGGGCCTCGGGGGTGGCGGTGCGGCTGCGGTCGCGGGCGTTCACGGTGGCCTCGCGGATGGCGGAGATCGCGTCCGCGCTGGGCCTGGACCCGCTGCGCTGGATCCTGACCGGTGGTGAGGACCATGCGCTGGCGGCGACCTTCCCCGGGGACGTGCCGCTGCCCCAGGGCTGGACCGAGGTGGGGGCGGTGGAGGCACCCGACGAAGCGGGCCCGGGGGTCACCGTCGACGGCCGTCCCTACGACGGCGACGGCGGCTGGGTCCACTTCGCGAAATACTGATTCCACATCGTGCTTGCGCGGCGCCGGGACGGGTGACATCGTGCCCTCACGATCGGGCGATTCGGACATGTGTCGCGAATCGCCCCCACCGGAGGGGTGTCACCGTGGACAACCTGGGCGTACTCAGCCTGCTCGCTCTCACCCCCATCCTCGTCGTCGCGGTCCTGCTGGTCGGGCTGCGCTGGCCCGCGAAGTACGCGATGCCGCTCGGCTTCGTCGCGGCGGCCCTGATCGGGTCGCTGGTCTGGGGGATGGGCACCACCGCGATCGTCGCGTCGACGATCGAGGGCCTGATCATCGCGGTCGGCCTGCTCTACATCATCTTCGGTGCGCTGCTGCTGCTGCAGACGCTCACCCAGAGCGGCGCGCTCGCGACCATCCGCGCCGGGTTCACCGGCATCAGCCCGGACCGGCGGGTCCAGGCGATCATCATCGGCTGGCTGTTCGGGTCGTTCATCGAGGGTGCGTCGGGGTTCGGGACCCCGGCGGCCGTCGTCGCGCCGTTGTTGCTGGCGCTCGGCTTCCCGGCGCTGGCCGCGGTGCTGGTCGGCATGGTGATCCAGTCGACGCCGGTCAGCTTCGGCGCCGCCGGGACGCCCGTGCTCACCGGCATCGGGCAGGGGCTGTCCGGGTCGGCCGAGGTCGACGCGCGCACCGCCGCGCTCGGCCTGGACGCGACCGGCTACCTGTCCGCGATCGGGTTGGAGGTCGCAGCGCTGCACGCCGTCGCCGGGACGCTCGTCCCACTGTTCCTGGTGTGCCTGCTGACCCGCTTCTTCGGGGAGAACCGCAGCTTCGCCGAGGGCCTCGCGGTCGCCCCGTTCGCGCTCTACGCCGCGTTCGCGATGACCGTGCCCTACGTGCTCGTCGCCGCGCTGCTCGGGCCCGAGTTCCCGTCGCTGCTCGGCGGGCTCGTCGGGCTGGCGTTGGTGATGTTCACCTCCAGTCGCGGCTTCCTCATGCCGCGCACGGTGTGGGACTTCCCGCCACGCGAGCGGTGGCTCGACCGCTGGACCGGCACCATCTCCGCGGGTGCCGACGACGGCGTCACCGGCACCCGGATGAGCACCTGGCTGGCCTGGTCGCCCTACGTGCTCGTCGCGGCGGTGCTGGTGCTGACCCGGACCGTCGCGCCGGTGAAGGAGGCGCTGTCGGGAATCACCGTCGGACCCGCGGACATCCTCGGGACCGGCATCGACGAGACGCTGCAGCCGCTCTACTCGCCGGGCGCGGTGTTCCTGCTGGTCTGCCTGGTCACCTACGCCCTGCACCGGATGAACGGCCGCCAGGTCGCGACGTCATGGGCCGTGTCGGGACGCCAGCTCGCCGGGGCCGCGGTCGCGCTGCTGTTCGCGCTGCCGCTGGTCCGCATCCTGATCAACTCCGGCGCCGAGCTGAACACGACCGGGTTGGCCTCGATGCCGCTGACGCTGGCCGAGGGGGCCGCGGCCGTCGCCGGGCCGGCCTGGCCGGTCCTGGCACCGTGGATCGGCGCCCTGGGGGCCTTCGTCGCCGGGTCGAACACGGTGTCCAACCTGACGTTCGCCCTGTTCCAGTTCGCGACCGCGGAGAACATCGGCGCCACCCCGGAGACGGTGGTCGCGGCCCAGGCGGTCGGCGGCGCCGCCGGGAACATGATCACGGTGCACAACGTCGTCGCCGCGTCGGCGACGGTGGGGCTGCTCGGCCGGGAGGGCGACGTGATCCGGATGACGATCATCCCGATGACGTACTACTGCCTGCTGTCGGGCGGGCTGGCGTTCGTGCTGATCCACGGCGTCGGACTCAACACCGGTACGGTGCTGCTCACCCTGGTGCTGCTGACACTGGCCGCGATCGTGGTGGGCCTGCGGCGGGCGGCGGCCCGGCTGCCGGCCTGACCCGGGGACGACGACGGCCCGGTCCCCATCGCGGTGGGGACCGGGCCGTCGTCGTGTGGATCAGGAGCCGCGGCGCCAGAACAGCAGCACCCGGCGCAGCCGGCTCCGCAGGGTCGGATGACCGGGCACCGACCGCTGCGGGGCCGGGAACTGCCGGAACTCCGCGGGCGGCGGGGTCAGGTGGGCCGCCGGGAGGGTGGGCGGGTCCATCGCGACCAGGGTCTGCGGGAAGTGGCGCGCATCGGGCGACGGGGTCTTCTCGGGGTGCACGGTCGTCTCCTCCACGGCCGGTCCATCGCTCACGGTGGTCGGATCGTTACCGACGGCCTGCTGCATCTCCGGCCTCCTCACGGTCTCGGGCGGGGCGCATCGCCGGGACCCGTACCCGCCGGGGCCGGGGTCCATCCGCGCGTACCGCATCCGTGACGGGCCGCCGCGGGCCCGGGGAGGGGAGCGCGGGGCGGCGGTGCCTGCACACCCAGGGTACCGACGTGACGTGCTCCGGAGACGTGTGCGGTGGCTCACCCGGCACGCCGTCGGAGCCCCGGGTGCTCGCTACGGTGAGTGCCGAGCAGGTGGGACGGGTGGACGGAGCGGACGTGTCGGGGCTGGCGGCGGTGGTGGCGTGGGCCGCCCTGGCGGGGTGGATCGCCGCCGGTGTGCTGCTCGTGCTGGCCCACCGGCGGCTGGAGCGGCTCGAGCGGGAGCACACCGCCCGCAAGTGGGACATCGTCGCGCTGCGTGCGGAGCTGCGGGCGTTGCACCGGCGGCCGGACGAGCCGTCCGGCCCCGCCGCGTCCACCGATGCCGGCCCGTCCCTGCCGCGGCGCCCCGGAGGTGACCCCGGGGCCCCCGGCCCGGCCGGCGGGACGCCCGGACGTACCCGGCCGGCCGGCGCCACGGCATGGCGCCGGTCGCACCGGCGCCCGGTGGGCCGTGCCCGGCGGCGCCCCTCCTGACCGGGGCAGGGGTCAGCGCCGCGGCACCGCCGCCCCCCGGATGCTCGCGTCCAGCAGCTGCACCGGGTGCAGCAGCGGAACGTCGGCGAAGTCCTCGTTCGGCAGGTACTTGCCGATCTGCAGCAGGCAGCCCGGGTTCGCGGTGACCACGACGTCCGGCTTCGCGTCGCGGATCTTCTCCGCCTTCCGCACGCCCAGGTCGGCGGCCGCGTCCGGCTTCACCATGTTGTAGATGCCTGCCGAGCCGCAGCACAGCGACGCCTCGGCGATGTCGACGAGCTCCAGTTCGGGGATCGTCCGGAGCACCTCGCGCGGCTGGTTGCGGACGCCCTGGGCGTGCCCGAGGTGGCAGGCGTCGTGGTAGGCGACGCGGCCGGTGACCGGGGTCCGCGGGGCGCGGGGGCCGCCGTCGTCCTCCCGGGAGTACAGCTCGGCCAGGACCTCGTGCACGTCGCGGCAGCGGGCGGAGAAGCGTGCCGCGCGATCGGCCCAGGCGGGGTCGTCGGCGAGCAGGTGGCCGTAGTCCTTCATCGACGAGCCGCAGCCCGCGACGTTGGTGACCACCGCGTCGACGTCGAGGGTCTCGAAGCGGGCGATGGTGCGCCGGGCCCGGTCCAGCGCGGACTCCTCGCGCCCGGCGTGCACCTCCAGCGCGCCGCAGCACTGCTGGTCGCGGGGGACGAGCACGTCGCAGCCCTCGGCGGCGAGCACCCGCACGGTGGCCTCGTTGACCCGGTGGAAGAACACGTCCTGCACGCAGCCGGTGAGCAGCGCGACCCGGGCCCGGCGGGTGCCGACCGCGGGGGTGTGCACCGGGAGCGTCGCGAACGCCTCGCGCACCGAGACCGGCGGCAGCAGCGACTCCATCGCCGCGAGCTGACCGGGCAGCTTCTCGGCGAGCTTCCGGATCGCGGGGACCTTCCGCAGCTGCTGGTACAGCGCGCCGGGCAGGGCGGCCGCCCGCAGCCGTCGCTTGTAGGGGAACAGCGCGAAGATCGCGTCGCGGAACAGCTTGTCCGAGGCGCTGCGGGGCACGTTGCGCTCGATCTGCGGGCGCACCGACTCCAGCAGCTTGTCGTACTGCACCCCGGACGGGCAGGCGGTCACGCACGCCATGCAGCCCAGGCAGTTGTCCATGTGCTCGGTGAACGGCCCGTCGAGGCCGATGTCGCCCTTCTCGGCCAGGTCCATCAGCAGGATCCGGCCGCGCGGGGAGTCCATCTCCTCGCCCCACAGCACGTAGGTGGGGCAGGTCGGCAGGCAGAAGCCGCAGTGGACGCAGTCGTCGAGCAGCTCGCGCTGCGGCGGGTGGACGTCGTCGAACGCGCTCGGGCCCTGCTGGGGGATCTTGGTCTCGGCCGCCCCGGTCGGGGTGCCTGCGGGCTCGTGGGTGCTCGTCATGCGTGCCTCACATCCAGGGGGCGAAGCGGCCGGCGGCGAACCGGGCCTCGGGGTCGAGCTGCGTCTTCACGGCCCTGAGCAGGGCGAGAGCGGACGGTGCGGGGCCCCACGCGGGGGCGTCGAGGGCCTCGGGCCGGTCACGCAGCACGCTGGTGCCACCGACCGCGGCGACGGCGTCGTGCACCTCCGCGACGGCGGCCCCCGGCACGGTGACGGTCGCGACGCCGGTCGCGAGGCCGGCCGTGACGGCGGTGGCGGGCAGCTGCTCCACCAGCGGCGCCAGCCGGGTCGGTGCGCACCCGATCCGGACGACGGCGCCGTCGAGGGCGGGCCCGTCGCCGTCACCGCCGGCGTGCGGGCCGTCGGTCAGCGACGTGTGGGCGTCCCATGCGTCCGCGCCCACCTCCCGGGCGTCGGCGCCGAGCAGCTCACGCAGCCGTTCCACCCGTGCGGGCAGGGTCCGGGCGCCGCCCTCCAACCGGACCAGCAGGCGTCCCGGGTCACCGGAGACCCACTCGACGGCGATCGGCTCCAGCGGGCTGGCCATCAGCTCCAGCACCCGCGACGCGGCCTCGGCCACCGGGCCGTCGACGCCCACGCAGGCGACGGCCTTCGGGACCGGGTGCAGCCGCAGGACGACCTCGACCAGCGGGCCGAAGGTGCCGTAGGAGCCGTGCATCAGCTTGGCCATGTCGTAGCCGGCGACGTTCTTGATGACGTGCCCGCCGGAGCGGACCATCGTGCCGTCGGCGAGTACCGAGGTGGTGCCGATGACCAGGTCCCGCAGACCGCCCCAGACCAGGGCGGACGGGCCGGCGTCGGCGGTGGCGAGGAGCCCGCCGACCGTGGCGCCGCGGGCGACCCGGGCGGCGTCGAACGCGAGGCGCTGACCGTGCTCGGCCAGCTGCTCCTGCAGCGCGCGGACCGGGGTCCCGGCGTGCACCGAGACGGTCATGTCGCCGGGGTTGTGGTGGATCACCCCGGACAGCGCGGAGAGGTCGAGCGTCGCGGCGACGTCGTCGGCCGCGCGGCCGGCCCAGCCGGTGGCGGTGCCGGCGCCGGTGATCGCGAGGCGGCCGGGGGTGTCCAGGACGGCGTCCCGGACCTCCTTCGCCGAGGTGGGGCGCAGCGTGGTGGGAGCAGCGCGTGTCATGTCGTCGGGCCCTTCCGGGTCTCGTACGGGTCGGTCGGACAGGTCGGCCGGACGGGTCACAGCCGTTCGATCAGGCCCGCCTCCTCCAGCGGGTGCGGCCGGTAGAGCCCCGGCTTCTCCCCGCACAGCCGCGGGGTGGGCAGGAGCTTGCCGGGGTTGCAGATGTGGTCGGGGTCGAAGCCGTCGCGGATGCGGCGCATGACGGCCAGGTCGTCCTCGCCGAACATCCGCGGCATGGAGCAGGCCTTGTCGGTGCCGATGCCGTGCTCGCCCGACAGCGAGCCGCCCATCTCGACGCACAGCTCCGCGATCTGTGCCGACAGGTGCTCGGCCTGCTCGGTCTGGCCCTCGGCGGCGGAGAACAGGACCAGCGGGTGCAGGTTGCCGTCGCCGGCGTGGAAGACGTTCGCGACGCGCAGCCCGGCGTCGGTGCCCATCTCGTCGATCCGTTCGAGGATCTCGGCGAGCCGGGTCCGGGGGACCACGCCGTCCTGGACGATGTAGTCCGGCGAGATCCGGCCGACCGCGGCGAACGCGGCCTTGCGGCCTCGCCAGATGTTCGCCCGCTCCTCGGGGGAGCCCGCGATGTGCAGCCGGGTGCAGCCGTGCCGGTCGCAGATCTCCTTGACCAGCGCGAACTGCTCCTCGCACTCCTCGACGGTCCCGTCCAGCTCGACGACGAGTGCGGCCGGGGTGTCGAGGGAGTAGCCGGCCCCGGTGGCGCCCTCGGCGGCCTCGATGGCCAGCGCGTCCATCATCTCGACCGCGGCGGGCACGATCCCGGCCGCGACGATGTCGGAGACGACCTGCCCGCCCGCCGACACCGACGGGAAGTCCGCCAGCAGCGTGCGCATGACCTCGGGGGTGCGCAGCAGCCGGACGGCGACCTTCGTGACGATGCCGAGCGTTCCCTCGGAGCCGAGGAACACCCCGCGCAGGTCGGGCCCGGACTGCTCCATCGTGTCCGAGCCGAGGGTGACCACCTCGCCGTCGGGGAGCACGACCTCCATCGACAGCACGTGGTTGGTGGTGAAGCCGTACTTGAGGCAGTGCGCGCCGCCGGAGTTCTCCGCGACGTTGCCGCCGATCGTGCACACCTGCTGGCTCGACGGGTCCGGGGCGTAGTAGAGCCCGTACGGCGACGCGGCCGCGGTGATCTCGAGGTTCGTGACGCCCGGCTCCAGCACCGCGCGCCGGTTCTCCGGGTCGACCTCGAGCACCCGGTTGAGCCGGTTCAGCCCGATGACGACGCCCTCGGCCACCGGCAGCGCGCCGCCGGACAGGCCGGTCCCGGCGCCGCGGGCGACGAACGGGATCCGGTGCCGGGCGCAGATCCGCACGCACCCGGCGACGTCCTCGGCGGTGCGGGGCAGCAGGACCAGCTCGGGGACGACCCGGCTGCCGGTCAGGCCGTCGCACTCGTAGGTGCGGGTACGGACCGGATCGTCGAGCACGTCCGCCGCGCCCAGGAGGGCGACGAACTCGTCGTGGATCGAGCGGGCCAGAGGCATCGCTGCACTCCCTTGCTGCGCGTGGCGGGGCTCACGGGAGGGTACGTCGACACGGTGACGCCACGCCTGTTCGACGTCGCGGTCAGGGTCCGTGTCACTTCCGTGATGCGGAAAAGATAATCCACTGGTAGAAATACGACCAGTTCTGACATCCACACGGAGAGGGTGGTCACAGATGGCCGACACCGCCGGCCTGCAGATCGACCAGCACCTGAGGTCCTTCGTCGAGGGCGAGCTCCTGTCCGACGTCGACCTCACGGCGGACGACTTCTGGGCGACCCTGGCCGGGCTCCAGGAGCGCTTCGCCCCGAGGATCGCCGACGCACTGGCCCGTCGCGACGAGATCCAGTCGCGCATCGACGAGTGGCACCGCGAGCACGGGGCCGGGTCGGTCGAGGAGTACGAGACGTTCCTCACCGACCTCGGCTACCTGCTTCCGGAGAAGTCCCCGACCATCGGCGTCGACCGGGTCGACCCGGAGATCGCCGAGGTCCCCGGCCCGCAGCTGGTCGTGCCCTCGACCGTCCCGCGCTACGCGCTCAACGCCGCCAACGCCCGCTGGGGCTCGCTGTTCGACGCCTTCTACGGCACCGACGCGCTCCCGCAGGACGGCGAGCTCGCACAGGGCTACGACGAGCGCCGCGGCGCGCAGGTGATCACCGCCGCCGACGAGCTGCTCGACGAGCTGTTCCCGCTCGCGAAGGGCAGCCACGCCGACGCCACCGCCTACCGGGCCTCGACCGACGGGCTCGTCGTCGACACCGGCGCGACCGGCACGGTCGGGCTGGCCGACCCCGCGCAGTTCGCCGGGTTCCGCCCGGTCGACGGCGACGGCCGCGGCGCGGTCCTGCTGACCCGCAACGGGCTGCACCTGGAGATCACGATCGACCCGACCACCCGGGTCGGCACCCAGCACCACGCCGACGTCGCCGACGTCGTGCTCGAGTCCGCGGTCACCACGATCGTCGACCTCGAGGACTCCGTCGCGACCGTGGACGGCGAGGACAAGGCGCTGGCCTACCGCACCTGGCTCGGGCTGCTGCGCGGCGACCTGACCGCCGAGTTCCGCAAGGGCGGGAGGACCGTCACCCGCCGCGTCAACCCGGACCGCGAGTACACCGCGGCCGACGGCTCCGACCTCACCCTGCCCGGGCGCTCGCTGATGCTGGTCCGCAACTGCGGCCACCACATGACGACGAACGCGGTGCGCACCGCCGACGGCGCCGAGGTCGCCGAGGGCGTGCTCGACGCGCTCGTCTCGGCCGTCGCCGGGCTCTACGACCTGCAGGGGAAGGGCCCGCACACCAACTCCCGCGCGGGCAGCGTCTACATCGTCAAGCCCAAGCAGCACGGGCCCGAGGAGGTCGCGCTCACCGTCGAGCTGTTCGGCGCCGTCGAGGAGGCCCTCGGGCTGCAGGCGAACACGCTCAAGATCGGCATCATGGACGAGGAGAAGCGGACCACGGTCAACCTCTCCGCCTGCATCGCCGAGGCCGCGAACCGGGTCATCTTCGTCAACACCGGCTTCCTGGACCGCACCGGCGACGAGATCCACACCTGCTTCGCCGCGGGCCCGGTGCTGCGCAAGGGCGACATGAAGTCCACCACCTGGCTGAAGACCTACGAGGACCGCAACGTCGACGTCGCGCTCGCGGCCGGGTTCGCCCACACCGCGCAGGTCGGCAAGGGCATGTGGGCCAAGCCCGCCGCCATGGCCGAGATGATCGAGCAGAAGATCGGCCACCCGAAGGCCGGTGCGAACTGCGCGTGGGTGCCCTCGCCCACCGCGGCCACCCTGCACGCGCTGCACTACCTGCGCGTCGACGTGCACGCGGTGCAGGACGAGATCGCCTCCCGCACCACCGCGGACCGTCGCAACCTGCTCGAGGTCCCGGTGACCGACGCGTCGTCGCTGTCGGCGCAGGACGTGACCCACGAGCTGGAGACCAACGTCCAGTCGATCCTCGGCTACGTGGTGCGCTGGGTCGGCATGGGCATCGGCTGCTCCACCGTCCCGGACCTGGAGGGCGTCGGGCTGATGGAGGACCGCGCCACCCTGCGGATCTCCGCCCAGCTGGTCGCGAACTGGCTCGCCCACGGCGTGGTCGACGAGCAGACCGTGCGGGACACCTTCGCCCGGATGGCCGCCGTCGTCGACGAGCAGAACGCCGGCGAGCACGGCTACCCCGCGATGGCGAAGGACCTGGAGTCCAGCGAGTCGTTCCAGGCCGCGCTGGAGCTGGTGTTCAGCGGGGCGACCGAGCCCAACGGCTACACCGAGCGGACGCTGACCCGCTGGCGTCAGCGGGCCAAGGCCGCGGCCTAGGCCGCACCACCACCGTCGACGACGACGCCCCCGGGACCGGTTCCCGGGGGCGTCGTCGCGTTCCGAGGAGGAGACCGATCGTGAAGCCGTGGACGCGGCCGGCCGCCGTGCTGTTCGGCGTCGGCTACGGCGCCAACCAGTTCAGCCCGCTGATGGTCATGTACCGCGAGCAGGGGCACTACTCGCCGACCGTGGTCGCCGCGTTCTTCGGTGTCTACGTGCTCGGTCTCGCCCCGGGCCTGCTCGTCGGCGGGCCCGCGTCGGACCGCTGGGGCCGCCGCCGGGTGCTGCTGCCCGCCACGGCCGCGTCGATCCCGGCCAGTGCCGTCATCGCGCTCGGTGCGTTCTCCGAGATCCTGCTCTACGCCGGCAGGCTGCTGTTCGGCCTGTGCATCGGCGTCGCGATGGCGGTGGCCACGACGTGGGTCAAGGAGCTGTCCGGGGAGGGGGAGGGCGCCCGGCGGGCGGCGCTCGCGCTCACCGCGGGCTTCGGCCTCGGACCGTTGGTCGGCGGGCTGCTCGCGCAGTTCGCACCGCTGCCGATGGAGCTGCCCTACCTGGTCCACATCGCGCTCATGGTCCCCGTCACCTGGTGGCTCGTGGCGGCCCCGGAGACGGTCGTGCCGGGCCGCTCCCGGTCCTGGCTGCGCGACCTGCGGGTGCCCGCCGCCGCGCACCCCCGTTTCCGGTGGCTGGTGCTGCCCGCCGCGCCGTGGGTGTTCGGCGCCGCCGCGCTGTCGTTCGCGGTGCAGCCGACCGCGCTCGGCGACGTCGTCGGCGGCTACGGGCTGCTCGTCGCGACGCTGCTCACCGCCGTCACCCTGGGCTGCGGCTTCCTCGCCCAGTCCGCGGCCCGGACGATCGACGCCCGCTCGCCGCTCGCCGCCACCCGGATCGGGCTCGCGCTCGTCGTCGTCGGGACGGTGGTGGCCGCGGCGGGTGCCGCCGGCCGCTCCGTCCCGGTCGCGTTCGGTGCCGCCGCGTTGCTCGGCGCCGGCTACGGCTTCGTGCTGCTGTCAGGACTGCAGGAGGTCCAGCGCATCGCCGCGCCGGAGCACCTGGCCGGGCTCACCGCGGTGTTCTACTCGCTGACCTACGCCGGTTTCCTGCTGCCGATGCTGCTGTCCGCCCTGACCGGGGCCGCGGGATACCCGGTCCTGCTGCTCGTCGTCGCCGGGGTGCAGGCGGTCTGCCTGGGCCTGGTCTGGGCGGGGGCGCACCGGGTGCGCCGGTCCCCACGGGAGCGGACCGCGGTGCCCTGACCCGTGGCCACGGCCCCGGTGTGGTCGCGGTCCGCGCGCTGATCCGCTCCGCGCGCGCGTCCGGGTCCGCGCGCGCCGCGGATCACCGCGCGCGGTGCGGATCCCCCCCCCCCCGCCGTCCGAGCCGGGGGTCCACCCGATGTCCACCCCGGGACGGAGGCGGCCACCGGCCGGCGCTCGTACCGTCGGGCGGGTGACCACCACCACCGGTCCGGACACCACGGACCTGCCGCGCCTCCCGTTCCCGCGCCACGACGTCCTCGAGCTGCCGCCGCTGTTCGACCGGCTGCGGGAGCGGTCCCCGATCACCCCGGTCCGGACCCCGGCCGGCGATGTCGCGTGGCTGGTCACCGGCTACGACGAGGCCCGCGCCCTGTTCGCCGACGACCGGCTCGGCCGCAGCCACCCCGAGCCGGAGCGGGCCGCGCGCATCTCCGACTCGATGATCTTCGGCGGGCCGAGCGGCGACTCGCCGGACACCGAGCGCGCGAACCACACCCTGATGCGCAAGCTGCTCGCGCCCGCGTTCTCCGCGCGCCGGATGCGCAGGCTCTCCGGGCACGTCGCGGAGCTGGTGGCCCGGCAGCTCGACGTCGTCGAGGCCGCCGGTCCCGGCGCCGACCTGCACGAGCTGTTCTCCTTCCCGCTTCCGGTGCTGGTCATCTGCGAGCTGCTCGGCGTCCCCTACGACGACCGCGAGGAGTTCCGGCGCTGGTCCGGTGAGCTGGGGCTGCTCCACGACCGGCCCCGCGCCGAGGCCGCCGCGCAGGCGCTGTTCGCCTACGTCCGCGGCCTCGTCGACCGCAAGGACGACGAGCCGGGGGAGGACGTGCTGTCGGACTTCGCCGCGCTCGGCTCGGCGCCGGAGCAGCGCGACCGGCTCGCCGCGCTCGGTGCCGGACTGCTGTTCGCCGGGCACGAGACGACGGTCGGCCGGATCGACACCGGCACCGTCCTGCTGCTGGACCGCCCGGGGGAGTGGGCGGCGCTCGCCGCGGACCCGGAGCGCGCCCCGGGGGCGGTCGAGGAGGTCCTGCGGCTGGCGGTGCCCAGCGGGGGCAACGGCGGCATCCCGCGCTACGCGCACGCCGACGTCGACATCGCCGGGGTGCACATCCCGGCGGGCGACGCGATCCTGCTCGCCCCGGGCGCGGCGAACCGGGACCCGCGGCACTTCGCCGGGGCGACCGAGTTCGACGCGGAGAGGAAGTCCTCGCACCTCGCGTTCGGGCACGGGCCGTACTTCTGCGTGGGCGCGAGCCTGGCCCGGGTCGAGCTGACCGAGGTGTTCCGGGCGCTGCCCGCCCGGTTCCCGTCGCTGCGCCTCGCCGTGCCGCGCACCGAGCTGGAGCTGCGCTCGGACGTGCTCACCGGAGGGCTGCGTGCGCTGCCGGTCACCTGGGACCGATCATGAGGACGTGGGGGAACTCGAACTGCGCGTGGCGGGGCTCGACCATCCGGACGTGACGCCACTGATGCGGCGGCTGCAGGCGTTCTACGGCGAGGTCTACGGCGACGGCGACGCCACCCCCGTCGACCCGGCCGACTTCCGGACCCCGTCCGGGTTGTTCCTGGTCGGCTACGACGACGGCGTCCCCGTCGCGACCGGGGCGTGGCGCGCCGTCGACGCCGATCCGGCCGACCCGGCGCGCCGTGACGGCGACGCGGAGCTGAAGCGGATGTACGTCGAGCCCGCCGCCCGCGGCCGGGGACACGCCCGGGCGGTGCTCGTCGCGCTGGAGCGTGCGGCCGCCGCCGCCGGGCGTCGTCGCATGATCCTCGAGACGGGTGACGGCCAGCCCGCTGCGATCGCGCTGTACGAGACCAGCGGATACCGTCGGACCAGCAACTTCGGTGCGTACCGGAACGACCCCCGCTCCCGGTGCTTCGCCAAACCGCTCGCGGCGTGAGACTCGGTACGGTCACGGGCGAAACGTCCGGTTGCGCCGATAGGATGACCTCGGCGTCGTCGCCGCGTCCCTTCCGGTGATCGTGCGGCGGCCTCTTCCGGCGCTCCCCGGGTCCGGCCGTGACGTGAGCGGAACCGCTGGTCCGAACGACCCCGTGACTCCAGGAGGTGTCGGTGCTCGCCGTCGTGGCCGCCCATCTCGTCCTGGCGCTGTGCCTGCCCGCGCTCGCCCGGTACCACCGGCGGCTGGCGTTCGGCGCCGGCGCCGCCCTGCTCGCCGCCACCCTCGTGTGGGCGATGACGCAGGCCTCGACCGCACTCTCCGGCGGGGTGACCGACCGCGTCGAGTGGGCGCCCGAGCTGGGGCTGACGCTGAGCCTGCGGATGGACGCGCTCGCGATCGCGATGATCGTGCTCGTCTCCGGCGTCGGAGCGCTGATCATGATCTACGCGGCCTGGTACTTCGGACCGCGCTCCACCGACGCGGCCCGCTCCGCGGCGCTGCTGGTCGCCTTCGCCGGGATGATGCTCGGCCTGGTGCTGGCCGACGACCTGCTGACCCTCTACGTGTTCTGGGAGCTGACGTCGCTGACGTCGTTCCTGCTCGTCGGGCAGGGCGGCCAGTACCGGGAGAACCGCCGCGCCGCGGTCCAGGCGCTCGTCGTGACCGTGTTCGGCGGGCTGGCGATGCTGCTCGGGATCGTGCTGCTGGGCCAGCTGGCCGGCACGTACTCGATCCCGGAGATCACCGCGGCCGCGACCTCCGGCACGCTCGCCCCGGACAGCCCGGTCGCGCTGTCGGTGTCGCTGGTGCTGATCCTGCTGGGCGCGCTGACCAAGTCCGCGCAGCTGCCGTTCCACCCCTGGCTCCCGTACGCGATGGCCGCCCCGACGCCGATCTCGGCGTACCTGCACGCGGCGTCGATGGTGAAGGCCGGGGTCGTGCTCGTCGCGCGGCTCGGGCCCGCGTTCTCGGTGCACCCCGTGTGGTGGGCGCCGGTCATGGTGCTCGGCCTCGCGACGATGGTGCTGGGCGGCTGGCGTGCGATGCGCCAGACCGACCTCAAGCGGCTGCTGGCCTTCGGCACCGTCTCCCAGCTCGGGTTCCTCATGGTGCTGTTCGGGTCCGGCTCGCGGGTGGCCGGGCTCGCCGGCATCGCGATGCTGCTGGCGCACGGGCTGTTCAAGGCGCCGCTGTTCATGGTGGTCGGGGCGATCGACAAGGCCTGCGGCACCCGTGACCTGCGGGAGCTGTGCGGTCTCGGGCGCCGCCGGCGGGGGCTCGCCGTGATCGCCACGCTCGCCGGCCTGTCGATGGCGGGCCTCCCGCCGATGCTCGGCTTCGTCGGCAAGGAGGCCGCGTTCGAGGCGTTCGTGCTCGAGGGCGGCGTCCGCGGCTGGATCGCGGCGATCGGGCTGGTCGCGGGCTCGCTGCTGACCGTCGCCTACACCGCACGGTTCCTGTGGGGCGCGTTCTCCACCAAGGGGCTGCACCCCACCGGCGGCGACCCGGTCCCGCTCGGCCTGTCCGGCCCGGCGTGGCTGTGCGCGCTGACCGGGATCGCGGCCGGGTTCGCCGCGCCGCTGGTCCAGCAGCTCGCCGCCTCCTACGCCGCGTCGCTGCCCCCGCTCGGCGACGCCTACGCCGCCCGCTACGAGCTGGCCCTGTGGCACACCCCCGGGCTGCCGCTGCTGTTCACCGGCGTCGCGCTGGCCGGCGGGCTCCTCCTGCACCGCTACGGACAGACCCTGACCGGGCACCTCTCGGTGCCGCACGTGTCCGCCCAGCGCGGGTACGAGGCCGTCGTGACCGGGCTGGAGCGCTCGGCGATCACGGTCACCGGCCGGCTGCAGATCGGCTCGCTGCCGGTCTACCTCGGCTGCATCCTCGCGACACTGATCGCGCTGCCCGGCCCGGTCCTCGCCGTGACCGGCACGTTCCCGACCGACCAGGCGCCCTACCACTCGATCATGCAGGTCCCGGTCGGGCTGATGGTGATCGTCGCGGCGATCGCGCTGTGCCTGGCGCACCGCCGGTTCACCGCGGTGCTGCTGGTCGGCGCGGTCGGATACGGCATCGGCGGCCTGTTCGTCATCGACGGTGCCCCCGACCTGGCGCTCGCCCAGTTCCTGGTCGAGACGCTCACCCTGGTGGCGTTCGTCTTCGTGCTGCGACGCCTGCCCGCCCACTTCGACGAGCCGGACAGCGAGCGCCGCGTCCGCGCCCCCAAGGCAGCGGTCGCCGCGGTCGGCGGCCTGCTCGTCGCGGGGATGGCCGTGGTGCTCTCCGGGGCCCGCACGCTGCCGCCCGCCACCACCGGGCCGTTCATCGCCGGCGCGCCGGAGGCCGGCGCGACCAACCTGATCAGCGCGATCCTGGTGGACTTCCGCGCGCTCGACACGGTCGGTGAGATCACCGTGCTGCTGATCTGTGCCGCCGGCACCGCGAGCCTGGTGCTCGCGACCCGTTACGACAAGAGGAAGGGCGGCACGGTCGTGCGCAGCGGCTCGGGATCGCCGAAGCACGAGCAGGAGGTGCTCGGATGACGGCCTCGCAGGAGAAGCCCGCACCCCCGCCGGGGGACGCCGAGAGCTGGGCCCGGATGGACCAGCCCAGCGGACGGTGGATGCTCCCCGGCGCCTGCCCGGACGTCCGCGAGCGGACCCTCGTGCTGGAGGCCGCGGCCCGGCTGCTGTTCCCCGTGGTGCTGGTGTTCTCGGTGTTCCTGCTGCTGGAGGGTCACTACGGCCCCGGCGGCGGGTTCTCCGGCGGCCTGGTCGCCGGGCTCGCGTTCGTGCTGCGCCACATCGCGGGCGGCGACGACAACCTGGGTTCCCGGTTCCGGATCCGCCCGCCCGTGCTGGTCGGCAGCGGGCTGATCGTCGCGGTGCTCACCGCGCTGGCCCCGGTCGCCTGGGGCGACCCGGTGCTCGCCTCGGTCAAGTGGACGATCACCTTCGGCCCGTTCGGCTACCTCGACATCGTGAGCAGCCTGCTGCTCGACGTCGGCGTCTACCTGCTGATCATCGGCGTGGTGCTCGACCTGCTGCGCTCGCTCGGCTCCGGCATCGCCCGCGACGCCCGCGAGGCCGGCGAGGACGTCCCGGGCGGAGGTGGCCGCGGATGAACACCACGATCAACCTGAGCATGGCGATCGTGCTCGCGGTGCTGTACTCGGTCGGGTTCTACCTGCTGATGCAGCGTTCGCTGATGCGCATCCTGATCGGCATCGTGGTGCTCGGGCACGGCGCGAACCTGCTGCTGCAGGTCTCCGGCGGTCCGCCCGGCCGCGCCCCGATCCTCGACGCGGTGCTGCCCGAGCAGATCGCCGACCCGCTCCCGCAGGCGCTGGCGCTGACCGCCATCGTCATCACCTTCGCCCTGACCACGCTGCTGCTGGCCCTGGGCTACCGCTCCTGGGTGCTCGTCGGGCACGACGAGGTGCAGGACGACGTGGAGGACCGCCGCATCGCCGACCGGCAGAAGCCCAAGGGCGCGATGGAGGAGGGCACCGCGGACGAGACCGACGCCGAGCCCGAGGACACCGCCGACTCCCACGAGCTCGAGGAGGGCCGCAAGTGACCCCGCTGCAGGCCCTGGTCACGCTGCCGGTGCTGCTGCCCATGCTGGGCGCCGCGAGCAGCGTCGTCGTCAGCCGTCGCGCCTCGGCCCAGCGGGTCATCGGCGTGGTGACCCTGACGCTGGTGTGCGTCGTCGGCGTGGTGCTGCTGGTCGCCGCGGACACCTACGGGCCGGTCGTCGCCGAGCTCGGCGGCTGGCCCGCCCCGATGGGCATCGTGCTGGTCGCCGACCGGATGTCGGCGCTGCTGCTGCTCATCTCGTCGGTGGTGACGCTCGCGGTGCTCGTCTACGCGATCGACCAGCGGATCTCCGACTACGGCCGGGAGACCGCCAGCACCACCTTCCACCCGATCTTCCTGCTGCTGTCGACGGGGGTGTCGCTGGCCTACCTGACCGGCGACCTGTTCACCCTGTTCGTCGCGTTCGAGATCATGCTGGCGTCGAGCTACGTGCTCATCACCCGGCGGACGTCGGCGTCGCGGATCCGGTCCGGCATGACCTACGTGATCGTGTCGCTGACCTCGTCGCTGCTGTTCCTCACCGCGGTGGGGCTCGTCTACGCCGCCACCGGCACGGTCAACCTGGCCGACCTCGCCGGGCGGATGGGTGCGCTGCCGGAGGGCCTGCGCGCGGTCCTGGCCCTGGTGCTGATCGTGGTGTTCGGCATCAAGGCGGCGATCGTGCCGCTGCACTTCTGGCTGCCCGACAGCTACCCGAACGCGCCCGCCCCGGTCACCGCGCTGTTCGCGGGGCTGCTCACCAAGGTCGGCATCTACGCGCTGCTGCGCACCCAGACGCTGGTGTTCCCGCAGGACAGCCCGTCGACGCTGCTGCTGGTGATCGCCGCGATCACGATGGTCGTCGGGGCGCTCGGCGCCGTCGCCCAGGACGACCTCAACCGGCTGCTGTCGTTCCTGCTGGTCAGCCACATCGGGTTCATGGTGTTCGGGCTCGCCCTGCACACCCCCGACGGCATCGCCGGGACGGGGCTCTACGTCGTCCACCACATCACGGTCCAGGCGACGTTGTTCCTGGTCAGCGGGCTCATCACCCGGCGGACCGGGACGGTGTCGATCTCCCAGATGGGTGGGCTGGCCCAGCGGGCGCCGCACCTGGCCGTGCTGTTCGCGATCCCCGCGATCACCCTCGCCGGACTGCCACCCACCTCGGGGTTCGTCGCGAAGCTCGCGCTGCTGCAGGCCGGCGCGGGCGCGGGCCTCGCCGGGGAGCTGGTCGCCGCCGTCGTCGTGCTGGCGAGCCTGCTGACCCTCTACGCCGTCGCCCGGGTCTGGGTGCGGGTGTTCTGGGGCGCCCCCAAGGAACCCCTCGCCGACGACGACCCGAACGACGAGCTCGTCGTCGGGACCGCGCGCAGCGCCCGCGGCATGTACGTCGGCGCGTCCGCGCTGGTCGTGGTCAGCGTTGCGATCGCGCTGTTCGCCGGCCCGCTGTCCGGGGTGACCGCCCGGGCCGGGGTGGACCTGCACGACCGGACCGGTTACACCGACGCCGTCCTCGGGCCGGGCGCGGACCCCGGCAGCGATGGGACCATCAGCGCCGGCGGGCCGGCCGGCGGCGTCGACGGGAACACGACCGTGCGGACCGCGGCCGGCGACACCCCGGAGGTGACCCCGTGAGCGAGCAGACCCCGAGCCGCGGTGGCGCGGGCACGGCCGACGGACCGGACCCGCGCGAGCTCGACGACGCCGAGAGCTCCCCCGAGGCCGTCCGCGACCGCGAGATGGGCGCGGCCGAGGCGGGCGAGACACCCGAGGCCGACCGCACCCCCGCCCGGGTGCCCCCGCCGGTCCCGGACACCGTCGCCGAGCCGATGGGCGGCTCCGCCCGCGGCGGGAGCGTGCGCCGGCGGATCCCGCAGGTGCTGGCTCTGGCGCTGGTCTGGGTGCTGCTGTGGGGGAGCGTGTCCCCGGCCGCGATCGTCGGCGGGCTGCTCGTCGGCGCCGCGGTGACGGCGGTCTTCCCGCTGCCGCTGCTGCCCGAGCGGCTCCCGTTCCGCCCGTGGAAGCTGCTGCGGCTGCTGGCGTTCCTGGCATCGGACCTGGTCGTCTCCGGGATCCGGGTCAGCATGGTGACGCTGCGGCACGGGCCGCGCGCCCGGTCCGGGATCGTCGGGCTGCCGCTGTGCACCGGCTCGGACCGCACCGCGACGACGATCGTCGCGGCCTGCGCGCTGTCCCCGGGCAGCTTCACGCTGCAGATCGACCGGGCCCGGCACCGCTGGTACGTCTACGCACTCGGCCTGCACCGGCCCGGCGCCGTCGAGCGGCTCCGCCGGGACATGATGCGGCTGCAGATGCGGGTCATCGACGCCGTCGGCAGCCAGGAGGACCGGGACCGGTGCGCCGCCGCCGTCGCCGCGGTCACCGCCGAGGACGCGGGGAGGAACGACCGGTGACCGTCGTCCACACGCTGGTACTGATCATGCTGACCGCCGCGGCGGCGCTGACGATGTGGCGGCTCCTGAAGGGCCCCACCACGCTGGACCGCATCGCGGCCCTGGACGTGTTCGTCGTGCTCATCGTGGCCGCGGCCGCGGTGTACGCGGCGATCTACTCCGACGGGTCGAACATCCCGCTGCTGGCCGCGGTCGCGCTGATCGCGCTGGTCGGCTCGGCGACGGCGGCCCGCCTGGTCGAACGATGGGAGCGGCACCGCTGATGGGCGTGCACGACGTGCTCGACGTGGTCTCCGCCGCGCTGATGCTCGCCGGCGGGCTGTCCTGCCTGCTCGGCGCGCTCGGGCTGGTCCGGCTGCCGGACCTGCCCGCCCGGCTGCAGGCCACCACCAAGCCGCAGACCCTGGGGCTGCTGCTGATCCTGCTGGGCGTCGCGGTGAACCTGGAGTTCGAGAACTCCTCGACGCTGATCCTGGTCGTGCTGTTCCAGGTGCTGACGGCGCCGGTCATCTCGCAGGTGGTCGGTCGCTCGGCCTACCGCAGCGGCGCGATCGACCGGGACGCACTCGTCGTCGACGACCTGGGGGAGGACATCGACGCCGACGCGCGTGCCCGGGAGGTGCGGACGGTTCAGCCGTCGTCGCCGCGGGAGCCCGCGGAGCCGGGGTCGTCCTCGCGCAGCGTCGACGGGGTCGACGGGGCACCGGAGCGGTAGGCGGCGTGCCCGATCGCGAAGCTCGCGATCGGGATCGTGAACAGCTGCAGCGCCACGGCGACGCCGAGGGTCAGCAGCACCCCGGGCTCGGGCACCAGGATCGCGACCCCGACGAGGATCGCGACGATCCCGAGCCCGGCGGCCTTGGTGACGGCGTTCGTGCGGTTGTAGACGTCGGGCAGGCGCACCATGCCGACCGCGCCCGCGGCGACCAGGAGCACCCCGGCGCCGAGCACGATCCCGCCGATCGCGTTCTGCACCGGCCCGCCGACGAGCACGCTCACCGCTTCGCCCCCTTCTCCGCCCAGATCAGCCGGGCCACGGCGACCGTGGTCAGGAACCCGACCAGCGTCGCGACGACGACGAGGTCCAGCATCGCGGTGGATCCCAGCCGCAGCGCCAGCAACGCGATCAGCCCGACGACGACCACGAAGCCGTAGTCGACGGCCAGCCCGCGGTCGGCGTCGGTGGGCCCGGCCAGGACCCGCCCGACCGCGACGAGCAGGCCGAGCGCCAGGACGACGATCCCGGCGTCCAGCAACAGGGTGCTCACGGGGTCTCCTCCGGATCGCGGTCGACCACGCCCGGGGCGGGGCGGCGCAGGAACGCCAGCAACCGGTCCTCCATCTCGTGCACGCTCGCCCGCAGCTGCTCGGGGTCCGAGGCGTGCATGCCGTGCACGAGCAGCTCCGGGCTGCGCGAGCCGGTGGTCAGGTTCAGGGCGAGGGTGCCGGGGGTCAGGCTGAGCAGGCTCATGATCGACGCGATCTCGATCATGCTCCGCGACCGCAGCCGGACCCGGACCACCGCCGGGTCGATGCCGTGCCCGGGGGTGAGGACCTCGCGGAGCACGACGGCGTTGGCGCGGAAGAACTCGCCGGTGAACCACAGCAGGAACCCCACCGCGGCGCGCGGGCGCCCGCCCCGGCCGGGTGCGCGTCGGCGGGTCGTCACGGCGCCCCCACCGCCCCGACGTAGGCGGCGGTGTCGGCGAGACCCTGCCCGGCGACCGACGAGAGCGCCAGCAGCGGCTCCGCCCACAGCCCGAGCAGCAGCGACAGCGCCCCCAGCGCCAGCGCCGGGGCCACCGCGCGGACCGGGACCCGCAGTGCGACCACGGTGCCCGCACCGCCCCCGGGGTCCGGCTCGGGGGCGTCGCCGCCCCAGAACGCGCCGTTCCAGATCTTGAGCATCGACAGCAGGGTGAACACGCTGACCCCGACCGCGACGAGCGCGGCGGTGACCATGCCCGCGTCGACCGCGCCGAGCACCAGGGCGAGCTTCGCGACGAACCCGGACAGCGGCGGGATGCCGGCCAGGCTCAGCGCCGACACCGCGAACGCGACCGCGGTCGCCGGGTTGCGGGCGGCGAGCCCGCCGAGCCGGGACAGCGTGTCGGTGCCGACGTACCGCTCGACCGCACCGGCGACCATCAGCAGTGCCGCCTTGACCAGCACGTACTGCACCAGGAAGTAGATCGCCGCGGCCAGCCCGGCCGGGGTCCAGATCGCCATGCCGAGCACGATGTAACCGATCTGGCTGACCATGTGGAAGGTCAGGATCTGGCGCATCCCCCCGGCGCCGACCGCGCCGAGCACCCCGACGACCATCGTCAGCAGCGCGGCCACCAGCACGACCGGCAGGAAGCGCGGGTCGCCGTCGTAGACGGTCGCGTAGATCCGGAACAGCGCGTACACGCCGACCTTGGTCAGCAGCCCGGAGAACAGCACGGTGACCGCGGCCGGGGCGGCGGTGTAGGCCCGCGGCAGCCAGTTGTGCAGCGGCACCAGCGCGGCCTTCACCGACAGCGCCAGCAGGATCACCGCGGTCGCCGCGGCCAGCGCCGGGTCGGTCACGGCGCGCCCGGCGAGGTCGCCGAGCTGCACCGTCCCGGCGACGCCGTAGACCAGGCCGAGCCCGGCGAGGAACACCGTCGAGGCCAGCAGGTTCACCGTCAGGTACAGCCGCGACGCCGCGATCCGCTCCGGGCCCCGGCCGGTCGCGATGAGCACGTAGCTGGGGACGAGCATGACCTCGACGAACACGAACAGGCTGAACAGGTCCGCGGTGAGGTAGGCGCCGTGCACCCCGGCGAGCAGCAGCAGCGACTGCGGCAGGAACGCACGGTCGGTGTCGGACCCGGTGACCGCGGCGAAGGCCAGGCAGGCGATCCCCAGCACCCCGGTGACGGTCAGCATGATCGTGCCGAACGCGTCGGCGGCCAGCGGGATCGCGATGCCGGCCGGCCAGTTCCCGAGCCGCTGCACGATCACCGCGCCGTCCGCGGTGGCGGCGAGCAGGACCGCGGACACCGCCGTCGACGCGGCGAGCGCGGTGAACGCGACGATCCGCCGCGCCGTCATCGGCAGCAGGAACGGCCCGCCCCCGCCCGGCGGGCGCGCGGTGAGCAGGACCAGCAGGCCCGCCGCGGCGAGCGGAACCAGGATCGGCGCGACGACGAGCGCCTCGAGGCCGGTCACCGGGGGTCCCCGCCCTCGTCCTCGTCGCCGGCCTTGAGCAGGGCCAGCAGGTAGACCGTGATCGCGAAGGCGATCACGATCGCGGTGAGCACGAACGCCTGCGGCAGCGGGTCGGCCATCTGCGCCCGGTCCTGCTGCCCCAGCAGCGCGGGCTCGCGGGTCGCCATCCCGCCCGCGGAGATGATCAGGACGTTCACGCCGTGCCCGAGCAGCACGAACCCGAGCACCGTGCGCAGCAGCTCGCGCTGCAGGACCAGGTACACCCCGCCCGCGACGAGCACGGCGACGACGACCGCGGCCGTCACCGGGAGCTCCCCAGCAGGGAGCCGGTGCGGGCGCGCCCGCCGATCCGGTCGGTCGCGGCCACGATCAGCCCCACCACCATCAGGTAGATCCCCAGGTCGAACACGAACGACGACAACAGCACCCCGCCGGGCAGGTACACCGGCGTCAGGAACGGCAGCCCCAGCGGGTACACCGCGATCCCGGTGAGCAGGCTCAGCAGGAGCCCGGACCCGACCAGCGGTTCGGGCCGCAGGCGCAGCGCCCACGCGTCGCCGCGGTGGGCGAGGCGCAGGAAGACGATCGCGACGCCCCCGACCAGCGACGAGATGAACCCGCCGCCGGGCTCGTCGTGGCCGCGCCAGAGCAGGAACAGCGACATCACGAGCATCAGCGGGGCCAGCACACGGCTGGCGACCCGCATGACGATCGTGTCGGCGGGGCCGTCGGTGGCGACCCGTCGGCGGGTGCTGCCCTCCGCGCCGGCCTCACCGCGCCGGATCAGCACCAGGAGCCCCAGTGCCGCCGCCCCGACCACGACGGCCTCGCCGAAGGTGTCCATGCCGCGGAAGTCGACGAGGATCGTGTTGACCACGTTCGTCCCGCCGGTGGCGGCCTCCGCGGTGTCCAGCAGGTACCCGCCGACCGGCGACGGCTCGCGGCGCCCGGTCAGCACGTAGGTGGCCGCCCCCAGCGACAGGCCCGCGGCCAGCGCGGCCACCGCGGCCGGGGCGCGCCGCCACCGCGCCGGGCGGTGCAGCCGGACCCCGCGCCCGCGCAGCACGAGCACCGCGACGACGGTGGTCAGCACCTCGACCAGCAGCAGCGTCATCGCGACGTCCGGGGCGCCGGCGAGCAGCAGCCACAGCGCCGTCGCCAGCCCGCCGAAGCCGGTCAGCGCCAGCGCCGCGGTGGCCGAGCGGGTCGTCACGGCCCCGGCGACCGTGGCCAGCACGAGCACGACGACCACCCAGTCCAGTGGCCGTGTGACCGGCGCGGGGAACGGCGGCAGCGCGGGCAGGGCCACCCCGGCGGCGACGGCGAGCACCGGCAGCGCCAGCACCGGGCGGGCCAGGACGGCGGCGGGGGAGGGGTCGGTGTCGGGGCGCCCCACCCGGGCGCCGAGGGCGAGCACCCCGGCCCGGATCCGGTCGAAGACCGCGGCGCCGTCGGGGACCGGGAGGCGCTCCAGCGCCCGGTCCACCCGATCGCGCCAGTGGAACAGCGCGTAGCCGCCGGCGACGGTGAGCACCGACAGCACCAGTGCGGTGCCGAAGCCGGGCCAGAGCACGAACGTGACCGGCTCCGAGCCCGGGTCCAGGTCGCGGGCGGCCCGGTCGGTCAGTGGGTTCAGCACCCGGACCGCGGGGCCCAGGACCAGCCCGAGCAGGGCGGCGACGGCGGCCGGGGCGAGGAACGCCCACGACGGCTCGTACAGGCCGGGCTGGCTGAGCCTGCCGCCGAACGCACCGTGCACGATCCGGGCGGAGTAGGCGAAGGTCAGCGCCGACGCCACGACCGCGACGGCGGCGGCCACCGGCCCGGCGCCGGGCGCGAAGTCGGCCTCGAGGAAGCCCTCGTAGAGGTTCTCCTTGGACACGAACCCGAGCAGCGGCGGCACCCCCGCCATCGACAGCGCGGCGACCCCGGTCAGCGCCGCGGTGACCGGCATGACCTTCCGCAGGCCGCCGAGCTCGCGCACGTCGCGGCTGCCCGCCTCCTTGTCGATGATCCCGACCAGCATGAACAGGGTCGCCTTGAACAGGGCGTGGGCGAAGGTGTGCAGCACCGCCGCGGACAGCGCGTAGGACGTGCCGACGCCGATCGCGGCGGTGAGCAGGCCCAGCTGGCTCACCGTGGAGTGCGCGAGCACCGCCTTCAGGTCGTGCTCGCGCAGCGCCAGCACCGCGCCGACGACGGCCGTCGCCAGCCCGAGCGGGACGAGCACCGCCGACCAGGCCACCGACGGCACGTAGACCGGGGTGAACCGCATCAGCAGGTAGATGCCGGCCTTCACCATCGTCGCGGCGTGCAGGTAGGCGCTGATCGGGGTCATCGCGACCATCGCGCCGGGCAGCCAGAACGTGAACGGCAGCTGCGCGGACTTCGTCGCCGCGGCCAGGATCAGCAGCGCCCCCGCGGGCAGGGCCAGGGGGCTGGCGAGCACCGCGCCCGGGTCGGCGAGGACCACGTCGAGGCTGGTGCCCCCGGCCGCGACGCCGATCATCACCACCGCGCCGAGCAGGGCGAACCCACCCATCGCCGTCACGACGAGTGCGCGGCCCGCGGGCAGCGCCGCCGCCGGCCCGGCGGTGTTGACGAGCAGGAACGACAGGACGGTGGTGAGCTCCCAGAACACGTAGAGCAGCACCAGGTCGTTCGCGGTGACCAGCCCGATCATGGCGGCGGCGAACCCGGTGAGCAGTCCGTAGACGGTGCCGATCGGGTAGTACGACTCCAGGTAGCGCGGGCAGTAGGCCATCACCAGCGCGCCGACGCCCAGCACGATCGTCACGAACAGCAGCGACAGGCCGTCCATCCGCAGACCGAAGGAGATGCCCAGCGACGGCATCCAGGACACGCCCGCGGTGAGGACCTCCCCGCGGACGACGTCACCGGCGGCGGTGTTCGCGTACACGGCCAGTGCGGCGAGACCCGCGGCCAGCGGATAGCCCGCGTTGCGGCCGAGCAGCCGGGCGAGCACCGGGGCGAGCAGCGCCAGCGCGACCGCCCCGCCCAGGGTGACCAGGGGGATCACCGGGCAGCGCCTCCGTCCAGGGGGCCGGGGGTGCCGGGCACCCTGATCATGACTCGGGAGCTTCTACCCGTTCGACGGGGTTTCCACACCGACGTCTCCGGTCACCCCGGTCGGTTGCGCCGCGCACGTCTCCGCGGGTGGGGTGGGCCCCCGGCGTGGCGGCCCGCGGGCGCTTCGTACCCTCGCGGTGTGCCTCTGTACGCGCTCGGTGACGCCGAACCGGACATCCACCCGACCGCCTACGTCCATCCGGACGCCGTCGTGATCGGCAACGTGACGCTGGGCCCGGAGTCCACCGTCTGGCCCACCGCGGTGCTGCGCGGCGACGACGGCCGGATCGAGGTCGGTGCCCGCAGCAGCATCCAGGACGGGTCGATCATCCACACCACCCTGGAGCAGCCGACGATCATCGGGGACGAGGTGACCGTCGGGCACAACGTGCACATCGAGGCGGCCACCATCGGCGACCGGGCGCTCATCTCCTCGGGCTCGGTGGTGCTGAACGGCTCGACGATCGGCGAGGGCGCGATCGTCGCCGCCGGCGCGGTGGTGTCGCCGAAGGCCGACGTGCCCGCGTACCGGATGGCGCTGGGCGTGCCCGCCCGCGTCCGCGACGGCTACGAGGTGCCCGCCGACCGCTGGCGGCACTCCGTGGAGTCCTACGTCGACCGGGGCCGCCGCTTCGCGTCGCAGCTGCGCCGGCTGGAGGGCTGATGGCCAAGCCGCTGAACGAGGTCGTCGAGGCCGGGTGGGCCCAGGCACTGGAACCGGTCGCCGAGACGATCACCGCGATGGGCGAGTTCCTGCGCGCCGAGATCGCCGCGGGCCGCCGCTACCTGCCCGCCGGGGCGAACGTGCTGCGCGCGTTCCAGCAGCCCTTCGACGAGGTCCGGGTGCTGCTCGTCGGACAGGACCCGTACCCCACCCCGGGCCACGCGGTCGGGCTGTCGTTCTCCGTCGCCCCCGAGACCCGCCCGCTGCCGCGCTCGCTGCAGAACATCTTCCGCGAGTACGCCGAGGACCTCGGGCACCCGGCGCCCACCTCGGGCGACCTGACCCCGTGGACCGAGCAGGGCGTGCTGCTGCTCAACCGGTGCCTGACCGTCGCCCCCGGGGAGCCGGCCTCGCACCGCAACAAGGGCTGGGAGGAGGTCACCGAGCAGGCGATCCGCGCCCTGGTGGCCCGCGACGCCGAGCCGATGGTCGCGATCCTCTGGGGCCGCGACGCCCGCAACCTCGCCCCGCTGCTGGAGGACGTGCCGACGATCGAGTCGGCCCACCCGTCGCCGATGTCGGCCGACCGCGGCTTCTTCGGGTCGCGGCCCTTCAGCCGGGCCAACGACCTGCTGGAGGAGATCGGCGGGGAACCCGTCGACTGGAAGCTGCCCTAGGCTGGACCGGGTGGACGACCCGGGGGACATGCGCATATCGGACGCCGACCGCGAGGCGGCGGCCCGCCGGCTGCACGACGCGGTCGGCGAGGGCCGCATCACGTTGAGCGAGCTGGAGGAACGGCTCGACGCGGTCTACGCCGCGCGCGTCGCCCGGGACCTGCAGCCGCCGCTGGCGGACCTGCCGGGCGGGCTGCCGCCGTCGGTCACCGCGCTCGCGCCCGTCCCCGCGCGTCCGCCCGCGCCGTCGGAGCGGGTGCGGCTGACGACCGCGGCGGGGACGATCAAGCGCACCGGGGACTGGCAGGTGCCGGCGGCGCTGCACCTGTCGTCGTCCATGGGGACCATCCACCTCGACCTCTCCGAGGTGCGGTCGCTGCCGCCGCGGATCGACATCGAGGTCGCACTCGGGATGGGCGAGGTCGTGCTGGTCCTGCCCGAGGGCGGCACCGCCGACGTCGACGGCACGAAGGCGTCCTGGGGCGAGGTGAAGACCCGGGTGCCCGCGACGCCCGGGGCGGCCGGGCCGCACCTCGTGGTGCACGGCAAGGTCGGCATGGGGTCGGTCACCGTGCGCGGGGCACGCCGCGGCTGGTGGCGGTCCGTGGTCGGCTGATCCGGCCCCGGGAACGACGAAGGCCCGGTCCCCAGGGGACCGGGCCTCGATCGTGGTTCGGGTCTCGCGCACTCAGACGCGGGTCACCTTGCCCGCCTTCAGGCAGGAGGTGCAGGCGTTGATCCGACGGCGGTTGCCGCCGTTGATCGCGGCGCGCACCGTCTGGATGTTGGGGTTCCAGCGGCGGTGGGTGCGGCGGTGCGAGTGCGAGACGGACATGCCGAAGCCCGGACCCTTGCCACAGACGTCGCAGACGGCAGCCACGTCGGACACTCCTCGGGTTGACGAACAGATTCACGAACAGATTCTCGGCACGGACGTGCCGAGGCTCGGCCTTCAATTCTAGCCACGCCCGTGTCGTGACCGGCGCGCGGGGCCGTCCCGCGGCACCGGAGGCCTCCGCGCACCTAGTGTGGGGCCCGTGGCCTCGCCGTTCGACCCCGCGCTGCTGCGCCGCTGGATCGACGCCGCCGCTGAGCGGCTCACCGCAGGCCGGGCCGAGATCGACCGCATCAACGTCTTCCCGGTCGCCGACCACGACACCGGGTCGAACCTCCTGCTGACCGCCCGTGCGGCGGCCTCGGCCCCGCTGGACGGGGACTCCCCGGCCGCCGACGCCCCCGCCGCGGACCCCGCCGCCGAGGACGTCCGGCCGGTGCGCGCCGCGGCGGCCCTGGCCGCGGCCGCGGTGCGCGGGGCCCGCGGGAACTCCGGCCTGATCCTGTCCCAGCTGTTCCGTGGACTGGCCGAGGAGCTGGAGGCCGCGGCCGCACGACGGCCGAACACCCCGGCCGGTGAGCTGCTCGCCGGGGCGCTGCGGCGGGCAGCGGCGCTGGCGGCCGTCGCGGTGTCCGCGCCGCGCCCGGGGACCGCGCTCACCGTGCTCGACGCCGCCGCCGCGGCCGTGGCGGCGCGGGTGGCGGCCGGGGCGGCCACCGGGCCGTCCTCCGCCGGTGCGGAGCTCACCCGGGTCGCCGACCTGCCCGACCCGTCCGGCGGCACCGACCCGTCCGGCCGCGCCGACCTCGACGGCGCGGGCCTCGACACGACCGGTGCGCTCGCCGAGGCCGCCCGGGTGGCCGCGGACGCGGCCCGGGCCGCACTGGCCCGGGCCACCGGGCGGCCGCCGGAGCTGGTGCGGGCCGGGGTCGTCGACGCGGGCGGGCTGGGCCTGGTCGTCGTGCTGGACGCGCTGGTCGCCGCGGCGGGCGGTGATCCGGGGCCGCCGCCGTCGTCGCAGGTGGGGACGCCCGGCCCGGCCTCGGCGGTCACCGCCGACGGCGAGCTCGTGCCGTGGGTGCCCCAGCCGGTCTACGAGGTCACCTACTGGCTGCCCGGTCCCGACCCGGCCGCGCTGGAGACGCTGCGTGCCCGGCTCGCCGGGCTCGGGGACTCGGTCGGCCTCGCCGGGGACGGCGGTGGCGGGGTGATGGTGCACGTGCACACCACCGAGGCCGGGCCCGCGGTCGAGGCGGGGCTGGCGGTCGGGCGCCCGTCGGGGATCCGGATCGAGGCGCTGCCGCCGGCGCCGCCGACCCGGGACCGCGCGGTCCTGCTGATGATCGAGAGCAGCGGGGCCGGGGCGCTGGCCCGGGCCGCGGGCGGGAACGTGCTGGTCGCCGACCCGGACCCGACCGTCGACGAGGTCCTGGCCGCGATCCGCGCGACCGGCGCCGAGCACGTCGTGGTGCTGCCGTGTGCCACGCACCGGCGCACGGTCACCGAGACCGCGGCCGAGCGGGTGCGGTTCGAGGGCATCGACGTGGTGGTGATCCCGGCGAGCTCGGTGCTGCAGGGCCTGGCCGCGCTCGCGGTGCACGACCCGGCCCGCCGTGCCCCGGACGACGTCGTCGCGATGGCCGAGGCCGCGGCCGCCACCCGGACCGGTGGGCTGGCCGTCGCCGAGGCCGAGGCGCTCACCTGGGCCGGTCCCTGCCGCCCGGGGGAGATCCTCGGGATCTCCGACGGCGAGGTCGTGCTGATCGCCCCGGATCTCGCTGTCGGTGCCCTGTGGTTGGCTCACCGCATGCTCACTCCGGGTGGGGAGCTGGTGACCGTGCTGCTCGGCGCGGCCGCCCCCGACGAGCTCGGGGAGCGGTTCGCCGAGGACCTGCGCCGCACCCACCCGGAGGTCGACGTCGTGGTGCACCGGGGGGAGCAGGGCGACTACCCGCTGGTGCTGGGAGTGGAGTAGATGGACGACGGGTTCGACCTCGACAGCAGGCTCGACGGGCCGCTCGGGCGCAAGGCCGCCGACGCGCTGGCCCCGCTCGGGCTGGAGACCGTCGGGGACCTGCTGCGGCACTACCCGCGGCGCTACGTCGACCGCGGCCGGCTCACCGAGATCGCCGGGCTGGTCGCGGGCGAGCACGTCACCGTCGTCGCGGCGGTGGCGCGTGCCGAGCTGCGGGAGATGCGCAACCGGCGCGGGAAGATGCTCAAGGCCGTCATCCGGGACGAGAAGGGCGGCGAGCTCGACGCCACCTTCTTCAACGGCTGGAAGCTGCAGGGCTTCATCAAGCAGGGCGTCGTCGGCGTGTTCTCCGGCAAGGTCGGGGTGTTCAACAACCGGCTGCAGCTGACCCACCCGCAGTTCGAGGAGATCGAGGAGAGCGACTCGCTGCGCCCGTTCCTGTCGGTCTACCCGGCGAACGCGAAGGTGACCTCGCAGGCCATCGCACGCTCGGTGCGCCAGGTCCTGGAGCAGATCGACGACCCGACCGACCCGCTGCCCGAGTCGCTGCGCGAGCGGGAGAAGCTGCCCGAGCTGGGGCGGGCGCTGCGGCGCATCCACGTGCCGGAGACCGAGGCCGACCTGTTCGCCGCCCGGCACCGCCTGGTGTGGGACGAGGCGCTCGGTGTGCAGCTGGCGCTCGCGCTCCGGCGGGAGGCCGCCGTCGCGCGGCCGGCCCCGGTGTGCCCGCGCCGCGACGACGGCCTGCTCGCCGCGTTCGACGCGGACCTGCCGTTCCCGCTGACCGAGGGCCAGCAGGAGGTCGGCGAGCAGATCGCCGCGGACCTCGCCCGCGAGTACCCGATGAACCGCCTCGTGCAGGGCGACGTCGGCGCGGGCAAGACGATCGTCGCGCTGCGGGCGATGCTGCAGGCCGTCGACGCGGGCACCCAGGCCGCGATGCTGGCCCCCACCGAGGTCCTCGCCGCCCAGCACGCCCGCTCGCTGCGCGCGATGCTCGGCGCGCTCGGCCGCGGCGGCGAGCTCGGCGCCGGGGAGGACGCGACCGCGGTGACGCTGCTGACCGGGTCGATGGGGGCGAAGGCCAAGCGGCAGGCGCTGCTCGACGCGCAGTCCGGGGCGGCGGGGATCGTCGTCGGGACCCACGCGCTGATCCAGGACACCGTCGGCTTCGCCGAGCTGGGGCTGGTCGTGGTCGACGAGCAGCACCGGTTCGGGGTGGAGCAGCGCGACGCGCTGCGCGCCCGCGGGAGCGCGGCCCCGCACATGCTGGTCATGACGGCGACGCCGATCCCGCGCACCGTGGCCATGACCGTCTACGGCGACCTGGCGGTGTCCGAGCTGAAGGGGTTGCCGAAGGGCCGCTCCCCGGTCGCGACGACGGTCGTGCCGCTGGCCGAGCACCCGTCGTGGATCGAGCGGGTGTGGCAGCGGATCCGCGAGGAGGTCGAGGCGGGCCACCAGTGCTACGTCGTGTGCCCCCGGGTCGGTGGTGCCGAGAAGGAGGGTGCCGAGAAGGAGGACGCCGAGGAACCCCCGCCGGACGACGACGGCGGCGAGGAGCGGCGCGCCCCGCTCGCGGTGCTCGACATCGCCCCGCTGATCGAGGAGAAGCTGGCCGGGCTGCGGGTCGGGATCCTGCACGGCAAGCTCCCGCCGGAGGAGAAGGACACCGTGATGCGGGCCTTCGAACGCGCCGAGCTCGACGTGCTCGTCGCGACCACGGTGATCGAGGTCGGCGTCGACGTGCCGAACGCGACCGGGATCGTGCTGCTCGACGCGGACCGCTTCGGCCTGTCCCAGCTGCACCAGCTGCGCGGCCGGGTCGGCCGGGGCAGCGCACCCGGCCTGTGCCTGCTGGTCACCGACATGCCCGCCGCGACCGCCGCCCGCGAACGGCTCGACGCGATCGCCGGGACCACCGACGGCTTCGAGCTGGCCCGCCTCGACCTGGAGCTGCGCCGTGAGGGCGACGTGCTCGGGTCGAGCCAGTCCGGCTCCCGCTCGGGGCTCAAGCTGCTGTCGCTGCTGCGCCACGGCGAGGTCATCGAGAAGGCCCAGGTGTACGCCCGGCACCTGGTCGCGGAGGACCCGGGCCTGGCCGGCCACCCGCGGCTGCGGGACCTGGTGGGGGAGACCCTCGGCGACGAGGAGCGGGCCGCCTACCTGGACAAGTCCTGAGCGGTCACGGCCCGGGGAGCTCGCCCCGGGCCGCGGCGTCCAGCCGGGCGCGGGCCGGGCGGGGCAGGTGTACCCGCCCGGACCGTTCCAGCCGGTCCAGCTCGACGCGGGCGCGGCCGTAGGCGGCGAGCCGCTCGGGTTCGGAGTCGGAGTCCCGCGCGGTGGTCAGCAGCTTCACCACCCGCCCGACGGTGCGCCGTTCCTCGGGGTCCAGCCCGGCGAGCCGGATCCGGTCGGCGGCGTCGACCGCGGCGGTCCAGGCGCGGCGGGCGGCGTCGACGGCGCGCACGTGGGTCCCGGCGTGCGGCTCGCCCGGGTAGCCGTCGGTGTCCAGCGCCTGGGCCTCGGCGAACGCGTCGACGAACCGGGCGGTGGCCGCCACCGTGGTGTCCGACAGCGCGGGGCGGCGCAGCACGGCCAGCGGGTCCGCCTCGTGCGCGGCGAACTCCGCGCGCAGCCGCTGGAACTCCGCCCGCGCGCGTCGCCACGCCTGCTCCGCGGCAACGGCCTCGGACGACAGCACGGGACGTACGGCCGGTTCCGGGGCGGGGCCGGGACCGGGGCCGCGGTCGGCGCGCAGCCGCCGGTAGGCGCCGATCACGGCCATCGCCAGCAGCGCGAACGACAGCAACTGGAACACCACGGCCACCACGCCACCACCTCCCCGCCGCGCCGGCCGACGGGGCCGGTACCCGCCCCACGGTGCCCGAGGTGTCCGGATCGCGCCACGCACCGGCCCGCGACGGCACGTCGTGCCACGCCACGGGGCACCACCGGCACGCCGGGACCGGGCGATGTCCCGCTGTGTGGGCACCCTGTCCCGAGCAGTGGTCGGGACCTGGCCGGTCGTGTCAGGATCACGCGTCCGTCGCGCGGGAACCCCCGCCGCCACGGGCGTCGTCGCCGATCGTGATGAGGAGAACGATGTTCCGCAAGGTGCTGGTGGCCAACCGGGGCGAGATCGCCATCCGGGCGTTCCGGGCCGCGTTCGAGCTGGGTGTCTCGACGGTGGCGGTGTTCCCGTACGAGGACCGCAACTCGCTGCACCGCGCGAAGGCCGACGAGTCCTACCAGATCGGGGAGCCGGGGCACCCGGTCCGCGCCTACCTGTCGGTGGAGGAGGTCATCCGGGCGGCGAAGAAGGCCGGCGCGGACGCGGTCTACCCCGGCTACGGCTTCATGTCGGAGAACCCCGATCTGGCCCGTGCCTGCGCCGAGGAGGGCATCACCTTCGTCGGGCCGCCGACGGAGGTCCTGCACCTGACGGGCAACAAGTTCCGCGCCGTCGCCGCCGCCCGGGAGGCGGGCGTGCCGGTACTGGAGTCCTCCGAGCCGTCCTCGGACGTCGAGGAGCTGCTCGCGGCGGCCGAGAACATCGACTTCCCGATCTTCGTCAAGGCGGTCGCCGGGGGTGGCGGACGCGGGATGCGCCGGGTCACCGAGCCCGGCGACCTGCGTGACGCGATCGAGGCCGCGAGCCGGGAGGCGGAGTCCGCGTTCGGCGACGGCACCGTCTTCCTGGAGCAGGCCGTGGTCAACCCGCGGCACATCGAGGTCCAGATCCTGGCCGACGCCGACGGCAACGTCGTGCACCTGTTCGAGCGCGACTGCTCGGTGCAGCGCCGCCACCAGAAGGTCGTCGAGATCGCCCCGGCCCCGAACCTGGACCCGGAGCTGCGGGACCGGATCTGCGCCGACGCGGTGAACTTCGCGCGGACGATCGGCTACGTCAACGCGGGGACCGTGGAGTTCCTGCTCGACGAGCGCGGCAAGCACCACTTCATCGAGATGAACCCGCGCATCCAGGTCGAGCACACCGTCACCGAGCAGGTGACCGACCGCGACCTGGTCATCGCCCAGCTGCGGATCGCCTCGGGCATGACGCTGCCGGAGCTGCGGCTGACCCAGGACGACATCACCCTCACCGGTGCGGCGATGCAGACCCGCATCACCACCGAGGACCCGGCCAACGAGTTCCGGCCCGACGTCGGCACGCTGTCGGTCTACCGCTCCCCGGGCGGCCCGGGCGTGCGCCTGGACGGCGGCACCGTGCACGTCGGCGCCGAGGTCTCCGCGCACTTCGACTCGATGCTGGTCAAGCTGACCTGTCACGGCCACGACTTCGCCAACGCCGCCCGGCGCGCCCGTCGCGCGCTGGCCGAGTTCCGGATCCGTGGCGTGGCGACGAACCTGCCGTTCCTCGCCGCCGTGCTGGAGGACGAGGACTTCAAGCAGGGCCGGGTCACCACCAGCTTCATTGAGGAGCGCCCGCACCTGCTCAAGGCCCGTCCGTCGGCCGACCGCGGCTCGCGCATCCTGCAGTACCTGGGCGAGGTCACGGTCAACAAGCCGAACGGCGACCGGCCGCTGGTCGTGGAGCCGGTCGACAAGCTGCCCGCCGACGTCGACCTGGAGACGCCCGCGCCGGACGGCTCGGCGCAGCTGCTGCGCGAGCTCGGGCCCGAGGGCTTCGCGCGCCGGCTGCGTGAGCAGACCGCGGTCGCGGTCACCGACACGACGTTCCGCGACGCCCACCAGTCGTTGCTGGCGACCCGGATCCGGACCCGGGACCTGGTCGCGGTCGCGCCCTACGTCGCGCGGACCATGCCCGAGCTGCTGTCGCTGGAGTGCTGGGGCGGCGCGACCTACGACGTCGCGCTGCGCTTCCTGGCCGAGGACCCGTGGGACCGGCTCGCCGCGCTCAAGGCCGCGGCGCCGAACATCTGCACCCAGATGCTGCTGCGCGGGCGCAACACCGTCGGCTACACGCCCTACCCGACGGAGGTGACCGACGCCTTCGTGCAGGAGGCGGCGGACACCGGCATGGACATCTTCCGGATCTTCGACGCCCTCAACGACGTCTCCCAGATGCGCCCGGCCATCGACGCCGTCCGGAACACCGGCACGGCGCTGGCCGAGGTCGCGCTCTGCTACACCGCGGACCTGTCCGACCCGGGCGAGAAGCTCTACACCCTGGACTACTACCTGCGCCTGGCCGAGGAGATCGTCGACGCGGGCGCGCACGTCCTGGCGATCAAGGACATGGCCGGCCTGCTGCGCCCGCCCGCGGCGAAGAAGCTGGTCACGGCGCTGCGGGAGCGCTTCGACCTCCCCGTGCACCTGCACACCCACGACACCGCGGGCGGGCAGCTCGCGACGCTGGTCGCGGCGATCGACGCCGGGGTCGACGCCGTCGACGGCGCGGTCGCCTCGATGGCCGGCACCACCAGCCAGCCGTCGCTGTCGGCGCTGGTCGCGGCCACCGACCACGCCGACCGCGCGACCGGGCTGAGCCTGACCGCGGTCGGGGACATGGAGCCGTACTGGGAGGCGGTGCGGAAGGTCTACGCGCCGTTCGAGTCCGGCCTCGCGTCGCCGACGGGGCGGGTCTACCACCACGAGATCCCCGGCGGTCAGCTGTCGAACCTGCGCCAGCAGGCGATCGCGCTCGGGCTGGGCGACCGGTTCGAGCTGATCGAGGACTGCTACGCCGCCGCGGACCGGATGCTGGGCAGGCTGGTGAAGGTGACGCCGTCGTCGAAGGTCGTCGGTGACCTGGCCCTGCACCTGGTCGGGGCCGGGGTGGACGCCGCGGACTTCGAGAAGGACCCGGCGGGCTTCGACATCCCGGACTCGGTCATCGGGTTCCTGCGCGGTGAGCTGGGCTCGCCGCCCGCGGGCTGGCCGGAGCCGTTCCGGACCCGCGCGCTGGAGGGCCGCAGCCCCGAGGCGGAGAAGGCGGAGCTGTCCATCGAGGACCGTCGCGGGCTGCGTGACGAGCGTCGCCGCACGCTGAACCGGCTGCTGTTCCCCGGCCCGACCAAGGACTTCGACAGCCACCGCGAGCAGTACGGCAACACCGCGGTGCTGTCGTCGAAGGACTTCTTCTACGGGCTGGAGGAGGACCTCGAGCACACCGTGGACCTGGAGCCCGGCGTCACCCTGATCATCGAGCTGGAGGCCGTCTCCGAGCCCGACGAGCGCGGCTACCGCACCCTGCTGACCACGCTCAACGGGCAGCTGCGCCCGGTGGCGGTGCGCGACGAGTCGGTCGCGACCGAGGTCAAGGCCGCGGAGAAGGCCGACAAGGGGAACGACGCGCACGTCGCGGCCCCGTTCGCCGGGGTCGTGACGCTGCAGGTCGACGAGGGCGACACCGTCGACGACGGCCAGACCGTCGCCACCATCGAGGCCATGAAGATGGAGGCGTCGATCACCGCGCACCGGGCCGGCACCGTGAAGCGGCTCGCGATCGGGCAGGTCACCCAGGTCGAGGGCGGGGACCTGCTGGTCGAGCTGGACTGAGCCGCACGGCACGATGGAGCGATGACCAGGCTGATCGCGGGCACGGCGGGCGGACGACGGCTCGCCGTGCCGCCGTCGGGGACCCGGCCGACCTCCGACCGGGTCCGTGAGGCGCTGTTCTCCGCGCTCGACCACGACCCGGGGCTCGGCGGTGCCGCCGTGCTGGACGTGTGCGCCGGGTCGGGCGCGCTCGGGCTGGAGGCGCTGTCGCGGGGCGCGACCGACGCGGTGTTCATCGAGTCGGACAAGCGGGCCGCGGGGGTGCTGCGGCGCAACCTGGCCGCGGTCGGGCTCGGTGGGTCGGTCGTCACCGGGCGGGCCGGGACGGTGCTGGCCGGGCCCGCGCCGCGGGCGTTCGACGTCGTGCTCGTCGACCCGCCCTACGCGGTGCCCGACGACGAGCTCGCGGGCTGGCTGACCGCCGCCGCCACCCACGGCTGGCTCGCGCCCGGTGCGGCGGTCGTCGTCGAGCGGGCGAAGTCGTCGGGTGAGTTCGGCTGGCCCGCCGGGTTCACCGCGGGCCGGTCCCGCCGCTACGGCGACACCGTCCTGCACCACGGCTCGCTCGGGGGCTGAGCCCGGATCAGGCCGCCGGGCCCAGCAGCCGGCCGGGCGTCAGGTCCGGCACCGTCCGGTGCGCCCCGGCGGCGGTCAGCTCCGCGTCCCCGGCTGTCGTCCGGACCCCGACGATGGTGCCCATCCCGGCCGCGACCAGGGAGGACACCCCGGCGACGGAGTCCTCGAACGCGACGCAGCCGGCCGGGTCGGCGTCGAGACGGCGGCACGCGGTGAGGTAGCCCTCCGGGTCCGGCTTGCCGCGCACGACGTCCTCGGCGGTGATGACGAGCTCGACCAGCGGTGCCGTACCGAGCACGTCGCCCAGCACCCGGTCGGCCCAGCCGCGACGGGCGCTCGTCACCACCGCGAGCCGGTGCCCGCGCCCGGCCAGCGACCGGAGCAGCGCGGGAGCGCCGGGGACGACGTCGACGTCGTCGGCGAGGGCGGTGCCGTGCCCGGCCAGCCGCGCGGCGAGCTCGTCGGTGTCGGTGGCGCGCCACGGCCCGTCGACCTCGCGCAGCGCGTCGGCCGCGCGGCGGCCCATGAACCGGTGCCGGTAGGTCTCGTCGTCGACCTCGGCGCCCCACTCGGCGAAGAACCGGGCCCAGGTCCGGCGGTGCACGTGCTCGCTGCGCACGAGGGTGCCGTCGAGGTCGAACACGACCGGGGCGCCGTCGGGAACGGTGCCCGTCACAGGCGGAACAGCTCGTCGCCGGCGCGGACCGTGTGCCCGGTGGGGGCGCTCACCGAGCCGGCGGGGGAGTCCAGCACGACGACCGGGCAGGTCGGCGCGAGGCCGGCCGCCCGCACGGCGGCGAGGTCCACGGTCAGCACCGGCGCGCCCCGCTCGACCGCGTCGCCCTTCGCGACGTGCGTGGTGAACCCGGCCCCGCCGAGCGAGACCGTGTCGATGCCGACGTGGACCAGGATCCCGGGGCCACCGTCGGCGGTGATCACGAAGGCGTGCGGGTGCAGCGCCGCGACGGTGCCGGCGACCGGGGCCAGCACGACCGCCTCGGTGGCGTCCGCGGGCGGCTCGACGGCCGTCCCGCCGCCGAGCAGCTCGTCGCGGAAGACCGGGTCGGGCACCCCCGCGGGGCCGACCACCGCGCCGTCGACGGGCGCGACGACGGACGTCACAGCAGGTCCCGGACGTCGTCGCAGAGGTTCTCCGCCTCCGGCCCGATCACGACCTGCACGACGGTCCCGGACCGGACCACACCGTGCGCCCCGGCGGCCTTCAACGCCGCGTCGTCGACCAGGCCGGGGTCGCCGACCTCGGTCCGGAGCCGGGTGATGCACGCCTCGATGTCGGTGATGTTCCCGGGTCCGCCCAGCCCCGCCACGATGTCGTCGGCCCTGCTCATGGGGTTCCTCCACCCTCCGGTCACTACTGGTCATGACCAGTGTCTTGACAGCGCCGTGTCCGGCCCGCACCCTCACTGGTTATAACCAGACCGTACCGGTTGTCGCGGCGGCTCCACAACGCCCGCCGAGCCCGTCCGGTCGCCGATACTCGACGAGGAGTGCGAGTCCATGAGCACTGACACCTCCACGGCGGAGCCGGTACGACGACGGCCGGGGCTGGCCGGGCTGCAGCGGCTCGGCCGGAGCCTGATGCTCCCGATCGCCGTCCTGCCCGCGGCCGGCCTGCTGCTGCGCCTCGGGCAGGACGACCTGCTCGGCGGCGTCGAGGCGCTGAAGCAGCCCGCGGCCGTGCTCGCCGCGGCCGGCGGCGCGCTGTTCGACCACCTGCCGATGATCTTCGCGCTCGGCATCGCGATCGGCTGGGCGCGCCGCTCCGACGGGTCCACCGCGCTGGCCGCCCTCGTCGGCTACCTCGTGATGGACGGCGTGTTCACCGCGCTGTCCCCGGTGCTGCTGCCCGGGGTGCTCGACTCGAAGGGCGAGCAGGCCACGATCGACTTCGGGGTGCTGGGCGGCATCGTCGCGGGCCTGGTCGCGGCACTGCTGTGGCAGCGCTTCCACCGCACGACGCTGCCGACCTTCCTCGGCTTCTTCAACGGCCGCCGGCTGGTCCCGATCCTCACCGCCGTGTCGATGATGGTGATCGCGTCGGTCATGAGCCTGGTCTACCCGGTGTTCAACGCCGGGCTGACCGGGCTGGGCAACGCCGTCGGGGAGAACGCCGTCGTCGGCGGCGGGATCTTCGGCCTGGTCAACCGGCTGCTGCTGCCCGTCGGGCTGCACCACATCGTCAACTCGGTCGTCTGGTTCCTCATCGGGGACTTCGACGGCACCCGCGGCGACCTCAACCGCTTCTTCGCCGGTGACCCGACCGCCGGGGCGTTCATGACCGGCTTCTTCCCGATCATGATGTTCGCGCTGCCCGCCGCCGCACTGGCCATCTGGCACGAGGCCCGCCCGGAGCGGCGCAAGCTCGTCGGCGGGATCATGGTGTCGGTCGCGCTGACCTCCTTCGTCACCGGCATCACCGAGCCGCTCGAGTACGCCTTCGTCTACGTGGCGTGGCCGCTGTACCTGATCCACGCGGTGCTCACCGGCACCTCGCTGGCGCTGGTCAACGCGCTCGACATCCACAGCGGGTTCGCCTTCTCCGCCGGTGCCATCGACTACGTCCTCAACTTCGGCCAGGCCACCCGGCCGCTGTGGCTGATCCCGATCGGGCTCGCCTACGCCGTCGTCTACTACGTGCTGTTCCGCTTCGTGATCCGTCGCTGGAACCTGCGGACCCCCGGCCGGGAGGACGACGAGACCACCGCCACCACCGCCACCACCCAGACCACCGGAACCACCCAGACCACCGACACCACCCGGACCACCGGCACCGCGGGCAGGGCCGACCGGTGACCGCCGCCGAGGAGCAGGAGAGCACCGTGCACACCCGCACCGCCGTCGTCGCGTCCCGGGTGGGGCTGCACGCCCGCCCGGCCGCGCTGTTCGCCCGCGCCGCCGCCGCCACCGGGCTGCCCGTCACCGTCGCGACCGACGGGAAGGACCCGGTCGACGCGCGCAGTGTCCTCGGGCTCATGACCCTCGGCGTCGTCTTCGGCGACGAGGTCGTGCTGCGGGCCGACGGCGACGGCGCCCCGGCTGCGCTGGACGGCCTCGTGACGCTGCTCGAGACGGACCACGACGCGTGACGGCAGACCGCATGCTCCGCGGCACCGTCGTCACCGACGGCCGGCTGCTCCCGGACTCGGTCGTCGCGGTCGCGGGGGACCGGATCGTCGCGGTCCTCCCGGCCGCGGCGTACGACGGTCCGCTCCCGCCCGCGTCGTCGTCGCTGCTGCTGCCCGGGTTGGTCGACGTGCACGACCACGGCGGCGCCGGGCACGGCTTCCCGGACGCGACGGCGGCGGGGGCGGCGGCCGCCCTCGCCCACCACCGCGCCCACGGCACGACGACGATCCTCGCCTCGCTGGTCTCCGCCCCGCCGACCGTGCTGGCGGAGCGGATCGCGACGCTGCGCCCGCTCGTCGTCGCCGGGGACCTCGCCGGGATCCACCTGGAGGGCCCGTTCCTGGCCGCCGCGCGGTGCGGCGCGCACGACCCGCGCGCGATCCTCCCGGGTGACCCCGTGCTGCTCGACGAGCTGCTCACCAAGGCCGACGGAGCCGTCGCGTCGGTGACCTACGCGCCGGAGACCGCGCACGCGGCGGACCTGCTCGCGGTGCTCGCCACGCACGGGGTGCTGCCGAGCATCGGCCACACCGACGCCGACGCCCGCACCACCGCGACCGGGATCGCCCGGGCGGGCGGCGCGCCGATGAGCGCCACCCACCTGTTCAACGCGATGCCCCCGATGCACCACCGGGCGCCCGGGCCGGTCGCGGCGTGCCTGGCCGCGGCCGGCCGGGGCGAGCTCGTCGTGGAGCTCGTCGCGGACGGGGTGCACCTGTCGCCCGACACCGTCGCCGCGGTGTTCGACCTGGTCGGGCCGGACCGGGTCGCGCTGGTCACCGACGCGATGGCCGCGGCCGGGATGCCCGACGGCCGCTACCACCTGGGCACGATGCAGGTCCGGGTCGACGACGGCGTCGCCCGGATCCCGGACGGGCCCATCGCGGGCGGCACCGCGTGCCTGGTCGACGTCGTGCGCGCCACGGTGCGCGACGCGGGGGTCCGGCTGCAGGACGCGGTGCTCGCCGCGACCCGCACCCCGGCCCGGCTGCTCGGGCTCGACGGCGAGGTCGGGTCGCTGGCCCCGGGCCACCGCGCCGACGTGCTCGTCACCGACGCGGACCTGCGGCCGCAGCAGGTGCTGCGCGCCGGCCTGCCCGTCACCGGCGGGGGTGCGTGATGGAGATCGTCGTCCTCGACGACCCGCGGGCCTGCGGGCGGGCGGTCGCCGACGCCGTCGCCGACGTCCTGGCCCGCGACACCGGCCGGCCGCCGACCCTCGGGCTCGCCACCGGCAGCTCGCCGCTGCCCGCCTACGCCGAGCTGGTCCGCCGCCACCGCGACGAGGGGCTGTCCTTCGCCGGGGCCCGCGCCTTCCTGCTCGACGAGTACCTGGGCCTGCCCGCGGGGCACCCGCAGTCCTACCGCGAGGTCATCCGCCGCGAGCTCACCGACCATCTCGACATCGACCCGGCCGCGGTGCACGCCCCGGACGGCACCCGCGCGGACCCGGCCGAGGCCGCGGCGGACTACGAACGGCTGCTCGCCGCGTGCGGCCCGGTGGACCTGCAGATCCTCGGCATCGGCGGCAACGGGCACATCGGGTTCAACGAGCCCGGCTCGGCGTTCGGCTCGCGCACCCGGGTCGCGACGCTGACCGAGCGGACCCGCGCCGACAACGCCCGCTTCTTCGACCGTCCCGCGGACGTGCCGCACCGGGTGCTCACCCAGGGGCCGGCCACGATCATGGAGGCCCGGCGGATCGTGCTCGTCGCGACCGGGGAGGGCAAGCGCGCGGCCGTGGCGGCGACGGTGTCCGGACCGGTCACGACCGACGTGCCCGCGACCGTGCTGCGCGACCACCCGCACTGCACGCTGGTGCTCGACCGGGCGGCCGCCGGGGAGCGGGCCGGGCCCGTCGCGGCCGGGCAGGTCGGCGGACCGGGACGGGGGCGGTAGTGGCTACGGTGGACGGCACCATGAACGGCGAGGTCCGGATCGGCGACGGGGTCGTGCCCAAGCACGAGCAGCTCCGCGTCCTGCTCGCGGAGACGATCGCGCGGGACTTCGCGCCCGGCGACGCCTTCCCCAGCGAGCGCAGGCTGTGCCTGGACCACGGCGTGAGCCGGGTGACGGTGCGGGCCGCCGTCGGCGAGCTGGAGCGCGACGGGCTGCTGACCCGGGTCCGCGGCAAGGGCACCTACGTCGCGGCCCGCACCGCGCGCTCCCGGCTGCACCTCGCGTCCTTCCACGACGACATGCGCCGGCTCGGGCTGACCCCGACCACGGTCGTCCTCGAGGTCGCGCTCACCACCGGACCGCCGGAGGCCGTCCGCGCGCTCGGTCAGGGCCCCGACGGCCGGTGCTGGCACCTGCGGCGGCTGCGCGTCGCCGACGGGGTGCCGATGTCGATCGACGACGCCTGGTACGACGCAGAACAGGTCCCCGACCTCGACGTCCACGACCTCAGCGGCTCGGTCTACGGGATCCTGCAGGAGCACTACCGGCTCCCCATCGACCGCGCCGAGCAGACCGTCGCCGCCCAGCAGGCCGACGAGGCCTCGGCGGTCCTGCTCGGGATCCCCGCCGGGCACCCGATCCTGGTGTTCGACCGGACCTCCAGCTCCGGTGACCGGCCGGTCGAGTACACCGTGTCGCGCTACCGCGGTGACCGCTACGAGCTGCACATGTCGCTGGACCGCAGCTGGGCCTGACCGGTGATCACCGGCTGATAGGTTCCGGCCATGCCCGAGGTCCGTCGCGCCGTCTGCCCCGGTTCCTACGACCCGCCGACGGTCGGTCACCTCGACGTCATCGCCCGCACCGCGGCGCTGTTCGACGAGGTGTTCGTCGCGATCCTGGTGAACCCCCGCAAGGAGGGGCTGTTCTCCGTCGACGAGCGCGTCGCGATGCTCACCGAGATCACCGCGGACCTGCCGGGCGTGCGGGTCGAGTCGTTCCAGGGGCTCGTCGTCGACTACTGCCGCGAGCGCGGCGCCCAGGCGATGGTCAAGGGCCTGCGCGGGGCGACGGACTACGACTACGAGCTCCCGATGGCGCACATGAACCGGCACCTGACCGGGGTCGAGACGCTGTTCCTGCCCGGTGCGCCCGGTCAGGTCTACGTGTCGAGCTCACTGGTCAAGGAGGTCGCCCGCGGCGGCGGCGACGTCACCGCGTTCCTCCCGCCGAGCGTGCACACCCGGCTGCTGGACCGGCTCGCCTGACACGCGGGAGCGGCGCCCAATAACGGGTCCGCGCCCGTGACGGTGAGAGGATCCGTCGCGTGTACCGGGTCTTCGAGTCGCTGGACGCGCTGGTGACGATCGTCGAGGAGGCGCGCAGCGTCCCGATGACGTCGAACTGCGTGGTCCCGCGCGGCGACGTGCTGGAGCTCCTCGACGACGTCCGCGAGGCGATCCCGGGCGAGATGGACGACGCCCAGGACGTGCTCGACCGGCGCGACGACGTCGTGTCCGAGGCCGAGCGCGAGGCGGAGGAGACCCGGACCGCGGCGAACTCCGAGGCCGAGGAGACGCTGCAGAACGCGCGTACCGAGGCCGAACGGCTCGTCGCCGAGGCGCAGGAGGAGGCCGGGCGCACCCTGGCCGAGGCCCGCCACGAGGCGGAGCGCGTGGTCGCCGAGGGCCGCCGCCAGTACGCCGAGGTCACCGACCGGGCCCGGGACGAGGCCGAGCGGATGAGCCACGCCGGCCGGGCCGCGCACGACCGGCTCATCGCCGACGGGCAGAACGAGCAGACCCGGCTGGTGTCCCAGACCGAGGTCGTCCGCTCCGCGCACGCCGAGGCCGGCCGGATCGTCGACGGCGCACACGCCGAGGCCGACCGGCTGCGCCGGGAGTGCGACGACTACGTCGACACCACCCTGGGCGAGCTGGAGACCACCCTGAACAACGCGCTCGGCGTCGTCGGGCGCGGGCGCAGCCAGATCTGGCGCGGCCAGTACGGCCCGAACTACGGCGGCGGACGGCCCCCGGAGCCGGGCCGCACCGGCACCGGGATGGACCTGATCGACTGACGGCCGCGGCGGTTCGGGCCGTCCCGGCCGAGCACCGACGCGGCGCTCACCCCGGGTCCACCGAGCCGCGGAGCCGGAGCGCGGCCCCGGTGGCACCCGCGACCGACATCACCACGACCACACCGCACAGGACCGAGGCCACCGGCGCCAGGCCCCACACGTCGACCGCGGCCCCCGCGAGCAGGCTCGCCACGGCGGCCGCGAGGTAGCAGTACAGGTAGACCGCGGCGAGGGTGCCGGCGCGCGTGCCCTCCGGGCTCCGGTCGAGCAGGACCCGGATCGCGCCGGCGAACGCGACACCGAACCCGGCCCCGGCCGCGACCGCGGCGGCGAGGTAGGCGGCGAAGCTCCCGAGGGCGATCGCGCCGACGAACCCGGCGGTGCCGGCCGCCAGCACGACGGCCCCGACGGTCAGCGCGCGTGCGGCGGGCAGCCGGGCGGCCACGAGCCCCGCCGCCGGTCCCGCGAGGTGGTAGACGGCGACGGCCAGGGCGCCGCTGAACAGGTCGTCGCGGCCCAGGACGGAGGCCGCGAGCGACGGGGCCAGCGCCTGGGTGAACCCGCCGAGGACGTAGGTCGCCGCGACGACGACACACACCATCGGGAACAGTCGGCGCGCGGCGCGGGGCACCCGGACCTCCGGCCGCAGCGACCGCAGCGCCCCGGGCCGCCGGACCGCGGTCTCCGGCAGCAGGGCGAGCGCCGCGGCGGCCACGACGAGCAGTCCCGCTGCGACGACGAAGGACCGGACGGGTGCGCCGTCCGGCGCGAGCTGCACCGCGGCTCCGGAGGCGAGCGCGCCGAGCGCGATGCCGCCCGGCGGCGCGCCGCTCGTGATCGCCCCGGCCAGCCCGGGACGCGCCGGAGGCGCCAGGTCGACGACGTAGCCGCCGAGCGCGGCCAGCGCGAGCCCCACCGACACCCCCTGGACCGCCCGCCCGATGATCAACGGTGCGGACGAGTCGACGGTGGCGAGGACCAGGCACGCCACCGCGCCGACGATCAGTGCGGGCACCGCCACCCGGCGCCGGCCCACGTGGTCGGACAGGCTGCCGCAGCACAGCAGGGCCACCAGCAGCGGCACGACGTAGACGGCGAACGCCCCGGTGAGCGCGACCGTCGAGATGCCGTAGGACCGCTGGTAGACGACGTAGAGCGGGGCCGGCACCCCGGCCGCGGCGCAGACCACCACGAAGGACACCGATGCCGTGGCGAAGGCCAGCGGGAGCGATCGGGGCCGGAGCACCGGTCTCAGGTCGCCGGGACGACGGACGGCGGAGCAGCGAAGATCACCGTCCGAGACTAGGCGTTCCGGATCGGCGTCCGGGACCGGAGGGCCCGCGGCGCACCGTCCGGCGCCGGGGCCGACCGGGCCGCCGTGCCCTCAGCCCTGCTGCGCCGCCCACTCCTCGACCCGGCGCGCGCTCTCCTCCGGCGACAGGTCCTCCACCCGGGTCATCACCGCCCACCGCACCCCGTACGGGTCGACGACCGAGCCGAACCGGTCCCCGGACACGAACGTCGAGACCGGCTCGCGCACCGTCGACCCGGCCTCGGCCAGCGTCGCGACGGCCGCGTCCACGTCGGGTACGTACACCGCGAGCGACAGCGACACCGGGTGGTCACCCGCCGGGGCGGCGACGAGGCCGTAGTCGGGCATCGCGTCGGAGACGGTGAACCGGCCGGCCGCCAGCTCCAGCTCGGCGTGCCCGACCATCCCGCCCATCTCGGTGACCGAGAGCACCCGGGCCCCGAAGGCGGCGCAGTAGAGTTCGATCGCCGCGCGGGCGGGCGATGCCACCAGGTGCGGGGTGAGTGAGGTGACCCCGTGCGGACGGCCGTCGGTGGTGTGGGCGCCGGTGACACTGCTCGTGAGCTCCATACGACGAGTCTCCCCGCCCCGCGACGGCGCGGATTGAACATTGCCGACAGGGGGTTGGTCGATGACCGTCGAGTCGCGCGGACACCTCAACCCGGGTGCCCCCGAGGTCGCGCTCGACCGGGCGCCCATCGGGCTCGACGACCTCGTCCGGTGGGTGTGGACCGCCCGCTGGGACGTGCCGCCGGGACGCACGGTGCGCCAGCGGGTGCTGCAGTACCCGGCGTTCAACCTCGTCACCGACCCGGTCACCGCGACGCTGCACGGGCCGCGCACCGGCGTCGACGTCCGCGAGCTGGCCGGGCGGTCGTGGGTCGTCGGCGTCCTGCTGCGGCCCGGCGCGACCCCGCTGTTCACGGCCACCGCACCCGCCGCGCTGCGCGGGACCGCCGAGGAGGTCCGCGGCGCGCCGGTGGCGGAGCTCACCGCGGCCGTGGCGGCCGGCGACCCGGCCGCGACGGTGCGGGACTGGCTCGCCCCGCTGGCGGACCGGGTCACCGACGCCGGACGCCTGGTCAACCGGGCCTGCGCGTTGGCCGAGTCCCGTGCCGACGTCCTGCGCGCCGACCAGCTCGCCGAGCTCGTCGGCGTCGCACCGCGGACCCTGGAACGCCTGGTCCGCGGCCACGTCGGACTGACCCCGCTGTGGCTGATCGAGTGCCGTCGCCTGCAGCACGCCGCCGCGGTGCTCCGGACCGACCCGGACACCGCGCTGGCCGGGCTGGCCGCCGATCTCGGCTACGCCGACCAGGCCCACTTCACCCGTCGCTACCGGGCGGTGCTCGGTGAGACGCCCGGCGCGACCCGGCAGGCGGCCCGCGCGGCCGGGTGATCACGGGTACTGCTGCGACACAGGTGCTTCACCGCGCGCAGTTGCTGTGGTCGGATACGCCGGACGCAGGAATCCAGGTCACCCGCCGTACTACTCTCCCGCGCATGGCACGCCGGCCCGAACCCGACCCGACGACCTGGTGGGCACGCTACGGGCACCGGCTGGAAGGACCCCCTGTGACGAACCCGGCGCAGCCCCCGGCCGAGGTCCCGGCTCCCGACGCCCCGCGTCCCGAGCTCCCACGCTCCGAGGCCCCGCGCGGGAACCCCGGGGCGGCCGCGGCGGACCTGCGCGAGGACGCCATGCTGCGCGCGCGGCCCGACCGGCCGCGCACCGGATGGCGGCGCGCCCTCTACGACGTCACCGGCGGCCGTGTGAACCCCGGCCCGAGCGACGCCGAGGAGCTCCGCTCCGGCCTGCTGAACCGGGTCCGCGCGCCGCTGGCCGGGGCGCACCGGGTGGCGGTCATGTCGGTGAAGGGCGGCGTCGGCAAGACCACGGTCGCGGCCTGCCTCGGACAGGCACTGGCCGAGCACCGCGGGGACCGGGCCGTCGTCCTCGACGCCAACCCCGACGCCGGCACGCTCGCCGACCGTCTCACCGGCGACTCCCGGATCACCGTCCGCGAGCTGCTGAACGATCTGGACTCGGTCGGCACCTGGACCGACGTGTCCCGCTACACGAGCCTCGCCGGGCGCCTGCAGGTCCTGGCCTCGGAGCAGGACCCCGCCTCGGGTGAGGCGTTCTCCCGCGACGAGTACGAGCGCGTGGTCGACCTCCTGGGCCGCTTCTTCAACATCATCATCACCGACTCCGGCACCGGGATGGTGCACTCCACGATGCAGGGCACCCTCGCGCGCGCCGACTCGGTCGTCGTGGTCGGGGCCCCGACCGTCGACGGCGCGGGCCGGGCCAGCAAGACGCTGGACTGGCTGGTCGCGCACGGCCACGGCGACCTCGTCCGCGACGCGGTGGTCGTGCTGTCCTGCGACCGGCGCAGCGCCGAGGTCGACGCCGTCCGGATCCGCGAGCACTTCGCCCAGCGGGTGCGCGGCGTCGTCGAGGTCCCGCACGACCCGCACCTGGCCACCGGCGGCCGGGTCGACCCGGCCCGGCTCCGCCCGGCGACCGCGGACGCGTTCCTGGAGCTGGGCGCCCTGGTCGCCGACGCGTTCGACGTGCGACGACGCGACTGACCGGGCCGCGTACGCTGGTCCGCGAGATGAACACCGCGCGCAGCCAGAACCGTCCCGACGACAACCCCTGGGTCCTCTCCACCCGTGAGCTGGCCCGCCGCCCCGGTAACCAGCGCACCGTGGCCCGTACGGTCCCCGCGCCGTCGGGCGACGCCGAGATCGGCCTGACCGGGGTGATCACCGTCCCCGGCGGGTCCGACGTCGAGCTCGACGTGTCCCTGGAGTCGGTGACCGAGGGCGTCTACGTCTCCGGCACGGCCGATGCCCGGCTGGCGGGGGAGTGCTCGCGCTGCCTGGAGCCGATCGGTGAGGACGTGCAGGTCCGGATCGGCGAGCTGTTCGCCTACCCGGACTCGGTCACCGAGGAGACCACCGACGCCGACGAGATCCCGCGCCTGGTCGACGAGCGCATCGACCTCACCCAGACCGTGCGCGACGCGATCGTCACCGAGCTCCCGATGGCGCCCCTGTGCCGCGAGGACTGCCCCGGTCTGTGCGTCGAGTGCGGCGAGAGGTGGGCCGATCTCCCGTCGGATCACGGGCATGAGACACTGGATCCTCGTTGGGCGGCGCTCCGTGAGCGCCTGCCCTCCACCGACTGAGCGGCGGCTCCACGTGAGCCCGCTCCCCGGTGGGCAGACCTGATCGTTCGAAGTACCGAGGAGTGTCATCATGGCCGTTCCCAAGCGCCGGATGTCGCGGTCGAACACGCGTGCGCGCCGGTCGCAGTGGAAGGCCTCTGCGCCGACCCTGGTCGCCTGCTCGAACCGCGCCTGCCGTGAGCCGAAGCTGCAGCACATCGCCTGCCCGACCTGTGGGCAGTACGACGGCCGTCAGGTCACCAGCCCGGCCTGATCGCAGCAGTGGGCGACAAGAGCGTGACCGGTCCGGTGACGGACCGGTCACCTCTGCTGTCCGCACTCGGTGTGGACCTGGACGAGGCGCTGCTCACGCTGGCGCTCACCCACCGGTCCTACGCCTACGAGCACGGCGGTCTGCCGACCAACGAGCGCCTGGAGTTCCTGGGCGACTCGGTGCTGTCGATCGTGATCACCGAGCGGCTCTACCGGGACCACCCGGACCTGCCCGAGGGGCAGCTGGCGAAGCTGCGCGCGAGCGTGGTCAACATGCACGCGCTCGCCACCGTCGCGGTGGCGCTGCCGACGCCGGACGACGGGCCGCACGGCCTCGGCGCGTACCTGTACCTGGGGCGCGGTGAGGAGCTGACCGGTGGCCGGTCGAAGGCCAGCATCCTGGCCGACGCCACCGAGGCGCTGCTCGGCGCGGTGTACCTCGCGCACGGCCTCGAGCCGTCCCGCGAGCTGATCCACCGGCTGTTCGCGGACCTGCTGCACAGTGCCCCGCTGCTCGGCGCGGGCCTGGACTGGAAGACCAGCCTGCAGGAGCTCACCGCCGCCGGCGGGCACGGCGTGCCCGAGTACCGGATCGACGAGGAGGGCCCGGACCACCTGAAGGTGTTCACCGCGACGGCCGTCGTCGGGGGTCGTGACCTCGGCAGCGGTGCGGGGCGCACCAAGAAGGAGGCCGAGCAGAAGGCGGCCGAGATCGCCTGGCACGCGCTGTCCGACGAGAGTGCCGGCTCCGGGCGGTAGCCGTCGATGCCGGAACTGCCCGAGGTCGAGGTCGTCCGCCGCGGCCTCGCCGACCACGTGCTGGACCGGCGGATCGCCCGCGTCGAGGTGCTGCATCCGCGCGCGGTACGCCGGCACCCGACCGGCGCGGACGACTTCACCGGCCGGCTGACCGGGCGCACGCTGTCCGCGGCCGCGCGGCGCGGCAAGTACCTCTGGCTGGAGCTGGACACCGCGGGCCCCGGCGACGACGCACTGCTCGCGCACCTGGGCATGTCCGGGCAGATGCTGGTGGAGCCCCCGGACGCGCCCGACGAGAAGCACCTGCGGGTCCGCGTCCGGTTCGACGACGACGGCCCCGAGCTCCGCTTCGTCGACCAGCGCACCTTCGGCGGGCTGTCGGTGCACCCGCTCGCCGCGGCCGCGGGCGGCGGCCTGGTGCCCGAGCCGGTCGCGCACATCGCGCGCGACCCGATGGACCCGGCGTTCTCGGCCGACGACGCCGTCGCGGCGCTGCGTCGCCGTCGCACCGAGGTCAAGCGTGCGCTGCTCGACCAGACCGTCGTCTCCGGGATCGGCAACATCTACGCCGACGAGGCGCTGTGGCGGGCCCGGCTGCACGGCACCCGGCCCACCGGGAAGCTCACCCGGGCCCAGGGTCACGCCGTCCTCGACGCCGCGACGACCGTCATGCACGAGGCGCTCGCCCAGGGCGGGACCTCCTTCGACGCGCTGTACGTCAACGTCAACGGCGCCTCGGGCTACTTCGACCGCTCCCTGAACGTCTACGGCCGGGCGGACCGGGCGTGCCGTCGCTGCGGCACCCCGATCCGCCGGGACGCGTTCATGAACCGCTCGTCGTTCACCTGCCCGCGGTGCCAGCCGGCGCCGCGGCCGCGTCGCTGAGCGGCGCGGGGGGTCAGGAGCAGTCGCGGCGCAGCAGGTCCTCCGGGGTGTCGCGGCGCAGCAGCGGCAGCGACGCCCCCGCGGCGACGGCGATCACCGGCGGGCGCGGGACCTGGTTGTAGGTCGACGCCATCGACGCGTGGTACGCGCCGGACACCGGCACCGCCAGCAGGTCCCCGGGCGCGACGTCGGCGGGCAGCCGGACGCCGTCGGCGATCACGTCGGAGGACTCGCAGTGCCGCCCCGCCACGCGGACCGTCTCCAGCGGCGCCCGGGTGGCGCGCCCGACGAGCCGGACCGGGTAGCGGGCGCCGTAGAGGGCGGGGCGCGGGTCGTCGCTCATGCCGCCGTCGACCAGCACGGTGATGCGGCCGTCGCCGCAGCGCTGCACGGCGCCGACCCGGTAGAGCGTCACCCCGGCCCGGGCGACGACCGCGCGTCCCGGCTCGACCAGCAGCCGCGGCTCGTCGATCCCGTGCGCCGCGCAGGTCCGGGCCAGGGTGCCCCGCACGGCCCGGCCGAACGTCGCCGGGTCCAGGCAGGGCTCGCCCTCGGCGTAGCCGACCGCGTGGCCGCCGCCCAGGTCCAGCTCGGCGACGGTGATCCCGTACCGCGCGCGCAGCGCCGCGATCACACCCACCATCCGGACCGCGGCGCGCTCGTAGCGCGACACCGACGGCACCTGCGAGCCGAGGTGGCAGTGCAGCCCGGCCAGCTCCAGCTCGGGGCGGGCCAGCACCCGTCCGGCGACCTCGCACGCCTCGGCGGGCGGCATCCCGAACCACGACGACGCGGTGCCGGTCGTGAGCCCCGGGTGGGTGCCGGCGTCGACGTCCGGGCTGATCCGCAGCAGCACCTTCTGCCGGTGCGGCGCGAGCGCGGCGATCCGGTCGACCTCCGCCGCCGAGTCCAGCACGATCCGCCCGACGCCCGCGGCGAACGCCGCCTTGAGGTCCTCGTCGGTCTTGACGGTGCCGTGCAGCACGATCCGGTCGCCGGGCAGCCCCGCGGCCGCGGCCACCGCGACCTCACCGCCGGAGCAGGCGTCGACCGAACAGCCCTCGTCGGCGACCAGGCGGGCCATCCCGCGGCAGAGGAACGCCTTGCCGGCGTAGACGATCTCGGCGTCGGGCAGCGCGGCCCGGTAGGCACGGCAGCGGGCGCGGACGTCGGCGGTGTCGAGCACCTGCACCGGGGTGCCGAAGCGGGCGGCGAGCCCGGCGAGGTCGACCCCGCCGATCTGCAGGGCACCGTCGGAGGTGGCGCGGGTCGTGAGCGGCCACAGGCCCGGCTCGAGGCGGGCGGCCAGCGTCGGGCGGAGGGAGGGGAGCAGGTCGGCGAGGGTCACCGGGATGACTCCTTGGTGGCGGGCGCCCGGTGCGGGCGCCGTGCCCCTCCGTTGTCACCCCGCGGGCGCCTCCGTGCCCGTTCCCGCTACGCCGCCCTGACGGGGCCGGTGCCACCACTGGCGGCACCTTGACACGCACGGGGTGCAGTGGTGCGCGCACTACTGCGCACTGCGTAGTACTCTCCGGTGCGCAAGGAGGTGCGATGGACACCAGTCAGCTGCTCAAGGGAGTGCTCGACCTCGCGGTGCTCGCCGTGCTCGACCGCGGGGACGGCTACGGCTACGAGGTCGTCCGTGCGCTGCGCGCGGCCGGGCTCAGCGAGGTGGGGGACGCGTCGGTCTACGGCACGCTGCGCCGGCTCTACGGTGCGGGCCTGCTGACCTCCTACGTCGTCCCCAGCGAGGAGGGGCCGCACCGCAAGTACTACGCGATCAACGAGCCGGGCCGGGCCCGGCTGCGGGAGACGACCGACCGGTGGCGCGCGTTCGCCACCACGATGGAAGGCCTGGTGGGCACGTGAGCACCGACGGCACCGGCGGCCCCGACGGCGCCGCCACGACCCGGATCGGCGACCCGGTCGGCACCGAGTACCTGCTCGGGTTGCGGGAGGCGCTGTCCGACCTGCCCCCGGCGGAGGTCGAGGAGATCGTCGAGGACGCGCGGGGCCACCTCGCCGACCTCTCCGACGAGCTGGGCCCCGGCTTCGACCGGGCCGCGGTCCGCGAGCGCCTCGGCACGCCGGAGGCCTACGCGGCGGAGCTGCGCGCGGCCGCGGGCTATCCGGCCCCGCAGGCGCCCGCCGGACGCCCCCGCACGGGCGGGGCGTGGTTCGCGGTGGCCGCGCTCCTCGGCGCCACCGGCCTGATGGTCCTCGCGGGTCCCGCCGTGTGGCAGGTCGGGCCGTCGGCGTCGTTCCCGATGTTCCTCGCGGCCCTGGCCGCCGGGGCCGGGGTGCTCGCCGTGTGGACCGACGGGCCGGGGCAGCCGTCGGTCGCGGCGCTGCCGTCGGTGGTGGCGCTGCGCGAGCGGATCGCCCGGACCCGGGCCGACGGCGGGGTCGGCGGGTTCGTCCTGACCCTCCAGCCCGGCTGGTGGGTGCTGCGCGGGCTGGTCGCGGCCGGGCTCGTCGGATGGGTGTTCGGCGGGGGCGGGTCCGCCGGGCTGCTGATCACCGTCGTCCTGGCCGTCGCCGCGGTGCCGCTGTCGGTGCTGCTCGGCCGCCGCAGCGCGGTCGACCGCCGGCTGCTGTGGGCCGTGGTGCCGCTGAACGCACTGGCCGCGGGCCTGCTGGTGGCCGGGGTGCCGGCCCAGGGGCAGGACCGCACCACCGACGTGTCGTCGTACTCGCCGCCGCCGGGGCTGACCCTCGACGGGAACACGGTGTCCGACGTGCGGCCCTTCGACGCGAACGGCAGGCCGCTGACCGGGGTCTACCTGTTCGACGAGAACGGCCGCCCGCTCGCCGTCGACGACGGTCACTGCCCCACCGACGGCTCCGCGGCCACCTCGACCGTCCCGGCGCCCGGGCCGTACCCGCAGGGTGTGCGCACGACCGACCCGTCGTCGGGGGAGTGCGTGACCGTGCCCCCGCCGCCGCTGGTCGTGACGATCCCGCAGACCACGGCGGCCCGTCCGGGTGCGCAGGCGCCGCCGACCGCGCCGCGGGCGACCCCGGCACCGGCCACGCCCGGAGCCGGCGGCTGAACCGGGGGCCGGGCGTCCACGGGGGGTGGGCGCCCGGCCCTCAGAGCCAGTCGTTGTGCTTGAACGCCAGGTACAGCCCCAGTCCGAGCAGCAGCATCAGCCCGATGGCCATCGGGTAGCCCAGCGCCCAGTGCAGCTCCGGCATCTCGTCGAAGTTCATGCCGTAGATGCCGGCGATCAGGGTCGGCGCGAACAGGATCGCCGCCCACGACGACACCCGCTTCATCTGCTCGTTCTGCGCGAAGCCCGCCTCGGTGAGCCGGGTCATCTCCTCGTTCTGCCGCTGTGCGACCAGGGTGGAGTTGACCGTCAGGATGTTGCCGAGCAGGTCGCGGAACCCCTCGACGCGCTCCCGCACCCGGGTGGCGTGGTCGATCACGTCGCGCATCGCCCGGCGCAGCTCCAGGTCCGGGGCGTCGCCGGACTTGGCGAACCGGGCCCGCAGCTCGACGAAGATCTCCTGCAGCGGCTCGACGGCCCGCTGGAACGCGATGACCTGCCGGGTCAGCTGGTAGATGCGCCGCGACACGTTCGGGTCGCCGCGGAAGACCTGCACCTCGATCTCGTCGATGTCGTCCTGCAGGCCGTCGAGGACGGGGAAGTAGTCGTCGACGACCCGGTCCAGCACCGCGTAGAGCACCGCCATCGGGCCGTGCGAGAGCAGGTCCGGGTCGCTCTCCAGCCGGTCGCGGACCTCACCGAGCTGCGGCTCGGCGGCGTGCCGGACGGTGATGACGAAGTCCGGTCCGAGGAACAGGTGCACCTCGCCGATCTCGACGACCTCGTCGGAGTCGACGTAGCGGGCCGGGCGCAGCACCACGAACTCGGTGCTGCCGTAGCGCTCCAGCTTGGGGCGCTGGTGGGCGTTGACGGTGTCCTCGATCGCCAGCGCGTGCAGCCCGAACTCCGCCGCGACCTGGTGGATCTCGTCGACGCCCGGCCGCAGCATGCCGATCCAGCAGAACGCGGGTGCCTCGCCGCCGTGGTCGGCACGGCAGCCCTGCAGCGCCTCGACCGCGCTGTCGACGGAGTCGGGCGCCGCCGCCCGCTTGCCGTCGACGTAGACCGCGTTGTCGATCACCGACATGCACAGACCTCCCCGCCGGGCCGGCCGGGCGGGTGCCCGGGCCGTCACCGAGCAGGGTAACCAGCGCTGTGCCGCGCAACCGCCGGGACGAGGAGGTGGGCCACCAGCGCGGTCGCCAGCAGCCCGGCCAGGAGCTCCAGGTCCCGCGCGCCGGTGTGCAGCTCGGCGAGGCGGTGCAGCCCGAAGCCGTCGGCGAACCCCCAGCAGACCGCCGCGGCGGCCAGCGCACCGGCCGCCGTCGTCGCGACGGCGAGCGCCGCCGTCCCCACCACCGCGACGGCGACCGCGACCGCGGCGACGAGGCCGGGCCCGGCACCGGCGGCCCCCGCGGCACCGGCGGCGAGCCCCGCGGCGACGCCGGTGGCGATCGCGGCGACGAACCCGGCGCCCCCGGGCAGGGGCGGCGGGACCGGACGGGCGGGGCGGCGCTGCAGCATGCGCGGGAGCGTGCGCCCCCGGCGGCGGCCCGGCCCGGTCCCTGACGCGGTGTTGGCGTCGTCACGCGCGTGTGTTGACGGGTTCCTGAGACCGACCGCCCGTCCGGGGGACGTGATGGCCACCACCGGGCGTCAAGAACGCGTCAACGCGCGGCCCGGTGGGCGTCAATCCGCCGTCATCGCCGCGGGCACGACCCCCGGTGCGGCGCACGATCCCCGCAGCCCGCCGGACAAGCCGGCGGGTGGGCACGACCGAGGAGAGTCCCGTGGCCGACCTGGCCTACACCGCGTTGCTGGTGGCGTCCTTCGCCGTCCTCGCGCTCACCCTGCGCGGGATGGAGAAGCTGTGATCGCGAACATCGCCGGGGGTGTGCTCGCCCTGGCCCTGCTGGTCTACCTGGTGATCGCGCTGCTCCGCCCGGAGCGGTTCTGATGGCGGGGCTCGCGCAGGCGGCGGCGCTGGTGGCGCTGCTCGCCGTGACCTGGAAGCCGCTGGGCGACTGGATGGCGCGGGTCTACACCGACACCCGGCACTGGCGGATCGAGCGGTTCGTCTACCGGATCTGCCGGATCGACGCCGCGTCCCCGCAGCGCTGGACGACCTACGCCGCGGGTGTGCTGGGCTTCTCGTTCGTCTCGATCGCGCTGCTCTACCTGATGCAGCGGCTGCAGGCCTTCCTCCCGCTCGGGTTCGGCCGCGGCACCGACGGCGCCACCTCGGTGTCGCCCGCGATGGCGTTCAACACCGCGGTGTCGTTCGTGACCAACACGAACTGGCAGTCCTACGTGCCCGAGCAGGTGCTCGGCCACACCGTGCAGATGGCCGGCCTGACCGTGCAGAACGTCGTGTCCGCCGCCGTCGGCATGGCGGTCGCGGTCGCGCTGGTCCGCGGCTTCGTCTCCCACGGTGCGACCGGCGACGACGAGGGGGGCCGGATCGGGAACTTCTGGGTCGACCTGACCCGCGGCGTCGTCCGGATCCTGCTGCCGATCGCCGCCGTCGCCGCGATCGTGCTCGTCGCCACCGGCGTGGTGCAGTCGCTGCGGTCCGGTGTCGACGTGACGACCGTCGACGGCAGCGTCCACACCCTGCCGCTCGCCCCGGCCGCCTCGCAGGAGGCGGTCAAGGAGCTCGGCACCAACGGCGGCGGCATCCTCAACGCCAACTCCGCGCACCCGTTCGAGAACCCGAACCCGCTGTCGAACCTGCTCGAGATCTTCCTGCTGCTCGTCGTCCCGGTCGCGCTGACGCGCACGTTCGGCGTGCTGGTCGGGCGGGTCCGCCAGGGCGTCGTGCTGCTGTCGGTCATGGGCGGGCTGTGGGCGCTGTTCCTCGCCGCGACCTGGCTCGCCGAGCTGCACCCCAACGGCCCGGCCGCGCTCGCCGCGGGCGGGGCGATGGAGGGCAAGGAGGTGCGCTTCGGCATCCCCGGCTCCGCCCTGTTCGTCGTGTCCACCACGGGCACGTCCACCGGCGCGGTCAACGCCACCCATGACAGCCTCACCGGTGCGGGCGGCGGCGTCGCGCTGCTGAACATGCTGCTCGGCGAGGTCGCCCCCGGCGGCGTCGGCTCCGGGCTCTACGGCCTGCTGGTGCTCGCGGTCATCGCGGTGTTCCTGGCCGGGCTGATGGTCGGGCGCACCCCGGAGTACCTGGGCAAGAAGCTCGGCCGGCGCGAGATCACCTACGCCGCCGTGTCGATCCTGGTCATGCCCGCGTTCGTCCTGATCGGCGCGGGCCTGGCCATCGCGCTGCCGGGCACCGCCGACGCGCTGGGCAACGACGGCGCGCACGGCTTCTCCGAGGTCCTCTACGCCTGGGCCTCGGCGGCCAACAACAACGGCTCCGCGTTCGGCGGGCTCACCGTGACGAGCGACTTCTTCCAGGCCGGGCTGGGACTGGCCATGCTGTTCGGCCGGTTCGTGCCCATGCTGGCGGTGCTGGCGCTCGCCGGCTCGCTGGCCCGCCAGCGCCGCGTCCCGGCCGGCGCCGGGACGCTCCCGACCGACGGCCCGCTGTTCGCCGGCCTGGTCGGCGGCACCGTCCTGCTCGTGTCCGCGCTGACCTTCTTCCCGGCGCTCGCGCTCGGCCCGATCGCCGAGGCCCTCTCGTGACCGCCACCCACCACCACCGTGCCGAGTCGGAGGAACCCGTGTCCGTGACGACCGAGCCGCAGACGGCACCGCCGAGCGCGACGCCGGTCGCCGCCGGGGCGTTCGCCCCCCGCCAGCTGCTGGCCGCCCTGCCCGAGGCCCTGGCCAAGCTCGACCCGCGGGTGCAGGCCCGCAACCCGGTCATGTTCGTCGTCTGGGTCGGGTCCGTGCTGGTCACGGTGCTCGCCGTCGCGGACCCGAGCGTGTTCGCGGTGCTCGTCGCGGTGTGGCTGTGGTTCACCGTGCTGTTCGCCAACCTCGCCGAGGCCGTCGCCGAGGGGCGCGGCAAGGCCCAGGCCGCCTCGCTGCGCGCCACCCAGCGCGACACCGTCGCCCGCAGGCTGGTCACCGACTCGCCCGCCGACCGCGACGCCGCCGAGGAGCAGGTCCCCGGCGCGCAGCTGCGCCTCGGCGACCTCGTCGTCGTCGAGGCGGGGGAGACGATCCCCGGCGACGGCGACGTCGTCCACGGCATCGCCTCGGTCGACGAGTCCGCCATCACCGGCGAGTCCGCGCCGGTCATCCGGGAGGCGGGCGGCGACCGCTGCGCCGTCACCGGCGGCACCACCGTGCTCTCGGACCGGATCGTCGTGCGGATCACGACGAAGCCGGGGGAGTCCTTCGTCGACCGGATGATCGCCCTGGTCGAGGGCGCCGCCCGGCAGAAGACGCCGAACGAGATCGCCCTGACCATCCTGCTGTCGGCGCTGACGATCATCTTCCTGCTCGCCGTGGTCGCGATCGCCCCGATGAGCGCCTACGCCGGCACCCAGGTGCCGCTGCTGGTGCTCACCGCGCTGCTGGTCTGCCTCATCCCGACGACCATCGGGGCGCTGCTGTCGGCGATCGGGATCGCCGGGATGGACCGGCTCGTGCAGCGCAACGTGCTCGCCACGTCCGGGCGCGCGGTCGAGGCCGCCGGCGACGTCGACACCCTGCTGCTCGACAAGACCGGCACCATCACCTTCGGCAACCGGCGCGCCACCGCGCTGCACCCCGTCGGCGGCACCGGGGTCGAGGAGCTGGCCCGCGCCGCGCGGCTGTCCAGCCTCGCCGACCAGACCCCCGAGGGCCGCAGCATCGTCGAGCTCTGCGCGGCCGAGCACGGCCTCCCGCCGGAGGCCGACGCGACCGAGGCCGTCGCCGAGTTCGTGCCGTTCACCGCGCAGACCCGGATGTCGGGCATCGACCTGCCGGGCGGTGTCGTCCGCAAGGGGGCCGCGGCCGCGGTCCTGGACTGGGCGCGCACGACCGGAGGAGCCGAGGACCGAGCCGAGGTGGAACGTCTCGTCGAGTCCATCTCCGACGGGGGCGGGACCCCGCTGGTGGTCGCCCGGGCGTCCGGACCCGGGGGTGACGGCGCGGCCGTGCTCGGCGTGACCGAGCTGTCCGACGTCGTCAAGCCCGGCATGGCGGAGCGCTTCGCCGAGCTGCGGGCCATGGGCATCCGCACCGTGATGGTCACCGGCGACAACCCGCGCACCGCGGCCGCGATCGCCGCCCAGGCCGGCGTCGACGACCACATCGCCGAGGCCACCCCCGAGGACAAGCTCGCCTACATCCGCCGGGAGCAGGAGGGGGGCCGGCTGGTCGCGATGACCGGCGACGGCACCAACGACGCGCCCGCACTGGCCCAGGCCGACGTCGGCGTCGCCATGAACACCGGCACCTCCGCCGCCAAGGAGGCCGGGAACATGGTGGACCTGGACTCCGACCCGACCAAGCTCATCGAGATCGTCGAGATCGGCAAGCAGCTGCTGATCACCCGCGGCGCGCTCACGACGTTCTCCGTCGCCAACGACCTCGCGAAGTACTTCGCGATCCTGCCCGCGATGTTCGTCGCGCTGTACCCGTCGCTGGGGCTGCTCAACGTCATGGGCCTGGCCACGCCGGAGTCCGCGATCCTCTCCGCGGTGATCTTCAACGCGCTGGTGATCGTCGCGCTGATCCCGCTCGCCCTGCGCGGGGTGCGGTACCGGCCGTCGTCGGCGGCGTCGCTGCTGCGGCGCAACCTGCTGATCTACGGCCTCGGAGGGGTCGTCACCCCGTTCGTCGGGATCTTCCTCATCGACCTGCTCGTCCGCTTCGTCCCGGGGATCTGATGCTCACCACCCTGCGCCGCCAGACCGCGACCGGCCTGCGCGTGCTCCTCGTCATGACCGTCCTGTGCGGCATCGTGTACCCGCTCGCGATCTGGGGCGTCTCCCGGATCCCCGGGCTCTCCGCGCAGGCCGAGGGCTCGGTGCTGCCCGGCGGCACCGGCTCGTCGCTGATCGGGATCGACCCGGTCGCCGCCGACCCGGCCGCCGACCCGTACTTCCACACCCGGCCCTCGGCGACCGCGGAGGCCGACGCCGGGCTCGGCCCGGCCGACACGACGACCTCCGGCGGATCCAACAAGGGCGGCTTCGACACCGGGCTGCTGGAGGCGGTGCAGCAGCGCCGCGCGGTGATCGCCGCCCGGGAGGGCGTCGACCCCGCCGCCGTCCCCACCGACGCCGTCACCGCGTCCGGCTCCGGGCTCGACCCCGACATCAGCCCGGCCTACGCCGCACTCCAGGCACCGCGCGTCGCCCGGGTCACCGGGCTGTCGCTCGACCGGGTGGAACAGCTGGTGGCCGACGCGACCAGCGGACGCACCCTCGGCTTCCTCGGCGAGCCCCGGGTGGACGTCACCGAACTCAACCTGTCCGTGCGGGACGCGCGGTAGTGGGGCGGGACCACAATGGCCGGGTGAGGGGAGAACTGCGCATCCATCTCGGTGCCGCACCCGGGGTCGGGAAGACCTTCGCCATGCTCGGCGAGGCCCACCGGCGGGTCGGCCGCGGTGCCGACGTGGTCGTCGGCGTCGTCGAGACCCACGGCCGCGAGCGCACCGCGGGGCTGCTCGAGGGACTGGAGGTGGTACCGCGGCGCACCGTCGCGCACGGCGGCACGGAGCTGCACGAGATGGACGTCGACGCGGTGCTGGCCCGCCGCCCCCAGGTCGCCCTGGTCGACGAGCTCGCCCACACCAACGCGCCCGGCTCGCGCCACGCCAAGCGCTGGCAGGACGTGGAGGAGCTGCTCGACGCCGGCATCGACGTCATCTCCACGGTCAACGTGCAGCACCTGGAGTCCCTCGGCGACGTCGTCGAGACCATCACCGGGGCCCGCCAGCAGGAGACCGTGCCCGACGACGTGGTCCGCCGCGCCGAGCAGATCGAGATCGTCGACATCACCCCGGAGGCGCTGCGCCGCAGGCTCGCGCACGGCAACGTCTACCCGCCCGAACGCGTCGACGCCGCGCTGGCGCACTACTTCCGGGTGCCCAACCTCGTCGCCCTGCGGGAGCTCGCGCTGCTGTGGATCGCCGACGAGGTGGACGTGGTGCTGCGCCGCTACCGCACCGAGCAGCAGGTGTCCGACGTGTGGGAGACGCGCGAGCGGGTGGTCGTCGCGCTGACCGGCGGCCGGGAGTCCGAGACGGTGCTGCGCCGTGCCGCACGGATCGCGAAACGCTCCGGCGGCGCCGACCTGATGGCGGTGCACGTGCTGCGCGGCGACGGCCTGGTCCCCGGCCGCGCCGGGGCGCCGGTGGTCGCCGCGGACCGGGTGCGGCGGATGGCCGAGGGGGTCGGGGCGAGCTTCCACACCGTCGTCGGCGAGTCCGTCGACGACGCCCTGCTCGACTTCGCCCGCGGGGCCAACGCCACCCAGCTGGTGCTGGGCACCTCCCGGCGCTCCCGGCTGGCCCGGGTGTTCGACCCCGGGATCGGGGCGCGGGTGGTGCAGGAGTCCGGACCGATCGACGTGCACATGGTCACCCACTCGGCCGCCGGGCGGGCCCTGCGGCTGCCGAGGCTGCGCAGCGGCCTGCCCGCGGGCCGTCAGGCCGCCGGCTGGGCGACCGCCGTGCTCGCGCCGGCGGCGGCGACCCTGGTCGGGATCGCGCTGACCGACTGGGTGGACCTGTCCACCGACGTCGTCCTCTACTTCCTCGCGACCGTGCTCGCCGCGCTGGCCGGCGGGCTCGGCCCGGCGCTGCTCGCGGCGCTGCTCGGCGGGCTGCTGCTGAACTTCTTCCTGTCCCCGCCGCTGTACTCCTTCGCGATCGCCAACCCCGGCAACGTCATCACCGTGGCGACCATGCTGCTGGTGGGGGTGCTGGTGGCGCTGGTCGTCGACCGGGCGGCCCGGCGGGCGGAGCAGGCGGCGCGGGCCCGGGCGGAGGCCGCGCTGCTGGCGTCGTTCGCGCGGACCGTCCTGACCCGGTCCGACCCGCTTCCGCGGCTGCTGGACCGGGTCCGGGAGACCTGGGCGCTGCAGTCGGTGGCACTGCTCGAGCAGGGCGAGGACCGGGTGTGGCGCCGGGTCGCCTGCACCGGCGACGCCGGGGCGTGCGACCGGCCGGAGAAGGCCGACGTGGACGTCGTCGTCGACGAGGGGCTGCACCTGGTCGGGACCGGCCGCGCCCTGCCCGCGGCCGACCGCAGGCTGCTGGAGGTCGTCGGCGGGCAGGCGCTGCTGGCGCTGCGCGGGCAGCGCGCCGAGGCCGGGGCCGCCGACGCCGAGCGCCGCGCGGCCGCCAACGAGACCCGCGGCGCGCTGCTCTCGGCCGTCGGGCACGACCTGCGCAGCCCGCTGACCTCGATCAAAGCCGCCGCGAGCAGCCTGCGCGACGAGCACCTGCCGCTCGGACCGGACGACCGCGCCGAGCTGCTGGCGACCGTCGAGGAGTCCGCGGACCGGCTCACCGGCCTGGTCGACAACCTGCTCGACTCCTCCCGGCTCGCCGCGAACGCGGTGACCCCGCTGCTGGCCCCGGTCGGTTACGACGAGGTCGCCGCCACCGCGCTCCTCGGCCTGGAGGGCGCCGCCCGGGTCCGTGTCGAGATCGACGAGGACCTGCCCGACGTCCTCGCCGACGCGGGCCTGCTCGACCGGGTGCTCGCCAACGTCGTGGACAACGCGCTGCGGCACGGCGGGACCGAGGTGGTCCTGCGCGCCAGCGCCTACTCCGACCGGGTCGAGCTGCGCGTCGTCGACCGGGGGCGTGGTGTCGCACCGCGCGAGCGTGACGCGCTGTTCGCCGCGTTCCAGCGCCTCGGCGACCGCGACGCGACGTCCGGGCTCGGCCTGGGCCTGTCGGTGGCGCAGGGGCTGACCGTGGTGATGGGCGGCGAGCTGACCGCGGAGGACACCCCGGGCGGCGGTCTCACCGTCGTCGTCTCGCTGCCCGCCGCACCGGTGGGGGTGGCCCGGTGAGCGGGGGCGGGCACGGCGTGCGGGTGCTGGTCGTCGACGACGACCCGCAGATCCTCCGGGCGCTGCGGATCAACCTCACCGCGCACGGCTACACGGTGCTCGTCGCCGCCGACGGCTCGGCCGCGCTGCGGGCGGCCGCGGACGGGCATCCGGACGTCGTCGTCCTCGACCTGGGGCTGCCCGACCTCGACGGCACCGAGGTCGTCGAGGGGCTGCGCGGCTGGAGCACGGTGCCGGTGATCGTGCTGTCCGCGCGCACCGACTCCACCGACAAGGTCCGGGCGCTCGACGCCGGCGCCGACGACTACGTCACCAAGCCGTTCGGGATGTCCGAGCTGCTGGCCCGGCTCCGGGCCGCGGTGCGCCGCGCCGCCGTGTCGACCGTCGACGGCGAGGCCGTCGTGACCACCGCGGACTTCACCGTCGACCTGGCCGCCAAGACGGTCGCACGCACCGACGGCGCCGAGGTGCACCTGACCCCGACCGAGTGGGGGATCCTGGAGCTGCTGGTGCGCCACCGCGGCAAGCTCGTCGAGCAGAAGCGGCTGCTGCGCGAGGTCTGGGGCCCGCAGTACGGCACCGAGACCCACTACCTGCGGGTCTACCTCGCCCAGCTGCGCCGCAAGCTGGAGCCGGTGCCGTCGCGGCCGAAGTACCTGATCACCGAGGCGGGGATGGGGTACCGGTTCGACGGCTGAGCCGGACTCAGCGGCCGAAGTCCTGGGTCCAGTACCCGTCGGCCAGCCCGACGCCGATCGTGGTCAGCGAGCAGTCCAGGATGTTCTTCCGGTGCCCGGGGGACTCCATCCAGTCCTGGACGACGGTCGCCGCGTCCGGCTGGCCCATCGCGATGTTCTCCGCACCGGGGGAGCCGTAGCCCGCCGCGGTGATGCGGTCGGCGAAGTCCCGGCCGTCGCGGCTGTCGTGGGCGAAGTAGCCCTGGGCGGCCATGTCCTCGCTGTGGCCCTGGGCGGCCGCGCTGATCCGCGGGTCGGCCCGCAGCGCACCGCAGCCCGCGGCGGCCCGCTCGGCGTTGGTCAGCTCCACGACCCGGGCGAGCTCGCCGGACAGCCCGGCCACCGCGCCCCTCGCCGACGGGACCGCCGGACGGGCCGCGGGGGCCGGCCCGGAGGCGCGGCCGGTGACGGGCTCGGCGGTGGCGGCCGCGGCGGTGGCCGCCTCGTGCGCGGAGAGCGCGTCGAGCGCGGTCCGGGCGGAGGAGCCCGGGTCGGCCGGGGCGGCGGCGAGCGCACCGCGGACGAGCGCGGCGCCGTCGACCGGTGCGCCGTCACCGGCCGGGGCCGGGGCCGTCGTCGCGTAGGCGGCGCCGACCGCCCGGAGCGGCCGGGTGTCGGAGACCGGTCCACCGGGCCGTTCGGCGTCGGGCGAGCCCACTGCCGTGAGCGCCGGTGCGGCGAGCGGGGCGGCCATGGCCAGCACGGCGCCGGCCCCCACCCCGCCGAGCACGGCGCTCGCGGCGCGCGGTGTGCGTCGTCGGGTCACGGCCGCGTAACGTACCAGCACTGTGAGTGGCAACACGGATTCGACCGTTCGGCTGATCGCATGGGTCCAGGGGGAGGTGCAGGGCGTCGGTTTCCGCTGGTGGACGCGGTCGCGGGCGCTCGAGATCGGCCTCGTCGGCCAGGCCCGCAACCTGTCCGACGGCCGGGTCGCGGTGACCGCGGAGGGTGACCGCGCCGCCTGCGACCGCCTGCTGGAGCTGCTGCGCGGCGGGGACACCCCGGGGCGGGTGACGTCGGTGTCGGAGCAGTGGGCTGAGCCGTCCGGCGCATTCTCCGGGTTCGTCGAGGCCTGACCGCTCAGTTCTGTCGGTGCGGGGGTCTACACCTGTGCCCACACCGACACCGGGAGGTCGCGATGCCCGTCCAGATGAACCCCTACCTGCACTTCGAGAACCGGGCGCGGGAGGCGATGGAGTTCTACCGCTCCGTGCTCGGCGGGGAGCTGCAGGTCATGACCTTCGGCGACATGGGCGCCGAGGGCCCCGTCCCCCCGCCGGACGGCGTCATGCACGCCTATCTCGGCACCCCCGACGGCTTCGCCCTGATGGCCTCCGACGGTGACCCGCAGCGCCCGGTGGGGCCGCCGTCGGGCATCTCGGTCAGCCTGTCCGGCGACGACCCGGACAAGCTGCGTGGCTTCTTCGCCGGGCTCGCCGAGGGCGGCGTCGTCGACGTCCCGATGGAGAAGCAGATGTGGGGCGACGAGTTCGGCCAGCTCACCGACCGCTTCGGCGTCCGCTGGCTGGTCAACGCCTCCGCCCCCACCACCTGAGGATGCGCGGGCGGGCCGTCGGGCACGGCGGCCCGCCCGGCTACCCTGGTCGCCCCCGCGCACCTGGAGATCCCCGCCCGTGCACCTCAAGACGCTGACGATGAAGGGCTTCAAGTCCTTCGCCTCGGCCACCACGCTGCGCCTGGAGCCCGGGATCACCTGCGTCGTCGGGCCGAACGGCTCGGGCAAGTCCAACGTCGTCGACGCGATCAGCTGGGTGCTCGGCGAGCAGGGCGCCAAGGCGCTGCGCGGCGGCAAGATGGAGGACGTGATCTTCGCCGGCACGTCCGGCCGGGCGGCGCTGGGCCGCGCCGAGGTCACCCTCACCATCGACAACTCCGACGGCGCCCTGCCGATCGACTACTCCGAGGTCTCGGTGACCCGCCGGATGTTCCGCGACGGCGCCGGCGAGTACGAGATCAACGGCTCCCGCGCCCGGCTGCTCGACGTGCAGGAGCTGCTCAGCGACTCGGGCATCGGCCGGGAGATGCACGTCATCGTCGGGCAGGGCCAGCTCGACGGGGTGCTGCAGTCCAAGCCGGAGGACCGCCGCTCCTACATCGAGGAGGCCGCCGGGGTCCTCAAGCACCGCAAGCGCAAGGAGAAGGCCCTCCGCAAGCTCGACGCGATGCAGGCCAACCTCACCCGGCTCACCGACCTCACCGCCGAGCTGCGCCGCCAGCTCAAGCCGCTGGGCCGCCAGGCCGAGATCGCCCGCCGCGCCCAGGCCGTGCAGACCGAGCTGCGCGACGCGCGGCTCCGCCTGGCCGCCGACGACTACGTGACCCTGTCCGAGGAGACCCTGCGGGAGGAGGCGTCCCAGGAGCAGGCCCGGCGCCGCCGCGCCGAGGTCGAGGAGCAGCTCGACGTCGCCCGCGGGCGCCAGGACGAGCTGGAGACCGCGCTCGCCGCGGACGCGCCGCGGCTGCAGGTCGCCCAGGACACCTGGTACCAGCTCTCCGCACTGGCCGAGCGGCTGCGCGGCACCGTGCGCCTCGCCGAGGAACGCGTCCGCCACCTCACCTCCTCGGCCGAGGCGGGGCGCACCCCCGGTCGCGACCCGGACGAGACCGAGGCCGAGGCCGACGCGGTCGCCGAGCAGGAGGACGAGCTGGTGGCCGCCGTCGCCGACGCCCGGCGCCTGCTCGACGAGGCCGTCACCGAGAAGGCCGAGCGCGAGCGGACCCTCGCCGCCGCCGAACGCGAGCACCTGGCCGCCGTGCGTGCCATCGCCGACCGCCGCGCGGGGATCGCCACCCTCGCCGGGAAGGCCGACGCGCTGCGCTCCGGCGTCGCCGCGACCGCGGAGGAGATCGAGCGGCTGTCCGAGGCGCTCGCCGAGGCGGTCGCCCGCACCGCCGAGGCCGAGGCCGAGCTGGAGACCGCGCGGGAGTCCCTCGGCGTGTCCGGGGACGACGCGGACACCGACGCGCTCGCCGCCCGGGTCGAGCAGGCCGAGGCCGCGCACCGCAGCGCGGCCGAGCGGGTCGCCGAGCTGGTCGCCGCCGAACGCGACGCCGAGCAGCGCCGCGCGCACTGGCGCGCCCGGGTCGACGCCCTGCAGGTCGGCCTGGTCCGCCGCGACGGCACCGGCGCCCTGCTCGACTCCGGCGCCGACGGCGTGCTCGGCGCCGTCGCCGAGCTCGTCGAGGTCGAACCGTCCGGCCGCGCCGCGGTCGCCGCGGCGCTGGGCGAGCTCGCCGAGGGCGTCGCCGTCGCCTCCGTGGTGTCCGCGGCCGAGGCGCTGCGGTCCCTGCGCCGGGGCGACGCCGGCCGGGCCGCGCTGCTCGTCGGCGCCGGGGCCGCGGGAGCCGACCGCTCCGCCGGGCGGGTGCCGGTCCCGGTCCCCGACGGCGACCCGCCCGCCGGGCGCTGGGCGGCCGCGCTCGTCACCGCACCGCCCGCGCTCGCCCCGGCGCTGGGGGAGCTGCTGGCCGGGGTGGTCGTCGTCGACGGCCTGGACGCGGCGGCCACCGCCGTCGGGGCCCGGCCGGGGCTGACCGCGGTCACGACCGAGGGGGACCTGCTCACCGCGCACACCGCCCGCGGCGGCACCAGCGCGGGGGAGGGCGCGCTGCAGCTGCAGGCCGCCGTCGACGACGCGGTTACCGCCCGCGACGCCGTCGACGCCGAGCTGGAGTCGCTGCGCCCCACCTGCGAGGGCGCCCGCGCCGAGGAGGCCGCCCGCGGGGCCGACCTGACCGCGGCCCGCGCCGCCGTCGCCGACGCCGACCGGCGCCGCTCGGCCGCCGCCGCCCAGCTCGGGCGGCTCGAACAGGTCGTCACCTCCGCCCGCGCCGAGGCCCAGCGGCTGCGCGACCGCCGCGACACCGTCGAACGGCGGCGGTCGGACTCGCTGATCGAGCTGGAGGCCGCCGAGCGCCAGCTGTCGCTGGCGTCCGACGCCCCGGTCGACGACGAGCCCGACACCGAGCTGCGCGACGAGGCCGCCGAGCGGGTCGAACAGGTCCGCTCCGAGGAGGTCGAGTGCCGCCTCGCGCTGCGCACCGCCGAGGAGCGGGCCCGCGCCATCGCCGGGCGCGCCGAGACCCTGCGCCGCCAGGCGCACGCTGAGCGCCTCGCCCGGTCCCGGGCCGCCGCCGCGGCCGCCGAACGGGAGCGGGCCTCCGAGGTCGCCCGGCTCGTCGTCGACGCCGGGCACGTCGCCGCCGAGCGGATCGAACGCTCCCTGGCCGCCGCGGCCGCCGAGCGCGACGAGATCCAGGCCGCCCGCGCCGAACGGGAGCGGGCCCACACCGAGGCCCGCGACACCACGACGAAGCTCACCGCGCTGCTGGAGAAGCTCACCGACGCCGTCCACCGCGACGAGATGGTGCGCCAGCAGACCCGGATGCGCCTGGAGCAGCTGACCGAGAAGATCCTGGGTGACCACGGCATCGGCGTCGACGACCTCGTCGCCGAGTACGGGCCCGAGGTCCCGGTGCCGCCGTCGGCCGCCGAGACCGCCGAGTACGAGGCCGCACGCGAGCGCGGCGAGCAGGTCTCCGCGCCGCCGCCGGTCCCGTTCGACCGGCCCACCCAGGAGCGCCGTCTCAAGCGCGCCGAGAAGGACCTGTCGCTGCTCGGCAAGGTCAACCCGCTCGCGCTGGAGGAGTTCGCGGCGCTGGAGGAGCGCTACAGGTTCCTGTCCACCCAGCTCGAGGACCTGAAGAACACCCGGCGCGACCTGCTCACCGTCGTCCGCGAGGTCGACGACAAGATCCTCGAGGTCTTCACCACCGCCTACCACGACGTCGCCGCCGAGTTCGAGACCGTGTTCGCGACTCTGTTCCCCGGCGGCGACGGCAGGCTGGTGCTCACCGACCCCGACGACATGCTCACCACCGGCATCGAGGTGGAGGCGCGCCCGCCGGGCAAGAAGGTCAAGCGGCTGTCGCTGCTGTCCGGCGGGGAGCGCTCACTGACCGCGATGGCGCTGCTCGTCGCGATCTTCCGGGCCCGGCCCTCGCCGTTCTACGTTCTCGACGAGATCGAGGCCGCTCTCGACGACGTCAACCTGCGCCGGCTCATCTCGCTGATGGAGGAGCTGCGCACCACCAGCCAGCTCATCGTCATCACCCACCAGAAGCCGACGATGGAGGTCGCCGACGCCCTCTACGGTGTCTCGATGCGCGGCGACGGCATCACCCAGGTCATCTCCCAGCGCCTGCGCCCCGCCTCCTGACCGGCTGACCGGCCCGTCCTGCACGGCGGGCCGGCCGGGCGTGGCAGGGTGGCGTCGTGACCACGCAGACCCTCTGGATCGTCGTCGCGATCGTCGTGGCGGTGTTGCTGATCGCCGTCGTCGCCGGGCTGGTGATCGCCCGCCGACGGCGCATCAGCCTGCGGTCCGACGAGCAGCAGCGCGAGCTCGGGACCGGTACGGACGAGCCACCGCGCACCGGCGGCAGCTACCAGGCCGGGGGCGGGTTCGCGTTCTCCTCCGGGACGGCCACCGCGCCCGAGCGCCCGCGCGCCCCCGGCGACGACGCCCCGACCGCCGCCACACCGGCCCCCGCCACCCCGGCCGCGCCGGCGCCGCCCGCCGAGGCCGCCGACGCGCCGACCGCCGACGAGGTCCGGACCCCGCCCGGCGGCACACCCGTCGTCGACGGGGCGACCGAGGCCCGCACCCCGCCCGGGGGCATCCCGGTCAGCACCGCCCCGCCGGTCCCGTCGACCGCGCCGCCCAGCAGCCCGACCGTCCCCACCGAGCAGACCGGGACCGTCACCGGCACCCCGGACGCCCGCGTCATCGACACGGCCGAGGCCAGCAAGGACCCGGCCACCCGCCAGCTCCGCCGCCCCGAGGGCCCCTCCGGGGCCGCCGGGACCGTGGCGACGCCCGACGGCGGCACCACCGAGCAGATCCCGGCCCCGCCCGCCGCACCCGCCGCGAGTGCCCCGACCGAGCCGGTCGCACGCCCGGAGGTCGCACCGAGCGCCCCGACCGAGCCGGTCGCGCGTCCGGCGACGGTGGACCCGCAGGCGCCGGTCGCCCCGGGCGCGCCCACCGAGGAGATCGCCCCGGCCGAGGGCCGGATCGGCCGGTTGCGCGGGCGGCTGTCGCGCTCGCGCTCCGGGCTCGGCCAGAGCCTGCTGGGCCTGCTCGGCGCCGGCGACCTCGACGAGGAGTCGTGGGAGGACGTCGAGGCCACCCTGCTGCAGGCCGACCTGGGCCCCGAGACGACCGCGGAGATCGTCGGGAAGCTGCGCGAACAGATCGCGACCCGCGGTGTCCGCACCGCCGAGGCGGCCCGTGCCGCCCTGCGTGACGTGCTCGTCGAGGCCCTCGGCACCGGCCAGGACCGCTCGGTGCACGCACTGCCGCACGACGGGCGGCCCGCGGTGCTGCTGGTCGTCGGCGTCAACGGCACCGGCAAGACCACCACCACCGGCAAGCTCGCGCGGGTGCTGGTCGCGGGCGGGCACCGGGTGACCCTCGGCGCGGCCGACACGTTCCGGGCCGCCGCCGCCGAGCAGCTCGTCACCTGGGGCGAGCGCTCCGGTGCGGGTGTCGTCCGCGGGCCCGAGGGCGCCGACCCGGCCTCGGTCGCCTTCGACGCCGTCAGGCGCGGCACCGACGACGGGGTCGACGCCGTGCTGCTCGACACCGCGGGCCGGCTGCACACCAAGACCGGCCTGATGGACGAGCTGGGCAAGGTCAAGCGCGTCGTCGAGAAGCAGGCCCGGGTCGACGAGGTCCTGCTCGTCCTCGACGCCACCACCGGCCAGAACGGGCTGACCCAGGCGCGGGTGTTCGGTGAGGTCGTGGACGTCACCGGGGTGGTGCTCACCAAGCTCGACGGCACCGCCAAGGGCGGCATCGTGTTCCGCGTGCAGCGCGAGCTGGGGGTGCCGGTCAAGCTCGTCGGGCTCGGTGAGGGCCCCGACGACCTGGCCCCGTTCGAGCCCACCGCGTTCGTCGAGGCACTGCTCGACTGAGGTCACGGTGCGGGCCGTCGCGGACGGCCCGCACCGTGCGCCACGTCACGAACCGGACCATTCGGATGACCTTCGGTCCTCCGGATCCGGTTGGGTAACTCAACCGTCATCCGGCGCGGCCGCCTGTTAACCGTTACGAAACGGACAGGCGCCGAATGCGAAACACGCGATCACCATTCTTCCTCCCCAGTCAGCCAGATGGACGGACATGGGAGGAACAGTGCCTGCAGAGGCCCTCAACGGCGGAGACACCGCCTGGATCTTGGCGAGCGCCGCGCTCGTACTGCTCATGACACCGGGGGTCGCGCTGTTCTACGGCGGCCAGGCCCGGTCCAAGAGCGTGCTGAACATGATGATGATGTGCTTCAGCTCGCTGGGCCTCGTCGGAGTCCTCTGGATCCTGTTCGGCTACTCGATGACCTTCGGCCCGGACCTCGGCGGCGGCCTGCTGGGCGACCCGTTCGCCTACTTCGGCCTCACCGCGATCCTGGCGAACGACCAGGCCGCCGAGACGCTGCCGCAGCTGGCCTTCGTCAGCTTCCAGGCGATGTTCGCGATCCTGACGGTCGCGCTGATCGCCGGTGCCGCCGCCGACCGCATGAAGTTCGGCGCGTGGATGCTCTTCTCCGGCCTGTGGGCCGTCCTGGTCTACTTCCCGATCGCGCACTGGGTCTTCGACCTGGAGCAGGGCTGGATCGCCACCTCGCTGGGCGCGCTCGACTTCGCCGGCGGCACCGCGGTCCACATCAACGCCGGTATGGCCGCCCTGGTCCTCTGCATCATCCTGGGCAAGCGCCGCGGCTGGCCGCGTGAGGCCATGCGCCCGCACAACCTGACCATGGTCATGCTCGGCGCCGGCCTGCTCTGGTTCGGCTGGTTCGGCTTCAACGCCGGGTCCTCCGGTGCCGCCGACTGGGCCGCCGCCTACGCCTTCACCAACACCATCGCCGCCACCGCCGCCGCCATCCTCGGCTGGCTGCTGATCGAGAAGATCCGCTACGGCAAGGCCACCTCGCTCGGCGCCGCCTCCGGCATCGTCGCGGGTCTGGTCGCGATCACCCCGGCCTGCGCCTCGGTCTCCCCGCTGGGCGCGCTCGCCATCGGTGTCCTCGCCGGTGCGCTGTCGGCCTACGCGGTCGGCTGGAAGTACAAGCTCGGCTACGACGACTCGTTCGACGTCGTCGGCGTCCACCTCGTCGCCGGCCTCTGGGGCACCCTGGCCATCGGGTTCTTCGCCACCGACATCGCCCCCGACGAGACCAACGGTCTGTTCTACGGCGGCGGCGTCGACCAGCTCTGGCGCCAGGCCGTGGCCGCGCTCGCCACGCTGGTCTACTGCGGCATCGTGACCGCGATCATCGCCTTCATCGTCAAGGCCACCCTGGGCCTGCGCGTCGAGGACGAGGCCGAGCAGGCCGGCATCGACGAGGCGGAGCACGCCGAGACCGGCTACGAGTTCTCCGGCCTGCGCGGCGGCAGCGGTCTCGGCTCCTCGCCGAAGCCGGCCACCGAGGCGAAGGCCACCCCCGTCGCGAAGCAGGAGGTCTGACCCGTGAAGCTCGTGACCGCCATCGTCAAGCCGTTCGTCCTGGAGGACGTCAAGGGCGCCCTGGAGCAGATCGGCGTGCTCGGTCTGACCATCAGCGAGGTCCAGGGCTACGGCCGCCAGAAGGGCCACACCGAGGTCTACCGGGGCGCGGAGTACTCGGTCGACTTCGTGCCGAAGGTCCGCGTCGAGGTCGTGGTCGACGACGCGCTGCAGGACAAGGTCGTCGACGCGGTCGTCGAGGCCGCCCGCACCGGCAAGATCGGTGACGGGAAGGTCTGGGTGACCCCGGTCGAGACCGTGGTCCGCGTCCGTACCGGAGAACGCGGCGCCGACGCCATCTGACCGACGGTCCCTCGCGACGGCCCGTCGTGCTCCCTTCCCGGAGTGCGGCGGGCCGTCCGCCGTCCGGACTCGAATCAGACATCACGGCATGTATGCGGTCGACTACTCGAACGAACAGGAAGCGGGTGGCGCGGGGCGATGACGGTCCTCGGGTCGGGCGAAGCGGCGGACCTGGTCAAGGCGAAATCGGTCCTCCTGGAATCCAACGGCCGGCACCACCACGGCCCGGAGGCGTTGCGGGCCGCGCTGGTCGACCTGCACGACTTCTGGCTCTCCTCCCGGTGCGCGGCACTCGGGGTCGGCGGTGAGGGCAGCGGGACGGCGCTGGCGGCCGTCGGTGCGCTCGGCCGGCGCGAGCTGTGCCCCTGGTCCGACCTCGACCTCGTGCTCCTGCACGACGGCCGGACCGACGTCGACGCGCTCGCGGAGAAGCTCTGGTACCCGCTCTGGGACGCCGGGATCGGGCTCGACCACTCGGTGCGCACCCCCGGACAGGCCGTGCAGATCGCGGCGACCGACCTGCGGGCGGCCCTCGGGCTGCTGGAGCTGCGGCACGTCGCCGGGGACGCGACGCTCACCGCGAAGGTCCGCGACGCCGTCCGCACGGCCTGGCGGGCCGGGATGCGCAGCCGCTTCGACGAGATCGTCGACACCACCACCGACCGCTGGCGGCGCAACGGCGACGTCGCCCACCGCATCGAGCCGGACCTGAAGAACGGCCACGGCGGCCTGCGGGACGTGCAGCTGCTCGACGCCCTGGCCACCGCCCAGCTCGTCGACCGGCCGGGGCCCGACGTCGTCGCCGCCCGTGCGCTGCTGCTGGACGTGCGCACCGAGCTGCACCGGCTCTCCGGCCGGGCCCGCGACGTCCTGCGCGCCCAGGAGGCCGACGACATCGCCACGATCCTCGACGTCGGGGACCGTTTCGACCTGGCCCGCGCCCTGTCGGGTGCGGCCCGCGCGGTCGCCTTCGCGGCCGAGGTCGGGCTGCGCCAGGCCCGCAACGCGCTGCCCCGCCGGGGGCTCGCCGCGCTCCGCCGCCCGCCGGTGCGCAGGCCGCTGGACTCCGGCGTCGTCGAGCACGCGGGGGAGGTCGGGCTCGCCCGCGACGCGTCCGCGGCGAAGGACCCGGCCCTGGTGCTGCGGGTCGCCGCCACCGCCGCCCGCACCGGGCTGCCGATCTCCGCGGGCACTCTGTCCCGGCTCGCCGACACCGCCCCGGAACTGCGCGCACCGTGGCCGCGGACCGCGCTGGCCGAGCTGCTCGCCCTGCTCGGGACCGGCAAGGCCGCCGTCGCGGTGATCGAGTCGCTGGACCGCACCGGGCTGTGGGGGCGGCTGTTCCCCGAGTGGGGCGCCGTCCGCGACCTGCCGCCGCGGGACCGCACGCACGTCTGGACGGTCGACCGCCACCTCGTCGAGGTCTGTGCCGAGGCCGCCCGGCTCACCACCCGGGTCGCGCGCCCGGACCTGCTGCTGGTCGGCGCGCTGCTGCACGACATCGGCAAGGGCCGCGGCGGTGACCACTCGGTGGTGGGGGAGTCGCTGGTCCGCCAGATCGGCGAGCGGCTCGGGCTGCGCGAGGGCGACCTCGTGCTGCTCGCCGCGATGGTGCGCCACCACCTGCTGCTGCCGCACACGGCGACCCGTCGCGACCCGGAGGACCCGGCGACGGTGTCGCGGGTGCTCGAGACGCTGCGCGAGGCGGTCGCACCGGCCGGCCGGGGCGACGCCGACGTGGCGCTGCTCCTCGAGCTGCTCGGCGCGCTGGCCGAGGCCGACTCGCTCGGCACCGGGCCCGGCGTCTGGAGCCCGTGGCGGCGCACCCTGATCCAGGGGCTGGCCGGGCGCTGCCTGTCCGCGCTCGACGGCCGTCCGTTCGTCGAGCCCGGCCCGCCGGACCCGGCCCACCGGGAGATGGTCGACGCCGTCACGGCGGCGGGGGAGCCGCAGGTCCGCTTCGCGGGCGACGGCGACGTCGCGTCGGTCACCGTCGCGCTGCCCGACGGGCGCGGGGTGCTGTCGGCCGTCGCCGGGGTGCTCGCCCTGCACTCGCTGCAGGTGCACACCGCCGACGTGAACGTGTCCGACGGGGTCGCGGTCGAGACGTTCGCGGTGACCCCGCGGTTCGGCGGCCTGCCCGACCCGGCGCTGGTCCGCTCCGACCTGGTGCGGGTGCGCGCCGGGTCGCTGGACCTGGTGCAGGCGCTGGCCCGCAAGGAGCGCGACTACGCGCCGTCGACGCCGGAGGTGGAACGGACCGCCCCGCCGCGGGTGCTGTGGTTCGACGACGAGGCCACCGGCGCGGTCGTGCTGGAGCTGCGCGGCACCGACCGCATCGGGCTGCTCCACCACGTCACCGCCGCCCTCGAACGGACCGGTGTCGACCTCGTCTGGGCCCGGGTCGAGACCCTCGGCGCCTCGGTCGTCGACTCCTTCGGCATCGGCGGGTCCCCGGACCTGTCGGCCCGCAGCGAGATCGAGAAGGCGGTCCTCACGGTGGCCGCCGGGCGCGGGGAGGCCCGGCCGACGACGTGACGCAGGTCGTGTCGCCTTGCAACAGCGGCCGCCCGGCGACGATCATGCTCGTCGCCGGTGCGGGCCCGCCCGGTGCGGCGTGCGACGAGGAGTGTCGACGTGGACACCGGGAACACCGCCTACCTGCTCGGCTGTGCCGCCCTGGTCATGCTCATGACCCCGGGGCTGGCGCTGTTCTACGGCGGCATGGTCCGTGCCAAGAGCGTGCTCAACATGATGATGATGAGCATCGTCTGCCTCGGCGTGATCGGGCTCGTCTGGGTCGTGTTCGGGTTCTCGCTGGCCTTCGGTGACTCGCACGGCGGGGTGATCGGCGGGTTCGAGCTGGCCGGGATCACCGACCCGAACGCGCTGGTCGGCGACGTGCCGGTGCAGGCGTTCGCGATGTTCCAGCTGATGTTCGCCGTGATCACCGGGGCACTGGTGTCCGGCGCCGTCGCCGACCGGGCCCGGTTCCGGGCGTGGACGCTGTTCGTCGCGGTCTGGGTGGTCGTGGTCTACATCCCGCTGGCGCACTGGACCTTCGCAGTCGACGGAGCGGTGTCGCAGCGTGGCGGCTGGCTGGTCAACACCGTCGGCGCCCTCGACTTCGCGGGCGGCGCCGCGGTCGAGGTGAACTCCGGCGCCTCGGCGCTCGCGCTCGCGCTGGTCCTCGGCGCCCGCCGTGGCTGGCCGCGTGAGCCGATGCGCCCGCACAACCTGCCGCTGGTGCTGCTCGGGGCGGGCCTGCTGTGGTTCGGCTGGTTCGGGTTCAACGCCGGGTCCGCGCTCGCCGCCGGGGCCACCGCGGCCAACGCCTTCGTCACCACGATGACGGCCGCGTCCGCCGCCGTCGTCGCGTGGCTGCTCCTGGAGGACCGGCTCGACGGCCGTCCGACCAGCCTGGGGGCCGCCTCGGCCGCCGTCGCCGGGCTGGTCGCGATCACCCCGGCCTGCGGCTACGTCGACACCTGGGGTGCGCTGGCGATCGGCGTGCTCGCGGGGCTGCTGTGCCAGCTCGCGATCCGGCTGAAGTACCGGTTCGGTTACGACGACTCGCTCGACGTCGTCGCGATCCACGGGATCGGCGGAGTCATCGGCATGCTGATGCTGGGTCTCGTCGCGACCGACGCGGTCAACCCGGCGGGCGCCGACGGCCTGTTCTACGGCGGCGGCCCCGCCCAGCTCGGCAGGCAGGCCCTGTCGGTGCTGGTCGCGGCGGTCTGGGCGTTCGGGATGACGGCGCTGATCGCCTGGGTGGTGTCGCGGACGATCGGCTTCCGCGCCGCCCCCGACGACGAGCACGGCGGCATCGACGAGGCCGAGCACGCCGAGACCGCGTACGAGTTCAGCACGATGCGCACGGCGGGCCGCGGGCCGGCCGGGCGGATCACCGAGGAGGGGGACCGATGAAGCTGGTGACCGCGATCGTCAAGCCGTTCGTCCTGGGCGACGTCAAGGACGCGCTCGAGGGGCTCGGGGTGCTGGGCCTGACGACCTCGGAGGTCCAGGGCTTCGGCCGCCAGAAGGGCCACACCGAGGTCTACCGGGGCGCGGAGTACTCGGTCGACTTCGTCCCGAAGGTCAAGGTCGAGGTCGTCGTCGACGACGAGCAGGCCGACCGGGTCGTGCAGGCGGTCGTCGACGCCGCGCACACCGGCCGGATCGGCGACGGCAAGGTCTGGGTCGTCCCGGTGGAGAACGTCGTCCGCGTCCGCACCGGGGAGCGCGGCACCGACGCCCTGTAGCCCTGCGGCCGACCGGGTGATCGTCACCGGCCCCGCCGCCCCGGCCCACCCGGCGCCCGCCCCACCCGCACCGGGGCGTTGATCAGCGCGTTCGCGCCCCGCGGAGGGCGGAAACGTGCGTCCCGCGGCCTGGCGGACCGGGCCGGGGACGGTCCGCGGCGGGCCGGACACACCGGGTGATCGGAACGATCCGGGCGACCGGACCGTTTCACCACACATGACCACCGCCCGTGCCGTGCCGACCGGCGCCGTCCCGCCGACCCGCGACACCGAGCACCGCCCCACCGAGCAGCGCCGCACCGATCCCGACGGCACCGGCGTGCCCGTTCGCCCCGGCCCTCCGTCCGACGACGGCCCGGCGGCGCCGCTGGTCGTCGTCCTGCCGGGACGGTCGCTGCTGCTGGTCGCGGGCCTGCCGGGGGCGGGCAAGACCACGCTGCTCGCCGGGCTCGACGCCCCGGCGGGCACCCGGGTCCTCGACTCCGGGGCCACCCGGGCCGTGCTCGCCCGGCTGCTCCCGGCCGCGACGCCGTACCCGGCCTACCGGTGGCTGACCCACCTGACCCACCGGGCGTCGGTGGTCACCGCGGCCCTCGGCCCCGCGGACACCGTCGTGGTCCACCTGCCCGCGACCGCGCCCCGGGTGCGCGCCGCGGTCCGCGCGCTGGCCCGCCTCGGCGGCCGCGCACCGCACTTGCTGTGGCTCGACACCGCCCCCGACCAGGCACTCGACGGCCAGCACGCCCGCGGACGGGTGGTCCGGTCGCGGCCGTTCGCGGCGCACGCGCGGCGCGCCCGGGACACCGCCGACGCCCTGCGGGCGGGCACCGAGACCGGCTGGTCCTCGGTCCGTCGCACCGATCGCTCCGGTGCCCGTGGGGGACTGGCGCTGGCCAAGTAGGCTGGTAAGGGTGTTCGACTCCCTCTCCGAGCGGCTCGGATCCACGCTGCGCGACCTGCGCGGCAAGGGCCGGCTCTCCGACGCCGACATCGACGCCACCGCGCGCGAGATCCGGATCGCGCTGCTGGAGGCGGACGTCGCCCTGCCGGTGGTGCGCGGGTTCATCACGCGTATCAAGGACCGGGCCAAGGGGACGGAGGTCTCCCAGGCCCTGAACCCGGCCCAGCAGGTCGTCAAGATCGTCAACGAGGAGCTCGTCGCGATCCTCGGCGGCGAGACGCGGCGGCTGCACCTGGCCAAGGAACCGCCGACGGTCATCATGCTGGCGGGTCTGCAGGGTGCCGGTAAGACGACCCTGGCCGGCAAGCTCGCGCGCTGGCTCCGGGGGCAGGGGCACACCCCGCTGCTCGTGGCCTGTGACCTGCAGCGTCCCAACGCGGTCAACCAGCTGCAGATCGTCGGTGAGCGCGCCGGCGTCCCGACATACGCGCCGCACCCCGGGGCCACCGGCTCCGGCGAGCTCCCCGAGGGCCCCGGCGACCCGGTCGGCGTCGCCCGCGACGGCATCGCGCACGCCCGCGACAAGCAGTACGACGTGGTCGTCGTCGACACCGCGGGCCGTCTCGGCGTCGACGAGGAGCTGATGCGCCAGGCGTCCGACATCCGGGACGCGGTGCAGCCCGACGAGGTCCTGTTCGTCGTCGACGCGATGATCGGTCAGGACGCCGTGGCCACGGCCGAGGCGTTCCGCGACGGCGTCGGCTTCACCGGTGTCGTGCTCACCAAGCTCGACGGCGACGCCCGCGGTGGTGCCGCGCTGAGCGTCCGCGAGGTCACCGGCCAGCCGATCCTCTTCGCCTCCAACGGCGAGAAGCTCGAGGACTTCGACGTCTTCCACCCCGACCGGATGTCCTCGCGCATCCTCGGGATGGGCGACCTGCTCACCCTCATCGAGCAGGCCGAGCAGGTCTTCGACGCCGAGCAGTCCGCGGCCGCCGCCGCGAAGATCAGCTCCGGGGAGCTGTCCCTGGAGGACTTCCTCCAGCAGATGCTGCAGCTGCGCAAGATGGGGCCGATCGGCAACATCCTGAACATGCTCCCGGGGATGAACTCCGGGCAGGCGAAGGCCGCGCTCGAGCAGGTCGACGACCGTCAGATCGACCGCCTGCAGGCGATCATCCGCGGTATGACCCCCGCCGAGCGGGAGGACCCGAAGATCATCAACGCGTCGCGCCGCCAGCGCATCGCGACCGGGTCCGGTGTGTCGGTCTCCGACGTGAACGACCTGGTCAACCGCTTCTTCGAGGCCCGCAAGATGATGAAGCAGATGGCCGGCCAGTTCGGCTTCGGCGGCGGCGGGCGCAGCGCGACCAAGAAGGTCCCGAAGAACCCGCGCAAGGCCCGGCAGGCCAAGAAGGGCCGGCGCAGCGGCAACCCCGCGAACCGTGCCGCGGCCGGGGCGCCGGACCTGTCGAACCTGCCGCCGAGCCTGCAGCAGCTCCCGCCCGGACTGGGCAACCTCGACCAGCTGCCGCCCGGGTTCGACCCGTCGAAGCTGAACTTCGGGAAGAAGAAGTAGCTAGGGTCGCCACCCATGACCGATCTTCCGGCCGCGGGGTGGCGGCTCCGCGGAACGCTGCTGGGCCCCGACGGTGCCGCGGGCGCCGACCTGTACGTCGACGGCTCCGGGCGGGTCAGCCCGGAGCCGCTGCCCGGCGCGGAGGACCTGGTCACCGACGGCTGGATCGTCCCCGGCCTGGTCGACGCGCACTGCCACGTCGGGCTCGGCCCGGACGGCCCGGTCACCGACCTGGAGGAGTGCGCGGCGCAGGCCCGCACCGACCGCGACGCGGGCACCCTGCTGCTGCGCGACTGCGGGTCCCCGGTCGACACCTCGCCGCTGCAGGCCCGCGAGGACCTGCCCGAGATCATCCGGGCCGGGCGGCACGTCGCCCGCCCGAAGCGCTACATCCCCGGGCTCGCCGCCGAGCTCGACGACCCGCGCCTGCTCGTCGACGAGGTCCGGGCCCAGGCCGCCCGCGGCGACGGCTGGGTGAAGCTCGTGGGGGACTGGATCGACCGCGCGGCGGGCCCCGACGACGCCGACCTCGCCCCGCTCTGGCCGGACGAGGTGCTCGCCGAGGCCGTCGACGCGGCGCACGGGGCCGGCGCCCGCGTCACCGCGCACGTCTTCGGCACCGAGGCGCTGCCCGGGCTGATCCGGGCCGGGATCGACTGCATCGAGCACGGCACCGGGCTCTCCGACGAGCTCATCGAGGAGATGGCCGCCCGTGGCACCGCCCTGGTGCCGACCCTGATCAACGTCGAGACCTTCCCCGGGATCGCCGAGAAGGCGACGAAGTACCCGCGCTACGCCGGTCACATGCGCGACCTGCACGCCCACGCCTGGGAGACCGTCGGGCGCGCGATCGAGGCCGGGGTCCCGGTCTACGCGGGCACCGACGCCGGCGGCGGCATCCGGCACGGCCGCATCGCCGACGAGATCACCGAGCTGGCCCGCGCCGGGCACCCGGACCCGATCGGCGCCGCGAGTTGGGCCGCAAGGTCCTGGCTGGGCCGCCCGGCGGGTCCGCTGCCCGGTGCGCCGGCCGACCTGGTCGTGTACGACCGCGACCCGCGGGGGGATCTCGGCGTGCTGCGGGCCCCGTCGGTGGTCCTGATCCGCGGACGTCGGGTATCAACGGGGGCATGAGCAGTTCGCCCGGTTCGCCGCCGGGACCGCCCGGGGCCTCCGCCGACGACCCGGTCGGCTCCACCCCGTCCGACGCCGCCGGTCCGCCGCCCGCCGGTCCGCCGCCCGCCGGTCCGCCGCCCGCCGGGTGGCCGCCCGCGGGGTGGCCGGGCGGGCCGGCGCAGTACGGCCCTGCCGGGCCCGGGCAGTACGGCCCCGCCGGGCCCGGGCAGTACGGCCCGGGTGGTCCGGCGACCCACGGTCCTGGCGCGCCGTACGGTCCGCCGCCGCGGCGCGGGCTGTTCGGGATCGAGCCGTCGCCGCCCCCGCCGCGACCGTTCCGCGGACTGCTCGCCTTCCTGGTCGTCGAGATCGTGTTCCTCGGCTCGTCGTTCCTGCTGGCGCTGGGCCTGGGGGAGGTCGACTCCGCGCAGGAGGTCCTGCTCGCGATCGTCGTCCCGACGATCCTGGCCGCGCTCACCTGCGTCGTCTGGACCCGGGTGTTCGGCAGCGGGCCCGTGGCCGACCTGGGCCTGCGGTTCCGCTGGGAGGACGTCGGCATCGGGCTGCTGATCGGCGTCGCCGGGCTGTTCGTCACGATCCCGGCCGCGCTGGCCTACCTCTACCTGGTCGGCCCGGACCTGACGACCTCGGTCGGCGTCGCCTTCGAGGGCATCCGCACGACGTGGCCGGTCGCGCTGGCCGTGATGGTCGGCGTCGTGGTGGTCGCCCCGGTCTGCGAGGAGATCGTCTACCGCGGCCTGCTGTGGAACGCCATCGCGCACTGGGTCGGCAACCGGTGGGTCGTGTTCGTGCTGACCACGGCGGTGTTCGCGCTGGCCCACCTGGAGTTCCTGCGCGCGCCGCTGCTGTTCGTCGTCGCCCTGCCGCTGGGGGTCGCACGGCTGCTGACCGGCCGCGTCACCGCCGGGATCGTGGCGCACGCGGTCAACAACTTCCTGCCCGGGCTGGCCCTGGCCCTCATGCTGGTCGGGGCCTTTCCCGCGGTCTGAACGACGTCTGGCAGAATGGCCGATCGGGTCCGTGGCCGGCCCTCTACCTGCCACGGCCGACACCTACGAGTGAGCGAGCCCGTAACCCCACGCGAGGCCGGCTGACTCATCGCAGCACGAATCGACATTCGCGAGGAGCACCACAGCGTGGCCGTCAAGATCAAGCTGATGCGTCTGGGCAAGATCCGTCAGCCGTACTACCGCGTCGTCGTCGCGGACTCCCGTACGCGCCGCAACGGCCGGGCCATCGAGACGATCGGCAAGTACCACCCGAAGAACGAGCCGAGCCTGATCGAGATCGACTCGGACCGTGCGCAGTACTGGCTGGGTGTCGGCGCGCAGCCGACCGAGTCGGTGCAGAACCTGCTCGAGATCACCGGCGACTGGCAGAAGTTCAAGGGTCTGCCGGGCACCGAGGGCACCCTGAAGCCGCAGGTCGAGAAGGTCGACAAGCTGGCTCGCTTCAACGAGGCGCTGGCGGCGGCGAACGAGGAGCCGACCACCGCGGCCACCACCCCGAAGAAGAAGGGTGGCGACCGCGTCGGCAAGACCGCTGACGCCGCCCCGGCCGAGGTCGCGACGAAGAGCGACGACGTCGCCGACGCGACCAAGGACGCGGCCGAGCCGGCCACCGAGTCGACCCAGTCGTGACTCTCATGGCGGACGCGCTCGAGCACCTCGTGCGCGGCATCGTCGACCACCCCGACGACGTCCGGGTGGACCTGGTCACCGGGCGTCGCGGCCGGATCCTCGAGGTCCGGGTGCACCCCGACGACCTCGGCAAGGTGATCGGCCGGGGTGGCCGGACCGCCACCGCCCTGCGCAACGTCATCGGTGGTGTGGGCGGTCGCGGCGTGCGCGTCGACGTCGTCGACACCGACCGGTGACGAGCTCCGCACCCGACGACGCCGGCCAGGTCCTGGTCGGCGTCGTCGTACGTGTGCACGGTCTGCGCGGCGAGGTCGTCGTCGAGCCCCGCACCGACGCACCGGCGGAGCGGTTCGCGCCCGGTGCCGTCCTGCAGGGCCACCGGCCCCGCGCCGCGGGCCCCGGGCCGCTCACCGTCACCGGTGCGCGCGCCCACTCGGGCCGCTGGCTCGTGCTCTTCGAGGGCGTCGCCGACCGCGACGCCGCCGAGGCCCTGCGCGGGGTCCAGCTCCGGCTGCCGACCTCCGCGCTCGCCGAGCCGGAGGACCCGGAGGAGTTCCACGTCCACCAGCTGACCGGTCTGCGGGCCGAGCTGGTCGACGGGACCGAGGCGGGCACCGTCACCGACGTCGTCCACGGCCCCGGCGGGTCCCTGCTGGTCGTCCGCCGGCCGGCCGGGCACGAGGCACTCGTCCCGTTCGTCGGGGCGATCGTGCCCACCGTCGATGTGGCGGGTGGGCGCGTGGTCCTCGACCCGCCCGACGGTCTGCTCGACCCGGAGGACTGATCCCGGCCCGGCACCCTGTGGTGCCGGGCCGTTCTCGTGGTCGCAGTGTCAACCAGGGTTGACATCCTCGGAGTGTCAACCTATGTTGACAGTCATGAGTGATGCGACGGCGGTGGCCGCGGCGGCGTCCAGCACGGACCCGGCCGTGGGGCTGCGGGCGGTGGTGGCCCTGCGCGAGCTGCAGGAGTCCCTGGAGGAGCTGCAGGTCACCAGCGCCCGCAACCAGGGCTGGTCCTGGCAGCAGATCGCCGACGCACTGCGGATCAGCCGGCAGGCGGTGCACAAGAAGTACCGCAGGCTCGGCCTGTAGAGGGGAGACGCACGTGTTCGCACGGTTCACCGGCGAGGCCCGCAGGGTCGTCGTCCTGGCCCAGGAGATCGCACGGATGAGGCACGCGGGGCGGATCGGGACGGAGCACCTGCTGCTCGGGATCCTGCGCAGCCCCGGCACGCCGGGGGAGGGGCTCCTCGCCGCGGCCGGGATCGACGCCCGCGCCGTCGTCGAGGAGCTCGACCGGGCGGACGGCGTGCCCGATCGCGACGCCGACGCCCTCGCCACCCTGGGCATCGACCTCGACGCCGTCCGGAGCGCGGTGGAGGCGGGCTTCGGGCCCGGAGCGCTCGACCGTCCGCGGCGCGAACGGTGGCGGGCCGGGCACATCCCGTTCGAGCGGTCCTCGAAGAAGGCCCTCGAGCTGGCGCTGCGCGAGGCGATCCGGCTCGGCGACCGGTCGATCGGGACCGAGCACGTCCTGCTCGGGCTGCTGCACCCGGACACCGCGGCCTCGCAGGTGCTCGACCGGCACGGGATGACGCTGTACGGGACCCGGCGCGCCGTCGAGCGACGGCGGCCCCGCCGGGCGGGCTGAGCCGGGCCCGCTCGTCGGCTCAGTCGTCGGTGCGGTCCGGGTCGTCCGGGTCCTCGGTCGGGTCCACCCGGGTCTCCGCCGAGCGCACCCCGTCGGTCTCCGACAGCGCGGCGGCCAGGCCGGGCAGGTCGCCCCGGCCGTCGAGACGCAGGGTCAGCGCCGCGACCCGGACGCCGCCGGCGGCCACCGAGCCGCGGTGCACGGCCACCCCCGCCACCGAGAACCCGGCCGCGGTGCAGCGCTCCAGGACCCCGCGCAGGACGCCGTAGCCGTCGTCGTAGCGGATCCGCAGCACCGGGGGTCGGCGACGGTGCCGCCGCACCACCCGCGCGACCGGCTGCAGGCCCCGGGTCACCAGGAAGTGCGCCGCCGTCGCCAGGACGGCCAGCGGGGCCAGGCCCGCACCGCACGCCGTCCCGACCGCGGCGGCCAGCCAGATCGTGGCCGCGGTGGTGAGCCCGCGCACGACGTCCTGCCGGACGAAGATCAGCCCGGCACCGATGAACCCGATCCCCGACACGATCTGGGCCGCGATCCGGGACGGGTCCAGCGCGACGTGCTCGGTCGCGAGCAGGTCGGCGAAGCCGTACTTCGAGATGACCATGAACACCGCCGCGCCGACACCGACCAGAACGTGCGTGCGCAGACCGGCGCTCTTCGCGCCGGCCTCGCGCTCCAGGCCGATCGCCGTCGTCAGGAGCAGGGCGAGCAGCACCGGCGGCAGCAGGCTCCACTGCGCCGCCGTCGACCAGAGTGGCTCGGCCCAGGATTCCGACATCGCATGACCTCCTTCTGCACGGGGGGACGGGCGCCTGCGACGATCCGCGCCGTGCGGATCGACGTCGTCACCATCTTCCCGTCCTACCTGCAGCCGTTGCGCGAGGCACTGCTGGGGCGGGCGATCGACCGCGGGCTGCTCGAGGTCGCCGTGCACGACCTGCGGGACTGGACCCACGACGTGCACCAGGCCGTCGACGACTCCCCGTACGGCGGCGGGCCGGGCATGGTGATGCGCCCCCAGGTGTGGGGCGAGGCCCTCGACGACGTGCTGGCCACCCCCGACCCGCCCGCCCGGCTGGTCGTCCCGACCCCGGCCGGGCGGCCGTTCACCCAGGCCACCGCGCACGCCTGGGCGGCCGAGGAGCGGCTGGTCTTCGCCTGCGGCCGCTACGAGGGCATCGACGAGCGCGTGCTGCTCGACGCCCGGGCCCGCGGCATCACCGTCGACGAGGTGTCGATCGGCGACTACGTGCTCGTCGGCGGGGAGGTCGCCGTGCTCGTGATGGTCGAGGCCGTCGCCCGGCTGCTGCCCGGGGTGCTGGGCAACCCGCGCTCGGCCGCCGAGGACTCCTTCTCCGACGGGCTGCTGGAGGGCCCGTCCTACACCCGTCCCGAGGTGTGGCGGGACCTGGCCGTGCCGGACGTGCTCCGCGGCGGCAACCACGCCGCGATCGCCCGCTGGCGGCGCGACCGGGCCCTGGAACGGACCCGGGACCGGCGCCCCGACCTGCTCGACGCGCTCGGGCCGGACGCCCTGGACGCCGCCGACCGCGCCGTGCTCGCCGCCCGGCGCCCCGACGACGACGCCGACGCCCCCACCGCCTGAGCGTTCCCGCCGGTGGGCGTCCGCGGCCCGGCTCCGGGGCCGGCGAGGGGGACCGTTCCGCCGTCGCCCGGCGGGCCCCCACCGGCGACCGGCGGTGCCCGGTCCGTCCGGTACGACCGGGCCCGCGGAGCCGCTCCGGACGCCCTCGCACCACCGGGTGTCCGGAGCGATCTGCCCGTCTGGCACTATGGACGGGTTGCCAGCGCCGCGTGTGGTGCCCGGTGACGGTCACGTGTGCCCCCGGTCCCGCCGGTGGCGCCGGCCGTACCGAGCCCGCCACGTGAGGAGCGTCGTCGCCGTACGGCACGACCGCCCCGTGGCCCGGGCGCGATCCCGGATCGACCCGGGACCGGCACCGCACGACCCGCACGAACGACACACGAGGACGGACCGTCGACATGAACACCCTGGACGCACTGGACGCGGAGACCCTGCGCTCCGACATCCCGAACTTCCGGCCCGGGGACACCCTCAAGGTGCACGTGAAGGTCATCGAGGGCAACCGCACCCGTACTCAGATCTTCCAGGGCGTCGTCATCCGCCGCCACGGCTCGGGTGCCCGCGAGACCTTCACCGTCCGCAAGATCTCGTTCGGCGTCGGCGTCGAGCGCACCTTCCCGGTGCACACGCCGAACATCGAGAAGATCGAGGTCGCCACCCGCGGCGACGTCCGCCGGGCGAAGCTGTACTACCTCCGCGACCTCCGCGGCAAGGCCGCGAAGATCAAGGAGCGCCGGGAGACCACCGCGTCCTGACCGTCACCCTGTCGTGACGGACCGGTGACGTAATCTCGACGCGTGGCCTTCCCCGAGCTCCCCGACGACCGCCGGGCCCGCCCCCGGCGGTATCGCGGCAGCGATGTTCCCGAGCGCCCCGGTCGGCGGCGGGCCCCCGAGGACCCGCCGCCCGCCGGTGGTGAGCCGGGCGGTGACGAGCAGCAGTGGCTGCTCGGCACCGCGCTGCAGCACGGGGTGCCGGCCCGGGACGGCTCCGCGGACGGTGAGCCCGAGGGCGCACCGCGCGGGGTCCGTACCCGGCACGCGGGCCCGGAGGACGGCGCCGACGAGGCCCGTCCCCGCGGGCGTCGCTACCGCAACGGTTTCGACGAGCTCGCCGCCGGACGTTCCGGGCGGCACGGCGTCGACGCGGGCGGCCCGCTCCCCGAGGAGCGGCCCGCCCCGGCCACCGAGGGCCCGGACACGCTGCGGGCCCGCTACGCGGCCCGGCTGAACCGGCCCGACGGCCCCGAGCCCGGCGCCGCACCGAACGGCAGGCCGTGGCCGCCGCCGTCCGGCAGCCGTCCGGAGCAGGCCCCGGACCCCCGTCATCCGTCGCCGCCGGCCGGGCGCCCCGAGGGCACCGGACGTCACGGCGTCCGCCCGGGCCCCGACCAGCCCGCCCCCGACGGCAGGCCCGGTCGCCGGGCCTCCGGGTTCGACCCGTCCGCCGCACCGCCCCTGCGTGGTCCCGACGCGCCCCGGCGCAACGGCCGGCCCCCCGCCGCCCCCGGCTTCGGCCCCTCCGGTCCCGCGCCCGGCGCCCCCGACGGTCACACCCCCCGCGGCCACGGTGTCGACGGCTACCCGGCGGACGGTCGTGCGCCCGAGGGCCGCGGGCCCGACGGGTACGCGACCGAGGGCTACGGCCGCCCCGACCCGCGCGGTCGTGTCTCCGGCCGTCCGCCCGTCCGCGGCCCGTCCGCCGAGTACTCCGACGGCGCCCGCCCGGAGCCCCGCCCCGACGGTGGTGTCCCCGGTCGCCGGCCCGTCGGCCCGCCCGTCGACGGTGCCGCACCGACGACCCGCCGTCCCGCCCCACCGGACGCCGACGGGGCCCCGACCACCCGTCGCCCGGCCCCGCCGGACCCCGACGCCGCCGCGACCACGCGTCGCCGGGTGCCTCCGGAGACCGACCCGCGGCGCGCCCGCGCGGCCGCCGCCCCGGTCGGCGACGACGTCGACGACGACCCCGGGACCGTCGCCGTCCCGTACCCCGGCGCCGACGCGCCGGCGCGGCCCCCGCGCCGCCGTCGCCCGGCCGCCGCCCCGGCGGAACCGGCAGAGGACCCCGACGACATCCCCGCCGACCCGCAGGACGCGACGGACGAGCCGGAGCGCGCCACCGGTGGCCGCGCCGCGCGCCGCAGCGGCCCCGTCGGCGTCGGCGGCCGGATCGCCGCCCTGACTGGGCGCGGCTCCGCCGCGGCCGCGGCGGGCGAGGAGAAGCCCAAGACGGCGTTCTGGAAGGAGATCCTGCTCCTGGCCGGGGTCGCCATCCTGCTGACGGTCCTCATCCAGACCTTCCTCGCGAAGGTCTACGTCATCCCGTCGGGCTCGATGGAGACGACGCTGCACGGCTGCACCGGCTGCAACAACGACCGCGTGCTCGTCGACAAGGTCACCTACAACTTCACCGACATCACCCCGGGCGACATCGTCGTGTTCCGCGGCACCGACGGCTGGGCCAGCGAGACCTACAGCGGCGAGGGCAGCGAGAACCCGCTGCTCAAGGGCCTGCAGTCGCTCGGCTCGCTGGTCGGCATCGCCCCGCCCGACGAGAAGGACTTCGTCAAGCGGGTGATCGCCGTCGGCGGCCAGACCGTCTCCTGCTGCGACGCGCTGAACCAGGTCGTCGTCGACGGGCAGCCGCTGGAGGAGCCCTACATCTACTACCTGCCCGAGGCGGGTCCGGCCCGGCAGATCCCGTTCGGCCCGATCACCGTCCCCGAGGGCCAGTACTGGATGATGGGCGACTCGCGGAACAACTCCGCGGACTCCCGGGCGGCCGGGCACGGCCCCATCCCCGAGGCCAACATCATCGGCAAGGTCCGGCTGATCGTGCTGCCCTTCGATCGGTTCGGCTGGGTCAGCGCGGTCGACCCGCAGACCACCGCCGAGGCGGCCGGCCTCCCGGGGCTGCCCGCCGGGCTGCCGCTCGCGCTGGGCATCCTGGGGACCCTGCCGCTCGCGGCCGGCCGGCGACGCGCTCTGCTCGCCCGTGCCGAGGCCGAGCGGTTCCTGCCCGCGACGCGCCCCCCGCACGGGTGGCGCCGGAGAGCCTGACCCGGGAGCACCGTGCCGGTTCCGCCCAGCCGCGCCCGTCCCACCGGACGGCCGCGCGCCCGCCGACGGCCCGTACGGGTCCTGCCCGACGGGCTGCGTCCGCCGCGCGCCGTCGTCCGCGACGGCGGCACCTGGACCCTGCAGACGGTCCTGCAGCGCCACGGGCTCGGCCCGGTCGCCGGCGTCGACGAGGCCGGTCGCGGTGCGAGTGCCGGACCGCTGGTCGTCGCCGCGGCGGTGCTGCGGCCCGCGGACGCGAAGGCCCTCGACGGGTTGACCGACTCCAAGCTGCTGACCCCGGCCGCCCGCGACCACTGGTACGACCGCATCCGCGCCCGGGCGCTGGACCACGCCGTCGTCGTGATCCCGGCGGCCGAGGTCGACCGCCGCGGGGTGCACGTGGCCAACATCGAGGGCATGCGTCGCGCGGTGGCCGCGCTGAGCGCGGTCCCGCCCGGCTACGTCCTGACCGACGGCTTCCCGGTCCGCGGCTTCGGCCGCCCCGCCCTCGCCGTGCCGAAGGGGGACCGGGTGGCGGCCTGCATCGCGGCGGCGTCGGTGCTGGCCAAGGTCACGCGGGACCGCATCATGACCGCGCTCGACGCCGAGCACGACCGCTACGGCTTCGCCGTGCACAAGGGCTACAGCACGCCGGACCACGAGGCCGCGCTGCGCGCACACGGGCCCTGCCCGGAGCACCGGTTCTCCTTCGCGAACGTCGCCGCGGTGGCCGGGCGCGAGGTCCCGGCGGGGCTGGTCCACAATGGGGCGCTCCCCGAGCAGGAACCCGACCCCGGAGACCCGGTGGACACGGTCGGGGCGTGGGAGTCGTTGGAGATCGTCACAGGAGGAGCGGGCCGGTGAGCGCCGAGGATCTCGAGAAGTACGAGACCGAGATGGAGCTCACGCTCTACAAGGAGTACCGCGACATCGTCGCCCAGTTCTCCTACGTCGTGGAGACGGAGCGGCGGTTCTACCTGGCCAACTCCGTCGACGTCGCCCCGCGCAACGCCGACGGCGAGGTCTACTTCGAGGTCCGCATGTCCGACGCGTGGGTGTGGGACATGTACCGCCCGGCGCGGTTCGTCAAGAACGTGCGGGTGGTGACGTTCAAAGACGTCAACATCGAGGAGCTCGACACCCCTGACCTGCGGCTCCCCGACGACGACCAGTTCCCGGGCTGAGCGCGTAGCAGACCCCACCGACGGTTCCGCCGCCCCGGCGGCGCGGCCGGCGGTGCCCGTCCCCAACCGGCGGATCCGTCCACAGTCTGCCGATCCACCCCCGCGACGGGCCCGTCCGGCCCGATCGTGGACCCATGGCAGCGAAGGACGAGCTCGGCCGCCGCGGTGAGGACACCGCCGCCGAGTACCTCGAGCGGGCACACGGGATGGTCGTGCTCAGCCGCAACTGGCGGTGCACGCACGGTGAGATCGACATCGTCGCGGTCGACCCGCAGCAACGGCTGGTGTTCTGCGAGGTCAAGACCCGTTCCGGGCTCCGCTACGGCGAGCCCGCCGAGGCGGTGACCCGCCGCAAGACACGCCGGATCCGGTTGCTGGCGAAGGCGTTCATGGCCGCCCACCGGGTGAGCTGGGTGGAGATCAGGTTCGACGTCGTGGCGGTCCTGATCCGGCCCGGCCGGCCGGTCACGCTCACCCACTACCCGGCGGCGTTCTGATGCGGCCCCCGGCACGGATCTGGTCGGTGGCGCTGCACGGCGTCGACGGCGTCCCCGTCGAGATCGAGGCGGTCATCGGCGGCGGGATGCCCGGCGTGCACCTCGTGGGCCTGCCCGACGCCGCCCTCAACGAGTCCAAGGACCGGGTCCGGTCCGCGATCGTGCACTCCGGCCGCACCTGGCCCAACGAGCGGATCGTGCTCGCCCTCTCCCCGGCGACCCTGCGCAAGACCGGCAGCCGGTTCGACCTCGCCCTGGCGCTGGGTGTCCTCGTCGCCGCGGACGCGGTGCCGCCCGACCGGCTGCGCGGCACCGCGCTGCTCGGCGAGCTCGCCCTCGACGGCAGGCTGCGGCCGGTGCTCGGTGTGCTGCCCTGTCTGCTCGCCGCGCGCGACGCCGGGATGGTCCGCGCCGTCGTGCCCCGAGCCGCGCTCGCCGAGGCCGCGCTGGTCGACGGGATCGAGGCGTTCGGTGCCGACAGCCTCGGCGACGTCCTGGACTGGGCGTCGGGCAACCGGCTGCTGCACCGGCACGACGGCGGGCAGGAGGAGGCCCCGGCCGTCGCGGCACCCGAGCTGGCCGACGTGCTCGGCCAGCACGACGCCCGGCGCGCCCTGGAGATCGCCGCCGCCGGCGGGCACCACCTGCTGATGGTCGGCCCACCCGGCACCGGCAAGACGATGCTGGCCCAGCGCGTGGTGGGGCTGCTGCCCGAGCTCGATCGCGCCGAGGCGCTGCAGCTCGCCGCGATCCGCTCGGTGGCCGGCCGGCTCGGCGACAGCGGGGCGCTCAGTACGTGCGCGCCGTTCGTGGCGCCGCACCACTCGGCGTCGACCGCGGCGCTGCTCGGCGGGGGCAGCGGCGTCGCCCGGCCCGGTGCGGTGTCGCTGGCCCACCGCGGTGTGCTCTTCCTCGACGAGTGCCCGCACTGGCCGGCCTCGGTCCTCGACGGGCTGCGCACTCCGCTGGAGGAGGGCGAGGTCCGGCTGTCCCGCGCCGACGGCACCGTGCGCTACCCGGCCCGGTTCCAGCTCGTGCTCGCGGCGAACCCGTGCCCGTGCGCACCGCCGATCGACCGCGACTGCACCTGCCGCCCCGACGTCCGCCGCCGCTACATGTCCCGGCTGTCCGGCCCCCTGCTCGACCGGGTCGACCTGCGGGTGGCGATGGAGCCGGTGACCGCGCTGCGGGTGACCGAGAAGCGGGGCGAGGACACCGCGACCGTCCGCCGCCGGGTGCTCGACGCCCGCGCCGCCGCCGTCGCGCGCTGGTCGGAGCACGGGTGGCGGTGCAACGCCGAGGTGCCCGGCCCCGCCCTGCGGACCCGCTTCCCACTGCCCGCCCGGGTGATCGCACCGCTGGAGGCCCGGCTGCGGGCCGGGGACCTCAGTGCCCGCGGCGCAGACCGCGCGCTGCGGGTCGCGTGGACGCTCAGCGACCTCGCCGGGGCCGAACGGCCCGACCGCGGCCTGGTCGACGCGGCGCTGTACTTCCGCGAGCGGGGTGCCGCGTGAGCGCCCCGGTCCCGGCCGTCCGCCCGGGTACCGACTCCGGCACGGTGCCCGAGGAGGTCCTGCGCGCCCGCGCCTACCTGCTGCGCTGCGTCGAACCCCCGAACCGGCACCTCGTCGCCCTGGTCGACCGGTACGGGCCGGTCGAGGCGGCCGACCGGCTGCGTCGCGGTGCCGTCCCCGACGAGCTGCTGCGCGCCGCGGCGGCCCGGCGGGGTACCGACCGCTCCGAGGCCGACCTGGAGGCGGCCGCGGCAGCCGGGGCCCGGCTGCTCGTGCCGGAGGACCGGGGCTGGCCGTCGTGGCCGTTCCGGTCGTTCGCCGAGGCCCCGCGGGCCGACCTCGCGCCCCCGATCGCGCTGTGGGCCCGCGGGCCGGGGGAGATCGCGACGCTCGCCGACCGGTCGGTCACCGTCGTCGGGTCGCGTGCCGCGACCCCGTACGGGCTGAACGTGGCCGCGGACTTCTCCGCGACGCTGGCCCGGCGCGGCGTCGCGGTCCTCTCCGGCGCCGCGTTCGGGATCGACGCCGCCGCGCACCGCGGAGCGCTCGCCGTCGACGGCGCGACGGTCGCGGTGCTGGCCTGCGGCCCGGACCGCGTCTACCCGGCCGCGCACACCGGTCTCCTGGAGCGGATCGCCGCGACCGGACTGGTGCTCACCGAGTACCCGCCCGGCACGATCCCCGGGCGGCTGCGGTTCCTCGTCCGCAACCGGCTGCTGGCCGCACTCGGTGTCGGGACCCTGGTCGTCGAGGCCGGGGCACGCAGCGGGACGAAGCGCACCGCCGCCGACGCGACCGCGCTCGGGCGCCCGCTGATGGCGGTGCCGGGGCCGGTGACCTCGGGGATGTCGGTCGGCTGCCACGAGCTGGTCCGCTCCCACCAGGCGGGCCTCGTCGGGCGGCCCGAGGACGTCCTGGAGGTCGTCGGCCGGCTGGGTGTGGACCTCGCCCTGCCGCCGCAGGGGGAGTCCCGCCCGACCGACGGGCTCGACCCGCGGGTGCTGGCTGTCCACGACGCGCTGCCCGCCCGGGCCGCGTGGCCGCCGGGACGGATCGGGGAGGCAGCGGGCGTCGGACCCGACGAGCTGCGCGCGGCACTGACCGAACTGGAGGACCGTGGGCTCGCCGAGTACCACCAGGGACTGTGGCAGCGTCCGGCACGCCGCGCGGGTCCTTGACCGGGGCCCCGCGGCGGCGGACCGTCCGGGCATGGCGCGCACAGAGTCCTCCGGTCCCGCGGGGTCGTCCGGTCCCGCGGCCACCGAGCCGGTCCCCGGCGCGGTCGACGGGCCGGCCGTGGGCCCGGCGGGCGCCCGTGCCGCGGGCGCCGGGTCCGCAGGGAGCGCCGGGCCGGCGGGCAGCGACGGGGCCGCCGCCGGTGACGGGCTCGCGCCGGACGTCGCCACCGCCGTCGAGGAGTTCACCGGGCACCTGCGCCACGAGCGGAACCGTTCGCCGCACACCGTCCGCGGCTACCGCTCGGACCTCACCGACCTGCTGCGCGGGCTCCCCGGCCTCGGTGCGCTCGACCTGGACCACCTGCGTCGGCGGCTCGGCGCGACGCACGCCGCAGGCGCCGGGCGGGCCACCGTCGCCCGGCGCACCGCCGCGGCCCGCACGTTCTGCGCCTGGGCGGTGCGCACCGGGCGGCTCGACCACGACCCGGCCGCCCGGCTCGGGTCGCCGCGCGCGGGCACCGTCCTGCCGGAGGTGCCTGCCGCGGCGGAGACCGCGGCGGTGCTGGCCGCCGTGACCTCCGGCGCGGCCGAGGACGCCCCGGAGGCGCTGCGCGACCTGCTGGTCCTCGAACTGCTCTACGCGACCGGGATCCGGGTCGCGGAGCTGTGCGGGCTGGACGTCGGGGCGGTCGACGAGTCCGCCCGTACGCTGCGGGTCCGGGGCAAGGGCGACCGGGAACGGACCGTCGTGTTCGGGGTGCCCGCCGCGCGCGCCCTGCGCCGCTGGCTCGACCACGGCCGATCGGCGCTGGCGACCCCGTCGTCTCCGCCGGCGCTGCTGCTGGGCGTGCGGGGCGGGCGGCTGGACCCGCGCGTCGCCCGGACCGTCGTGCACCGCGCGATCCGGGCGGTACCGGGCGTCCCCGACGTCGGACCGCACGGTCTGCGGCACGCCGCGGCGACCCATCTGCTCGAGGGCGGAGCCGACCTTCGTTACGTACAGGAGTTACTCGGTCACGCTACGCTGTCGACGACACAGCTCTACACGCATGTGACCGTCGACCGGTTGAAGGTGGTTCATGACCAGGCGCACCCTCGGGCCTGAGGCGTCCCCCACGACGCCCCGCCGTCCCGACGCGTTCCCCACCGCCCTGGCCACGGCCCTCGACCGGAGGGCCGCAGGGGCCGACCTGCCCCGCGCGGCCGTCCTCGGACCGGTCCCCGACCCACCCGGGCACCCGCGCCGCGGCCCCCTCGACGCCACCACCGGACGACCGTCGGCGGGCGCGGCCCCCGCGTGCATCGCCCTCGTCCCGGCGACGGGCCGGGCGCCCCGCGACACGCCCGACGCCGCACCGGGTCACCTGAACGAGACCGTCGAGCCGGCCGTCGTGCCGCTGTGGCGCGAGTTCCTCGCCACCCGCGCCCCCGCCGCGCGACGACGCCTGGTCGAGCACCACGCCCCGCTCGTGCGCGGCGTGGGGGCGAAGCTGGCGGTGCGGCTGCCGTCGTCGATCGAGCTCGCCGACCTGCTGCAGTCCGGGACGTTCGGCCTGATGGAGGCCGTCGACCGGTTCGACCCCGCCCGCGGGATCCGCTTCGAGGCCTACGCGGCCCAGCGGGTCCGGGGCGCCATGCTCGACGAGCTGCGTGCCCAGGACTGGGTGCCCCGCACCGTGCGGGCGCGCAGCCGCGAGGTCGAACGGGCCCGTGAGGCGGTGCAGTTCCGCGCCGGGCGCCCCGCGACCGACGGCGAGCTCGCCGCGGAGCTGGGCGTCGCGGTGCGCGACCTCCGTCAGGCCCGGCGGCCGATGTACCTGGTCAGCGCCGAGGACCTCGGCGCGGGCGGCCCGGCGGGCTCGCCGCTGTCGACGCTCCCGGCCGACGACTCGGTGGACCCGGTGACCGCGGCGGTCCGGAGGGAGACCGGGGCGGAGCTGCGTGCCGCGATCGGGCTGCTGGGGGAGCGGGACCGGCTGGTCCTGCATCTCTACTACGTCGAGAACCGGACGCTGGCCGAGATCGGCGGGGTCCTCGGGGTCACCGAGTCCCGGGTCTGCCAGCTGCACGCCCGGGTGATCACCCGGCTGCGGGCGTCGATGCAGCCGGCGCTGGCGGGCTGACCCGGTCCGGAGCGTCCTCCGCGGGCTCCGGCGCCCCCTCCCAGGGGAGCAGCCGCACCCGGGGAGGCCGCAGCAGGACCAGTGGGTCCAGGTGGTCGAGCCGCTCCCGGCGCACGCCCCAGTGCAGGCAGGCCGCGACGGGGCACCCGATGTGCCCGGGTTCCAGCGTCCCCACCGGGTCGCCCCCGGCGAGCCGCGCACCGGCGACGACGACGGCGCTCACCGGTTCGTAGGTGCTCCGCAGCCCGTCGGGGTGGTCGACGGAGACGACGCCGCGCCCGGCGATCCGCCCGGCGAACACCACCACCCCCTCCCGTGCGACGAGCACCGCCTGCCCGGGGGAGCCGCCGAGGTCGGCGCCGCGGTGCCCGCGGCCGTAGCGGAACGCGGGCTTGCGGAACACCGCGGTGACCGCCGGGGGCGGGAGCAGCGGCCAGGCGTAGTCCGCCCCCGGGGCCGGGATCCCCGCTCCGGGCGGCCGCGGCGGCGCGGGCGCCGGGCCCGCTCCGTCCGGGGGCCCGCCCGGAGCGGGCCCGGCGCCGGGCGGGTGCGGGATGCCGTCGGCCCCGGGAGGTGGCTCCGGAGCCGGGACGGTGGTCCCCGACGCCGCGACCGCCGACGCCGCGACCGCCGACGCCGCGACCGCCGACGCCGCGACCGCCGACGCCGCGACCGCCGGTGCCGCGACCACCGGTGAAGGGACCACCGGTGCGGCGACCGCCGCCCCCGGCGGCACGAGCGCCGCTCCGGTCACGACCACGGCGAGCAGCACCGCCCCCGCCCGTAGCCCGGTCCGCCATCCGGGGAGGGACGCGTGACGCGGGTCCCGGGGCGGGGGAGCGGACGGCGAGGGGAGAGGCACCCGTCCAGCCTGCGACGACGACCGCTCGTCGCCGGGGTGGACCGTCGTCCTGGGGACGTACCGGCCGGTTGTGGACAGCCGCCGCCGGAACCGGGCTCCGCCGCGATCGGCCCGGAGGCCCCGGCGTACACTGGAGCCCGCACCACGTCCGTCGTGGTGACTTCGCGCGCCCGCTCGCCCGTCGCGCCGTTCCCCCAGGGTACGGCGTCGGGAGCGGAGGCCGGGCGGTCCTGCGATCCCGACGTCACGCTCACGTGTGACCAGGGGGAGCGGGTCCGGCTCCGCCGCGGGCGCCAGGGTGGTCCACCGACCGGTGGGCCCACGAACCGCCTGCGCGGCATCCGCCGCGCCCGACCGAGAGGTGATCGCAGGCCATGGCCGTCGTCACCATGAAGCAGCTGCTCGACAGCGGCGTGCACTTCGGGCACCAGACCCGTCGCTGGAACCCGAAGATGAAGCGCTACATCCTCACCGAGCGCAACGGCATCTACATCATCGACCTCCAGCAGACGCTGTCGTACATCGACCGCGCCTACGAGTTCGTGCGCGAGACCGTCGCGCACGGCGGGACGATCATGTTCGTCGGCACCAAGAAGCAGGCCCAGGAGGTCATCGCCGAGGAGGCGGCCCGGGTCAACATGCCGTACGTCAACCAGCGCTGGCTGGGCGGCATGCTCACCAACTTCCAGACCGTCCACCGTCGCCTGCAGCGCCTCAAGGAGCTCGAGGCGATGGAGCAGAACGGTGGCTTCGAGGGCCGCTCGAAGCGCGAGATCCTCACGCTGACCCGTGAGAAGGACAAGCTCGAGAAGACCCTCGGCGGTATTCGCGACATGTCCAAGGTCCCGTCCGCCGTCTGGATCGTGGACACCAAGAAGGAGCACATCGCCGTCGGCGAGGCCCGGAAGCTCAAGATCCCGGTGGTCTCCATCCTGGACACGAACTGCGACCCGGACGAGGTCGACTTCCCGATCCCGGGCAACGACGACGCGATCCGCTCGGCCGCGCTGCTGACCAAGGTCATCGCCAAGGCCGCCGCCGACGGTCTGGTCTCCCGTGGCCAGCGCCGGGGCGAGGGTGGCGAGGCCGCCGCCGAGCAGCCGCTCGCCGAGTGGGAGCAGGACGTCCTGGCGGGCAACGAGGTCGGCTCCGACGGTGCCAGCCTCTCCGCCGCCGGTGGCGACGGTGCGGCGGCCGCGGCCGCCCCCGCCTCCACCAGCAACGGCACCCAGAACTGAGTGCGCGCGTCCGGCGGGCCCACGCACCGTGGGCCCGCCGGACGCGACCCGGTGATCCATTCCCGTCACGACCCAGAGGACGAGAGACACCCGATGGCGAACTACACCGCCGCCGACGTCAAGCGGCTCCGTGAGCTCACCGGCTCCGGGATGATGGACTGCAAGAAGGCGCTCGAGGAGTCCGAGGGCGACTTCGACAAGGCCGTCGAGCTCCTCCGCATCAAGGGCGCGAAGGACGTGGGCAAGCGCGCCGAGCGCGCCACCGCCAACGGCCTGGTCGTCGCCGACGGCGGCACCCTGGTCGAGCTGGACTGCGAGACCGACTTCGTCGCCAAGTCCGACGACTTCATCGCGCTGGCCGAGAAGATCCTGGCCACCGCGGTCGCCGAGAAGCCGGCCGACCTCGACGCCCTGCGCGAGACCAAGCTCGAGGACGGCACCGTGGGCGAGGCCGTGCAGGCCCTGTCCGCCCGCATCGGCGAGAAGTTCGAGCTGAAGCGCTACGCCCAGGTCGCCGGCCAGTCGGCCGTCTACTTGCACAAGCGCGCCACCGACCTGCCCCCGCAGATCGGCGTCCTGCTCGCCTACTCCGGCGACGACGCCGAGGCCGCCCGCGGTCTCGCGATGCAGGTCGCGGCGGCCCGGCCGGAGTACCTGACCCGTGAGCAGGTCCCCGCCGAGATCGTCGAGAACGAGAAGAAGATCGCGGAGGCGACCGCCCGCGAGGAGGGCAAGCCCGAGCAGGTCCTGCCCCGCATCGTCGAGGGCCGGGTCAACGGCTACTACAAGGACGTCGTGCTCCTGGAGCAGGCCTCCGTCGTCGACCCGAAGAAGTCGGTCAAGGCCGTCGCCGACGAGGCGGGTCTGACCATCACCGACTTCGTGCGCTTCGAGGTCGGCCAGAACTGATCCTTCCCACCCCCGCCCGGGTGGTGCTCCGCGCACCGCCCGGGCGGAGGGTGAGAGGATCGTGACCGCCAGCGAGTACGACCAGGCCGGGGGATGCAACCGTGATCGAGGAAACCCTCTTCGACGTCGAGGAGAAGATGGAGAAGGCCGTCACGGTCGCCCGTGACGATCTGGCGTCGGTGCGTACCGGCCGGGCCACTCCGAACATGTTCTCCCGGATCGTCGTGGACTACTACGGCGCGTGGACCCCGCTGAACCAGCTCGCCTCGGTGTCGATCCCCGAGGCGCGGATGGCGGTCATCAAGCCCTACGACGCCAGCCAGCTCAAGCAGCTCGAGAAGGCCATCGCCGACTCGGACCTCGGGGTCAACCCGTCCAACGACGGGCAGATCATCCGCGTGATCATCCCGCAGCTCTCCGAGGAGCGGCGCCGGGACATGGTCAAGGTCGCCCGCGGCAAGGGCGAGGACGCGCGTGTCGTGCTCCGCGGCCTGCGCCGCAAGGCGATGGACGAGCTGCACCGCATCCAGCGTGACGGTGAGGCAGGCGAGGACGAGGTCGCCCGCGCCGAGAAGGAGCTGCAGGGCGTCACGGACCGCTACGTCGCGCAGATCGACGAGCTGGTCAAGAACAAGGAATCCGAGCTCCTCGAGGTCTGAGCCCGGTGCCCTCCTCCTTCGACGCCGCCGTCCCCGTGACCTCCGACCTCCCCGGTGACGGGCCGGCCGGTGTGTCGGCGAACCCGGACGGGCCGAAGCCCGTCCGGGGGCAGAAGGGGTACAAGCGGTCCCGGCTGGGCCGCAACCTCGTCGCGGCGATCGCGGTCGGCGTCGGGCTCGGCGTCATCATCCTGCTGAGCCTGCTGATCCAGCGTCAGGGCTTCGTCCTGGTGCTCGCCTGCGTCACCGCGGTGGGCACCTGGGAGCTCGCGGGCGCGCTGCGCCGGGGTGCCGACATCCGGGTCTCGCTGCCGGTGCTGCTGGTCGGCGGCCAGGCCGTCGTCTGGCTGTCCTGGCCGTTCGGCCTCTACGGGGCCGCGGTCGCCCTCGCCGCGACGGTGCTGGGCTGCCTGCTGTGGCGGATGCGGACCGGCGCCGCGCACTTCGTGCGCGACATCAGCGCCTCGCTGTTCGTCGCGGTCTACGTCCCGCTGCTCGTGGCCTTCGCCGTGCAGCTGACCGTCGCCCCGGACGGCGTGGGCCGGGTCCTGACCTTCCTGCTCTGCGTGGTCGCCTCCGACGTCGGCGGGTACGCGGCGGGCGTCGTCGCGGGCCGGCACCCGATGGCCCCCACGATCAGCCCGAAGAAGTCCTGGGAGGGCTTCGCCGGTTCGCTGGTCGCCGGGATGGCCGCGGGCTCGCTCTGCATCGGTCTGATGCTGGACGCGCCCTGGTACTGGGGGCCGCTCGTCGGTGCGCTGCTCGTCGCGACGGCCACCCTGGGCGACCTGGTCGAGTCGCTGGTGAAGCGCGACATCGGGGTCAAGGACATGGGCAACCTGCTGCCCGGGCACGGCGGTCTGATGGACCGTCTGGACTCGCTGCTGCCGACCGCGTTCGTCGCCTGGGCGATCCTCGGGATCGTCGTCCCGGTCGCGTGAAGCGCACCTACCAGGGGTTCGGCGGTCAGCCGAAGCCCGGCCCGGCCATCCCCAGCCCGAACATCTGGAACTGGCCCGAGGTCTACGAGATCGAGAACCGCGCCCAGGACGCCGACGGCGAGCTCTGGGCCGCGCTGTGGGACGGGACCGGCGGCTGGGCGGGGGCCGACGTCGTCGACGTCGGCTGCGGGGACGGCTTCCACCTGCCGCGCTTCGCCGAGCAGGCTGCCACCGTCACCGGTGTCGAGCCGCACCCGCCGCTGGTCGAACGGGCACGACGGCGCGTGGCCGGAGACGACCGCATCACCGTGCACGCCGCGGGCGCCGAGCGGCTCCCGCTGCCCGATGCCTGCGCGGACCTGGTCCATGCCCGCACCGCGTACTTCTTCGGGCCGGGCTGTGAACCGGGGCTCGCCGAGGCCGAGCGGGTACTGCGCCCGGGCGGGGTGCTCGCCGTCGTCGACCTGGACTTCACGGTGCGGCCGTACGGGACGTGGCTGCGTGCCGACCTGCCCCGCTACGACCCGCCCGCGGTCGACCGGTTCTTCGCCGCCCACGGCTTCGCGCTGCGCCGGGTCGTCTCGACCTGGCGGTTCGACACCCGCGCGGACCTGGAGGAGGTCCTGCGCATCGAGTTCTCCGCCCGGACCGCGCGCCGGGCGATCGACGACGTCGCCGACCGCACCGTGCGCGTGGGCTACCGGCTCCACACCCGGCGCCGCGCCGACGGCCTCGTCCTGCCGTCCTGAGCCCGCGGCGCCGGGAGCGGCCTCAGGCCAGGGTGATCGACCCGTCCGCGACGGTGACCTGCCGCGGGTCGAGCGGCCGCTGGGCCGGCCCGTCGACGACGGCGCCGTCGAGGGAGAAGCGGCTGTTGTGGCACGGGCAGACGATCTGGCCGTCGGTGACCTGGCTGACGGTGCAGCCCTGGTGCGGGCAGATCGCGGACAGGCCGGTGAACGTCCCCTGCTGCGGCTGGGTGACGACGACCTGCGCGTCGGCGTAGATCGCGCCGCCGCCGACCGGCACCGCGGACGCCGGGCCGAGGACGGTGCCGGGGGAGCCCTCCGGGGCGTCCCCGGTCTGGGCCTGCCCGCCGCCTGCGGTGGTGCTGGAACCGCCGCCACCGCAGGCGGCGACCGCGCCGATCGCGGCCACGCCGGCACCGGCGATCATCGCGCGGCGGCCGAGGGCGGGCCCTCCGGCGCGCGGGGCGGGGTCGGGCTCGGTGGAGGACGTCGTGGGGAGGGTCATGGCTCTCCTGGGGGAGGCCGGGCGGGCCCGGCGGTGTGGTGGTGGCGGCCCGGGGCTCGGGGACCCGGGCACGTGACGAGCCTCCCATGATGTCCGGTTCGAGGTGGGACGGGTGTGTCGTTCCGCCACACCTGCGCCGTGTCCCGGGCCGCTCTCGCTACCGTGGATGCATGCCGTACACGATGCGCCAGCCGTCGCTGGGCGTTCCCGTGCCGAGCCTGGAGATCGTCCTGGGCCTGCTGGCCTGGGTGGTCGGTGCGGGCGGTCTCGGGAACGGGTTCGCCACCGTCCTCGTCGCGCTCGGGATCTTCCTGACCGCGTACCTGTGGATCGTGCGCCGGCGCAACGCCGCGATGGCGGTGACCCTGCACCCCGAGCGGAAGCGGCGGATGCAGCGGCTGATCGTGATCGGCGTCGCCGGGATCGTGCTGCTTCCGTCGCTGCTGTCCCTGGTCGACTACGGCGAGCTGGCCACCGCCCTGTCCGCCGCCCTCGTCGGGGTGCTGCTGATCCAGGCGTCCACCGTGCTGGAGGAGCGCAGCCTCGTCGCGACCGGCGGCCTGGTGCTGCTCATCGCCGCGTTCGGCGCCTTCCTGGCCCTGACCTACCAGGGCCAGGGGACCGGGTCCGCGGTGCCGGTGACCGGGCTCTGCGCCGGGATCGTGCTGTGGGTCGCGGCCGCGCGCAGGCTCGGGATCCTGGAGGACCTGTCCCGGCGCTACAACGTGCGGATCCCCGGGATCCGCTGACCCGCGGCCGGGCTGGCACACTGGAGGTGCCATGTCCAGCCTCCCGCTCGTCTTCGACGCACCCCGCCGCGGTACTCCGCCCCGCCACCTCGCCGACGTCGACCCGGCCGACCGTGCCGCCGTCGCGCAGGAGCTCGGCGTACCGCGGTTCCGCCTCGACCAGTTGGCCCGCCACTGGTTCGGTCGTCTCACCGACGACCTCGACACCATGAGCGACCTCGGGGGTGACGTCCGGGAGAAGCTGCGCCCGCTGCTCCCGCCGCTGGTCACGCCGCTGACCGAGAAGGCCTGCGACGGCGGCGCCACCCGCAAGACGTTGTGGCGCGGCCACGACGGCGTGCTCGCCGAGAGCGTGCTGATGCGCTACCCGGACCGGGCGACGGTCTGCATCTCCAGCCAGGCCGGCTGCGGGATGGCGTGCCCGTTCTGCGCCACCGGCCAGGGCGGCCTGCAGCGCAACCTGTCGACCGCCGAGATCGTCGACCAGGTCCGCCGCGCCGCCGCCCAGGCCCGCGACGGCGTACTGGACGAGCCGACCCGGCTGTCGAACGTCGTGTTCATGGGGATGGGCGAGCCGCTCGCCAACTACAAGCGGGTCGTCGCCGCCGTCCGCCGGATCACCGAGCCGGCCCCGGACGGGCTGGGCATCTCCGCGCGCGGGGTCACCGTGTCCACCGTCGGGCTCGTCCCGGCGATCGACCGGCTCCGCGAGGAGGGGATCCCGGTCACCCTGGCCATCTCGCTGCACTGCCCGGACGACGAGCTGCGCGACACCCTCGTACCGGTCAACAACCGGTGGAAGGTGGCCGAGGTCCTCGACGCGGGCCGGCGCTACGCCACCACGACCGGCCGCCGCGTCTCCATCGAGTACGCGCTGATCCGCGACGTGAACGACCAGCCGTGGCGCGCCGACATGCTGGCGAAGGTCCTGCGGCAGCACATCGGCACGTCCCGGGTGCACGTCAACCTCATCCCGCTGAACCCGACGCCGGGCAGCGAGTGGGACGCCTCGCCGAAGCCCGTCGAGGAGGAGTTCGTGCGCCGGGTGCGCGCGGCAGGCGTCGCCTGCACCGTCCGCGACACCCGCGGCCAGGAGATCGACGCGGCCTGCGGACAGCTCGCCGCGTCGCATCCGGGCTGACCAGCCCGGCGTCCCCCTCGCAGCTCGCCGCGTCGCGTCCGGGCCGGCCCGCCCGGCGACCCCCTCGCGTCGCCGGGCGGACCCGCTCAGAGCCGGTCGCCGCTCTCCGGGTGGAACAGGTGCAGCCCCTCGGTCGACGGCGTCAGTGCGACCCGGTCCCCGCGCCGCGCCCCGGTGCGCCCCGCGGTCCGCACGACGACGGCGTCGTCGCGCGAGCCGGTCAGCGACGCCGTCGCCGACAGGTCGCCGGAGGACTCGGCCAGGGTGCCGTAGAGGTAGGCGTCGGACCCGAGCTCTTCGACGACGTCGACCCGGGCCGGGATGCCCTCGCCGCCGTCGGGGGAGACCGTCCACTGCTCGGGACGGATGCCCAGGGTCACCTCGGTGAGCTGGTGCGCCCCGATCGTCGACCGGACGTCCTGGGGCAGCGCGACCTCCCGCCCGGCGAGGGTCACCCCGCGCTCGGTCACCTTCGCGGTGAACAGGTTCATCGCCGGCGAACCGATGAACCCGGCGACGAACGCGTTCTGCGGCCGGTCGTACAGGTCGGCCGGGCTGGCGAACTGCTGCAGCTTCCCGTCGGCGAGCAGCGCGACGCGGTCGCCCATCGTCATGGCCTCGACCTGGTCGTGGGTGACGTAGACGGTGGTGACGCCCAGACGTCGCTGCAGCGCCGCGATCTCGGTGCGGGTCTGCACCCGCATCTTCGCGTCGAGGTTCGACAGCGGCTCGTCCATCAGGAAGACCCGCGGCTCGCGCACGATCGCCCGGCCCATCGCGACGCGCTGGCGCTGGCCGCCGGACAGGGCGCGCGGCTTGCGATCGAGGTAGTCGGTCAGGCCGAGGATCTCGGCGGCCTCCTTGACCTTGACCGCGCGCTCGGCCTTGTCGATCCCGGCCATCTTCAGCGGGAAGGCCATGTTCTCCCCGACGGTCTTGTTCGGGTAGAGCGCGTAGTTCTGGAACACCATGGCGATGTCCCGGTCCCGGGAGGGGACCCCGACCATGTTCTCGCCGTCGATCCGGATCGAGCCGCCGTCGATCTCCTCGAGGCCCGCGAGCATCCGCAGCGCCGTCGACTTGCCCGATCCGGACGGCCCGACGAGCACGACGAACTCGCCGTCCTCGATCGTCAGGTCCAGCCGGTCGACGGCCGGCTTGGCTCCGGGGGTGTAGATCCGAGATGCCTGGTCGAACACCACGTCAGCCACGGCGGGCTCCCATCCTGGTCACGAACACGATCACTTGACGGCCCCGAAGGACAGGCCCTGGACCAGCTTGTTCTGGGCGATCCAGCCGGCGATGACGACCGGCAGCGCGGCCACGGTGGCCGCCGCGCAGAGACTGGCGAAGTACAGACCCTCGGAGGTGATGAACCCGACGAGGTACACGGGCACGGTCGCGGCCCGCGAGGCGGTCAGGTTCACCGCGAAGAAGAACTCGTTCCAGGCGAAGATCATGCAGATCAGCGCGGTGGCGGCCATGCCGGGCGAGATGATCGGCAGCACGACCTCGCGCAGCGAGCGCCACAGCGACGCCCCGTCCATGCTCGCGGCCTCCAGGAGCTCCTTGGGGACCTCCAGGAAGAACGACCGCATCATCCACACCGCGATCGGCAGGTTCATCGCCGTGTAGAGCACGACGAGCGTCCAGATGTTGTCCAGGGCACCCAGGTAGTTCACGACGACGTAGATCGGCACGATCGCCGCGACGACCGGCAGCATCTTGGTCGAGATGAAGAAGAACAGCACGTCCTGGGTCTTGCGCACCGGCCGCAGCGACAGCGCGAAGGCGGCCGGGGTGCCCAGCAGGAGCACCAGGACCGTCGAGGCGACCGTCGCGAACAGCGAGTTGAGCAGGTAGGGCCCGACCCCGCCGCCGAACACCTCGGCGAAGTTGTCGAACGTGGGGACGAAGAACACCGTCGGCGGGATCGTGACGGCCTGCGCCTCGGTCTTGAAGGCGGTCATCACCATCCACAGCACGGGGAAGAAGAACCCGAGCCCGACGATCCAGGCCAGCACGCTCAGCAGCGGCCCGGCCCCGCGCGGCGCCTTCCGCGGCGTCGTCGCGGGGGTGGAGGTCCGTTCGGCGACTGCGGTCATCACGCCTCCTCGGCGGCGGAGAAGCTGCGGAAGATCAGGCGCAGCGCCAGGGTGGCGACGATGATCGTCGCCACCACGGTGACCACGCCCATCGCGGCGGACTCGCCGATGTCGAAGCCCAGGAACGCCCGCTGGTAGATGTAGAACGGCAGGTTCGCCGACGCCGTACCCGGACCGCCCTGGGTCATCATGTAGATCGTGTCGAACGTGTTGACCAGGTAGATGGCGCCGAGCACGACACCGAGCTCGATGAACCGCTGCAGGTGCGGCAGCGTCACCTCGCGGAACACCGCGAACCCGGTCGCCCCGTCCATCCGGGCGGCCTCGAGGACCTCCTGCGGCTGGGAGCCGAGCCCGGCGAGGATCAGCAGCATCATGAACGGCGTCCACTGCCACACCAGCGCGATGATCACCGCGGCCCGCGGGAAGGTGGACACCCAGTCGGTCTGCCCGGCGCCGAACGGCGAGAGCAGGAAGTTCACCAGGCCGTAGGTGGGGTCGAACAGCACCGACTTCCACAGCAGCGCACCGGCGACCGGAGTGATCAGGAACGGCGTGATGATCAGCGTCCGGACGATGCCGCGGCCGAGGAACGCGCGGTTGAGCAGCAGCGCGATCAGCAGCCCGAGCACCATCGCGATCGCGACCGCGCCCAGGGTGAGCAGGATCGAGTTCAGCGCGACGCCGCGGAACTGCGAGTCGGTGAACACCGTCGCGTAGTTCTCCAGCCCGACGAAGCGCTGGCTGCCGGGGCGCACCAGGTTCCAGGACTGCAGCGAGTACCAGATCGTCACCAGGAACGGCAGCTGCGTGACGATGATCGTGAAGATCAGCGCGGGCAGCAGCGGTGCCCGGCGGATCCAGCCGTCGCGGCGCTCCGCGGCCGGTGAGGTCTGCCGTTCCGGTGCCGCCTGCGGTGGTGCCTCTGTGGTCGTCACCGGTCGCCCCCGCTCTGCTGGTAGGACTCGCCGACGGTCTCGGCGTACTGCTGGGCCTGGTCAAGGGCCTCGTCAGCGGTCTGCTGCCCGGCGATGGCCGCGGAGATCTGCTGGCTGACCCGGGTCCCCAGGTCCTGGAACTCGGGGATCCCGACGAACTGCAGCCCGGTGTACGGGACGGGGTCGCGGGTCGGCCGGTCCTGGTCGGCGGCGTTGATCGCGGCGATGGTCTGCGGCGCGTAGGCCTTCGACGCCGCGACGTACTCGGGGATCCGGTAGGTCGACTGGCGGGCGCCGGGCGGGACCGAGGTCCAGCCGAGCTCCTCGCCGACCATCTTCTGGTACGGCTTGGACGTCATCCAGGACAGGAACTTCCAGGTCGCGTCGACCTGCTCGGGGCCCTTCTCCGCGGTGGTGCGGGGGATGGCCAGCGCCCACGAGTACAGCCAGCCCGAGGACAGGCCGTCGACGCCGGTCGGCGCCGGCGCGTAGCCGACCTTCCCGGCGACGTTGGACTGGGCCGGGTCCTCCAGCAGACCTGCGGCGACGGTGGCGTCGAACCACATCGCGGTGTTGCCCTGGCTGAACTGGTTGCCGCACTCGGAGAACCCGGAGCCCGCGGCGCCGGCCTGGCCGTCGCGGCGGACGAGGTCGACGTAGAAGTTGACCGCCTTGCGCACCTCGGGGGAGGTCAGCTGGGCGTTCCACCGGTCGTCGAACCAGCGGCCGCCGTAGGAGTTGATCATCGCGTCGACCGGGGCCATGACCTCGCCCCAGCCGGGCTTGCCGCGCAGGCAGATGCCACCGCGGCCCTGCTCGCGGTCGGTGAGTCGGTCGGCGAACTGCGCGACCTGGTCCCAGGTCGGCTTCGCGGGCATCGTCAGCCCGGCCTGCTCGAACAGGTCCTTGCGGTACATCAGGAACGCGGACTCGCCGTAGAACGGCACCGAGTACATGTGTCCGTCGGGGCCGGACAGGGCGCCGCGGATGGTCGGTGTGAAGTCGTCCCGGTCGTAGCCGGGGGTGGCGTCCATCAGCGGGTCGAGGTCGACCAGCCAGCCGTTGCGGGCCCACTGGGGGGTCTCGTAGTTCGAGATCATCACGGCGTCGAACTCGTCGCCGCCGGTGGCGACCGACGCGGTGATCTTCGCGCGGGCCTCGTTCTCGGACAGGCTCACGAAGCGCACGGTGATGCCGGGATTCTCGGCCTCGAACCGGGGGCTGAGCTCGATCGCGTCCTCCATCTGCGGGTTGGACACGATCGCGATCGTCACGATCCGCGTGCCCTGAGGCAGGCCGAACGTGCCGGCCCCGGCGCAGCCGGTGAGGGCGAGACCGATGACCGCCAGCAGCGCGGTGAGGACGGCGGGACGCGACCTGGTTCTCGGGCGCACGGGCACTCTCCTCGTCGTCGAGGGCTCCGACGGGTGTGCAACGGTGTGGTCCGGGACACGTCCGTCCGGTATGACCGGTGCACGGTATGCGTGGAGTAACCGCTTGCGCAACCGGTTGCCTGTACGCTGTCGCCAACCCGTGACCCGCCTCGGAGGTGCGTGATCGCGACCATGGCCGAGGTCGCCCGGCTCGCCGGGGTCTCCACCGCGACCGTGTCCCACGTCCTGAACGGCACCCGGCCCGTCCGGGAGACCACCCGCGAGCAGGTGCTGGCCGCGATGGCGCAGGTGCACTACACACCCAACGCCGCCGCACGCTCGCTCGCGACCGCGCGCACCCGGACCGTCGGGCTCGCGCTGTCGGCGATCTCCAACCCGTACCTGGGCGAGCTGCTGCACGCGATCGAGGACGAGTCCGCCGCGGCCGGGCACACCCTGCTGCTCGCCGACCCGCACGACGACCCGGGCTACGAGGCGACGGCCGTCGCGCAGCTCCGCAGCCGCGTCGACGGCGTGCTGTTCGCCCCCTCGGGCGACTCCACCGCGACCCTCGAGGCGCTCGCCGCACAGGGCGTGCCGACGGTGCTGGTCGACCGGATGCTCGACGGCGAGCTGGACGAGGTCGGCTCGGAGAACGTCGAGCCCGTCGCCGGGCTGGTCACCCACCTGGCCGAGGCCGGGCACGCGAGCATCGGCTTCGTCGCCGGCCTGGCCGGGCTCGCGACGACCGTCGAGCGCCTCGCCGGGTACCGCCTCGGGATGCGCCGGGCCGGCCTCCCGCCCGGGCCGGTGGTGGAGGGGCGCTCGGACAGCGAGCCCGCCCGCGTCGTCGTGCGCGAGCTGCTGGCCTCGCCCGAGCGGCCCGCCGCGCTGGTCACCGGCAACAACGCGATGACGATCGGCGCCGTCCAGGCCGCCCACGACCTGGGCCTGCACATCCCCGGGGACCTGGCGCTGGCCGCGTTCGACGACTTCCCGTGGGCGGATGCGTTCAGCCCGCGCCTCACCGTCGTCGCGCAGCCGTTCGCGGACATCGGGCGCGAGGCGGTCCGGCTGCTGCTGCGCCGCATGGCCGAGCCCGAGGCGCAGCGGCGCTCGCTGCGACTGCCGACGACCTTCGTGCACCGGGAGTCCTGCGGCTGCCGACCATGATCGGCAGGAGTGGAGCGTGCAGGCGAGTGCGCTACGTCCGGCACTCCACTTCCGGCGATCATCGCCGTAGCGCGGCGACGATCCGGGCGACGGTGTCGGCCGGCCGGTCCCGGATGTCGTGCCAGGTGAAGCGGAGCACGGTCCACCCCGCGATGACCAGGGCGTTCTGCTTGGCGCGGTCGGCGCGGAACCGCGTCGGGTCCGAGTGGAAGGCCCAGCCGTCGACCTCGACGGCGAGCCGTCGGGCCGGGAACGCGATGTCGATCTGCCGGCGCCGGAACCCGAGGCCGCGTACGAACCCGTCCACGCCCGCCCGCCGTAGGTGACCGATCAGGCGTCGTTCGGCACGGGAGTCGGCCCGGTCGGCCGCCTCGACGAGCAGGTCCCCGGCCCGGGCCATGCCCGCCGCGCCGAGGTTGCGGTGGTGGGCCCGGGTGACCTCGTCCAGGGACAGACCACGCTGCAGGACCCGGTCGAGGAACGCGGCGCCGTCGGGCAGCGCGGCCGCGGTCTCCGGCGCCGTCAGCCCGGGGGAGGTGACGGTGACGCCGCGCGCCCCGACCCGGTCGGCGGCGGGCAGGTCGCGACGTCGCAGCCGGATCCCGGGCGGTGCCGTCCGGCGCACCCGGCGTCCCACCGTGACGTCGACCGGCGCGCCATGGGGGAGTGCGGGCAGCTGGTCGAGGGCGACGGCGGCGCCCGGCCCGTGCAGCGTCGCCTCCGGGCCCGCCCACAGCGCGGCGGCGAGCAGCGTCGCACCGTCGGTCGGCCGGTGCCCGGACGAGCGGAACACGCCGGGGTGGAGCTCGGTGAGCTCGCCGCGGGCGACCTTGCCGCGCAGCACGAACGCGGTCGTCCCGCAGCGGCGGGCCTGCTCCCGGCTGATGACGCCGTCCTGGTGGCGGAGGAAGTCCTCGTAGCGCACCCGATGCAGGGTGCCGTGGTGCGTCGCCGGCCACGGGTGAACCACGTGCAACGTCCACACCGGCGAACGACGGCCGACCATGATCGCCGGGAGTGGAGTGCGGAGGGGAGTCCACTGCTTCCGCCGCTCCACTCCTGCCGATCACCCGCGCCCGGCGAGCACCTCCGCGAGGTCGAAGTTCACGGGGCGCTCCAGCTGCTCGTAGGTGCACGAGGCAGGCTCGCGGTCCGGGCGCCACCGCACGAACTGGGTGGTGTGGCGGAACCGCTCGCCCTCCATGTAGTCGTAGCGGACCTCGACCACCCGCTCCGGGCGCAGCGGGACGAAGGACAGGTCCTTGCCGGCGTTCCACCGGCTCGTCTCGGACTTGCGCGGTGTCCGCTCGCCCTCCAGCTGCTTCGCCCAGGCCCACGGGTGGTCGTCGAAGTCGGTGACCAGCGGCTGCAGCTCGGTCATGAGCTCGCGGCGGCGCGCCATCGGGAACGCCCCGACGACCCCGACCGACACCAGCACCCCGCGGGCGTCGTGCAGGCCGAGCAGCAGCGACCCGACGGCGTCCGGGCCGGACTTGTGCACCCGGTACCCGGCGACGACGCAGTCCGCGGTCCGCTCGTGCTTCACCTTGGTCATGACGCGCTTGTCGGGCTGGTAGGTCCCGGCCGGGTCCTTCGCGATGAGCCCGTCGAGCCCGGCGCCCTCGAACTTCTCGAACCAGCGGCGCGCGGTGGCGGTGTCGTCGGTGACCGGGGTGAGGTGCACCGGTGGGGCGACGCCGGCGAACGCCTCCTCCAGCAGCGCGCGGCGCTCGGCGAACGGGCGTGCGGTGAGGTCGTCGTCGTCGAGGGCCAGCAGGTCGAAGGCCACGAACGAGGCCGGCGTCTCGGTCGAGAGCAGCGTCACCCGGCTGGCCGCGGGGTGGATCCGCTGCTGGAGCGCCTCGAAGTCCAGTGCGTTCCCGGAGGCGACGACGATCTCCCCGTCGACGACCGCGCGCGGCGGGAAGTGCGCCTTCACCGCCTCGACGACCTCGGGGAAGTAGCGGGTCATCGGCTTCTCGTTGCGGGAGCCGATCTCCACCTCGTCGCCGTCGCGGAAGACGATCGAGCGGAAGCCGTCCCACTTGGGCTCGTAGAGCCTGCCCTCGGGGATCGACGGGGCGGGCTTGGCCAGCATCGGCTTCACCGGGGGCATCACGGGCAGGTCCACGGCGGACGAGTCTCCTCTCGATCGTCGGCGCGAGCATCCCGGCTCGCCCGTCCGAGGGGGGACCGGCCGGGTGCGCCAGACTGATCGGTGTGGGACGACTGCCCGACCGGGAGGCGCTGGAGCGGGCGCGGGACGCGACGATCGACGACGTCCTGCCCGGGCCCGGCGACCCGCCGCTGCGGGTGCTGTTCTGCGGCATCAACCCCGGCCTGGTGTCGGCCGCGACCGGGCACCACTTCGCCCGTCCCGGCAACCGGTTCTGGCCGGTGCTGCACGGGTCCGGGTTCACCCCGCGCCTGCTGGCACCGGCCGAGCAGGGCGAGCTGGCGCGGCTCGGGCTCGGCATCACGAACATGGCGCCCCGGGCCACCGCGCGGGCCGACGAGCTGTCCGACGACGAGGTCGTCGCCGGTGGGGAGCGGCTGCGCGCGCTCGTCGCGGCGCGGGAGCCGGGGTGGCTGGCCGTCGTCGGCATCGGGGCCTACCGGACCGCGTTCGGGCGGCGCGACGCGGCGGTGGGGGAGCAGACCGACCGGCTGGGGACGACCGGGATCTGGGTGCTGCCGAACCCCTCGGGACTCAACGCGCACTGGTCGCGCGCGGCGATGGTCGCCGAGTTCGCGCGGCTGCGGGCCCGCGCCCGGGAGCAGGGGCCGGGCTAGGCCCCCGGGGTCGTCGAGCGCAGGAACAGCCCGAGCGCCAGGCCGACGGCGAGGAAGACCAGCAGCCACCACCACGTGCCGGACAGCACCCACACGGCGGACCCGACGGCGAGACCACCGCCGATCCCGTACCCGAGGCGGTTCAACCTGTCCTTGCGTGGCCCGTCGTCCATGGGTGCCGAGCCTAGCGGCCGCCCCCGTCGAGATCGGGCAGATCGGGCGTCTCCGCGCCGTCGCGCTCGTCGCGGTCGGCCCACTCCAGCAACGGCTCGATGCCGAACACGGCCTCGTCGATGCCGGCGTGCAGGTCGCCCAGCTCGGCGTAGCGGGCCGGGACGGTGGCGATCGTGAAGTCCCGGGGCTCGCAGTCGTCGATCTCGTCCCAGGACACCGGGGCCGACACCCGCGCGTCGGGGGTGCCGCGCACCGAGTAGGCGCAGGCGATCGTGTGGTCGCGGGCGTTCTGGTTGTAGTCGACGAAGACCGTCGACGGGTCGCGGTCCTTGCGCCACCAGGACAGGTCGACGCGGTCGCAGCGGCGCTCCACCTCGCGGGCGAACGCGTGCGCGGCGCGGCGGACGTCGGCGAACCCGTGGTCGGGCGGGATGCGCACGTAGACGTGCAGTCCGGAGCCGCCGGAGGTCTTCGGGAACCCGGTCGCGCCCAGCTCGTCGAGCACCTCGTGCACCACGCCGGCGACGCGGCGGACGTCGGCCCAGGACGCGTCGGGCATCGGGTCCAGGTCGATGCGCCACTCGTCGGGGGACTCGACGTCGGCGGCGCGGGAGTTCCAGGGGTGGAACTCGACGGTGGACATCTGCACCGCCCAGACGACGTCGGCCGGGTGGGCGACGCACAGCTCGTCGGCGGTGCGGTTGTACCGGGGGAAGGTCACGCGGACGGTGCGCACCCAGTCGGGGGCGCCGCGCGGCAGCCGCTTCTGGTGCACCTTCTCCCCGGTGACGCCGGTGGGGAAGCGGTGCAGCATGCACGGCCGGTCGCGCAGCGCGCGGACGACGCCGTCGCCGACGGCGGTGTAGTAGTCGGCGAGGTCCCGCTTGGTCTCGCCCCGCTCGGGGAAATAGACGCGGTCGGGGCTGGACAGCCGCACCACGCGGTCGCCGATCGTCAGCTCGACCGGCTCACCCGCCCCGCGCGCGGCCACCCGTGGCTCAGAGCCGGCGACGCCGCCGGTAGACCGGGTACGCGACCGCGCCGATCAGGCAGACGGCAGCGGGCACGGCCGAGAACAGGAACTCGGTCCAGCTCACCGGGTGCCCGATGGTGAACAGCAGCAGCACGATGCCGGTGACGGCGGCCGCGATCGGCAGACCCTTGGGGAAGTTCTGGTGCCAGCCCCAGTCGACCGACGGCTCGTCGGCCGGGTCGACCCCGGAGGCGACCGCGATCTCGCGGGTCTTGCTGGTCGTTGCGCTGTGCGCCACTGCCTTGCTGGCCACCGTGTGTCCTCCTGCTCCGGCTCCGTGCGGGGTCATCGTCGCACAGCTCGCGGGCCGAGGATGATGTGCGGTGATGAAGTCACTCGTCGTGTTGGGCAGCACCGGGTCGATCGGCACCCAGGCCCTGGACGTGATCACCCGCGCCGGCGGGTTCACGGTGTCCGGGCTGGCCGCGGGCGGATCGGACGTGGACCTGCTGGTGTCCCAGGTCCGCACGCACCGGGTCGGGCGGGTCGCGGTCGCGTCCGCCGCGGCGGCGGCGCGGCTGCGGGGAGAGCTGCCCGGCGTCGAGGTGCTCGACGGCCCGGACGCCGCGACCGAGCTGGTCACCGCGTGCGGCGCCGACATCGTCCTGAACGGCATCACCGGCTCCCGCGGCCTCGGCCCGACCCTGGCCGCGCTCGCCACCGGTGCCCGGCTCGCGCTGGCGAACAAGGAGTCGCTGGTCGCGGGTGGTCCGCTCGTGTCGGCGGCGGCCGCGCCGGGGCAGATCGTGCCGGTCGACTCCGAGCACTCCGCGCTCGCGCAGTGCCTGCGCGGCGGGCGGGAGTCCGAGGTCGACCGGCTGGTCCTCACCGCCTCGGGCGGCCCGTTCCGCGGCCGGTCGCGCGCGTCGCTGCGGGACGTGACCGTCGAGCAGGCCCTGAAGCACCCGACCTGGGACATGGGCCCGGTCATCACCATCAACTCGGCGACGCTGGTGAACAAGGGCCTCGAGGTGATCGAGGCGCACCTGCTGTTCGGGGTGCCCTACGACCGCATCGACGTCACCGTGCACCCGCAGTCGATCGTGCACTCGATGGTCACCTTCACCGACGGCTCGACGATCGCGCAGGCGTCGCCGCCGGACATGCGGCTGCCGATCGCGCTGGCGCTCGGCTGGCCGGACCGCATCGCCGGCGCCTCGGCGCCGTGCCGCTGGGACACCGCGCAGAGCTGGACCTTCGAGCCCCTCGACGACGACGCGTTCCCCGGTGTGCGGCTGGCGCGCGCCGCCGGGACCACGGGCGGCTGCCTGCCCGCGGTGCTCAACGCGGCCAACGAGGAGCTCGTCGAGGCGTTCGTCGCCGGGGCGATCGGCTACACCGACGTCACCGACCTCCTCGGCGGGGTGCTGGAGGCGGCCGACGCCTGGACGGGTGACCCGGCTACCGTGGACGACGTGCTGGCTGCCGAGACCTGGGCCCGCGCCCACGCGCGCGAGAAGGCGGGAACGTGACCATCGTCTGGACGGTCGTCGGTATCGCGATCTTCTTCTTCGGGCTGCTGCTGTCGATCGCCTGGCACGAGCTCGGGCACTTCACCACGGCCCGCTGGTTCGGGATCAAGGTCCCGGAGTTCATGGTCGGCTTCGGCCGCACCCTCTGGTCGGTGCGTCGTGGCGAGACCGAGTACGGCATCAAGATGATCCCGCTGGGCGGCTACGTCCGGATGATCGGGATGCTGCCGCCCGCGAAGGGCGGGACGCTGGGCCGCAGCCGTCGCACCGGTCCCTTCCAGGGGCTGATGGACGACGCGCGGCGCCAGTCGCAGGCCGACGTGCTGCCGCAGGACGCGGACCGGCAGTTCTGGACGCGGTCGCCGTGGAAGCGGATCGTCGTCATGTTCGCCGGGCCGTTCATGAACCTGATCCTGGCGGTCGCGCTGTTCTTCGTGACGTTCATGGGCGTCGGCATGGTCGCGCCGACCACCCAGATCGCCGCGCTCGAGGAGTGCGTGCTCCCGGCGGTGGCGGTGCAGGGCCAGGCCCCGGAGAAGTGCCCGGCCGGGGCGCCGCTGGCGCCCGCGCTGGCCGCGGGTGTCCAGCCCGACGACCGCATCGTCGAGGTCGGCGGGCAGCAGTTCGGGCCGGACGACGGCATGGCGGTGCAGGACGCGATCCGCGCGTCGTCGGGGCCGACCCCGATCGTCGTGGAGCGCGGCGACCGGCGGATCCCGCTGACCGTGGACGTCATCCCCAACACGCTGCCGGACCGGAACTCCTCGGACCCGCAGGCCACCGTGACCGCGGGCTACCTGGGGGTCCTGCTCAACACCAGCTACCAGCCGTTGACGGCGGGGGAGACCGTCGCGCAGATCGGCGACGGGGTGGCCCGCACCGCGGAGGCCGTCGTCGCGATCCCGGCGCGTATCCCGGCGCTGTTCGGCGCCGCGTTCCTCGGCGAGGAGCGCGGGCAGGACAGCCCGATGGGCGTCGTCGGCGTCTCCCGGATCGGCGGCGAGATCCTCGCCCAGCAGGACGTGCCCTGGCAGCAGGACGTGGCGTTGTTCCTGAACATGCTCGCCGCGGTGAACCTGTCGCTGTTCCTGCTGAACCTGCTCCCGGTCCCGCCGCTGGACGGCGGCCAGATCGTCCCGGCGATCTGGGAGGCGATCAAGCGCAACACCGCGAAGCTGCTCGGACGTCCCGACCCCGGGCCGGTCGACGCGGCCAAGCTCCTGCCCGTCGCCTACGTCTTCGTGATCGTCTTCCTGGGGTTCTCGGTCATGGTCGCGATCGCCGACATCGTCAACCCGGTGCGGCTGTTCGGGTGAGCGCAGCACCCGAGGGCGCACGCCCGCTGGCCGTCTTCGACATCGACGGCGTCCTCGCCGACGTCTCGCACCGGCTGCACTACCTCGACGTGCACCGGTGGGAGAAGTTCTTCGCCGCCGCGCACGCCGACCCGCTGCTCGACGAGGGCGCGGACCGGCTGCGCGCGGCGCAGGACGAGTACGACGTCGTCTACCTGACCGGCCGCCCCGAGCGGAACCGCAGGCTGACCGAGACCTGGCTGAGGGGCTTCGGCCTGCCCACCGGGCCGCTGTTCATGCGCCCCGACGACGACCACCGCCCCGCCCGGTACGTCAAGCGCGAGGTCCTGCGGCTGCTCGCCCGCGAGCGCGAGATCGCGATGATCCTCGACGACGACCCCGCCGTCGTCCGGGTGCTGGAGGCCGACGGGTGGCCGGTCGAGCTCGCGACCTGGCTGCCGCACAGCTCGACGCTGCAGGACGCGCAGGAGAACCAGGGCCGCACGTAGTGCCCCTGCTCACCGGGTACGGCGGGTCCCGCGGCGCGGTGGGATAGTGGAGGTCGTGAGCGTCTCCCTGGGTATGCCGTCCGCGCCCGCGCCGACCCTGGCCCCGCGCCGGAGGACGCGGCAGCTGCAGGTCGGCCCGGTCGGTGTCGGATCCGACCACCCGATCTCCGTCCAGTCCATGACGACCACCCTGACCTCCGACGTCAACGCGACCCTCCAGCAGATCGCCGAGCTGACCGCGGCCGGCTGCGACATCGTGCGCGTCGCCTGCCCGTCCGCCGACGACGCCGAGGCCCTGCCCGCGATCGCGCAGAAGTCGCAGATCCCGGTGATCGCCGACATCCACTTCCAGCCCAAGTACGTGTTCGCCGCGATCGAGGCCGGCTGTGCCGCGGTGCGGGTGAACCCGGGCAACATCCGCAAGTTCGACGACCAGGTCAAGGAGATCGCGCAGGCCGCGAAGGACCACGGCACGCCGATCCGGATCGGGGTCAACGCGGGCTCGCTCGACAAACGCCTGATGGAGAAGTACGGCAAGGCGACGCCCGAGGCGCTCGCCGAGTCGGCCATGTGGGAGGCGGGCCTGTTCGCCGAGCACGACTTCCACGACATCAAGATCTCGGTCAAGCACAACGACCCGGTCGTCATGGTGCGGGCCTACGAGCTGCTCGCCGAGCAGTGCGACTACCCGCTGCACCTGGGCGTCACCGAGGCCGGGCCCGCGTTCCAGGGCACGATCAAGTCGGCCGTCGCGTTCGGGGCGCTGCTGCGCCAGGGCATCGGCGACACCATCCGGGTCTCGCTGTCCGCACCGCCGGTCGAGGAGATCAAGGTCGGCCAGCAGATCCTGGAGTCGCTGAACCTGCGCCCGCGCAAGCTGGAGATCGTCTCCTGCCCGTCCTGCGGGCGCGCCCAGGTCGACGTCTACACCCTCGCCGACGAGGTCACCGCCGGTCTGACCGGTATGGAGGTCCCGCTGCGCGTGGCCGTCATGGGCTGCGTCGTCAACGGTCCCGGTGAGGCGCGCGAGGCCGATCTCGGCGTCGCCTCCGGCAACGGCAAGGGCCAGATCTTCGTCAAGGGCGAGGTCATCAAGACCGTCCCCGAGCACAAGATCGTGGAGACGCTGATCGAGGAGGCCATGCGGCTCGCCGAGGAGATGGGCGAGAGCGTGGACGGTGTGACGGGTGAACCGCAGGTGACCGTCGGCTGAGCGAGTGCCGGTACCGGACGGGCGTCGGCGTGGCATCATGAACCCGTGCTGAGGGTGGCCGGAGCACGGCTTCTCGACGATCGTCACCGCTCCGGGGTGCACGACGTGCTCGACGCCGACCCGGTCGCCGCGTGCATGGTCGCTTCCCGTATCGAGGCGGTCGGCCTCGACCCATGGCGGCTGGGCGGTGAGCTGTGGTCCCACGGGGCCCCGGCGGACGGTCTGTGCTTCTCCGGGGCGAACCTGGTGCCGCTGCGCGGTGACCGGGCGGCGCTGCGTGCCTTCGCCGACCGGGCCCGCCGGGCCGGACGGGTGTGCTCGTCGCTGGTGGGGCGGGCCGAGCTCGTCCTGCCGCTGTGGGAGGAGCTCGCACCGGGCTGGGGCCCGGCCCGCGAGATCCGGCCCGACCAGCCGCTGATGACCCTCGAACGGCCGCCGATGATCGCGCCCGACGCCCGGGTGCGTCCGGTCCGGATCTCCGAGCTCGACCGCTACCTGCCGGCCGCCGTCGCGATGTTCACCGAGGAGGTCGGCGTCGACCCCCGGGAGGGCGACGGCGGGGCGGGCTACCGGGCCCGGGTCGCCGAGCTGATCACGTCCGGGCGGGCGTTCGCCCGGTTCCACGACGGTGAGGTCGTGTTCAAGGCCGAGATCGGCGCCCTGTCGCGCACCGTCGGCCAGATCCAGGGGGTCTGGGTGGACCCGGCCTGGCGCGGGCACGGGCTCGGCACGGCCGGGACGTCGGCGGTCGCGGTCGCGCTCGCCGGGATGGGCCGCTGCGCCAGCCTGTACGTCAACGCCTTCAACGCTCCGGCCCGGGCCGCGTACCAGCGGGTCGGGTTCGTGCAGGTCGCGCGGTTCGCCACCGTCCTGTTCTGACCACGATCGGGTCGCGGTGCTTGACCGTGCCGCAACGGCACGGTGTCGACTCGGCCGTGGCCGCGGACATCCGCCGCGCCACCACGAGCAGGGAGGTCGTCGTGTCCCGTTCCAGCTCCGCGTCGCCGGTCGTCACCGGGACCGGTCCGCGCCCGGGGTGGGTGGAGGTCGTCGTCGGCCTGGTCGTGCTGGCCGCCGTCGCCTACGGGGGCGGACCGCTGGTGCTGCGGATCCTCGACCCCGGTCCGCTCGCCGGGGGCCTGTTCCTCGCGGCGCTGTCGGGGATCGCGGGCATCGCCGGGTTCGCCGCGGCCGTCGCGGTCCGGCGTCGCCCGCTGCCGGAGTTCGGCGTGCGGGCGACGTCCGTGCGCTGGCTGCTGCTCGGCGCCGCCGGGGCGGTCCTGGCGTTCGTCGTCAGCCGGCTGCTGGTGGTCGGGATGGTCGCGCTCGGGATCGAGCCGGAGAACATCCAGGGCGCCTACGCCGACGCGGGCAGCGGCGGGGCCTGGTCGGTCGCGCTGTCGCTGCTGTTCCTCGCGGTGCTGACACCGCTGGGGGAGGAGCTGCTGTTCCGCGGGGTGGTCACCTCGGCGCTGCTGCGCTACGGCGCCGTCGTCGGTGTGCTGGGCAGTGCCGTGGTCTTCGCGCTGGCGCACGGGCTGAACGTGGTGTTCCTGACGGCGCTGGTCGTCGGGCTGGTCGCGGGTGAGCTGCGACGACGCAGCGGCTCGGTGTGGCCGGGGGTGGTCACCCACCTGGTGCACAACGCCATGGCCCAGGTCGTCGCGCTGGCGTTCGCCGGGGTGCTGTGAGCGACGGGCAGCTACCAGGCGCCTGATAGCGTCCGGTCCGTGCCCGACGAGGACGTGCCGCTCTGGGAGCTCATCCGGACGGCCCACGTCGTGGCCCGGGGGTTCCACCGGGTGTTCGCCCGGGCCGGCCTGACCGCGACCGGCTTCGGCGTGCTCGCCGAGCTCGCCGACCGCGAACGGACGGGCAGGCCGCCGCCGTCGCAGGCCGAGCTCGCCCGGATCGTGCTGCTGCGCCCGCAGAGCGTGGGGGAGCTGGTCACCGACCTCGTCGCCCGCGGCCTCGTCCGCCGCGACGGGCCGGGCGGCCGTGGGCGCCGCGCCGGTCTGGAGCTCACCGACGACGGCCGCGCCGCGCTGCAGCGTGCCCGGCCGCTGGTGCAGGAGTTCACCGCGCCGGAGGCCATCGGGCTCGACCGGGACCGGACCGCCGAGCTGACCGCGATGCTGCGGACCGTGCGCGAGACCCTGGCCGCGGCGGAGGACTGACGGGGCGCCCGGACACCCGGGCCTCACACCGGGCGCGGCATACTCGCTGATCGTGATCGCCACCCTGCGGAAGCGCCCCCTGGTCCTGGCCGCCGCGATCGTCGTGCTCGTCGCGGTGGGTGTCGTGGTGGCGCTGCTGCGCCCCTGGGGAGGTGCCGGGACGACCGCCGAGCGGTACGTCACGGCCTGGGCCGCGGGGGACGCGCCGGGCGCGGCCGTCTACACCACGGACGCGGAGACGGCGGGCGCCTACCTGCAGAAGTCCCGCGACGACCTCGCCCCGGCCGGCATGACCGCCCGGGTGACCGGCACCCGCACCGACGGCGACCGCGCGACGTCGACGGTGGAGGTCGCCTGGGACCTGGGGCAGGGCCGGGCCTGGAACTACACCCTGGACCTGCCGCTCGTCGCCGCCGACGACGCCGCGGGCAACGACACCGGCTGGGCGGTCGACTGGTCGCCCGCCGCGTTCGCGCCGGGCCTCACCGACGGCCAGCGCCCGGTGACCCGCACCGTGACCGCCGCCCCGGCGCCCGTCCTCGACGCCGGCGGGGCCACGCTGCTCGCGCCCACGCCGGTCGTCACCGTCACCCTGGACAAGGCGCAGGTCGGGCAGGCCGCGGGTGGGCTCGGCTCGGCACTGGGCACGATCGACCCCGCGATCACGGCGTCGAGCATCACCGCGGGTGCGAACGCCGTGCCGGACGGACAGGCCTACACCGTCGTCGTGCTGCGGGAGCCCGACTACCAGCGGGTCCGCGACCGGATCTACGACCTGCCCGGCGTCCGGTTCGTGTCCTCGACGCGGCTGCTGCCGCCCGACCAGGGCTTCGCGGGGCAGCTGATGCAGGGCGCCCGCGCCGACATCGAGAAGGCCGCCGGCGGGACGCCCGGCTGGTCGGTCGACGTCGTCGGCGCCCGCGGCGAGACCGTCCGCTCGGTGGCCGGGCAGCCCGCCGGGCCGGGGAAGCCGGTCACCCTGGAGCTGGACCGCACCGTGCAGGACGCGGCGCAGGCCGCCGTCGACGCCGACTCCAAGCAGGCCATGATCGTCGCGATCCGGCCGTCCACCGGGGCGGTGCTCGCGGTGGCGCAGAACGCGGCCGCCGACCGCGACGGCGCGCTGGCCCTGACCGGCCGCTACCCGCCCGGCTCCACCTTCAAGATCGTCACCGCGTACGGGGCGATGCCGGCGGAGAACCTCACCCCGCAGTCCCCGGTCGAGTGCCCCGGCACCACCGTCATCGACGGGCGCACCATCCCCAACGAGGACTCCTTCGTGCTCGGCACCGTGCCGCTGACCGAGGCGTTCGCGCAGTCCTGCAACACCACGTTCTCCCGGCTCGCCCTCGGCCTGCCCGCCGGCGGCCTCCCGGACGCCGGGAAGGCGCTCGGCTTCGGCGCGGACTGGAAGATCCCCGGGATGACGACGATCACCGGCACCGTCTCGCCCGCGACCGACGACCTGCAGCGGGCCAGCGACGGCTTCGGACAGGGCGACGTCCTCGCCTCCCCGTTCGGTATGGCGCTGGTGTCGGCGACGGTCCAGCACGGCGCGCCCGTCACGCCGTCGCTGATCCGCGGGGCGACGACCGAGGCCGCCGTCGCGCCGGGCACCCCGGACCGCGCGGTGCTCGACCAGCTGCGCCCGATGATGCGCGCCGTCGTCACCTCCGGGACGGCGCGGGCGGCCGCCGGGCAGGGCGAGGTGTACGGCAAGACCGGCACCGCCGAGTACGCGGGCCCCGACGGCGGCAACCGCTCGCACGGCTGGTTCACCGGCTACCGCGGTGACCTGGCCTTCGCCACCCTCATCGTCGACGGCGGGTCGTCCGGGCCCGCGGTGCAGATGACGGCGCGCTTCCTGGCGGGCGTCCCGCGCTGAGCGACCGGCCGGGCGGCGGCGGGACGGGGTCGTGCCGGGCGCCCTACCCTGGTCGTCGTGCACCCCAGCCGGATCCCCGCCCTGGCGTTCGTGGCCGACCTCGTCGCCGTCGTGGTGTTCGCCGCCATCGGGAGGATGAGCCACGCCGAGGCCGACAGCGTGCTCGGCCTGCTCGGCACCGCGCTGCCGTTCGCGCTGGGGGTCGCGGCGGCCTGGGCGACGCCGTGGGTGCGGTCGGCGCCGGCGTCGCTGCGCGCCGGGGCGGTCGTGCTCGCCGGGGCCGTGGTCGTCGGGCTCGTGCTGCGGCTGGGGTTCCTGGGGCGGCTGCCGCTGTCGTTCGCGGTCGTCGCGACGATCTCGCTGGCGGTGCTGCTGCTGGGCTGGCGAGGGATCTCCGCCGCCGTCGCGCGGATGCGGGCCCCGCGCACCCCGACCCGCTGACGGCCCCGGACGTACGATGGGGGTCATGTCGACCCGCACGCTGCTCGTCCCCGGCACCCCGACCCCGATCCGCGAGGTGCCGTCGCACATCCCGCGTCCGGAGTACGTCGGCAAGCCGGCCCCGGCACGCAGCCGCCGCGGTGACATCCAGACGCCCGAGACGATCGAGCTGATGCGCCACGCCGGGAAGGTCGCGGCCCAGGCGCTGCAGCTCGCGGGGGAGACCGTCCGCCCCGGCATCACCACCGACGAGATCGACCGCGTGGTCCACGAGTTCCTCGTCGACCACGATGCGTACCCCTCGACGCTGGGCTACCGCGGCTTCCCCAAGTCGTGCTGCACCAGCCTCAACGAGGTCATCTGCCACGGCATCCCGGACACGACCGTCATCGACGACGGCGACGTGCTCAACGTCGACGTCACCGCGTTCGTCGGCGGGGTGCACGGCGACACCAACGCGACCTTCCTCGCCGGTGACGTGTCGGAGGAGGCGCGGCTGCTCGTCGAGCGCACCCGCGAGGCCACGATGCGCGCCATCAAGGCCGTCCGCCCCGGGCGTGAGCTGAACGTCGTCGGCCGGGTCATCGAGTCCTACGCCAAGCGCTTCGGCTACGGCGTGGTCCGCGACTTCACCGGCCACGGCATCGCCCACGAGTTCCACTCCGGGCTGGTCGTACTGCACTACGACCAGCCCGACGTGCACACCGTCCTCGAGCCGGGGATGACCTTCACCATCGAGCCGATGATCACCCTCGGCGGCATCGACTACGACACCTGGGACGACGACTGGACCGTCGTCACCAAGGACAAGTCGTGGGTCGCGCAGTTCGAGCACACCATCGTGGTGACCGACGACGGCGCGGAGATCCTGACCCTGCCCTGAGGCGGGGCCGCCCGGCGTGTGCGGTCAGGCGGCGGCGCGCTCGCGCAGCAGGGCCAGCGCCTCGTCGGCGTGCTTGTTCATGTCGGTCTCGGACCCGATCTCGGCGAGGACCGCGCGGTCCGGGCCGATCACGAACGTCTTGCGGCGGGTGTGGAAGTTCCCCGGGAGCCAGGCGCGGTAGGCGCCGAAGGACTTCGCGACCGCGTGGTCGGCGTCGGACAGCAGCGGGAACCCGAAGCCGTTCGCGGCGGCGAACATGTTCTGCTTGTCCGGCCGGTCCGAGGAGATCCCGACCGGCTGCGCGCCGACCTCGGCGAACTCGGCCGCGAGGTCCCGGAAGTGGCAGGCCTCGGCCGTGCAGCCACCGGTCATCGCGGCCGGGTAGAAGAACAGGACGACGGGCCCGGCCGCCAGCAGGTCGGACAGCCGGCGCGGTGCGCCGGCCTCGTCGGGCAGCTCGAAGTCGGTGGCGGTGTCGCCGACTGCCATGGTGTCTCCTCGGGTCGCGGGTGCGGGGTGGGTCAGGAACGTGGGGGCAGCGGGAGGAACCCGCTGGTGCGGCGGACGTAGTCGGCGTAGCCGGGGCGCCGGTCGGCGATGTCGCGTTCCAGCAGCGCCGCGCCGGTGCCCTTCGTCAGGTTCGCCGTGATCACGGCGACCCCGACGAGGCCGATCAGCCCGGCCGGGTGGTGCAGGGCGAGGATGCCCAGGCCCCACCAGACACAGGCGTCGCCGAAGTAGTTGGGGTGGCGGGTGAACCGCCACAGCCCGCGGTCCATCACCTCGCCGCGGTTCGCGGGGTCGGCGGTGAACCGGGCGAGCTGGGCGTCGCCGACGGACTCGAAGGTGAACCCGACCGCCCAGACGAGCACGCCGAGCACGGTGACGGCGACCAGCCATCCGGCGGCCGCGGTGCCGTACTGGGCGACCTGCACGGGGAGCGAGACGACCCACATCACCGCGCCCTGGGTGAGGTAGACGCGCCGGCCGATCGAGCCGCGCTCGCGCAGGTCGACGTAGCGCCGGTCCTCGGGCTTCCCGTGGTTGCGCCGCGCGATGTGGCGGGCCAGCCGCCCGCCCCACACCGCGACGAGCACGACCACCAGGGCGCGCCGCCAGCCGTCGCCGGTCGGGTCGAGGGCCGTCGCGGTCACCGCGGTGACGAACGCGACCCACACGAACCCGAGCCCCCAGACGACGTCGACGCCGTCGTGCCGGCCGCGCCGCACGCCGATCGCGTACGCGAGGGCCATGAGCACGGCGACGGCGACGGCGGTGACGCCGAGGTTGACGGCCCACGCCGCCCAGGGGAACGGGTTCACCCCGGTCATGCTGTCGCGGCCGGCGACGGCGCGCCCGCCGGGGCGGACCCGACGGCCGGGTCGAGCCCCAGGATCCCGGTGCGGCTGCGCGGGAGCCCGGAGGTGCCGTCGGCACCGGGGCGGACGGTGAGGATCTGGTGCACGCCCATCCGGTTCTCCTCGAACGCCAGCGCGGCGCCGGCCAGGTACAGCAGCCAGATCCGCCACTGCTCCTCGCCGATCATCCGGACCGCGGTGTCGCGGTGCGCCTGCAGCGTCTCCAGCCAGGGCCGGACCGTCCACACGTAGTGCTCGCGCAGCGAGTGCACGTCGACGATCTCGTGCCCGGCCTGCTCCAGGAACCCGAGGGTCTCACCGAGCGGGCGCATGTACATGTCCGGCGCGACGTAGGCCTCCATGAACGCGCCGCCGCCCGGTGCGGTGTTCGCCCCGACCGACCCGCGCGACATCTGCTGCAGCAGCAGGCGTCCGTGCGGGCGCAGCATGCGGTGCAGCTGTGCGGCGTAGACGCCGTAGTTCTCCTGCCCGACGTGCTCGCCCATCTCGATGGAGGACACGGCGTCGAAGGGCTGCTCGGAGATCTCGCGGTAGTCCTGCAGCCGGATCTCCACCCGCTCGGACAGCCCCGCCCGGCGGACGCGCTCGACGCCGTAGTCGCGCTGCTGGGCGGACAGGGTCACGCCGGTGGCGTGCACGCCGTAGTGCTCGGCCGCGTGCACGAGCAGCGAGGCCCACCCGCAGCCGACGTCGAGCAGCCGCATCCCGGGCGCCAGGCCGAGCTTGCGGCAGATCAGGTCCAGCTTGTCGCGCTGGGCGTCGACCAGGGTGTAGCCGGGCCCCTCGTCGCGGGTCCAGTAGCCGCACGAGTACGCCATCTGCGGATCGAGCAGGAAGGCGTAGAACTCGTTCGACAGGTCGTAGTGGTGGCTGATCGCGTCGCGGTCGCGGCAACGGCTGTGCCGCCGCCCGCCCAGCCGGGCCTCCGACGCCGGCGGCCGCGGCGGGGGGCCGACGGCGCCGAGCCGGGCCGCGGTGCCCAGCGCACCCAGCTTCTGGCGCAGGTCGAGCGTCGCCGAACCGGTCCCCGGCTTCGCGAGCGCCCAGAACCGGGACAGCCCGTCGGCGATGTCCCCGTCGACGGACAGGTCGCCGGAGACGAACGCGCGGGCCAGGCCGAGCTCGCCCGGCGCCCACAGCAGTCGGCGCAGGGCCCGGCGGCGGTTCACGATCACCGTCGGCGGGTTCGGGTCGTCGGGGGTGCCGGTGCGGCCCGCCTCGCTGCCGTCCCAGGCGCGCAGCCGCACCGGGAGCGGGGCGCCGAGGACGTCCTCCAGGAGCGAGGTGAGGCGCTCCGCGGGGGTGGTGGTCATGGGGGCACCTCTCAGAAGGACGGGCGGCGCTGCAGCGAGAACTGGACGACGTCGAGGTAGCCGACGCGGAACCCGGCCTCGCAGTAGCCGAGGTAGAACTCCCACATCCGCCGGAACGTCTCGTCGAAGCCGAGCGCCTCGACCTCGTCCCACCGCGCGAGGAAGCGGGTGCGCCAGTGGCCCAGGGTGCGGGCGTAGTCGTAGCCCAGGCTCCGGCGCTCGGCGACGCGCAGCCCGCCGGTGTGCCGGGCGAGGTTGTCCTCGATGGCCTCGACCGACGGGATGATCCCGCCGGGGAAGACGTACTTGTGGATCCAGGTGTAGTCGTTGCGGGCGACCATCATCCGGTCGTGCGGCATGGTGATCGACTGCAGGCCGACCCGCCCGCCCGGCTTGAGCAGCCGGTCCAGCGCGGCGAAGTACGTCGGCCAGTACTCGACGCCGACGGCCTCGATCATCTCGACCGACACGACGGCGTCGTAGGAGCCCTGGGCCTCGCGGTAGTCGCGCAGCAGCACCTGCACCCGGTCGGCCACGCCCGCCTCGGCGAGCCGCGCCTCGGCGAGGGTCTTCTGCTCCTGCGAGATCGTCAGCGTGGTGACCCGGGCGCCGCGCTGCGCGGCCCGCGTCGCGAGCCCGCCCCAGCCGGTGCCGATCTCCAGCACGTGCATCCCGGCCTCGACGCCCGCCATGTCCAGGATGCCGTCGATCTTGCGTTCCTGGGCGAGGACGAGGTCGTCGGAACCGTCGGCGAACCAGCCGGCGGAGTAGGACATGGTGTCGTCGAGGAACAGCGCGAACAGCTCGTTGGACAGGTCGTAGTGGCGGTGGATGTTCTCCCGCGACCCCTCGACCGAGTTGACCTCGGCGGTGGGCTGGCGGGCCTCGGCGAACCGGCGGCCCAGCCGCTGCAGGGCGGGCGGCACCAGCGTCGACAGCCGGGCGGCGAACGGGGTGAGCAGCCCGGGCAGGTCGGTGGTCGTCCAGTCGCCGACCATGTACGACTCGCCGAACCCGATCTTGGAGTTCGCGCCGAGCCGGTGGAAGAACGCCGACGGGCGCTCGATGCGCATGACCGGCGAGGTCGGGCCGCCCGCACCGAGCCGCTCCCCGCCGGGGAACACCACCCGCACCGGCAGCGACCGGACCGCGTTGCGGAACAGCGACTCCGCGATCCGGGCCTTGGCCGGAGCCACGGGCGGTGTCGCCAGACCGGGCCACACACCCTCGTTGGGGCGGGGCACGGCGTGCGTACGGGGCCGGGTGCCGCGCACGCCACCGGGGGTGGGCACGGCGATCCCGTCGTGCTGCATGGTCATCGCGTGACCCCTTCCTGGTGCTGATCCTGTGTGGAGTGTTCGTCGGGGAGGCCCGCGCGGTTCTGTGGTGGCCGGGCCGGTTTCGGCACGACCGGCAGCTTCGTCCACAGCGCGATGCCGTGGCGCCGGATCAGCGCCGCGGTCCGCTGGGTGACCAGCGGGCGGCGCAGCACCGTGCGCGCCACCTGCCGGGCGGTCGCGGGCCTGCGGATCCCGGCCAGGGTGGCGACGAACGCGGGCGCACCGTCCTGGTGCAGCGTGATCGCGATGCCGAGCCGGTCGTCGGGCTCGGGCAGGCGCATCGTGTAGTGACCGTCGACCGTGAGGAACGGCGAGACGTAGAACTCCTTGTCCACGCCCGCCCGCCCCGACGGGTCCGGGTGCAGCAGGTAGCAGTGCCGCTCGCCGTAGGTGTTGTGCACCTCCGCGACCACGCAGGCGAGCGTGCCGTCGGCGCGGTGGCACCAGAACACCGAGATCGGGTTGAACACGTAGCCGAGCACCCGGGCGTGGGCGAGCATCAGGACCCGGCCCCCGGCCAGGTCGATGCCGTGTGCGGCCAGGTAGGTGTCGACGTTCTCCCGGATCCCGCGCTCCGGGTCCCCGAGGTGGTCGCGGGCGTCGAAGCGGGCGAACGGGCGCAGCCAGAACGGCAGCCGCGGCAGCGCGTCCAGGTCGACGAGCCAGTAGTAGATCGAATGCGAGAACGCCGTCTCCAGGTCGCGCCGGCGGGCGTGACGGACCTCGGCGTCGTAGAGCGCCGGGGTGTTCACCAGCTCACCCCGAGCGCGCGGGCGGCGCGCACGCCCGAGGCGCAGCCGTCCTCGTGGAAGCCCCAGCCGTGGTAGGCACCGGCGTAGGCGGTGACCGGGGTGTTCAGCTCCGGCAGGCGGCGCTGGGCGGCCACCGAGTCCGGCGTGTACACCGGGTGCTCGTAGGTCATCCGCGCGACGACGGCGTCCGGGTCGATCCGCCCGGCGCCGTTCAGCGTGACCACCCAGTCGTCGGGGTCGGTGAGGCGCATCAGCCGGTTCATGTCGTAGCTGACCAGGACCGGGGCCGCGGTGCCGTCGGATCCGCCCGGCCCGCCCGTGGCGTCCGCACAGGCGGGCTTGAGGTAGTTCCAGGACGCCCGGGCGCCGGACCGGCGCGGCAGCAGCGAGGTGTCGTGGTGCAGCCAGGTCTCGTTGCGGGAGTAGGTGAACGCCCCCAGCACGGCCCGCTCGTCGGCGGTGGCGCCGTCGCCGAGGACCGCCAGCGCCTGGTCGGGGTGGGTCGCGAGCACGACGTGGTCGAACGCGGCGACGGTGTCGGCGTCGTCGCGGACCTCGACGCCCGCGGTCGAGCGCAGGACCGAGCGGACCGGCGTCGCGGTGCGCACCGCCGGGAGCTGCTTGACGACACGGTCCACGTAGGAGCGGGACCCGCCGGTGACGGTCCGCCACTGCGGGGAGCCGCCGATCCCGAGCATGCCGTGGTGGTCGAGGAAGGTGAACAGGTAGCGCGCCGGGTAGTCCAGCGAGAGCGCCGCGCCCGCCGACCACACGCAGGACACCACCGGGATCATGAAGTGCTGCACGAAGTAGCGGGAGTAGCCGCCGATCGCGAGGAACGCCCCGAGCGTCACATCGCCGGCGGACTCCTCGGCCAGGACCCGGCGTGCGTGCCGGTGGAACCGCACGACCTCGCCGAGCATCCGCAGGTAGGCCGGCCGGGCCACGTTGGAGGCCTGCGGGAACAGACCGCCCAGCTTGCGGGCACCGGCGTACTCCAGCCCGCAGCCGTCGCAGCGCACCGACATCGACATGTCGGAGTCCTGGGTGGCCACCCCCAGCTCGCCGAACAGGCGCAGCAGGTTCGGGTAGGTGCGGTCGTTGTGGACGATGAACCCGGAGTCGACGTGGGTGGTCCCGCCGTCCGAGGACGCCAGCTCGTGGGTGTGGGCGTGCCCGCCCGGGCGGGCGTCGGCCTCGTACAGCGTCACGTCGTGGCTGCGGGACAGCAGGTAGGCGGCCGTCAGACCGGACACCCCGCTGCCGACCACGGCGACGGTCGGACGCGCCTGCGGTGCACTCACCTGTCAACTCCTTCGAGGGCGACCCGCAGCCCGGCCGGGGCGGGTTCCGCCATGGCGTTCGCGATGACCGGGTCACGGGGTTCGGCCCCGAGCTCGCCGAGTGCGAAACGTCGCACCAGGGAGGTCCAGTCACCGGCGCGGCGGAGCATGGCGTGGCCGTCGCCGAGCACGTCGAAGCGGGCGACCCGGTCGGTCACCGACCGGGCGCGCAGGGCGTAGGCGTAGGACGCCGCGGGGTCGGTCATCCGCTCCCGGTCGCCGTGCGCGATCAGCACCGACCGCCCGGCGAGCTGGTCGACCGGGTCGGAGCCCTCCAGCCAGGGGGCGAGCCCGCACACCGCGACGACGCCGGGTGCGCCCGCCGCCCGCAGCACCGCGCGGGCACCCATCGAGTGCCCGACGAGCACGACCGGACGGCCCGGGTAGCGGCGCGTGAGCTCGTGGACGGCCCACTCGGCGTCGCGGTAGGCATCCATGGCCGGGCCGTTCCAGCCCCGCACCCGGTAGCGCAGCAGGTGCACCGCGACGCCCGAGCCCGTCCCGGTCCGGTGGGCGCGCCCGCCGCGCTCCAGGGAGTGCGCGAACGGCAGCATGCGCAGCAGGGCCAGCCCGCGCCGGGCGGGCGCCGTGGAGTGCGACTTCCCGCCGTGGGCGACGAGCACGACACCGGCCGGTTCGGGGTGTCGGTCGCCGGCGTTCTCCAGCCACGGACTCGGATCGGGCACGGGGCGCCTCGCAGGGGACGGGGTGCACGGGGCACCGGGACGGTCTCGGCGCGTGTTCGTCCGGCGGCCCGGTGGTGGCCGGTCGGTGGGACCGTCCTCACATCGGGTCGGCCCGGACACGGTCCGCGACCGGTGCGTACCCGTCGACCCTAGATCGGGTCCGCAGTACCTCGCTCGTCGAGACATCTCGGCGCGCGGGGACCGCTCGAACGGGTGAGGTGTGCATCACCTCCGGTGGTCGCGGCCGGGGTGGGTAGGACCACGGACGCATCCGGTCGTGGTGAGGGGCGAAGATGGTCGCGTGCCCGGGACCGGGCGCCGCGGACGGACGGGCGGGGAGAGGACGACGACGATGGGCGTGCCACCGGAGCTGACGGTGTGGCAGAAGGTCGTGGCGACGGTGCGACGCCGGCGTCGCGGGTCGGGCTTCTGGTTCGGGCTCGCGATCGCGGTGATCTGGCCGTTCGTCGTCTTCGGGACCCGGCTGGGCTGGCGCGGCGCGGAGCACCTGCCGCGCACCGGCGGCGCCCTGCTGGTCGGCAACCACGTCTCGTTCTCCGACCCGATCTTCGATATCGCCTTCGGCACCGCGCACGGCCGGATCCCGCGGTTCCTGGCCAAGGGCGAGCTGTGGTCGGTGCCGGTGGTCAAGTGGGTGCTCGGGCACGGCGGGCACATCCCGGTGTACCGGTCGTCGAAGCGGGCGGCGGAGTCGTTCACCGGCTCGATCGACGCCCTGGAGCGCGGGGAGATCGTCGCGATCTACCCGGAGGGCACCTACACCCGCGACCCCGGGCACTGGCCGATGAAGCCGAAGAACGGCGTCGCCCGGATCGCGCTGCGCTCCGGCGCCCCGGTGATCCCCATGGCGAACTGGGGCACCCAGGACTTCCTGCCCGCCGACGGGAAGCCGACGCCGTTCCCGCGCAAGCGGGTCACGGTCGCGCTCGGCCCCCCGGTGGACCTCTCGGAGTTCGCCGGGAAGCCGCTCACGAAGACCACCCTCGACGCGGCCACCGCGAAGATCATGGACGCGGTGACCGGGCTGCTCGAGGAGCTGCGCGGGGAGACCCGCCCGGCGACGACGTACGACCCGGAGGCGCGACCGCGTCCGGAGGCGCCCGGCGAGCCGCTCGACCCGGCCGAGCGCGCCGCCGGCTGATCCTCAGATCTCCAGGCCGAGCAGGGCGTTCTCGATGACCTCGGGCAGCGCCGGGTGGATCCAGTACTGCCCGGTCGCGATCTCGGAGACGGTCTGGCCGAACACCATCGCCTGGATCAGCTGCTGGACCAGCGTCGACGCCTGCGGCCCGAGCAGGTGCGCGCCCAGCAGCCGTCCGGTGCCCTTCTCCGCGACCAGCTTGCAGATGCCGGTGCGGTCCTCCATCGCCCAGCCGTAGGCGACGTCGCCGACGTTCTGCACCTTGACCGCGATGTCGAACCCGGCGTCGCGGGCCTCGGTCTCGGTCATCCCGACCGAGGCGATCTGCGGCTCGGTGAACACCGCCGCCGGGACGAAGTCGTGGTTGGTGGCGCGCAGGTCGTCCGGGTGCGCCAGGTTGTGCCCGACGATCTTGGCCTCGTGGTTGGCCACGTGCTTGAGCTGGTGCGGGGAGCTCACGTCGCCCAGCGCCCACACGCCCGCCGCGGACACGCTGCGCTGGTACTCGTCGACGGCGACCCGGCCGTCGGCGTGCACGGTCACGCCGCCCCGGTCCAGGTCCATCCGGTCGCCGTTGGGCATCCGGCCGGTGGCGACGAGCAGCGTGTCGGCGACGACGGTGGAGCCGTCGTCGAGGGTGATCTCCACCTCGCCGGGGCCGCCGCTGCCGTCGCCGGACAGCGCGGTGACCTGACGGCCCAGCCGGCAGTCCCAGCGGGCGGTGGCGACCTCGGTGAACCGGTCGGACAGCGTGTCGTCGAGGTGGCGCAGCAGCTTCGGTCCGCGGGCGATGACGGTCACCTCGGCGCCGAGCGCGGAGAACACGTGCGCGAACTCGGACGCGATGTAGCCGCCGCCGAGGATCGCGAGCCGGCGCGGGACGTCGTCGATCCGCATCACCGTGTCGGAGGTCTCGAACGGCACGCCGGCGTCGCGGACCAGCGGCGGGATGCTCGGCCGCGACCCGGCGGCGATGACGATCCGGTCGCCGGTGACGGTGTCGGTGCCGGAGCCGTCGGTGCGCTCGACGCCCAGCTCGCGCTCGCCGGTGAAGCGGGCGTGCCCGAAGTACACGGTGACGTTGGGGCTGCGGTCGACCCGATAGGAGCGCCCACCGTCGGAGATCGGGTCGATCCGGCCGAACACCCGGTCCCGGATGTCGGTCCAGCGGACCTTGTCGACGGTGCCGTCGACGCCGTAGGTGTGCGCGTGCCGGATGGTCTCGGCGACGTCCGCGGCGTAGACGTACATCTTGGTCGGGATGCAGCCGACGTTCAGGCAGGTCCCGCCGAACACCCCGTGCTCGACGATCGCGACGTCGAGATCGGCGAAGCGTTCGTCGAGGAAGGTGTTTCCGGAACCGGTGCCGATGACGACCAGATCATGGTGGGCCACGTCGCGAGGCTAACCGCTTCCGCGGGCCCGCGACGCTCTGGTACCCCTCTGCGGATGACCGTTCCCACACCGGCCGCGGCGACCCCGACCCTGCACCGCGCCTGGGCCGCCGACCTCGACCCGGCCACCCTGTACGCGCTGCTCGCGCTGCGCACCGCGATCTTCGTCGTCGAGCAGGAGTGCCCCTACCAGGAGCTCGACGGGCGCGACCTCGAACCGCGCACCCGGCACCACTGGCTGGCCGACGGCGGCACGGTCGTCGCGACCCTGCGGCTGCTGGCCGACCCCGGCGGGGTGCTGCGGATCGGCCGGGTCTGCACCCGCGCCGACGCGCGCGGGCGCGGGCTGGGGCACCGGCTGATGGACTCGGTGCTCGCCGAGGTGGGCGACCGCCCCTGCGTGCTCGACGCCCAGGAGGTCCAGGAGCCGTTCTACGCCCGGCACGGATTCGTGCCGGCGGGGGAGCGGTTCGTCGAGGACGGCATCCCGCACGTCCCGATGGAGCGCCGCCGCTCCTGAGCGGGGCTCAGCCCGCGGCACGCTTGCGCAGGTCCGGCGGGAACTGCCCGGCGTCGATGCAGGCCTGCGACCAGCGGTCCAGGTCGGCGGTGACGCCGTCGAGGTCGTCGCCCAGCGCGGCGACCAGGTCGTCCTGGGAGGCGTCGGTGGCGGCCTCGACCCGGTCGCGGAAGCGGCGGCCGTCGTCGGTGAGGGCGGCGTCGGGCCCGGCGGAGGTGGTCAGGCCCTCCTCGGCGAGCCTGCGGGCGCCCGCGTCGGCCATGTCCTGCGGCCAGGCGCGGGTGCCGGAGTACTCGCCGAGCGGGTAGCCGACCCACAGCTCGGCGAGGACGCCCATCCGCACCGGGTCCAGCCCGGCCGCGACGGAGGCGGCCACGTGGCCGTCGCCGCGGTGCTCGCGCACCAGGTCGGCGGCCCGCCACAGCCGCCCGGCCGGATCCTGCGGACGGGGCCGGGCACGCAGGGCGGAGAACAGCGGCCTACCCGCGCCGGACACCGCGTCGACGGCGCGCTCCAGGATCCCGGCGACCTCGGCGACGCGGCCCGCGTCGGTCTCCTCGCCGAGGACCGCGCGCAGACTCGCGGCGGTCTCGGCGTCGCGCAGCTGCTGCAGCTCCTCGACGTCGACGAGGCGCAGCGCGTCCTCCCAGGTGGAGCCGACGAACCCGGGCTCGAACACGGCGAACGCGGCGGCGACCAGCGCCCCCGGCGCCCGGCCGCCGAACGGTCCGCCGCGCCCGCCGACGTAGGCGGTGAAGAAGTCCAGGCCGCGGGCGCCGACGGCGTCGCCGACCCGGGAGGACCAGACGTCGTGCATCGCGACCGGTTCGAGCGCGTCGCGCAGCCGGCGGGCCGGTGCGCCGCCGGTCACCGCGCCGGGCACCTCGATCCCCTCCGGTGCGGCGGCGAAGAAGACCCGGACGGCCTCGGCGTGGTCCACGTGCGCTCCTCGCGGGGTTCGGCGGCGCTGCCGGCCCGACGGTAGTTCCTCGGCCGGTGGCGCACGACCGGACGGCGGGCGTGCCCCGCGCGTCGCCGTCGCCGGGACGCCGAGTGCGGGATACTCCCGCGCGTGCCCGGAACCGGAGGGTGCACGAGCGGACACGCTGGGAGAGGAAGGCGGAACGGATGAGCGACGACCGACGGGGCGGCGACTCCCCGGCCTGGGGGCGGGTCGGACCGGAGGACCCGACGGCGGACCCGGCGACCCATCCGGCGCTGCGCACACCCGACCCCACGGCCGACCAGCCGACCGTGGCGGTGCCGGTGGAGGGCGGCGGCCCGGGCTCCGAGGCCACCACCGAGAAGCGCGCGATCCCGCACACCCGCACCGGCGGGCTGTGGGCCGCGCTGATCCTCTCGGCGGTCGTGCTGATCTTCCTGCTGGTGTTCATCCTGCAGAACACCGAGCCGGTCGCGATCAACTTCCTGTGGCTGACCGGGACGCTGCCCACCGGGGTGGCGCTGCTGTTCGCCGCGATCGCCGGGATCCTGCTGGTCGCCGTGCCCGGGACGGGCCGGATCCTGCAGCTGCGCCGGCAGGCGCGGCGAGGCTGACCCGCACGGGTCGCGGCCGGGGCGCCGGCCGCGACCCGGGGAGGTCAGCGCCGTCGGCGCGGCCGGTCGGTGCGCGCGGTCCCGCCCGCGGCCGGGCGGCGGCGGGGAGTCGGCTTCGGCGGCTTGGCGACGACGATCGGCTCGCCGGACGGCTCCCGTGAGCCGGTCACGCGGACCAGGTCCGGGTGCCCCGGGCGGACCGTCGAGACCTCGGCGGACACCCCGGCCTGGCGGGTGAGCAGGTCCACCTCGGCGCGCTGCTCGGGCATCGCCAGCGTCACCACGACGCCGTCCTCACCGGCCCGGGCGGTACGCCCGGCACGGTGCAGGTAGGCCTTGGGGTCGGCGGGCGGGTCGACGTGCACGACGAGCCCGACGTCGTCGATGTGGATGCCGCGGGCCGCGACGTCGGTCGCGACGAGCACCGGCACCGCGCCGGAGCGGAAGTCGTCGAGCGCGCGGTTGCGCTGGCTCTGCGAGCGGCCACCGTGCAGCGGCCCGGCGGCGACGCCCTCGCGGCGCAGCACCCGCACCATCCGGTCGGCGCCGTGCTTGGTGCGCACGAACAGGATCGTGCGGCCCTCCCGGGCGGCGATCTCGGCGACGACGCGGGACCGGTCGTCGCGGTCGACGACGAGCACGTGGTGCTCCATCGTCGCGACGCTGCCGGTCGGCGGGGCGACCGAGCGGGTCACCGGGTCGGTGAGGTGGCGCCGGACCAGCGTGTCGACGTCGCCGTCGAGGGTCGCGGAGAACAGCAGGCGCTGCCCGTCGGCGGGGGTGCGGTCGAGGATCGCGCGGACCTGGGGCAGGAAGCCCATGTCGGCCATGCGGTCGGCCTCGTCCAGCGCGGTGATCGTGACCTCGGACAGGTCGCAGGTGCGCTGCTGCAGGTGGTCGGACAGCCGGCCCGGGGTGGCGACCAGCAGGTCGACCCCGCGCCGGAGCTCGGCGACCTGCTTGTTCATCGACATCCCGCCGACGATGTCGGTCACCCGCAGGTCGACCGCCTTCGCCAGCGGTGCCAGGACCGCGACGACCTGGGTGGCGAGCTCGCGGGTCGGGACCAGCACCAGACCGCGCGGGGCGGTCGGGCGGGAGCGCTCCCCGGCCAGGCGGGCCAGCAGCGCGAGCCCGAAGGCGAGGGTCTTGCCGGACCCGGTCTGGCCGCGTCCGAGCAGGTCGCGCCCGGCGAGGGTGTCGGGCAGCGTGGCCGCCTGCACCGGGAACGGGGCGGTGAAGCCCTGCTCGGCCAGTGCCTTGGTCAGGCGCTCGGGCAGGCCCAGCTCGGCGAACGACGGCATGCCGTCCTCGGGCTCGACCCACTGCGGCTCCGGCTCCGCCTTCGGGGCGGCGGCGGCGCGGGCCGGGGCCGGCCGCGCCGCCGCGGCGCCGCCGCCACCACCACCGCGGCGGCCGCGGCGGGCGGCCGGACGGTCACCGCCGCGCTGCGCGGACCGGGCGGGGCCGCGGTCGACCCGGCTCCCGTCCTGGAGGTGCTCACGACGCTCGGCGCGGTTGCCGCCGCCGTCGCCGGAGCGCTCGCCCCGGGCGGAGCGGTCCCCACGGGGGGCGCCGGAGCGCTCGCCGCGGGCGGGGCCGCCGGTGCGGGCGCCCCGGGCCGGACGCGGGGCGTCGCGGCGGTCGTCGTCGCGGGCGGGACGGTCGCGGCGGTCGTCGCCGCGGGTCTCGGCGCGGCGGTCGTCGCGCCGGGCCGACCCGCGGTGGGCGCCACCGTCGGCGGACGGCCCGGACGGGCGGGTGGCCCGCCGGCGGGCGGGACGGTCGGACGTGGTGCCGGCGTCGGACGACGGCGGGCGGAACTGCGGCCTGGTCAAGACAGGTCTCCTCGAGAACGTGGCACGTCCTGCGGAGACCTCGGGGGAGGTGTGCTCGGCCGACGGGCCCGGGCGCGGCGGCGCGTCGTCGCGGTGCGCGCTCCGTGATGGAAGGGCTCGGCCCGGCGGCTCTGGCGGCCGGGCGCTCGTCGATCCACACTACGCGCCGTACCCGTGCTCCCCGGTGCCGGGCCGCCGGGGCGCGACGCGTGACGCCGCGTCGCGCCCCGGGGAACGGCGGGGCGGGTCAGCCCAGCAGGGTGCGTTCCCGCAGCTCGGTGAGGAGCCGACCGGGTGCGGCGGGGTCGAGCCCGCGGGCGACGAACCAGTCGCCGATGCGTCGGACGTCACGGTCCAGGAACTCCGGTCCCTGCGGGTTCCCGACGACGTCGACGACCTGTGGCAGGTCGATCAGCACCGCCCGGCCGTGGTGGACGAGCACGTTGTAGGCCGACAGGTCGCCGTGTGCCCAGCCGAGGTCGGCGAGCACGCCGAGGGCGTCGACGAGGTCGTGCCACAGCGCGGTCAGCTCGCCCGCGTCCGGGCGCAGCCCGGCGAGCCGGGGTGCGGCGCGCCCGTCGGGCGTGCCGAGGAACTCCAGCAGGACCTCGGTCCCGTCGACCGACACCGGGTAGGGCACCGGGGCGCCCGCGGAGTGCAGCCGGGCGAGCGCGGCGAACTCGGCCGCCGCCCACTGCCCGGCGATGAGGTCGCGGCCCAGCGCGGTGCGCTGCGCCATCGCCCGTGTCTCCCGGGAGCGCCGGACGCGGCGCCCCTCCAGGTAGCCGGCGTCGCGGTGGAACATGCGGTGCGCGGGGTCGCGGTAGCGCTTGGCGGCGAGCAGCACCCCGTCGTGGCCGGGGAGTCCGCGTTCGACGAGGTGCACGTCGGCCTCCTTGCCGGTCTTGAGCACCCCGCGCTCGTGGTCGACGGCGCCGGTGTCGGTCACCAGCCAGCCGGGGCGGGGGTGCGGGCCACGGGCGCCGGCGGGCAGCCCGGGCCAGGTGGACCAGCGGTCACCACCGCCGGGGACCTCGGCGGTGTCGGGGTCGTGCCCGGCCCGGCCGTCCAGGGCGAGCGCGGCGCTGTCGGCGCGGCCGGGACGGGGGCGGGGCTCGTCGTCGAAACGGCGGCGGCGACGACGGACGGGGTCGGGACGGTCGGAGGAGTACACGTGCGGCTCCGGAGGCGGCAGGGGGTGCCGCGCGGAGCCGGTCCTCAGGGACCGGTCGTGCCGCGCGACGGGGACGGTGCGGGCGGGCACGCGCTGCGCACCCGGACACGACGGACGGCCATCGGTACGCACCTCCCCGCTCGCACCGCGCGGCCCTGCCGCGCCACCGGTCCCTCCGGCCGGTGGCGACCCTGCCGGACGCCGTCCCGGCCCGCCACCGGTTTTCCGTCCCCGCGCGGGCCCTGCGCTCAGCCGAGGGCGCTGAGTGCGCCGAGCCCGATCGCGGCGAACAACGCCGCCCACACCACGACGGCCACGACCTGCCAGACCACGACCTGGCGCCGGTCCAGTCCCGCGGCGACCATCCCGAACGCGGTCACCGAGATCGCCATCAGGGTCGGGGCCAGCAGCGACGCGACCGGGACGCCGTAGCGGTCCACCCGGGCGATCACCTTCTGCCGCCGTTCCGACGGCGGCCGCGACGCGCGGCGGCCGAGTCCCGCCGGGCCCGGTCGCCCAGCCGCACCGCGACGACCAGGGCCAGCACGTTGCCCGCGATCGCCCCGGCGGCGGCGAGGAGCACCGGCATGCCGGTGACCGTCCCGACCAGCGTGCCCGTGTAGGACTCCAGGAACGGCACCACGCCGATCACGAACACCGCCAGGAACTGCCACACCGGGCCCACGGCGTCGACCCACAGGTTCAGCTGCTCCACCATGCCCGGATCATGCCGTATGTCCGACTCGGTGCGCGGGTTCAGGCCGGGATGACGAGATCCAGGTGGTCGCCGTCGCGCTCGACGACATGTCCCGCCCGCCGCGCGATCCGGGCCACCGCGCCGGCGTCGGCGGGCTCGGCCCGGGAGGTCGCCAGCAGCCGGGCCAGGCCGCCCTTGTGCGACTTGTTGTGGTGGCTGACGACCGACCGGCTCCCGTCCGGTCGCCGGGCCAGCACGTTCACCGTCACCGCGCCGGGGACCGTGCCGAGCGCGGCGTAGCCGCCGGAGCGGAGGTCGACGACGAGCTCGCCGTCGGCGATGCGGGCCAGCAGCGGGTCGAGCGCCGGGCGCCAGCGCGCCGCCAGGGTGCCCGAGCCGGGCAGCTTCGAGCCCGCCGAGAGCCGGTAGGGCGGGATCGGGTCGTCGGCCCCGAGCAGCCCGAACAGCGCCGAGCACACCGCGAGCCGGGATCGGGCCCGGTCCCGGGTGGCGCGGGTGAAGGAGCCGGCGTCGAGGGCGTCGTAGAGGACCCCGGTGTAGCGGTCCAGCGCGGGCAGCGTCGGGTTCGTGCGCAGCGCGGCGTTGCGGTCGATCTCGGCGTCCTGGCGCTGTGACACCCCGAGCGCGGCGCGCGCGGCCGGCCGGTCGCCGGCCAGGGCGACGAGCTCGTCGCAGAGGTCCGTGCGGACGGGGCCGAGGTCGGCGTCGTGGGAGAGCGCGGCGAGGTCGAGCGGCGGGCCGTCGCCGCCGTCACGCTTGGTCTCCGAGGGCGGCAGCAGGACGAGCACGGCGCACCAGAGTAGTGATCGCCGCGCACGGCCGTTGTGCCCGCCGGGGGACCGCACTAGGTTCGGGCCCGTGACCTGCCTGGTGGCGCGCATCCACGTCGACTGCATGCGGATCACGAGCGCGGCCTGTCGCCCCTGCCGCTGACCCGCGCTCGTCCGAGGGCCCACGTACGCGTCCGCCCCGCCACAGCCCTGAAGCCGCCGCGATCGACCGACCCGGGCCCGGCCCGCCTCGGCACGCTCACACCGGCGGTCGACCCGAAGAGGAGTCCCACCGTGACCGACCCCGACACCACCGCCAACTGGTCGTTCGAGACCAAGCAGGTGCACGCCGGCGCCGCACCCGACCCGACCACGAACGCCCGGGCCACGCCGATCTACCAGACGACGTCCTACGTCTTCCGCGACACCGACCACGCCGCGAACCTGTTCGGGCTCGCCGAGTTCGGCAACATCTACACGCGGATCATGAACCCCACCCAGGACGTGCTGGAGCAGCGCGTCGCCGCGCTGGAGGGCGGGGCCGCGGCCCTGGCCGTCGCGTCCGGGCAGGCCGCTCAGGCGCTCGCGATCCAGAACATCGCCGAGGCCGGGGACCACATCGTCTCCAGCGCCTCGCTCTACGGCGGCACCTACAACCAGTTCCACTACACCTTCCCGAAGATGGGTATCGAGGTCACCTTCGTGGAGGACCCCGACGACCTGGAGGAGTGGAAGGCCGCGATCCGGCCGAACACCAAGGCCCTCTACGGCGAGACGCTGGGCAACCCGCGCGGCAACATCCTCGACATCGCCGCCGTCGCCGGTGTCGCGCACTCCGCCGGGGTCCCGCTGATCGTCGACAACACCGTCCCGACCCCGTACCTGGTGCGGCCGATCGAGCACGGCGCCGACATCGTCGTCGAGTCCCTGACCAAGTTCCTCGGCGGCCACGGCACCTCGGTCGGCGGCATCATCGTCGACTCCGGGAAGTTCGACTGGGTCGCCAATAAGGACAAGTTCCCCGGCCTGACCAGCCCGGACCCGAGCTACCACGGCGCGGTGTTCACCGACGCCGTCGGCCCGATCGCCTACATCATCAAGGCCCGTGTGCAGCTGCTGCGCGACCTCGGCCCGGCGATCTCCCCGCAGAACGCGTTCCTGATCATCCAGGGCATCGAGACGCTGTCGCTGCGGATGGACCGGCACAACCAGAACGCCCAGGCGCTGGCCGAGTGGCTCGAGGCCCGCGACGAGGTGGAGAAGGTCCACTACGCCGGTCTCCCGTCCAGCCCGTGGCACGCCCTGCAGCAGAAGTACCTGCCCAAGGGCGGTGGCGCGATCGTGGCGTTCGAGCTGCAGGGCGGCATCGAGGCGGGCAAGAAGTTCGTCAACGCCCTCGAGCTGCACAGCCACCTCGCCAACATCGGCGACGTCCGCAGCCTGGTCATCCACCCGGCCTCGACCACGCACAGCCAGCTCTCCGCGGAGGAGCAGCTCGCCTCCGGCGTGACCCCGGGCCTGGTCCGGCTGTCGGTGGGCCTCGAGGGCATCGAGGACCTCAAGGCCGACCTGGATGCCGGTTTCCGCGCCGCGAAGGGCGCCTGAGAGCGGATCTGATTACCTGGTGTCCGTGAACGACATCGAGCTCCCTCCCGCCAGCGGCGCCTGGCGGGAGGGGGACGACCCCGGCCGCCGCCACTTCCTCGACCTGCCCGCGCCGCTGAAGCTGGCGGCCGGCGGGGAGCTGCCGGGCGTGCGCCTGGCCTACGAGACCTGGGGCGAGCTCGCACCGGACGGCTCCAACGCCGTCCTCGTCCTGCACGCCCTCACCGGCGACGCGCACCTGGAGGGCCCCGCCGGCCCCGGGCACCCGACGTCCGGCTGGTGGCCCGGGCTGATCGAGCCGGGCGGACCGCTGGACCCGGCCCGCTGGTTCGTCGTCGCGCCGAACGCGGTCGGCGGCTGCCAGGGCAGCACCGGTCCGGCGTCCCGTGCGCCGGACGGGCGGACCTGGGGCAGCCGGTTCCCGACGGTCACCGTGCGGGACACCGTCGTCGCCGAGCAGTACCTGGCCGACGCGCTCGGCATCGACGCGTTCGCCTGCGTGATCGGCGGCTCGATGGGGTCCATGCGGTCCCTGGAGTGGGCGGCCACCGAGCCCGACCGGGTACGGCGGCTGTTCCTGCTCGCCGGGCCCGCGGCGTCGTCGGCGGACCAGATCGGCTGGGCGAGCCCGCAGATCCAGGCCATCACCTCCGACCCGCACTGGCACGGCGGTGACTACCACGACACGCCCGAGGGGCCCTGGCGCGGACTGGGTGTCGCGCGGCGGATCGCGCACCTGTCGTACCGGTCGGGCTTCGAGCTGGCGACCCGGTTCGGCCGTGACCCGCAGTCCGGTGAGGACCCCTTCGCCGGCGGCCGCTACGCCGTGGAGTCCTACCTGGACCACCACGCGCACAAGCTGGTGCACCGCTTCGACGCCGCGTCCTACGTGCGGCTGACCCAGGCGATGAACCACCACGACGTGGGCCGGGACCGGGGCGGGGTGGCGTCGGCGCTGTCGCGGGTCCGGGCCAGGACCTACGTCGCCGGGGTCACCTCCGACCGGCTCTACCCGCTCGCCGAGCAGCAGGAGCTGGCCGACGGCATCCCCGGCGCCGACCCGCTCAAGGTGATCGACTCGCCGTACGGGCACGACGGGTTCCTGGTGGAGACGCCGACGGTGGCCCGGCTGCTGGCCGAACTGCTCGACGAGGCGGTCTGACGCCCGCTCAGGCGGGGGTGTGCGAGAGCGCCAGCGCACCCCCGTCGATCGGGTACACCCCGCCGGTCATGTAGCTCGACGCGTCCGAGGCCAGGAGCAGCGCGAGGCCCTTCAGCTCGTCGGTGTGCCCGATCCGGCCGAGGGGCACGGTCTCGCGCCACACCGCCTCGCCCGGGTCGAACCCCTCGCCGATGTTCGTCCGGAACGGGCCGGGCGCGATCACGTTGACCGTCACGCCGGAGCCGGCCAGGTCCAGTGCGGCCTGCCGGCCGAGGCTGACCACCGCGGCCTTCGTGCTCGTGTAGGAGTAGGCGACCATCGGGTCGGTGCGCAGCCCCGCGGTGGACGCGGTGAGCACGATCCGGCCGCGGCCGCGCGGGCGCAGGATCGCGGCGGCGGCGCGCACGGTGTGCAGCACGCCGTCGAGGTTGACCGCGCGCACGGTGTCCCAGGAGTCCATCGGGAACTCCTCGATCCGCCAGCCCGGCTCGGTCCAGCTCGCGCCGATCGAGATCCCGGCGTTGGCGAACACCCCGTCGAGGCGGCCCGCGTCGGCGTCGGCGTCGGACAGTGCGCCGGCGACGGCCGCGCCGTCGGTGACGTCCACGACGTGCCCGGAGACCTTCCCGCCGCGGTCCCGCAGGCGGGCGGTCTCGGCCCCGACCCGGTCGGGGCTGCGGTCCAGCAGGGCGACGTGCGCGCCGGAGTCGGCGAGCACCTCCGCGATCGCGAGGCCGATGCCGGACGCACCGCCGGTGACGGCGTAGCTGCGGCCGGCGACGTCGAACAGCGACACGGCGGGGACGGGCTGGGACACGGTGGTTCCTCTCGTGGTGGGGGTGGTGGGATCAGCCGGTGACGTCGACGAGGGTCTTGACCACGTCGTCGGCGTCCCGGCCGGACAGGGCGGACACGGTGTCGGCCAGGCCGATGCGGCGGACCGGCAGCGCGCCGACGGCGTCGGCCCAGCGGCCCACCAGCGCGGCGGCGGTGGCGAACTCGGCGCCGGTGCAGCAGCTCGACCCGAGCACCGCGACCTCCTTCGCCGCCAGCAGCCCGGTGTGCACCGGGCCCGCGGCGGAGGTCAGCCCGACCGCGACGACGGTGCCGCCGGCCCGGACCAGGTGCAGCGCGGTGTCCAGCACGGCGGGGACGCCGGTGGCGTCGACCACAAGGTCGGGCCCCTGCCCGCCGGACCAGGCCTCGACCTCGGCGGCGAGCCCGTCGCGCGTCGTCGTGGTGGTCCCGGCGGCGCCCCACAGCGCGCCCGCCCGGACCCGCGCGGGGGCGGGGTCGACGAGCAGGGTCGGGACGCCGGCGTCGGCGAGGACCAGGCAGACGCCCTGACCGACGGCCCCGCCGCCGAACACGACCGCCCGGTCGCCGGGCCGGACCCGGCCGCGGGCGACGGCGTGCACCGCGACCGACACCGGCTCGACCAGCGCGGCGGTCGCCGGGGCCACGTCGCCGACCGGGACGACGTTCGCCGCGGGCACGGCCAGCGCCCCGGCCAGGCCGCCGTCGAGGTGCACCCCGATGACGCGCAGCGACGGGCAGGCGTTGACCGCCCCCGCGGTGCACAGTCGGCAGGTCCCGCAGGACAGCAGCGGCCACACCGCGACGCGGGCCCCGGCGGCGAACCGGCCCGACGGGTCGTCGAGCACCTCGGCGGCGATCTCGTGGCCCTGGATGCGGGGCAGCCCGCGCTCGGCGCCGGACAGCGCGCCGGCGTCGCCGTCGAACAGGTGCAGGTCCGACCCGCAGACCCCCACGACGAGCGGCCGCAGCAGCACCTCGTCCGGGCCGGGGACCGGGTCGGGGACCTCGGTCACGACGAGGCGTCGCGCGTCGGTGGTGACGGCGGCGATCATGGTTCTCCTCTGGGCCGACGGCGGTGTCGGGCCGTAACGTAGGTCGACCGATCGCCGAGCGACATGGCGCGCAGCGCAGCGCACCCGGCAATCCGCGCAGGGCGAGCGGCCGTGGTACGAGGAGGTACGACGGACGATGAGGATCGACACCAGCGCGCTCGCGCCGCACCGGCAGGCCCGGCACTGGCAGTCGGTGATCAGCGACGTCTACGTCCCGCTGGAGTTCCGGCCGCACACCACCGGCTCGTTCGCCGCCGAGCTGGAGGTCCACCGGGTCGACGACCTGGAGGTCAGCACGCTGCGGGCGGACCCGCACGCCGTCGTCCGGGCGCCGGACCGCGACGCCGCCACGATCTTCGTGATGCTGCCCCGGTCCGGGGTGCTGCACGTCGAGCAGGACGGGCGCACCGCGCTGCTGCGCCCGGGCGACCTGGCCTCCTACGACGCGTCGCGGGCCTGTCTCATCGAGTCCCACGAACCGTTCGACCTCACGGTGCTCAAGGTGCCCGCGGAGCGGTTCCGGACCGCGGGCTTCGCCGCGCCCCCGAGCTGGTCGACCGCGGTCCGCATCGGCGCCGAGAGCCCGGTCGGGTCGCTCACCGCGCCCTTCGTGCTGCGACTGGCCGAGCTGGGCCGGATGCACGACCACGTCGGGGTGCGGGCGTCGACGATCGCGCTGCTCGCCGCCGCGCTCGGCTCGGCCGGGGAGGACCCGGGCGACGCCCGGGCGGTGCTGCGGGCCCGCGCCACCGCGGTGCTGCGCGACCGGCTCGGCGACCCGTCGCTCGACCCGGCGCGGATCGCGGCCGCGCTGCACGTGTCGCTGCGGACGCTGCAGGTCGCGTTCGCCGAGGTCGGGGCGTCGCCGGCGCGCGAGCTGCTGGCCGCCCGCCTGGACCGGGCCGCGGACCTGCTCGCCGACCCGGCGGGCCGGACCGTCACCGAGGTCGCGCACGCCGTCGGGTTCGGCGACCCGTCGCAGTTCTCCCGCTCGTTCAAGGCACGGCACGGCGCGTCGCCGCGGGACTGGCGCGACGCGCTGCGCGAATCGGCAACCGCTCCTGCGCGCACGCACATGTGAGCCGGGCCACCGGCCGCCTACGTTCTGCCGGTCCCGCTCGGCGGGACTCCGATGCAGAGACGCAGGGAGTCACCATGACGCAGCTGTTCGACCCGCCCACCACACCCGACGCCGACCCGGCAGGCCCCTACCCGGCGTCGCGGCTGGCGATCACCCGCGAGTTCGAGGTCCCCGACATCCACGTGCCGCCGTCGGAGGAGGCCTCGCCGTGGGTCCCGTGGGGCGACAACGCGGCGATCCGCCACCTCGCCTTCGACGTCCGCAACAACAAGTTCTCCAACATCCTGTGGGTCAAGGGCGGCGGCCGGCTCGGCGTGCACCGGCACTCCGGCGCGGTGCGCGGCTTCTGCCTGGAGGGCTCGTGGCGCTACGAGGAGTACGACTGGGTCGCCACCCCCGGCGCCTACGTGCACGAGAACCCGGGCGTGCAGCACACCCTGGTCTGCGACGACCCGAACGGCATGAAGACCCTGTTCTGGATGGAGGGCACCCTGGAGTTCTACGACGACCACGGCGCCCTCGACGAGATGATGGACGTCTTCTGGTTCATCGAGCACTACGTGACGTACTGCCGTGCCCACGGCATCGCTGTCAACGACGCGCTGTTCGTGTGAGGCCGGACCCGATGACGACGACCTCTCCCGCCACGCCGCTGCCCGTCCGCTCCGAGGCCGACGTCGTGGAGGCCATCGAGGCCTCCCGCGGCACCACCGGCCGGATGCGCTGGGTCTGGGTGCTCGCCCTGGGCGGCATCTTCTTCGAGGCCTACTCCAGCGCCGCGCTCGGCTCCGCCCTGGACGCGCTGAACCGCCAGCTCGCGCTCACCCCGCTGGAGCTGTCGGTCGTCACCAGCACGTCGATGCTCGTCGCGCTGCTGCTCTGCCCGGTCGCCGGACGCCTGTCCGACCGCTGGGGCCGGCTGCCGATGATCCTGCTGGCCAAGGTGCTCGCCGTCGTCTCGACGGTGCTGGCGATCGCCTGGCCGTCGTTCGAGCTGCTGGTCGTGTCCCGGGTCCTGGCCGGTGCCTCCTGGGCGCTGGACTTCGCCGTCGTCATGGCCTACATCGCGGAGTGGCTGCCGCGCCGCCACCAGGGACGGCTCAACCGCTGGCAGGGCATGTGGTACGTCGCGACGACGTCGAACCTGCTGCTCACCGTGGCCGTGTACTCCCTCGGCGTCGGCGACGACATCTGGCGCTGGTCGCTCGCCAGCGCCGGCGTGATCGCGGCCCTGCTGGGTGTCGCGCAGTGGTTCCTGCTGCCCGAGTCGCCGCGCTGGCTCGCCGCCCGCGGCCGGGTCCGCGAGGCCGCCCGCGCGCTGCGCACCGTCTACGTCGTCGACGTCGAGCAGCCCGACGCGGACGTGCCGCCCGCCCGCGACGTCGTGCAGGTCACCGGCATGCAGGGGATGGCCGAGATGTTCGGCGGGCGCTACCGGCGCCGCACCCTGCTCGCGTCGATCACCTTCATGATGCAGGGCCTGGAGTACTACGCGATCGGCTGGTACCTGCCGATCATCGCCCTGCAGCTGTTCGGTGAGGGCTTCGTCGCGGCCACGCTCGGCGCGGTCCTGTTCAACGTCTTCGGCATCATCGGGGGGTTCGGGTCGACCCGGGTCGCCGCCGCCCTGCGGATCCGGCGGTCGATGCAGATCGGCTTCGCCGGCGTGACCGTGCTGATCGTGCTGCTGGGCCTGTTCTTCCACACGCTGCCGACCTGGGCGGCCATCGCGATCCCGGCGGCGTTCCTGCTGCTGCACTCGGCGGGCCCGGCGCCGGGCGGCGCGAGCCTGGCCGCGCTGGCCTACCCCAGCCACCTGCGGGCGCTGGGGTCCGGTGTCACCAACACCGCGGGCAGCACCGGTGCCGCGATCGGGCTGTTCGTGTTCCCGCTGCTGCTGGCCACGGTCGGGCCGCAGGGCGCGATCCTGGCGACGGCGATCGCCCCGGCCATCGGGTTCGTCGCCTCGACGGTGCTGCGCTGGGACCCGGAGCGGGAGCCCGCCGCGACCGTCGCGGGGGAGGGCGCGCCGGTCACGGCCGGGGAGCCCCCGCTCGTGCACTGAGCCACCGCGGGACGGGGCGGGCGGGGCCGACGGCTCCGCCCGCCCCGCTGCGGTCAGCCCAGGTTCTCGCCGTAGACGCGCTGCACCCGCATCGTCATCAGCACCCGCCGGTCCCGGACCATGACCTCGCGGTACTCGTCCCAGTCCGGGTGCTCCCCGGCGGCGGCGCGGTACCAGTCGACCAGCGCCTGCACGGCGGGGCCGTCGGGGGAGTCGTCGGGGCCGAGCAGCTCCACCGGGCCCTCGGCCGTCGCCCAGGAGCGGCCGTCGGTGCTCTCCACCGACAGCGCCGCCCGCGGGTCCCGCCGCAGGTTCGCGGTCTTCGCCCGCCCCTCGGTCATCGACACCTGCACCGTCCCGGCCGCCCGGTCGTAGTACGGCGTCACCGGCGACAGCTGGGGCATGCCACTGCGCTTGATCGTCGCGAGGACGCCCTGGCGTGCCCCCGCGAGCAGCTCGTGCTGTTCGTCTCCCATGCCCCGAGTCTGCCCGCTCCGGAACCGGGATGAGCGGCTCCGGGGTCCCTCGCTACCCTTCTGCAGGTGTTGACCCGGATGTCGTCGCTGTTCCTGCGCACCCTGCGTGAGGACCCGGCCGACGCGGAGGTACCCAGCCACAAGCTGCTGGTCCGCGCCGGTTACGTCCGTCGCGTGGCCCCGGGCGTGTACTCCTGGCTCCCGCTCGGTCTCAAGGTGCTCCGCCGCATCGAGAACGTGGTGCGCGAGGAGATGGACGCCATGGGCGGCCAGGAGATCCAGTTCCCGGCGCTGCTGCCGCGCGAGCCCTACGAGGCGACGAACCGGTGGACCGAGTACGGCCCGAACCTGTTCCGCCTGAAGGACCGCAAGGGCGGTGACTACCTGCTCGGCCCGACCCACGAGGAGCTGTTCACCCTCGCGGTCAAGGGCGAGTACTCGTCGTACAAGGACTACCCGGTCATCCTGTACCAGATCCAGAACAAGTACCGCGACGAGGAGCGGCCCCGCGCGGGCATCCTGCGCGGCCGCGAGTTCCTCATGAAGGACTCCTACTCCTTCGACCTCACCGACGAGGGCCTGTCGGAGTCCTACCGCAAGCACCGCGACGCCTACGTGAAGATCTTCGACCGGCTCGGGCTGCGCTACGTGATCGTGTCCGCGACCTCGGGTGCGATGGGCGGGTCGGCGTCGGAGGAGTTCCTCGCCGAGTCCGAGACCGGTGAGGACACCTTCGTCCGCGGTCCCGGCGGCTACGCGGCCAACGTCGAGGCCGTCACGACGCCCGCGCCCCCGGCGATCCCGCTCGACGGGCTGCCCGCGGCGCAGGTGCACCACACCCCGGACACCCCGACCATCGAGTCGCTGGTCGACTTCCTCAACGCGCACCGCGAGAGCAGCGTCAGCGGAACGAGCCTCGGCGCCGAGCGGACCTTCACCGCGGCCGACACGCTGAAGAACGTGCTGGTCAAGACGCGGCAGCCGGGCGCGGCCGAGTGGGAGCTGCTGGGGATCGGCGTCCCGGGCGACCGCGAGGTCGACATGAAGCGCCTCGAGGCCGCGCTGGAGCCGGCCCAGGTCGAGCTCCTCGACGAGGCCGACTTCGCGCGCAACGCGTTCCTCGTGAAGGGCTACATCGGCCCGGGCGCGCTCGCCGCGAACGGCGTCCGCTACCTCGTCGACCCGCGGATCGTCACCGGCACCGCCTGGGTCACCGGTGCGGACAAGTCCGACCACCACGTCGTCGACCTCGTCGCGGGCCGCGACTTCACCCCGGACGGCACGATCGAGGCCGCCGAGGTGCGCGCGGGGGACCCGTCCCCGGACGGCACCGGCGTGCTGGAGGCCGCCCGCGGCATCGAGATCGGGCACATCTTCCAGCTCGGCCGCAAGTACGCCGACGCCTTCTCCCTCGACGCGCTGGGCCCGGACTCCAAGCCGGTCCGGATCACGATGGGCTCCTACGGCATCGGCGTGTCCCGGCTGGTCGCCGCGGTCGCCGAGCAGTCCCACGACGGCTCGGGCCTCGTGTGGCCGCGCTCGGTCTCGCCGTTCGACGTGCACGTCGTCGTCGCGGGCAAGTCCGCGGAGCTGCTGGAGGGCGGCGAAGCCGTCGCCGCCGAGCTGGAGGCCCACGGCCTGTCGGTCGTCCTCGACGACCGCAAGGCCAGCCCCGGCGTGAAGTTCGCCGACGCCGAGCTGATCGGGGTCCCGACGATCGTCGTCGTCGGGCGGGGGCTCGCCGACGGGAAGCTGGAGCTCAAGGACCGCGCCACCGGCGAGCGGAGCGAGATCGACCGCGCCGGTGCCGCCGAGCTGGTCGCGGGGATCGTCCGCGGGGCCTGAGCGGCACCGCCACCCCGCGCCGGCGCCACCCCGCGTCCGCACGAACGGGCCCTTCGTACGAACCTGTCGTACGAAGGGCCCGTTCGTGCGAACCAGGCGGGGGTCAGCCGGGGCGGACCGCCGAGGCGGCGAGGTCGGTGAGGGCCGAGCGGGGGACCGCGTCGCCCGGGCCGCCGCCCGCGTCCGCGGCGACGACCAGCATCGCGACGCCGACCGACCCGTCCCGGGCCTGGGTGCGGGGGACCGCCAGCACCCCGACCGCGCCGTCGGTGGCGCGGCACCCGCCGGCCCCCGACGCGGTGCCGTCGGTGCGGACCGTGGCCTCGACCCACGTCCCCGGCTCACCGCTGCCCGGGCGCGGTCCGGGCGGCCCGACCGCCACCTGCGGTGCGGAGCCGGCGTAGGCCGACTCCCCGGCGCCGCGGGCGAACGCCTGCGCGGCCTGCTCGACCGTCGTCCCGGCCGGGACGGCGACGAGTGCGGCCGCGGCGACACCGCGCGGCGCGGCGCCGACGGGGCAGTCGCCCGCGGCGAACGGCGGCGCCTCGGCGAGCCGGGCGAACGGCACCCCGAACACGTCCAGGGCGGGCGCGCCGGCGGTCGGGGCCGTCCATCCGGGCGGGGGCGTGACGGCGAACGCGGCGGGCTCCGCGGCCGGGGCGGGTGCGGGGGCGGCCGGTCCGGCCGATCCGGCCGGGGTGGCGGTGGTGGAGTCCGGGCGGATGCCGCCGAGCCCGGCCACCGCGCCGGCCACGACCAGCACGGCGACGGCGGCGGCCAGCGCGGGACGCAGCCGTCGCCCGGAACCGGGGGAGGGGGCGCCCGGACGCGACGGTGTCGCGGGAGCCGGGCGGTCGGTCGTCGTCGTCCGGCCGGAGGTCACCGGCGCAGCGTACGGCGGTGTCGTGCGACCCCGGTGCGGTGTTCCGTCGGGCGGGCGGCCGTGGTCGCCCGGCGGTCCGGGGCGTGCGGCGGGGCTCAGCCCGGCAGCAGCGTCAGCCGTACCGACCGCGTCGGGTTGTCGATGTTGGTGTCGACCAGGCAGATCGACTGCCAGGTCCCCAGCGCCGGACGGCCGTCGATCACCGGCACCGTCGTCGACGGCGGCACGAACGCGGGCAGTACGTGGTCGCGCCCGTGCCCGGAGCTGCCGTGCCGGTGCCGCCACCGGTCGTCGGCGGGGAGCAGCTCGCGCAGATGCTCGAGCAGGTCGGAGTCGCTGCCCGCGCCGGTCTCGATGACGGCGATGCCTGCCGTCGCGTGCGGCACGAAGACGTTGAGCAGGCCGTCACCGGCACCGCAGTCGGACAGGAAGCGTTCGATCCGGTGCGTCAGGTCCACGACGGTCTCCTCGGAACCGGTCCGGATCTCGATCAGCTCGCTGTGCACGCCGGAGACACTAGGACGCTCACTACGCTCGGGCAGCGTGGACGACACCGTCACCTTCGCCGGGTGGGAACTGCCACACCGGCCCGGCTACCTGAACACCGCGAGCATCGGCATCCCGCCGCTGCGGGCGTCGGCGGTGGTCGCCGACGTCGTGGCGCGCTGGGCGGTCGGCGCGGCCTCGCCGAAGGACTTCGACGACGACGTCGAGGCGGCCCGCGCGGGGTTCGCCGCGATCACCGGGGTGCCGGTCGCCGACGTCGCGCAGGGCGCCACGACCTCCGGCCTGATCGGTCCGCTCGCCGCGTCGGTGCCCGACGGCACCCGCGTGCTCGTCGCCCGCGGCGAGTTCTCCTCGGTGACCCGGCCGTTCGCGGTGCAGGCCCATCGCGGGGTCCGGGTGACCGAGGTGCCGCTCCCGAAGCTGGCGGCCCACGCCGCCGACCACGACCTCGTCGCGGTGTCGGTGGTGCAGTCCGCCGACGGCGCGATCGCCGACGTCGACGCGCTGCTCGCCGCCCGCGCCCGCAGCGGGGTGCGGCTGCTGTTCGACGTCACCCAGGCCGCCGGGTGGCTCCCGCTGCGTCTGCACGACGCCGACGCCGTCGTCGGGGCCGGGTACAAGTGGCTGCTCGCGCCGCGCGGCACCGCCTGGCTGGCCCGGCGTCCGTCGTGGGTGGACGGGCCGCCCGCCGGGGCGTGCTGGCCGGAGCCCGTCCCGCACTCCGCGGGCTGGTACGGCACCCGGGACCGCTGGGGCGGCGGGCTCTACACCCCGGACCCGCCCGCGCGGCCCGGACCGGCAGGCGGCGAGGAGGCCCCCGTCTGGTTCGCCCACGCCGGCGCCGCGGTGACACTGCCCTGGCTGGCCTCGCTCGACGCCGACGGCCTGCGCGCGCACTGCGTCGGTCTCGCCGACACCCTGCGCGAACGGCTCGGGATGCCGCCCGCCGGGTCGGCCATCGTGTCGGTGCGCGCCGAGGGGGCCGCCGACCGGCTGGCCGCGGCCGGGATCACCGCGGCCGTGCGCGACGGGGCCGCCCGGCTGGCGTTCCACCTGTCGACCACCCCCGACGACGTCGAGGCGGCCGCCGCGGCGCTCCGCTGAGCGCCGCGACCCCTCAGCTGCGGCCGGGGAACACCGGCACGACGGGGGACCGCTCGGTGACCCCGCGCCAGTACGCGAGCCGGCCGGTGCACTCGACCATCGCCTTCAGCCCGGCCTCGCGCAGCGGGACCGACGACGACCGCTCGGTCACCGACCGCCAGGCGGCGATCGCGTCGGTCTCGGCCGACACCAGCAGCGCCCCGGCCGACACCCCGTCGACGACGGGCTGCGGGGCCGCGTACGCCGGCTGCGCCGAGACCGGCCGCTGCCCGATGTCGGACAGGGTCTGGGTGATCTGGCCGCGCAGGGTGGTGTGGGCCTCGATGTCGCCGCGGGCCCGGGTCGCCCACTCCGGCGGGATGAACGCGAGCGCCATCTTGTACGCCCACAGCGCCGCGTGCTCGCAGGCGAGTGCCCGCTGCAGCGCCTCGACGGTGACCTGGGGGACCTGCGGCTCGTCGTCGGAGGACTGCCGCGGCCGAGGACCCGCGCTCACGCCGGCGCTCCGGTCAGGACCGCCGCGTAGGTGGCGCAGCAGGCGGCGACCTCCGCGACCAGACCCACCTGCAGCGCCGAGGCGCGGGGGACGACCTCGCCCGCGCTGCGGGCCGACCCGGCGACCGCGTCGCGCACCGCGGCGAGGTCCCCCGACGGCGGTGTCGCGGGGGCGGCGATCTGGCCGGGAGTGCGCCCGCCCGCCTGGTCCAGCGCGGCGGCGTGCTCCATCCGGGCCGCGCGCAGCGGCTCCAGCCGGCCCGCGAGCGACGGGTCGCCGGTCACCGCGGCGACGATCAGCGCGGCGTCGGACCGGGCCGCGTCGGCGAGCGCGAGCAGGGCGTCGGAGGCGTCCTCGGTGCGCGTCGTCGCGCTCGAGCAGCCCGCCAGCGGCACCGTCGCGGCCACCGCGGCCGCGGTGGCCAGCACCTGACGCCGCGTCGGGCGGACACCGCCGCGGCGGGTCACCGGCGACGGGGCCACCGACGGCGGCGGCCCGGCCGGGGACACCCGGGGCGACACGGATGGCTCGCGGTCGTTCACGTCGGGTCATGCTGCCAGCACGTGCCGGGCCGCCCGGCACCGACCGTGCCCGCCCGGGCCGCGGACGACCGCCCACCGACGGGCCACCGACCGGCGGCCCGCCGGGCCGACGCGCTAGGCTCGTCGGCCGTCCCCACCGTCACCGGCACCGTCCGGTCCCGGCCGGACGCGTCGCGGTGTGCGGCGCCGACGTCGCATGCCGTCCGCACGCGTCCGACGTGCCCGCCCACCGGCGGTCACGGCACCACGATCGACGCCCACCCGAAGCCCCGCCGACCGGTCGCCACCACGGCGGGCACCCTGACACGAGGAGAGTCACCCGATGCGCAGTCCGGACCCCGCACAGCTGGCAGACCAGCTGCGCGGCGTGCTCGAGCCGGTGGTCCACGGGGCCGGGCTGGAGATCGACGCCGTGGAGGTCCGCACCGCCGGGCGACGGCACTCGGTCAAGCTCGTCGTCGACCTGCCCGAGTCCTCGCCCGCGACCGGCATCGACCTCGACGTCATCGCCCGGCTCAGCCGCTCCGCGGCCGCCGAGCTGGACCCGCACGAGCACCTCATCGAGGGCTCGTACACGCTCGAGGTGACCTCGCCCGGGATCGACCGGCCGCTCACCGAGCCCCGGCACTGGCGGCGGGCCTACCTGCGCCTGGCGCGGATCACCCTGACCGACGGCACCGTCGTCGAGGCCCGGGTCGGCCGGCTCGACGGCGACACGGTCGCCGTCGCGGTCCCCGGCCGGAAGGCGCCGGAACGGCGGGAGATCCCGCTCGCCGGGATCCGGCACGCCCAGGTGCAGGTCGAGTTCAAGCCCGCACCGCCCGCCGAGACCGCACTGCTCGACCCGGACGCGCTGTCCGGCAGCACCGACGGGGCCGACGGGGCCCCCACGAACCACGACGGCGGCGCCGTCGAGACCGTCCGCGACGAGGAGAACCGGTGAACGTCGACATCCCCGCGCTGCGCGCGATCGAGCGGGACAAGGAGATCCCGTTCGAGACGGTCCTCTCGGCCATCGAGACGGCGCTGCTCACCGCCTACCGGCACACCGACGGCCACCACCCGGACGCCCGCGTCGACATCGACCGCAAGACCGGTGTGGTGCGGGTCATGGTCCGCGACGCGGCCGACGCCTCCGAGGACGGCACCCCCGGCCCGGAGTTCGACGACACCCCGGAGGGCTTCGGCCGCATCGCGGCGACCACCGCCCGCCAGGTCATCCTGCAGCGGCTGCGCGACGCCGAGCACGAACGCACCTACGGCGAGTTCTCCACCAAGGAGGGCGAGGTCGTCGCGGGCATCGTGCAGCGCGACGCGCGCGCCAACGCCCGCGGCGTCGTCGTGGTCGAGCTCTCCGGCGGCACCGAGGCCGTGCTGCCCGCCGCCGAGCAGGTGCCGGGTGAGGTCTACCGGCACGGCGACCGGATCCGCTGCTTCGTCATCGGCGTGAACCGCGGCCCGCGGGGCACCTCGATCACGCTCTCGCGGACCCACCCGAACCTGGTGCGGAAGCTGTTCGCCCTCGAGGTGCCCGAGCTCGTCGACGGCTCCGTCGAGATCGTCTCGGTGGCCCGTGAGGCCGGGTTCCGTTCCAAGATCGCGGTGCGCTCGACCCGCTCCGGGCTCAACGCCAAGGGCGCCTGCATCGGCCCGATGGGCGCCCGGGTGCGCGGTGTGATGGGCGAGCTGGCCGGCGAGAAGATCGACATCATCGACTGGTCCGAGGACCCGGCCGAGTTCGTCGGCAACGCGCTCTCGCCGTCGAAGGTGGTCTCGGTGACCGTGCTCGACGAGCGCGCCCGCATCGCCCGCGTCGTCGTGCCGGACTTCCAGCTGTCGCTGGCGATCGGCAAGGAGGGGCAGAACGCCCGTCTCGCCGCCCGGCTCACCGGCTGGAAGATCGACATCCGCAGCGACGCCGACCCGCGCGACCCGGTCACCCCCGACGGTGGGCCGGCCGACCCCGCCGGGGAGCCGTCCTGACCGACGGAGATCAACAGCAGGGGTCGGGCGAGGGAATGCCCGACGATCGCCCTGCGCTACACTCGTCATCGGCCCGCGGTCGCGGACCGTCGCCCACGCACACCCGGTCGGTTCCGATCCGGACCTGTGTGGGGTGCCGGACCCGGGAACGGGCCGACGTACTGTTGCGGGTGGTCGTGGAGAACGGACGTTGCATTCCGGATCCGCGCCGCCGTCTCCCCGGACGGGGTGCCTGGTTGCACCTCTCGACGGGGTGCCTGGACAGGGCCGAGCGACGCTCGGCGTTCGCCCGGGCGTTACGCGTCCGCTCGGCACCGGACGTCACCGCCGTCAGGCGGTGGCTGCAGGAGCCGCGCGACCCGCTGGGGCCCGGGAACCTCTCGGACCCGTCATCGGAAGAAAGCAAGGTCGACCAGTCATGAGCCAGCAGTGAAGATCGCACCATGAACGTGCTTCGACACTAGGTTCGAGGTCGAGCGGGATGCTGCCGCCCGGCCTCCGGTCAGGATGAGGAGAGCAGTGGCAGGCAAGGCCCGCGTGCACGAGCTCGCGAAAGAGCTCGGAATCAGCAGTAAGCAGGTCCTCAGCAAGCTGCAGGACCTGGGGGAGTACGTGAAGTCCCCCTCCTCCACCGTGGAGGCCCCGGTCGCGCGCAAGCTGCGCGACGCGATGGCCTCCGGTGGGGGCGCCGCCGGCGGTCAGCGCCGCGGTTCCGGCGCGCCCGGTGGCGGTCGTCCGCGCGCCGGTGGCTCCGGCGCCCCGTCGCCGTCGCGCCCGACCCCGGGTCCGGCCCCCAAGCCCGGCCCGCGTCCGGGTCCGCCGGCCCCCGCGGCACCCACCCCGGGTGCCCCGTCGCCGGCGCAGCCGGCGGCGCGCACCGACGTCCCGAAGCCGGGACCGGCCGCGCCCAAGCCCGGCCCGCAGGCCCCGGCGGCTCCGGCCGTCGAGACCCCCGCCGCGGCCGCCGAGGCCCCGGCCGCGCCGCGGCCCGGGTCCGCCGCGCCGAAGCCCGGTCCGGCGGCCCCGAAGCCGGGTCCGGCCGCGCCGAAGCCCGCCCCCGCGCCCCGTCCGGGCCAGGGACAGGGTGGTCAGGGCGGTGGCGCCCCGCGTCCCGCCGGCCAGCCCGGTGAGCGTGGCGCCCGTCCGGGCCCGCGCCAGCCGCGCGTCGGCAACAACCCGTTCGGCGTCGGCCAGGGTTCGCCCAAGCCGGGCCCGCGTCCCGGCCCGCCGCAGCCCCAGCAGGGCGGTGGCGGCCAGCAGGGCGGCGGCCGTCCCGAGGCTCCGGCCGCGCGTTCCGGTGAGGCCCCGCCGCGTCCGCCCCGTCCGGGCGGCGCTCCGGGATCGGGCGGTCCCCGTCCGAACCCGGGCAACATGCCTCCGCGGCCGAACCCGGGCATGATGCCCGCGCGTCCGGCTGCGGGTCGTCCCGGTGCCGGTGGCCGTGGTGGCCCCGGCGGCGGTCGTGGTGGCCCCGGCGGTGGCCGTGGTGGCCCCGGTGGCGGTCGTCCCGGTGGCGGTGGCGGCGGTTTCCGTCCCGGTGGCGGCGGTCCCGGTGGTCCGCCCCCGGCCGGTGGTTTCCGTGGTCGTCCCGGTGGTGGCGGTGCGCGTGGTCGCGGCGGTGCCGCGGGTGCGTTCGGCCGTCCCGGCGGTCCGGCCCGCAAGGGTCGCAAGTCGAAGCGGCAGAAGCGCCAGGAGTACGACGCCATGGCCGCGCCCTCGGTGGGCGGCGTCCGCCTGCCCAAGGGCAACGGCGAGACGATCCGGCTGCCGCGTGGCGCGTCGCTGACCGACTTCGCCGAGAAGATCAACGCCAACCCGGCCTCGCTGGTGCAGGTGTTGTTCCACCTCGGTGAGATGGTCACGGCCACCGCGTCGGTCTCGGACGAGATCCTGGAGCTGCTCGGCCAGGAGATGAACTACCGCGTGCAGGTCGTCTCCCCCGAGGAGGAGGACCGTGCGCTGCTGGAGTCGTTCGACATCGAGTTCGGTGACCCGGGCGACGAGGACGCGCTCGAGGCGCGTCCGCCGGTCGTGACCGTCATGGGTCACGTCGACCACGGTAAGACGCGGCTGCTGGACACGGTCCGCAAGGCGAACGTCCGCGAGGGCGAGGCCGGCGGCATCACCCAGCACATCGGCGCCTACCAGGTCGCGGCCGAGCTCGAGGGCGAGGAGCGGCTCATCACGTTCATCGACACCCCGGGTCACGAGGCGTTCACCGCCATGCGTGCCCGTGGTGCGAAGTCCACCGACATCGCGGTCATCGTGGTGGCGGCGGACGACGGCGTGATGCCGCAGACCGTCGAGTCGATCAACCACGCGCAGGCGGCCGCTCTGCCGATCGTCGTCGCGGTCAACAAGATCGACGTCGAGGGTGCGAACCCGCAGAAGATCCGCCAGCAGCTCACCGAGTACAACCTGGTGGCCGAGGAGTACGGCGGCGACACCATGTTCGTCGACATCTCCGCGAAGCAGGGCACCAACATCGAGGCCCTGCTCGAGGCGATCCTGCTGACCGCCGACGCGGCGCTCGACCTGCGGGCCAACCCCGAGATGGAGGCGCAGGGCGTCACCATCGAGGGTCACCTGGACCGCGGTCGCGGCCCGGTGGCCACGGTGCTGGTCCAGCGCGGAACGCTCCGGGTCGGCGACTCGGTCGTGGCCGGCGACGCCTCCGGGCGCGTCCGGCGCATGGTCGACGAGCACGGCCAGGACGTCACCGAGGCGCTCCCGTCGCGTCCGGTGCAGGTCATCGGTCTGACGTCGGTGCCGGGTGCGGGCGACACGTTCCTCGTCGTGGACGAGGACCGGGTCGCGCGCCAGATCGCCGACCGGCGGCGTGCCCGCGAGCGGAACGCCGAGCTGGCGAGCCGTCGCAAGCGCGTCAGCCTGGAGGACCTGGACGCCGCGCTGAAGGAGACCAACACCCTCAACCTGATCATCAAGGGTGACAACTCGGGCACCGTCGAGGCGCTCGAGGAAGCCCTGATGAAGCTGGACGTGGGTGAGGAGGTCGAGCTGCGGGTCATCCACCGCGGCGTCGGCGGTATCACCGAGGGCGACATCAACCTCGCCATCGCGGACAACGTCATCGTCATGGGCTTCAACGTCCGTGCCGAGGGCAAGGCCACCGAGCTGGCCAACCGCGAGGGCGTCGAGATCCGCTACTACTCGGTGATCTACCAGGCGATCGACGAGATCGAGGCGGCCCTCAAGGGCATGCTCAAGCCGGAGTACGAGGAGGTCGAGCTGGGCCGCGCGGAGGTCCGCGAGGTCTTCAAGTCCTCGAAGTTCGGCACGATCGCCGGTTGCCTGGTGATGAGCGGGGAGATCCGCCGGAACGCCCGGGCGCGCCTGCTGCGCGACTCGAAGGTGATCCACGAGAACCTCCCGATCTCGTCGCTGCGCCGGTTCAAGGACGACGTGGTCGAGGTCCGCGAGGGCTTCGAGTGCGGTCTGACGCTCGGTACCTACGGCGACATCAAGGTCGACGACGTCATCGAGACGTTCGAGATGCGGGAGAAGCCGCGCGACTAGCGGCTGACGAACGCGCTCCGACGGGGCGGCCGGTCACCGGCCGCCCCGTCGGCGTCAGCGGAGGTGTGTGTGTACGTCGGCTCCCTGGAGTGTGACGTGCTGCTCGGCGACGTCCGGTCGCTGAAGCAGAAGCGTTCGGCGGTGCGTCCGCTGCTGGCCGAGCTGCGCCGGTTCGAGGTGGCGGCGGCCGAGGCGGGCCATCTGGACCTGCACCGCCGTGCGCTGATCGGGGTGAGCTGTGTCGCCGCCGACGCGGGGCACGTCCGTGCCCTGCTGGAGCGGTGCGAGCGGCTGGTGGCCGCCCGTCCCGAGCTGGAGCTGCTGTCGGCCCGGACCCGGCTGTTCGGCCCCGACGACGACTGAGTCCCGGCGGTCGGGGGACGACGCGGCGGCACCGAGTCCCGGGGGTCGGGGGACGACGCAGCGGCACCGCGTCCCGGCGGCCGGGGGACGACGCGGCGGCACCAAGTCCCGGCGGTCGGGGGACGAACCGGCAGGACCGAGAATCGAACGCGGCGTGACCCCGCGACCCGTGCCTAGACTCGGGCTCGCACGACCCGCTGGAAGGAGCAGGACATGGTCGACCAGGCCCGCGCGCGCAAGCTCGCGAAGCGGATCTCGCAGATCGTCGCGGAGGCCCTCGAGCACGAGGTGAAGGATCCGCGGCTGGCGATGGTGACGATCACTGACACCCGTGTCACCGGCGACCTGCGCGAGGCGACCGTGTTCTACACGGTCATGGGTGCCTCGCTGGAGGAGGAGCCGGACACCGCGGGGGCCGCCGCCGCGCTGCAGAGCGCGAGCGGGGTGCTCCGCAGCCGGGTGGGGCAGCAGACCGGGGTGCGGCACACGCCGAGCCTCGCGTTCGTGCTGGACGCGGTGCCGGACACGGCCCGCCGGATGGAGGAGCTGCTGGCCCGCACCCGCGCCTCCGACGAGGAGGTGGCCCGGCTGGCCGCCACGGCGTCGCCGGCGGGGGACGCGGACCCGTACAAGGCCCCGCGGGAGACCGACGCCGAGTGACCGGCGGCGCGCACGAGCCCGTCCCGGGTCCCGGTCCGGTCGACCCGGCCGGGGCCGCGGCGGTGCTGCGCCGGGCCCGTGACGTGCTCGTGGTCGGGCACGTCCGGCCCGACGCGGACGCCGCGGGCAGCGCCCTGGCCCTGGCCACGGCGCTGCACCGCGCGGGGACCCCGGTCACCGTGTCGTTCGGCGGGCCGGACCCGGTGCCCGCCGGGCTGGTCGACACCCTCGACCCCGACGGGCTGGTCGTCGCCTCGGTGGACGCGCCGCGCGCGCCGGACCTGCTGGTCTGCTGCGACATCTCGTCGTCCCGCCGGCTGGGGGACCTGGAACCGGTGCTGGACACGTCCGGGTCGTCGCTGGCGGTGGACCACCACGCGTCGTTCGTGGCGTTCACGGACCGGTACCTCGTCGACCCGGGCGCCCCGGCGACGGTGACGCTCGTCCGGGCGGTGCTCGCCGAGCTGGGGGCCCCGCTGGACGCGGTCCTCGCCCGGTCCCTGTTCGCGGGGCTCTACACCGACACCGGTGGTTTCCGGCGGGGTGGTGCGGAGGCGCTCCGGCTGGGCGCCGAACTCGTCGACGCCGGTGTCGAGCCCGCGCCGCTGCTGCGGGACATCGGCGGTCCGGTGCCGTTCGCGTGGCTCGCCGCGCAGGCCACGGTGCTGGCCGGGGCGCACCGGGAGGCGGGCGTCGCGGCGGGGGCCGACCTGGTGTGGGCCGCCGTCGACGTGGCGACGGCGACCCGGTTCCGGGACCGCACGGTCGCCCTGGTCGGGCCGCTGCAGGCCGCGGCCGGGGGCGGGGTGGCGGCGCTGCTGACCGAGACGGCACCGGGGGAGTGGTCGGTGTCGCTGCGCGGCAACGGGTCCCCGGACCTGTCCCGGGTGGCGACGACGCTCGGCGGCGGCGGGCACACCGGTGCCGCCGGGTTCGAGCGCTCCGGTACCCGCGACGGGCTCCTGGAGCTGCTCCGGGCGGAGCTGGCCCGCTGAGCACGTGCCCGGTTGATCGGGTTCATCCGGGGTACATCGCCGCGACACCACGATCGGATGGACCTCGGGGCGGTCCGGTGTCGCGGCACCGGGGCACGTAGCGTGTCCCGCGAGACCAGGAGGTGAGCGGTGCGATCCGAGCCCGCTGCGGCCCGCGGGGGCGACGACAGTCACGGCAACGAGCCCAGCGGGTGGCCGGAGTTCCTCCGGGCCTGGCTGCGCAACCCGGCCCAGGTGGGTGCGGTGTGGCCGAGCTCGCCGCGGCTGTCGGCGAAGCTGGCCCGTATCGCGCCGGGCCACGGCGCGCCGGTCGTCGTGGAGCTGGGGCCGGGCACCGGCGCCGTCACCACGCAGGTCGGCAGGCGGCTCCCGCCGGAGGGCCGGCATCTGGCCGTCGAGCTCGACCCGCGGATGGCCCGCTTCCTGCAGGACCGCCACCCGGGCGTCGAGGTCGTGAACGGTGACGCCCGCAAGCTGGGGTCGCTGCTCGCCGAGCGCGACATCACCTCGGTCGACGCGGTGATCTCCGGGCTGCCCTGGTCGCTGTTCGACCGGGCGATGCAGCAGGAGATCCTCGACCAGGTCGTCGGGGCGGTGGGGGAGACCGGTGCGTTCGCGACGTTCGCCTACTCCCACACCCTGCCGATGCCCTCGGCGCGGCGGTTCAAGGCGGCCCTGCACGACACGTTCGACGAGGTCGTGATGACCCGCACGGTGTGGCGCAACCTGCCGCCCGCGTTCTGCTTCCTCTGCCGTCGTCCCCGTCGGTGACCCGGTCCGCCCCCATCGCGGGCGGGCCCCGTGACATCCTCCGGCTCGCCCTGCCCGCGCTCCCGGTGCTGGCGGCCGAGCCGCTGTTCCTGCTGGTCGACACCGCCGTCGTCGGGCGGCTGGGTGGGCTGCCGCTGGCCTCGCTCGCCGTCGCGGCGGTGCTGTTCGCGCAGGTCACGACCCAGCTGACGTTCCTGTCCTACGGGACGACGGCGCGCGCGGCCCGGTTCTACGGTGCCGGGCGCCGGTCGGCCGCGGTGGCGGAAGGTGTGCAGGCGACCTGGCTGGCGCTGGGCGTCGGGCTGCTGGTTGTCGTGCTCGGACAGCTCGCCGCGGCACCGCTGGCGGGGCTGCTCGCCGGGGACCCGGTGATCGCCGAGGGCGCGGTGTCGTGGCTGCGGATCGCGCTGCTCGGCGCCCCGCTGGTCCTGGTGACGCTGGCCGGCAACGGCTGGATGCGCGGGGTGCAGGACACCCGTCGCCCGATGTGGATCGTGATCGGCGGCAACCTGCTGTCCGCGCTGCTCTGCCCGCTGCTGGTGCACGGTGCGGGGGACTGGGCGGGCTGGGGGCTGGAGGGCTCGGCGGTCGCCAACGTCGCGGGGCAGGCCGTCGCGGCGTCGCTGTTCCTGCGGGCGCTGGTCGTCGAACGACGGCGCGCGCCCGCCGGTGACCCGGTCCGCTTCGCCCCGGACGCCGCGGTGCTGCGTTCGCAGGCGACGATGGGCCGCGACCTGATCGTGCGGTCGCTGGGGTTCCAGGCCTGCTTCCTGTCCGCGACGGCGGTGGCCGCCCGGTTCGGGTCCGAGTCCGTCGCCGCGCACCAGATCGTGCTGCAGCTGTGGGTGTTCCAGTCCCTGGTGCTCGACGCGGTCGCGATCGCGGCGCAGTCGCTGGTCGGGGCCGCCCTGGGTGGCGCGGACGGCCGACACGGTGCGGACGGCGGACACGGTGCGGACGGTGGACACGGTGCGGACGGCGGGCGCGGTGCCGACGGCGACCGTGCGGACACCGGACCGGCGCGGTCGCTCGCCGCCCGGGTCACCCGCTACGGCCTCGTGCTCGGCTGCGGGTTCGGCGTGTTGTTCGCCGCGCTCTACCCCGTCCTGCCGCCGGTGTTCACCCGCGACGCGGCGGTCCTCGCGGCGATCCCCGCGGCGTGGTGGTTCTTCACCGCGCTGCAGCCGATCGCCGGGGTGGTGTTCGCCCTGGACGGCGTACTGCTCGGCGCCGGTGACGCGGCCTTCCTGCGCACCACGACGCTGCTCGCCGCGCTGGGCGGGTTCCTGCCGATGATCTGGCTGTCGCTGCTGTTCGGGTGGGGACTGGCCGGGATCTGGACCGGGCTCGCCGCGTTCATGGTGGTGCGCCTGGTCGCGGTGGGGCTGCGGGCGCGGTCGGGGCGATGGGCGGTCCCGGGGGAGGTCCGGGCCTGACGCGCGTGGCCCGTCGACGGAGCCCGGGCAGCCGAGTGGCACACCGGGCACCCGGTACGGAGGTCCGGAGGTGCACGACGTGCCACCGGGCGGTTCCGGGACGGGGCACCGGGCGACGTCCCGCGCGGCGCGCCCGGGGCCCGGTGGTGGCGGCGGGGTTCAGGCCCGGTCGGTGGCCGGGGTCTCCGCACGGTGGACGGCGGCGTCCGGCCGGTGGAGCGGGGCGCCGGGGTCCTCCGGCGGCACGGTGTCCCCGTCGTCCCCGGAGGGCTCGGCCGGGAGCGGCAGCCGCACGGTGAACACGGCGCCGCTGCCGTCGTCGCGGGCACCGACCGTCACCGACCCGCCGAGGCGGCGGGCGATCCGGTCGACCAGGGCCAGCCCGATGCCGCGGGGGCGGCCACCGGGCGTGGCCCGGGTGCTGAACCCGAAGGTGAACAGCTCGCGGGCGGTGTCCTCGGGCACCCCGGGACCGCTGTCGGCGACCTCCAGCCGCAGCTCGCGGCCGTCGGGGGCGGTGCTCAGCGCGACCGCGACCGACCGCTCCCCGGTGCGCCCGGCGACCACCTCGATCGCGTTGTCGACGAGGTTCCCGGCCAGCGAGACCAGGTCGTCCGCGGCGAACGGCAGCCGCAGGTCCGGCAGGACGTCGGGGTCGCAGGTGTCGGTGACGGTCAGGGTGACGTCCTGCTCGGCGGCCTGCCACGCCTTGTCCCCGAGCAGCGCGGCGAGGACCGGGTCGTAGACCGCGGCGACGACCTGCGCGGCGGGGCCGCGGGTGCGGTCGAGCGCGGCGGTCCCGGCCTTCGCGGCGTCGGCGGTGTCGCCGAGCTCGATCAGGGTCAGGACGGTCTGCATCCGGTTGCCGAACTCGTGGGCCTGGCCGGACAGCGCGGCGACGGTGTCGCGGGCCTCGTCGCGCTCGCGCAGCACCCCGGCCAGCTCGGTGCGGTCGCGCAGGGTGAACACCCGCGTCCCCGGGCCCGCGGCCGGCCCGGCGTGCCTGCTGTTGACCAGCAGCACCCGCTCCCCGGCCAGTGCGGCCCGGTCGCGCAGGTCCGAGCGCAGCCCGCTGGTGAGCACGGCGGCGACGGCGGGGTCCATGCCGAGGCCGGCGAGCGGCCGCCCCGGTACGGCGGGGTCGTCGGGGGAGTCGTGGCCGGGCAGGCCGAGCAGCCGCCGGGCCTCGGAGTTGACGACGACGAGCCGCCCGTCGCCGTCGACGACCAGCAGCCCCTCGCCGACGGCGTGCAGCACCGCCTCGTGGTGGGTGTAGGCGGCGGTGATGTCCTCGGGCTCCAGCCCCAGGGTCTGGCGGCGCAGCCGCCGGGCCAGCAGCACCGCCAGCCCCGAGCCGACGAGCACCGCCACCGCGGCGGCCGCGACGATCCCGGGCAGCGAGCGCAGCGCGAGGTCGCTGATCCGGGTCTGCAGCACGCCGACGGAGATGACCGCGGCGATCCGGCCGTCGACAAGGACCGGCGTGACGGTGCGGACCGAGGGCCCGAGGGTGCCGGTGTAGACCTCGGTCGAGGTCCGCCCGGCCAGCGCCGGGACGATGTTGCCCTGGTAGGGCAGCCCGATCTCGCCGGGGTTGTAGTGGCTGTAGCGGATGCCCTGCGGGGACATCACGACGATGAAGCTGGTGCTGGTGGCCCGCCGGACACGTTCCGCGACGGGCTGCAGCCGGGCGGAGAGGGTGGCGACGTCGCCGCCGTCGCGGACGGCCGCGACGACCTCGGGGTCCGAGGCGAGCGCCAGCGCGATCCCGGTGGTGAGCCGGCCCGCGGCGTCGTGCTCCAGCCGGATCGCGCCGTACCCGCCGAGCGCGGCGAGCCCGCCGACGGTGAGCAGCACCGTGACGACCTGCAGCAGGAACAGCCGCCGCACCAGCCGCGAGCGGCGCAGCGGCGGGGAGGAACGGAGCGGCCGGCGCACCGGTCCAGACTGCCACCCGTGGGGCGGGAGCGGGACCGGTGCGCCGGCCGGGGTGTCGACACCCCCGCGGGGCCGGTGGGCACTCCGCGGGGGTGCGACGGTCATCGGAGGAGGACGGTCGGAGGTCAGGAGCCTGCGCCGACCTTCTCCCGGGAGCTGTCGTCGGCCTCGGGCTTCTTCGCGCCCTCGGCGGCCTCGTCGATCTGGCCGTCGGCGGCGGCGCCGCCGTGCGCGGCCTCCATGTCGGCCTCGACCAGCTTCGGGTCGTCCAGCACCGCGGCGAGGCGCTCGCGATCGAGCTCGCCGTTCCAGCGGGCGATGACGAAGGTCGCGACGACGTTGCCGATGGCGTTGGTCAGCGCGCGGCCCTCGGACATCATGCGGTCGATGCCGACGATCAGCGCGAGGCCGACGACGATCGCCTCGGGGGTGAAGAACTCCCCGCCGAAGGCCTGCAGCGACGCGGCCAGGGTGACCAGGCCGGCGCCGGTGACGCCCGCGGCGCCCTTCGAGGTCAGGACCATCAGCACGGCCAGCGCGATCTGCGCGCCGATCGGCAGGTACTCGTTGCCCGCCTGGATGATGAACAGCGCACCCAGGGTCAGGTAGATGCAGGTGCCGTCGAGGTTGAACGAGTAGCCGGTCGGGATGACCATGCCGACGGTCTGCTTCGAGGCACCGGCGGACTGCAGCTTGGTGAGGAAGCGCGGCAGCACCGACTCCGACGACGAGGTGCCGACGATGATCAGCAGCTCGTCCTTGATGAGGCGGACGACCTTGAGGATGTTGATCCCGGCCATCCAGGACACCGCGCCGAGGACGACGACGATGAAGAACAGGCAGGTGCCGTAGAAGACCAGCATCAGCTTGAGCAGGTTGATCAGCGACCCGCCGCCCATCTGGCCGACGGTGTAGGCCATGCCGCCGAACGCGGCGACCGGCGCGGCCCACATGATGATCTTGATGATGCCGAAGATGACCTGGGCGATGCCCTCGATGCCGCCGACCAGGCGGCTGCGCAGGGCCGGGTTCAACGAGGAGATGGCGCAGGCGGCCAGGATGGCCAGCACCAGGACCTGCAGGACCGAGTTGTCGACGAACGGGCCGAAGAAGCTCTTCGGGAGCAGCGAGTCCTGGATGAACGGGATGACGCCCGACTCCTGCGACCCGGTCTCGAACTGGCCCTCGGCGCGGGTCAGCTCCGCCGCGCTCGGCTGGCCCTCGAAGCCGGCACCCGGCTGGAAGACGTTGCCCGCGATGAGGCCCAGGGCCAGCGCGATCACCGTCATGATCAGGAAGTAGCCCATGGCCCGCGCGGCGAGCCCGCCGGCCCGGGCGAGGTTGCCCAGCGAGGCGATGCCGACGACCACGGTGCAGAAGATGACCGGGCCGATGATGACCTTGATCATCTGGACGAACGTGTCGGCGAGCCACTTCAGCTCACCGGCGAAGTCGGGAGCGAGGAACCCGACCGCGATGCCGGACGCGATGCCGACCAGCACCCAGAACCAGAGCTGGGTGTAGACCTTCTTCTTGGTCCGGGTGGGGGTGGTGGACCCCGTCCCGGACGAGCCGTCTGCGTTGGCGACCTCGGCCATGTCCGTCCTCCTCGACGTGTGCGGTGGGGAAACGATGGGGCCGGGGCGTGTCGTGGGGCAACCGCGGGGACGCCGGGCTTGAGGAAGCTTTGAGGAAACGTGGCTAGGGTGTGCGCGTGCGGGTGCTGCTGGTCGAGGACGACGCGATCCTCGGCGACGCGTTGCGCCGCAGCCTCGTCCGCGAGGGCTACCCGACCGACCTCGTGACCAGCGGGTCCGCGGCCATCGCGGCCGTCGCCGAGCGGGAGCCCGACGTGGTGCTGCTCGACATGGGCCTGCCCGACCGCGACGGCATCGGCGTCTGCCGGGAGATCCGGGAGCGGTCCCGGGTGCCGATCCTGGCCATCACCGGCCGCGGCGACGTCGCGGCGCGGGTGCAGGGGCTGCGCTCGGGCGCGGACGACTACCTGGTCAAGCCGGTCTCGACCGAGGAGCTCGTGGCCCGGATCGAGGCGGTCCTGCGTCGTGCCACCGGCGCCGCGGTGGCCGCGACGGTGAGCGTCGGCGACGTCGTCGTCGACCTCGATCGGCGCGCGGTGACCGCGGGCGGCGCCGAGGTCGCGCTGACCCGCAAGGAGTTCGACCTGCTCGCCGCGCTCGCCCGCCGCGAGGGCGCGGTGCTGCCGCGCACCGAGCTGCTGGAGCAGGTGTGGGGGATCGCCGACGCCTCTGCGGCACGCACCCTGGAGGCGCACGTGGCGTCGCTGCGGTCGAAGCTGGGCGCCCGCGACGTCGTGGTGACGGTCCGTGGAGTCGGCTACCGGCTGGCGCGTTAGCGTCCCGGCCGTGCCCGCACGCAACCCGCCCCCGCCGCCCGGACTCGTGATCGTCGACAAGGACCGGGGCCCGACCAGTCACGACGTCGTCGGGAAGCTCCGCCGGATCATGGGCACCCGCAAGGTCGGCCACGCCGGGACGCTGGACCCGATGGCGACCGGGGTGCTGGTCGTCGGCATCGAGCGGGCCACCAAGCTGCTCGGGCACCTGTCGCTGGACACCAAGGCCTACACCGCGACCGTGCGCCTCGGGCAGGCCACCGACACCGACGACGCCGAGGGCACGCCCGTCGGCGAGCCCGTCCCGGTCGATGCCGACGACGCCGCTCTCCGGACCGCGATGGCCGCGCTGACGGGCGGGATCATGCAGGTCCCCAGCGCGGTCTCCGCGGTCAAGATCGACGGGAAGCGCGCCTACCAGCGGGTCCGCGACGGCGAGACCGTCGAGATCCCGGCCCGCCCGGTCACCGTGTCCGCCTTCGAGCTGCTCGCGGTGCGCCGCGAGGGGCCGTGGTGCGACCTGGACGTCGCCGTCGACTGCTCCTCGGGCACCTACGTCCGCGCGCTCGCCCGCGACCTCGGCGCCGCGCTGGGCTCCGCCGGTCACCTGACCGCGCTGCGACGCACCCGGGTCGGACCGTTCACCCTGGAGCACGCGCGCACCGTCGAGCAGCTCGCCGACGACCCGGGTCTGTCGCTGGACCTCGCCGCGGCCGTCGCGACGGCGTTCCCCCGCGTCGACCTCGACGCGTCCGCCGCCACCGACGTGCGGTTCGGCAAGTCGCTGCCCGCGGCCGGGATCGAGGGCACCTACGGCGTGTTCGCCCCGGACGGCGCCGCGCTGGCCCTGATGGCCGACCGCGGCGCCGCCGCCCGCCCGGTCGTCGTGCTCGCCCCGGCCGGCTGACCCCGGACCGGCCGCGGTCGCCCGCTGCGCGGGATCCCACCCGGTTCGCCTAGGCTCGCGGCCGTGCAGCGGTGGCGTGGTCTGGAGGCGGTTCCGCCCGGCTGGGGCCGGTGCGTCGTCACCGTCGGCGTGTTCGACGGGGTGCACCGGGGACACCGGCAGCTGATCGCCCGCGCGGTGGAACGGGCGCACGAACGCGGCCTGCCCGCCGTCGTCGTGACGTTCGACCCGCACCCGGCCGAGCTGATCCGGCCGGGCACGCACCCGGCGCGGCTGTCCACACTCGACCGGCGGGCGGAGCTCGTGGCCGAGGCGGGCGCGGACGTCTTCTGCGTCATCCCGTTCACCGAGTCGCTGTCCCGGATGGCGCCCGCCGGGTTCGCGCACGAGGTGCTGGTGGACCGGCTGCACGCGGCCGTCGTCGTCGTGGGCAGCAACTTCACCTTCGGCCACCGGGCCGAGGGCGACGTCGGGACCCTCGCCGAGCTGGGCCGTCGCTTCGGGTTCGCCTGCGAGGCCCTCGACCTGGTCTCCGACCGCGACGTGACCTTCTCCTCCACCTACATCCGGTCCTGCATCGACGCCGGGGCCGTCCGCGACGCCGCGCACGCGCTGGGCCGCTGGCACCGGGTGGACGGCGTGATCGTGCACGGCCACAAGCGTGGCCGTGACCTGGGCTATCCGACGGCGAACGTCGCCAGCCCCCCGCACACGGCGATCCCCGCCGACGGCGTCTACGCGGGCTGGTTCCGCATCGGCGACCGCCGCCTGATGGGCGCCGTCTCGGTGGGGACCAACCCCACGTTCTCCGGGCGGGTGCGCACCGTCGAGGTCTACGTGCTCGACGTCGACGAGAACTTCTACGGCCACGAGGTCGGCGTCGAGTTCGTCGAGCGGCTGCGCGGCCAGGAGCACTACGACGGCATCGAGGCGCTCGTCGCGCAGATGGGCCGCGACGTCGCGACCTGCCGCGAGATCCTCACCGCGGCCGGCGACGCGACCGGACCCGACGGGGCTCCGGGTTAGGTGAAAACCCCCTGCCGGGGCCGAACGTCCATGCCCGCACCGCGTGGGCGCCGAGGCTGTCCGGCATGGACGACCCCCGCACCGCGGACCCGGTGGCGCAGGAGATCGCGCGCAACCGCGACCGCCAGAGCGCGATCTACGGCGAGCCCCTCGACGAGCGCATCCGCCGGCTCACGACCGGTCTCGGCATCACCCAGGCCCGCCTCGCCGCCGCGGTCGGGCTGAGCCCGGCGATGCTGTCCCAGCTGGCTGGTGGGCGCCGGGTCAAGATCGGGGACCCGGCGGTGCTGGGCCGGATGACCGCGCTGGACCGGCGGCTCGCGCACGGCCCGGTGCCCGACGCCGAGCGCGACGTGCTGCTGGCCCGGGTCCGCCAGGAGCCGACGCCGTGGGGCCCCACCGGCGCCTGCCGCTGCGCCGAGCAGACCCCCGCCACCGGGCCGGCGGTGCCGCGGCCGCGACGGGCCCCGGCCGAGCCGACCGCGGAGGACGCGCTGCGCGGGGTGAGCGCACCGGCCCGGCTCGTCGCGGCGGCGGCCGAGCTGGCGCCGGCGTTCCCGGAGATCGCCGAGGTGCTGCGCCGGGCCGCCGCCGGACGGCGCTGACAGGCTGTGCGGATGCGGCTGTTCACCGCGCTGTGGCCGCCGCCCGGGGCGGTGGCGGCGCTGACCCGCGCACTCGGCGGGGCCCCGTCCCCGCTCCCGGACGGCGCGCGCCGGGCCGACCCGTCGACCTGGCACGTGACGCTGTGCTTCCACGGCGACGACGACCCGGACGCCCGCGCCGCGACCCTGGACGTCGCGCTGACCGGCGCCGTCGCGCCCCGGCTGCGGATCGCCGGCACCGGCACCTTCCCGGGCGTGCTGTGGGCCGGGGTCGAGGAGCGCGACGGCCCCGCCGCGGGCGCCCTCGCCGAGCTGGCCGCCCGGGCCGGTGCGACGGGGCCCCGGCCGTACCGCCCGCACGTCACCCTGGCCCGGTGGGACCGGCGCCGCGGGGACGCGACCGTGGGCGGCGACGGCATCGCCGCGGGCCCCTGGTGGACACCGGGGGAGGCGGTGCTCGTGCGCAGCGAGCCCGGCGCGCGCTACACCGTGGTCCACCGGGTCCCGCTGCGCCCCGGCACACCGGACCGCACACCGGGGTGACACGGGTCGGCGGCGGTCGGCGCACCCGTCGCTGGTACCGTTTCACACCGGGTCCGGCTGCAGTCCGTGGCGGCCGAGACCGACTTCCTGCCGTCCCCCCGGTTCATCCGGGTTTCGTCGGACGTCACGGCCCCACGGACCGTCTCAAGGATGAAGGAGTTGAGCAGTGGCACTGACCACCGCCGAGAAGAAGAGCACGCTCGAGCAGTACGGCACCCACGCCACCGACACCGGGTCCCCCGAGGCCCAGGTCGCGCTGCTGACGCAGCGCATCGTCGGCCTGACCGAGCACCTGAAGCAGCACAAGCACGACCACCACAGCCGGCGCGGCCTGCTGCTGCTGGTCGGTCGTCGTCGCCGGCTGCTCAAGTACCTGCGCGAGGTGGACGTCGCCCGCTACCGCGCGCTGATCGAGAAGCTGGGTCTGCGCCGCTGACCCGCCCGGCCGACCCGGCACCGGTTCCCGGTGCCGGGTCGTTCCGTAACACCGAGCGACACAACTGAACAGAGCCCGCCACTCGGGCGACCGGACATCCGCCGGTCCTCGGTAGTGGCCCCCGGAGCGCGACGCGCGGCCGGGGGCTTCGATCGAAGACCGGCCCAGCAGGGGATCGAGCCGGCGCCACGGTGGTGGGGGTAGACGAAGACCACTCCCAACGACGAGGAGAACACCCCCGTATGACTGACGTCATCTCCGAGGACGGCGTGCACGAGAGCACCGCCGTCATCGACAACGGCACCTACGGCACCCGCACCGTCCGGTTCGAGACCGGCCGGCTCGCCCGCCAGGCCGCCGGGTCCGTCGTCGCGTACCTCGACGACGAGACCATGCTGCTGTCCGCCACGACCGCCTCGAAGCGGCCGAAGGACCAGTTCGACTTCTTCCCGCTCACGGTGGACGTCGAGGAGCGGATGTACGCCGCGGGCCGGATCCCCGGCTCGTTCTTCCGCCGCGAGGGCCGCCCGGGCACCGACGCGATCCTGACCTGCCGCCTCATCGACCGCCCGCTGCGCCCGTCCTTCGTCGACGGTCTCCGCAACGAGATCCAGGTCGTCGTGACGGTCATGTCGCTCGACCCGAAGGACCCCTACGACGTCGTGGCGATCAACGCCGCGTCGGCGTCCACCCAGCTCGCCGGCCTGCCGTTCTCCGGCCCGGTCGGCGGCGTCCGCGTCGCGCTCATCGCGAACGAGGCGGGCACCGACACCCAGTGGGTCGCCTTCCCGACCCACGACCAGCTCGACCGCGCCGCGTTCGACATGGTCGTCGCGGGCCGCATCGTCGGTGACGACGTCGCGATCATGATGGTCGAGGCCGAGGCCACCGAGAACACCATCGACCTCGTCGCCGGTGGGGCCACCGCCCCGACCGAGGGCGTCGTCGCGGACGGGCTGGAGGCGGCGAAGCCGTTCATCCGCAGCCTGTGCGTCGCCCAGCAGCAGCTGGCCGACGTCGCGGCCAAGCCGACCGCCGACTACCCGGTGTTCCCGGCCTACCAGCCGGACGCCTTCGAGGCGGTCTCCGAGGCCGTCGAGCAGGAGCTGGCGCAGGCGCTGACCATCGCCGGCAAGCAGGAGCGCGAGACCCGGACCGACGAGATCAAGGCGTCGGTGCTGGACAAGCTCGGCGAGCGCTTCGTCGGCCGCGAGTCCGAGCTCGGCAACGCGTTCCGCTCGCTGAACAAGAAGCTGGTCCGCCGCCGCATCCTGACCGACCAGGTCCGGATCGACGGCCGCGGCCTGACCGACATCCGGCCGCTGTCGGCCGAGGTCGAGGTCGTCCCGCGGGCGCACGGCTCGGCGCTGTTCGAGCGTGGCGAGACCCAGATCATGGGCGTCACCACGCTGAACATGCTCCGCATGGAGCAGCAGATCGACCAGCTGGGGCCGGAGACGCGCAAGCGCTACCTGCACCACTACAACTTCCCGCCGTACTCGACCGGTGAGACCGGCCGTGTCGGCTCGCCGAAGCGCCGCGAGATCGGCCACGGCGCGCTCGCCGAGCGGGCTCTGATCCCGGTCCTGCCGAACCGCGAGGAGTTCCCCTACGCGATCCGCCAGGTCTCCGAGGCCCTCGGCTCGAACGGCTCGACCTCGATGGGCTCGGTCTGCGCGTCCACGATGTCGCTGCTCAACGCCGGTGTGCCGCTGAAGGCGCCGGTCGCGGGCATCGCGATGGGCCTGGTGTCCGACGAGGTCGACGGCCAGACGCGCTACGTCGCGCTGACCGACATCCTCGGTGCCGAGGACGCGTTCGGCGACATGGACTTCAAGGTCGCCGGCACCAAGGAGTTCGTCACGGCGCTGCAGCTGGACACCAAGCTGGACGGCATCCCGTCCGAGGTGCTCGCCGCCGCGCTGAACCAGGCCAAGGACGCCCGCCTGACCATCCTCGAGGTGATCGGCGAGGCCATCGACGGCCCGGACGAGATGAGCAAGTACGCGCCGCGGGTCACCGCGGTGAAGGTCCCGGTCGACAAGATCGGCGAGGTCATCGGCCCGAAGGGCAAGATGATCAACTCGATCACCGAGAAGACCGGCGCCGACATCTCGATCGAGGACGACGGCACGATCTACGTCGGTGCGAACGACGGCCCCTCCGCGGAGGAGGCGATCGGCATGATCAACGCGATCGCCAACCCGCAGCTGCCGAAGGTCGGCGAGCGGTTCCTCGGCACGGTGGTCAAGGCCGCCGCGTTCGGTGCCTTCGTCTCGCTCGTCCCCGGCAAGGACGGCCTGGTCCACATCTCGAAGCTCGGCAACGGGAAGCGGATCAGCAAGGTCGAGGACGTCGTCAAGGTCGGCGACAAGCTGCGCGTCGAGGTCACCGACATCGACAACCGCGGCAAGATCTCGCTGATCCCGGTGGTCGAGGAGTCCGCCTCCGCGGACGTCACCGAGACCCCGGCCGCCGAGGGCGCCGTCGACGCCGAGGCCCCGGCCGAGGCCGCCAACCCGAGCTGAACTGTTGGCACCTGAGAACGACCACGCGGCGGCGGCCCGGGACTCCTCCCGGGCCGCCGCCCGCGTGTCCCCGCCGCCCGTGGCCACCGCCGACGACACCACCGACACGGTCCGCCGCAGCGACCTGCCCGGCGGGGTCCGGCTCGTCACCGAGACGGTGCCGGGCGTCCGCTCGGTCGCGCTGGGCATCTGGATCGGGATCGGCTCGGTCGACGAGACCCCCGAGCAGGCCGGCGCCGCGCACTTCCTGGAACACCTGCTCTTCAAGGGCACCCGGCGGCGCACCGCGGCAGGCATCGCCGAGGAGATGGACGCCGTCGGCGGTGAGCTGAACGCGTTCACCGCCAAGGAACACACCTGCTACTACGCCCACGTCCTCGACACCGACGTGGCGCTGGCGGTGGACGTGCTGGCCGACGTCGTCACCGACGCCGAGCTGGCCCACACCGACGTCGAGCTGGAACGGGGCGTCGTGCTCGAGGAGATCTCGATGCGCGACGACGACCCGGAGGACCTGCTCGGCGACCTGTTCGACGAGACCCTGTTCGGCGACCACCCGCTCGGGCGCCCGGTGATCGGCTCCGAGGACTCGATCCGGGCGATGAGCCGCGACACCCTCCACAGCTTCTGGCGCGGGGAGTACACGGCGCCGCGGATGGTCGTCGCCGCGGCCGGGAACCTGGACCACGACCACGTCGCGGAGCTCGTCGCCGCCGCACTGGACCGTGCGGCGCGGGGCCACACCGGCGCGCGCCCGGTGCCGCCGCGGACGGCGACCGGGGCCCGCCCCGTGCGCACCGGAGCCCTCGGCCTGCTCGACGACGACTCCGAGCAGGCCCACATGATGCTCGGCGTGCCCACCGCGGGCCGCGCCGGGCGCGGCCTGCCGGTGCTGGCGGTGCTGAACTCCGCCCTCGGCGGGGGACTGTCGTCGCGGCTGTTCCAGCAGGTCCGCGAGCAGCGCGGACTGGCCTACCAGGTCTACTCCTCGACCGTCCGCTACGCCGACGCCGGCGCGCTGTCGGTGTACGCCGGGTGCGCCCCGGAGCGGCTGGGCGAGGTCGTCGCGGTCGTGCGGGACGTGCTCGCCGAGGTCGCCGCCGACGGCCTGACCGAGGCCGAGGTCGTCCGCGCCCGGGGCGCCCTGCGCGGGGGACTGGTGCTGGGCTGCGAGGACACCGCGTCGCGGATGAACCGGCTCGGCCGCGCCGAGCTGGACCACGGGCGGCAGCGGTCGCTGGCCGACAGCCTGGCCCGCATCGACGCCGTCACCCCGGCCGAGGTCGCCGCGCTGGCGGGGGAGCTGCTGGCCCAGCCGCTCACCGCGGCCGTGGTGGGCCCCTACGGCGACGTGGACGACCTCCCCGCCGCGCTGCGCGACCTGGCCTGACCGGACCTCCCCCCGAACCTGCCCCGAGGGTCACTCTCGTGGCTTCTACGGCCCCGAGAGTGACTCTCGGGGCACCCGGGATGGTGGGTGTGAGACGGGCAGAGCCCCGGACCTGGCGGTCCGGGGCTCTGTGCCCGTCACGGGGTCGTCGATCAGGAGCCGTTCTGCCAGCCGAGGGTCTCGGGCAGCGGCGGGAAGGCGAACAGCGCCGAACCCCAGTTCGCGAGCCCGGGCTTGGTCGCCCAGATGGACGGGCCGGAGTAGACCGGGAGCACGCCGTAGGTGGCGAGCGCCTTCTTCTCGGCCGCGGCGGCAGCGGCGTACTGCTCGTCGGCGGTGGGCAGGGTGTTGACCTTGCGCAGCTCGGCGTCGAGCTCCGGGGAGCCGGTGCCGGAGCTGTTCAGCGTCGAGTCCGAGCAGTACTGCTGGCAGATGTAGGCCACGCCGTACGGGTCGGTGGACTTGAACCCGAGGAAGACCATGTCGAACTCCTTGTTCGCCAGGACCTTCGAGAAGTCGGTCGACGGGGCGACCCGTACCTGCAGGTCGACGCCGATGTTCTTCAGCATCGCGACCATGGCACCCGAGGAGGCCCGCTTGGTCGGGGTGTCACCGGTCTGCACGTAGGTGAACGTCAACTTCTGCCCGCCCTTGGTGCGTACGCCGTCCGGGCCGGCGACCCAGCCCGCGGCGTCGAGACCCTGCTTCGCGGCCTCGGGGTCGAACGTGACGGCGCTCGCGAGGTTGTCCTGGTAGCCCTTCTGGTAGGGCTGCAGGGTCAGGGAGCCGCCGAGGTCCTCGGTGTAGTCCAGTCCCTGGAAGGCGATCTTGGCGAGCTGGGCACGGTCGATGGTATCGAACACGGCCTTGCGGACGGCCGGGTCCTTCAGGATCGGCGTGGTGCTGTTGAGCATCAGCAGGTAGTTCGCCGGGGTCCCGGAGATGCGGATGTCGGCGTTCGGCACCGAGCGGGCCTGGGCGAGGAAGTCGGCCGACTCGGCCTCGGTCGCGTCGAGCTGGCCGTTGCGGAACGCGTTGATCTTGGCCTGCTGCTCCATCTGCACCAGGGTGATGCGGTCGAGCTTGCCCTTCTTGCCCCACCACTTGGGGTTGCGCTCGAAGGTGAGGGTGGCGTTCTGCTTGTCGTAGTTCGCCACCGTGTACGGCCCGGCCCCCCACTCGGCGTGCGGGTTGTTCAGGTACCCCTTGTTGAAGACGTCCGGGGTGGCCGCCTTGGGGTGCACGAGGTAGTTGAACAGGCTGGGCCACCAGGGGTTCGGGCCGGTGAACGCGACGACGGCCTGCCTGTCGTCGGCGCCACGGGTGACCGAGGCGATCCGGTCGTAGCCGTCGGTGGCGCTCGGGATGAACGCGGTGTCCTTCCCGTTGTTCGCCTTCCAGGTCGACTCGAACGCCCGCCAGTCGATCGGCGTGCCGTCGTTGAACACGGCCTTCGGGTTGATCGTGTAGGTGACGGTGGTCTTCCCGCCGCTGTCGACCGGCTCGGCCTTCGTCACGTAGTCCGGGTTGACCACCGGATCACCGGTCGGGGTGAAGGAGATGACCACCGGGTTGTAGAAGGCCCAGGACAACCGGGTGTCGGTCGTGGAGTCGCCCTGGAAGTAGTTGAACTGCGGGTTCAGGTCCGAACGGAACGGCAGCGTGACCTGGCCGCCGTCCTTGACGTTCTCGTACGGCTGGGCGTTGTACGACGGCGTCGTGGACAGCGACTCGCCCGTCTGCGCGGGCCCGCCGGACCCACCCCCGCCACAGCCCGCCAGCACCAGGGCCAGCGCCGCGACGGCGGCGGTCATCGCCCCGCGTCGGATCGGTCTGCGCATGTCTCTCCTTCGTTCGGTTCCCCGGTGTCGGGGTGGGAGGTGGTTCAGCGGAAGTGGCAGGCGTTGCGGTGGTCGGAGTCGGCGTCGCTGGCGCCGTCCTTCACCGTCAGCGCGGGGGTCGCACCGGCGCAGCGGGACCGCTCGTGCTCGGACAGCGTCCGGGCCAGCGGGCAGCGGCCCAGGAACGCGCAGCCCGGCGCGTCGTCGGTCGGGCTGGGCAGGTCCCCGGAGAGCACCACCCGCTGCCGGGTTCGTTCCACCTGCGGGTCCGGCACCGGGATCGCCGACAGCAGCGCCTGTGTGTAGGGGTGCTGCGGGTTGCCGAACACGTCGGCGACCGCGCCGGACTCCACGATCCGGCCCAGGTACATGACCGCGACCCGGTCCGCGACGTGCCGCACCACCGACAGGTCGTGCGCGACGAACAGGTAGCTCAGCCCCAGCTCGCGCTGCACGGCGGTGAGCAGGTTCAGCACCCCCGCCTGCACCGAGACGTCGAGGGCGGACACCGGCTCGTCGAGCACCAGCAGCGACGGCTTCGTCGCCAGCGCGCGGGCGATCCCGATGCGCTGGCGCTGCCCGCCGGAGAACGCCGCCGGGAACCGGTCCACGTGCTCCGGGTCCAGGCCGACCAGCGCCATGAGCTCGTCGACGCGGGTGGCGACCCGGCCCCGGTCGGTCCAGCCGGCCGCCCGCAGCGGCTCGGTGAGGATGTCGCCGACCGTCATCCGCGGGTCGAGCGCCCCCATCGGGTCCTGGAAGACGATCTGGATCTCCCGGCGCAGCGCCGCGATGTCGGCGCGGCCGCGCAGCGTCGCGACGTCGGTGCCGGCGACCTCGATCGTCCCGCCCTCCGGCGGGAGCAGGTTCATGATCTCCAGCAGCGTCGTCGTCTTGCCGCAGCCGGACTCGCCGACCAGGCCGAGGGTCTCGCCGCGGCGGATGTCGAGGTCGACGTCGGCGACGGCGTGCACCGTCCCGACCCGCCGCCGCACCAGGGACCCCTTCATCAGCGGGAACGTCCGGCGCAGGTGGCTCACCGACAGCACCGCGGGACGGTCCTCGCGGTCGCCGCCGCGGTCGTCGCCGAGAGGGAGGTCGGGGGCGGCGAACACCGGCTCGCCACCGATCGCGCCGTCGACGATCTCGCCGGTCCGCACGCAGGCGGCGGCGTGGCCGTCGCGGCCCGGGACCGGCACCAGCGGGGGCTCCGCGGTGCGGCAGGCGTCGACGGCGACCGGGCAGCGCGGCGCGAACGGGCAGCCCGGCGGCAGGTCGGTCGGTGCGGGCGGGCTGCCGGGCACCGGGACCAGCGGGCGTCGCTCGACGCTGTCGACGCGGGGGACCGCGCCCAGCAGGCCGATCGTGTACGGCATCCGCGGCGCGGCGAACAGCTCGTCCACCGGGGCGGTCTCGACCGGGCGCCCGGCGTACATGACGAGCACGTCGTCGGCGACCCCGGCGACCACGCCCAGGTCGTGGGTGATCATGACGACGGCCGCGCCGGTCTCGTCGCGCGCGACCTTCAGCACGTCGAGGATCTGCGCCTGCACGGTGACGTCCAGGGCGGTCGTCGGCTCGTCGGCGATGATCACGGTCGGGTCGTTCGCGATCGCCATCGCGATCATGACGCGCTGGCGCATGCCGCCGGAGAACTCGTGGGGGAAGGCGCGCACGCGTCGCCGGGGGTCGGGGATGCCGACCAGGTCGAGCAGCTCGACCGCACGCTCGCGGGCCTGCGCCCGGCCGATGTCGCGGTGGATCTGCATCGCCTCGACGAGCTGGTCGCCCACGGTGAAGATCGGGGTGAGCGAGGACAGCGGGTCCTGGAAGATCATCCCGATGTCGTCGCCGCGGATCCCGGACATCGCCTCGTCGGACAGCCCGACCAGCTCGCGGCCGGACAGGGTGATCGAGCCCGTCACCGACGCCGACTCGGGCAGCAGCCCCATCACGGCCAGCGAGGTCACCGACTTGCCGGACCCGGACTCGCCGACGATGCCGAGCGTGCGCCCGGGCAGCAGGTCGAAGCCGACACCGCGGACGGCCTCCACCCGGCCGGCCTCGGAGGGGAACGCGACGGTCAGGTCGCGCACGGACAGCACGGGGGTGCTCATGCCCTGCCTCCCGCGCGCGACGTCGGGTCGAGGGCGTCGCGCAGGCCGTCGCCGACGAACGCGAGCGACGCCGTCAGCAGCACCAGCAGCACCGACGGCACGATGAAGATCCACGGCGCGGTCGCCATGGAGGAGCCGCCGTCGGCGAGCATGGTGCCCAGCGAGACGTCGGGGATCTGCACGCCGAACCCGATGAACGACAGCGCCGTCTCGCTCTGCACGGTGCTCGCCACGTTCAGAGTGAAGGTGACGATGAGCAGCGAGCCGATGTTCGGGATGAGGTGGCGGAACACGATCCCCGGCCCGGACACGCCCATGAAGCGGGCGGCCGAGACGTACTCGCGCTCGCGCAGCGTCGTCGCGACCGTCCAGACCACGCGGGCGGTGGTCATCCAGCCCAGCAGGGTCAGCGCGACGATCAGGATCCGGTAGTCGCCCGACCCCCACTGCGAGGCCAGCGCCAGGATCAGGAACGACGGCACCACCATCAGGAAGTGGACGACGGTGAGCAGGGCGCGCTCGCCGCGCCGCGCCCAGGTCCGCCCGCCGCCCAGGTAGGCCGCGCCCGCCCCGACCACCGCGGCGATCAGGGTGGTCAGCAGCGAGACCGTGACGGCGATGGTCAGCGAGCGCTGCAGGCCGTGCACCGCCTGGGCGTAGACGTCGTTGCCGCCGGCGGTGGTGCCCAGGGGATGGTCCAGCGACGGCGCCGCGGTCAGCGCCGCGAAGTCGACGTCGGTGTGGTCGTAGGGGGAGAGCAACCCACCGACCAGGGAGAACAGCACCAGCAGGCCGAAGACGACCAGGCCGGCCATCGCGGGCCGGTTGCGCCGGTACCGGCGCCAGACCAGTGCGGCGCGGGCGCCCCGGCGACGGCGGGGCGCGGTGGCCCCGGGGCCGTCGTCGGCGCCGTCGCCGACCGTGGGGGCGAGCTCGGGCATGTTCAGGCTCATGTCAGCCCACCCGCACCCTCGGGTCGAGGGCGACGACCGCGACGTCGGCGAGCATGGCGCCGACCGCCGTCGTCACCGCGCCGAACGCCGCCGTGGCGACGACGCCGTGGATGTCGTTGGTCGAGATGGTGCGGATGAAGTAGTCGCCCATGCCCTGCCAGGCGAAGGTCTTCTCGGTGATCACCGCGCCGGTGAACAGCGCCGGGATCGCGAACGCCACCTGGGTGGCGACCGGGATCATCGAGCTGCGCAGCCCGTGGCGGCGGATGGCCTGCCTGCGGGTCAGCCCCTTGGCCCGGGCGGTCCGCACGTAGTCGGAGTTGACCACGTCGAGCAGCATCGAGCGCTGCAGCAGGTGGTAGCCCGCGTAGGAGATGACCAGCAGCGAGATCGTCGGCAGCACCAGGTGCTGGGCCCGGTCGAGGAGCAGCGGCCAGAACCCGGTGACCCCGGGCGACTCGGACCCCGCGACGTAGAACAGCGTCCCGCCGACACCCTGGTTGATCGCGATGGCGACGAACACGACCGCCAGCGCCGCGACCGCCGACGGGATGTTCAGGGTGAACACCGAGGTCAGCTGGGCGGCGCGGTCACCGAGCCGGTACTGGCGCTGGGCCGAGTAGACCCCGAGCGCCACCCCGATCACGATCGACAGCAGCAGCGAGAAGAACACCAGCTGCCCGGACACCACGACGCGGAACGCCACCTGCGCGTTCACCGGGTCGCCGATCGGGCTGGTGCCCCAGTCCCACCGGGTCACGATCCCGGTGACCCAGATCCACCACCGCTCCAGGACCGGGACGTTCGAGTCCAGGTTGTACTGGCCCAGCGAACGGGCGATCTCCGCGTCGGTGCGCGGCGGCCGCAGCTGCAGGTAGTTGACCCGGGGGTCGAGGAACGAGTTCGCGAGGAAGTAGACCAGGTTGGTCGCGACGACGATCATCGCGAGCCACCCGGCGCCCCTGCGCAGGAGGTACCGGAGCACGCTGCTCTTCTCTGTTCGTCCGCGGTGCGGTGGTGGTGACCGGCACGCGCGGGTGGTGGGACGACCGCAGGTGAGCGGGTGTCACTGTTTCGGGTGACATCGAGGCTGGCACGCCAGTACCAGAAATCGGTAGACCCGGCTCACAGCGTTTACCCATTCGTGATGATGACACCCGGCCGTCATCGCGGGTTCGTCCGCTCGGCGCGTGTGACCTGCTGGCAGGCTGGGTGTCATGACCGCCCTCGCCGTCGTCGCCGGCCTGATGATGCTCGTCGGCCTGGCCGGGATCGTGCTGCCGGTGCTGCCCGGGCCGCTGCTGATCGTCGGCGGGGTGGCGGTCTGGGCGGTCCCGCGCGGCGACGCGGTCGGCTGGTGGGTGCTCGGCATCGCGGTGCTCGTCACCGTCGCCGGTCAGGTCGCGAAGTACCTGCTCCCAGGACGCCGGCTCAAGGCCGCCGGGGTCCCGACGCGCACCCTGTTCGCGGGGCTCGTGCTGGGGGTCGTCGGGTTCTTCGTCGTGCCCGTCGTCGGGCTGTTCCTCGGGTTCGTGCTCGGGGTGTGGCTGGCCGAGCTGGCCCGCCTGCCCGACGCCGCCACCGCCTGGCGCTCGGCACGCGAGGCGCTCACCGCCGTCGGCTGGAGCATCCTCATCGAGCTCGCGGCCGGGCTGGTGACGGTCGCGGTGTGGATCGGCGGCCTGGTCGTCGGCTGAGGCCCCGGCCGACCGTGCCCCGCGGCCGCGGACCGGCACCGTCCGCACCGGCGTGGGACCGGTCCGGTGCCGGATCCGGGATCACGCCGGGCCGCTGCATAGACTCCGCGGCGGTCCACGACGTCGAGGTGCGCGAGGTGTACGGGTGAGCGGGACGATCAAGGTGGCGGTCCTCGGGGCGAAGGGCCGGATGGGCTCCGAGGTGTGCCGGGCGGTCGAGGCCGCCGGGGACACCGAGCTGGTCGCCGCGCTGGACGCGGGCGACGACCTGTCCGCCCTCGACGGCGCCGACGTCGCCGTGGACTTCACCCACCCCGGCGCCGCGATCACCAACATCCGCGAGTGCCTGGCGCGCGGGGTCGCGCCCGTCGTCGGGACCAGCGGCTTCGACGCCGCCAGGTTCGACGAGGTCCGCGCGATCCTCGACGAGCGCGGCTCCGGCAGCGTGCTCGTCGCCCCGAACTTCGGGGTCGGCGCCGTGCTGATGATGCACTTCGCGGCGCAGGCCGCCCGCTTCTTCGACTCCGCCGAGGTCGTCGAGCTGCACCACGCCGGCAAGGTCGACGCGCCGTCCGGTACCGCCGCGCGGACCGCGTCGGTGATCGGCGCGGCACGACGCGAGGCCGGGCTCGGCGAGGTCCCCGACGCCACCACCGACGACCCGCACGGCGCCCGCGGCGCGGTCGTCGAGGGCGTCCACGTGCACGCGGTCCGGATGCCCGGGCTGATCGCGCACCAGGAGGTCATCCTCGGCACCGACGGCGAGGTGCTCACCCTGCGCCACGACTCGATGAACCGGACCAGCTTCATGCCGGGCGTGCTGCTCGCGGTGCGCGCCGTCCGCGACCGCCCGGGCCTGACCATCGGCCTGGAGCCGCTGCTCGGGCTCGGCTGAGCCCTCAGTCGACCAGGTGCAGGTCCAGCGTCCCGGAGTGGCGGACCTCGCGCAGCGTCGACGTGCCGGTGTCCAGCGTGCGCACCGCGCCGTCGGGTGCCCAGCCGGCGCGGCCGTAGAAGTTCCGTGAGGCGGTGTCGGCCTCGGCCACCCAGGTGCGCCCCGAGTCCGAGCCGGACTCCCGCAGCGCGGCCGCGGCGGCGGCGAGCAGCCGTCCGCCGTGCCCGCGCCTGCCCCAGCGCGGCTCCACGAGCAGCGTGCTGACCTCGGCGATCGCCATGCCGTCGGCCCCGGCGTAGCGGGCGGCGGCGGCGAACCCGACGGTCTCGTCCCCCTCGACGGCGACGAAGAGGTGGAAGCCGTCCCCGGCGTGCACGGCGTCGCTCCAGTGCGAGCGCGCGGCGTCCGAGGTGAGCCCGGCGAACGCCTCCTCGGGCAGCAGCCCGGCGTAGGCGGTGCGCCAGGTGCGGTCCTGGATCGCCATGATCGCGCCGACGTCGTCGTCGGTGGCGGGGCGGACGGTCGCGGTGGCCATGGGTCATGCCTACCGTGCGACCCCGCGGGCCGCGTCACCGCCCGGGTCCACAGCGGCCGCACAGGTCGTTGCGATCCGCGCCCCATCCCCGGTCCCTAGCGTCGTCCTCGGTTCCGCACGACAGTTCCCCACGACGACGCACCGGAGGACCCGCCATGCCCCGCTACCAGGGCCGTGACCTGCCCCGCCCCGACGACGAGGTCGTCGACCAGGGCCTCGGGTTCGACCTCGGCACCCTGCTGAGCAGGCGCCGCATGCTGGCCGTGCTCGGCGTCGGCGCCGTCACCGCCGGGCTCGCGGCCTGCGGTACCGCGGCCCCGTCGGCGACGACCGCGACCACGACCGGCGAGATCCCGGACGAGACGGCGGGCCCGTACCCCGGCGACGGCTCCAACGGTGCGAACGTGCTCACCGACTCCGGGGTGGTGCGCAGCGACATCCGGTCGAGCTTCGGCACCGGCTCGGCGACCGCGGCCGGGGTGCCGATGACCCTCGAGCTGACGATCACCGACATGGCCGCCGCGGGCATGGCGGGTGCCGCGGTCTACGTCTGGCACTGCGATCGCGACGGCCGGTACTCCCTGTACTCCGAGGGGCTGGAGGACGAGAACTACCTGCGAGGGGTACAGGTCGCCGGCAGCGACGGGAAGGTGCGCTTCACCAGCATCTTCCCGGCCTGCTACAAGGGGCGCTGGCCGCACATCCACTTCGAGGTCTACCCCTCCGAGGCCGACATCACCGACGCCGCCAACGCGGTCGCCACCTCGCAGGTCGCCCTGCCGCAGGCCGACTGCGACACCGTCTACGCCACCACGGGATACGAGCAGTCTGTGTCCAACCTGGCCGAGCTGAGCCTGGCGTCCGACAACGTCTTCGGCGACGACGGCGGCGCCCTCCAGCTCGCGACCGTCTCCGGCGACCCGGCCACGGGCTACACGGTCGCACTGACCGCCGCCGTCGACCCCACCACCGAGCCGGCCGCGGGAGCCGCCCCGGGCGGTGGCGGGCCGGGTGCCGGCGGCCCCGGCGGCCCGCCGCCCGGCAGCTGACCGGCCGGATGTCACCCGGCGCGGTGCCGCGGGTCCGGTGCCGCCCGGTGTGGTGCGGCCCGGCCACCGGTCCGGGCGGTACCGGATCCTGTCGGTGCTCCGTGGCAGCATCCCGGCCGTGCGCACGATCTCAGCCGACGTCGCCCGTCGGACGTTCCTCGCGGCCCAGGGCTTCACCGACCCGCGGCCGTCCGGGCCGGTCACCCGTCGTCATCTCGGACGGGTGCTGGACCGGGTGAAGCTGCTGCAGCTCGACTCGGTCAACATCGCGGTGCGCGCGCACTACATGCCGCTGTTCAGCAGGCTCGGTGCCTATCCCGCCGCCCTCCTCGACGACGCCGCCTGGTCGCCCGACGCGCGCCGCCCGCGGCTGCTGGTGGAGACCTGGGCGCACGAGGCGAGCCTCGTCCCGGTCGTCGACCGGCCGCTGCTCTCCCACGAGACGCTGCCGCGGCGGTGGTGGAAGCACTACGGGCCGCTGCTGGAGAAGCACCCGCGGCTGGCCGGGGACATCCTCGACGTCGTCGCGGAGGCGGGGCCCATGGGCGCCGGGGCGATCGAGAAGGCGCTGGCCCCGGCCGGCCGGGCCGGTGAGGTGCGCCCGCGCCCGCCCGGCGCGACCTGGTGGGAACGCTCGGAGGTCAAGCGGGTCTGCGAGTACCTGTTCGCGACGGGGGAGCTGTCGGTCGGCACGCGCGTCCACTTCGAACGCCGCTACGACCTGCCCTCCCGGGTCCTGCCGCCGGAGATCCTGGCGCTGCCCGAGCCGGACCCGGCGGACGCCGCTCGCGAGCTCGTGGCCAAGTCCGCGTCGGCGCTGGGGATCGGCACCGAGACCGACCTGCGCGACTACTACCGGCTCGGCCCGGACCGCACCCGCACCGCGATCGCCGAGCTGGTCGACGCGGGTGCCCTGGAGCCGGTGAGCGTGCGCGGCTGGGACCGGCCCGCCTACCGGGACCCGGCGGCCCGGGTGCCGCGCGCGGTGACCGGGCGGGCGCTGCTGTGCCCGTTCGACCCGCTGGTGTGGGAGCGGGACCGGACCGAGCGGATCTTCGGGTTCCGCTACCGCATCGAGATCTACGTGCCGGAGCCGAAGCGGGAGTACGGCTACTACGTCTTCCCGTTCCTGCTCGACGGCGAGCTCGTCGGCCGGGTCGACCTCAAGGCCGACCGGGCGGCCGGGGTGCTGCGGGTGCCCGGCGCGTTCGCCGAGCCCGGGGCGAGCGCCCCGCGCCCGCGGATCGCGGCCGAGCTGGCCGGTGAGCTCGCGACGATGGCGGGCTGGCTCGGGCTCGACGGCGTCGCCGTGGGGGAGCGGGGCGATCTGGCCGCCGAGCTCCGCGCCGAGGTCGCCGCCCGCTGAGGGGTCAGGCGGGATCGAGGCGGAACACGGCGATCGTGTCCAGGTGCTCGGCGACCTGCTCCTCGGTGGCGTCGGCCTGCACCGGGAACGCCGACAGCGCCCACGGCACGTCGAGTGCCCGCAGGTAGCCGACGACGACGGCCGCGGCCTCGGCGCGCCCGGGCTCGACCGCGCGGTGCGGCTCGTCGCCCGTGGCGGAGCGGATCGCGCACTCCGGCGTCGCCCGCAGGTTGCGCACCCAGTCCCGCCCACCGGTGGGGGAGACCAGGTAGCCGGCACCACCGTGCCCGACGACACCGATCGGGGTGTCGCGCGGCTCCCCGCTGCGCCGCCCGCGGGTACGCAGCACGCGCAGGGCGTAGCCGCCGTCGGGGACGGGGGTGGCGGGCATCTGCAGCACCCGGGCGGTCATGGAGGCGTTCGTCGCGGCGATCTCGGTGCGGTCCACGACGCCGAGCCTACGCCGGTACCTCGCTCGCCGATCATCTCGATGAGCGAGGGACCGGTCGCAGGGTCAGACCGCGGCGGCCGACGCCCGGGTCACGAGGACGTCGCCGCTGCCGGTGCGTCCGGACAGCCGCACCGCGGGCGCCGTGGACGGGGTGTCGTGGCGGACGTCGAGCTCGGATCGGGCGCGGCCCGACCCGGTCGACAGGTCCAGCTCGGCGGCCACACCGGAGTGCACCCCGACCCGGACCGACCCCGACCCGGTGCCGAGCCGGACGTCACCGGAGACCGCGTCGGCGACGACGACGTCCCCCGACCCCGAGCGCACCTCGAGGTCCGCGGTGAGCTCGCCGACGCGGACGTCGCCGCTGCCGGTCCGGATGCGCGACGCGCCGCCGAGCGACCCGGCCTCGACGCTGCCGGAGCCGGCACGCAGATGCGCCCGGCCCGAGCACGTGCCCAGGTCGATCGACCCCGAGCCGGTGGTGACGTCGGCGTCGCCGTGCACCTGGGCCACGCGGGCCGCGCCGGACCCGGTCCGCACCGCGGCCCAGGACGCCCGGCCGGTCAGCTCGACCGAGGCCGCGCCGGTCCGCACCGCGGGCCGCGACCCGGCGGGGGCGGAGATGGTGACCACGAGCGGCACCGCGCCGAGGGCCGGGTCGTCCGGCCCGCGGACCACCAGGCGTCGCGACGAGGCCGACCACTCGACGGTGACGGCGTCGACGGCGTCCGCCGACGGGTCGCCGGTGGCCTCCCACGGGGCGCCGACGATCGGGTCGAACCCGCGGCCGGACCAGCCCACCCCGGCCCGGGGCACGCCGGAGCCGCCGGTCATCGAGCTGCCGATCCAGTCGAGCAGCCCGCCGAGGCCGCCGGACCACGGCGCGGCGCTGCGGTCGGCGGTGACCTCCGCGCGGACCTCGCCGGCCCCGTCGACCAGGTCGATCCGGACCCGGCCGGCGCCGGTCGTCACCTCGATCTCGGCGGCGCCGGCGCAGTCGAACCGCTCGCTGCGGGAGGGGGTGCCGGCGGGGCCGGTGCCGCCCGTGGAGCCGTGGTCGCCGCCCGCGCCGCCGGAGCCGGCGCCGCCGGTGCCCGCGCTGTCGGTGTCGCCGGTCGGCGCGGGGCCGGCGCCGCCGCCGTCGGCGCCGCTCGCGCCGGGGGAGCCGCCGCCCTCCCCGCCGGGGCCGCTGTCGGAGCCGGTGTGGGCGTCGCCGCCGTGCGTGGCGTCACCGCTGCCGTCGTCCGGCCCGGGGCCCGTCCGCTCGTCGCTCATCCCTGCACCCATCCCCTCAGGTTGCGCCCGTCACGGTGCGGACGGCCGGTGCGTCCCTCCGCGCCGGCCAGTGCCCCCTGCACCGCCTGGGACACCCAGGTGTTGAGCGAGACGCCCTGGGACTGGGCGGCACGCTCGGCCTGGGCCTTGATCTGCTCGACGATGCGCAGGGTGACCCGGCTGATGTCCCCGGCGTCGCCGGAGAACGGCGAGCCACCGGAGGCCGGGCCACCGGAGGCGCCGCCGCCGAACGGGAAGCCGCCGAACGGCGCGGTCCCCTCGCTCGCCGGGGCCGGGTCCGGGGTGGGGGAGTGCCCGGGCTCCGGGTCACCCCCGGACACCGACACGCGTACCTCCCGGCCGTGCAGGCGGACCTCGACCGAGCGGTCGCCGAGCGCGGCGGTCGCCTCCGAGGCCAGGTCGGACAGGGCGTTCATGATCGCGAGCCGGGCGGCGGGCTCGATCGCGGAGCCGAGCAGGGCCGCCGTGCGGCGGGTCTGCTCGTCACCCGCGGCCGCCGCGGCGGCGAGGTCGTCGCGCAGCTGCGCGACATACGGCGTGAGGTCCATGACACCACTATGGCGTCACCGGTGACATCACGCCACCCGTTCGTGGCGTCGGTGGCGACGTCGCAGGGCACCGGGGGTGGCGCGGCCGCCACCGTGGGTGCGGGCGCGGGGCCCGGCGGGTGCCGGGGACGCCGGTCGTTACCCTCGCGGCATGCCGGAGACCGCGCCGAAGACCGTCCCGCTGACCGTGCAGCTCGTCGCGAAGACCGAGTTCACCCCGCCCGCGGACGTCCCGTGGTCCACCGACGCCGACGGCGGCCAGGCGCTGGCCGAGTTCGCCGGCCGCGCCTGCTACCAGTCGTGGACCAAGCCGAACCCGCGCACCGCGACCAACGCCGGCTACATCGCCCACATCCTCGAGGTCGGGCACCTCTCGGTCCTCGAGCACGGCTCGGTCAGCTTCTACCTGACCGGCATCTCGCGCTCCCTGACCCACGAGCTGATCCGGCACCGCCACTTCTCCTACTCCCAGCTCTCGCAGCGCTACGTCCCCGAGCGTGACGCCGCGATGGTCGAGCCCGACGTCATCGCCCAGGACCCGGAGCTGCACGAGCTGTTCCTGCAGGCCTCGGCCGACGCGCTCGCCTCCTACGAGAAGCTCCTCGAGGGTCTGGAGGCGCGCTTCGCCGACGTGCCGAACGGCACGCTGCGGCGCAAGCAGGCCCGCCAGGCCGCGCGGTCGGTGCTGCCGAACGCCACCGAGACCAAGATCGTCGTCACCGGGAACTACCGGGCGTGGCGGCACTTCATCGCGATGCGCGCCTCCGAGGCCGCCGACGTCGAGATCCGCAACCTCGCCGTCGAGTGCCTGCGCCAGCTGCAGGTCGAGGTGCCGAACGTGTTCGCGGACTTCCAGATCCAGACCCTCGCCGACGGCACCGAGATCGCCTCCAGCCCACTGGTGGCCGAGGGCTGAGCGAGGCTCTCCGAGCGGGCATCGGCGCCGGGGACCGGCTCAGGCCAGGACGGCGTGCACCCGTCGTCGCAGGTCCGGCAGGTCCCGCACGACGAACCCGCGTCCCTCCTTCTCCAGCAGGCCCTCCGCGACCAGCCGGGACAGCTCCCGGCTGGTCGTGACCCGGGTGAGCCCCACGAGCAGCCCCAGCTCGTCGACGGCGGGGCGGATCGACAGCCGGGCCACCTCGTCGAGTGCGATCTCGCCGTAGGCCTCCACCAGGTGGCCGAGCAGCAGGATGATCCGCTCGCGGGCGGGCAGCCCCTCGATGAGCACGTGCAGCTGCATGACCCGCTGCTTGTAGGCGATCCGGCGGGTGATCTCCAGCAGCAGTTCCGGCTCGTCGCGGGCGGCGGTCAGCAACGCGTCGCGGGTCACCGAGACGATCTCCGACGGCCGGGTGCAGACCGAGGCGAGGTGCCGCGGCCGTCCGTCGACGCAGGCCGCCTCGCCGAGGCTGGCGCCGGGCTCGGCGTAGGCCAGGGAGCGTTCCGAGCCGTCGGGCCGGTGCAGGTAGATCCGGACCCGCCCGGACACGACGAGGTGGAACCGCGACGACAGCTGGCCCTGGGTGTAGACGTGCTCGCCGCGGGCGTAGTGGCGGGGGCTGCCCAGCTGCGCGATCCGCGAGGTCAGCGACGTCCACGGGGCGGTCAGGAACGGTGAGACCGGGTGGTCGTCGGGGTCGGGGGCGGGCAGCGCGCGCACGGTGCCGTCGGGCCGCCGTACCGCGCCGCTGCTCATGGTCCCGCCTCCCGGCCGTCGCCGCTGGTCCGTCCGGACGGTAGCGGGCTCGGGCGCCTGCGGGTAGGTGGACGGCCCGGACGCCGAGGGGTGCGTCCGGGCCGTCGGGTCCGGGGGTGCCGGCCGGCGGCCGCCGGCACCGGGTGGGGTGCGGTGCGGCCCGCCCGGACGGGCCGCACCGGTGGCCGTCAGGCGGCCGCGAGCTGTGCGTCCTGCTCGGCGAGGGAGTCCGCGTCGGTCTGCGGCAGGGCCAGCGTGCAGAGCAGGCTGATCAGCGAGACCGCCGAGAGCAGCAGGCCGATGCCGAGGCTGCCCAGCGTCGACGCGGCCAGCGCCGCGGCGAACAGCGGGACCACGCCGCCGCCGAAGACGCCGGCGAGGTTGTAGGCGATCCCGGCGCCGGTGTAGCGGAAGCGGGTCGGGAACAGCTCCGGGAGCTGGGCGCCGATCGGGCCGTAGGCGATGCCGACGACGCCGAGCACCAGCGACAGGCCGAGACCGAACGACCACACGGTGCCGATGTCGATGATCGGGAACGCGAGCAGGCCGGCCGCGACCGAGGCGATGTTGCCGCCCACGACCATCTTCCGGCGTCCGACCCGGTCGGACAGGATCGCGGAGGCGATCGTCGTCAGGGCGAAGACCAGGCCGCCGACGATGCCCATGGCCAGCACCGAGGTGCGCGGGAGCTCGAGCTGCTGGGTGCCGTAGCTGGTCAGGTAGGTGACGCCGATGTAGAAGAAGGCGAACACGGCGGTCGTCGAGCCGGCGCCGAGGAACACCGCGGCCGTCCGGGTCGTGAAGACCTCCGTGACCGGCAGCCTGGTCGAGACCGGGCCGCTGTTCTTGAACGTGGCGGTCTCCTCCAGCGCGAGGCGGACGTAGAGTCCGACCGCGACGAGCAGCACCGACCCGATGAACGGGATGCGCCAGCCCCAGGCGAGGAACGCCTCGTTGCTCATGGTGAGCGCGGTGACCAGGAAGGTCGCCGAGGCCAGCGCGAACGCGACCGACGGGCCGAGCTGCGGGAACAGGGCGTACTTGCCCCGCGCCTTGGTCGGCGCGTTCTCCGCGGTCAGCAGCGTGGCACCGGCCCACTCGCCGCCGACGGCGAGGCCCTGCAGGATGCGCAGCACCACGAGCAGGATCGGCGCGAGGACGCCGATCGTGCCGGTGGTGGGCAGCAGGCCGATGGCCAGCGTCGAGAACCCCATCAGCAGCAGCGTGGTGACCAGCGTGCCCTTGCGGCCGAGCCGGTCGCCGAAGTGGCCGAACAGGATCGACCCGAACGGGCGCGCGACGAACGCGACGCCGAAGGTGGCCAGGGCGAGGGCGGTACCGGCCGCCGCCCCGAGCTCGGGGAAGAAGACCTTGTTGAACACCAGGGCCGCGGCGGTGCCGTAGATGAAGAAGTCGTAGAACTCGATGACCGTGCCGGTCATGCTCGCGAGCGCGATCTTGCGCATCGACCGCGGCGGCTGCGTGGCGACAGCGTTCGTCACGTGTGTTCTCCCCGTCGAGAAGCATGGAGTGGGACGGATCGGAGTATCGGGACACGGACAGGTGAGATCTGTATCACCGGCTACAGACGGCCTGCGTTCCGTCAGCCGTTTGTCGACCGTTCGTCGTGCGGTGCGGCCCGGAGCGGGCCGGACTAGGTTGGGGGCGGTGAGCCTTGCCACCGCCGAACGTGCCGCCCTGTGTGCCGAGTTCGAACGCTCGGGCCCCGACCGCCCGACGCTGTGCGAGGGGTGGAACGCGCGGGACCTGCTCACCCACCTGCTGGTGCGCGAGCGGCAGCCGTGGAACGCCGCGGGGATCGTGGTGCCCGCGCTGTCGGGCATGACCGACAAGGCGATGGACGGGTACGCGTCCGCGGCCTGGCCGAACATGATCGACGACCTGCGCAAGGGGCCGCCCGCGTGGTCGCCGTTCAAGGTCGGCAAGGTCGACGAGATCGCCAACGGTGCCGAGTTCTTCGTCCACCACGAGGACCTGCGCCGCGGGGAGCCCGGCTGGGAGCCCCGCCCGTCGGACCCGGAGCGTGACGGGCAGCTGTGGAACCTGCTCGCGAACCAGGCGAAGCTGCTGTTCCGGCGCAGCCCGGTCGGCCTGGTCCTGGCCCGTCCGGAGGGCGCGACCCAGGTCGTCGCGACCGGGTTCGGCGTGGTCACGGTGACCGGTGAGCCCGCCGAGCTCGTGCTGCACGCCTTCGGCCGGGACGCCGCGCGGGTGGAGGTGACCGGTCTGCCCGCCGACGTGGAGGCCTACCGGGGTGCCCCGTCCGGCATGTGACCGGGAACCGTCGGTCCTCCGGGCGGTACCGTCACCAGTCATGAGCACCGGCCCCGATCCCGCCCCCGGCGGGCAGCAGCACCCGCCGCGCCGACCGTTCGGCGAGGTGCTGACCGCGATGGTCACGCCGTTCGACGCCGATGGCGAGCTGGACCTGGCGAAGGCCGAGGAGCTGGCGAACCACCTGGTCGACCTCGGCAACGACGGGCTGGTCGTCAACGGCACGACCGGTGAGGGGCCGACGACGTCGGACACCGAGAAGTCCGAGCTGATCCGCGCCGTCGTGTCGGCGGTGGGGGACCGGGCGACCGTCGTCGCCGGGGCGGGCACCTACGACACCGCGCACTCGATCGAGCTGGCCCGCAGCGCGGAACGCGCGGGTGCGCACGGGCTGCTCGTGGTGACGCCGTACTACTCGCGGCCGCCGCAGGAGGGCCTGCTCGCGCACTTCACCGCCGTCGCCGATGCGGGCGACCTGCCGGTGATGCTCTACGACATCCCGCCGCGCAGTGTGATCGGGATCGACGTCGAGACCTTCCAGCGCCTGGCGCAGAACCCCCGCATCGTCGCGGTGAAGGACGCCCGCAACGACCTGCGCGTCGGCACCGAGGTGCTGGCCACCACGACGCTCGCCTACTACTCGGGCGACGACCCGGTGAACCTGCCGTGGCTCTCGGTCGGGGCGGTCGGCTTCGTCAGCGTGATCGGCCACGTCGTCGCCGACCGGCTGCGCGCCATGATCGACGCCTACCACGCCGGTGAACACCAGCGGGCCCGTGCGCTGCACTACGCGATGCTCCCGGTGATCCGCGGGATGGGCCGGGTCGGCGGCGCGGTGTTCGCCAAGACCGCACTGCGGCTGCGCGGCATCGACGTCGGCGACACCCGGCTGCCGCTGCCGCCCGCCACCGAGGACCAGGTCGCGGCGATCGCCGGCGACCTGGCCGTCGCCGGGGTGGCGCTGGACCCGCAGGCCCGCCCGAACGCCCCCGCCTACCAGCCCGGCCACGGTGCCCTGGGCGGACGCACCGCAGCCGACATCGGCGCCGAGGTCGCGTACCACCGCACCTGAGCGGAGCGCCGCCTCCGCACCCGGGCGGGCCCCGAGAACGCGAACCAGAGAACACGAACCCATGTGAGGCACGAACCCCTGTGAGTCCCCAGCGCAACGACCGACGCAACCGGCCCGGCCGGACGCTCTCCGCACCGCCGGAGGACATCGAGCGCCCGGAGCTCCCGGACGCCCCGCCACCCGCCCTCGCGCGGGGTGGCCTGCGCGTCTACGCGCTCGGCGGCATCGGCGAGGTCGGTCGCAACATGACCGTCTTCGAGTACGAGGGCCGGCTGCTCGTCGTCGACTGCGGCGTGCTGTTCCCGTCCGACTCCGAGCCGGGCATCGACCTGATCCTGCCCGACTTCCGGACCATCGAGGACCGCCTCGACGACATCGACGCGCTCGTGCTGACCCACGGCCACGAGGACCACATCGGTGCCGTGCCGTGGTTGCTGCGCATGCGCCCGGACATCCCCGTCGTCGGGTCCCGGTTCACGCTCGCCCTGGTCGCGGCCAAGTGCAAGGAACACCGCCTGACCCCGCACCTGCAGGAGATCAAGGAGGGCGACCGGGTGTCCCACGGCGGGTGGGACTGCGAGTACTTCGCGGTCAACCACTCGATCCCCGACGCCGTCGCCGTCGCGATCCGCACGCCCGCCGGGCTGCTGCTGCACACCGGCGACATCAAGCTCGACCAGCTCCCGCTCGACGGGCGGCTCACCGACCTGGGCGGGTTCTCCCGGCTGGGCGAGGAGGGCGTCGACCTGTTCCTGGTCGACTCCACCAACGCCGAGGTGCCGGGCTTCGTCACCCCCGAGGCCGACATCGGGCCGGTCATCTCCGACCTGGTCCGCCGGGCGCCGTCGCGGATCATCCTGGCCTGCTTCGCCAGCCACGTGCACCGTGTCCAGCAGGTGCTCGACGCCGCGCACGCGCACGGCCGCAAGGTGTGCCTGACCGGGCGCTCGATGGTCCGCAACATGGGCCTGGCCGACGACCACTCGCTGCTGAACATCCCCGACGGGCTGCTCGTCGACATCGACGAGGCGATGCGCCTGCCCGACGAGAAGCTGGTGCTCGTCTCCACCGGATCGCAGGGCGAGCCGCTCGCCGCGCTGTCCCGGATGGCGCGCGGGGACCACCGCAGCATCACGATCCGCCCGGACGACACGATCATCCTGGCCAGCTCGCTGATCCCGGGCAACGAGACCGCCGTGTTCGGCGTGATCAACGGGCTGACCCGGCTCGGCGCGACCGTCGTGCACCAGGGCAACGCCAAGGTGCACGTCTCCGGGCACGCCCCGGCCGGCGAGCTGTTGTTCCTCTACAACGCGGTGCGCCCGTCGAACGTCATGCCGGTGCACGGGGAGTGGCGCCACCTGCGGGCCAACGCCGCGCTCGCGCGTCGCACGGGGGTGCCCGAGGAGTCGGTGGTCATCGCGGAGAACGGCGTGGTCGTGGACCTCGTCGACGGCCGCGCGGCGATCACCGGCCGGGTCGAGGTCGGGCAGGTCTACGTCGACGGGCTGTCGGTCGGTGACGTGGGCGAGACCACTCTCGGTGACCGCATCGCGCTCGGCGAGGGCGGTTTCATCGCGATCAACGTGGCGATCGACCACAAGACCGGCCGTGCGCTGTCGCGTCCGACGCTGTCCGGCCGCGGGTTCTCCGACGACCCCAAGGCGCTCGACGCCGCCCAGTCGCTGGTCGAGGACGAGCTGTCCCGGCTGGAGAACGAGAACGTCACCGACCCGCACCGGATCGCCCAGGGCGTGCGGCGCGTCGTCGGCCGCTGGGTGTCGGACACCTACCGCCGCCGCCCCATGATCGTCCCCACGGTCATCGCCGTCTGAGTGTGTGGAGGGGTCGTCGACCCCTCCACACCCGCGTCGGTCCCCGGTTCGATCACCGAACCGGGCTACCGTGTGTGACATGGCGGGACGCACGGGCACGGGCAGGACCACCACGACTGCGGCCGCGGGCCGCGGCTCGGGGCGGTCGGGCTCGCGCGCGTCCACCGCCCGCAAGCGCCCGTCGGCAGGCCGCAGGCCACCGGCCCGGCGCCAGGGCCCGGACCTGGTCGACCGCGGGATCGACGCGGTCGGCCGGGGCGTGGCGAAGACCGTCCGCGCCTCCGGGCGCGCGGTCGGGCGCACCCGCGAGATCGACCCCGCGCACCGCCGTGACGGCATCGGCTTCGGCATGCTCGTGCTCGCCGTCATCGCCGCCGCCGGGCTGTGGTGGCAGGCGGGCGGCTCGGTCGGCTACTGGTTCACCTTCCTCGTGCAGGCGGTGATGGGCCAGGCCGGCGTGGCGCTGCCGGCGATCCTGCTGGGCATCGGCATCGTGCTGGTCACCACCGAGGGGCACCCGGAGGCCCGGCCGCGGATCGTGACCGGCAGCCTGCTGCTCGCCCTCGGCGTGCTCGGGCTGGTGCACCTGGGCGCCGGAGCGCCCGCCGAGCCCGACGCCTGGCGCGGCGCGGGCGGCGCGGTCGGCTACGTCGCGGGGACCCCGCTGAAGGCCGGGCTCAGCCTGTGGACGGCCGTCCCCGTTCTCGTCCTCCTGACGCTGTACTCGGTCCTGCTGGTCACCGGCATCCCGGTGCGGGAGCTGCCGGACCGTTTCCGCAGGCTCACCGGGCAGCTGCCGCCCGAGCGGGACGACGAGGAGGACACCGGCGCGGGCCGCCCGCGCACGGTGGCCGACGCCGTCGCCGAGCGGGACGGGCAGGCCGGGGACGCCGCGGAGGCGCCGAAGAAGCGGCGCCCGGCGCGGCGCAGGCAGGGGGCCGCGGAGGCCGACGCGTTCCGGACGGAGGAGGGCGAGCACGCCCCGGCCCCGGTGGACCCGTCGCTGCCCGGCGTCCCGGACGAGGAGGCGCCCGCCGCCGTCCCCGCCGCGGCCGCACCGCCGGCGACGAAGCCGCGCAAGCCCGTCGTCGAGACGCCGCAGGTCGCGGACGAGCCGCTCGAGGGAGAGCAGCTCTCGATGGCGATCCGCGAGCCGCAGTCCGACACCGAGTACATCCTGCCGCCGGCGGACACCCTGGAGTCCGGGCCGCCGCCGAAGTCGCGCAGCTCCGCCAACGACGCGATGATCGAGGCGATCACCGGGGTCCTCGACCAGTTCAACGTCGACGCCCAGGTCACCGGCTTCACCCGTGGCCCGACGGTCACCCGCTACGAGATCGAGCTCGGCCCGGCGGTGAAGGTCGAGAAGATCACCCAGCTGCAGCGCAACCTCGCCTACGCCGTCGCCAACGACAACGTGCGGCTGCTCGCGCCGATCCCCGGCAAGTCCGCGGTCGGCATCGAGGTGCCCAACACCGACCGCGAGATGGTCCGCCTCGGCGACGTGCTGCGCTCGGGCAACGCCCGCGCCGAGCAGCACCCGATGGGCATCGGCCTGGGCAAGGACATCGAGGGCCACTACCTCGTCGCGAACCTGGCGAAGATGCCGCACCTGCTGGTCGCGGGCTCCACCGGTTCCGGTAAGTCCAGCTTCGTCAACTCGATGCTGGTGTCGCTGCTGACGCGGGCCACGCCGGACGAGGTCCGGATGATCCTCATCGACCCGAAGATGGTCGAGCTGACGCCCTACGAGGGCATCCCGCACCTGATCACGCCCATCATCACCCAGCCGAAGAAGGCCGCCGCGGCGCTGTCCTGGCTGGTGGAGGAGATGGAGCAGCGCTACCAGGACATGCAGGCCAACCGGGTCCGCCACGTCGACGACTTCAACCGCAAGGTCCGCACCGGGGAGATCACCGCCCCGCCCGGGTCCGAGCGGGTGTACCGGCCCTACCCGTACATCATGTGCATCGTCGACGAGCTCGCCGACCTCATGATGACCGCGCCGCGCGACGTCGAGGACGCGATCGTCCGGATCACCCAGAAGGCGCGTGCGGCCGGGATCCACCTGATCCTGGCGACCCAGCGGCCGTCGGTGGACGTCGTCACCGGTCTGATCAAGACCAACGTGCCCAGCCGCCTGGCGTTCGCGACGTCCTCGCTCACCGACTCGCGGGTCATCCTCGACCAGCCGGGCGCGGAGAAGCTGATCGGCATGGGCGACGCGCTCTACCTGCCGATGGGCGCCGGCAAGCCGGTCCGCATGCAGGGCGCCTTCGTCGACGACGACGAGATCTCGAAGGTCGTCGCGTTCACCAAGGAGCAGGCCGAACCCAGCTACACCGAGGGCGTCACCGCGCAGAAGGCCGGCGAGAAGAAGGAGATCGACGCCGACATCGGCGACGACCTCGACCTGCTGCTGCAGGCCACCGAGCTGATCGTCACCTCGCAGTTCGGGTCGACCTCGATGCTGCAGCGCAAGCTGCGGGTCGGGTTCGCGAAGGCGGGCCGGCTGATGGACCTGCTCGAGACCCGCAACATCGTCGGCCCCTCGGAGGGCTCGAAGGCCCGCGACGTGCTGGTCAAGCCGGACGAGCTGGAGGGTGCTCTCTTCCTGATCCGCGGCGGCGGGACCGCCGACGGCGGCGAGATCGCCGACGAGGACGAGTGACGCCGCGGGTGACGGTCGCGGGGCGGTGATGATCCCGACACCGTCGGTGATCGACTTTTCGGGCCGACGGGTTAACGGGACGGTCACGTTCGTGCCAGAGTGACCAGGGGTCGCCGGCCGGCGACCGCACGTCGTGCTGCCCGTCGTCGCCGGGCGGAGGAGGTTGTGGCTGGTGTTCTGGAGGAAGAAGGACCGTCGTCGCCCGGCGCGGGGCACCACCGACCGGCATGCGCTCGTCCCGATTCCGCTGACCGGCGGTGTGCTGTCCGGTCAGGTCCGCGACCAGCAGGGCGGTGCCCTGGCCGGTACCGAGGTGTCGGTGATGGACCCCGCCGACCGGCGCGCGGTGCACGTCGAGACCGACCCGTTCGGCCGGTTCGCCGCGTCGCTGATGCCCGGCCGGTACCGGGTGCGCGTCGAGGCGGGCGGCTACCAGCAGGTCACCGACGTCGTCGAGGTGTCCTGGGGCGAGCACGCCGACATGGGCCACATCGTCCTCGGCGAGGACCCGGCGCTGCGCCCGCCGCGCCCCGGCGTCTTCGTGATCGACGGCGACCACAGCTCGGTGCGCTTCGTCGCCCGGCACATCGGCATGTCCAAGGTGTACGGCCGGTTCAACCGGTTCCAGGGGCAGATCCGGATCGCCGAGCCGTTCGAGGAGTCCTCGGTGGACGTCGTGATCGACGCGGCCAGCGTCGACACCAACGTCGCCGCCCGCGACACGCACCTGCGCTCGGCCGACTTCCTGGACGTCGAACGCTTCCCCGAGCTGCGCTTCTCCAGCGTGCGCTTCGTCGCGCACGGCGGGAACCGGTGGACCGTGGACGGCGACCTCACGCTGCACGGCCTCACCAGCGACGTCTCGCTGGACACCACGTTCCTGGGCACCGCGGAGTGGAACGGTGACCGGGTCGGCGCGGTCGCCACCACCCAGCTGCACCGCGAGCACTACACGCTCAACTGGCAGCAGACCATCGCCAAGGGGCTGCCCGTGGTCGGGTCGACGATCCAGATCCAGCTCGACGTGCAGGCGATCCGGCAGTCCTGACCTCCGGTGCTCAGTACTCCGGGAGCGTGAGGGCCGTGGCGGCGGTCGCGGCCCAGTGCTCGGCGAGCCCGGGAGCGGCGGCGTCCGGGGCGGTCAGCTCCCGGACGCGTGCGGCGTTGGTCAGCGCCAGCTCCTGGTTCGCCTCCACCCAGCCGCGCATCCGCCGCTCGTGGGCGGCGGCCGCAGGCCCGGGGTCGCCGCCGGTGCGGGCGAGCTCGCCGGCCAGCACGTAGGCGCCGACCACGGCCAGCGTCGTGCCCTGGCCGGACAGCAGCGTGGGGCACCAGGCGGCGTCGCCGACGAGCGCGACCGGACCGCGCGACCAGACCGGCAGCCGCACCTGGGTGACCGGGGTGAGGTACAGGTCCTCGGCGCGGGTCATGCCGGCGAGCAGCTCGGGCAGCCACCAGCCCCCGCCGGCGAAGTGCCGCGCCACCAGGGCGCGCTGCGCCCCGAGGTCGCGGTGGTGGTAGGTGGCGTCCGGGTCGGAGAAGCCGAGCATCACCCGGACCTCGGTGTCGTCGCGGGCGGTGTAGAGCCCGGCCATCGCGTCGGGGCGCTGCAGGAACACCTGCCAGCGGCTCAGCTCGAAGGTGTTGGGCAGGGTGAACACGGCGACGTGCTGGCCGAGCGGGACCAGCCGGCCGTCGTCGTCGGGGCCCAGGGCCAGGCGCCGGACGCCGGAGTGCTGGCCGTCGGCGCCCACCACGACGTCGTAGTGCTCCTCGGTACCGGACGCGAAGCGGACCCGGGTACCGCCCGCCGGGTCCGGGTCGAGGGCGACGACCCGGTCGCCCCACCGGTGCTCGACGCCGTCGAGCGCGCCGGTGAGCAGGGCGGCGAGGTCGTCGCGGAGGATCTCGACGTCGTCGCTCGCGACCGGCCCGCCGGTGAGCGTCACCTCGGTACTGCGGAAGACCTCGGTGCCGTCCTCGTCGACCAGGGACATGCCGTCCATCGCGGTGCGTGCGGCCCGCAGCGCGGCCCCGAGCCCCATCCGGTCGACGACGGTCAGCGCGGGCCCCCGGACGTCGACGGCCTGCCCGCCGGGCCGCGGTCCCGGCGCCGACTCGACGACGACGGGCCGGAACCCGTGCCGCCGCAGCCACCACGCGAGTGTCGCCCCGGCGATGCCGGCCCCGCTGATCAGGATGTCGGTCATGCGTCCTCCCTCGGTACGGTGTACGAGATCACCATGACCCCACGAGCTGGGACGACGCCTGGCCTGTAGCGGTACAGGTGGTACAGGGAGGTGCGGTGGACGGGTCGCCGACGGACCGGGTCGCGGCCGCGGTGCGTGCCCGCATCGAGGCGGGCGACCTGCGCCCCGGGGACCGTGCGCCGTCGGTGCGCGCGCTGGTGGCCGAGCACGGCGTCGCGATGTCCACCGCCGCCCGGGCGCTGACCCGGCTGCGCGAGGAGGGTGTGCTGCACACGACGGCCCGGGTCGGCTCCGTCGTCGCCGGGCCGGCGGGACATCCGGGTCCGGTGCCGCCGCCGGACACGGACCGGCTGGTGCGGACCGCGATCGGCATCGCCGACGACGAGGGCCTGGCCGCACTGTCCATGCGCCGCCTCGCCGGTGCGTTCGGCGTGCCGACGATGTCGCTGTACCGGCTGGTCCGCAGCCGCGACGAGCTGCTGCTCGCGATGCTCGATGCGGTGTTCGCCGAGCTGGTGCTGCCCCCGGCCGACGGGCCGTGGCGGGCCCGGCTGGAGGGGGCGGTGCACGCGCAGTGGCGGGTGCACCGGCGGCACCCGTGGCTCGCGCGGGTGCTGTCGCTGTCCCGTCCGCAGGCGCTGCCGTCGCTGCTGCGCTTCGCCGAGTTCGAGCTCGCCGCGCTGGAGGAGGTCGTCGCCGACCCGGTGGAGCGGTTCGACCTGCACCTGGCGCTGACCGGGTTCGTGCGGGGGATGGCGCTGACCCTGGCCGCGGAGCAGGAGGCGCAGGCCGACACCGGCGTCGACGCCGACACCTGGGCCGACCACGACCCCGGGCTGCGCACCGCGCTGCGGCGCCACGGCGGGCCCGCGCTGCGCCGGATCGGGGACCACCCCTACGACCTGCAGCGGGTCCTCGACACCGGGATCGCCCGGTTCCTCGACGGGATCAGCTGAACCCCTGCTGTCGCCACGCCTCGTAGACGGCGACGGCGGCGGCGTTGGCCAGGTTCAGCGAGCGGTTCGACGGCCGCATGGGCAGCGCCACCGTGCCCGTCACCCAGTCCGCGCCCGCCACCTCCGGCGGCAGCCCGGTCGACTCGCGGCCGAACAGCAGCACGTCCCCGTCGGAGTAGGCGACGTCGGTGTAGCGGACCGGCGCGCCCGGCACGAACGCGAACACCCGGGCCCCCGCGGCGCGCACCCAGCCGGCGAACGTGGCCGTGTCGTCGTGCACGACGACCTCGGCGAGGTCGGCGTAGTCGAGCCCGGCCCGGCGCACCGAGCGCTCGTCGAGGGAGAAGCCGAGCGGCCGGACCAGGTGCAGCTCGGCACCGGTGTTCGCGGCGAGCCGGATCGCGTTGCCGGTGTTCGGCGGGATCTCCGGGGTGTGCAGGGCGAGGCGGACCACGCGCTACTCGTACCAGGTGCCCCCGCTCCAGTGGTTGCCGTCCGGGTCGGCGATCTCGAACAGGCGGCTGCCGTAGTCGGCGTCGAAGGGCGCGTGCACGACGGTGGCACCGGCCGCGACGGCGCGGGCGAACAGGACGTCCGGGTCGTCGCAGACGAGGTGGACGGCCGCGCCGCCGGGTGGGCGGCACCCGTCGTGGGCGGGGCCGAGCATCACGCCGCCGGGGGCACCGGTGGACCCCGTGCGCACCAGCTCGGCGTGGACGATCGTGCCGTCGTCGCCGGTGTGGACGGCGCGCTCGGTGAAGTCCAGCGCCGAGGTCAGGAACGTGACCAGGGCGCGCGGGTCGGGGCTGGACAGGCTGGGCCAGAGGCCGGGCAGGTCGCTCATGGGTGCGAGGGTGCCGGGGACGGGCGCCGCGGTCGTGGACGAATCGGAGCCGCCGGCCGGACCCGCTCGGCCCGCCAGGTCAGCGCGGTGGTCCCCGCCAGGTCGCGGAAGTCGCGGGCCAGGTGCTGCTGGTCGGCGTAGCCGCAGATCGCGGCCAGCTCGGCGAGCGGGGGAGCCGACGGGCGGCGCAGCAGCGTGCACGTCCGCTCGAACCGGATGACCCGTGCCGCGGCCTTCGTCGCGAGCCCGGTCTCGCGTCGCAGCCGCTCACCGAGGTGGCGCTGCGACCAGCCGACCTCCCCCGCGACGTCCGCGACGCGCGCGGTCCCGCCGCTGCGGGCCAGCAGCTCCCAGGCGCGCACCACCTCCGGCGGCGCGTCGCCCGGACGGTCCCGGGCGTCGGCGACGGCGCACAGTGCGGCGTCGAGCAGCGCGCAGCGCCCGGCCCACCCCGGCTCGGCGCGCAGCCGGTCCAGCAGGGTGTCCAGGCCGGGGAGGAGCAGTGCGAGGTCGACGACGTCGCCGGCCAGCTCGCCGGCGGGCAGCCCGAGCAGCGTGCGGGCCCCGCGCCAGGTCATCTCCAGCTGCATCCCGGCCTGCCGGGGGCCGGTCGCGAGCACCGCGGGTGCGGCGTGCAGGCCGGCCGCCGAGGCGGCGAACCGGCCCGGGCCGCGCCGCGGATCCGGAGCGGCGAGCAGGTCGACCGCACCGTCCAGGCAGAGCACGACGGTCAGGTGGGCGCTCGACACGCCCTGGTGCGTCCCCGCCGGGCCCGCGGGGGAGGACCAGCACCAGATCCCGGACACGAGCGGGCGCAGGCGGGCGGAGGGACGCCAGCGCCGGGCCCCGTCGGACATACGGGCCAGGGTAGCGCCGCCGGGAGGGGGAGGCCGGGAGTCCGGAACGGACGATCGTCGGCGACGCCCGGACGCGCCCGTGCCGCCAGGTGTTCCGCGGTCGTTCGTCGAACGGTCGACGGGAGTCCACCGGGGGTGCCTGGCGATCCTGAGAACGGCCGTGGGGCAGGAAAGTGAGCGGTTGTCGCACGCGGCCGTCCGCCGTAGTGGACAGGGCTCTTCACGGAATGGATCTTAGGGCGGTCGTCGGCCAATCGCTCCGTTCGGACGAAACATTTCCTTAATCGATCCCACGTCTATTCGATCACTCTGGAGATCGAATGGACACCGGGCCGACAAGATCGGAATTGCGAGATCTCCCGGTCCGTATTCGTCGGGGGAGGCAGATCGGTTCGTGGTGTGTCATGGTTCCGATTCGGAGTGGGGAACGCGGGGCGTTCCGGAGTGCTGTCCGGTAATCGCTCAATGGAGAGGGACGGGGTCATGAGTAACGCCTCCAAGATCGGAATGGCCGTCGTCGGCGGCTATGTGCTGGGAAGAACGAAAAAGGCCAAGCTGGCGATCATGCTCGGGGGTGCGCTCGCCGGGCGGAAGCTGAATCTGACGCCTGCCGGAGTCGTGTCGCAGGCGTCGAAGGTGGTGGCGGGGTCGCCGGAGCTGACCCGGCTGTCCGACGCCGTGCGCGGCCGGCTGTTCGAGGCGGGCAAACAGGCCGCGGTGTCCGCGGCCGGCAACCGGCTCGAGGCGCTGACCAACTCGCTCGTCGAGCGGGTCGAGAACCTCGGCAAGCCGGTCGAGGAGGTCGCCGGCGCCGCCGGTGACGCCGCCGGGGCGGGTGTGGAGAAGACCGGTGACGCGGCCGGTGCGGCCGTCGAGGGCGCCGGTGCTGCCGCCGGTGCCGCCGGGGACACCGCGGAGGGTGCGACCGACGCCGTCGGGGACACGACCGACGCCGTCGGCGATGCCGCCGGGGAGGCTCCGGTGGTCGGCCGGGCCGCGAAGGGCACCACCCGCGCGGCCGGGTCGGCGACGCGGGGAGCGGGCCGGGCGGTCGCGGGCACGACGTCGAAGGCGCGCCGTCCGCGGTCGGCCGACGCCGACTCCGAGGACCCCCCGCGCCGGCGGACCGCACGGTCGTCGGGCTCGGGATCGTCGTCGGGACGTGCGGGATCGTCGAGCCGGTCGTCGTCGGACGGTGCGGACCCCGACTCCGAGGGCCGCGCGGCCCCGGCCCGGCGGACCGCGCGGTCCTCCTCGGGCCGCAGCTCCGAGTCGTCGTCCTCGGGGTCGTCGGGCAAGGGCGGCTCGCGCAACGGCCGGGCGCCGCGCTCGGGCGGGCGTGCGACGAAGAAGTCGGAGGCGCGGGCCGATGGCTGAGGAGCGGGACGGCAGCACCTCGGTGCTGGACCAGCTGCCCACCGACCGCCTGAAACAGGCCGGGCAGCTGCTGTTGAAGGCGGCCGCCGACCGTGCGGTCGGCGCCGCGATGAACCAGGTGGAGGGACTCACCGAGCGGCTGACGGGCGTCGCCGAGAACGGTGGGACGGGTCTGGGCGCGGCCCTCGGCGGGGGTGGCTCGGAGGAGGGGGGCAATCCGGTGACGAACGCGGTGAAGGGCGGGTTCTCGGCCGTCAAGGACAAGGTGATGGGGGCCGTCGGGCTCGGCGGCGACGACGACTCCGAGGACTCCGAGGGCGGCTCCGGCGGCGGTGGTTCCGGCGGGGGCCGCGGCAAGTTCAAGTTCATGAACATCGTCGAGCACCTCGACGTCGGTGTCCCGGTGCGGGTCGCCTACGACCAGTGGACGCAGTTCGCGGACTTCTCGACCTTCATGAAGAAGGTGCAGTCGGTCGACCAGGAGTCCGACGAGAAGACGAACTGGAAGGCCCAGGTGTTCTGGTCGAAGCGCACCTGGAGCGCGACGATCATCGAGCAGATTCCGGACACCCACATCATCTGGCGTTCGCAGGGTGCCAAGGGTTATGCCAACGGGTGCGTGTCGTTCCACGAACTCGCGCCGAACCTGACCCGCGTCGTGCTGATCCTCGAGTACTACCCGGTCGGCCTGTTCGAGAAGACCGGCAACATCTGGCGCGCCGTCGGCCGCCGGGCCCGGCTGGAGTTCAAGCACTACGGCCGGCACGTGATGGTCGAGACCCTGCTCAATCGCGAGGAGCTGGAGGGCTGGCGCGGGGAGATCCGCGACAGCGAGGTCGTCAAGACCCACGAGGAGGGGCTCGAGGAGGAGCGCGAGGCCGAGTACGACGACGAGGACGCCGAGTACGACGACGAGGACGCCGAGTACGACGACGACGAGGACGCCGAGTACGACGACGACTACGAGGACGCCGAGTACGACGACGACCTCGCGGAGGACGACGACCTCGCCGACGAGGAACCGGTCGAGGACGACGACTACGCGGAGGAGGACCTCGACGAGGACGACCTCGCCGACGACGAGGCCGTGGACGAGGAACCGGCCGACGAGCCCGACCCGGAGTACGACGACGCCGAGTACGACGACGCCGAGCCGGAGGGGGCCGAGGCCGAGGAGCCCGAGCCGAAGGAGGACGGCGGCGGCCGACGGGCCGGGAGCCGTCGCCGTCGCACGGCGGGCTCCCGTGCCTGACCCGGCCCGGCACCTGCGAACGGAGGGACGGACACCGTGACCGTCAGCCATCGACAGGGGGGCGGCGGCCGGGTCGACCGCGCCCCGCAGGGCGACCTCGCCCAGGTCATCGACCTGATCCTGGACAAGGGTCTCGTCATCGACATCTTCGTGAAGGTGTCGCTGGTCGGGATCGAGCTTGTCACGATCGACGCCCGCATCGTCGTCGCCAGTGTGGACACCTACCTGCGGTTCGCCGAGGCCACCAACCGCCTCGACCTGCACCAGAAGGGCGGCAAGGACCTCGGCGAGGTCGTCAGCGGCATCTCGGAGGGCGGCTCGAAAGGGGTCTCGAAAGGAGCCACCAAAGGAGTGATCGAGGCGGGCAAGGAGAAGTTCGACGACCTCCGGGGTGAGCGTCGCTCGCGGAAGGAGAAGAGCGGGTGAGCAGCGCGACCTACGTCTACGCCGTCGTCGCCGCCGACATCGACCTGCCCGAGGGGCTGACCCCCGTCGGCGGCGGTGAGGAGGTGGCGGTGATCGACCACGGGCGGCTCGCCGCAGTCGTCAGCGACGTCCCGCGCGACGCCCCGCTGGGCAGCCGCGAGGACCTCCTGGCCCACGAGCGCACCGTGAACACCCTGGCCGGGAGCACGACCGTGCTGCCGATGCGGTTCGGCGGCGTCGTCGACGACGACCGCGCCGTCGTCGACGAGCTCCTCGCCGCGCACCAGGACTACTTCGCCTGGGCGCTGGAGCAGCTCGACGGCTGCCGGCAGTTCGTGCTGACCGGCCGCTACGACTCCGACCGCCTGGTGGCGGGCATCGTCGAGGCCGACCCGGAGATCCAGCAGCTCGGTGAGGCCGTGCGCGGCAAGGACCCGGACGCCACGTACTACGAGCGCATCCGGCTCGGTGAGGCGATCGCGGGCCACGTCGAGCGCATCCGGTCCGACGACGCGGACCTCGCCGTGGAGCGGCTGGGCCCGTTCGCGGTCGCGACGTCGGTGAAGGAGCCCGCCGCCGAGGACGGCGCCGTCGAACTGGCGCTGCTGGTGCACCGCGACCGGGTCGGCGACTTCGAGCAGGCCGTCGACGCGCTCGGCGACGAGTGGGACGAGCGGGTGCGGCTGCGCCTGATCGGCCCGGTCGCACCGTACGACTTCCTGCCCGAACCACCGGAGGCCGAGGGCTGATGGGGCTCTTGCGCGGCCTGCTCGGGCTGCCGCTCGCACCGCTGCGCGGCGTCGTCTGGGTGGGGGAGCAGCTGCAGGACCAGGCCCACGCCCGGCTCTACGACCCGGTCGCGGTGCGCCGGCAGATCGACGAGGTCGAACGGGCCTACGAGCAGGGGGAGATCTCCGAGGCCGACCGCGACGCGCGTCAGGAGGTCCTGCTGGCCCGGCTGACGGGGCGACCGGGGGACGGCCGTGGCTGAGCCGGAGGACCGGCCGTCCGACGAGCGACCGCGTCGTCGCAGGTCGGGAGAGCCGGCCCGTCGGCGGGACGGATCGGAGGCTCCGGTGCGGCGACGGGCGGGGGAGGCTCCGCCGCGTCGGTCGCGGGACGGGGAGGACCCGCCCCGCCGCCGGTCGGCGGACGACGACGCCGCGCCGCGCCGCCGGTCGGCGGACGGGGGACAACCGCCCCGGCGGCGCCGTCGGGCCGACGGCGGGTCGTCGCGCCGCCGCTCCGACACCGCGGACGACCGGGCGGCCGACGCGCCGTCGGAGCGGGACGGACGCGGTGCACCCGACGGCGGGTCCGAGCGGCGTCGCGACACCGGCGAGCGGCCGGTGCGTCGTCGCTCCGCCGGGGACGAGCCCGCCCGTCGTCGCCGGTCCGGCGACGACGGTGCGACCCGGGAGCGGCCCGCGCGCCGCACCCGGCCCCGCGACGGCGACCGGGCCTCGGCGACGCCACGACGTCGCCGTGACGACACGGAGGAGCAGTCCCCGCAGCGGCGGCGTCGCCCGGCGGGCGGAGGCCCGCGGCGGGGACGCGCCGGCCGCGACGAGCCGGACCGGGAGCCGGTGGGCGACCAGGACGAGGAGGTCCTGGACGACACCGGGGCCGACGACGGGACCGGGGACGAGGTCCGGCCCGGCGACGGGGCCGACACCGACACCGGGGACGACCGGGAGACCGATCTCGACGTCGACGAGCCCGATCCCGAGTTCGAGGAGGAGGAGGAGGAGCCCGAGCCCGAGCCCGAGCCGATGGTGGACGAGCTCGGTGCCGACGACGAGGACGACTCCCCCGAGGACGAGGGACCGGACGACGAGGTGACGGAGGACGAGGGGCCCGAGGCCTCCGAGGACGAGGAGCCGGAGGAGCGACCCGACCCACCCCGGCGTCGCATCGGCGCCCGCGCGGCCGCCCGCGCCGCCGTCGAACAGATCGTGGAGATGACCGGCCGCGCACCGGAGGGGGTCACGTTCGTCCGCAGGCAGGACGACAGCTGGCTGGTCGGTGTCGAGGTCGTCGAGACCGAGCGCATCCCCGACTCCTCCGACGTCCTCGCGGTCTACGAGGCCGAGCTCGACGACGAGGCCGAGCTGATGTCGTACCAGCGGGTCCGGCGCTACCCGCGCGGCCGCGGCGACGACGACTGAGGGAGGACCATGAGCGACGCCGTCCGCTGGAGCAGCCCCGGTGCGCCGCAGCGCCGCGCCGAGCAACCACCCCGGCAGTCGGGCACCGACCTGGCCGACATCCTCGAGCGCGTCCTGGACAAGGGCATCGTCATCGCCGGCGACATCCAGGTGAACCTGCTCGACATCGAGCTGCTGACCATCAAGATCCGCCTGGTCGTGGCCTCGGTGGACCGCGCCAAGGAGATGGGCATCGACTGGTGGGAGCGCGACCCGACGCTGTCGGGCGGCCGCGACGAGCTGGAGGAGGAGAACGCACGGCTGCGTGACCGGGTGGAGCGCCTCGAACGCCTGCTCCCCGCCGACGAGCGGTCCACGCCGTCCGACGACACCCACGACGGTCCCGACGGGGAGTCGGCCCGGGCCGACGACGCCGCCGTCGAGAGGTCGATCGACCGGGCCGTCGCGGACCGGGACGGGGACGGACCCGAGGCCCCACCGCGTCGCACCCGCCCCGCCGCCACCCGGCGGCGCCGCACGACCACCACCCGTCGCCCGGCACGCGGGAAGGACTGAGCCGTGGACCTGACCTACGTCTACGCCGTGGGCGACGCGGCCCCGCCCGACCTGGCCGGGCTCACGGGCATCGGGGGCCGCCCGGTGCACACGGTGACCGGCGGCGACGCGCTCTGGGCCGCCACCGGCACCGTCCCCGAGTCCGACTTCGGCGAGAGCGCCCTGACCGCCCGGCTGGAGGACCTGACCTGGCTGGCGACCACCGCGCGGGAGCACCACGCCGTCGTCGACGCGCTCGGTGCGCGCACCGTCGTCGCGCCGCTCGCCCTCGCGACGGTCTACCGCGACGACGACCGGGTCCGCGCCGTGCTGACCGAACGGCGCACCGCGTTCGCCGAGGTCCTGGACCGGCTCCGGGGCCGCACCGAGTGGGGCGTGAAGGCCTACGCCACGCCGCGGCCGGAGGGCCGCGACGCCGGGCGGGCCTCGTCCGGTGCCGAGTACCTGCGCCGCCGTCGCCGGGAGCTCGACCGCGTCGCGGGTGACGACGACGCCGCCCACGCCGCGGCGCAACGGTTGCACGAGGCGGCGGCGCGGGCCGCGGTGACGACGCGACGGCACCGGCTGCACGCCCCCGCGCTGACCGGCCGCACCGAGCCGATGGTCCTCAACGGCGCCTACCTGGTCGACGACGCCGACCGCGACACCTGGCGCGCCGCCGTCACGGGGGCCGCGGACGGCGCCGGGCTCACCGTCGAGGTCACCGGGCCGTGGGTGCCGTACTCGTTCGTCGAGGAGGAGCGGTGAGCACGGGGGAGACCGGCCTCGCCCACCGCGAGGTCGCGCTGGTCGATCTGCTGGACCGGCTGCTCGCCGGCGGGGTCGTGCTGGCCGGGGACGTCACCGTCTCGCTGGCCGGGGTGGACCTGATCCGCATCTCGCTGCGCGCGCTGATCGTGTCGATCGCCCCGGCCGGGCGGCAGACGGGGGAGGAACCGCCCGATGACGCCTGACCCGCGCCCCGGCGGCCGGATCGACATCGACCGCGACGCCGTCCGCCGCGACCTCATGAAGCTGGTGCTGACGATCGTCGAGCTGCTGCGTCAGCTCATGGAGCGCCAGGCGCTGCGCCGTGTCGAGCAGGGTGACCTCACCGACGACGAGGTCGAGGACCTCGGCACCGCCCTCATGCACCTCGAGGAGGCGATGGACGAGCTCACCGCGGAGTTCGGTCTGACCGCGGCGGACCTGAACCTCGAGCTCGGCCCGCTCGGTCCGCTGCTGCCCCGGCACCGCTCGTGACACCCCCGCCGGGCAGCACCGCGCGCACCGCCCGCACGTGCGCCTCGAACTCGCGGGTCCGTGACCTCAGCACCCGCTCCCCGCCCGGGGTCAGCCGGTACCCGCGGCTGCCGGCCGGGCGTCGCACCAGCCGGTTCCGTTCGAGCCGGTGCAGTGCCCGGTACACCGGGCCCGCCGACAGGGCCAGCGCGCCGCCCGAGCGGTCGAGCACGGCGTCGCGGACCGCGGCCCCGTCGCCGGGGGCGTCGTGGATCGCGCCGAGGAGCAGCAGGTCCAGCGTCGACCGGTCCGGTGGCCGCATGGGCGCGCTCCCTCCGCTCGTCGGCTCGAACTGCAGCGTTCCCCCGCCCGGGCGGGCGGAAACCGACACACACCCGGAACCGAGAGGACCGATCGTCATGGCCGTACCCGCGAGGACCCGATGAGCACCGCGACACAGGAGGCCCCCGCGGTCCCGCAGGCCCGGGCGCCGCGCACGGCGACCCCGCCGGCGCCGCCCGACCCGATGACGCAGCTGCGCGACGCCGGGGAGCGGCTCCTGGCCGCACTCGTCGACCGGCTCGCCGCGCTCGCCTGCGACCAGGTCGACCGCCTGGCCGACTCGCTGGAGCGGATGGCGGCCGACGGCGGGCCCGGTCTCGGCGCCGCACTCGGGGCGGGCAAGGCCCTCGCCCGCGGTGACAACCCGGTGTGGGGCGCGATCAAGGGCGGGTTCGCCGCGCTCGGGACCGCGGCGAAGGTGCTGATCGGCGTCGTCGTGGCGCTGGCGCCGGTGCTGCTGCTGGTGGCACTGGTCGTCGCGATCGTCGCCGCGCTGGTGTGGGCCGTGGTCGCGGCGGTGAGGGCCGCCACCGGCTGAGGTCAGAGGGTGAGCAGCATCCGCACGTTGCCCAGGGTGTTCGGCTTCACGTGGGCGAGGTCGAGGAACTCGGCGACGCCGGCGTCGTAGCTGCGCAGCATCGCCGCGAACACCTCGGCCGACACCGGCGTCCCGTCGATCTCGGCGAAGCCGTGCCGGGCGAAGAACTGCTTCTCGAACGTGAGCACGAACAGCCGTTCCAGCCCGAGCTCGCGCGCGCCGTCGATCAGGGCGGCGACGATGCGGTGCCCGACCCCGCGGCCCAGCACCGACGGCGACACCGCGACCGTGCGGATCTCACCCAGGTCCTCCCAGAGCACGTGCAGGGCGCCGCAGCCGACGACCGTGCCGTCGACCTCGGCGACGAGGAACTCCGGGACCGCCTCGTAGAGGGTCACGGTCTCCTTGGCCAGCAACACCGTGCCCGCGTACTCGTCGACGAGCTCGCGGATCCGGCGGACGTCGCGGGTGCGGGCACGGCGGACGATCACGTCGGGAACCGGGGCGGGGACGGGCTCGGGCACGGCAGGAGAGCCTAGACCGGGGCCGTCGGACCCGGCGTCTACCCTGGTACCCGTGGCTTCCCCCGAGAACGCACCCCGCCGCGCCGCCCTGCTGACGCTGGGCTGCGCGCGCAACGAGGTCGATTCCGAGGAGCTCGCGGGCCGCCTGGCCGGGTCCGGCTGGGAGCTGGTCGACGCCGAGGACGGCAGCCCCGACGTCATCGTCGTCAACACCTGCGGATTCGTCGAGCAGGCGAAGAAGGACTCGATCGACACCGTGCTGGCCGCCTCGGACGTGGCCCGCCCGGCGGGGGCGAAGGTCGTCGCCGTGGGCTGTCTCGCCGAGCGCTACGGCGCCGAGCTGGCCGCCGACCTGCCCGAGGCGGACGCGGTGCTCGGCTTCGACGCCTACCCCGAGCTCGCCGAGCGCCTCGGCGACGTCCTGGGCGGGCACGCCCCGGCCCCGCACGTCCCCACCGACCGCCGCACGCTGCTGCCGATCTCCCCGGTCGAGCGCCCGGCCGCGACGGCGGACGTCTCGGTCCCCGGCCACGACTGGGTGCCCGACATCGCGCGCACCCGCCTGTCCGGCGGGCCGGTCGCGTCGCTGAAGCTCGCGTCGGGCTGCGACCGCCGCTGCGCCTTCTGCGCCATCCCGAGCTTCCGCGGCAGCTTCGTGTCCCGCCCGCCGGCCGACGTGCTCGGCGAGGCCGCCTGGCTCGCCCGGCAGGACGTGCGCGAGATCGTGCTGGTCAGCGAGAACTCCACCAGCTACGGCAAGGACCTCCCCGGCGGCACCCGCGCGCTGGTCGACCTGCTCCCGCAGCTCGCCGGGATCGACGGGGTCGAGCGGATCCGGGTCGCCTACCTGCAGCCGGCCGAGCTGCGGCCCGACCTGCTCCGGGTCATCGCGACCACGCCGGGCGTCGCTCCCTACTTCGACCTGTCGTTCCAGCACGCGTCGGCGCGGGTGCTGCGCCGGATGCGCCGCTTCGGGTCGCGCACCGACTTCCTCGACCTCTGCGAGCGCATCCGCGCGCTCGCCCCGGAGGCGGGGATCCGCTCCAACGTCATCGTCGGGTTCCCCGGCGAGACCGAGGAGGACCTCGCCGAGCTGGAGGCCTTCCTCACCGGCGCCCGGCTCGATGCCGTCGGTGTGTTCGGCTACTCCGACGAGGACGGCACCGAGGCCGAGGGCTACGACGGCCACGTCGACCCGGCCGAGGTGCAGGCCCGTGTCGCGCGGATCTCCGCACTGGTCGACGAGCTGATGGAACAGCGCGCCGAGGAACGCATCGGCACCGAGGTCGTCGTGCTCGTCGAGTCCGGGGAGAGCGACGAGGACGACTGCACCGGCCGCGCCGCGCACCAGGGCCCCGACGCCGACGGCGAGTCCACCGTCGTCGGGGCGGCACAGGACGGCCCGGAGCCGGACTCGCTGCGACCCGGTGACCTGGTCCGCTGCCGCGTCGTGGACACCGAGGGTGTCGACCTGCTGGTGGAGGCCCTGGAACTGCTCGACCCGCGTGTGCCGGCCGCGGCCGTCCCGGCGGCCTCCGCAGCCGGATGAGCTCGCACCCGGCCGGGGGCACCGCCGGAATCGGTGACCCGCCGCTGCTGAACATCGCGAACGCGCTGACCGTCCTGCGGCTGCTGCTCGTCCCGGTGTTCGTCGTCGCGCTGTTCGTCGACGGCGGCGAGAACGTGGTGTGGCGGCTGGTCGCGTTCGCCGTGTTCGTCATCGCGGCGGCCACCGACCGGCTCGACGGCCAGCTGGCCCGCAGCCGCGGGCTCGTCACCTGGTTCGGTGCGCTGGTCGACCCGATCGCGGACAAGGCCCTGATGGGCGCCGCCCTGATCGGGCTGTCGATCCTCGGGGTGCTGCCGTGGTGGGTGACGATCGTGATCGTCGTCCGCGAGCTCGGCATCACCGCGCTGCGCTTCGTCGTGATCCGCCGTCGCGGGGTCATCCCGGCCAGCCGCGGTGGCAAGGCCAAGACCGTCGCCCAGACCGTCGCGATCGGGCTGTTCCTGCTGCCGCTGCCGGAGCTGCTGGGCCCCGGCACCGCCGCCGCGACCGCCGTGCTCGTCCTCCAGTGGGCGGTGATGGCCGTCGCGCTGGTGCTCACGGTGGTGACCGGCGCCGACTACGTCCGCAAGGCCGTCCGCCCCCGGCCCGCCTGACCTGCGGGGACGATCCGGGGCCCGCACGGCGTTGAGGTGTTCGCCGTGGGCGGACAGCGTCACGGCGCGTGGGAACCGGGGAAGTCGGTACGGTGAGACATCACCGGGTGTCCGGGGAGCAGTCGAGGAGGGCACATGCTGCTGCGGGAAGCGATCGGCAGTGGGCTGCGTGAGGTGCGCACCGCGCGCCGGCGCACGCTGCGCGACATCTCGCGGGCCGCGCGGGTGAGCCTCGGGTACCTCTCCGAGGTCGAGCGCGGGCGCAAGGAGCCCTCCAGCGAGCTGCTCGCGGCGATCTGCGAGGCGCTCGGGGTCTCCGTGCCGGACCTGTTGACCACCGTCGCCGCCGAGATGGCGACGGCGACGTCCGCCGCGGCCGCGGGCCGTCGCGACGACGTGCTCGTCCCGATCGGGCAGCGGCACGCCGAGCTGCGGCTGGCCGGGCGGCCGGGTTCCGTGGTCGCCGCACCGGCGTCCTCGGGCGGGCCGGTGGCCTCGGCCGCCTGATCGCACGGCCCGCCCCGGCCGACCGCTCCTGCGCGGTAGGGTGCGGACAGACCGGCAGCGATGCCAGGATGGACAGGGCCGGAGGTCCGGTGCCGACCACGGGGGGAACGCGGGGTCGGTCCGGGGTCCGCACGCCCGCCGTGGTGGCGGGCACGGTCGCGAGCGAACGCAGGCGGAGGACGCGCAGAGATGGCCAACGGATTCACCAAGTTCTTCAGCTATCTGTCGGCCCTGTTCTCGTCGAAGGTCGACGAGCACGCCGACCCGAAGGTGCAGATCCAGCAGGCCATCGAGGACGCCCAGCGCCAGCACCAGCAGCTGTCGCAGCAGGCGGCCGCGGTGATCGGCAACCAGCGCCAGCTGGAGATGAAGCTGAACCGGCAGCTGGGTGAGATCGAGAAGCTGCAGTCGTCGGCGCGGCAGGCACTCGTGCTGGCCGACCAGGCCCGCTCCCAGGGCGACGAGCAGAAGGCCCAGCAGTACGAGCAGTCGGCGCAGACCTTCGCGACCCAGCTGGTGACCGCGGAGCAGGGCGTCGAGGACCTCAAGACGCTGCACGACCAGTCGATCGGTGCCGCCGCACAGGCCAAGCAGGCCGTCGAGCGGAACTCGATGATGCTGCAGCAGAAGATCGCCGAGCGCACCAAGCTGCTCAGCCAGCTCGAGCAGGCCAAGATGCAGGAGCAGGCCGCGAAGTCGCTGCAGCAGATGAGCGAGCTGTCCGCGCCGCGCAACGCCCCCTCGCTCGACGAGGTCCGCGACAAGATCGAGAAGCGGTACGCCACCGCGCTCGGGTCCGCGGAGCTGGCCCAGAACTCGGTGCAGGGCCGGATGCTGGAGGTCCAGCAGTCGACCACCGACATGGCCGGCATGTCGCGGCTGGAGCAGATCCGGGCGTCGATGTCGGGGGCGCCGATCGCCGGGGGCCAGCAGGCCCCGCAGGTGGGCCAGGGGGAGCCGCAGCAGCAGCTGCCGTCCTCGCCGGCGCCGGCCCAGCAGCAGAACACCCAGAACCAGCAGCAGCCCGGCACCGCCTGAGCCGCTCGCCCGTTCCGCACCGTCCGCCGCGGCCCCGCCCAGGGACCGCGGCGGACGTGTGTCCGGGCCCGGGCGGCCCTCCGCGGGCCCCGGCCGCCGGTCGCGCCCGTTGCGGCAGGGGTCAGCGGGTGCGGGCGGCGCCGGGCGGCGGTCGCCCGGGGGCACCGCGGCGCGGGCCGGTGGCCCGGCGCACCGGGCGCGGGGACGGTCCCGTCTGGCAGCGCGGGCACCAGTAGGTGACCCGGGCCCGGTGGTCGTCGCCCTGGTCGGCGGTCCGGATGCGGGTCCCGCACCGGCGGCACGGGCGTCCGGGCCGCTCGAACACCCAGTGCGCCTCGCCGGCGGCCAGCGAGCCGGTCGTCGTCTGCTCCGGGCGGTCCTTGTTCGACGACAGCAGCCGCCGCGACAGGTCGATGACCCCGGGCAGGTCGGGCACGTCGCGGATCGGCACCCAGGGCGTGAGCCCGAGCAGGAAGCAGATGTCGTTGCGGTAGAGGTTGCCGAGACCGGCCATGACCCGCTGTTCGAGCAGCACCAGCCCGAGCGGGTGGTCGGCCCGGGCGGTCATCCGGCGCAGCGCCTCGGCGTCGTGGCCGGGGCCCCACTCCGGGTCGAGCAGGTCGGGCCCGAGATGCCCGACGAGGGTGTCCTCGTCGTCGGTGGGGAGCAGCTCCAGGTCGTGCAGGGCGAACCCGACGGCGACCCGGTCGGCGGTCTCCAGCACCGCGCGCGCCTCGTGCGCGACCCGGCGCCACCGCATGCCGGGCCGGTACAGGTGCCAGGAGCCGTCCATCCGGAAGTGGCTGTGCAGGCTGCGGCCGTCGTCGAAGCGGGTGAACAGGTGCTTGCCGACGGAGACGACGCCGGTCACGGTCAGCCCGGCCAGGTCGTGCTCGACCAGGCGCGGATGGCGCAGCTCGCCGCGCAGCAGCTCGTGCCCGGACAGCGCGGTGTGCAGCCGCTTGCCGGCCAGGTACACGGTGTCTCCCTCGGGCACGACCGCGACGCTACCCGGGCGGGCCCGGACCGGCCGGGCTCAGTCCACGACGAGCGTCCGCAGCTGCGGCCACACCTGCGACCACGGGTGCGTCATGCCCTCGCCCAGCCAGACGCGGTTGCCGTCGCCGAGGTCGGTGACCGGTCGCAGTACCACCCCGCTGGGCGCCAGCAGGCCGGGGTCCTTGCCGAGGAAGATCACGACGTCGTGGTCGTCCGGGGGCGGGTCGAAGTAGCCGTAGCTGCGGTTGCCGCTGTACCCGGGCGGCAGGCCGAGCGCGGGGTCGGCGGTGTCGACGTAGGCGGCGAAGATGTACGAGCCGCCCACCACGACGGAGCGGTCCCGCTGGTCCGGGGGCAGCCCGTCGCGGACGCGGGCGACCTCGCCGACGATCCGCTCCGGCACGGCGGGGTCGGCCGCCCCGGCGCTCGCGGACAGCATCGCCGCGGCGAGGGCGACCGACAGCACCCCGGCCGGCCACGCCACCCAGGACCACCGCCGTCGCCCGGTCGCGCGCCGTTCCTGGAACCACACCGCCCCGAGCGCGGCGACGGCACCGTGCAGACCGCACAGGTAGTAGGCACGCCCCACGGTCACCGCGAACACGATCCACAGCACGAGGAAGGTCACCGCGACGAAGCGGTACGGCCGCAGCCGCGGCGTCGTGAACGCCGCGACCGCCCCGACCACGACGAGCACGGTGCCGAGCAGCCCGGCCAGCAGCAGCATCGCCACCGCGTTGGGGCCCGGCCCGCCGAACAGCACCGATTCCTGCGCGACGACCGACGTCATGCGCAGCTGCGGCCAGCCGTGCACGGCCTGCCACACCAGTGTCGGTGACGCGATCAGTGCACCGAGCAGGGCGGCCCACCAGAACGCGGGCCGCCGCAGCATCGCCCGCGGCCCGGCCACGCCGATCGCGAGGACCAGCACCGCGCCCAGCAGGATCACCTGGAACTTCGTCAGCGCGGCCAGGCCGAGGAGCGGGCCGACGGCGAGGAGCAGCCGGTCGTCGCGCACGCGGGTCCAGCGCACCAGCAGCCACAGCAGCAGCGCCCACTGCAGCGGTTCCAGCGAGTACGGCGTGAGGAAGTGCCCGAACAGCGTCACCCACAGCCCGGTGGCCTGGGCGAGCGCGGTGAGGACCTGGGCGCGGCGGTCGCCGCCCAGCTCACGGGCGATCAGTGCGGCGACGACGACCGCACCCGCCGTCGCCAGCGACGGCGCGATCCGCAGCACCCCGTTCACCCCGGGTGCGAGGACGTCGGCGAGCCCGGCCAGCGCCGGTGCGACCGGGGGCTGGTCGGCCGACCCCCAGTCGAGGTGGTGCCGTCCGATCGCCAGCATCAGCGCCTCGTCGAACCAGTACCCGCGCCCCAGCGCCCCCATGACGAGGTGGACGACGGCCACCACCCCGGCGACGATCCCGACGGGCAGCCGCGCGAGCCGCGGAACCGCCGTGGGTGCAGCGGCGGAGTCCCGGACCGTGGTCGACGACGTCATGTGTCCCCCCGAGCGACGACGTGGACGCCGGCGGTCCCGGGCCCGGCGCCATCAGACCCCGGCGGGTCCGTCCGGTGCAGCGGGCATCGGGCGGTGGACGATCGACTTCGGTCTACCGGCGGTCCACCCTCCGGTCAGCCGCGCGGGGCGCTGCGGGCGATCCGCACCGCCCACAGCACCAGCGGGACCTGCAGCGGCAGCCGTCCCCAGCCGATCGCCCGGTACAGCGGGTCCTTGCGGTCCCAGTGCAGCGCCATCGACACGTTCGCCGGGAACACCGCCACGAACAGCGCTGCCGCGGCCCAGCCGCCCGCACGCCGGGTCCGCGGATGCGCGACCGCCGCGGCGACGGCGCCCTCGGCGGCCCCGGAGGCGTAGGTCCAGAACCGGGGCTCCCCGGGCAGGCTGCGCGGCACGATCGAGTCGAACGGCTCGGGACGCACCACGTGCAGGACGGCGGCGGTGCCGAGCAGCCCCGCGAGCCCGAGAGCGAGACGCCGGTCGCGGGACGGGGTGCCGGGGGAGCGACGGATCATGACAGCGATGGTGCCATCCGGTACGGGCGGCGGCCGCGCCCGCCGATGCGGCGGGCGTCACGGTCGGCGCCGGGTGCCCGCGGGGGAGGATCGGCACCGTGGCTCCGGGGACGGGCGGACCGGTGCCGCCCGGTGGGCTGCGGCGGTACCGGAGAGCGCGGTGGGGCCGGTGGGTCGGCGGCGGGGGAGGACGCGGTGACGGGCGGCGTGGACGGGCACGACCGGGCGTTCGCGCTGTGCCGGGCGCACGCGTTGTGGGGGGCGCTCGCCGTCGCGGCGGTGCTGCTCGCCGGGTGCGCAACCGTCCCCGCCCCCGGGGCGGCGGCCCCCGGGGCACGGGACCCCGGTGTCGTGGACACGGCCGCACCGGCGGATGCGACCGGCCCCCGCCGTGCGTTCCCGGCCGGGGCGGGTGCGGACTACCAGCTCGGCGGCGCCTACCCGCCCCCGACGGGCACCGGGATCGTCGTCCGCGACAGCACCGCAGGCCCGGCCCCCGGCACTTGGTCGGTCTGCTACGTCAATGCCTTCCAGACCCAGACCCAGACCCAGACCCAGCCGCAGGACCGGGAGCGGTGGCTGCGCGAGCACCCCGACCTCGTCCTGCGCGGTGGCGACGGCGAGACCGTCGCCGACCCGGGATGGCCCGACGAGCTGCTGCTCGACATCTCCACCCCGCAGCGCCGTGCGGGCGTCGCCGAGGTCGTCACCCGTGTCGTCGACCGCTGCGCCGCCGCCGGGTTCGACGCCGTGGAGCTCGACAACCTGGACTCGTGGACCCGGTCCGGCGGGGCGTTCACCGCCGACGACGCCGAGGCCCTCGCGGTCGACCTCGCCGGGGTCGTCCACGCGCGGGGCCTCGCCGTCGGGCAGAAGAACGCCACCGACCTGCTCGACCGGCTGCCCGCGCGCGGCTACGACTTCGCCGTCGCCGAGGAGTGCGTCGCGTTCGACGAGTGCGGTGCCTTCACCGCCGCCTACGGGGACCGTGTCCTCGACGTCGAGTACGTCGACGGCGCGGACGCCGGTCCCACCGCCTGCGGGGAACCGGGCCGGCGTCCGCCGGCGACGGTCGTCCGCGACCGGCTGCTGGTCCCCGCGGGCGATCCCGGCCACGTCCACCGGACCTGCTGACCGGTCCCCGCCGGGCGGCCGGTCAGCCGATCGGCTCCGGGAGCCGGTCGACCTCGTAGGCCAGGCCGATCGTGTCGCCGGTGGCCGGGTCGTGCAGCTCCACCCGCCAGGCGTCGGCGAACTGGTCGACCCCCGACCTCATCGCGACGGTCCCCGACAGCAGGACGGTGCCGGGCACCAGCCAGCCGCGCTCGCGCAGCAGGCCGACCCAGTACCCGGGCGGGAGCAGGGCGGCCAGCGTCGCGTCCTGCACGAGCTCCTCGGTGCCGCCGTGACGGACCCACGCGCGCAGGGTGATGTCGTCGAGCCGGTCGGCGACCTCCGACAGCCGCCAGGCCTTCCGGCCCAGGACGTCGAGACCCGCGTTCTTGCTCCACGCCACGCCGTGCACCTCCAGGGCGCGGTCGGTGTGGTCACAGGCGACGGTCAGCAGCGGGTCGGTCACGTCGTCACCGACGACCAGCGCCCACTCCGCCTCGCCGGAGGTCCGGCCGTGCTGGGCGGGGACCCGGTCGGTCTGCGACGCCAGGTACGGCGAGACCGGGTAGAGCGCCGGCACCGTGTCCGGGGCCGGCACGCCGAGCTCGGCCAGCTCGGCGACGTGCGCGGCGACCTCCTCCTGGGCGCGTCCGGCGTACCCGGCGTTGAAGACCCGGTGGACCTCCACCGAGCGGGTGCTTCCGTCGGGCAGGGCCAGTTCGAGCGTCACGGGGGACCTCCGTCAGATGTGTACGTCGCGTAACCGATGTGCACGAGGGTTGCGCACACATTGTGTATACAGCAAGTATGAGGGCCGTCCCACCGACCACCTCCGACCCCGGGAGCCCGCGATGACCTCGCCGTCCGTCTCCTCGTCACCACCGGTCGACCGCCGTGACCTGCGCAAGGCGTTCGTCGCGAGCCTCACCGGCACCTCGCTCGAGTGGTACGACTTCGCCGTCTACTCCGCGGCGGCGGCGCTCGTGTTCCCCGTGCTGTTCTTCCCGGCCGCGGACCCGCTGACCGGTCTGCTGCTGGCGTTCTCGACCTACGCCGTCGGCTACGTCTCGCGCCCGCTCGGTGGGGTGGTGTTCGGCCGCCTCGGCGACGTCATCGGCCGCAAGCAGGTCCTGGTCGTCACGCTCGTGCTGATCGGCGTCGCGACGTTCCTGATCGGCCTGCTGCCGTCCTACGGCACCATCGGCGTCGCGGCGCCGATCCTGCTGGTGCTGCTGCGCTTCGCCCAGGGCGTCGGCGTCGGCGGCGAGTGGGGCGGTGCGGTGCTGCTCTCCAGCGAGTTCGGCGACCCGCGCCGGCGCGGGTTCTGGGCCTCGGCCGCCCAGGTCGGACCGCCCGCCGGCAACCTGCTCTCCAACGGCGTGCTCGCGCTGCTCACCGTGCTGCTCACCGACCAGCAGTTCCTCGACTGGGGCTGGCGGCTGGCGTTCCTGCTCTCGGCGGTGCTGGTCGCGTTCGGTCTGTGGATCCGGCTGAAGCTGGAGGACACCCCGGTCTTCAAGGCGATCGCCGAGTCCGGTGACCGGCCGTCCGCGCCGGTGCGCGAGGTGTTCACCGCCGAGCGGCGCCCGCTGCTCGCCGGGATCCTCAGCCGGATCGGCCCGGACGTCAGCTACGCGTTGTTCACCGTCTTCGTCCTCACCTTCGCCACCAGCCAGCTCGGGTTCTCCCGTTCGGAGGTGCTCGGCGCGATCCTCATCGGCTCGGCCCTCCAGCTCCCCGCCATCCCGCTGGCGGGCGCGCTGACCGACCGGGTCAACCGGCGCGTGGTCTACGGCGTCGCCGCCGCGATCGCCGGGGTGTGGCCGTTCGTGTTCTTCCCGATGATCTCCGGTGGCTCGTTCGGGCTGCTCGTGCTCGGCGTGGTCGTCGGGCTCGCGCTGCACTCGTTCATGTACGGGCCCCAGGCCGCGTTCGTGACCGAGCAGTTCTCGCCGCGGCTGCGCTACACCGGCAGCTCGCTCGCCTACACGATCGCCGGTGTCGTCGGCGGGGCGATCGCGCCGCTGGCGTTCACCGCGCTGTCCGGCGGGACGGGCAACTGGGTCCCGGTCGCGGTCTACCTGGCCGTCGCCTGCGCCCTGACCGTCGCCGGGCTGGTCCTGGGGCGCGACCCCGACCACGCCGAGGACGAGGCCTACCTGTCCGTCACGCCCTGAGCAGTACGCGCAGGGTCAGCTGCAGGTGCTCGTCGATCGCCTTCGCCGCCGCGTCCGGATCGTCCCCGGCCAGCGCCTCCATGATCCGGCCGTGCTCGGCGCAGACCGCCTGGCGCCGGTCCGCGGTCCGGAACAGGGCCGTCACCCCGACCCGGCGCTGGCGCACCCGCAGCCCAGCGTAGGTCCGCGAGAGCAGGGCGTTGCCGGTGGCGTCGACGAGTGCCTGGTGGAACACCATGTCGAGCTCGATGAACTCGGCCGGGTCCCCACCGGCGCCGGCGAGCTCACGCTGCCGGCCCAGGGCTGCGTTCATCGCCTCGAACGGGACGCCGTGGGCGTCCATCGCCGCGCGGGCGGCGTGCTGCTCCAAGACCCCGCGCAGCTCCATCAGCTCGGAGATCTGTCGGCCGGTCAGCGGTGGCACGTAGGCGCCGCGGCCGGGCAGCATCTCGACCAGGCCGTCGGCCACGAGCAGCAGCAACGCCTCACGGACGGGCGTGCGCGACACCCCGATCCGGCCGGCGAGCTCGTTCTCGTTGAGGAACGTGCCCTGCACCCCCGGATCGACCAGGACGGTCTCGCGCAGGTAGTGCAACGCGCGCTCGCGACCAGACTCCCGTGACGTCGGCATACGACACGTATACACCGAACCACCCCAGGAGAACGCATGCGGATCGCCCTCGTCCAGATCGCCGCCACCACCGACCCGGCGGAGAACCTCGCCCTGGTCGCCGACGGCGTCGCCGATGCGGCCGCTCGGGGCGCGCGGCTGGTCGTGTTCCCCGAGGCCACCCAGTGCCGGTTCGGGGTGCCGCTCGGCCCGGTCGCCGAGACCCTCGACGGCGCCTGGGCGTCCCGGGTCCGCGAGCTCGCCGCCGACGCGGGCGTCACCGTGGTCGCCGGGATGTTCACCCCCGCCGACGACGGCCGCGTCCGCAACACCCTGCTCGCCACCGGGCCCGGTGTGGAGGAGCACTACGACAAGATCCACTTGTTCGACGCGTTCGGGTTCGCCGAGTCCGACACGGTCGCCCCGGGGGCCCGGCCGGTCACGGTCACCGTCGACGGTGTGACGGTCGGCCTCGCGACCTGCTACGACCTGCGGTTCGCGGGCCTGTTCCAGACCCTCGGTGACGCCGGGGCGCAGGTCGTCGTGGTGCCCGCGTCCTGGGGCGCGGGGCCGGGCAAGCGTGAGCAGTGGGAGCTGCTGGTGCGCGCGAGGGCCCTCGACACGACGGCCTTCGTGGCGGCCTGCGACCAGGCGGACCCGGAGGCGGCGGGGCGTCCGGTCGCCGGTGGCGCCCCGACCGGGATCGGGATCAGCGCGGTCGCCGGTCCGACCGGCTCGCTCGTCGCGGCGCTCGACGCCGCGCCGGGGACCCTGGTCGTGGACCTCGACCTCGACGCGGTGACCGCGGCCCGCCGGGCGGTGCCGGTCCTGGCCAACCGCCGGTACTGACCCGCCCGGCCCTGCCCGGCCGGCCCTGTCCGGCGACCCGACCCTGTCCGGCGACCCGACTCCGTCCGGCGGCCCGAGCCCGTCCGGCAGCCCGGCGACCCGACCCCGTCCGGCGGCGCGACCCTGTCCGGCAGCCCGGCCCGACCCCGTCCGGCGGCCCGGCGGCCGACCCCGCCCGGCTGACCGACTCCGGGCGCCCGCCCGCCCGTCCCGGCGGCACCCCCACGGTCCGGCTGCGGGCGTCCGTCGGGGGAGGCGCCCGGTCAGGCCCGCAGCCGCAGCCCCTTCGGCGTCACCCGGAACCCGGCCTCGGTGAGCACCTCGGACAGCGCCGATACCAGCGAGTCCTGCCCGTCGGCGCGCTCCACGGCGAGCGACCCGAGCCAGCCCTCGTGCACCGCCCCGGCGAGCGACTCGGCGCCGGCGCGCAGTTCGTCGCGGTCCTCGGTGAACGACAGCAGCGACTTCCCGCCCCGTTCGACGTACAGCGCGGGCGCCCCGTCGACCAGGGTGACCAGGGCGCCGGCCTTGCGACCGGGGCGGTGCCGGGTCTCACCGGTCGTGTCCGGCCAGGGCAGGGCCGCGCCGTAGGGCTGGGCGGGGTCGGTGGCGGCGAGCACCACCCGGGACAGCTCGCGCCACGCCTCCCGCGGCGCCTGCGGGCGGCGACCGGCGCCGTCGAACTCGCCGTGGCGGCCGGCGCCGCCGAGCCCGCCCAGGCCACCGCGCAGGTCCTCGGGCACCCCGGCGTACGGGTCGTCGCCGTGCGGGAGCCCCGCAACGTCGCCGGAGAGGTCGTCGGAGCCCGGGAACCCGGCCGCCTCGCCGGAGAGGTCGTCGGGCAGGGGCTCGCCGTCCCCGGCCGGGTCCACGGACCCGGCCGGGTCGGCGGAACCGGCGCGGTCGGTGGGGTCGGCGACGACCGCGCCCGGCCCGGCACCGAGGCGGCGCGGACCGGTCGGCGGGGCGGGGGACGGGCCGCCCTCGGTCCCGGCGAGGGCCCGGACCCGGTCGATCGCGCCCGGTACCGCGAACTGCGCCGCGCCGAGCCCCTCGACGATGTAGCCGCGCCGGCACCGGCCGGACTCCTCCATCGCCCGGAGCACCTTGTAGACCGCGGCGAACCCGCCGGTGACCCGCTCGGTGCCCAACGCGCCCCGGGTCAGCACGCCGTGGCGTTCCAGGAACGCCTCCGCGGTGGCGTGCGCACGACGGGTCGGGTCGGGCTCGCGCGGCACGGCCACCGACCAGCGCCCGCCGACCGACGGCGGCCCGGTCCGGCTGGGCATCGACGGTCGCCCCGCACGCAGCTGCGCGTAGCGCCCGCGGGCCGGCCGGCGTGCCGTGCGGTGCGCCCCGCCCTGCCGCCCGGACGCGCCACGCCGCCCGCCGCCCCCGGACAGCCGGGCCCGCAGCGGGCCGAGCGTGTCGTTGGTGAGCGCGCCCGCCCAGACCAGGTCCCAGACCGCCGCGACGACGTCGTCGTCGGAGGGGGCCGGTTCGTCCTGCTCGGTCAGCAGCACCCCGGCCCGGGTCGCGAGCTCGCGGAAGAACAGCGCGCCGCCCCCGGAGTCCGGTGCGGCCTCCGGGTCGGTCAGCGCGGCCGGGTCGGTCAGCCCGAGCGCGGCCAGCACCGCGGTGTGCAGCGGGGTGCCCGCGGTGTCCAGGTCGGGGGCGGGCAGCAGCAGGTCCGCCACGTCGGCCGGGGCCAGTGCCAGCCAGCCGTCCTGCCCGGACAGTGCGCCGCACCCGACCCAGGTCACCTCACCGGCGGCGGTCAGCTCGTCGAGCAGCGCGGGGGTGTAGCCCGGTAGCCGGGCCGGCAGCACCAGCGACTCGACCGCGCTCGCCGGCAGCGGCGCCCCGGCGAGCTGCTCGACCACACCGAGCACGTCCTCGGCACCCGGTGCGCGGCGCACCCGGCCTCGCCGCTCGGAGCCCGACCGCACCTGGACGCCCTGCCACTGCGGCAGGAACCGGCCCAGCGCCCGCTGTTCGACGGGCTCGACCTCGTGCCGCAGCTTCGCCAGCGACGCGCGCCGCAGCCGTCGCAGCACCTCGGCGTCGCAGTACTCCAGCTCGCCGCCGGAACCGGCGGGCACCGACGCCTGCGGGCGCAGCTCGCCCTTCATCAGGCGACCGGTGCCGGTGAGCCGCTCCAGCACCCCGGCGACCACGGCCACGCCCAGCCCGAAGCGGCGGGCGAGCTCGGCGGCGGTGAACGGCCCGTGCGTGCGCGCCCAGCGCAGCACGAGATCCCCGAGCGGGTCGGGCACCGGCTCGGTGAACGCCTCCGGCACCCCGACCGGCAGCGCCGTGCCCAGCGCGTCCCGGATCCGGCCGGCGTCCTCGATCGCGATGAACCGTTCCTCGCCGGCGATCCGCACCCGCAGCGCCCGGCGGTCGCGCTCCAGCTGCGCCAGCCACGCCGGGTCGACACCGCGGGCCCGCCCGTCGGCCTCGGACAGGTCGCCGACGAAGCGGAGCAGGTCCGCGGCGCCCTCCATGTCGCGGGCGTGCCGGTCCGGGTCGGTGCGCTGCAGCTGACCCTCGATCTCGGCCAGCATCTCCGGATCGAGCAGCTCCCGGATCGCCTCGGAGCCGAGCAGTTCCGCCAGCAGCGTCGAGTCCAGCGACAGCGCGGCCGCGCGGCGCTCGGCCAGCGGCGCGTCGGCCTCGTAGAGGAACATCCCGACGTAGCCGAACAACAGGCTGCGCGCGAACGGCGACGGCTGTGACGACTCGACCTCGGCGACCTTCACCTTCCGCGCGGCGACGTCGCCCATCAGCTCGCGCAGGCCGGGGAGGTCGTAGACGTCCTGCACGCACTCCCGCATCGCCTCCAGGGTGATCGGGAACTGCTCGAACTTGCCCGCGACGCTCAGCAGCTGCGCCGACTTCTGCCGCTGCTGCCACAGCGGGCTGCGGCGGCGCGGGTCGCGCCGGGGCAGCAGCAGCGCCCGCGCGGCGCACTCCCGGAACCGCGACGCGTACAGCGCCGAGTTCCCCAGCTCGGCGACGACGATCTGCTCGATCTCGCCCGGCTCCAGCAGCACGTCCTCCGCGCTCGGGACGACCTCGGTGCCGTTGTCGTCGACGGCGTCCGGCAGGCGCAGGACGATCCCGTCGTCGGCGCCCGACGCGCTCACCTCGACCCCGCGGCGCTCCCGCATCCGGGCGGCGATCGCCAGCGCCCACGGCCCGTTCACCTGCGCCCCGAACGGCGAGTGCACGACGAGGCGCCAGTCGCCCAGCTCGTCGCAGAACCGCTCGACGAGGATCGTGCGGTCGCTCGGCACGTGCCGGGTCGCCTCGCGCTGCTCGCGCAGGTAGGACAGCAGGTTGTCGCAGGCCCACTCGTCGAGCCCGGCCGCGCCGGCGCGCTCGCGGGCGTCGGCGTCGGCCAGCCCGGACATCTCGCGCACGAACGCGCCGACGGCCCGGCCCAGCTCCAGCGGCCGCCCGATCGACTCGCCCTTCCAGAACGGCATCCGGGCGGGCACCCCCGGCGCCGGGGTGACGATCACGCGGTCGTGGGTGATGTCCTCGACCCGCCACGACGAGGTCCCCAGCAGGAACGTGTCCCCGACGCGGGACTCGTAGACCATCTCCTCGTCGAGCTCGCCGACCCGCGACCCGGCGCCGTCCGCGCCGCCCGGGGTCATGACGGTGAACAGGCCGCGGTCGGGGATGGTGCCGCCGGAGGTGACGGCCAGGCGCTGCGCGCCCGGGCGGCCGCGCAGCTCGTCGGTGACCCGGTCCCAGGTGATGCGGGCGCGCAGCTCGCCGAACTCCTCGGACGGGTAGCGCCCGGCCAGCATGTCCAGCACCGAGTGCAGCGCGGAGTCCGGCAGCGCCGCGAACGGGGCCGCCCGGCGGATCGTCGCGGCGAGGTCGGACAGCTGCCACGACTCCATCGCGACCATCGCGACGATCTGCTGGGCCAGCACGTCGAGCGGGTTGCGGGGGTAGCGCGTGGATTCGATCGACCCGGTCGTCATCCGTTCGGCGACGACGGCGCAGGACACGAGGTCCCCGCGGTACTTCGGGAACACGACGCCCTCGGACACCGCGCCCACCTGGTGCCCGGCGCGCCCGACCCGCTGCAGTCCGGACGCGACCGACGGCGGCGCCTCGACCTGCACGACCAGGTCGACCGCCCCCATGTCGATGCCCAGCTCGAGGCTGGAGGTCGCGACGACGCACGGCAGCACGCCGGACTTCAGCTCCTCCTCGACCAGGGTCCGCTGGTCGCGCGACATCGAGCCGTGGTGGGCCTTGGCGACCGTCGGCGCGGCCCCGCCGCCCACCCCGGACTGCCCGACCGCCTCGGCCGGGAACGCGCCCGGGGCGTCGGCGTCGAGGTCGGCGGCCTCCTCCAGGGCCGCGGCCTCCTGCTCGGCGGCGAGTTCGTTCAGCCGGGAGGTGAGCCGCTCGGCGAGCCGGCGGGAGTTGGAGAACACGATGGTCGAACGGTGCTCGCGCACCAGGCCGAGCAGCCGCTCCTCCACCGCGGGCCAGATCGAGGGCTTGCGCGCCGTGCCCGCGGCGGACCCGACGACCTCCTCGTCGGTGCTGCCCGGGGCGGGCCGCTCGTCGAGCGCGGCCAGGTCGGGCACCGGGACCTGCACCTCGACCCGGATCGTCTTGGGGATCGCGGGCTGCACGACCTCGACCGGGCGGGTGCCGGACAGGAACGTCGAGACCTCGTCCACCGGGCGCACGGTCGCCGAGAGCCCGATCCGCTGCGGGGTGGCCTCGGTGATCTCCTCGAGGCGTTCCAGCGACACCGCCAGGTGCGCCCCCCGCTTCGTCCCGGCGACGGCGTGCACCTCGTCGAGGATCACCGTCGTCACCCCGCGCAGCGACTCCCGCGCGGCCGAGGTGAGCAGCAGGAACAGCGACTCCGGGGTGGTCACCAGCACGTCCGGCGGGGTGCGCTGGAACTGGCGTCGCTCGTCGGCCGGGGTGTCGCCGGTGCGCATCCCGACGGTGATGTCGGGGACCGGCTCGTCGAGCCGCTGTGCGGCCTGGCGGATGCCCGTCAGCGGCGAGCGCAGGTTGCGCTGCACGTCGACGGCGAGCGCCTTGAGCGGCGAGACGTAGAGGACCCGGCAGCGGTGCTTCGGCTCGGCGGGCGGCGGGGTGGCGGCGAGCCGGTCCAGCGCCCAGAGGAACGCGGCGAGGGTCTTGCCGGACCCGGTCGGCGCGACGACGAGCGCGTTGCGCCCGGCCTGCGCCGCGGACCAGGCGCCCTCCTGGGCCGCCGTGGGCGCGGCGAAGGCCCCCTCGAACCACTGGCGGGTGGCGGGGGAGAAGCCCTCGAGTGCGGTCACGCCGACCATCATGCGGGTGGGGTCCGACAGTCACCCGTCGAGCGCCCGTCGGACCGGGCGTGACCTGCGACGTCAGCGGGCGGCGTCGGCCCTCGTGCGGGGCCAGACCTCCGCGGTGTCCTCGGCCGGGAACTCGGCGACGACCGCCGCGACCGTCCAGACCATCGACGCCAGGAAGTCCACGCCCAGCGCGTCGACGTAGTGCGAGGTCTCGCGGGCGTCGGCCGGGTCGACGAGCGGGGCGACCGTGTAGCGGGCCCGGGCCGCGTAGCGCGGGCCCAGGTTGCTCCCGATCCAGCCCAGCGCCCGCTCGGAGCGGTCGTCGTGGTCGGCGAGCGCGGTGCGGGCGGCGTCGTACCAGTCGGCCAGCACCAGGAAGGCCAGCGACCAGCCGGGCGGGGTGGCGTCCGGCGGCATGTCCCGGTCGACCGCGGTCAGCCTGCGCACGGCGAACCGGGCCGGGTCGGGCCCCGGCGCGGCGAGGGTCTCGCGCACCGCTCCGGCCAGCACGTCGGAGACCATGCGGTAGGCGTTCTGCAGCTCCGCGTCGTCCGTGCCCGCCGACCTGCGTGTGTTCGGGGTCGTGCCCGCCATGTCCACCGTCCTCCGCTCGTGTGGCCGGGCCGGAGCGTAACGCCCTGGCGCGCGGCGGCCGTGGCACGGCAGCATCCGTCCGTGACCGCCGCACCCGACGCCGCCTCCCCGCCGCAGGACCCCGCCCAGCCCCGCCTGCTGGCGGTGCTCGCGATCGGGCAGGTGCTCGGCGGGACGGCCGTGGCGACCTCGATCGCCGCGAGCTCGCTGGTCGCGTCCCGGTTGTCCGGCTCGCCCGCGGTCGGTGGCGTCGCGTCGACGGCGAGCGTGCTGGGTGCGGCGGGTGCGGCCGCCGTCGTCGCACGCGTGGCCCAGGCCCGGGGACGGCGTCCCGCACTGGTCGGCGGCCACCTGGTGGGGCTGCTCGGCGCGGTCGGTGCGGTCGTCGCGGCCACGACCGGCTCGGTGGCGCTGCTGCTGGTGTCGTTGCTCCTGATCGGCTCGGGGACGGCGGTGGGGCTCGCCGCGCGCTACGCCGCCACCGACCTCGCCGCGCCGGCGCGGGCCGGCCGTGCGCTCGCGCTGGTGGTGTGGGCGACGACGGTCGGTGCGGTCGCCGGGCCGAACCTGCTCGGTCCGCCGGCCGCCGTGGCCGTGTCGGTCGGGCTGCCCGGTGTCGCCGGTCCGTACCTGCTCTGCGCGGTCGCCTTCGCCCTGGCGGCCCTGACCGGGTGGCTGGGTCTGCGACCCGACCCGCTGCTGCGGGCCCGGGAGCACGCGGGGACGCCGGCCACCGCGCCCGGGGCTGCGGCGGTGCGGCCGTGGGCGGTGCTGCGGGCCTCGCGCCCCGCGCTGCTGGGCGCGGTCGGCATCGTGCTCGGGCACGCGGTGATGGTCGGGCTGATGTCGATGACCCCGGTGCACATGGACCACGGCGGCGCGGCGTTGTCGGTCGTCGGGCTGGTGATCAGCCTGCACATCGCGGGGATGTACGCGCTCAGCCCGCTGTTCGGGTGGCTCGCCGACCGGCTCGGACCGGCCCGGGTGCTGGCCGGTGCCGGGGTGCTGCTGCCGCTGGCGGGGGTGGTCTGCGCCCTCGCCGCGCCGACCGCGACCGGCCTGCTGTCGCTGGGCCTGGTGCTGCTCGGTCTGGGCTGGTCGGCAGCGGTGGTGGGCGGGTCGGCGCAGCTCACGTCGTCGCTGGCGGTGGCCGACCGGCCGCGGGTGCAGGGCTCGGTGGACGTGGCGATGAACCTGGCCGGCGCCGCCGCCGGGATCGTGGCCGGGGTGCTCGTGACGGTGTCGTACTACGCGCTGCTCGGCGCGCTGGTGGTCGTGGCGACGGTGCCGTTCCTGCTGGTGGTCGCGCGCCCGGCCCGCACGGGACGCCCGGCGGCCGGCTGAGCGGGACCCTCAGCGACGGCGCTGGTGGAGCCACCAGCGCACCAGCACGACCAGCGCGGACAGCAGCGCGAGCAGCGACACGACCTGCCACGCCAGGGGCGATCCGATGCCGGTCGTCGCGAGGACCTCGTCGGCGACGTCGACCGGGACGGTCGTGAGCAGTTCGGACATATCACCCAGGCTACCGGCTCCGGGCCGTCATCGGGCGGACACCGCACGGAACGGATGACCCGTCTACCCTCGCGGGCGTGCGACTGAGCCACTTCCGGGAACTGATGGAGGGCGAGTTCGGGCCGGTGCGGGCGGCGTCGCTGTCCCGCGACCACGTCTTCGCCGACCTCGGCGGCCGGACCGTCGAGCAGGCGATCGAGGCGGGTCTCGACCTGCGCCGGGTCTGGCGCGCGGTCTGCGCGGCCTACGAGGTCCCACCCGCACGGCGGTAGCGGCGCCCCGGACGGTCGTGGTGACCGCTCGGCTCCCGTGGGCGCCCGGTCGGCGTGTCGCGGTGTCGGATCGAACGCGTGTTCGTCTACGGTTCCGCCAGGGCTCGCGGTACCGGTCCTGCGGCGCGGTGTCGGGCGAGTTGTCCACAGGCGCCGATCCGGGCCCGTAACTGTCAGGGGTACCCCATACCGTTGTGGTGTGCCTCCCCGAAAGACACCAGCAGGACCCGATCGTCGACCACCAGCGAGGAGTCAAGAGATGTCCGCTCCGGACCGCGGCAAGGCGCTCGAACTCGCCCTCGCCCAGATCGAGAAGAACCACGGCAAGGGATCGGTGATGCGCCTGGGCGACCAGGCCCGCGTCCCGATCAGTGCCATCTCCACGGGCTCCATCGCGCTCGACGTCGCGCTCGGCGTCGGGGGCATCCCGCGCGGCCGCGTCGTCGAAATCTACGGCCCGGAGTCCAGCGGTAAGACGACCGTCGCGCTGCACGCCGTCGCGAGCGCGCAGGCGGCCGGAGGCGTCGCGGCGTTCATCGACGCCGAGCACGCGCTCGACCCGGAGTACGCCAAGGCGCTCGGTGTCGACACCGACGACCTGCTGGTCTCCCAGCCGGACACCGGTGAGCAGGCGCTGGAGATCGCGGACATGCTGATCCGCTCCGGCGCGCTCGACATCATCGTCATCGACTCGGTGGCCGCGCTCGTGCCGCGCGCCGAGATCGAGGGCGAGATGGGCGACAGCCACGTCGGTCTGCAGGCCCGGCTGATGAGCCAGGCGCTGCGGAAGATCACCGGTGCGCTCAGCAACTCCGGCACCACCGCGATCTTCATCAACCAGCTGCGCGAGAAGATCGGCGTGATGTTCGGGTCCCCGGAGACCACGACCGGTGGTAAGGCGCTGAAGTTCTACGCGTCGGTCCGCATGGACATCCGCCGCATCGAGACCCTGAAGGACGGCACCGACATGGTCGGCAGCCGGACCCGGGTCAAGGTCGTGAAGAACAAGGTGGCCCCGCCGTTCAAGCAGGCGGAGTTCGACGTGCTCTACGGCGTCGGCATCTCCAAGGAGGGTTCGCTGATCGACGTGGGCGTCGAGCAGGGGATCATCCGCAAGTCCGGTGCCTGGTACACCTACGAGGGCGACCAGATGGGGCAGGGCAAGGAGAACGCCCGCAAGTTCCTCAAGGAGAACCCGGACGTCGCCGCCGAGGTCGAGAAGCGCATCAAGGAGAAGCTGGGGATCGGCGCCGTCGTCGACGCCGAGGAGACCAGCCCGGTCGAGCCCCTCCCGGCCCCGGTCGACTTCTGAGCGTGACCGGCGAGCGCGACGGGTCCGGAGGCACGTCCGGACGGGACGGTGCGGAGCCGACCAGGCCCCGCACCGTCCCGCTCGACGACCTGTTCGGGGTGACCCCGTCGGTCACCGACGAGCAGGATCCGCCCGCGATCCGGACCGCCGACCCGACCGGCGGTGAGCCGGACGAGTCCGTCGCCGAGCCCCCGGCGGTCCCCGGCTGGGACACGAGCCCCCACCAGGTCTCGTTCGCCGCGCTGAGCGGCGCCGACGAGGCCCCCACGACGGCGACCGACCAGCCGGCTGCCTGGTCCACGGGACCAGCGGCGGACGGCGCGACGGACGGGGCGGCGGCCCCCGCCCCGGTCCGCAGGCTGACCCTCGACGGCCCCGGCCCCGGGCTCGACCCGGCCTCCGGGGTGAGCGCCGACGGCGGCGTCGGCGGTGCGGGACCCGGCTCACCCCGTGTGGTCTCCTTCGAGGAGCTGTCCGGACGGGGCGTTCGCCGCAGCGGACCCCGTCGCGACGGCGCGACCGCGCGTCGGCGTCCGGCCGCCGCGGCCGACCGGGCCGCCGCGCCCGAGGACACCGGGCCGGACCCGGTCGAGGAGAGCACCACCCCTCGTGGCCGGCGCCGCGGAGAGGGCCGTGGCCGGGGGAGACGTCGGGGCGAGGACGCCACCCCACGCGTCGAGACACCGCAGGAGCAGGAGACCCGCGCCCGCGACATCTGCCTGCGCCTGCTCACCGACCGCGCCCGCACGGTCAAGGAGCTCGGCGACGCGCTGCGTCGCAAGGAGATCCCCGACGAGGTCGCGCACCGCGTCCTCGACCGGTTCGACGAGGTCGGACTCGTCGACGACCAGGCCTTCGCCGAACAGTGGGTCCGGTCCCGCCACCGCCACCGCGGCCTCGGCAAGCGGGCGATCGCGATGGAGCTGCACCGCAAGGGCGTCGACCGCGAGATCGCCGACGAGGCGCTCACCGGTATCGACGACGACTCCGAACGCGACCGGGCCCGCGAGCTCGTCGTACGGCGGCTGCGGAGCCTGCCCGTCGGGAGCCGCGAGGAGCGGCAGTCCAGCGCCCGCAAGCTGGTCGGCATGCTCGCGCGCAAGGGCTACGGGCCCGGGGTCGCCTACGGGGTGGTCAAGGAGGAGATCGCCGCCGCCGGTGCGGAGGCCGACGAGCTGGGCGAGGCCCCGCCCGAGGACTGACCCGTCCCGGGCGGGACCCACCGCCCGGTCACGACCGCAGGTACCAGGCGAACCAGTCCCGCATCGTCGGCGCGAGGTAGTGGGTGGGCGGCACCTGCTCGGCCGGGAACAGTGCGAACCCCTGCGGGGTGTGCCCGGGCCGGTCGTGGAAGTAGGTCCCGCTCACCCAGGCCGGGTTGATGTCCAGCTCCATGCCGCGGACCACGCCGGCGTCGGCGAGCAGCCTGCCCAGCGTGCACACCGACAGCGCCGGTCCGGCGACGTACACCTCGGTGCCGTCGGCGGTCACGCCGAACCCGGACCGGTGGACGAACGCGTTCTGCCCGACCGTGCTGCCCCACTCCGCGGTGCCGCCGGTGGCGCACGTCGGGTTCACCGCGCCGTCGTCGACGAGCGGGAGCAGGTTCTGCCGTACGCTCGCGACGTCCGGCCCCATCCCGACCTCGGTGCCCCAGGCCCCGACGTCGGCCCGGCCGTCGGTGTGCAGGACCAGGCTGGCCTTGCCGGGCAGCAGCGGCGCGACCGTGCGGCCCTCGGCGTAGTAGCCGTTGTGACTGGGGTCGGACAGCTTGAACCCGCCGTTGAACGCCACCGCCACGCCGGCACCCGCCCTCCCGGCCAGCGACGTCGACGCGTGCCAGCGCCCGGCGGGCTCGCCGACGCCCGGGTGCAGGGTGCCCCGCACCAGCGCGGGGTCCATCCGCAGCACCCCGGCGAGGTAGGAGGTGTGGGTGTCGTCGACCCGCAGCGTCGTCACCTGCACCGCGGGCCGCCCGTGGTCGGCGACGACGGTCTGCCACACGCCCTCCCCGGGCAGCGGGGCTCCCGCCGCGACCGGGGCGAGCGGCGGCGTCGTCGCCGGGTCGGACAGCGCACCCGGAGCCCGCGGGATCCCGCCGGCCGGGGTACCGCCCTCGGACGGCGCGTCCACGGCGTACTGGAGCTTCTCCAGGCCGGTGACCAGCCAGTTCAGCCCGTGGTCGCGGGCCCACTCGGCGGTCGCCTCGACCGGCCCGGTACCGGGGGGCGCGGCCAGCGTCACCGCGCCCACCCCGGCGCCCGCGCCGCCGAGCAGTACCACGAGCACCCCCAGCACGGCACCCGCCCGACGCCTGCGGCGGCGACGCCGCGACGGCTCCGGGCCCGGTGCGATCCCGACGGTGGTCTCGACCGCGCTCACCGCCGCACCGCCGGGCACGGGGTGGATCCGTCCCGCCCGCGGGGCACCCCCACCGCCGTCGTCCCCGGGGCCGGGGCCCCCGGCGGGACCAGCGTCTCCAGCACCATGCGCCGTCGTCCTCCTGCGTCGTGGCGGCACGATCCGCCGCCGCGGGTGACCCTTCCGGCCGTTGCGCAGAGCAAGCCCAGAGGACGCTGAGCGATCACTGAGAGTCCACAGTCGAGCCGCACACCGGAGATCCGGTCCTGCGTACCGATCGGTGGTGCGTAACCGGTGATTGCGTGCATAAGATGCCCCCCGAGCCGCAGTTCGTGATCGGCGAACGGCGCGGGGAGTCGATCCCGGGAGGGTGTTCGTGAGGATCCGAGGACGAGTGGCCGGCGCCGCGCTGGCGGTGACGGCGCTGTTCGCGCTGGCGGGCTGCGGCGGGGGAGCCGGGGGCGGCGGGACCGCCGCGCAGCCGAGCGGCGAGGCGCAGGGCGGCACGCTGACGGTGTTCGCCGCGGCGTCGCTGACCGGCACGTTCGGTGACCTGGAGAAGAAGTTCGAGGCCGCCAACCCGGGCACGGACGTGGTGTTCAACTTCGCCGGGTCCTCGGCCCTGGCCCAGCAGATCAACCAGGGCGCCCCGGCCGACGTGTTCGCCTCGGCCGACCAGAACAACATGACCAAGGTGACCGACGCGGGCAACGCCCAGGGGCAGCCCGAGGTCTTCGCCACCAACACCCTGCAGATCGCGGTCGCGCCGCAGAACCCGAAGCAGATCGCGTCGCTGCAGGACCTGGGCAGGCCCGGTCTGCGGACCGTGGTCTGCGCCCCGCAGGTGCCGTGCGGCTCGGCGACGGAGAAGGTGGAGAAGGCCGCCGGCGTGGACATCACGCCCGTCTCCGAGGAGCAGGACGTCAAGTCGGTGCTGCAGAAGGTCACCACCGGCAACGCCGACGCCGGGCTCGTCTACCGGACCGACGTCACCGCGTCGAAGGGGCAGGCGCAGGGCGTCGACATCCCGCAGGCGTCGGAGGCGGTCAACCAGTACCCGATCGTCGTCCTGACGAACACGAGGAACGCCGAGCTGGCGCAGAAGTGGGTGCAGTTCGTGAACGGCGACGAGGGCCGTCAGGTCCTCGGGGCGGCCGGCTTCGGCGCCCCCTGACCCCGGGTCAGGGCGCGGGGTCCGACACCCGTCCCACGAGCCAGGGGTAGGAGTCCGACAGCGCCTGGGAGAACAGGTCGAAGTCGTGCCCGCCCCCGGGCACGATCACCAGCCGGTTCTCGACACCGGCCCGGGTCGCCACCGCCGAGAGTGCGCGCGCGGCGGCGGCCGGGTCGGTGTCGGCGTCACCCGCCTCGAACCAGCCGGCGATCCCGGGGACCCGATTCGCGGCCAGCAGCGTCGCCGGGTCGTGTGCGGCGAACGCGGCCTGCGACCCGCCGAACAGCCCGGCGACGGTGTCCGGGACCCCGCCGTTCGAGTCCCCGACCCGCGGACCGAGCAGTCCGGCGTAGTCACCGAACGTGGCGAACACCGTGGGGTGGCGCAGCGCCAGCATCGCCGCGCAGCTGCCGCCCTCGGACAACCCCGCCACGGCCCACGACGGCCCCGGCGGCCGCGTCCCCAGCAGCCTGCTCACCACCCGGGGCACGTCGCGGGTCAGGTAGGTCTCGACCTTCGCGGTCGGGGTGTCGACGCACTCGGAGTCCGCGGTGTAGGTGCCGTTGACGTCGGGCATCACCAGGATCGGTGCCACCCCGTGGTGCTGGGCGGCCCAGGCGTTCGCGACGTCGGCGGCGCCCCCGGAGTCCACCCAGTCGACCGGACGGCCGGGGGTCCCGTGCAGCAGCACGATCACCGGCAGCTGCGGCCGGGGCCGCTCGTACCAGGCGGGCGGCACCCACACGACCGCGGGCCGGGCCGCGAAGTGCGACGCCGTGCCCGGGATCGGGATCTGCACGACCTGACCGGTGGCCGGGACCTTCCGGCTCAGCAGCAGCTGGGCGACCCCGATCCCCTCCACCGGCCCGGTCCCGGCCACGTCGCCGACGGTCCGCAGGTAGTCCAGCCCGGCGTTCACCCCGACCAGGACGTTCGCCGGCAGCACCACCGCGACGACACCCGTCGCGCCCAGCCGCGCGAGGATCCGCAGCGACCGGTGCCGGGACCGCCCGGCCCGCCGCACCCCCAGGACGGTCAGCACGAGGACCACCACACCGGCGAGGACGAACCCCGTCACGAACTGCCACGTGGTGATCGGGACCGCGTCGATCCCGGTGGTGCCGGCGTCCATGGACCGTTCTCCTCGTGTCGTGCCCGCGAGATCATCCCCTGCCGCTGTGAGGCCCGGGTGAGAACCCGGTGAGGATCTGCTGAGTTCACTGTCCGGAGGGGTGACGCCGGTCCTAGCGTCGCCGGTGTGGAGTCGACGATCGCCGGGCTGCCGGCGCACATCCTGCTGGTGCACGGCGTCGTGGTGCTGGTCCCGCTGACCGCCCTCGGGCTGGTGCTGGTCGCCGTCTGGCCCGCGGCGCGGGTGCGTCTGGTCTGGCCGACCGTGGTGCTCGCCGCGGTCACCCTGGCCCTGGTCCCGGTGACCACCGAGGCGGGGGAGTGGCTGGAGCACCGACTGCCGCGGACCCCGCTCATCCGGGCCCACACCGAGCTGGGCGACGGGCTGCTGCCGTGGGCCGCCGGGCTGGCCGTGGTCGCCGTCGTGGTCGCGGTGCGCCACGTCGTGGCGGTCCGGGCCGCGCGCCGCGTCCCCGCGACGGCCGGCGGCGGAGCCCCGGAGGTCCCGGCCGGGCCGGCGCCCGGCGGGACCGTCGCGACGGTGGTCGTGGCCGTGCTCGCCGTCGTCGTCGCGGTCGGGGCGGTGGTGACGACGGTGCGGATCGGGGACTCCGGGGCGCGTGCCGCGTGGACCGGTCAGGTCGCCGAGCAGCCGCTGGGCGGGTCGCAGGGGGAGACGGACCGCGGCTGACCGCCCGCGCCCATCGACGCCCCGGCACCGCCCTCAGCGCGGCGCGCCGTGCCAGCGCCACCGGACCGGCGCGGGCACACCGCGCCACGACGCCCGGCCGGTGTGGTGCAGCAGCGCCCCGGCCGGGTCGTCGCCCGCGTCGACGTCCGGCCACAGCCGGGCGAGCACGCCCCGGCACGGCGCCGCCGGCAACGTCCACGCCGGGTCGGTGGCCCGGGTGATGTCGTGGGTGTGCACCAGGACCTCGGTGACGCCCATCGCGGCGAACCCGGCGGCGTCGGCGTCGCCGTAGGGGTGCCAGCCGCGCACCCCCGCGGGTGCGGTCCGGACGGCGGCGGCGAGCATCGCCCCGCCGGTCGCGACGACCTGCAGCAGACCGGCGGTGCCGACGCCGCCGGGCACCACGACCTCGAACGGCGGGTAGTCGTCGGGCGGGGCGAGCGCCACCTGGGCGGCGTAGCCGAACAGGTCGTCCGCGACGTGCACCACGGTGTCGCGGCACGACCAGTCGAGCGGTCCGGCCGGGGCGGACCAGCCGTCGTCGGGCACCGTCCCCAGGGCTCCGACGATCATCGTCACCGCGTCCTCGACGTCCTCCGCGCGCATCGGTGCACCGTGCCCTGCGGGCGGGCGTCCGGGCCAGCGCATTAGGCTTCCGCGGTGGCCCACGAGGACGAACGCATCGCACTGCTGCTCGACTACGAGAATCTCGCGATCGGCGCCCGCGACGGGCTCGGGGTCGTCCCCTTCGACTTCGGCCCGGTGGCCGACGCGCTCGCCGAACGCGGGCGGGTCGTGGTCCGCCGCGCCTACGCCGACTGGTCCTCCTTCGACGAGGACCGCCGCCTAATGGCCCGCGCCCAGGTGGAGCTCATCGAGATCCCGCAGCGGATCGGCGGCTCCCGCAAGAACGCGGCCGACATCAAGCTCGCCGTCGACGCGATCGAGCTCGCCTACGAGCGGGAGTTCATCACCACCTTCGCCATCGGCACCGGCGACTCCGACTTCACCCCGCTCATGCACAAGCTGCGCGAGCTGGACAAACGCGTGATCGGGATCGGGGTGCAGTCCTCGACCTCGGCGCTGCTGCCGCCCGCCTGCGACGAGTTCCTGTTCTACGACCGGCTCCCGGGTGTCGAGCCGACCCAGGCGCCCGCGCCGCCGCGTCGTCGCCGGGGGAGTCCCCGCCCGGCCCCGGCCGTGGGACAGGTGTCGACGCCCGCCCCGGTCGCGGTCCCGGCGCCGGAGCCGGAACCGGCCCCGACCGTCCCGCCGGACCCGTTCGACGTGACCTTCTCCGACGGCAGCGACGACACCGCCACCACCGGCGCCGAGGAGCGCGACGTCGCGGGGCTCGTCGTCAGCACCCTGGGCGGTCTCGCCCGGCAGGCCGACGGCACCGTGCTGGCGTCGCGGCTCAAGCGCGCGATCCTGCGCAAGGACCCCACGTTCGACGAGGCCGACCACGGCTTCCGCGGTTTCGGCGAGCTGCTGCGCCACCTGCAGGACCGCGGTGCGGTCACGCTGACCACCGGTGCGGCGCAGGGCGACCCCGAGGTGGCGCTGCCCGACGACCCGGACGCCGACCACGACGCGTTCGCGCTGCTGGTCGACGTGGTGCGCGGGATCGCCGCGGCCGGGGACCCGCCGCAGCTGTCCGGGCTGAAGAACCAGCTCCGCAAGCGGGTGCCCGACTTCTCCGAGAAGCGCTACGGCTTCGGCAGCTTCCTGTCCTTCGCGAAGGCGGCCCGCGCCCGGGACCTCATCGCGATGGAGTGGAGCGACGACACCGGCGACTACGTGCTGCGCCCGACGTCCTGACCGCAGACGACCGCGCCCCCGCCGACGGGGTCGGCGGGGGCGCGGTCGCGGTACGACGGGGACTCAGCGGCCTGCGGCCTTGCGGGTCCCGCGCTGGAACAGCTTGCCCGCGCGCGAGGTGACCGCACCGGTCACCCCGAACGCGGTGGCGACCGCCCCGGCGGCGACGCGGCTGGTGAACCGGATCGGGTTCAGCGGCTTGTAGACGCGCAGGGCGAAGTCGTCCAGCTGCGAGGCGGCACGCTCGCCGTTCTCGTAGAGCCGGCGGGCCAGGCGGGCCCCGGTGTCGTCGAGGTCGTCCTCGACGCGGGCGCTCACGCGCGCGGCCCGGTCCGCGGTGCGCACCGCGGAGTCGGCACCCTGCTCGGCGACGGCCTTGACGGTGGCGGCGGACCGCTCCGCGGACGCCGACACCTCGCCGGCGACCTGCTTGCCGGTGCGCTGGGCGTTCCCGGCCAGCTGCTCGCCGGTGGCCTTCGCGGCCTCGGCGGCGGCCTTGCCCGCCTTCTTCGGGTCCTTGCCCTGGTCGTTGACCTTGCGGGCCTCGGCGGCGACCTTGTCGGCGCCCTTCTTGACGGTCTCGCCGGCCTTCGCCGCACTGTCACCGGTCTCGCCGGCGACCTTCTTGGCGGTGGTCCTCGTGTCGGCACCGATCTTGTCGGCGGCCTTGCCGGTGGTCTCGGCGGCCTTCGACGCGGTGTCGCCGGCCCCGGTGGCGGTGGCGCTCGCGACGGCCTTCGTGGCGGTGCCGCCGTCGGCGTCGGAGTCGATGGAGCGGCGTTCGCGCACCGAGCCGTCGGTGCCGTACACGACGAGGTTGCCGCCGCCGTCGTTGGCGATGATCTCCACCGCCCGGGTGATGGCCTCGGCCTGGGTGCTCGTACGGGCACTCGGGCGCTGGGCGTCTTCCTTCTCGACGGTCCAGCCGTCGTCGACCGGCTTGACGTGGCGGTCGGCCATGGCGGGTTCCTCCCCCTTGCGGGACTGACTCGGGCGAACCGGGGTATCCGGATCGGTCTTCTCTCCCTGGAGATGCCCGATGATCGCTGTGCGTAAACGCAGGTCAGCGAGGCGTGGCGAGCGTCTCGTTCCGTCGCGCGACCGCGATCACGGCGGCCAGGGCGCCCAGGACCAGCGGCGTGACGACCAGGGCCCCGCCGTGCAGGACGAATGCCTGGGTGAGCGCCGCACCGATCATCAGCAGGACGAGCCCGGAGGCGGCCGGGGCGGCGAGGCGCCGGGTGCACAGGCCGATCCCGCCGGCCAGCTCGAGGAACCCGACGACGTAGCGCAGCCACTGTCCGAGGCCGATCCCGTCGAAGATCGCGACGGCGAACGGGTCGCCCCAGAACTTCGGCAGCGCCGAGGCCAGGACGAAGAACAGGCCGAGCAGGATCTGCAGCACCCACAGCGCACGGTGTGCGGCGACCGGCATGCGACGGGTGGGGGAGGGGGCGGTCATGGTGGCCTCCGCGGGCACGGCCCCGGCGGTTCCGGGGCACTCACCGCCTATGACCGGCGGGCCCCGGAGAACTCATCGCCTCGCGCGGCGACCGGCGCGGGATACACCACCGGGCATCGGGCCCGCGGCGCGTGGCCGCGGTACCCGATGACCCGATGGTGCCCGGCATCGACAGGGGCTCCCGGTTCTGCAGATGCCGGTCACGGGGTTCAACGCCCGACCCGCCGTCGGGTTGTGGGTGCAGTGGCCCCTGTCTCGCCCGCCACCGTGAGCGGCATCGCCCCCGCGACGGGCGGGAGCGGATCGCGGTGTGCGTCCGGTGGGGAGCATTCCGTCACGATCGCCGGTAGAAGACCGGCGACGGACGGAGAGATCCGGGCCATACTCGTCGCATGCGCGGTGAGCGGTGGCGGGTCGAGGTCGGTACGGAGAACGCGACGTGGCTGGCGACGCAGTGCCGCACCGCCATGCTGGCCCGGGAGTACCGGCCGGTCGACGTGGGTGACGGCGTCGTGGAGTTCGACCGGCTCGCCCTCGGCGCGATCCGCGAGCTCGGCGAGGAGGAGGACGGCTACATCTCCGACGACGCCGAGGGCGTGCGGATCTGGATCGGCGACGACGCGTACGAGCTGGAACGCGTGGACTGACCCCGACACACGAGAGGGGCCCGGCCTGTGCGGCCGGGCCCCTCGTGCGCGTGTACGAGGTCAGGCGATCTGGCGGTCGCCCGGGTCGATCGGGCGGGGCAACACCGAGCGGCCGGTGAGCCACTCGTCCACACCGGCGGCCGCGGAGCGGCCTTCGGCGATGGCCCACACGATCAGCGACTGGCCGCGGCCGATGTCACCGGCGACGAACACACCGTCGACCGAGGACATGTAGCGGTCGTCGCGGGCGACGTTGCCGCGCTCGTCGAGGTCGACCTCGAGGTCGTTCAGCAGGGCGCCCTTCTCCGGGCCGACGAAGCCCATCGCGAGGAGCACCAGCTGGGCCGGGAGCTCCTTCTCGGTGCCCTCGACCGGCTCGAAGCCCTTCTCGCCGCGCGTGACCTCGACGATCCGGATGCCGGCGAGCTTGCCGTCGGCGTCCTTCACGAACTCGGTCGTGTTGACCGAGAACAGGCGTTCGCCGCCCTCCTCGTGGGCCGAGGAGACGCGGTAGACCATCGGGTAGGTCGGCCAGGGCATGCCGTCGGTGCGGTGCTCCGGCGGGGTCGGCATGATCTCCAGCTGGGTCACCGACTTCGCGCCCTGACGGTGCGAGGTGCCCAGGCAGTCGGCGCCGGTGTCACCGCCGCCGATGATCACGACGTCCTTGCCCTCGGCGGAGATGGGCGGCGCGTCCATGTCGCCCTGCTGCACGTGGTTGGCCCACGGCAGGAACTCCATCGCCTGGTAGACGCCCTCGGCGTCGCGGCCGTCGGCGGGCAGGTCGCGCCACGCCGTCGCGCCACCGGCGAGGACCACCGCGTCGAAGTCGGCCCGCAGCTGCTCGACGGTGATGTCGGTGCCGACGTCGACCGAGGCCCGGAAGTGGGTGCCCTCGGCGACCATCTGCTCCAGGCGCCGGTCCAGGCGCGCCTTCTCCATCTTGAACTCGGGGATGCCGTAGCGCAGCAGCCCGCCGATGCGGTCGGCCCGCTCGAACACGACGACGTCGTGCCCCACCCGGGTCAGCTGCTGGGCGGCGGCCAGCCCGGCCGGACCCGACCCGACGACGGCGACCTTCTTGCCGGTCTTCACCTCGGGCACCTGCGGGCCGACCCAGCCCTCGTCCCAGGCCTTGTCGATGATCTCGATCTCGACCTGCTTGATCGTGACCGCGTCGTCGTTGATGGCCAGCACGCACGCCGCCTCGCACGGGGCGGGGCACAGCGTCCCGGTGAACTCCGGGAAGTTGTTCGTGGCGTGCAGCCGCTCGATAGCCTCCCGCCAGTCGTGGCGGTAGACCAGGTCGTTCCACTCGGGGATGAGGTTCCCGAGCGGACAGCCCTGGTGGCAGAACGGGATGCCGCAGTTCATGCAGCGCCCGGCCTGGGACTCCAGGGTCGTGGTCGGGAAGTCCTCGTAGACCTCGCGCCAGTCCATCAGCCGCAGGTCCACCGGCCGCCGGGTGGGCGTCTGCCGAGGAGTGGTCATGAAGCCCTTGGGGTCACCCATGAGCAGCCTCCATGATCGCCTGGTTGACATCGCGGCCCTCGCGCTCGGCGTTCTCCGTCGCGAGCAGCACGCGCTTGTAGTCCTTGGGCATGACCTTGCCGAACCGCTCGACCGCGTTGTCCCAGTCGGTGAGCAGCGCGTGCGCCACCGCGGAGCCGGTCTCGGAGTGGTGCCGCTCGACGAGGTCGTGCACGATCGAGCGGTCCTCGTCCGACAGCGGGTCGAGGTCGACCATCTCCGGGTTGACCCGGTTCTTGTCGATGTCGAGCAGGTAGGCGACGCCACCGGACATGCCGGCCGCGAAGTTGCGCCCGGTCCGCCCGAGGACGACGACCCGGCCACCGGTCATGTACTCGCAACCGTGGTCACCGACGCCCTCGACGACGGCCACCGCGCCCGAGTTCCGGACGCAGAACCGCTCGCCGACGACACCGCGGATGAACATCTCGCCCGAGGTCGCGCCGTAGCCGATCACGTTGCCGGCGATGACGTTCTCCTCGGCGGCGAACGGCGACGACGGGTCCGGCCGCAGGGTCAGCCGGCCACCGGACAGGCCCTTGCCGAAGTAGTCGTTGGTGTCGCCGACCAGCCGCAGCGTGATGCCCTTGGGCACGAACGCACCGAAGCTCTGCCCGGCCGCGCCGGTGAACGTGATGTCGATCGTGTCGTCGGGCAGGCCCTTGCCACCGTGCGCCCGGGTCAGCTCGGACCCGAGCATGGTCCCGACCGTGCGGTTGACGTTGCGCACCGGCAGGTCCAGGCGGACCCGGTCACCGTTGCGCAGCGCGCCCTCGGCCAGCTGGATCATGGTGTTGTCCAGCGCCTTGTCCAGGCCGTGGTCCTGCTCGCGGGTCCGCTTGCGCGGCGCGTCGTCCGGCACGTCGGCGATCCGGAAGATCGGCGAGAGGTCCAGGTGCTTGGACTTCCAGTGCTGGGCGGCGGAGTCGACGTCGAGCACGTCGGCCCGGCCGATCGCCTCGTCGAGCGAGCGGAAGCCCAGCTCGGCGAGGATCTCGCGGACCTCCTGCGCCACGAACCTCATGAAGTTCACGACGTACTCGGCCTTGCCGTTGAACTTCTTGCGGAGCTCCGGGTTCTGCGTCGCGACGCCCACCGGACAGGTGTCCAGGTGGCAGACGCGCATCATGATGCAGCCCGAGACCACCAGCGGGGCGGTGGCGAAGCCGTACTCCTCGGCGCCGAGCAGCGCCGCGATGACGACGTCACGACCGGTCTTGAGCTGGCCGTCGGCCTGGACCGTGATCCGGTCGCGCAGCCCGTTGGCCATCAGCGTCTGCTGGGTCTCGGCCAGGCCGAGCTCCCAGGGACCACCCGCGTGCTTGATCGAGGACAGCGGCGAGGCGCCGGTGCCGCCGTCGTGGCCCGAGATGAGCACGACGTCGGAGTGCGCCTTGGACACGCCGGCCGCCACGGTCCCGACGCCGACCTGGGACACCAGCTTCACGTGGATGCGGGCCCGCGGGTTGGCGTTCTTCAGGTCGTGGATGAGCTGCTTGATGTCCTCGATCGAGTAGATGTCGTGGTGCGGCGGCGGCGAGATGAGGCCGACACCCGGCGTCGAGTACCGGGTGGTCGCGATCCACGGGTAGACCTTGCCGCCGGGCAGCTGACCGCCCTCACCGGGCTTGGCACCCTGGGCGATCTTGATCTGGATGTCGTCGGCGTTGACCAGGTACTCGCTGGTGACGCCGAACCGGCCGGACGCCGCCTGCTTGACCGCGCTGCGGCGCGAGTCCCCGTTCGGGTCCGGGGTGAAGCGGTCCGGGTCCTCGCCGCCCTCACCGGTGTTCGAGCGGCCGCCGATGCGGTTCATCGCGATCGCCAGGGTCTCGTGCATCTCCTGGGAGATGGAGCCGTAGGAGATCGCGCCGGTCGCGAACCGGGTCATGATCGACTCGACGGACTCGACCTCGTCGATCGAGACCGGCTCGCGCAGGCCGTCCTTGAACCGGAACAGGCCGCGCAGCGTCATCAGCCGCTTCGCCTGCTCGTCGACGGCCTTCGTGTACTCCTTGAAGACCTCGTACTTCCCGGCCCGCGTGGAGTGCTGCAGCTTGAAGACGGTCTGCGGGTTGAACAGGTGCAGCTCGCCCTCGCGGCGCCACTGGTACTCGCCGCCGACCGGCAGCGCCCGGTGCGAGGCACGGACGTCGTCGGCGGGGTAGGCGCGGCGGTGGTGGGCCAGGACCTCCTCGGCGAGGACGTCGAAGCCGACGCCGCCGATCCGCGACGCGGTGCCCCGGAAGGCCGCGTCGATGACCTCGGAGCCCAGCCCGACGGCCTCGAAGATCTGCGCGCCGGTGTAGGACGCGACCGTCGAGACACCCATCTTCGACATGGTCTTGCGGACGCCCTTGCCGAGCGCCTTGACCAGGTTCTTCGCCGCGGTCCGGCCGTCGACGCCGGGGACGTCGCCGCGCTCGGCGAGGTCCTCGACAGTGGCCATCGCCAGGTACGGGTTCACCGCGGAGGCGCCGTAGCCGAGCAGCAGCGCGATGTGGTGCACCTCGCGGGCGTCCGCGGACTCCACGACCAGCCCGACGCGGGTGCGCGAGCGCTCCCGGACGAGGTGGTGGTGCACGGTGCCGGTGAGCAGCAGCGACGGGATCGGCGCATGCTCGGCGTCCACCCCGCGCTGGGACAGCACGATCAGGCGGGCCCCGTTCTCGATCGCGCGGGACACCTCCTGCTTGATCTCGGCCAGCCGCGAGAGCATGCCCTTGCCGCCGTCGCGGGCGGTGAACGTGCCGCGGACGACGTGCGAGGCGAAGCCGGGGAACTCCCCGTCGTCGTTGATGTGGACGATCTTCGCCAGGTCGTCGTTGGTCAGCACCGGGAACGGCACGACGATCGTCCGGCAGTGCGCCGGCGTCGCGTCGAGCAGGTTCTGCTCCGGCCCGAGCTGGCTGAACAGCGAGGTGACGAGCTCCTCGCGGATCGCGTCCAGCGGCGGGTTGGTGACCTGGGCGAACAGCTGGATGAAGTAGTCGTAGAGCTGGCGCGGGCGCTCGGCGATCGCGGCGATCGGCGCGTCGTTGCCCATCGAGCCGATCGGCTCCGCCCCGGTGACCGCCATCGGGCGGAGCAGGACGTTGAGCTCCTCCTCGGTGTAGCCGAGGGCCTGCTGACGCAGGTTGAGCGTCTCGTGGGTCGGGGTCTCGCGGGTACGCGCGGGCAGGTCGTCGAGCCGGATCAGTCCGGCGTGCAGCCAGTCGGCGTACGGCTGCTCGGCGGCCAGCGCGCCCTTGACCTCGTCGTCGTCGACGATCTTGCCGCGCTCGGTGTCGATGAGGAACATGCGGCCCGGCTCGAGGCGGCCCTTGCGGACGACCTTGTCGGGCGCGACGTCCAGCACGCCGACCTCGGAGGCGAGCACGACCAGGCCGTCCTCGGTGACCCAGTAGCGGGCCGGGCGCAGACCGTTGCGGTCCAGCACCGCGCCGATCCGGGTGCCGTCGGTGAACGCCACCAGGGCCGGTCCGTCCCACGGCTCCATCAGCGTGGAGTGGTACTCGTAGAACGCCCGCCGGGCGGGGTCCATCTCGGTGTTGTGCTCCCAGGCCTCCGGGATCATCATCAGCACCGCGTGCGGCAGGCTGCGCCCGGACAGGTGCAGCAGCTCCAGGACCTCGTCGAAGGTGGCCGAGTCCGACGCGTCCGGGGTGACGATCGGGGTCAGCCGCGACAGGTCGCCGGGCAGGTTCGCGGACTCCAGCAGCGACTCGCGGGCCGCCATCCAGTTCCGGTTGCCGCGCAGCGTGTTGATCTCACCGTTGTGCGCCACGTAGCGGAACGGGTGCGCCAGCGGCCACGCCGGGAACGTGTTCGTGGAGAAGCGCGAGTGCACGATCGCGAGCGCCGAGGTGACGCGCTCGTCGTTCAGGTCCGGGTAGAACGCCGCGACCTGGGGCTCGGCGAGCATGCCCTTGTAGATGACGGTGCGCGGCGAGAGCGACGGGAAGTAGGTCTCGGTGTCGTGCTCGACCCGCTTGCGGAAGCAGAACGCCCGACGCTCCAGGTCGATGCCGGCCGGGGCGGTGCCGGGGGAGTCCCCGGCCAGCTCCACGCCGCCGACGAACAGCTGACGGAACCCGGGCATCGCGTCCCGGGCGATCGAGCCCAGGTCCGCGGCGTCGGGGTCGGTGGGCAGCTCGCGCCACCCCAGGACGGTGAGGTCCTCCTCGGCGGCGAGTTCGCCGATCCGCTCGATCGCCGCGGCGGCCTCGGCCTCGTCACGCGGCAGCATCGCGATGCCGGTGGCGTAGGCGCCCTCCGCGGGCAGGTCGAAGTCGGTGACCTCGCGGTAGAACGCGTCCGGGACCTGGATCAGGATCCCGGCACCGTCACCGGTGTTGTACTCGGCGCCACGCGCACCGCGGTGCTCCAGTCGCAGCAGGGCCTCGATGGCCTTCTGCACGATGGCATGGCTGCGCTTGCCGGTGACGTCGGCCAACATGGCCACACCGCAGGCGTCGTGCTCGTGATCGGCGGCGTACAGCCCACCGGGCGAGGGGCGACGCGTCTGGTCACTGATCGCGGCCAACTGCTCCTCCTGTCGTCTCGGTGCACCTGGAGTCACCCGCATCGGACGACCCGGACCGGGCAGCTCGCTGCGGTCCGAAGAAAGTTCTCAGGATACAGCGCGCAGCCCGAGTGGGACGTGCGACGAGGGCCGTTCAGGTGCACCGTGCCGCCGGGTGGGTGACCGGCGGACGGAATCTTCCTCCGGGCACGCCGAGCGGCCGGGCGCTGACTTCCAGTACCCGGCCATTCCTGCGGCACGGTTCGACCGCACACCCCGGCGAGTGCGGTCTGGCGAGTGCACAGAGTCGCACGTCGCCACCGGGGTGCGCTACTGAGAGCGGCCCACCGGTCCCGTGATGTGGATCGCTGACCATGCGAGCAGGTCAACGTTGCCGTCCCGTGTCCGGACGGTGAGCGAGGCGTGACCATCCGTCGGGACCGGCCTTCTACTGCATGGGATCGCCGGGGGCGTCCGGACCGTTACGCAGCGCGTCCCCGGGTCGGGCAGACTGGCCCCCCGTGAACGTGCCCCCGATCCGCGTCGCCACACCCGGGCGGCCGCCCGCTTCACCCGGGCGGGTGACCGACGGCCGGGTGGCGGAGGTCCTCGCCGACGTCGCGACGATCGGTCCCTGGTTCGCGGTGGCGACCCCCGCCGCCTCCGGGACCGTCCGGTGGGACGACCTCCACACCGCGCCGGTCCCCGGCGGCCCGGACCCGCTCGGCCGGCGGATCGACGAGGTCACCACCGCGCTCGGCGGGGACCGGCGGATCGGGGCCTCGGTGGCGGTGATGGGGCTCGCGGCGCGGATCGTGTCGATGCCCTTCGCGGCCGTGGCCCTGCACGGTGTGCTCCCGTCGCTCGGGGAGCTGCGCCGCGACCCCGGCGCCGACGACCCGTGGGCGCCGAGCCTGCCCGCCGGGTCCACCGGCGTCGCCACCCCGGACGTCGCCGACGACCCGGCCGGCGCCGCGGACCTGCTCGCCCGCGAGCTCGCCGCCACCCACCTCGATCCGCTGTACGCCGCCGTCGCGGCCCGGGCCGTGGTGTCGCCGCGGGTGCTGCGCGGCAACGTCGTGTCCTCGATCGGCGGGGCGGCACGGGTCATGGAGGCCGTGCGACGCCCGGACCGGCGCCGCTACCTGGCCCTGCTCGACGCGCTCGCCGACCACCCGGTGCTGCGCGGGCCGCTGCCGCCGGGTGCCACCGGCCGGCTGCTCCGCCTCGACGACACCGACCCGGACACCGAGTGGGCGTTCCGGCGCCGTTCCTGCTGCCTCTACGTCCGCGCCCCCGGCGGCGGGACCTGCGGCGACTGCGTGCTCGCCGGCCGGGCCTGACCCGCTCCCCGCGCGCGGGGAGAGAAGGGACCGCGGCTCAGGCCGGCAGCGCGATGTCGGCGACGGTCACCCGCACCCGGGCGTCGAGGCCGCACACCGTCGCGACCTCCTCGGTCACCTCCCGGCGCACCCGCTCGACCAGCTCGGCGCAGTTCGTGCCGAACCGCACCCCGACCGTCACCCGGATCTCGGCCTCGTGCCCGTGCACCGACGCGACCAGGCCCTGCACCCGCAGCTCCTCGGGGACCGGGTCGCGGGGCAGCCAGTCCGCGGCCAGCCCCAGCAGGGTCTGCGTGACGTCGCCCATCAGCGCCGCCACCCCCGGCACCCGCCGGACCCGCCGCGCCGCCACCCGTGCGACGGCCAGGTCGGAGACGGTGACCGTCGTACGCCCGCTCATGCCGGTTCCTCCCACAGGTCCTCGACCAGGATGTCGACCCCGGCGATCGGCACGCCGAGCGTGCGGTCCCCTGCCGAGATCATCATCTGCCGGACGCGCGCGGTGACCGAGGCGAGGTCGACCCCGAACCGGGCCGCGACGGTCACCCGCACCCACACCGCGGCCGGGCCGTCCCCGGAACCGTCCGGGGCGCGCAGCTGCTCGATCCGGCACCGGCGGGCCCGCAGCCCGTCCATCGTGTCCACGACGTGCCGCAGCGCCGCCTCCGCGGTCGGCCTGCCCAGCCAGGCGTCCGGCCCCAGGGCGAGCAGCTCGTGCGGGCGCAGGTCCGCGACGACCGCGCCCATCACCTGCTCCAGCACCGACGGCGGCGGCCGCAGCGGCTCGGCCGCCATCCGCGCCACCAGCCCGCCGAGCCGGTCGTGGTCCGCGTGCGCGCGCACGCAGTGCGGACAGGTCAGCTCGTGCTCGTCGAGCACACCCGCCTCCGCGTGGTCCCAGACGTCGGCGGCGTCCCGGCCGCAGGCCAGTGGCTCGACGCGCTCCGCCCCGCTCCTCTCTACCGCCATGCCCGCATCCTCTCCGCCAGTGCCCCGCGCGCCCGGTGGATCCGGCCGCGGACGGCGGTCTCACCCGCCCCGGTGATCTGCGAGATCTCGCTGTAGCCCAGCCCCTCCAGCTCCCGCAGCACCCAGGCCGTGCGCTGGTCCTCCGGCAGCGACGCGACGGCCCGCGACAGGGCCGCCATCTCCGCGTCGACCTCGGCCGCCCGCTCCGGGGTGGGGGAGCGGTCGTCGGCCGGGGCGCCCGGCCCGTCGTCGGTCGGGAGCGGGTCGGTCCGTCGCCGCCGCCGGACCAGCGCGGTGCAGCGGTGGGTGACGATGCGGTACATCCACGTGGAGAACGCCGCCTCGCCGCGGAAGCTGCCGATCCGCCGCCAGGCGTCGATGAGCGCGTCCTGCAGGGCGTCCTCGGCGTCGGTGGCGTCGCCGAGCACCCGGACCGCGACCCGGAACAGGGCGTTCTGGTGGCGGCGGGCCAGCTCCTCGAAGGCGCCGACGTCGCCGTCCTGGGCCCGGACGACCAGCGTGGTCTCGTCCAGCGCGGCCCGCGACGGCACCCGCGCCGGCCGTGCCGACGGCACGCCGGGGCCCGGGGGCCCGGCGGCCGGTGGGCCGCTGACCTGTGCGTTCGCCATGGACGCCCCGTCGGGGTGTGGGAAGTGGAGGGTGGGGGTAGTCCACCCCGTCAGCGACGGTAGCGACCGGCTCGCACCCCCGCCCGCCGGACACGCGATCAGGAAGCAGGTGAGCCCCATGGGTCTCGGAGACAAGATCAGCAACAAGGCCGAGGAGCTGGGTGGCAAGGCCAAGGAGGCCACCGGCAAGGCCACCGACGACAAGGACCTGCAGGCCGAGGGCAAGGCGGACCAGGCCACCGGCAACCTGAAGCAGGCCGGCGAGAAGCTCAAGGACACCTTCAAGAGCTGACCCGCGCACGACGACGGCGGCGGCACCCCGCAGCGGGGTGCCGCCGCCGTCGTGTGTGGCTAGGGTCCGACCCGTGACCGACCCCGCCGCAGGACCCGGCCCGCAGGCCGTCGCGGACGCCGTGCTCGCCCACCCGTCGGTGCTGCGGCTCGACGGCGGCCCGTTCGGCTCGATCGCGTCGTACCTGCCCGGGCACCGGGTCCAGGGTGTGCGGCTGGCCGACCCGGTGGAGATCGCCGTCGTCCTCCGGCTGGGCAGGCCGTTCGCGGTGGTCGCCGACGAGGTCGCCGACCGGGTCCGTGCCGTCCTCGGTGACGACACCCTGGCCGTCGACGTGACCGTCGCCGACGTCGGTGCGGGCGGGGCCGTCGCACCCTGACCCGCGCCCGGGCCGTCGCACGGTGACCGGGCTCGCCTAGACTCGCGCGAGCCCCGCCGTCACCGGGCGCGTCCCACGTACCCGGCGGCCGGTGGCACGGGACGCCCGGCGCAGAGCCGGGATCGTCCGGCGCCGGCGGGCGGGGCCACCGACCGGGGGCCGCGCGAGCCGCGGCCCGTTGCAGCACTCGTACCGCCCAAGGAGTTCCACCGTGAAGAGCACCGTCGAGCACCTCAGCCCGACGCGCGTCCGGATCAACGTCGAGGTGCCGTTCGACGAGCTCAAGCCCGACTTCGACCGCGCGTACAAGAAGATCGCCCAGCAGGTCCGCATCCCCGGCTTCCGCCCGGGCAAGGCGCCGGCCCGCATCCTGGAGGCCCGGATCGGCCGTGGCCCCGTCCTGGACGAGGTCGTGAACGCCGCGATCCCGGTGAAGTACCAGGAGGCCGTGGTGACGTCCGAGGACGTCAAGCCGATCGGCCGGCCCGACATCGAGGTCACCGAGATCGCCGACGGCGAGCGCATCGCGTTCACCGCCGAGGTCGACATCCGCCCCGAGATCACCCTCCCCGACCTGGACGGCCTGACCGTCGAGGTCGACGAGACCGAGGTGACCGAGGACGAGGTCACCGAGCAGCTCGACCAGCTGCGCGCCCGGTTCGGCACCCTGGCCGGTGTCGAGCGTCCCGCGCAGTCCGGTGACTACGTCCAGATCGACCTCTCCGCCGCCGTCGACGGCACGGAGATCGAGGAGGCCACCACCACCGGCTTCTCCTACGAGGTCGGCCAGGGCGGTCTCATCGACGGTATCGACGAGGCCCTCGAGGGCATGTCGGCCGGCGAGGAGAAGACCTTCACCTCGAAGCTGGTCGCCGGTGAGCACGCCGACAAGGACGCGGAGATCACCGTCAAGGTGACCACCGTGAAGGAGCGTCACCTCCCCGACGCCGACGACGAGTTCGCCCAGCTGGCCTCGGAGTTCGACACGCTCGACGAGCTGACCGAGAACCTGCGCGAGCGTCTGGGCCGGTCCAAGCGGATGGAGCAGGCCGCGCAGGCCCGTGACCGTCTCCTGGACAAGCTCGTCGAGGACACCGAGGTGCCGCTGCCGGAGTCGGTCGTCGCCGCCGAGGTCGAGACCCGCACCCACGACGCGGTGCACGCCTTCGACCACGACGAGGACAAGTTCGGCGAGTTCCTCTCCTCGCAGGACAAGACCCGCGAGCAGTTCGACACCGAGACGCGCGAGGAGGCCGAGAAGGCCGTCCGCTACCGCCTCGTGCTCGACACCCTGGCCGACCGCGAGGAGATCTCGGTCGGGGACCAGGAGCTCACCGAGCGGATCGTCTACCAGGCGCAGCAGTACGGCATGGCCCCGGAGCAGTTCGTCCAGCAGATCCAGCAGGCCGGCCAGCTCGGCGTGATCTACCAGGACGTCCGCCGCTCCAAGGCGCTGATCACCGCGGTGCGCTCCGCCACCGTCACCCTGCCGGGTGGCGAGGCCGTCGACCTGTCCGACCTGCTCGGGCCGGACGAGGACGAGACCACCGTCGAGGAGATCCCCGCGACCGACGTGGACGGTGCCGACGACACCGCCGACGACGCCGCGGACACCACCGCCGACGAGGTCTCCGACAAGGCCGACGCGAAGGCCTGATCGGCGGTCGTCGCGGGGTCCCGCACGACTCGTCGTGCGCTGTCGGCGAACATCGGGCGTCGTTCCCTACGCGGGGCATCCGCTCCGCGTAGGGTCGGCTCCGAACCGGTCCCCAACCGGACCGTGAACGGGTTCGCAAGACCCGACACCGGAGAACCGAGAGCGATCCAGAGGAAGACTCCGGGACCCTCTCCCGCGGCGTCCGCGCCACGGGGGCGGGCCCGACTTCGGAAAGCAGGGTGAAGTGAGCCAGCAGGACACCGGCCCGTCCGCGGGCCGCGGCACCGGGCCGCAGATGCGGTCCGGCATCAGCGCGATGTCGCTGTCCGACTCCGTGTACGACCGCCTGCTCCAGCAGCGCATCATCGTGCTCGGTCAGCAGGTGGACGCGGAGATCTCGAACCGCATCGCGGCGCAGATGCTGCTGCTCGCGGCCGAGGACCCGGACAAGGACATCGAGCTCTACATCAACTCGCCCGGTGGCTCGGTCACCGACGGCATGGCCATCTTCGACACGATGAACCTGATCCCGTGCGACGTGGCGACCACGGCGATGGGCATGGCCGCGTCGATGGGGCAGTTCCTGCTGTCGGCGGGCACCCCGGGCAAGCGCTCGGCGCTGCCGCACGCACGGATCATGATGCACCAGCCGTCCGCGGGCGTCGGTGGCACCGAAGCCGACATCACCATCCAGGCCGAGCAGTTCCGCCGCACCAAGCGGGAGATGGCGGAGCTGATCGCCCAGCACACCGGTCAGTCGGTCGAGACCATCGAGCGGGACTCCGACCGTGACCGCTGGTTCTCCGCGCCGGAGGCCAAGGACTACGGCTTCGTCGACCACGTCGTGACGCACGCCGGGCGGATCGGCGAGCAGAACGGGAGCGACAAGTGAGCACCTTCGACCCTCGCCACCCGGAGTCGATGACCGACCTGCGCGGCCCCGGCGGCTGGGCGCCGGACCCGGCCCGCTCCCGGTACGTGCTCCCGTCCTACGTGGAGCGCACCAGCTACGGGGTCAAGGAGTCGAACCCGTACAACAAGCTCTTCGAGGAGCGCATCATCTTCCTCGGTGAGCAGATCAACGACACCTCGGCGAACGACACCATGGCGCAGCTGCTGGTGCTCGAGTCGCTCGACCCGGACCGCGAGATCTCGCTGTACATCAACTCGCCGGGCGGGTCGTTCACGTCGCTGATGGCGATCTACGACACCATGCAGTTCATCCGTCCCGACATCCAGACCGTCTGCCTCGGGCAGGCGGCGTCGGCCGCGGCGGTGCTGCTGTGCGCGGGCACCCCGGGCCGCCGCATGGCGGTCGAGAACGCCCGCATCCTGATCCACCAGCCGGCCACGCAGGGCGTGTACGGCCAGGTGTCGGACCTGGAGATCCAGGCGGCGGAGATCTCCCGCATCCGCAAGCGGATGGAGGAGGTCATCGCGCGGCACTCGAACCGTTCCGCGGACCAGGTGCGCGAGGACATCGACCGGGACAAGATCCTGACGGCCGAGGAGGCCAAGGAGTACGGCCTGGTCGACGAGATCGTGCAGAGCCGCAAGCTGTCCGGTACCGCCGGCGGCAAGTGACACCCGGGTCACCGGCGGCCGGTTCCGGCCGCCGGTGACCGCCCGGCGACCCGCCGGGGAACCGGACACCGCTTCCGGTCCCCGTGCGGGCCGCGGGCAGGTACCGTCAACCCGCACGGGGCGACGGGCGCGACGCGAGAACGCCGGACCAGGACTGGGGATCGACACCTATGGCACGCATCGGCGACGGCGGGGACCTGCTCAAGTGCTCGTTCTGCGGGAAGAGCCAGAAGCAGGTCAAGAAGCTCATCGCCGGCCCCGGCGTCTACATCTGCGACGAGTGCATCGATCTCTGCAACGAGATCATCGAGGAGGAGCTGGCCGAGGCCGGTGAGGTCAAGCTCGACGAGCTGCCCAAGCCCACCGAGATCCACGAGTTCCTCGACCAGTACGTCGTCGGTCAGGCCACCACCAAGCGCACGCTGTCGGTGGCGGTCTACAACCACTACAAGCGCATCCAGGCGGGCGAGCGCAGCCGTGCCGCGGGCGGCGACGCCTCCGACGGCATCGAGATCGCCAAGTCGAACATCCTGATGCTCGGCCCCACCGGGTGCGGCAAGACCTACCTGGCGCAGACGCTGGCCAAGATGCTCAACGTCCCGTTCGCCATCGCCGACGCGACCGCCCTCACCGAGGCCGGCTACGTGGGCGAGGACGTCGAGAACATCCTGCTCAAGCTCATCCAGGCCGCCGACTACGACGTGAAGCGCGCCGAGACCGGCATCATCTACATCGACGAGGTCGACAAGATCGCGCGGAAGTCGGAGAACCCGTCGATCACCCGCGACGTGTCCGGCGAGGGTGTGCAGCAGGCGCTGCTGAAGATCCTCGAGGGCACCACCGCGAGCGTCCCGCCGCAGGGCGGCCGCAAGCACCCGCACCAGGAGTTCATCCAGATCGACACGACGAACGTCCTGTTCATCGTGGCCGGCGCCTTCGCCGGGCTGGAGCGGATCATCGGCGAGCGGGTCGGCCAGTCCGGTATCGGCTTCGGCGCCGACATCCGCTCGAAGAAGGACCTGGACTCCGCGGAGCGCTTCGCCGAGACGCTCCCCGAGGACCTGATCAAGTTCGGCCTGATCCCCGAGTTCATCGGCCGGCTGCCGATCGTCGCCTCGGTGACCTCGCTCGACAAGGACGCCCTGGTCAAGATCCTGACCGAGCCGCGGAACGCCCTGGTGAAGCAGTACCGCAAGCTGTTCGAGATGGACGGCGTGGAGCTGGAGTTCGCCGAGGACGCCCTCGACGCCGTCGCCGACCAGGCGATCCTGCGCGGCACCGGCGCCCGTGGCCTGCGGGCGATCATGGAGGAGGTGCTCCTCCCGGTCATGTACGACATCCCCAGCCGCGACGACGTGGCGAAGGTCGTGGTGACGGCACAGACGGTGAAGGACAACGTCAACCCGACGATCGTCCCGCGCCAGCCGCAGCGCCGGGAGCGGCGCGACCGCTCGGCCTGAGCCCGCCGCGAGATCCGACCCGACGCCGGTCCCACCTGCAGGTGGGACCGGCGTTGTCGTTTCGAGACCCGCTCGGGTTGCTGCACCCTTCCGCACTACTTAGCGTTGCTCCGTCAACTACGACGGAGGGCGCCATGTCCGGATTTCTCACGCGGGAGCGCATCGTTGCTCCACCCGGATGGAGCCGTTGGCTCGTCCCACCGGCCGCGCTGTCCATCCACCTGGCCATCGGCCAGGTCTACGCCTGGAGCGTCTTCAAGACCCCGCTGGCGAACGCGCTCGACCTGTCGGGCGTCGCCACTGCGCTGCCCTTCACGCTCGGCATCATCATGCTGGGCCTGTCCTCGGCGCTGTTCGGCACGAAGGTCGACAGCAACGGCCCGCGCTGGGCGATGGTCGTCGCGTCGAGCTGTTTCGTCGCCGGGTTCCTGATCTCGGGTCTCGGCCTCTACGCCGAGCAGTACTGGCTGGTCGTGCTGGGCTACGGCTTCGTCGGCGGCATCGGCCTGGGCATCGGCTACATCTCGCCGGTCTCCACACTGATCAAGTGGTTCCCGGACCGACCGGGCCTGTCCACCGGCCTGGCGATCATGGGCTTCGGTGGCGGCGCGCTCATCGCGACCCCGCTCACGAACTCGCTGCTGTCGGCGTTCGGCGGGTCCGGTGACGGGGCCACCTCGGCCGGCATCGGGTCCACGTTCCTCACGATGGGCCTGATCTACCTCGTCTTCATGTCGGTCGGCTGGATCCTCATCCGGGTGCCCGCCGAGGGCTGGACGCCGCCGGGCTGGGACCCGTCGACGGCCAAGAAGAGCGGGATGATCTCGACCGGCAACGTCTCGGCGAACAACGCGATCCGCACGCCGCAGTTCTGGCTGCTGTGGGTCGTGCTGTGCTTCAACGTCACCGCGGGCATCGGCATCCTGGAACGGGCCTCGCCGATCTTCCAGGACTTCTTCGCGGAGAACGGGGCCACGGCCACCCTCGCCGCGGCGGCGGGCGGGTTCGTCGCGATCCTGTCGCTGGCGAACTCGGCCGGGCGCATCGCCTGGTCGTCGCTGTCGGACGTGCTGGGTCGCAAGAACATGTACCGCATCTACCTGGGCGTCGGCGCGCTGCTGTACCTGCTGATCACGCTGATCCCGAACCAGTCGCGGGCGCTGTTCATCGTCGCCGCGGTGCTGATCCTGTCGTTCTACGGCGCCGGGTTCGCCACCGTCCCGGCGTACCTGCGGGACCTGTTCGGCACCTACCAGGTCGGCGCGATCCACGGCCGCCTGCTGACGGCGTGGTCCACCGCGGGCGTCCTCGGTCCGCTGATCGTCAACGCGATCGCCGACGCGCGGATCGACGCCGGTGTCGAGGGACCGGCCCGCTACACGACCGCGTTCATCATCATGATCGTGTTGCTGGTCATCGCGTTCGTCTGCAACGAGCTGATCCGCCCGGTCGACCGGAAGTTCCACGAGCCCACCGCTGCGGCGGCCGCGCCGGGCTCGGCACAGCAGAAGGAGACCGCGTGAGCAGCGTTGCCGAGACCGGCGGGTCGTCGACCTGGGGGCCGGTGCAGTGGATCGGGGCCGTCCTGGCCTGGGTGTGGGTCGGCGTCCCGTTCGCCTACGGGCTGTACGAGCTCGTCCTGAAGATCCCCGCCCTGTTCGGCTGAGTCTTCGCCCGCCGTTCACCCGTACGGTCCGGTTCATGGTCACTCGTCCGGGTTAGAACGGCGGGCGTGGCTCTCTCCCGACGCTCCCTGTTCCGCACCGCGGCCGCCGGCGGTCTCGCCGGCGCCGCGGCACTGGCCCTGCCCGGCACCGCACCGGCCGCGCCCGCACTCGTCCGCTCGGGGCGGCCCGTCCTCACCCACGGGGTGCAGGCCGGGGACGTCCGGCCGGGGTCGGGGCTGGTGTGGACGCGCGCCGACCGGCCGTCGCGGATGGTCGTGGAGGTCGCGGGCTCGCCGGACTTCCGGCGGGCGCTGCGGGTCCCCGGCCCGGTGCTGACCCCGGACACCGACCTCACCGGGAAGCTGCGGGTCCCGGCGACGCGGGGGCGGGTGCACTACCGCGTCGTCGCCGAGCCGCTCGACGGCGGTCCCGCGAGCGCGCCGCTGACCGGCTCCTTCCGGGCGGTCCCGGGGCGCGGCGAGCCGGTGCGGATCCAGTGGTCCGGCGACGTCGTCGGGCAGGGCTGGGGCATCGACCGCGCCACCGGCGGCATGCGGATCTTCTCCGCGATGGCCGACCGCGACCCCGACCTGTTCCTGCACTCCGGCGACACCGTCTACGCCGACGGCCCGCTCACCGAGACCGTCACGCTGCCCGACGGCCGGGTGTGGCGCAACGAGATGACGCCCGAGAAGGCGAAGGTCGCCGAGACCCTGACCGAGTTCCGCGGCCAGTTCGCCTACAACCTGCGCGACGACAACCTGCGCCGGTTCGCCGCCTCGGTCGGTCAGATCGTGCAGTGGGACGACCACGAGGTCACCAACAACTGGTACCCGGGGGAGATCCTCACCGGCGAGGTGGGGGAGCGCTACACCGAGAAGCGGGTGGACGTGCTCGCGGCCCGCGGGTTCCGCGCGTTCCACGAGTGGCAGCCGGTCGACCCACGCACCGCCGTCGACGGACGGGTGTACCGGCGGGTGCCGTTCGGCCCGCACGTCGAGGTGTTCGTGCTGGACATGCGCACCTATCGCAGCGCGAACTCCGCCAACACCGGCCGCGGCGAGCGGATCCTGGGGGAGGCCCAGGCCCGCTGGCTCGTCGACGCGCTCGCGTCGTCGCGGGCGACCTGGAAGATCGTCGCCTCGGACATGCCGATCGGCGTGCTGGTGCCCGACGGCGACACCGCCTGGGAGGCCGTGGCCAACGGGGTGCCCGGTCCGCCGAGCGGACGCGAGTCCGAGATCGCCGGGGTGCTGGCCGGGATTCGCCGGCGGAGGGTCCGCAACGTGGTCTGGGTGACCGCGGACGTGCACTACACCGCCGCCCACCACTACGCCCCGGAGCGCGCCGCGTTCACCGACTTCGACCCGTTCTGGGAGTTCGTGTCCGGCCCGCTGCACGCCGGTGCCTTCGGTCCGAACGAGCTCGACCCGACCTTCGGTCCGCGGGCGGAGTTCGTGCGCGGACCGTCCCGGCAGGGCGCGAGCCCGCTGGAGGGGTTCCAGCACTTCGGGGAGCTCGACGTCGCCCCCGACGGGACGACCCTGGAGGTCCACCTGCGCGACCAGGCCGGCGCCTCCCTCTGGACCACCACCCTGTGCCGGACCTGACGACCGCGTCCGCGGCCCCCGCGCCCGGAGCCCCCGTGGCGGTCACCGGCGGCCCGCCGCACCCCTGCGGGGGTCGTCGCACCCTCCGCGGCGGGTGCGACGACCCCGGCCGGGGTGCGACAGCTCCTCCGGCCGCGCCCACACCCTCCGGTGGGCACCCACACCTGTCGCGACGGGTGTGGGAGCCCGCCAGGGGGTGTGGATCCAGGGGACGGCCGGGTGCCCATGCCCGGGTCAGCGCCGGGGTGCGGAGTCCGGCTCCGCGGGGAGCCGGGCGGCGGTGCCCGGTCCGGGGACGGGGGTGGTGGTCACGGCCACGGCGGCCTCCGCGGCGGGGGTGACGGACCCGGTGGGCGCGGTCGCGTAGGCGGCGGACAGGCGACGGTAGGGGCGGCTCGCCAGGGCGGCCAGGGTCAGCACCACGCCCAGGGCGCCGCAGACCACGAACACCAGGGCGATCGCGCGGGCGGTGCCGGTGCCGAACCAGGAGCCGATCGCGGCCGCACCGGCGCCGCCGTCGCTCATGTAGGGAACCACCACCAGCTCGGTGAACGGGGCCAGCAGGAACGCGGTCAGCGGCGACGCGGCCTGCTCCACGCTCTGCGCGAACCCGAAGACCCGGCCCTGCCGCCCGTAGGGCACGACCCGCTGCAGCACGGTCTGCTCGGCGGCCTCGGCGAACGGCATGAGCAGCATGAACACCGCCATGCCGAGCGTGAGCAGCAGGATCGAGGCCTGCAGCGGGAACAGCATCGTCGAGGCCCAGAGCACGGCGTTGACCAGCAGCAACGACCGGACCGGGCGGCTGCCCAGCCCGATCCGGGCGACGAGGAGCCCGCCGACGATCACCCCGGCGGACAGCACGCCCCACAGCAGCCCCCAGGCCGCGACCGACATCATCGACAGGCCGTAGGGGTCCATCAGCGCCATGAACGCCCCGCCGAGCAGGTTGTTCACACAGGAGAACACGATCAGTGCGGGCAGCCCCGGCACACCCGCGACGAGCCGGACGGTGCCGCGCAGGTCGAGGCCGCCCCGCTCCTCGACGGTCACGGGGACGGCCGGGCCGGCCGGTGCGGGCGCGGCCGGGATCCGGACCCGTGCCAGGTGCACCAGCGACACGACCAGCACGACGAGGGCGGCGACGAGCACCGACCGCATCCCGTCCACCGCGACGAGCAGCCCGGACGCGACCGAGGTGACCAGGAAGCTCACCCCGGTCGCGGTCCCGACCAGTCCGTTGGCGCGGTCCCGGACCGCGGCCGGGACGAGCAGGGTGACCAGCGTCGGCAGCGCGATCGTGCGCAGGTTCCCGGCGATCACCCCCAGCATCAGCGCGACGACCAGCGTCCACAGCAACGGGCCCGTCGGGTCGCGGAACGCCCCGTCGGGGGCGAGCAGCAGCAGGGCCAGGCACAGCGCGTAGACCACGGCGGACACCGCCGCCGAGACCTGCATGACCGCGCGCTTGCCGAACCGGTCCACGACCCCGCCGAACGGGATCCCGGTCAGCGCCGTCGCCACCAGGAAGATCCCGGCGATGATGCCGGTCGCCGCGACCGACCCCGTCTCCAGGAACACCCAGAACGTCACGGCGAACCACACCGTGAAGTTCACGACCGACACGACCAGGGTGCTCACCAGCAGGTGCGCGAAGACCCGTTGCGTGCCGTGCCGGAGGTCGAGCTGCGTCATGGTCCACCGTCCTCTCGGGGTGATGGACCGACGCCGACGGCCGAACTCATCGCCCGCCGCGACGGTGGAGGATGAACCGGACTTCAGGTCAACCGATCACGCCGTCATGTCGAGGTGGGCGACCACCTTCGTCGGGCGGATCCGGACGACGAGCTCGCCGGGCACGCCGTTGCGCCGGCCGAACTCCTCGGCCCGGTCGGCGCCCATGTAGCGGCCTCCGAGCGCGGTCGCGGTGCGCAGGAGCTCCTCGGGGTCCGTGCTGATCTCGGCGACACCCTGCACCTGCACGAAGGCGTACGGCGGTGCGGGCAGGTCGGCGGTGAGCACGACCCGCGGGTCGCGGACGATCGCCCGTCCCTTCGCGGTGTCCGCCCCGGTGTCGAAGACGATCGTGTCGTCCTCGACGAGGAACCAGACCGGCGCGACGAGCGGGCGCCCGTCCTTCGCCGTCCAGCCGAGCATTCCGGTACGGGTGCCGTGGTTCAGGAACTCGACGACCTCGGGTGAGAGAACGGGCATGTCGCCGAGCCTAGGCCGGGAACCCGCCCGACCACCCGGGCGACACCGGGTCGTGTCCGCCCGGACCGGCCGTGACCACACGCGCCCACCGCCGGGCCGTGCCGGCAGGCAGCCGTAGCCGCCGCCCGGCGGTCCCGCGGACCCGCCCGGGGGTGCCGCGCCGCGCGCCGCCGGGGGAGGGTGTCCGCCATGGACGAGCTCACACCCGGCACCCTGCTCGGCCGCCAGGTCGACGGTGTCACGTGCGGACCCTCGGTGCTGGTGGTGACCGCGGTGCTGGCCGGCTCGGGGTGGCCCGGCGTGGTGGCGGACCGGTTCGCCGCCGCCCAGCGGACCGCGCACCGCCAGGCCAACCGGCTCTGGCCGCGCGCCCTGGGGACGACGCCGTGGGGGATGCGGGCGTGGCTGCGCCGGCACGCACCCGCCGCGGGACCGTTCCGGATCCGCCCGGCGACCCGCGACGCGCTCGCCGCGGTGCCCGCCGCCGTCGGCCCGGTTCCGCTGCTGGTCGGGTCCCGGTGGCTGCCGCGGCACTGGGTGCTGGTCCTGGGCGTCGACGCCGACGGCCGGTGGCGCGTCTACGAGCCCGGCTCCGGCCGGGTGCGGGCGTTCGACCCGGCGTTGCTCCGGCGGGGCGACCCGGCGGCCGTCGGCGGGGTGCTGGGGTGGCCGCGGCCGTGGTGCCTGCTGCTGCCCGCGGGCCGGGCGTAAACGAGCGGTGATCCGGACGTAACGGACGCGGGTGAGGGTGGGGACATGGCTCCCCCCGATCCCCGCCCGCTGCTCGCCGCGCTCGGCCGGCGCGACTTCCTCCGCGCGGCCGCCGCCGTCACCGCGGCCGGAGGGCTGGCCGGCTGCGGCACGTCCGCCGCCCCCGGGTCCGTCGCGGCGGCGCTGCCGGACGGTCCGCTGCAGCCCGGTGCGGGCGACATCCCCGGCGACCACTACCTCGGGTCCGACCCGGCCGACGTGCGCTGGGGTTACGTCCCGGCGATCGGGGCCGCGCCGGTGCTGACGATGCGGTCGGGGCAGACGGTCACCATCGACACCGTCTCCCACGAGGGCATCCTGGAGGACCAGGGCCGGGACCCGGTCGCCTGGTTCGGGCGCCACGGGGTGGCGGCCGACGGTGTGCTCTCCGACGCCGTCGCGGTCGCCCGGGACTACCGGCGCACGCCGCGCGACTTCGACGCCGACGGCCCGCACGTCATCACCGGGCCGGTGTTCGTCGAGGGGGCGCGCCCCGGCGACGTCCTGAAGGTCGAGACCCTGTCCGCGGTGCCCCGGGTGCCCTACGGCGTCGTCTCCAGCAGGCACGGGAAGGGGGCGCTCGGGCGCACCGCGTCCGGCGCGCCGCCCGCCGGGATCGCCCTCGACGAGGTCATGCCGCCGCCGGCCACCGACGGGCGTGCCACCGGTGACCCCGGGCGCTACGGCAACGTCTCGGTCTTCACCCCGGTCCGCGACGGGGCGGACGGCCCCGAGGCCCACCTGGCGTTCGGCGAGGGGCAGGAGGTGTCGTTCGGGCTGCGGCCCTTCATGGGCACCATGGGGGTGGCCCACGTCGCGGCGGACGCCGAGAACGCCGCCGAGCTGAACTCGATCCCGCCGACCCTGGGCGGTGGCAACATCGACATCCGCCTGCTCGGCCCGGACTCGGCGTTCTACCTGCCCGTCCGCGCGGAGGGGGCGCTGTTCCACGTCGGCGACCCGCACCTGGCGATGGGCGACGGGGAGGTCGCCCTGACCGCGCTGGAGGGCTCCCTGCGCGCCACGTTCCGGCTCACCGTGTGCCGGCCGGGGGAGGGCACGGCGCCGTCGGTGGCCTTCGGCTACCCCTTCGGCGAGACCCCGGACGCCTGGGTGCCGATCGGGCTCTCCGACCCGGACGGGAGCATCGGCGGCCAGGGGACCGACCTCGACGTCGCGATGCGCCGGGCCGTGGTCAACGCACTCGACTTCCTGCAGGAGGACCGGGGGATGGACCGGGCGACGGCCTACGCCTACCTCTCCGCGGCGGCGGACTTCGCGGTCTCCCAGGTGGTGGACCGGACCGTCGGGGTGCACGGGGTCATCCCCAAGGCGCACTTCCGGTCCTGAGCGCACGGGTCCGGGGCCCGGGAATCGTGTCGGTGTCGACTCGTAGACTTGACATGTGACCGAGACCCTGCCAGCGCGTACCGCCGACCTGCCCGCCAAGTGGACCCCGGGCGAGGTAGAGGGCGACATGTACCGCCGCTGGGTCGACGCCGGGTACTTCCGGGCCGACCCGTCGTCGGACGCCGACCCGTTCTGCATCGTCATCCCGCCGCCGAACGTCACCGGCAGCCTGCACCTGGGCCACGCGATGGACCACACGCTCATCGACGTGCTGACCCGGCGCGCCCGCATGCAGGGCCGTGACGCGCTGTGGCTGCCCGGCATGGACCACGCCGGGATCGCGACCCAGTCGGTCGTGGAGCGGCGGATGGCCGCCGCGGGCGAGCCCGACCGGCACGCGATCGGCCGCGCGGCGTTCGTGGAGAAGGTCTGGGAGTGGAAGGCCGAGTCCGGCGGCTCGATCCTCGGGCAGATGGAGCGCCTGGGCGACGGCGTCGACTGGTCCCGCGAGCGCTTCACCCTCGACGAGGGCCTGTCCCGGGCCGTCGCCACCGTCTTCAAGAAGATGTTCGACGACGGACTGATCTACCGGGCCGAGCGCCTGGTCAACTGGTCCCCGGCGCTGCGCTCGGCGATCTCCGACATCGAGGTCGACCACATCGAGACCGAGGGCGAGCTGGTCTCGATGCGCTACGGCGACGGGGACGCCTCGCTCGTCGTCGCGACCACCCGGGTCGAGACGATGCTCGGTGACACCGCGGTCGCCGTCCACCCCGACGACGAGCGGTACGCGCACCTGGTCGGCACCGAGATCGAGATGCCGATCACCGGCCGTCGGATCCCGGTCGTCGCCGACGACTACGTCGACCCCGAGTTCGGCTCGGGCGCCGTCAAGATCACCCCGGCGCACGACCCGAACGACTTCGAGCTGGGCCGCCGCCACGACCTGCCGATGCCGACGATCATGGACGAGGCCGGCACCATCGCCGGGACCGGCACCCGCTTCGACGGCATGGACCGCTTCGAGGCGCGCGTCGCGATCCGCGAGGAGCTGCGCGCGCAGGGCCGGATCGTCGCCGAGAAGCGCCCCTACCTGCACTCGGTCGGGCACGACTCGCGCACCGGCGTCCCGATCGAGCCGCGGCTGAGCCTGCAGTGGTTCGTCAAGGTCGAGCCGCTCGCCCGGTCCGCGGGCGACGCCGTCCGCTCCGGCGAGACCGTCCTGCACCCGAAGGAGCAGGCCAAGCGGTATTTCGACTGGGTCGACAACATGCACGACTGGACCATCAGCCGTCAGCTCTGGTGGGGGCACCGCATCCCGGTCTGGTACGGCCCGGACGGCGAGGTCGTCTGCGTCGGACCGGACGAGCAGCCGCCGTCGGGGGAGGGCTGGCGTCAGGACCCCGACGTCCTCGACACCTGGTTCTCCTCCGGGCTGTGGCCGTTCTCCACGCTCGGCTGGCCGGACGAGACCCCGGACCTGGAGCGCTACTACCCGAACTCGGTCCTGGTCACCGGCTACGACATCCTGTTCTTCTGGGTCGTCCGGATGATGATGTTCGGGACCTACGTGATGGGGAAGGCCCCGTTCCGCGACGTCTACCTGCACGGGCTCATCCGCGACGAGCACGGCAAGAAGATGTCGAAGTCCAAGGGCAACGTCATCGACCCGTTGGCGCTGATCGACTCCTACGGCGCGGACGCGCTCCGGTTCACCATCGCCCGCGGCTCCAACCCCGGCACCGACATGTCGCTGTCGGAGGAGTGGGTCGCCGGGTCCCGGAACTTCACCACGAAGCTCTGGAACATCACCCGGTTCGCCCTGGCCAAGGGCGCGGACGCGAGCCTGCCGCTGCCCGCGGACGCCGACCGGACCGACGCCGACCGCTGGATCCTGGGCCGGCTCGCGGAGGTCCGCGCGCAGACCGACGAGTTGCTCGACGGCTACCAGTTCGCCAAGGCGACCGAGGGGCTCTACCACTTCGCCTGGGACGAGCTGGCCGACTGGTACGTCGAGCTCTGCAAGACCCAGCTCGACGACCCGGCCACCGAGCCGGGCACCCGGGCCGTCCTCGGGCACGTCCTCGACGCGCTGCTGCGGATGCTGCACCCGATCGCGCCGTTCGTCACCGAGGCGCTGTGGACCGCGCTGACCGGCGGCGAGACCGTCGTGACCGCGGCCTGGCCGACGGCCGAGGGCACCGGCGCGCCGGTCGACGCGGCCGCCACGGCCCGGGTCACCGACGCGCAGAAGGTCATCACCGAGGTCCGCCGGTTCCGCACCGAGCAGGGGCTGCCCGACCGCAAGGCCGTCGCCGCCCGCCTCACCGGCCTCGACGCCGCCGGGCTGGCCGCGCACGAGCGCGCGCTGCGCTTCCTCAACCGGCTCGACCCGGCCGGTGACGACTTCGCCGCCACCGCGAGCTTCGAGGTCGCCACCTCCGGCGGTCCGGTCACCGTCGAGCTGGACACCTCGGGGGCGATCGACGTCGCCGCCGAGCGGGCCCGGCTCGGTAAGGACCTCGCCGTCGCCGAGAAGGAGCGCGACCAGGCGGACAAGAAGCTGACCAACCCCAAGTTCACCGAGAAGGCACCGGCCGAGGTCGTCGACGGGATCCGTGCCCGGCACGCGACCGCCGTCGCCGACATCGACCGCATCACCGCGCGGCTCGCCGCGCTCCCGGAGGCCTGATCCCGCCGTGGCGAAGGAGTACGACGAGTTCGACGACTTCACCGAGGCCGACTCGCCGACCTACGGCGGCGACCGGTGGGCCGAGGGCGGGTTCGGCGACTCGCCCGACGGTGAGCCGTCCGGCGGCGACGCCGAACAGCAGCAGGACGACGAGCCCGGTGGCGAGGACCGCTCCGAGGACCCCGAGGCGTCCGCCGCGGCACCGGAGGACACCCAGGAGGCCCTGATCGCGGCCGTCCTGGACGAGATCCGCGGCGGGGGAGACCCCGACGTCGTCCCGGCCCAGTCCACGGTGACCGGCTACGCCGAGTTCCTCGCCGTCGACGCGGCGCTGGACCGGCGCTGGCCGGAGTCGGTGATGGAGCCGTCGCTGGAGCGCATGCAGGCGCTGTGCGACGCGCTGGGCGACCCGCAGCGCGGCTACCCGGTCGTGCACCTGACCGGCACCAACGGCAAGACCTCCACCTCCCGGATGGTCGACGCGCTGCTCACCGAGATCGGGCTGCGGACCGGGCGCTACACCAGCCCGCACCTGCAGCGCGCCACCGAGCGGATCAACCTGGACAACCGCCCGGTCACCCCCGAGCGCTACGTCGCGGCCTACCGCGAGGTCGAGCCGCTGGTCGAGCTCGTCGACGCCGAGCGCGGCGACGCGCCCGCGCTGAGCAAGTTCGAGGTGCTCACCGCGATGGCCTTCGCGGCGTTCTCCGACGCCCCGGTCGAGGCCGCGGTCGTCGAGGTCGGGCTCGGCGGGCGCTGGGACGCCACGAACGTCGCCGACGGGAACGTGGCGGTGGTCCTGCCGGTCGGGCTCGACCACGCCGAGTACCTCGGTGACGACATCACCGACATCGCCCGCGAGAAGGCCGGGATCATCAAGGAGGGGTCGGTCGCCGTCCTCGCGGCCCAGGACAAGCGGGTCGCCGAGGTCCTCCTGGAGCGCTGCGCCGAGGTCGGCGCACAGGTCGCCCGGGAGGGCGCCGAGTTCGGCGTCGTGGAGCGGGAGCTCGCCGTCGGCGGGCAGCGCCTGGAGCTGCAGGGCCTGTCCGGCCGCTACGACGAGATCTTCCTGCCGCTGCACGGCGAGCACCAGGCGTCGAACGCGGCGGTCGCACTGGCCGCGGCCGAGGCACTCGTCGGCGCCGGCACCGCGCAGCCCCTCGACCCCGACGCGGTCCGCGCCGCGTTCGCCTCGGTCCGCTCACCCGGGCGGCTCGAGCCCGTCGAGGGCGGGCCGGACCGGCCGACCGTGCTGCTCGACGCCGCGCACAACCCGGCCGGCGCCACCGCACTCGCGGGCGCGCTGGGCTCGGAGTTCCGCTTCACCCGGCTCGTCGGCGTGATCGGGGTGCTGCAGGGCAAGGACGCCCGCGGCATCCTGGAGGGGCTGCAGCCGGCGCTGCACGAGGTCGTCGTCACCACCAACTCCTCGCCCCGCGCGATGGACCCCGACGAGCTCGGCGCGCTCGCCGCCGAGGTGTTCGGCTCCGAGCGGGTCAGTGTCGAGCCGTCGCTGGCCGAGGCCGTCGAGCAGGCCCGTGAGATCGCCGAGGAGGCGGGCGGGTCCGGGGTCGGCGTCGTCGTCACCGGGTCGGTCGTCACCGTCGGCGAGGCGCGGGCGCTGTTCGGGAAGGAACCGGAGTGAGCGACGTGCCGGGTGTGCCGGAGGGTGTGCGGCCGCCGCCCACCGACCCCATGAAGGGTGCCCGCGGTGTGTTCGCCGCGACGCTGATCTTGGAGGCGATCGTCGTCCTCCTGGCGCTGCTGGTGCTCCCGCGCTTCGGCACCGGGTCGACCGCGCTCGGCTTCGGGGTGGTGGCGGGCATCGCCGTCGCCATGATCCTGGCGTCCGGGGTGCAGCGGCGGCCGTGGGGGCTCACCGCGGCGCTGGTGCTGCAGGGGGCGCTGCTCGTCGCGGCGCTGGTGTTCCTGTCCTCGCTGGTCGTGGTCGCGGTGGTGTTCATCCTCGTGTGGGCGGTCCTGGTCTGGATGCGGCGCGAGGTGGCCCGCCGGATGGCGGCGGGGACGCTGCCGTCGCAGCAGCAGGACTGACACACGGCGGTCCGGGCGCACTCGTGACGGTGGGTGCCGGACCCCCGGTGGGTCGTCGCTACCCTGTCGCGCGTGACTGAACGCACTCTCGTCCTGGTCAAGCCCGACGGCGTCGCGCGCAAGCTCGTCGGTGAGGTCGTCTCGCGCATCGAGCGCAAGGGCCTCGGCCTGGTGGCCCTCGACCTGCGCACGGTGGACCGTGAGCTGGCCGCCCAGCACTACGCCGAGCACGACGGCAAGCCCTTCTTCGAGGAGCTGCTGTCGTTCATCACCTCCGGCCCGGTCCTGGCCGCGGTCGTCGAGGGCCCCCGCGCCATCGCCGCCTGGCGGCAGATCGCCGGCGGCACCGACCCGGTGGAGAAGGCCACCCCCGGCAGCATCCGTGGCGACCTCGCCCTGGAGACCGGTTCCAACCTGGTGCACGGCTCGGACTCCCCGGAGTCGGCCGACCGGGAGATCAAGCTCTGGTTCCCGAACCTGTGACCGCAGGCGTCCCGGCCGTCCGCCGGGTCGTCGACCCCCACCCCGGCGCCGCCGCCGCGCTCGGTGATCTCTGGATCGCCGTGACCGAGGCCGGCGGCGCCGTGGACTTCGTGCCCGGCGCCGACCCGGACGAGGTCCGCGCGCTGGCGGTCGAGACCGTCGACGCCGCCCGGTCCGGCGCGTCCCTGATGTTCGTGCTGGGGGAGGACACCGCCCCGCTGGGCACGGTCTTCCTGGTCCCGGGCACCGGCATCGCCGCGCACCGCGCCGACGTGCAGCGCCTCATGGTCCGTCCGGACCTGCAGGGACGTGGTCTCGGTACGGTCCTGCTCGACGCCGCCGTCGCCCACGCCCGGGAGACGGGCCTGGCGATGCTGACCCTCGGCGCCCGCGGCGGCACCCCGCTGCCCGCGTTCTACGCCGCCCGCGGCTTCGTCGAGTACGGCAGGCTGCCCGGCGGGGTGCTGCTCTCCCCGGAGGACGCGCGCGACGTCCACCTGTTCTTCCTGCCGCTCGGCTGACCCCCGGCCCGCGGGAAGATCGATTCCCCCCGACGGCCGGATGGCAGAGGCCGTCCCCGCGGTCCACCATGTGGGCCATGACCGTGCTCACCCCGCGCCCGACGACCGCGGACCTGGTCCGTGGAGTCGTCGTGGCGGTCCTGGCGATCCTGCAGGTGCTCGTGTCGGCGTTCGGGGGGTCGGGGATCGGCGCCGTCGCGCGCGACTACGACACCCCGCTGCTGGCCGCGGGCTGGGCGTTCTCGATCTGGGGGCTGATCTACCTGGGCGTGCTGGTCTACGCCGGCTACGCCCTGATGCCCGGCCAGCGCGGCCGCGAGGTGCACCGCCGCGTCGGCTGGTGGGTCGCGGCGACCGCCGTGCTCAACCCGCTGTGGATCGCGGCCTTCTCGAACCGCTGGGTGGTCACCGCCGAGGTGCTGCTGGTCCTGCTCGTCGTCGCGCTCGGTGTCGTCTACGGCCGGCTGTCCCGCGGCGTCGCCGACGGCTGGGCGGAACGGCTGGCGATGCGGCTGCCGCTGGCCATCTACCTCGGCTGGTCCTCGGCGGCGCTGGTGCTGGGTCTGATGGCGGCCGGCGTCGCGGTCGGGCTGCCGTCCGACGGGGTGCTCCCGCAGGTCGCGGCCATCCTGCTGCTCGTGATCCTCACCGCGGTCGTGCTGTCGGTCGTCGGTTCCACCGCCGGGTTCGCGGGCTTCGCCGGAGCGCTGTGCTGGGCGCTGATCGGCATCGTGGCGGGCGACCGGCCGATCGCCGTCACCCTCGTCGCGACGGTCGCGGCCGGGGCGATCGCGGTGCAGGCGGTGCGCCGGATCACGCGGTCGGTCCAGCCCGCCCGGCTGGCCCTGGGCTGAGCCGGCGGCTGAGAGGAAACCCGCACCGGGACGTCGGTCCCGCTTGCTACGGTCGCACCGGCAGGAGCAGCGGTACCAGGGAGGCCCGGCATGATCACCGGAAGCATCGTCGCGATCGTGACCCCGATGCACGACAGCGGCGAGGTCGACCACACGGCCCTCGGCGAGCTCGTCGAGCGGCAGGTCGACGCGGGCACCGCGGCGATCGTCTCGGTCGGCACGACCGGCGAGTCGTCCACGCTGTCGGTGCTCGAGCACACCGAGGTCATGCGGCGCACCATCGAGGTCGCGAACGGCCGGGTCCCGGTCATCGCCGGCACCGGGGCGAACTCCACCGACGAGGCGATCCACCTGACCCGCGCCGCGCGGGCGGCCGGCGCCGACGGCGCGCTGCTCGTGACGCCGTACTACAACAAGCCCCCGCAGGAGGGCCTCTACCAGCACTTCAAGCGGATCGCCGAGACCGTCGACATCCCGCAGTACCTCTACAACGTCCCGGGCCGCACGGCCTGCGACATGCTGCCGTCGACGGTGGCCCGGCTGGCGGAGATCCCGAACATCGTCGGTCTCAAGGAGGCCAAGGGCGACCTGGACCGGGTCCGCGAGCTCGTCGCGCTGGGCCTGGACGACTTCGCGCTGTACTCCGGTGACGACGGCACCGCCCGCGCGTCGATGCTCGCCGGGTTCCACGGCGACATCTCGGTGACCGCGAACGTCGCCCCCGAGACGATGGCCCGGATGTGCAAGGCCGCCGTCGCCGGTGACGCCGAGACCGCCTCCGCGCTCGACGCCGACCTCGCGGGCCTGCACGCGGCGCTGTTCTCCGAGCCGAACCCGATCCCGGTGAAGTGGGCACTGGCCGAGCTGGGGCTCATGCCCGGCGGGATCCGGCTGCCGCTGGTGCCGCTGGACGAGTGGCACCACGAGGACGTCCGCGCCGCGCTGCGGGCCGCGGGCCTGCTGTCCTGAGCCCCGCGCTCCCCGGGGCGCTGCTCGTCGCCAACCGCGCCGAGATCGCGGTCCGGATCATGGAGACGGCGTCGGCGCTGGGCGTGCGCACGGTCGCCGTGCACGCGGCCGACGACGCCGCCTGCGCGCACGTCGCCCGCGCCGACGCCGCCGTCGCGCTGCCCGGCACCGGCGCCGCCGCCTATCTCGACGTCGACGCGCTGGTGCGGGCCGCCGTCGACGGCGGGGCCGGTGCGCTGCACCCCGGCTACGGGTTCGCCTCCGAGAGCCCGGCGCTGGCCCGGGCCTGCGCGGACGCCGGCGTGGTGTTCGTCGGGCCGTCGCCGCGCACGCTGGAGCTGTTCGGGGACAAGGCCGCCGCCCGCGACCACGCGGGCGCGCTCGGCGTACCGGTCCTGGAGGCCGTCGAACCCGCCGACGGCGCCGCGCTGCTGTCCCGCCTCGGCCCCGGCGGCGCCGTCATGGTCAAGGCCCGCTCCGGCGGCGGCGGGCGCGGGATGCGCCCGGTCACCGACCCGGCCGACCTCGACGACGCCGTCCGCCGCTGCTCGTCCGAGGCGCTCGCCGCGTTCGGCGACGGCGCGGTGCAGGTCGAACGCCTCCTGCCGGCCGCCCGGCACGTCGAGGTGCAGGTCCTCGGTGACGGCACCGGCGCCGTCGTGCTGGGGGACCGGGACTGCTCCGCGCAGCGCCGACGGCAGAAGCTCGTCGAGATCGCGCCCGCCCCCGCCGTGCCCGCCCCGGTGCGCACACGGCTGCACGAGGCCGCGCTGCGCCTGTGCGACGGCTACCGCGGCCTCGCCACCGTCGAGTTCCTGCTCGCCGGGCAGGAGATCGCTTTCCTGGAGGTCAACCCGCGGATCCAGGTCGAGCACACCGTCACCGAGGAGACCACCGGCCTCGACCTCGTCGAGCTGGGGCTGCGGGTCGCCTACGGCGCCCGGCTCGCCGACCTCGGCCTCGTCGCCCCGCCCGCGCCGCGCGGGGCCGCGGTGCAGGCCCGGGTGACGACCGAGACCGTCGGGCAGGACGGGACCCTCGTCCCGGCCGCCGGGACCCTGACCCGCTTCCAGCCGCCCGCCGGGCGCGGGGTCCGCGTCGACACCCACGGCTACGCCGGGTACCGGGTCGGGCCGCGCTACGACCCGCTGCTGGCCAAGGTCGTCGCCCGCGGGGCGACGCCGGAGGCCGCGGCCGCCGCCACCCGGCGTGCCCTCGCCGGGTTCGACGTGGCCGGCGTCGCGGTCACCCTGGGGCTGCTGCAGGCCGTCCTCGCCCGCCCCGAGCTGGTCGACGGGACCCTGGACACCACCTTCGTCGACCGGCACCTGGCCGAGCTGGCCGCGGCGCCCCGCGAGACCGTGCTTCCCGCGACCGGTGCGCCGGCGCCCGGTGCGCCCGCGGCCGGTGACGCCGCCGGGAACGGATCGGCGCCGGGCCCGGCGGTCGAGGTCCCCGCGGACCGGACCGCCGTGCGCGCGTCCCGGCCCGGCGTCGTCGTGGCGCTGCCCACCCCGGCCGGGCAGGTCGTCGCCGCGGGCGGCGAGGTCGTCGTCCTCGAGTCGATGAAGATGGAGCACCCGGTCACCGCGGAGCGGCCGGCCCGGGTGGAGACGGTCGTCGTCGCCGTCGGCGACGCGGTCGAGGCGGGGGAGCTGCTCGCCGTCCTCGCCGACGCCGACGCCGCGGACGCCCCCGGCCGTACCGAGGACCTCGACCCCGACCGGATCCGGCCCGACCTGGCCGAGGTCCGCGACCGCCGCCACGGCGGGCTCGACGCCGGCCGGCCCGCCGCCGTCGCACGCCGGCGGTCGGCGGGGCGGCGCACCGCCCGGGAGAACGTCGCCGACCTGCTCGACCCCGACAGCCTCGTCGAGTACGGCGCGCTGACCCTGGCGGCGCAGCGGGCCCGTCGCAGCACCGCCGAGCTCGTCGCCCGCACCCCCGCCGACGGGATCGTCACCGGCACCGGGACCGTCGGCGGACGCCCGGTCGCCGTGCTGGCCTACGACTACACCGTGCTCGCCGGCACCCAGGGCGTGCTCAACCACCGCAAGACCGACCGGCTCCTCGAGCTCGCCGAACGCGACCGGCTGCCGGTCGTCGTGTTCGCCGAGGGCGGCGGCGGCCGGCCGGGGGACACCGACACCTCCGCCGTCACCCAGCTCGACGTGCCGACCTTCCGGCTGTTCGCCCGCCTGCGCGACCGGGTCCCGACCGTCGCGGTCGTCGCCGGCTACTGCTTCGCCGGCAACGCGGCCCTGGCCGGGGCCTGCGAGCTGATCGTCGCGACCGAGGGCAGCAGCCTGGGCATGGGCGGCCCGGCGATGATCGAGGGCGGCGGGCTCGGCGTCGTCGCACCCGGTGACGTCGGACCGATGCCGGTGCAGTGGGCGAACGGCGTGGTCGACCTGCTCGTGCCCGACGACCGGGCCGCGGCCGCCGCGGCCCGCCGGTACCTGCGTCACGTCGCCGGGGACCCGGTGGCCGGCGGGCACGCCGACCAGCGGATGCTGCGCCACCTCGTCCCGGAGAACCGGCTGCGCGCCTACGACGTCCGCCGCGTCGTCGACACCCTGTGCGACACCGGCTCCGTCGTCGAGCTGCGTGGCGGGTTCGGCGCGGGGATGGTCACCGCACTGGCCCGGCTCGACGGCCGCGCCGTCGGCGTGATCGCCAACGACCCCGAGCACCTCGGTGGCGCGATCGACGGCGACGCCGCGGACAAGGCCACCGCGTTCCTGACGCTGTGCCAGGCCCGCGGGCTGCCGGTCGTGTCGCTGTGCGACACCCCGGGGTTCATGGTCGGCCCGGACGCCGAGCGCACCGCGACCGTCCGCCGGTTCGGGGCGATGTTCGTCGCCGGCGCACGGCTGACGGTGCCGCTGGTGACGGTCGTGCTGCGCAAGGGCTACGGCCTCGGCGCGATGGCGATGGCCGGCGGTGACCTGCACGCACCGGTGCTGACCGTGGCCTGGCCCACCGGCGAGTTCGGCGGGATGGGGCTGGAGGGCGCGGTCCGCCTCGGCTTCCGCGACGAGCTGGCCGCGATCACCGACGAGACCGCGCGGCGGGCCCGCTACGACGAGCTCGTCGCCGGGTACTACGAGCGCGGCAAGGCGCTCGGCGTGGCGACCGTGTTCGAGATCGACGACGTCATCGACCCCGCCGACACCCGGGCCGTCGTCTCCCGCGCGCTGCGCGGGCGCTGACCGGCGCCGGTGGTCAGGACGGCTCCGCCCCGTCCGCGGACGGCCCCGCGGCGTCGGGTGCGACCGTGGGGCCCGCGCTCGTGGTCTTCACGTTGCGCACGATGTCGCGGCCGAAGGTGACGTCGACCCGCTCGGCCACGGCCAGCTCCAGCACGGCGATCATGACCTCGCCGGAGATGCGGCGCATCCGCTCGATCGTCTCGTAGACGCGCGGCCACTGGTCGTCGGGACGGCCCTCGGCGTCGAAGGGCTGCCAGATCTCGCCGAGGAACAGGTCGACGTAGAGCCGGGCGACGGCGTCGGCGTGCTTGCGCAGCTGCTCCACGACGTCGAGCGAGCGGGTGATCGGGATGCCGAGACCGGTCAGCTCGGCGGCGGCGTTCATCAGCCGCGGGCTGATCTCCTCGTAGGTGTCGTCGCCCAGCTCGCGCAGCAGGCCCATCTTGACCCCGCGCTTGGCGACGCCGACGTCGGTGCTCTCGTACCGTTCGGCGAGCTCGGCGAGGTGCACGATCTGCCGGTCCTCGGGCGCGAACAGCGCGCGGACGGTCCGGATGAACTGCACGACCTGCTCGGTGGAACCACCGGTGGTGTCGAGCAGCTTCTTGATCGTGTCGAGTTTGACGCCCTCGTCCTGCAGGTCCTGGATCAGCTCCAGACGCGCCGCGTGACCGGGTCCGTAGTAGCCCGTCCGGGCCTTGACCTGCGGCGGGGGCAGCAGCCCCCGGGACTGGTAGGCGCGGATGTTGCGCACCGTGACACCGCTGGACCGCGCCAGCTCGTCGATGGTGCGCCAGTCCGCCGACTCCGGGTCCTCGACCATGACACGGAGAATAACAGGCGGGCATGTGACACAGGATCCAGGCGACCCCGGTTGCTATGTGACATCGGACCGTGCACAGTTGATGTCATGTTCCGATCCGCTCCAGGCACGACCACGCGCCGCCGGGGCCTGCTGGCCGCCGCGAGCGCCCTCACGACCCCGCTGCTGCCCGAGGACTTCCTGACGCTGGTCGACCCGCTCTGGTCGACCACGTCGCTGCGCGGCCGGGTCGTCGCCCGTCGCCGCGAGACCGGCCGTGCGGTCTCGGTGACCATCGAGCCCGGGCGCGCCTGGGCCGGGCACCGCGCCGGCCAGTACGTCGGCATCGGCGTCGAGGTCGACGGCGTCCGGCTCACCCGGAGCTACTCGCTGACCTCCCCCGAGGGCGCGGAGCACCTCACCGTGACCGTGCAGGAGGTCGACGGCGGCGCCGTGTCGCCGACCCTGGTCCGCGACCTGCCGATCGGCACGATCGTCGAGCTCGACCCGGCGGCGGGCGGTTTCGTCCTGCCCGACCCGCTCCCGGAGAAGCTGCTGTTCGTCACCGCGGGCAGCGGCATCACCCCGGTGATGGGCATGCTGCGCACGCTCGACCGCGCCGGGACGATGCCCGACGTCGTGCTCGTGCACGGCGCCCGCACGCCGGAGGACACGATCTTCCGCGCCGAGCTGGCCGGCCTCGCCGCGCGGCACCCGTCGCTGCGGGTCGTGCTGCGCCACAGCGCCGTCTCCGGGCGGCTCGACCCCGCGACCCTCGACGCCGCCGTCGCCGACCGGGCCGACCGGGCCGTGTACGCCTGCGGCCCCGACGGCCTGCTCGACGCGCTGGAGGACGCCTGGGACGGCGTCACCGCCGAGCGCTTCACCCCGCCGGCCCGCGCCACCGAGGGCACCGGCGGCACCGTCGACCTCGGCGGCGACGACGTCGTCGTCGAGTCCGGCCAGAGCCTCCTCGAGGCGGGGGAGGCCGCCGGGAAGCTCATGCCCAGCGGCTGCCGGATGGGCATCTGCTTCGGCTGCGTGCTGCCGCTGCGCGAGGGCCGGGTGCGCGACCTGCGCACCGGCGAGGCGCACGGCGAGCCCGGCGACCTGGTCCAGACCTGCATCAACTCCGCGTGCGGGCCCGCCCGCATCGACCTTCCCTGACACACCCGCTCCGACCGAAGGAGGTCCTCATGACCGCCGTCCTGGAGAACCCCACGCACGCCGAGCCCGGCCCCGAGGAGACCGGCCGCGAGCAGCACCCGCAGCGCCCGGTGCTGGAGCTCGTGCCGTCGTCGCGCCGCGAGGACGTGGCCGCGACCACCGACCTGACCGCCGAGCAGATCGAGGAGCTCGGCCGTCGCCTCGACGCGATCCGTGACCGGGTCCTCGCCGAGCGCGGCGCCTCGGACGCCGAGTACATCCGCGGCGTCATCCGCAAGCAGCGGGCGCTGGAGATCGGCGGCCGCGCGCTGCTGTTCGCCGGTGTCCTGCCCCCGGCCTGGATCGCCGGGACCGCCATGCTCTCGATCGCCAAGATCCTCGAGAACATGGAGATCGGGCACAACGTCATGCACGGCCAGTGGGACTGGATGCGTGACCCGAAGATCCACTCGTCGACCTGGGAGTGGGACAACGTCTCGTCCTCGGCGGAGTGGAAGCACTCGCACAACTACATGCACCACACCTACACCAACGTCGTCGGCAAGGACCGCGACGTGGGCTACGGGATCCTGCGGCTGTCCGAGGAGCAGCGGTGGACGCCGTACTACCTGGGCAACCCGCTGTACAACCTCCTGCTCAGCCTGTTCTTCGAGTACGGCGTCGCGCTGCACGACCTCGAGGTCGAGAAGGTCGTGGCGGGGGAGAAGCCGCTGAGCCGGGTGTGGCAGCAGGTCAAGTCGATCGGTCGCAAGACCGGGCGCCAGATCCTGAAGGACTACGTCGCGTTCCCCGCGCTGGCCGGGCCGTTCTTCCTGCCGGTGCTCGCGGGCAACCTCACCGCGAACCTGGTGCGCAACGTCTGGTCGCACGCGGTCATCTTCTGCGGGCACTTCCCGACCGGCGCGGTGCAGTTCACCGAGGAGCAGCTGGAGGACGAGAGCCGCGGCGAGTGGTACGTCCGTCAGCTGCTGGGCTCGGCCAACCTCGAGGGCGGCCGGTTCTTCCATCTGATGACCGGCCAGCTGTCCTTCCAGATCGAGCACCACCTGTTCCCCGACCTGCCCAGCAACCGCTACGCCGAGATCGCGCCCGAGGTGCGGGAGCTGTGCCGGGAGTACGGGCTGGAGTACACGACCGGGCCGCTGTGGAAGCAGTACATGCAGGTCCTGGGCACGATCAACCGACTGGCCCTGCCGAACGGGAAGCGCTGATAGCTTCCGTTCCGTCCGATCCGTCCGGGTCGGCGGAGGGGGCGGTCGTGCGGCACCTGGTGGGGATCCTGGTCGGGCTCGTCGGGACGGCGGTGGCGCTGGTCGTCGCCGGTGCGGGGATGGGCACCGCCTACGAGTCGATGATGCGGATGGACCTCGACCGGGTCCCCGCGGGCTCGGGCCTGCTGCTCGTCGGCGGGCTGCTCCTGGGCGCGGTGGTGCTCGCCGCGCGCCTGTCCCCGGGCGCACCGCTGACCGGGGCCGTACTGCTCCTGGCCGGCTCGGCGTGGACGCTGTTCGACCCGCAGGCGCCGTTCGTGCTGGGCCGGGGGCTCGGCTACCTCCTGAGCCTGCAGTACGGGATGCTCCTGGCCGGGCTGCTGGCCGTGGCCGCGTTCGCCGTCCCGCGGCGGCGGGCCGAACCCGGCCCGCCGCCGTCCTGGGCGCACGGCCCGTCGTCGGGGCCGGTCGTCCACTGACCGGCCCGGCCCGTTACAGGGCGGGGACGACGTCGAGGAAGCCGTGCACCTGCGCGATCCGGCCGTCGCCGTCGGTCACGATGACGTCGAACCCGACCACCGGAGGCTCGGCGCCCGCCGCGAAGACCTCCGGCGGCGCCGCCTGCCAGCGGAACCGCGCCCGGTCGTGGTGCGCGTCGACCTCGCCGTGCAGCCGGAACTCGAACCCGGCCAGCTTCTCCCGGGCCGCGTCCAGGAACCCGGCGACGCCGTCGTGCCCGGTGACGTCGGCGAGCGGGTCGGTGTAGCGGACGTCGGTGGTGAACAGCTCGGCGACGCGGGCCTTCCGCGCCGTCGGGTCGGCCTCGTCGAACGCCGCGACGTAGCGCTCGGCGAGGGCGGTGAAGTCGGTCATCCCTACCTCCTGGGTGGTGCGGTTCGGACCTCACCGAGCCTGCTGCCACCGCCGCCGCGGCGCGATGACCTGCGGGGTAACCGGATCCGCCTACTCCGCAGGTAGTCGTCGCGACGCCCGGGCCCGGCTAGCGTCGGCCCGGTGAACGACACCGATGTCCGTCCGGCCCGCACCGCGGGACCGGGGGAGATGCTGCGGTTCTGGCGGGGCCGCCGCCGGCGCAGCCAGCTCGACCTGGCGCTCGCGGCGGGGGTCTCGGCGCGGCACCTCAGCTTCGTCGAGACCGGCCGTTCGGGCGCGAGCAGGGAGTTGCTGGGCGCGCTCGCCGACGCGCTGGAGATCCCGCTGCGGGAGCGGAACGCGCTGTTCCTGGCCGCCGGCTACGCCCCCGCCTACACCGAACGGTCGCTCGACGACCCGGACCTCGCACCCGTGCGGGAGGCGCTGGCGCGGCTCGTCGCCGCGCACGACCCGTACCCGGCCCTCGTCGTGGACCGGTGGGGCGACGTCCGGCTCGCCAACGCCGCGGCCTCGGCGCTGCTGAGCGGCCTCGACCCGGCGGTGCTCGGGCCGCCGCCGAACGTGCACCGGGTCTGCCTGCACCCCGCCGGGCTCGCGCCGCGCATCCGCAACCTCGCCCAGTGGCGGGGGCACCTGCTGCACCGGCTCGAACGGCAGGTGCGGATGACCGCGGACCGGCGGCTCGTCGCGCTGCTCGCCGAGTGCCGGGACCACCCCGCACCCGAGGAGACCGCGCTGCCGTCGCCGGGCTCGGACGTGCTGCTGCCGCTGGTCCTCGACACCGACGACGGCACGCTGAGGTTCCACTCGGTGGTCTCGACCTTCGGCGCACCGCACGACGTCACCCTCGCCGAGCTGGCGCTGGAGACCTTCCTGCCTGCCGACGACGCCACGCGCGCCGCCCTCACCGCCCGCGCCGGCCGGTGAGCCCCGCTCAGCCCGCGACGCCCGGGGACAGCGACAGCACCGGCACCGTCCCGTTCAGCGCGAAGGCCCCGACCACCTGCTGCTTGTAGACGATCGGGTTGTGCACGGCGAGGGTGCGCGCGTTGCGCCAGTGCCGGTCCAGCGCCCGGTCGACGTCGACGGTGGACGCGCCGCCGACCTCGAACAGCTCCGAGGTCGCGTCCAGCACCAGCTGCGGCACCGTCGACTGGGCCCGGTACACGTCGAGCTCGGCGGCCGGGCCGTGGCCGGGCTCGGACAACGCCCGCTCCAGCGAGGCGGCCGCGGCGTCGACGACGGCGGCGACGGTGAACGCGGCCGCGTCGACCTTCCCGACGACCTGCTGCACCAGCGGGTCGTCCCGGGGCAGGTCGGCGTTGCCGTAGGGCCAGTTGCGGCGCCGGTCGCGGACGTAGGCGGCGGCGTCGTCGGCGGCGCGGCGGGCGATCCCGGCCAGCGCCGCCAGCTGCACCAGCTGCAGGAACCCCTGCCGGACCGGCTGGTGGGCATCGGTCGGCGCGGGCCGGACCTGGGCCGGGTCGACCTCGACCGCGGTGAACCGGGTCGTGCCGCTGGCGGTCAGCTTCTGCCCGAACCCGCGCCAGTCGTCGACCCGCTCGACACCGGGCGCGGAGGTCTCCACCAGCACGCTCACCCGGCTGCCGTCCTCGTCGAGCGCGACGACGTCGACGAGGTCGGCGTAGAGCGTGCCGGTGCAGTAGAACTTCTCGCCCTCGAGCAGCAGCCTGTCCCCGTCGCGGCGCAGCACCGTGGTGGAGGAGTTGCGCACGACGCCGCCGCGCTCGGAGATGGCGTTGCCGACGAGCCGGCCGGCCGCGACCTGCTCCAGCCGACCGCGCAGCACCGGGTCGTCGGCGGCACCGGCCGACCACAGCTCGGCGAACAGCAGGTGCGTCCGCAGCGCCTGCGGGATGTTCGAGTCCGCCGCGCCCAGCTCGACGAGCAGCGCGAAGAGCTGGCGCAGCGAGGCCCCCGCGCCGCCGGCCTCGACCGGCAGCCGGACCGCGCCGAACCCGGCGTCGCGCAGGGCGGCGATCTCCTCGACGGGCAGCCTGCGGCTCAGCTCGCGCTCCACCGCGCCGGCGGCGATCTTCTCGAACAGCGGGCGGAACCGGGCGTGCAGCTCGGCGTCGGTCACGGGCACGGGGGTCTCCTGGGAGTTCGGGGACGCGCGTGGGGAGCAGGTCGGCGCCAGCGTAGGTGCCCGGCCCGCCGGTCCGCCGTGACCCGTGCCTCAGCGGGCGTGCGCCCGGGCGGCGGTCCGCACGATCCCCTCGACGAGCTCCGGCCAGACCCACCGCGGCAGGTCGTGGCCCATCCCCGGCACCTCCACCAGCTCGGCGCCCGGGACGGCCGCGGCGGTCGCACGGCCCCCGTCGGGGCGGATGACCCGGTCCTCGCACCCGTGCAGCACCAGCGCCGGGCAGGTCAGCGCCCGCAGGTCCGCGGTCCGGTCCCGCTCGGCGACGATCGCCGCCAGCTGCCTGCCGGCCCCGCTGCCGTCGCCGGTCTCGCGGGCCTGCGCCCGCCGGAACGTGACGCGGACGTCCTCGTCGTCCACGGCGGTCCGGTCGTGGGAGCCGATCCGGCGGAACGACCGGACCATGCCCTCGACCGGGTCCGCGGGCGGCGGGCGCAGGAACTCCGGCAGCATCCGCGGCGCGGTCCGCCCGGTGCCGTCGCCGGGGCGGCCCATCACCGAGGTCAGCGACCGGACCAGGCCGGGGTGGCGGATCGCGGTCTCCTGGGCGACCGAGGCCCCCAGCGAGGCACCGACCACGTGCGCCCCGGACGGCGCGACCCGGGCGATCAGCCCGCCGGTGTCGTCGGCCATGTCGGCCAGGGTGTAGACCGGCCGGGCCCGGCGGGTCAGGAACCCCCACGCCGAGATCCCGGGGCCGGACAGGTGCGTCGAGCGGCCGACGTCGCGGTTGTCGAACCGCACCACCCGGAACCCGCGGCCGGCCAGGGCGGTGCAGAGGTCCTCGCGCCACCAGTCCAGCGACAGACCCAGGCCCATCACCAGGACCACCACCGGGTCGGCCGGGTCGCCGAAGGACTGGTGGCACAGCCGGACCGCGCCGACGTCGGTGTACTGCTCGGGTTCCACACCCCGCGTTCGGTCGGGCGCGACCCGCCGGTTCGTCCCGAACGGACGTGGCTACCCTGGTGCAGCGTGGCACCCACCTCCGTATTCCCCGCCCTGGAGCCGATCCTGCCCCGCGTCGCCAAGCCGGTGCAGTACGTCGGCGGTGAGGGGAACTCGCAGGTCAAGCCGTGGGACTCCGCGGCCGTCCGCTGGGCACTGCTCTATCCGGACGCCTACGAGGTCGGCCTGCCCAACCAGGGCGTCCAGATCCTGTACGAGGTCCTCAACGAGCGCGCCGACGCACTGGCCGAGCGCTGCTACGCGGTCTGGCCCGATCTCGAGGCCCTGATGCGCGAGTCGGGGGTGCCGTCGTTCACCGTCGACGCCCACCACGCGGTCGGTGACTTCGACGTCCTCGGCGTCTCGTTCTCCACCGAGCTCGGATACACCAACCTGCTCACCACGCTCGACCTGGCGGGGATCCCGCTGCACGCCCGGGACCGCGACGAGAGCCACCCGGTCGTCGTCGCCGGTGGGCACGCGGCGTTCAACCCGGAGCCGGTCGCGGACTTCGTCGACGTCGCCGCGCTCGGTGACGGCGAGGAGGTCGTCGGCGACATCACCGACGTCGTGCGGGACTGGAAGGAGCAGGGACGCCCGGGCGGGCGCCGGGAGCTGCTGCTGCGGCTGTCGTCGACGCCGGGCTGCTACGTGCCGTCCCTCTACGACGTGACCTACGCCGACGACGGTCACATCGCCGCCGTCACCCCGGCCGACGAGCGGGTCCCCGCGAGCGTGCAGAAGCGCACCACGATCGAGCTGGACGACTGGCCGTACCCGAAGAAGCCGCTGGTCCCGCTGGCCGAGACCGTGCACGAGCGGGCCAGCGTCGAGATCTTCCGCGGCTGCACCCGCGGCTGCCGGTTCTGCCAGGCCGGGATGATCACCCGCCCGGTGCGGGAGCGGTCGCTGCAGGGCGTCGGCGAGATGGTCGACGCCGCCGTGCGGGCCTCGGGCTTCGACGAGGTCGGTCTGCTGTCGCTGTCGAGCGCCGACCACTCCGAGATCGCCGAGATCACCAAGGGTCTCGCCGACCGCTACGAGGGCACCAACACCTCGCTGTCGCTGCCGAGCACCCGGGTCGACGCGTTCAACATCGACCTGGCCAACGAGATCTCGCGCAATGGCCGTCGCTCGGGGCTGACCTTCGCCCCCGAGGGCGGCTCCGAGCGCATCCGCCGCGTGATCAACAAGATGGTCTCCGAGGACGACCTCATCCGGACCTGCGCCGAGGCGTTCTCCCAGGGCTGGAGGCAGGTCAAGCTGTACTTCATGTGCGGGCTGCCCACCGAGACCGACGAGGACGTCCTGGAGATCGCCGGGATGGCCTACCGGGTGATCGAGGCCGGGCGGAGGGCGTCGGGGCGCAACGACGTCCGCTGCACCATCTCCATCGGCGGGTTCGTCCCGAAGCCGCACACCCCGTTCCAGTGGGCCGCGCAGTGCCACCCCGAGGTCGTCGACTCCCGGCTGCGCAAGCTGCGCGAGGCGGTCAACGCCGACCGGAAGATCGGCCGCAACATCGGCATGCGCTACCACGACGGCGAGCCCTCGCTGATCGAGGGACTGCTCGCCCGTGGCGACCGCCGGGTCGGCGCCGTCATCGAGAAGGTCTGGCGCGACGGCGGCCGGTTCGACGGCTGGTCCGAGCACTTCTCCTACCGCCGCTGGGTCGACTCCGCCGCCGAGGCCCTGGAGCCGCAGGGGGTGTCGCTGGACTGGTTCACCACCCGCGAGCGCGACGCCGACGAGATCCTGCCCTGGGACCACCTCGACTCCGGCCTGGAGCGCGACTGGCTCTGGGAGGACTGGCAGGACGCGCTCGACGGCCGCGAGCAGGACGACTGCCGCTGGACGCCGTGCTTCGACTGCGGCGTCTGCCCGTCCACCGGTACCGACATCGAGGTCGGACCCAGCGGGACCACCCTGCTGCCGCTGACCGTGGTCAACCCGACGGCCTCGGCCGCGGGGTCGCTCGGGGGCGCACACCCGGGTGACTGAGAACGGACTGTCCTCGATCCCGGACCCGGCCGTCGCCGACGCCGACGGATCCTCCTGGGAGTACGGCGGAAGGCGCCTGCGGGTCCGGGTCGCCGACGAGCGTGACGTCGCCGCGCTCGCCCGGCTGCGCCGCCTCTGGCTGGAGGAGCGCGCCGGGCGACCGGTCGAGGACCCGTCGTTCGCCGAGTCGTTCGCCGCCTGGTGGCGGGTCGAGCAGCCGCGGCGGGCGTTCTGGGTGGCCGAGGCGGGCAGTGACCGCGCCGGGTGGACACCGGTCGGGTCGATCAACGTGCTGGAGACCGTGCAGATGCCCCGCCCCGGGGGCCGTGGCACGCGCAGCGGGCAGGTCGGCAACGCCTTCGTCCTCGCCGCGTTCACCGAGGCGGGGGTGCCGCGGGTGCTGCTCGCGGCGGTCGTCGCGCACGCCAGGGCCCGCGGGTACCGGCGGCTGATGCTCGCCCCGACCGCGGGGAGCGCCGCGTTCTACCGGCGTGCCGGGTTCCGGCCCGCCGGCGACGCGCTGCTGGTGCTGGAGCAGTAGACCTCCTGCAGCCGCTGCCCGGCGCGGGACAGGTCGAGCCGGCGGCCGTGCAGCCAGGCGGCGAACTCCGGCACGTCCGGCTCGCAGCCCTCCAGCAGCGGCAGCGTCGCCTCGGCGACCGGCCAGTACCGCGGCCGTCGCCCGGCCAGCACGTCGAGCACGTCGACGACCGTCCCCTCGGCCGGCTCGACGCGCAGCGGGTCACCACCGAGCCGTAGCGCGTTCCCGGTGGCCCGCCGCGCCCGGCTGAGCGTCCAGCGCAGCGCGGCCCCCGGGTCCTCGGCACCGGGGAACAGGAGCCCGACGGCGCGGCAGCGCGGGACCGGGCCGCTGCTGCACAGCACGAGCGCCAGCAGCGCCCACGGCTTGCGGCCCCGGACCGGTTCCGCGGCGCCCGCGCGGGGCGGGCCGAGCAGCCGGACGACGGTCACACGGCACCTCCCTGCCCGCAGGGGGAGGATGACACCGCAGCCGGGCCGCGGGAACCGGCCGTTCGGCCCCTCCTCTCAGAGGCGAACGGCCGTGACCAGCAGGTACTCGGAGTCCCAGTGGTCGCCGGTGCGGGCGGCGGTCAGGTGGTGGAGGAACGCGGCGTCCAGCTCGGCGGTCCGTTCCGGGTCGTCGGCGATGCGGGCGTAGGTGGTGACGATCGGCCCGTAGCGCTGCTTCCACCAGTCGCGGAACGCGGCCGGGGAGTCGGTGACCGCGAACCGGGCGGACCCCAGCGAGGTGTGCAGGTCCCGCACCCCGTCCCCGAGCAGCGTGCGGACGTGTGCCTCGTCCCCCCAGCGGACCGGCGGTGCCGAGCCGGGCGGCGGGGCGGGCACGAACGGGCGCAGCGTGGCGAGCAGCCCACCGACGAACCCGCCCGGCGTCCAGGAGAGCAGCCCGATCCGGCCGCCCGGACGGCAGACCCGCAGCAGCTCGGCCGCCGCCCGCTCGTGGAACGGGGCGAACATCACGCCCACGCAGGACAGCACGACGTCGAACGCGGCGTCGGGGAAGGGCAGCGCCTGGGCGTCGGCCTCGACCCACTCGAGCGCGGCCCCCCGGTCCGCGGCGAGCCGGGCGCCGACGGTCAGCAGCTCCGGGGTCAGGTCCGCGGCGACGACCGTGGCGCCGCGCAGCGCGGCCGGGATCGCCGCGTTGCCGGTGCCCGCGGCGATGTCGAGGACCCGGTCACCGGGGCCGACGGTCACCGCGTCGACGACGACCTCGCCCAGGCCGGGTATGAGTTCGGCCGCGACGGCCGGGTAGTCGCCGGAGGCCCACACGGCGCGGTGGGCCGCGCCGAGCGTGCCGAGGTCGGGAACGATGGTCATGGTGGGGTGCTCCTCCCGAGCGGCTGGTCGCCCCGCGAGGATCGGCGCGGACCGTGTGCCCGACCGTGTGCACACCCCTCCTAGACTCGGGTGCATGGCGCGCGTGAAGGCAGGAGCGGCGGCGAACCCGGCACCCCCGACGGTGCAGCGGGTCCGCCTGCGCTTCGCCAAGCGCGGACGGCTGCGGTTCCTCTCGCACCGCGACGTGGCCCGCAGCTTCGAACGCGCGGTCCGCCGGGCCGGTGTCCCGGTCTCGCACTCGCACGGCTTCAGCCCGCACCCGCGGCTGTCCTGGGTCGGCGCCGCCCCGACCGGGGCGGCCAGCGAGGCCGAGTACGTCGAGATGGGGCTGACCCGCGAGGTCGACCCGGAGCTGGTCCGGGAGGCCATGGACCGGGCGCTGCCCGACGGGCTCGACGTCGTCGCGGCGGCGGTCGCGACGCCGCCCGCGCTGGCCGACCGGATCGACGCCGCCCGCTGGCGGCTCGAGATCCGCGGGCTCGACCCCGCCGAGGTGCGGTCCGCGGTCGAGCGGTTCCTCGCCGAGACCTCGGTCGTGGTGACCCGGGTGACCCCGTCCGGGCGCAAGGAGATCGACGTGCGCGCCGCCGTCGTGACTCTGTCGGTCGAACCGCAGGTGAACGGCACACCGGCCGATCATGACCCGTCCGGGGCGGCGGGTTCCCCGGGTTCGGTCACCGACTGTGCGATACTGACGGCGGTCGTACGGCTGACGACACCGACCGTCCGACCCGATGACGTACTGGGCGCGCTCACCGTCGTCGCAGACCTGGCGCCGCCGGTACCGGTGACGGCCACCCGGTTGGCGCAGGGCCTGCTCGACGACGGGGGCGACCTGGTGGATCCGCTCGGTGCGGTCCCGGCGACCCGGGCCCGGCCGGACGGTTCCTGACACGGACGGCACTTCCCGCCTCCGGTCCGGCGTCGAGCACCATCCCCGAAGACCGGGGAGCGACACCAGATGTGCCGTACCGCGCAACCCGCGCGAGCTGCGGAACGTACGCGCAAGGTCCCTGAGCGGCCGCCTCCGACGTGAGGCGCCCGGGGGCGAAGGAGCTGAATGTCCGTGAACGACGCGCCCGCCGGTAGCACCGGCGGGCTCTCCGAGCTGCCGGAGAAGATGCGGGTCCACGCCCTGGCCAAGCTGCTGGGCACGGCGAGCCGCGATGTCCTGGCGACCCTGGTCGGTCTGGGCCAGGAGGTCCGTAGCGCCCAGTCCAGCATCACCCGTGCGACGGCCGAGCAGGTCGTCGCGGCGCTGCGCCCGGTCACGGACGCCGCCGGGGCCACCTCCCCGGACCCCGCCGACGGTGCCGAGCCCGCCGCGGCGGAGCCCGCCCCCGCGGCCGGCGCGCCGGACGCCGCCCTCGCCGAGGCCGCGGCCGTACTCGACATCGGCCCCGCCGACGCCGGGGACGCGACCACCGAGGTCCCGGCGAACCCGTTCGACACCGGTTCCGGTGCCTCCCGGGGCGGGTCCGCGCCCGCACTGGCGCCGGTCTTCGCCGTCCCGATGTTCCAGGCCCCCACCGCCCAGGGCACCGCGCAGACCGCCCCGGCGGCGGCCGAGCCCGCCGGCGACGACGCGGCCGAGCAGCCCGGTGGCGAGGACGGCACCGACGGCGGCCCCCGCCGCGGCCGCAAGAGCCGCCGCCGCAAGGACCGCGACACCGACACCACCGCGGCGCCGGCCGCGGACACCGGGGCCACCACCCCGGCCGCCGACGACGCCGACGCCGACGGGACCACCGACGCCGACGACCGGGGCGACGGCTCCGACGACGACGGCGAGGACGAGAACGGCAACCGTCGCCGCCGCCGCCGGGGCCGTCGTGGCCGCGGCCGCGGCAAGGGCGGCGAGGACTCCGGCGAGGACGGTGACGACTCGGAGGACTCCGACGAGTCCGGTTCCGAGGACCCCGGTTCCACCGGGGCCGACTCCGAGGACTCCGACGACGCCGACGACGACTCCGACGAGCAGTCCTCGGGCGGCTCGCGCCGGCGGCGGCGCCGTCGTCGTCGCGGGGGGTCCGACGTCGAGGACCGTTCCGAGGACGACCCGCCCAACACCGTCACCCGGGTCCGCGAGGCCCGGAGCGAGTCCCGCCAGGACTCCGGGTCGTCCTCCGACGACCAGGTCCAGGGCGTGCGCGGCTCCACCCGGCTCGAGGCCAAGCGCCAGCGCCGGCGGGACGGCCGTGACGCGGGCCGCCGCCGTCCGCCGATCCTGTCCGAGTCGGAGTTCCTGGCCCGGCGCGAGTCGGTCGACCGCCAGATGGTGATCCGCCAGCGCTCCGACCGCACCGAGATCGGCGTGCTCGAGGACGACATCCTCGTCGAGCACTTCATCACCGGCGGCAACTCCGGCAGCTCGATGGTCGGCAACGTCTACCTCGGCCGCGTGCAGAACGTGCTGCCCTCGATGGAGGCGGCCTTCGTCGACATCGGGCGCGGCCGCAACGCCGTGCTCTACGCCGGTGAGGTCGACTGGGACGCCGCCGGCCTCAACGGCAAGGCGCGCAAGATCGAGCAGGCGCTGTCCTCCGGCGACCAGGTGCTGGTGCAGGTCACGAAGGACCCGGTCGGCCACAAGGGCGCCCGGCTGACCACGCAGATCTCCCTCGCCGGCCGCTTCCTGGTCTACGTGCCCTCCGGCGGCGCCGCGGGGATCTCCCGCAAGCTGCCCGACACCGAGCGCAAGCGCCTCAAGGAGATGCTGAAGGAGATCGTCCCGGCCGACGCCGGTGTGATCATCCGGACCGCCTCCGAGGGTGTCTCGCACGAGGCCCTCGAGCGCGACGTCCGCCGCCTGCAGGCGCAGTGGGAGGTCGTCAAGGAGAAGGCGAACAAGACCGGCCCGGGTGCGCCCAAGGCCCCGACGCTCCTCTACGAGGAGCCGGACATGCTGGTCAAGGTCGTCCGCGACCAGTTCAACGAGGACTTCTCGAAGCTGATCGTGTCCGGCGCCGACGCCTGGGACACCGTGTCCGGCTACGTCGGGCACGTCGCGCCCGAGCTCACCGACCGGATGCACCGCCACACCGGCCCGTCCGACGTCTTCACCGAGTACCGGATCGACGAGCAGCTGCTCAAGGCGCTGGACCGCAAGGTCTGGCTACCCTCGGGCGGCACCCTGGTGATCGACCGGACCGAGGCGATGACCGTCGTCGACGTCAACACCGGCAAGTTCACCGGCTCCGGCGGCAACCTCGAGGAGACCGTCACCCGCAACAACCTGGAGGCGGCCGAGGAGGTCGTCCGCCAGCTGCGGCTGCGTGACATCGGCGGGATCATCGTCGTCGACTTCATCGACATGGTGCTCGAGGCGAACCGGGACCTGGTCCTGCGCCGCCTCACCGAGTGCCTCGCCCGGGACCGCACCCGCCACCAGGTCGCCGAGGTGACCTCGCTCGGCCTGGTCCAGATGACCCGCAAGCGGGTCGGCGGCGGGCTGCTGGAGCACTTCTCCACCACCTGCGAGCACTGCCGCGGGCGGGGCGTGATCGTCTCGACCGACACCGGGCCGGACCACCAGCACGGCCGTTCCGGCAACGGCGCGCAGCACGGGAACGGCTCCGGCAACGGGAACGGCAACGGCGGCGGCTCCGGCAACGGGTCCGGCTCCGGGAACGCCGGCAACGGCGACTCCGACGGCGGCGGGCGTCGCCGTCGTCGCCGCGGCGGCAACGGCAACGGCGAGTCCGGCAACGGCGAGTCCGGCCACGGCGCCTCCGGGAACGGGGACGCCGACCGCCACGACGCCGACCGCCACGCGCCCGACCGCAACGGCTCCGGGCACCGCAACGGTGCCGACCGTGCCGAGGACCGGGACGGCTCCGGCGACACCGGGCGCGTCGACGCCGCCGCGGGTGCCGCGGCCGTCGCCGCGGGCAGCACCCCGAAGGGCGACGACGGCGCGGCCGCCGGGTCCACCGGGGTCTCCGTGCCGGCCACGGCCGACACCACCGTCACCGACGCCGCACCCGCACCGGCCCCGGCCGACGACGAGACCGTCGTCGCCGAGCCGCGCGGTGAGCTCACCGGTTCGGCCACCCCGGTGGTCGCCGAGCCCACCGGGGCCCCGCAGGCCGCGACACCGGCCCAGGACGTGGCCCCTGCCCAGGACGTGGCCCCGGAGCCGGCGGGGACGACCCCCGCCGCCCCGGAGCCCGACGCACCCGCACCGCGCCGCCGCCGGGTCAGCCGCTCCGCCGGCGCCCCGGTCCGCGGTGGTGAGGCGGTGGTCATCACGACCGCCTCGACGCCGGAGGAGTCCGCTCCGCCGGCGGCCACGGCGGCACCGGCCGACGCGGGAACGGCGGCCGCTCCGGCCGTCGCCGCGCAGCCGGAGCCCGCCGCGGCCGTCACCCGTACCCGCCGTCCACGCCGGGCGGCCTCCCGTCCGGCGGGTCCGCCCCAGGACGGAGGGTGACGGCGACCCCGGCGGAGAGCACTCCGACGGGGTCGCGTAACCTTGACCGACAGAAGCCACGCCTCTGCACACGACAGTGTTCGGCACGGGGGCCGTGGTGTGCGCGCCGGGGACCGGCGCGAGCTGTGAAAGCCCGAGCGCACCAGATGCGCCCCCGATGTTCAGGAGTCGTGCGTCAGCGATGTACGCGATCGTCAAGACCGGCGGCAAGCAGTACAAGGTGGCCGTCGACGACGTGGTCACCGTCGAGAAGCTCGACGGTGAGCCCGGCGCCGAGATCATTCTGCCCGCCGTGCTGCTCGTCGACGGCGACCAGGTGACCACCGACGCCAGCGGCCTCACCTCCGCGGTGACGGCCACCGTCGTCGAGCACACCAAGGGTCCGAAGATCCGGATCCACAAGTTCAAGAACAAGACCGGGTACCACAAGCGTCAGGGGCACCGTCAGCCCCTGACGAAGGTCCAGGTCACCGCGATCGGCAAGTAAGGAGCCCGCGTCATGGCACACAAGAAGGGTGCGTCCAGCTCCCGTAACGGTCGCGACTCCAACGCCCAGTACCTGGGTGTGAAGCGTTTCGGCGGCCAGTCGGTCAAGGCCGGCGAGATCCTCATCCGTCAGCGCGGCACCGCCACCCACCCGGGTGTCAACGTCGGGCGCGGCAAGGACGACACGCTGTTCGCCCTCGCCGCCGGGACCGTCGAGTTCGGTTCCAAGCGCGGCCGCAAGACCGTGAACATCGTGCCGGCCGAGGTCTGAGCGACCCGCCAGCACAGCGACGCCGACGGCGGGTCACCCCGGTAACGGGGGGCCCGCCGTTCGTCGTGTCACCACCCACCGCGGCCCCGCCGCGGAACGACAACGACAGGAGCACCGTCATGTCCCGGTTCGTGGACCGCGTCGTGCTGCACGCGACCGCGGGTGCCGGGGGCAACGGCTGCGCCTCGGTACACCGCGAGAAGTTCAAGCCGCTCGGCGGCCCCGACGGCGGCAACGGCGGCCGGGGCGGCTCGGTCGTGCTCGTCGTCGACGCGGGTGTGCACACCCTGCTCGACTACCACCACCGCCCCCGCGCGGAGGCGAAGAACGGCACCCAGGGGCAGGGCGCGTTCAAGCAGGGCGCGAACGCCCCGGACCTGGAGCTGCGGGTGCCCGACGGCACCGTCGTGCTCGACGCCGGCGGCGAGGTCGTCGCCGACCTGGTCGGTGTCGGCACCCGGTTCGTCGCCGCCGAGGGCGGACGGGGCGGGCTCGGCAACGCCGCGCTGTCCTCCGCCGCCCGCAAGGCCCCCGGCTTCGCGCTGCTCGGTGAGCCCGGCGACGAGGTCGAGCTGACCCTGGAGCTGCGCAGCCTCGCCGACGTCGGCCTCGTCGGGTTCCCCAGCGCGGGCAAGTCCTCGCTGGTGGCGGCCCTGTCCGCGGCCCGCCCGAAGATCGCCGACTACCCGTTCACCACCCTCGTGCCCCAGCTCGGCGTGGTCAGCGCGGGGGACGACACCTTCACCGTCGCCGACGTCCCCGGCCTGATCCCGGGCGCCGCCGACGGCCGCGGCCTCGGCCTCGAGTTCCTGCGCCACATCGAGCGCTGCTCGGTGCTGGTGCACGTCGTGGACTGCGCGACCTTCGAGACCGAGCGCGACCCGGTGTCCGACATCGAGGCGCTGGAGACCGAGCTGGCGCATTACGCCGAGGCCCTCGGCACCAGCGCGCTGGGGGAGCGGATCGACCAGCGCCCGCGCCTGGTCGCGCTCAACAAGATCGACGTCCCGGACGCCGCGGACCTGGTCGACATGGTCCGCGAGGACCTGACCGAGCGCTTCGGCTGGCCGGTGTTCGCGATCTCCACCGCGTCCCGGGCCGGGCTGCGGGAGCTGAGCTTCGCGATGGCCGAGCGGGTCGCCGCGGCCCGTGCCGCGCGCCCGGACGCCGAGCCGAGCCGGATCGTGCTGCGCCCGCGCGCCGTCGACGACACCGGCTTCACCATCACGCCCGACCCGGAGCTCGACGGCGGGTTCGTCGTGCGCGGGGAGCGCCCCGAGCGGTGGATCCGCCAGACCGCGTTCGAGAACGACGAGGCCGTCGGCTACCTCGCCGACCGGCTCGCCCGGCTCGGCGTGGAGGAGGCGCTCGCCAAGGCCGGAGCCGTCCCCGGCTGCCCGGTCACCATCGGCCAGGTCACCTTCGACTGGGAGCCGTCCACCCCGGCCGGCGTCGCCGCCCTGCTCACCGGGCGCGGCACCGACATCCGGCTGGAGGGCAACGACCGGGTCGGCGCCGCCGAGCGCAAGCGCGCCCGGGTCGCGCGCCGGAACCACCTGTCCGACGCCGAGCTCGCCGCGGGCGCCCGCTACTCGTCGGACCACGAGATCGAGGAGTGAGACCCGCGTGAGCACGCGCGCCGCACTGGGTGCGGCGAAGCGGATCGTGGTGAAGGTCGGGTCGTCGTCACTGACGAGCCTGACCGGTGGTCTCGACCCGGCCCGGCTCGACGCCCTGGTCGACGCCCTGGTGGGGCGCCGCGCCGCCGGTGCGCAGGTCGTGCTCGTCTCCTCGGGGGCGATCGCGGCCGGCCTCGCGCCGTTGCAGCTGCGCCGCCGGCCGCGGGACCTGGCGACCCAGCAGGCCGCCGCGTCGGTCGGGCAGCTGCTGCTCGCCCACGCCTACTCGGCGTCGTTCGCCCGGCACGGGCAGGGCATCGGGCAGGTGCTGCTCACCGCCGACGACATGATCCGCCGCTCGAACTACCGCAACGCCCAGCGCACCCTCGAGCGGCTGCTGCAGCTCGGGTCGCTGCCGGTGGTCAACGAGAACGACACCGTCGCCACCGCCGAGATCCGGGTGGGCGACAACGACCGGCTCGCCGCGCTCGTCGCGCACATCGTCGGCGCCGACGCGCTCGTGCTGCTCTCCGACGTCGACGGCCTCTACGACGGCCACCCGCGCGACCCCGGGACGTCGCTGATCACCGAGGTCGACGACCCGGCCGAGCTCGCCGGGGTCAGCGTCACCCGCCCCGGGTCGGGACTGGGCACCGGCGGCATGGCCACCAAGGTCGAGGCGGCCGCGATGGCGTCGGCGGCCGGGATCCCGGTGCTGCTGACCTCCGCCGACCGGATCGCCGACGCCCTCGCCACCACCGAGGACGGCCCGAAGGTCGGCACGGTGTTCCGCGCCGCGGGGACCCGGATGGGTGCCCGCCGGTTCTGGCTGCGGCACGCCGCCGACGTCCGCGGGGCCCTCGACCTCGACGACGGCGCGGTCGAGGCCGTCCGCCGCCGTCGCCGCTCGCTGCTCGCCGCCGGGGTGCACGGCGTGTCCGGTGACTTCGACGCCGGCGACGTCGTCGAGCTGCTCGCCCCCGGTGGGCGGGCCATCGCGCGGGGTGTCGTCTCCTACGACGCGACCGAGCTGCCGCACATGATCGGCCGACGGACCCGCGAGCTGCCACCCGAGCAGCGGCGCGAGCTCGTCCACGCGGACGACCTCGTTCTGCTCTAGACGGCGGCAGGGGCACAATGCCCGCATGTCGGCCGACCGCGCCCGTTCCGCGCTGGTCGCGTCCCTGGTCCGCGACGGCCGGGTGCGCACCCCCGCGGTCCGCGCGGCACTGGAGACGGTGCCGCGCCACCTGTTCCTGCCCGCCCTCGACCCCGGCGGGGCCTACGCCGACGTCGCCGTCCCGATCAAGGTCGACGACGGCGTGACGGTCAGCTCGGTCTCCCAGCCGTCGATGGTCGCGATCATGCTGGAACAGCTGGAGGCCGGGCCGGGACACCGGGTGCTGGAGATCGGTGCGGGGGCCGGCTGGAACGCGGCGCTGCTGGCGGAGCTGGTCGGTCCGGACGGGGCCGTGACCACCCTCGACATCGACGACGACCTGGTCGCCGGGGCCCGGGCGAACCTGGACGCCGCCGGGTTCGACGGCGTCGACGTCGTCGTCGGGGACGGGGCGCTCGGGTACCCGCCCGCCGCGCCCTACGACCGGATCGAGCTGACCGTCGGCTCCACCGGCGTCCGGCCGGAGTGGGTCGCCCAGCTCGCGCCCGGTGGGCGGCTGCTGCTGCCGCTCACGGTGCGCGGCAGCCAGCTGTCGGTGGCGTTCGCCCACACCGCCCCGGGACGGCTGCACTCGCGGTCGGTGCGCAGCTGCGCGTTCGTCCGGCTGCGCGGGGAGGGCGCCGACCCGGGCGCCGAGGTCGCGCTTCCGGACGGCCGGTGGCGGGTGCAGCCCGCCTGCGGCTCCGACGACGCCGACGTCCCGGACCCGCGGGCGCTGGCCCGCGCGACCACCGGTGCGGGCACCGACCGGCCGGTGGCCGCGGCGGGCACGGTGGCGGACCTGTGGGACGGGCTCGGGCTGTGGTGCGCGGTCGCGGACCCGGGGGTGGTGCGGCTGTTCGGCCCGGCCGGGGGTGGGGTCGCACCGGCGCTGTTCGACCTCGGTGGCGTCCGCGCGACGCTGGGCCTGGTCGCGGGCGACGGGTGCGCGGTGCTGCTGGCGGACCCGGAGGCGACGGTGCGGGCCTGCGGGCCGGACGGTGACCTCGCCGCCGAGCGGCTGGCCGGGCTGGTCGCGGGGTGGGTCGACGCGGGCCGGCCGCACGCGGCGGACCTGCGGATCGAGGCGGTCGTCCCGTCGCTCGCCGGTCCCGGTGGCGGGGCGGAGCGCGGCTCCGGTGTGGACCGGGCCGGGCCGGGGGACGTGGTGGTGGACGGCGCGGGCACCCGGCTGACGCTGCGCTGGGGTCCGGCCACGGGCTGACACGCGGGGACACGGCCCGGAGCCGGGCCCGGGGCGACACGGTCCCGCACCGCTGCTGCGGCGCGGAGCCCGTGGCCCGGTGCCCCGGCCCACCGGCGTCCCCGGGCGGGCCGCCGGCGGACCCCGGGCCCGCCGGCGGCCCGCCCGCGGTGACCGGGGCACGGTGCTCACCGGGACCGGGTCGTCCGCTTCGGACCCGTCGTCTTCGTCGTGGTCCGCGGCGCCGCGGTCGCCCGGGGGGCCGGGGTCCGCGCGGCGGTGGTCCGCGGTGTGCCCGGGGACCGGGCGACGACTGTGCGGTGGTGGTCGTGGTCGTCGTCGTCGAGCGCGGAGACCGGCACCCACCGCGGCCCGGCCGGTGACACGACCGCCTCGGGCGCCGGGCAGGCGGCCGGGTCCACCTCCAGGTAGTCGTCGCCGTCGGCCTCCAGGACCCCGCACACCTGCCGTTCCGGTCCGGTCGAGCAGGCGGTCAGCGGGGCCCCGGCGACGACGACCAGTGCGAGTGCGGAGAGCCAGGTCGCGGTCCGCACGGCTCAGACCTGCTCGACGTCGAAGTTGACCAGACCGCCCTGGATCTCGGTCACGGTCGCGCGGACGTCGATCGAGTCCTCGCCGGAGGTGACGCGGCAGCCGACGGCCTGGCCGGTGGTGGGGGCGAGGTCGCCGTCGCAGGTGGTGGTGTCGATCGGGACGCCGGCGTTCTGCGCGACGAGCGAGCCGACGGTGTCCTGCAGCAGGGCCTTCGGCACCGGGCGGGGCTCGGTGGTGATGTCGAAGGAGACGTTGTCCCCGTCGACGGCGGTGACGGTGACGACCGCGCCGACCGGCTGGCCACCGGAGTGGAACTCGCAGGTCTGGCTCGCCCCGACGGTCGCGTCGAGGTCGGTGGCGCAGTCGGCCTTCCCGTTGTCGAGGGAGACGCCCTGCGCGCCCAGCTTGCTGACGATCTGCTGCTCGACGCTGTCCGCCGGGACGGAGGCGAGGCTGCAGGCCGTGGTGCCGAACAGGACGGTGCCGGTCGCCGCGGCGACCAGGCCGAGCCGGGCGAGGCTGCGCAGGGTGGCGTTCATGGTGTCTCCTCGGGTGGTGGCCCCGGCGGCCCGGGCGGCCGGTGGGGCGAACACCACGAACTCTGCGGTGGGCCACTGGCAATCCACTTGCAGCGGCCTTGCAGGGTCCTGCACGCGGTCCCGCGGAGCGCGGCTCAGGCGCTCCGGCCCACCACCCGGGTGGCGACGGTGCCGCCGTCACCGAGCTCGTCGAGGACCGCGGCGATCGCCGCCCGCCCACCCGCGACGCCCTCGGTGAACGCGGTGGCGTACCGCTCCGCCGAGCCGCCGAGCGCGGCCCGGACCAGGGCGACGTTGCGCTCGGAGTCCTGCGGGTCCATCTCCTCGGGCCGGTAGCCGACCTCGCCGCCGACCGCGGACACCGCCCCCAGCAGCCGGGCGCCCCGCGCTCCGTCGCCGGACTGTCCCAGCGCGCCCGCGAGCGTGTGCACCGCGACCAGCCAGGACGTCACGTCGGGTTCGCCACCGAGGAACCGCACGAGCGACTCCGCCTCGTCCAGCGCAGCCGGATCGCCGCGGTCGAGCAGGGTCTTCACCAGGTGCCAGCGCGAGGACCCGTCGGCGAACCCGTGCCCGGCCCGCCGCGCCACGGCCACCGCGGACCGCAGCACGTCCAGCGCCGTCGCCGTGTCCCCGCCGAGGCGCGCGAGGTGCCCGGCGGCCATCAGCGTCTCGGACTCACCGGGGCCGTCCCCGGCCGCGCGCGAGACCGCGAGTGCCTCGCCCAGCAGGGCCTGCGCGGCCGCCGGGTCGGCCGCCGCGGCCAGGTAGGCGCGGAACGCCAGCCCGCGGGCGACCTTCGTCGGGTGCCGGGCCGGGTCCATCCGCTCCAGCCCGGCGGCGACGTCGGCGGCTGCACCGGCCGGGTCACCGGCCAGGTAGCGCAGGGGACCGGAGGCGAAGTGCGCCAGCCCGACGGCCTCCGGGTCGGCGTCCGGCCCGGCCGCGGCCAGCGTGGCGGTGGCCCACCCGATGCCCTCGGCGACCCGGCCGAAGCGGTACCAGTACCAGCCCATCGCCCCGGCCAGGCGCAGCGCGTCGTCGACCGCGGCGGCACCGCCGTCGGCCAGCGCGGCACCGAACGCGGCCCGCACGTTCGGCTGCTCGGCGCGGACCCGCCCGAACCAGCGGGCCGCGTCGTGGCCGAGCCACGCGGCGTCGGCCTCGGTGACGACGTCGAGGACCCAGCGCCGGTGCGCGGTGCGGGCCGCGGTGCGCGCGGCGTCGTCGAGCAGGGTGTCGCCGAAGGCCCGCAGGGTCTCCAGCAGCGCGAACCGGCGGGGGCCCGGCGCACTGGTGTCGACGCCGACCAGGGACTTCGCGACGAGCGTGGCCAGCCCGTCGCGGACCGGCACCCCGGCGACGGCGGCGGCCGCGGCCGCGTCGAACCCGCCGGTGAACACCGACAGCGCCCCGAACAGCCGCCGGTCGGCCGGGCCGAGGTCGTCGACCGACAGCGCGATGGTGTGCTCCAGGCTCCGGTGCCGGGCGGGGGTGCCCCGGCCGGCCCCCACGAGCAGGGAGAACCGGTCGTCGAGGGCGTCGGCGATCTCCCCGACCGACAGGGTGCGGCTGCGGGCGGCCGCCAGCTCGACGGCCAGCGGGAGCCCGTCGAGCCGGGCGCAGACCTCGGCGACGCGGGCCCGGTCGTCGCCGGTGGGGGCCGCGCCGGGGGCCGCGGCCGACGCGCGGTCCAGGAACAGCTGCTCGGCCGCGGCGGAGGACAGCGGCGCGAGCTCCAGCAGCTGCTCACCGGGCAGGTCGACGGGCTCGCGGCTGGTCGCGACCACCCGCACGCCGGGGCACGCGGGCAGCAGCGTGGTGAGCAGCTCGGCGACGGCGTCGAGGACGTGCTCGCAGTTGTCGAGCACCAGCAGGCCGGGGGCGCCGGCCAGGGCGGCGGCGAGCTGGTCGGCGCCCTGGGCGGTGAGCACCCCGGCGGCCTCGGCGACGACCGGGGCGAGCAGCGCGCCGGAGGTCCCCGGGGCGAGGTCGGCGAGCTCGGCCCACCACACCGGACCGCCCGCGTCGGCGGCGAGCGCCAGCGCCACGCGGGTCTTGCCCACCCCGCCGGGGCCGACGACGGTGACGAGCCGGTGGGCGTCGAGGGCGGCGCGCAGCCGGACGAGGTCGTCGTCGCGGCCGAGCAGCGCCGTCGACGGCACCGGCAGCGGCCTGCGGGTGGTCCCGGCGGCGGGCGCCGGGGCGTCGGCGGCGGGGGCCCGGCGCAGCAGCTCCGGGTCGTGGGCGAGCACCGCCCGTTCGGTCGCGGCGAGGCCGGGCCCCGGGTCGACGCCGAGCTCCTCGGCGAGCAGGTCCCGCGCGGTCCGCAGGACGGCGAGGGCGTCGGCCTGGCGCCCGGCGCGGTAGAGCGCGCGGGCCCGCAGCTCCCACGCGCGCTCGCGCAGGGGGTACTCGGTGGTGAGCGCGGCCAGGTCGTCGAGCAGCGTCACGTCCTCGCCGGTGGCGAGCGCGGCGGCGGCCCGGTCCTCGCGGATCCCGGCGCGCAGCTCGGTCAGCGCGGCCACCTCGGCGGCCAGGAAGGCACGGTCGGCGAGGTCGCCGAACGGGGTGCCGTCGCCGGTGGCCAGCGCCAGGTCCAGCACGGACACCGCCTCGTGCGGGCGTCGCTGCGCCAGCGCGGTCGCGCCCCGGGCGGCGAGCTCGCGCATCGCCCACACGTCGACCTGCTCGGGCCGGAGGGCCAGGGTGTAGCCGCCGCTGCCGCGGACCAGCACCGTCGCGGCCCCGCGCGCCGAGCGGCCGGGCTCCAGGACACCGCGCAGCCGGGCGACGTAGGTGTGCAGCGCCTGCTTCGCGGCCGGGGCGGGTTCGGAGTCCCAGACGGCGTCGATGAGCAGGTCCTCGGTGGCCGGACGCCCGGCGGCGACGACGAGCGCGGCGAGCAGGGCCCGCGGGCGCGGCCCGCCGAGCGCCAGGTCGTCGCCGTCACGGCTCGCCCGCACACCTCCGAGGACCGAGAGCTGCAGTGACGACGCCTGCGGGGGGACCGCCTCCGCAGGCACGGCAGGACCGGACATGCCCCGACCCTACGAAGATGATCCGGATCTCCGGAATCATCTGCTCTGATGATGCGTGGCCGGTCAGCCGCGCGGCTCCAGGTGGACCAGCGGGATCTCGCGGGTGGTGCTGCGCTGGTAGCCGGCGTAGTTGCGGTACTTCCCGGCGATCTGCGGCCAGAGCGTCGCGCGGTCGGCCGGGTCGGCGATCCGGGCGCGCATGGGTACGCGGGGCCCGCCCTGCACGGCGACCTCGACGTCCGGGTCGGCACGCAGGTTGAGGAACCAGGCGGGGTGGCGGTCGTCGCCGCCCCGGGAGGCGACGACGACGTAGCTCCCGTCGCCGTGGACCGGTGCCGTCAGCAGCACCGTGCGCGGCTCGCCGGAGCGCCGGCCGCGGGTGGTCAGCTCGACGACGGGCATCCCCATCGCCGAGTGGCCGACCTTCCCACCGGTCAGCCGGATCAGCAGACGGTGGCCCGCGTTCATGGCCTTCAGCGCGATGTCGGGTGGGTTCACGCCCTCGAGCCTACCGGCGGGTAGCCGGGCTCGTCAGCTCGTCGCGACCTCCTCGTAGGACACCCCGGCCGTGCCCGGGACGGCGCGTCGCTCGCCCGCGCGTCCCGGCGTCGCGTCCGGGATCCGGGCGGCGACCGGCCGATCACGGTGACCGGGGCGGTCGTCCGACCACGGCGGACCGGGACGGACGACGGAGTCGGGACCGCTGCGCGGACCGGGCTGCCATGCTGGACCTCCGGGCGGCGGCGGAGCCCCGGGACGACCGAGCGGAGGCGCTGCGAGTGGACGCACCGCCCGGGTCCCCGACGAGCACCCCGGTGACGGTCCTCGTCGCCGACGACCACGCCGTCGTCCGCCGTGGGGTCCGTGCCTACCTGGAGTCCCTCGACGACGTCGAGGTCGTCGGCGAGGCCGGTGACGGGCAGGAGGTGCTGGACCGGCTCGGCGCGATGTCCGTGCACCGGGCGCTGCCCGACGTCGTCCTGATCGACCTGGTGATGCCCCGCCTCGACGGCGCCACGACGACGGCGCTGATCGTCGAGCGCTTCCCGGGCGTGCGGGTCGTCGTGCTGACCGGCTTCGGTGAGCGGGAACGGGTGCACGGCGCACTCGGCAGCGGAGCGTCGGGTTACCTGCTGAAGGACGCCGGACCGGGCGAGGTGGCCGCGGCGGTCCGGGCCGCCGCCCGCGGGGAGGTGTTCCTCGACCCGAGGGTCGCCCGGCAGCTGACCAGGGAGACGGTCTCGCCGGCGAGCGGGCTCGGCGCACTCACCCTCCGCGAGCGGGACGTGCTGATGCTGGTCGCCCAGGGCCGGTCCAACCAGGAGATCGCCGACCGGCTGCTGATCAGCGAGCGGACCGCGCGGAAGCACGTCGGCAACGTGCTGCGCAAGCTGCAGCTCTCCTCGCGCACCCAGGCGGCGCTGGTCGCGGTCCGGGAGGGGCTCGTCCCACCGCAGGGCCGGCCGGTCGGCGACGACGGATGACGTAGCGCGGCCGGGTGCCCGTGGCCGCCACGTCGGCCCGTCGCGCAGGTCCGAACCCCTTTCACCCGGTGGAAGGCGGTCTGGTGGGCCCCGAGGCGGATTCCTAGCGTGCCCGGGACCCCTCAGTTCCGACGACGGGACCCGCCATGTTCGAGACCATGATCGATCCGACCGGGGCCGCCGATCCGGTCGCCCCGGCGGGTGCGGCGCTCGCGCCACGCCCTGCGGACCTGGCGGGGCTGCGGCTCGGCCTGCTGCTCAACACCAAGCGCAACGCGGCGGAGCTGCTCGACGCCGTCGCGGAGCGGTTCGCACAGCAGTACGGCACGGTGCCCGCCGCCCGGCACGTCAAGCCGCACATCAACGACCCGGTCGCACCGGAGGTCCTCGCCGACCTGGTCGAGCGGTGCGACGTGGTGCTCGTCGGTGTCGGCGACTGCGGGTCGTGCAGCGCGTCCGCCGTCACCGACGGCATCGCGCTCGAGGCGGCCGGGGTCCCGGCCGCCGTACTGGTCAGCGAGGCCTTCCGGACGACCGCGGACGCGATGGCCGGGCTGCGCGGCAGCCCCGGCTACGACTACGCGGTCGTGCCGCACCCGGTCGCCTCGCTCGACGCCGCCGGAGTCGTGGCCCGGGCCGGCGAGGTGCTGCCCGGGCTGGTGCGGCTGCTGCACGCGCCGGTGGGACCGGGCGGCCCGCCCGGGAACGGCGCGGACCACCCCGGGGCGGGTGTCCGGTGAGCGCCGCGACCTCCGTCGATCCGGTGGACATCGCCCGGGCCGCGGTCGAGCACGCCTACGACCAGGGCTGGACCGACGGCCTGCCGGTCGTCCCGGTGAACGCGGCCACCCGCGACGAGTTCCTCGCGGCGACCCCGCGCGATCCGGGTGAGGTGGTCGCGCACGCCGGGAGCCTGGGCCGGGAGTGCACCGTCGAACGGGTCGCGGTGAACGCCGCGATGGCCGGCTGCCGCCCGGAGTACCTGCCCGTCGTGCTGGCCGCGTGGGACGCCCTGATGGCCCAGCGGGTCGTCACCGGCGGCGGCTGGCAGAGCACCAGCGGCCCGGCCCCGCTGATCGTGGTGAACGGCGACGTGCGGGCCGAGCTGGGGATCAACTCGGCGGGCGGCTCGGTGGGGCCCGGCTTCCGGGCGAACGCGACGATCGCCCGCGCGATCGGGCTGACCGTGCGCAACGTGCTCGGCATCCGCCCGCACGAGCTGGACCAGGCCACCCAGGGGCTGCCCGGCCGGTTCGCGGTGTGCGTGGGGGAGAACGAGGAGCAGAGCCCCTGGGAGCCCCTCTCGGTGGAGCTCGGCGCCGCGCCCGGCGCCGGGTCGGTCTCGGCGATGTTGATCCGGACCTGCGAGTTCGTCGACAACCGGGACTCCACCGACCCGGAGGACCTGCTCCGCGACATCGCGGACACGGTGGCCCGGACCGGCACGGTGGTCGGGGGACGGTCGTCGGCGGGTCTGCTGCTCGGCGTCGAGCACGCCACGCTGCTGGCCGACGGCGGGTTCGGCAAGGCCGACGTCGCCGCCTGGATCAGCGAGCACGCCGTGCGGACCGCCGCCGACCTGCGGGCCGCCGGGAAGGGCCGGGCGGCCGGGGACGCGCCGGACGACGCCCCGTTCCCGATGGTGCCCGAGCCCGAGCACCTGCCGATCGTCGTCACCGGCGCCCGCAACGCCGGGATGTCGCTGGTGGTGCGGCCGTTCGGGTTCGGCGGATGGTCGCGCACCACGCACCCGGTGCACGTCGGCGGGGCCGCGGCGTGAACCCGGTGCTGGACGTGCGGGACCTGCGTGTCGAGTTCCCGACGGCGGCCGGTGCGCTCGGGGTGGTCGACGGCGTCTCGTTCGACGTCGGGCCGGGCGAGACGGTCGCGCTGGTCGGGGAGTCCGGATCGGGCAAGAGCGTCAGCTCGCTGGCGGTGCTCGGGCTGCTCGGCAGGGGCCGGATCGCGGGCGGGTCGGTGTCGTTCCGGGGCGAGGAGATCGCCGGTGCCGGTCCCGAGCGGTTGCGCCGGCTGCGCGGCGCCGAGATCGCGATGGTGTTCCAGAACCCGATGAGCGCGCTGGACCCGCTGTTCAGCGTCGGGGACCAGGTCGTCGAGGCGATCCGGGTGCACCGGCCGGTCGGCCGGGCGCAGGCCCGGGAGCGTGCCGTCGAGCTGCTCCGCGAGGTGGGGCTGCCGGACCCGGAACGCCGGATGCGGTCCTATCCGCACGAGCTGTCGGGCGGTCAGCAACAGCGGGTCGGGGTGGCGATGGCGCTGGCGTGCGATCCGGAGCTGCTGATCGCCGACGAGCCGACGACCGCGCTGGACGTGACGGTCGAGGCGCAGATCCTGGCCCTGATGCGACGGCTCCAACGCGAGCACGGCGCGGCACTGCTGCTCATCACGCACGACATGTCGGTGGTGGCCCGGATGGCCGACCGGGTGGTGGTGATGTACGCGGGCCAGGTCGTCGAGCGGGGCACCGTCGCCGAGGTGCTGAGCGCGCCCACCCATCCCTACACCCGGGCGCTGATCGGCTCCGTCCCGACCGTCCACACCGGACGGGACGAGCTGCTGACGGTGATCCCGGGGAGCGTGCCGAACCCGGCCGACGTGCCCGACGGCTGTCGGTTCCATCCGCGTTGCCCGCAGGCGGTGGAGCGGTGCCGCACCGAGGTGCCACCGGTGGTCCGGACGGGGGAGGGCCGGATCAGCCGGTGCTGGCTGGCCGAGGACGCGGGCCGCGTCCCGGCGCCGACCGGGGCCCCGGGCACCGGCGCCCGGTGACCGGGCGGCCACGTCATCCGTCGCGGCGTGGACCGCGACGCGCACCGCACCCTGCGACCTGTCTTCTCCCTGGTGGAAGACGGTCTGGTGACCGGCCGGGTGCGATTCCTAGCCTCTCGCAGCACACGGCCGACGGAGTCCGACGGGAGACCCACATGTGTCAGACCACCACCGACCGGACCGGGCGTGTGCCGGCGGGCGTCCCGGCCGGTGCCCGGTGACCGGGCCGGCGCTGTTCGAGGCCCACGACCTGGTGAAGCACTTCCGGAGCCGGCGCGGGGTCGTGCAGGCCGTCAACGGCGTGTCGCTGAGCATCCCGCGCGGCCGCACGGTCGGACTGGTCGGCGAGTCGGGTTCCGGCAAGTCCACGGTGGCCCGGCTCGCGCTGCGGCTGCTGGAACCGACCTCGGGGACGCTGTCGTTCGACGGCGCCGATCTCGGCGCCGCCTCGGGCGCGGCGCTGCGCCGGCTGCGCCGCCGGATGCAGATCGTCTTCCAGGACCCGAACGGCTCGCTGAACCCCCGGATGACCGTCCTGCAGGCGGTGGGGGAGCCGCTCGTGGTGCACCGGATGGCCCGTGGGGCCGCACTCGCCGACCGGGTCGTCGAGCTGCTCGAACGGGTCGGGCTGGGTGCGCGCGACCTGAACCGGTACGCCCACCAGTTCTCCGGCGGTCAGGCCCAGCGGATCGGGATCGCCCGCGCGCTCGCCACCGACCCGGACCTCATCGTGTGCGACGAGGCGGTCTCCGCGCTGGACGTCTCGGTGCAGGCCCAGGTGCTCAACCTGCTCCGCGGCCTGCAGGCCGAGCGCGGGCTGTCCTACCTGTTCATCGCCCACGACCTGAACGTCGTCCGCTACATGTCCGACGAGGTCTGCGTGATGTACCTCGGCGAGATCGTCGAACGCGGGGACGGCGACGCGGTGCTGCGGGACCCGCAGCACCCCTACACCCGGATGCTCGTGTCCGCCGTCCCCGACCTGGCCACGGCCGGACCGGCCCAGGAGGTCACGCCGGTCGGCGAGGTGCCCAGCCCGATCGACCCGCCGCCGGGGTGCCGGTTCCACACCCGCTGCCCGCAGGCCGAGGCCGGCTGCCGCGAGGAACGGCCCGCGCTGCGCAGGGTCGTCGCCGACCGCGACGTCGCCTGCCTGCTGGCCGGGGCACGGACCTCCGGGGCGGTGCGACCGTGACCCGCTACGTCCTGCGCAGGCTCGCCTACGGCGGTGTGGTGATGGCGCTGGTGACCGCTCTGGTGTTCGTGCTCGTGCGGCTGGTCCCCGGCGACGCGGTGACGATGCAGCTGGCCGAGTCCGGCGCGAGCCCGGAGCAGGTCGCGGCGCTGCGCGCCGAGTTCGGCCTCGACGTGCCGGTCTGGACGCAGCTGGGGAACTGGCTCGCCGGTGTCGCACGCGGTGATCTCGGCAGGTCGTTCTACGGCGGCGGCGCACCGGTGACCGGGCTGTTCCTGGAACGGGTGCCGGTCACCGTCTCGCTCGGCCTGCTGGCGATGCTGTTCGCGACCGTCGCCGGCATCGGCCTCGGCGTGCTGGCCGCGGTCACCCGCGGCTCCGCGCTGGACGCCGCCGTGCGGAGCTTCGCGGTCGCGTTCCTGTCGGTGCCCAACTTCGTCGTCGCGCTGCTGGCGCTGACCGCGTGCGCGGTCTGGCTCAACTGGTCGCCACCGCTGGCCTACCGGCCGCTGACCGAGGACCCGGTGAACTGGATCCAGCAGATGGCGATCCCGGTGATCGCGCTGGGCACCGCCGGGATGGCGGGGACCGCGCGGATGGCGCGGTCGTCGCTGCTGGAGTCGCTGGGGTCGGACTACGTGCGCACGGTCCGTGCGAAGGGCGCGCGGGAGCGCACCGTCGTCGGCAAGCACGCCGCCCGGAACTCCACCATCGCGGTGCTCACGCTGCTCGGCCTGGAGCTGGCGACGGTGCTCGGTGGCACCGTGATCCTGGAGCAGATGTTCGGGATCCCGGGGACCGGGCAGCTCATCTACTCCGCGGTGCTGGAGCGCGACTACCCGGTGGTCGTCGCCTGCACGATCTTCTACGCGGGACTGTTCGTGGTGACGATCATCGTGATCGACCTGCTCTACGCGCTGGTCGACCCGCGGATCCGGACCGGGCGGGCACTCTCGTGAGCGCGCCGGCCACGCCCGCGCGGCTGCGCGCCGTCCCCGGCGCCGTCGCCCGGTTCGTCCGCGCCCAGCCCCTCGGCGGGATCGCGCTGACGGTACTGACGCTGTTCGTGCTGGCCGGGCTGCTGGCGCCGCTGGTGGCGCCGTACGACCCGCTGGAGCAGTTCCGCCGGGACATCCTCGACGGCCCGTCCGCCCGGTTCCTGCTCGGCACCGACGACCTCGGCCGGGACGTGCTGAGCCGTTCGCTGCACGGCGCACGGACCTCGTTGCTGATCGGGGTGGTGACCACCGCGGTCAGCCTGGTGCTGGGCACCACGATCGGGGTGGTCTCCGGCTACGCGGGCCGGGGCGTCGACATCGTCCTGCAACGGGTGATGGACGCCGTCCAGGCGATCCCCGGCATCGTGCTGCTGCTGTTCATCGCGGTGATCCTCGGGCCCTCGGTGCGCAACACGATCATCGCGCTGACCGTGGTGATCACACCGTCGTTCAACCGGATCGCCCGCGGCGAGACCCTGCGGGTGCGCGAGGAGCGCTACGTCGAGGCGGCCCGGGCCACCGGTGCCGGGACCGGCCGGATCCTGGCCCGGCACGTCCTGCCGAACATCGTCGCCCCGGTGTTCACCCTGGCCAGCCTGATCTTCGCCGGGGTGGTCATCGCCGAGTCGGCGCTGAGCTTCCTCGGCATCGGCGCGCCGCCGCCGACCCCGTCCTGGGGGCTGATGCTCTCCGAGGGCGTCCGGTACGTGGAGCGCGCGCCGTGGCTGATCGTCGTGCCGGCTGTGCTGCTCTCGCTGGCCGTCTTCAGCCTCAACCTGCTCGGCGACGCGCTGCGCGACCACCTGGACCCGCGCCTGCAGCACGCCACCTTCGCCGAGTCCCGGCGGTGGTGGCGGCCCCGCCCGCCGGCCCGCCTCGCCCCCGGCCTCGCCCGGGCGGCGGAGGAGCTCGACGCCACCGACCCCACCGACCGACGACCCGACTAGGAGCGTGCACAGTGGACATCTCACTCGCCGGGAAGGTGGCCCTGGTCACCGGAGCCGGTCCGAACATCGGCGGCGGGATCGGCCTGGCGCTCGCGCGCTACGGCGCGACCGTGGCCTGCAACGACATCGACCCGGACGCGGCGGCCGCCGCCGTCGAGCGGATCGAGCGCAACGGTGGCCGGGCCATCGCGGTCCCCGGCGACGTCACCGACGAGGACCAGGTGGCGGGCTACGTCGACCGGATCGTCGGCGAGCTGGGCGGGATCGACATCCTGGTCAACAACGCCGCCCTGCTCGGCGGCAAGGGGGTGCTCGACGAGAGCGCCGAGTTCTTCGACCGTGCCGTGCGGGTCGCCGGGCTGGGCAGCTTCCTCAACACCCGGGCGGTCGGGCGGCACATGGCCGAGCGCGGCACCCGTGGCTCGATCGTGCTGGTCTCGTCGTCGAACGGCTGGTCCGGCTCGGCCGGGGTGATCGCCTACGCCTTCCACAAGGGCGGGGTGAACAACTTCGTGCGGGCCGCGGCGATGGACCTCGCCCCCTACGGGATCCGGGTCAACTCCTTCACCCCGACCGCGCCGACCCCGGACAACCCGGCCCTGACCGGACCGGACGGGAAGTCGGCCATGGACCGGCCGCGGAACGGGATCGGCGGCGGCACCGGCGACGAGCCGTGGCGGCGGCCCGCCCGCTGGAGCGGCGACCGGGTGCCCATGGTGCCGATGGGCACCACCGGCACCCCGACCGACATCGGGCACTGCGTGGCCTGGATGTGCTCGGACCAGGCCCGGCTGATCACCGGCCAGGACTTCGTCGTCGACGGCGGGGCCCGGGCGAAGAACTTCGCCTACGTCCCGGCGGCGGCCGGTGACCTCGCCGGACCGGTTCCGCTGGTCGGGCTGGACGTGACCGGCGAGCTCGACCGGGAGACGGTGTGAGACCGGGTCGCGCCGCGGCGCTGCTGATGGCCGCGGCGCTGGTGCTGTCGTCCTGCGGGGCCGGTGGCGGTGGCGGCAGCGACGAGCCGGTCGGCGACCCGCGTCCCGGCGGCTCGCTGGTGTGGCAGCTGCCGGCCGAGGTGTCCACCGACCTGAACCCGCTGGAGAGCTCCGACCCGAGCGCCACCGGGCTGATCTCCGGCTCGGTCTACGGGAAGCTGCTCGACTGGCGCACCGGACCCGACGTCACGGAGATGGAGCTGGAGGGCGACCTGGCCGAGTCGTGGGAGGTCTCCGAGGACGGTCTGACCTACACCTTCCACCTGCGCCGGGACGTCACCTGGCACGACGTCGAGCCGGTGAACGGCAGGCCCTTCGTCGCCGACGACGTCGTCGCGACGATCACCGCGATGAAGGAGCGCGGCCTGCAGGCCTACATGCTCGAGGCGGTGCGGACCGTGCAGGCGCCGGACGAGCACACCGTCGTCCTGACCCTGGACCGGCCCTTCGCCCCGCTGCTGGAGTACGTGGCCTACCACACCTTCCTGATGGTTCCCCGGGAAGGGATCGAGGGGCGCTACGACCTGGACACGGTGGCGATCGGCACCGGGCCGTTCCTGCTCGCCGAGCACACCCCGGACGTCGAGTGGGTGCTCCGGCGCAATCCCGACTACCACGTTCCCGACCGCCCGTACCTCGACGAGGTCCGGCGACCGGTCATCAACGACACGGCGGCGACCACCGCGGCCCTGCGGAGCGGCCGCCTCGACGTGGGCACCACCAGCGACGTCACCGTGGCCGACGAGTTCCGCGACGGCGACCACACGGTGACCGAGACGCCCGGCGCGCCGGTGAGCTTCTACCTCAACCCGCGCGTGGAGCCGTTCGACGACGTCCGGGTGCGCCGCGCGGTGTCCCTCGCGATCGACTGGGAGGGCATGGGGGAGACCGTCCGCGGCTCGTTCAACCTCACCTCCATCCTGCGTCCCGACGTCTCCGACGCCGCACTGTCCGAGGACGAGGTCCGCGAGATCCGCCCGTTCGACTCCGAGCAGGCCCGCCGGCTCCTCGCCGAGGCCGGCCTCCCGGACGGCTTCGCGACCACGCTGCTCGTCCAGCGGGTCGACGACGAGGACGTGCGCGAGGCCCAGTGGATGCAGGCCGACCTGGCCGAGGTCGGGATCGACGTCACGATCGAGACCGTCGACCCCGGGACCGGGATCGAACGCCGGCGCACCCACGAGTTCGCCATGACCAAGGCACTCCGGACCGTGCACCTGCCCGACCAGACCTGGCGCGACTTCATGCCCGGCTACATCGAGAACTACGCGCTCGTCGACGACCCGGAGCTCGTCGAGGGCTACGCCCGGACCCGGACCACCACCGACGACGCCGAGCGGCGCGAGCTGCACCGCGCGATGCAGAGGCGGATGGAGACCGAGATCGTGCAGGGCCTGTTCCCGATCCAGAAGTTCGACTACACGATCCTCTCCTCGCGGACCCGGGACCTGTTCCCGGTGCCGATCCACCAGGGCCGCCGGCTCGCCGACGTGTGGCTCAGCGACCAGCCGGCGTCGCCGTGAGCGTCGGGGTACACGATCTCGTCGTCGTCGGGTCCGGCCCGGCCGGGTACACCGCGGCGGTCTACGCCGCCCGGGCCCGGCTGGCTCCGCTGGTGTTCGAGGGTTCCAGCCACGGCGGCGCCTTGATGACCACCACCGACGTGGAGAACTACCCCGGCTTCCCCGACGGCGTCGACGGGCCCGGCCTGATGGGACGGATGCGGGCGCAGGCCGAGCGGTTCGGCGCCGACCTGCGGCCCCGCGACGTCGGCGAGATCCGGCTGGACGGCCCGGTCAAGGAGATCGTGACCGACGGCGAGGTGCACCGGGCCCGTGCGGTGGTGCTCGCGATGGGCGCCGCGCCGCGCTACCTCGGCGTGCCGGGGGAGCAGGAGCTGCTCGGGCGGGGGGTCTCGTCCTGCGCGACCTGCGACGGGTTCTTCTTCACCGGCCGGGACGTCGCCGTCGTCGGTGGCGGGGACTCCGCGATGGAGGAGGCGCAGTTCCTCACCCGGTTCGCCCGCAGCGTCACGGTCGTGCACCGCCGGGACACCTTCCGGGCGTCGCGGATCATGCTGGAGCGGGCACGGGCGAACCCCGCGATCCGCTGGGCGACCGGTCGCGAGGTCGTCGCGGTGACCGGCGACGGCGCGGTCGGCGGGCTGCGCCTGCGCGACGTCCGGGACGGCGCGGAGTCCGGGCTGGACGTCGCCGGGGTGTTCGTCGCGATCGGCCACGACCCGCGCAGCGGGCTGGTCGCCGACCGGCTCGACCTGGACCCCGACGGCTACGTCCGCACGCTCGACGGGACCACCCGGACCGCCGTCGACGGGGTGTTCGCCTGCGGTGACCTGGTGGACCGGCACTACCGGCAGGCGGTCACCGCCGCCGGGTCGGGCTGCGCCGCGGCGATCGACGCCGAGCGCTGGCTGGCCGGGGCCCGCGTGGACCGTCCTTCCACGACGTGAAAGCGCCCTCCCGGCACCCGCCGGGAGGGCGGCATCGTGAGGTCACGAGCCGGTGACCCGGCCCACATTCCCTTCCGGGCCCCGGACCTCCGCCGAGGCGGCCGTATCCGTTCCCACACAGAGGAGCCGACATGGGCATGACGACCCGAGCCGCGATCTGCCGCACACCGGGGACGCCGTGGGAGATCACCGACGTCGAGCTGGACGACCCGCGCGCCAACGAGGTCCGCATCCGGTTCCACGCCGCGGGGCTCTGCCACTCCGACGACCACATCCAGAAGGGCGACGCCCGGATGCGGATGCCCGTCGTCGGCGGGCACGAGGGCGCCGGGGTGGTCGAGGCGGTCGGTCCCGGTGTCACCCGGGTGCAGGTCGGGGACCACGTCGTGTGCTCCTTCATCCCGGCCTGCGGCTCCTGCCGGTACTGCTCCACCGCCCGGCAGAACCTGTGCGACGCCGGGAAGAACGCCGCCACCGGTGAGTTCCCGGACGGGACCTTCCGGTTCCACCTCGACGGCGAGGACCTCGGCGGGCTCTGCGTGCTCGGCACGTTCTCCCAGTACGCGGTGGTCTCCGAGTTCTCCTGCATCCCGATCGCCGACGACATCCCGTTCGACGTCGCCTCCCTGGTCGGCTGCGGCGTCCCGACCGGCTGGGGCTCGGCGGTGCACGCCGCCGGGGTCCGCGCCGGGCAGACCGTCGTCGTCTACGGCTGCGGCGGGGTCGGGGCCAACGCGGTGCAGGGCGCCCGGCTCGCCGGTGCCCGCAACGTGGTGGTGGTCGACCCGGTGGCGTTCAAGCGCGACATGGCGAAGGTCTTCGGGGCCACCCACACCTTCGCCGACGCGCAGAGCGCGCACGAGTTCGTCGTCGAGACCACCTGGGGCGAGCTCGCCGACCACGCGATCATCACCGTCGGCGTGCTGCACGACGAGGTGATCGCCCGCGCGCTGGCGGTCACCGGGAAGTCCGGTCAGGTCACCGTCACCGCGGTCGGCAACGGCTCGGTCCGGGCGCCGTCCGGGATGCTGATCGGCTACCAGCGCCGGGTGCAGGGCGCGATCTTCGGCGCCTGCAACCCGCTCCACGACGTGCCCCGGCTGCTCGACCTCTACCGCTCCGGCGACCTCAAGCTGGACGAGCTGATCACCAGGCGGTACCGCCTGGAGGAGGTCAACCAGGGCTACGCGGACATGGCGGACGGCCGGAACGTCCGCGGCGTGATCGTCCACGAGCACTGAGGCGGCGACGATGACGACCGACACGACGGCCGGCACGGACACCGGTACCGGCACCGCACCGACCGCCGGGGCCACCCACCTGATCGGCGACGCCTGGGTGCCCGCCGCGGACGGCCGCACGATCGACGTGCTCGACCCCTCCACCGGCGAGGTCGTCGGCCGGGTGCCGCGGGGCACCGCCACCGACGTCGACGCCGCCGTCGCGGCCGCCCGGGAGGCGTTCCCGGCCTGGCGCGACACCAGTGCCACCGAGCGCGGGCGGCTGCTGCTGCGCTGGGCCGAGCTGGTCGAGCGGCACGCCGACGAGCTGGACCGGCTGGAGTCCCGTGAGGTGGGGCGGCCGCACTGGGGCCCGCCGCCGATGGCCCGGATGCTCACCTTCCTGGCCGGGCAGGCCGACAAGGTGCAGGGGCTCTCGCTGCCCACCCACACCCCGGACGTCCTCGGTCTCACCCTGCGCGAGCCCTACGGCGTCGTCGCCTCGATCATCCCGTGGAACGCCCCGGGCCCGATGTTCGCCAACGACACCGGCGCCGCGATCGCCGCGGGCAACACCGTGGTCGTCAAACCGGCCGAGGACGCCCCGCTGACCCCGCTCGCGCTGGCCCGGCTCGCCCGCGAGGCCGGGATCCCGCCGGGGGTGGTCAACGTCGTCACCGGCTACGGCCACGAGGCCGGCGCCGCCCTCCCCGCGCACCCCGACGTCGCCCGGGTCGGTTTCACCGGCTCCCCGGAGACCGGGTCCGCGGTGATGGCGACCTGCGCACGACGGCTGGTCCCGCTGCACCTGGAGCTGGGCGGCAAGTCCCCGCAGGTGGTGTTCCCGGACGCCGACCTGGACCGGGCGATCCCGGCGATCGTCGCGGGCATCACGCTGAACACCGGCCAGATCTGCGCCGCCGGGTCCCGGGTCGTGGTGGACCGGTCGATCCGCGCCGAGGTGGTGGAACGGCTCGCCGCCGAGATGGCGGCGGTCAGCGTCGGCCCCTGGCATGCACGGGCCCGGATGGGGCCGCTGATCAACGCCCGGCAGCGGGACCGGGTGCTCGGCTACGTCCGCACCGGACGGGAGGAGGGCGCCCGGCTGGTGACCGGCGGCGGCACGCCGACCGGGAGCGGACTGGACCGGGGGTTCTTCGTCGAACCGACGCTGTTCGACGACGTCGACCCCGGCATGACCATCGCCCGCGAGGAGATCTTCGGCCCGGTCCTGTCGGTGCTCGCGGTGGACGACGAGGCCGAGGCCCTCGACGTCGCGAACGGCACCGACTACGGGCTGGTCGCGTCGGTCTGGACCCGCGACGTCGGCCGTGCCGTGCGGATGTCGCGCGGGCTGGCCGCCGGGCAGGTCGTGGTGAACGCCGCGCTTGGCGCCGGGGTGATCGGCGGGCCGTTCGGCGGGTACCGGCGCAGCGGCTTCGGCCGCACCATGGGCGCCGACGCCGTGCTGGAGCACACCCAGGTGAAGACGGTGTCGATCCGTGGCTGAGCGGACGGCGGGCACCGGGGTGCGGCTGCGGGTGCTGATGGAACCCCGCCACGGCTGCCGCTACGACGAGATCCTCGCCCTCGCCCGGGCGACCGAGGCCGCCGGGTTCGACGCGTTCTTCCGCTCCGACCACCTGATGGGCGTCGACCCGCACGACCGCACGTACCGCCCCACCGACTGCTGGACCACGCTGGGCGGCCTGGCCCGCGACACCGGCCGGATCCGGCTCGGCGCCCTGGTCGGGGCCGCCACGTTCCGCGAGGCCGGCCTGCTCGCGACGATCGTCGCCTCCGTCGACGAGATGAGCGGCGGCCGGGTCGAGCTGGGACTGGGCACCGGCTGGTACGAGCGCGAGCACGCCGCGTTCGGGATCCCGTTCCCGCCGACCCGCGACCGGTTCGACCGGCTGGAGGAACAGCTGACGGTCGTCACCGGCCTGTGGCGGGCCGCCCGGACCGGCACGTCGTTCTCCCACGACGGCCACCACCACCGGATCGCGGACAACCACACCCCGCCGCACCCGGCGCAGGACCCGCACCCGCCGGTGATCGTCGGCGGGACCGGTCCGCGGCGCACCCCCGCGATCGCCGCCCGCTTCGCCGACGAGTTCAACGGCGCCCTCGGCGGCGACCTGGCCGAGCGCTACGCGGTGTTCGACCGGGCGTGCGAGGCGATCGGCCGGGACCCGGCGACCGCCCGCCGGTCCGCGGTACTGCCGGTGGCCTGCGGCGCCGACCCGGCGCAGGTCGCCCGCCGCGGCGCGGTCATCGGGTCCGACCTCATGCGCGACAACGCCGCCATCGGGTCCCCGGACCACGTCGCCGACCGGATCGGACGGCTGGCCGAGGCCGGTGCGGACACCGTCTACCTGCACGTCTACGACATCGCCGATCTCGACCACATCGCCCTGATCGGGGCGGAGGTGCTGCCGCACGTCGCGGCACGACCGGAGGGGGCCCCGCAGTGAGCACAGCAGAGACGACGGCCGGACCGTCCACCACCGACGCCGGTGTCATCACCACCCGGGCGGCGGTGGCCCGCGGCCCGCACACCGGCTGGGAGCTGACCGACCTGCGGCTCGAACCGCCCCGCGCGCACGAGGTGCGGGTCCGGTTCCACGCCGCCGGGCTCTGCCACTCCGACGACCACATCACCGCGGGCGACGCGCCCGTACGGTTCCCGGTCGTCGGCGGCCACGAGGGCGCCGGGATCGTCGAGTCGGTCGGCCCGGACGTGCGCCGGGTCCGCCCCGGCGACCGGATCGTCTGCTCCTACATCCCCGCCTGCGGCGCCTGCCGTCCCTGCTCGACCGGGCACCAGAACATGTGCGTGAAGGGCCTCAACGCGGGCACCGGGATGTTCCTCGACGGGTCGTTCCGGTTCCACCAGGGCACCGGCGACGAGCGCGTGGACTTCGGCGGCTTCTGCACGCTCGGCACGTTCTCGCAGTACGCGGTGGTGTCGGAGTGGGCGTGCGTCCCGCTGCCCGAGGACATCCCGTTCGAGATCGGCGCGCTGGTCGGCTGCGGTGTCCCCACCGGCTGGGGCTCCGCGGTGTACGCCGCGGGCGTCCGGGCGGGGGAGACCGTGGTGATCTACGGCGCGGGCGGGGTCGGGTCGAACGCCGTGCAGGGCGCCCGCTACGCCGGGGCGAAGAACGTGGTCGTCGTCGATCCGGTCGCGTTCAAGCGCGAGTCCGCCGAGATGTTCGGGGCGACGCACACCTTCGCCGACGCGGCGAGCGCACACGAGTTCGTCGTCGAGACCACCTGGGGCCAGCTCGCCGACCACGCGATCTGCACCCCCGGCGTCCTCACCCCGGAGATCGTGAACGACGCCGTCGCGGTCGTCGGCAAGGGCGGCAGGGTCACCGTGACCGCGGTCGGGCGGCTCGGGGAGAACACCGTCGACGTGCACGCCGGGATGATGATCAGCTACCAGCGCCAGATCCGTGGCGCGCTGTTCGGCGGCTGCAACCCCCTGTACGACATCCCCCGCCTGCTCGGCCTCTACCGGGCCGGCGACCTCAAGCTCGACGAGCTGATCACCCGCCGGTACCGGCTGGACGAGGTCGACCGGGGCTACGCCGACATGACCGCCGGCCGCACCATCCGCGGCGTGATCGTCCACGACGTCTGACGCCCGCCGCGATCCGAGGAGCCACCGTGTCCCCTGCACCCGTGCCCGGGTTCGTCGCGTCGGCCGACGCCGAGGCCGTCACCGACCTGTTGCGGGCCCAGCTCGAGGGCCTGCCCGCCCGCTCGCCGTTCTACGCCGACCTGTTCGCCGAGCACGGGATCGACGCGTCGGCGTTCGGCTCGCTCGCCGACCTGGCCCGGTTCCCCTTCACCGGCAAGCAGATGCTGCGCGACTCCCAGGCGGCGCAGCCGCCGTTGGGCCGGCACGCCGGCGTCGCGATGTCGGAGGTCGTGCGGGTGCACGCCTCCACCGGCACCACCGGACGTCCCAGCTGGGTCGGGGTGACCCGGCGCGACGCGGGCGCCTGGACCGAGCTGGTCGCACGGGCGTTCCGCACCATGGGGGCCACCCGCGACGACGTCGTCCTGCACGGCGCCGGCCTCACCCTGTTCGTCGGCGGTCTCCCGATCCGGGACGCGCTGGAACGCATCGGCAGCACGATGGTCCCGATCGGGACCGGGGCGTCGGAGAAGGCGGTGCTGGCGCTGGAGTCGCTCGGCGTCACGGCGCTGCACTCGACGCCGTCCTACGCCCGCTACCTGGCCGAGCACCTGCGGGCGGCCGGCCGCGACCCGCGCGGGTTCGGGCTGCGGAAGATCTTCGTCGGAGGTGAGCCCGGCGGCGGGGAACCCGCGTTCCGCAGACAGGTCGAGCAGGAGTGGGGCGCCCCGGTCACCGAGGGGCTCGGCAACGCCGACATGGCCCCGGTGCTGTTCGCCGAGCAGCCCGGCAGCGGTGGGATGCGCTTCACCGGCGGCCGGCACGTGGTCGCCGAGCTGATCGACCCGGAGTCCGGGGAGCCGGTGGGCGCCGAACCCGGCGCCGAGGGCGAGCTCGTCTACACCTCGGTGGACCGCGAATGCTGCCCGCTCGTGCGCTTCCGCACCCGGGACCGGGTGGTCGTCACCGGCCGGGCGGCCGACGACGCCCCGCTGATCCGCTGCATCGGGCGGACCGACGACATGCTGATCGTGCTCGGCGTCAACGTCTTCCCGTCCGCGGTGCGCGATCTCGTCGTCGCACTGCACCCGCGCACCACCGGCGCCGTGCAGATCGTGCTGCCCGAGCACGGCCCGCGGGTCGACCCGCCGCTGCGGATCGAGGCCGAGTGGGGCGAGGCGGCCGGTGACACCGAGCAGCTCGGCAGGGAGATCGAGACCGCGATCCGGACCCGGCTGTCGGTCAGGGCCGCGGTGACGCTCGTGCCGCCCGGCTCGCTGGAACGCGCCGAGATGAAGTCCCGGCTGACCCGGCTCGCGGGCTGAACAGGAAGGAGACGAGACGTGTCCGAGAGGCCCAGCCCCATCCTCGACCCGACCGGCCGGGGCGCCGATCCCTCCCCGGAGCCCGGGGCGGGAGTGCTCGCGCCGCGCCGCCCGGAGCTGACCGGCCTCCGGATCGGGGTCCTGGAGAACACCAAGAAGAACGCCGATCTGCTGCTCACCGAGGTGGCCCGGTTGCTCGTCGACGAGCACGGTGCCGCCGGGGTCACGGTGGCCCGCACGAAACGGCAGTTCGCCGTCCCGGCGCCCGCCGAGCTGATCGAGGAGTACGCCCGCGGCTGCGACGTCGTCGTCACCGGGGTCGGTGACTGCGGATCGTGCAGCGCGTCCGCGGTCGCCGACGGGGTGCTGTTCGAGAGGGCGGGGGTGCCCGCCGCGGTGATCTGCAGCGACGCGTTCGCCGCCACCGCCGACACGATGGCCGCGCTGCGCGGCGCCACCGGCTACCGCTACCTGACCACCCCGCACCCGGTCGCGATCCTCGAACCGGACCAGGTCCGGGACCGTGCCGCGCGGCTCGCCGGCGACGTCGCCGCTCTGCTCACCGGGGCGCAGCGGTGACCGCCGGGACCGACCCGGACCCGGATCTCGCCGCCGCCGCGGTCGAGCACTGCTTCGAGCAGGGCTGGACCGACGGGCTGCCGGTGGTGCCTGCGTCGCGCGCGCTGGTCGACCGCTTCCTCGCCACCACCGATCTGGCCCCGGAGACCGAGATCGGCAGGCTGCCGCAGCTGGACCGGGCGGTCACCGTCGAGCTGGCCGCGATCAACGCGGTGATGGCGGGCTGCCGCCCGGAGTACTTCCCCGTCGTCCTCGCGGCCTGGGCCGCACTGACCGCGGAACGCGCCACCGGTGGTGGGGGCTGGCAGTCGACCAGCGGTCCGGCACCGCTGATCGTGGTCAACGGCCCGGTCCGCGACGCGCTCGGGTTCAACTCCACCGGCGGCGTGTTCGGGCCGGGGTTCCGGCCGAACGCCACCGTCGCGCGGTCGATCGGGCTGATCGTGCGCAACGTCTACGGCGTGCACCCGCACGCCCTGGAGCAGGCCACCCAGGGGCTGCCCGGGCGCTGGCAGATCTGCATCGCCGAGAACGAGGAGGAGAGCCCCTGGGAGCCGCTGTCGGTCGAGGCCGGCGTCGCGCCGGGGGAGTCCGCCGTGTCCGCGACACTGCTGCGGACCTGCGAGTACGTCGACAACCGGCACACCGGCTCGGCCGAGCAGCTGCTCGCCGACGTCGCCGACACGCTCTCCCGCACCGGGGCCTGGATCTTCCGGCACGCGAGCGCCGGGGTCGTGTTCTGCCCCGAGCACGCCCAGCAGCTCGCCGCCGCCGGGTTCGGCCGTGCCGAGGTGCGGGCCTGGCTGGCGCAGCGGTGCGGCCGCAGCGTCACCGACCTCGCCCGGGCCGGGAAGGACGGCCTGGACGGCCAGGTCCGGTTCGCCGACGGCACCCGCGGCGACGGCTTCGACCCGCTGCTCGCCGGCTCCGGCCGGGAGAACCTGCTGCTGGCCGTCGCCGGGGCACGCAACGCCGGCATCTCGATGGTGGTGCGGCTGTTCTCCGACTGGTCCGGCACCGCGGTCCCGGTGGCGGGGGTGACCCGGTGACCGGCCCGCTGGAGAACCCGTTCGTGCCCGGGGCCGGCCCGATGGCCGGCCGCGCCGTGCTCGTCACCGGCGCCGGCCAGAACGGCGGGCTCCCCGGTGTCGGCTACGCGACCGCCCGGCTGGTGGCGGCCCAGGGCGCCCGGGTCGCGGTGCTCGACCGGGACCCGGCCGCCGCGGGCCGCACCGTCGAGCGGATCACCGCCGACGGCGGACGGGCCGTCCCGGTCGTCGCCGACGTCACGACCGACCCGGCCTGCGGTGCCGCCGTCGCCCGGGCGGCCGGCCTGCTCGGCGGCCTCGACGGCCTGGTGAACAACGTCGCCGCCGGGGACCGGGCCGGGCTGTTCGACGTCACCCCGGAGCGGTTCGACGAGCTGCTCCGGATCAACCTCACCTCGGCCTGGCAGGTCACCCGGCACGCCGTCCCGCTGCTGCCGCCCGGCTCGTCAATCGTGAACGTGTCCTCGGTCGGGGTCCGGATGCGCGGGCCCGGGATGGTCTACTGCGTCGCCAAGGCGGGGCTCGAGAACCTCACCGAGGGCGCCGCGACGACGCTGGGGCCGCAGGGCATCCGGGTCAACTGCGTGCAGGTCGGCGCGATCTGGGGGTCGTTCGCCGCCGCGAACATGAGCGAGGACCTGCGCGGTGCGCGCCGGGACTCGACCGCGCTGAAGACCGAGGGCACGGCCTGGGACGTGGCCGCCGCGGTGGCGTTCCTGCTCGGTGCGCACGCCCGCTGGATCTCCGGGCACACCCTCGCGGTGGAGGGCGGGCCGCCGCACCGGTTCCCGCCCGGGCCGCCGGTCCGCTCGGTGGCCGGGGCCGACGACGCGCGGTGGTCCGTCGGTGCCGGGACCGCGGGAGCCGCCCCGGGCGACGGAGGTGCCCGGTGAGCGCCCGGGTCGCGCTGGTCACCGGCTGCGGCAAGCCGGACGGCGCCGGCCAGGGGATCGCCCGCCGGCTCGCCGCGGCCGGGTACGCCGTCGTCGTCACCGACCGGGTGCCCGGCGGCGTGCCCAACGCCCGGCAGGCGGCGCAGTCCGGGACCGGGACGCACGACGGGCTCACGACGCTGACCGCGGAGCTCACCGGCACCGGGGCCCGGGCGGTCTCCGTGCTCGGTGACATCGGCCGGCCCGAGGACGCCGCCCGCATGGTGGGCACCGCCGTCGACGAGTTCGGCAGGCTCGACGTCCTGGTCAACAACGCCGCCGCGCCACAGGGCGCCGACCGGGCCGACATCGGCGAAACCTCGCTGCAGGTGTGGCAGGAGCTGCTGCACACCAACCTGACCGGCACCTTCCTGATGTGCCGGGAGGCGGTGCCGGTGATGCGCGGGCAGCGCTACGGCCGCATCGTCAACATCTCCTCGATGGCCGGGCTGTCCGCGGCCCCGCGCTCGGCCGCCTACTCGGCGTCCAAGGCCGGGGTGGTCGGGCTGACCCGCGCGCTCGCGATGGACGTCGCCGGGTGGGGGATCACGGTCAACGCGATCTGTCCCGGCCTGCTCGCGACCAGCCGGGCGGTGCTCGATCCGGCGCTGGACGACGAGGCCGCCGTCGCGGCGGTCGCCGTCCGCGGGCGGTCCATCGCGGTCGGGCGGGCCGGGCGGCCCGACGACGTCGCGGCGGCGGTCGCCTACCTCGCCGCCGACGACGCCGGCTACGTCACCGCCCAGACCCTCGTCCTCGACGGCGGCGGGCTCAGCCCGTTCCCGCTGCCCCGACCCGCCGACCACGCAGGAGACACGCCATGAGCGACCAGGTACGCGCGGCCGTGCAGACCGCACCCGGAACGATCGAGCTGCGCGAGTTCCCGCGTCCGGCGATCGGTGCCGACGACGGGCTGCTGCGGGTCGAGGCGAACGGGATCTGCGGCAGCGACGTCGAGATGTTCCGCGGCCACATGCGGATGGGGACCGGCAGGCCGGTGATCCCCGGGCACGAGCCGCTCGGGATCGTCGAGGAGGTCGGCGAGCGTGCGGCCGCCCGGTGGGGCGTCGAGCCGGGTGACCGGGTCGCCCTCGAGGTCATCGTGCCGTGCCGGGCCTGCCACGACTGTCTCACCGGCCGCTACCAGTCCTGCCGCCACCGCGGGAACGCACACGGCGTGACCGGGACCGACGTCGCGCCGTCGCTGTGGGGCGGCATGGCCGAGCACCTCTACCTGGCCCCGAACGCGGTGCTGCACAAGGTCGACCGGGACCTGCCCGCGGAGCTGGCGGTGATGTTCAACCCGCTCGGCGCCGGCGTCCGGTGGGCGGTGCACCTGGGCGGCGTCGGGCTCGGCGACACCGTGCTGGTGCTGGGTGCGGGCCAGCGCGGGATCGCCTCGGTGATTGCCGCCCGTGCGGCCGGGGCCGGGACGATCGTCGTCACCGGACTGGAGTCCGACGTGCACAAGCTGGAGCTGGCCAGGGAGTTCGGCGCCGACCACACCGTCGTCGTCGACGGGCCCGGCGCCGAGGACCCGGTCGAGACGGTGCTCGACCTGACCGGCGGGGCCGGGGCCGACGTCGTCCTGGAGCTGACCCCGATGGCCGCCGCCCCGCTCACCCAGGCGCTGCGCGCCGCGAAGCACGGCGGCACCGTCGTGCTCGCCGGGCTCAAGGGCGGCCGGGAGAACCCGCTGAACACCGACCTGATCATCAACCGGGCGCTGACCGTGCGCGGTGCCTTCGGCGTCGACGCCCGCGGCTACGCCGAGGCCATCGCGATCATCGAGTCCGGCCGCTTCCCGCTGGAGAAGCTGCACACCCACACCTTCGGGCTCGACGACACCGCGCTGGCGCTGCGGACCCTCGGCGGGGACGAGCCCGGCGAGCGCGCGGTGCACGTGTCGGTCCATCCCCACCTGCGCTGAGGAGTCGCCGTGCTGATCGACGCACACGCCCACCTGCTGCCCCACGACTACCCCGACGACGGCCCCGGGTGCTTCCCGCGGATGGAGGCGATCGACGGCACCGACGCCCGGCTGCTGGTGTTCGGGTCGGTGCGGTTCACCGCGAAGGCCGCGTTCTTCGACGCCGAACGGCGGATCGAGGCCCAGGACGCGTCCGGTGTGGACGCCGAGGTGATCACCCCGATGCCGCCGCTGCTGCGCTACGACCTCCCGGTCGCCGACGGGCTGTCGCTGGCCCGGCACGTCAACGAGTTCACCGCGACGCTGAGCGCGGCCGCACCGGGCAGGCTCTACGGCTTCGGCATCGTCCCGATGCAGGACCCGGACACCGCGACCGCGGAGCTGAAGCAGATCCGCGACGCCGGCCTGCACGGTGTCGAGATCGCCTCCGGGGTGCTCGGCAGGCCGATCGGGGACGAGCGGTTCCGGCCGTTCTTCGCCGAGGCGGAGCGGCTCGGGCTGCCGGTGTTCGTGCACGCGATGCCCGTCCCGACCGACCAGCTCCCGGCCTCGGCGATGGGCACCCACGTGGTCGGCCTGCAGGGCGCGACCGCCGCCGCGTCGATGGTCACCGGTGGGACCGCGGCCGGGTGCCCGGACCTGCGGCTGTCGTTCAGCCACGCGGCCGGCGGGTTCCCGCTCGTCCTGCCGCGGGCGCAGTACTTCTGGAGCGGCACCTGGAACGAGGAGCCCGCGGTGCCCGAGCGCGCGTTCGCGCACGACGACGGCCCGTCCCCGTCCGAGCTCGCCCGGCGCTTCTACTACGACACGACGGTCTTCGACCACCGCGCCCTGCGCTACCTCGTCGACCTGCTCGGCCACGACCGGCTGCTGGCGGGCTCGGACTTCCCGGCGATGCCGCGCGAGGAGCCCTGCGGCCGGACCCTGCGGTCGCTGGACCTGTCCGCGGCCGAGCTGGACGACATCCTGTGGCACAACACCTTCCGCTGGCTCGGGGTCGAACCGCCGGCCTGACCCCGGTCCCGCCGCACGCTCGCTCCCCCGGGCCCGGTGCCCGGGGGAGCGGCGTGTGCCGGACGGCTCAGAGGCCGGTGACCGGGCGTGGTCCCAGGGTCCGGGAGATCGCCCGGGACGCCTGGGTCAGCACCCCCGCGAGCTCACGGGTCCGCGCCTCGGTCGCCTCCACGACCACGCTGACGGCCGCGGCGACCCGTCCGCCGGCGTCGAGCACCGGCACCGCGACCACCATGTCGGGGACCGTGATCTGCCCGCGCGCCACCGCCACCCCGGTCTGCCGGATGGAGGCCAGGGTGCGTCGCAGCACGTCCGGGTCGATCACCGTCATCGGGCTGAAGCGTTCCAGCGGCGAGCTGAGCACCTGTTCCTGGAACTCCGGTTCGGCGTGCGCGAGCAGCACCAGACCGGTGCCGGTGGCGTGCATCGGCCAGCGGTCCCCGACCCGGCTGTTCACCGGGTTGCGCACACGGGCGCGGATCGCCTCCACGTAGACCACGCCGGTGCCGTCCCGCACCCCCAGCTGCACGTTGCCGCGGGTGGCCCGGTGGAGGTCCTCGAGGTGCGGGTGGGCGGCCTCGCGCAGGCCGAGACCGCGCGGTGCCAGCGCCGACAGCTCCAGCAGCCGCAGCCCGACCGAGTAGCGGCCCTCGCCGTCGCGCTCCAGCGCACCCCAGGCCACGAGCTCGTGCACCAGCCGGTGCGCGGTCGACAGGCTGAGCCCGGCGCGCCGCGCGATGTCGCTGAGCGTGAGCGACCGGTGCCGGGGTCCGAAGGCGTCGAGCACCGCGAGCATCCGGCCCGCGGCCGTGACCCGCCGGCCGGGATCCGGTTCGTGGGCCCACCCGGGGCCGTGCTCCGCCGTGACCGTCATCGACCGGCCCCCGTGCCCGTCGTACCGCAGGGTTCCACCACGCCCGACCCCCTCGTCCAGCGTCCACGTCGTGCGGCGGCCGGAGCCGGCGCCCGGTCAGTGTTCGCAGGTCACACGCTGCGTCACAAGGGCAGCACGGACGAACGGGTCGGATGGGACAGAGGGCCTACGTCATTCGTCGCGGTCGGGCCGGGGAGGGCACCAAGTTGTCTTCCGCCGGGTGGAAGCGCCCTCCACCGCGACGGTGGGGCTGCCCGACGCTGGTCGACATCACAGTGAGCCCGATCACGTTCCCCGGCTGCCCTCGACCGCCGGTCCCCGGGGCCCACCACCGACCGGACGCCCGCCGCCGCGCGGGCCGGCCGGTCCCGAACCGAACGGGAGTGCCCCGTGAGACGACGGATGCACCTGCCGGCCCTGCTGCTGGCCGCGGCCATGGTCGTGGCCGGCTGCGGAGGTGGGGCGGCCACGAACGCGGGCGGCGCTCCCGCGGAGCCGACCGGTCCGCCCCAGCGGGGCGGTGAGCTGACCGTCCTGGAGGACGGCTCGTTCGCCGGTGGCTGGCCGACCGGTCTGGACCCGGCCACCAACACCACCGGCGGTGCGAACGTGCCGCAGATGAGCGCGATCTACGGCGGGCTGTTCCGGCTCGTCGCCGACGACGACGGCACGAACGCCCGGGTGGAGCCGCACCAGGCGGAGAGCAGCTCCGTCGAGAACGGGGGCCGGACGGTCCGGATCACGCTGCGCGAGGGGCTCCGGTTCACCGACGGCACGGCGTTCGACGCCGAGGCGGTCGCCGTCAACTTCCGCCGCGCCGTCGACTCACCCTGCACCTGTTCGCCGAACTGGCCGCTCGCCGACGGCGGGATCACCACCGACGGGCCGCGGACCGTCGTCCTGCAGTTCACCCGGCCCTACGCCGCGGTGATCAACGCGATGCCGGTGACGAACGTGAACTGGATCGCCTCGCCCACCGCGCTCGCGGCGAAGGGCGAGGACGCCTTCGCGATCGAGCCGGTCGGCGCCGGGCCCTTCACCGTGGTGTCCAACCAGCTCAGCTCCGAGCTGGTGCTGGCACGCAACCCGGACTACTTCAAGGAGGGTCTGCCCTACCTGGACCGGCTGACCTTCCAGTCGATCGGCGGCGACCAGCCCGCCTACCAGGCGCTGCTGGCCGGGCAGGCGCAGGCCTACGAGGGCCTGACCACGACGCCGCTGCTGGAGCAGGCGCAGTCCCAGGGGCGGCTCGCCGTGACGGTGCAGCCCGCGACGTCGCCCTACGTCGTCCAGCTCAACACCCGGGCCGCGCCGTTCGACGACCCGCGGGCCCGGGAGGCGATCTACGCCGCCACCGACTTCGACGCGATCGGGCAGGGCCTGTTCCGCGGCCGGTACCCGGTCAGCCAGAGCTTCACCGGTCCGGGCGGGCTGTTCCACACCGAGAATACCCCCGGCTACACCGGCCACGACCCGGAGCGGGCGCGGCAGCTCGTCGCGGAGCTCGGCGGGCTGGAGGTCGACCTCGGGACACTCGGTTCCTACGTGGCCGAGCAGGTCCTGACCGCGCTGCAGACGCAGTGGCAGGAGGCGGGCATCACCGTCCGGACCGAGACCTACGAGCTGTCCACACTGGTCCAGGAGTTCAACGGCGGCGGCTGGCAGGCGATGCTGCAGACCGCCGGATCGTGGGACCCGGCCGCCGGGGTCGGCGTCAACTTTCGGTTCGACTCGGACAGCCCGTTCTCCGGGGTCGCCGACCCCGAGCTGGACGCACTGTTCGACCAGGCCGCCGCCTCGGTCGATCCCGCGCAGCGTCAGGAGCTCTACGACCGGGCGGGCGGCCTGATCGCCGAGAACCACTACGGCCCGTTCGGTCTCGCCTTCGCTCCGGCCAACCTCGCGGTCCCGGGGGTGTACGGACCGGGCCTGACCAGCCGGATCCCGCCGATCGTCGTCAACACCGGGGTGCACTGGGACGAGGTCTGGCGGGAGTCGCAGCAGTGACCGCGGGCGTACCGGTCCGCGACCGTTCCGCGCGACTCGCGGCGCTGCGCGGGTCACCGGCACTGCGGATGGTCGGCAAGCGGACGCTGATGGCGGTCCCCATCGTGCTCGGGGCCAGCGTCCTGACCTTCTGGGTGCTCAGCCTGATCCCGGGCGGGGCGGCGCAGCAGCTGCTCGGACCGGAGGCGACCGCCGAGCAGATCGCCGCGCTGGAACAGCGGCTCGGGCTCGACCGGTCCGGACCCGTGCGCTACCTGCAGTGGCTCGGCGGTGCCGTGACCGGAGACCTCGGCAACTCGGTGGTCAGCGGCCAGCCGGTCACCCCGGTGCTCGCGGAGCGACTGGCCGTCACCGGGCAGCTGGTGGGGATGGCCTTCGTCCTATCGCTCGGACTGGCGATCCCGGTCGCGCTGCTGGCGGCCTACCGGCCGAACCGCCTGTTCGACCGGCTCAGCATGCTCGTCAGCATCACCGGGCTGTCGGTGGCGAACTACGTGCTGGCCCTGCTGCTGGTGCTGCTGTTCGCGGTGCAGTTGTCGCTCTTCCCGGCGATCGGCTTCGTACCGCTCTCGGAGAGCGTGACCGGCAACCTGCACTCGCTGGCGCTGCCCGCGGTGGCGATCGCGTTCCCGCTGTTCTGCTTCTACACCCGGTTCCTGCGCGGCGACCTGGTGGACCAGCTGCAGGGCGAGGACTACATCACCACGGCCCGCGCCAAGGGCGTCGGGCCGTGGCGGGTACTGGTGCGGCACGCGTTCCGGAACTCGTCGTTCGGGCTGATCACCGTGGTCGGGCTGAACCTGGGGACGCTCATCGGCGCGACCGTGATCATCGAGCAGGTCTTCGCGCTGCCCGGCCTCGGGCAGCTGCTCCTGCAGGCGATCAACACCCGGGACTTCGTGGTGGTGCAGGCCTGCGTCGTCGTGTTCGCCGTGATCGCGGTACTGGCCAACCTGCTCGCCGACCTGCTCTACGCCGTGCTCGACCCGAGGATCCGCTATGGCAGTCGCTGAGCCCGTCACCGCCGTCGTCCCCGCCGCGCCGCCGGGCAGGCGTGGCCTGCTCCGGAGCCCGGCGGTCGTCCTGCCGGGCGGGCTGCTCGCCCTGATCACCGCGGCCTGCTTCGTCGGGCCGGTGGTGCTGCCGCTGCCGCCGCCGGTCGGCGGGAGCGTGCTGTCGAGCTACCTCCCGGCGCTCTCACCGGGGCACCTGCTCGGCACCGACCCGAACGGCAACGACATCCTGTCCCGGGTGCTGCACGGCGGGCGCTCGTCGCTGATCGTCGCGGTGTCGGTGAACCTGCTCGGGCTGCTCGTGGGCGGCACCCTCGGCGCGGTGTCGGGCTTCCTGGGCGGGATCGTCGACACCGTCATCATGCGGGTGCTGGACGTGCTGATCGCGTTCCCGTCACTGGTGCTGACCCTGGCGGTGGCCCAGAGCCTCGGACCGAGCCGGACGAACACCGTCCTCGCGCTGGCGTTCTTCAGCGTGCCGGCGTTCGCCCGGATCGCCAGGGCCGCGACCCTGCGGCTGCGCGAGCAGCCGTTCATGGCCGCGGCCGACCTGTGCGGGACGCCGGGCCACCGGACGCTGCTGCGCCACGTCGCGCCCAACATCGCACCCCAGCTGATCACCTTCGGGATGCTCGGCATGGGCATCGTGATGGTGATCGAGGGGGCGCTGTCGTTCCTCGGGCTCGGCATCCCGCCCCCCGCTCCGAGCTGGGGGAACATGATCGCCCAGGGCCAGCAGAGCCTGTCCGCGACGCCGATGCTGGTCGTCTGGCCGTGCCTGGTGCTCTTCGTGACCGTCCTGACCTTCAACCTGCTGGGCGAGACCCTGCGCGCACGATGGAGCGGCCGATGACGATCTCCGGCACCGACACCGCACCGGCCCGTACCGACCCGGCGCCGGTCGGAGACCCGTTGCTCGTGGTGCGGGACCTGCGGGTCCGGTTCACCCGCGAGGGCGTTCCCGTGCACGCGGTCAACGGGCTGTCCTACAGCGTCGCCCCCGGACGGACCCTGGCGGTGATCGGCGAGTCCGGGTCCGGCAAGAGCGTGAGCTCGCGGGCCCTGCTCGGGCTGCTGCCCGGCTCCGCCCGGGTCACCGGCTCGGCGACGTTCGACGGCACCGAGCTGATCGGCATGCCGGAGCGCGAGATGCGCAGGCGGCGCGGCTCGGACATCGCCATGGTCTTCCAGGACCCGGCCCGCTCGCTCAACCCGACGATGCGGATCGGCAACCAGATCACCGAGGCCGTCCGGGTGCACGCCGACGTCGACGCCCGGTCGGCGCGGGAGCGTGCCGTCGAGCTGCTCACGCTGGTCCGGCTGCCGGCACCGGAGCGGCGCTTCTTCGAGTACCCGCACCAGCTCTCCGGCGGGATGCGGCAGCGGGTCATGATCGCGATCGCGCTGGCCGGGCAGCCCCGGCTGCTGATCGCCGACGAGGCGACGACCGCGCTCGACGTGACCACCCAGGCCCAGATCATGGAGCTGCTGGCCGAACTGCAGCAGCGGCTCGGCACCGCCGTCGTCATGATCAGCCACGACCTCGGGCTGGCCGCCAGCTACGCCGACGACGTGCTGGTCATGTACGCGGGCCGGGCCGTCGAGTACGCGCCCGCGCCGACCCTGTTCGGTGCCGTCCGGATGCCGTACACCGCGGCACTGCTGGGCGCGATCCCGCTGCTCGACCGGCCGTCGCACAGCCTGCTGCCGGTGATCCCCGGCCAGCCGCCCGACCTGCGGGCGCTGCCCGAGGGCTGCCCGTTCCGCCCACGGTGCGCCTCGGCCGACGACCTGTGCCTGACCGAGCCCCCACTGACCGAACACGAACCCGGCCACCACTGGGCCTGCTGGCATCCCGCACCGGGCCGGGGCGCCGAACCCGAGGAGGACCGGCGATGACCGTCACCGACCACCGGGGGACCGGACCGCGGACCGCTCCGGTCGCCCCGCTGCTGGCCGCCCGCGACGTCGTCCAGGAGTTCCCGGTCCGGGCCGCGGGCGGGGGGAAGGGCGGCGTGGTGCACGCCGTCTCCAACGTGTCCCTGGAGGTCCACCCGGGGGAGACGCTCGGGGTGGTCGGCGAGACCGGTTCCGGCAAGTCCACGCTGGCCCGGTCGCTGATCCAGGCGCCGCGGCCGCAGTCGGGCGAGATCGAGTTCCAGGGCGTCGACCTGATGGGGCTGGGGCGGCGGGACCTGGTGCGGGCGCGACGGTCGCTGCAGATGGTCTACCAGGATCCGTTCGGCTCGCTGAACCCGCGCTGGCGGGTCGCCGAGCTGGTCGCCGAGCCACTGGTCGGCTACCGGGAGGGCACCGCCGCCTCGCGTGCCCGCCGCGTCGACGAGCTGCTGGACATGGTCGGGCTGGACCCGTCGCTGTACGGGCGGCGGCGCCCGCACGAGCTGTCCGGCGGGCAGTGCCAGCGGGTCGCGATCGCCCGGGCGATCGCGCTGGACCCGGCGCTGCTCATCTGCGACGAGGCGGTGTCCTCACTGGACGTGCTGATCCAGGCACAGGTGCTCAACCTGTTCGAACGCCTGCGCTCCGAGCTCGGCCTGTCCTACCTGTTCATCGCGCACGACCTCGCGCTGGTCAAACAGGTCAGCGACCGGGTCGCGGTGATGCACCTCGGGCAGCTCGCCGAGATCGGCCCCGCGACCGCGCTCTACCGCGCGCCCCGGCACCCCTACACCTCGGCGCTGCTCGACTCGATCCCCGGCCTGGACCCGGCGACCGGACGGGTGCGGCGGCCCACGGCGCCCCCCGGCGAGCCGCCGTCACCGCTGGACCCGCCCAGCGGCTGCCGCTACCGCACCCGTTGCCCGCGTGCGCAGGCGCGCTGCGCCGAGGAGGAACCGGTGCTGGTCGAACTGGCGCCGGGGCACCGGGCCGCCTGCCACTTCCCGCTCGACCCACCCGGACGCACCGACGACGAGGGGACCCGCACATGACGATCGACCACGCCGCCCTGGACGGACTGCGCGCCGGTCTGGAGGCCGACGACTACGCGATGGAGGTGACCGAGTCCGGCGACCGGCTGCAGGTCCGGATCAGCGCCGGACCGGACGCCTGCGCGGACTGTCTCGTCCCGAAGGACATGATGCGTGCCGTCCTGCACTCGGCGCTGGGCGTCCCCGAGGAGCGGATCGAGATCGGCTACCCCGGCGAAACGCTCGAACCGGGCGGCGAGTGACCGCATGATGGTGCGGTGCACACCGATGTGACGACCGTCCCCGACCGGGACGAGCCGGGAGCGGCCGCGCTCGTCGCGGTGTGTGCGGACGGCCTGGTCCTGCTCGACTCCGACGGCCGGTTCCGTTCGCTGAACCCGGCCGCCCTCCGGCTGCTCGGCCGCCCGGCCGACGAGCTCCTGGGCGTCCGGGCGCCGTTCGTCCCCGCCCCGGTGGGCCCGTCCGGGACGCGGACGGTGCGCTGGACCGGGGCCGACGGGTCGGCCCGCGAGCTCCGGTACCGGGCCGCGCCGGACGGCACCGGCGGCCTGGCCGTGTGGTTCAGCGACGTCACCGACCGGCTGGCCCGGCAGGAGCGGCTGACCGCGATCGTCCGGGCCGCCGCGGGGGTCGCCGAGGCGGGGTCGCTGGCCGGCACGCTGGACGCCATCGCCCGCGAGATCATCGGCACCGCGCACATCGCGGCCGCCCAGATCCTGGCGGTCGACGACCCGGCGGCCGACCTGCAGGTGCTCGGGATGGCCGGGTTCGGCGCGGCACCGGACTTCGTCCGGCGGCTGCGGGCCTGCCGGGAGGGCGGCGCGGACATCCGGTTCCTGGAGGCGTACGCGCGGGGCGAGGCGGTCGTCGTCCCGCACCGGCGGGCGACGATCATGGCGGACCCGGCGTGGGAGCCGCTGCACGAGATCATGGACCGGCCGGACTGGGACGGGTTCGTCGCGATGCCGATGGTCGTCCGCGGCACCACCGTCGGCGTGATCAACGCCTACTACGAGCCGGACGAGGCGCCGGACCCGTCCTCGCTGGCGTTCCTCGAGGCGATGGCCGCGCACGCCGCCGTCGCCGTGGACACCGCCCGGCTGGTGGCCCGGTCCCGGTCCGACGCCCGCACGGCGGAGCGCCGCAGGCTGGCCCGGGACCTGCACGACTCGGTGGTGCAGCAGCTGTTCTCGATACGCATGCAGGTCTCGGCGCTGCAGGGCCGGCTGGACCGCTCCGACCCGGACCCGGCCCGCGTACTCGGCGCGGCGACCGAGCTGTCCGCGATGTCCGCCGACGCGCTGGACGACCTGCGGCTGCTGGTGCGCGAGATGCACCCGGCCGCCCCGCGTGGCGGTGACCTGGTGGAGGCGGTCCGCACGCACGCCTCCGAGGTGCAGTCCCGGACGGGCCTGCGGGTGGACGTCGTCGCCCCGGTGGACCCGCGGCTGGGTCCGGGCGTCGCCGACGACCTCTACCGGACCGTCCGGGAGGCCCTGCACAACGCCGTCAAGCACGCCGGGGCGGGCACGGTGCGGGTGCGGATCGAACGTAGCGGCGGCGACCTGGTGGTCGAGGTCGCCGACGACGGGTCCGGGACCCGGCCCGCGGATCCGCCGGCCGGGCTGTCCGGGGGCCTGGGGCTGGTGTCGATGCGTGAGCGGGCCGAACGGTGGGGCGGCGCCTGCTCGGCGGGCCCGCGCCCGGACGGCGGTTGGACGGTCCGGACCGTGCTCCCGGTCGCGGGCCTGGACGAGCAGGAGACCTGAGGTGCCCCGTTCCGCGACGGCCGCGCTGGCCAACGTCGACCTGAACCTGCTGGTGATCCTGCGCGAGCTGTTGCGCGAGCAGAACGTCACCCGGGCGGCCGAGCGGGTCGGGGTGACCCAGCCCGCGGCGAGCGCCGCGCTCGCCCGGCTGCGCAGGCACTTCGACGACGACCTGCTCGAACGCACCCGCGGCCGCTACGTGCTGTCCCCGCTGGGGCGCCGGCTCGCCCTCCAGGTCGAACCGCTCTGCCTCGGTCTGGAGCGGTTGTTCGCGCCGGAGGAGCCGTTCCGGCCGGAGGTCTCCGAGCACGAGTTCACGGTGATGACCACCGACTACGTGCTGGCGGCGATGGGCGAGTCGCTGTCGCGCGTGGTGCACGAGGCCGCACCCGGGGTACGGCTGCACGTCCCGGTCGTGAAGGGCAGGCTGCCCGGCGACCTGCCGGAGACGCTGCGCACGCTGGACGGGATCATCTCCGCGCCGAAGGCCGAGTTCAAGGTCGACGAGCTGTGCGGCCAGGAGCTGTTCCGGGACCGCTGGGTGTGCGTCGTCGACGCGGAGAACCCGGTGCGGGACCGGATCGAGCTGTCCGACCTCGAACGTCTGCCGTGGGTGGTCCCGAACCAGCCCGACCCGCAGTACCCGGCGAGCTCCCCGCTCGCGCCCCTGCTCGCGATGCTCCGCACCCGGCCGCGGGTGGCGGTCCGGGTCGACAGCTACGCGGCCACCCCGTGGTTCGTCGCCGGGACCGATCGGGTCGCGGTCATGCAGGGTCGGCTCGCCGCCGGTTTCGCCGACCGTCCCGACCTGCGGATCCTTCCCTGCCCGGGGGACCCGCCACCGATCGTGGAGATCTTCTGGTGGCACCGGCTGCGCTCCGACGACGCCGCGCACACCTGGCTGCGCGCGATGCTGGACACCGCCTCGCGCTCGTTGCGACCCGGCCCATAGACGCGGTGGATGACCCGCATCCGAACTTCCTCTTTCCGTCCGGGGTGACCTGCGACATAGCGTCGGGAGCATGCGGATCGTGGTGGCCCGGGTGGACGACTTCCCGCCCGGCGAACGAAGGATCGTGACCCGTGGACGGCGCTCCATCGGGGTCTTCCGGGTCGGTGACCGGTTCTACGCGCTCAACAACCACTGCCCCCACCTGGGCGGACCGTTGTGCCAGGGCCGCACGCAGGCATGGGTCCGGTCGAGCACACCCGGACGGTACGAGCGCGACGACGAGCACGCCCTGATCGCCTGCCCCTGGCACGGCTGGGAGTACGACCTGGCCACCGGGCAGTCGTTCCTCGGCCCGGGGGAGCCGCCGGCCCGGAGCTACGAGGTGAGCGTCGAGCCCGCCGACGTGTCCACCGTGGAGCCCGCGCCCGGGGAGCGCAGGCCCGGCCCGTTCGTCGCCGAGACCTTCGACGTGACCGTCGAGCGGTTCGGCTCGGGCGACCACGTCGTCGTCGACACCACGCCGCGGCCCGCCCGCACCGTTCCGAGCCAGGGGGAGAGCCCGTGACCACCGCACCCGAGGCGCCCGCGGCGCCGGCCCGCCGGCGTACCGGCTTCACGATCGTCGACACCGACATCCACCCGGCCTGCCCGCCCGGCGAGCTGATGCCGCGCCTGGACCCGGCCGCCCGGCGCCGCTACGAGCTGTTCGGCAGCCGCGTGCCCGCCCCGCCGGACGTCTACCCGCGGGTGCGCAACTCCGGCTACCGGCTGGACGCCTGGCCGGAGGGTGCCTTCCCGGGCAGCGACCTGCAGCTCGTCCGCGACCAGCTGCTCGACGAGTTCGACATCGACCACGGCGTGCTCATCCCGCTGCAGTCGCACAGCTGGGGCGCCGAGACCCCGGAGTTCGCCGCGTCGCTGTGCCGGGCGCTCAACGACTGGGTCGCCGAGTGCTGGCTCGACCGCGAGCCGCGGCTGCGGTCGTCGATCGCGGTGTCGCTGGAGTCCCCGGAGCTGGCCGCGGCGGAGATCCGCAGGCGTTCGGGCGACCCGCGGTTCTGCCAGGTACTGCTGGCCACCGGCGGCGAGTCCGGGTTCGGCAGGCGCCGGTACTGGCCGATCTACGCGGCCGCCGCCGAGGCCGGGCTGCCGATCGCCGCGCACACCGGCGGGCTGGAGCAGCACCGCGGCGCGGGCTGGCCGTCGTTCTACCTCGAGGAGCACGTCTGGAACGGCAACATGATGGGCGCGCTGGTCACCAGCCTGCTCTGCGAGGGCGTGCTCACCGAGTTCCCCGAGCTGCAGGTCGTCTGCGTGGAGGGCGGGCTGGCCTGGGCGGCGCCGTTGATCTGGTCGCTGGACGACGGGTGGGCGGCGCTGCGGGAGGACGTCCCGCACCTGGACCGGCCGCCGTCGGAGATCCTGCGTGAGCACCTGTGGTTCACCACGCAGCCGATCGAGGAGCCCCGGGACCCGGCGGACCTGGCCACGGTGATCCGGCATCTCGGCCTGGGCGAGCGGATCATGTTCGCCTCGGACTACCCGCACTGGGACTTCGACTCGCCGACGGCGGCGCCCCGGCTGTTCCCGGCCGACCTGCGCGAGCCGATCATGGGATCGAACGCCTGCCGGCTCTACGGCCTGCCCGAGCGGGTGGCGTCGTGAGCGCCCCGGTGGTGGGGATGGTGGTCGACACCGACGTCCACTGTGTCCCGTCGACACTGTCCGACGTGGTCGCGCACATGGACCCCTACTGGCGCGACTACACCACCGACGGCGGGGTGTCGCTGTCGCCGACCCAGGGCGGCGCCTACCCGCCCGGCATCGGCCCTGGTGGCCGGCCGCTGTCCGAGGTCGGCGAGCTGGGGGAGCGGGTGCTCTCCCCGGACGGCACGGACCTCGCGATCCTGACCTGCACCAGCACCTTCCAGACCAACCGCAACCCGTACTACGAGGCGGCGCTCTGCCGGGCGCTCAACGACTGGCTCCTGGAACGGTGGCAGGCCCACGATCCGCGGCTGCGGGTGGCGATGGTGGTGCCGACCCTCGACGTCGACGCCGCGGTCGCGGAGATCCACCGGATCGGCGACCGGCCGGAGGTCGTCACCGCACTGCTGCCGGTCCGCAACGACACCCGCTGGGGCAACGTCGGGAACCGGCCGGTGCTGCGTGCCGCCGCGGAGCACGGTCTCGTCCTCACCCTGCACGCGTGGGGGCGTGCAGGGCAGGCGCCGTCGTCGAGCGGGATGACCCACAGCTACCTGGAGGACTACCTGGCCAACGGGAACGTCGTCGCGCAGGGGCAGCTGGTGAGCCTGGTGACCGAGGGCGTGTTCGCCGAGCTCCCCGGACTCCGGGTCACCGTCGCCGAGTGCGGCTCGACCTGGCTGCCGACGCTGCTGTGGCGGTTCGACAAGGACTGGAAGGGCGTCTGGCGCGAGGTGCCCTGGGTGGACCGGCCGCCGTCGGAGATCGTCCGTGAGCACGTCCGGTTCACCACGGCGCCGATCCACCTGCCGTCCGACCCGGTGCAGGCCCGGGAGGCGGTCGACCTGCTCGGCCCGGAGCTGCTGATGCACGCCGGGGACCACCCGCACGACCACGGTCCCGGTGCCGACCGCCTCGCGGCCGTGCTGGACGGCGACGAGCTGGCCGCGGTGCGCGGCGGGACGGCCGCCGCGTGGTACCGGCTCGGGTGAGCGGGATCGGGCTGCCGGGGAGCCCGCAGGACGTCCCGACGCCGTCCGGGGGGACCGTGCGGGTCCGGCAGGCGGGGGAGGGCCCGCCGGTGCTGCTGCTGCACGGATGGCCGCAGACGTCGGCGATGTGGCACCGGGTGGCCCCCGGCCTGCTCGACGGCCGCACCCTGGTGCTGGCGGACCTGCCCGGCTACGGCGACAGCGCGCTCCCGGCGGGCGCCGCCGTCGCGGTGTCGGGGAAGCGGACGATGGCCGCCGACCTGGTGGCGGTGATGGCGGCGCTCGGGCACGAGCGGTTCGCCGTCGTCGGGCACGACCGGGGTGCCCGCTGCGCCTACCGGATGGCGCTGGACCATCCCGGCGCGGTGAGCGCGCTGGCGGTGCTGGACGTCCTCCCGACGGCCGACGTGCTGGCCCGCGCCGACGCCGGGTTCGCCCGGGGGGCGTTCCACTGGTTCCTGCTGTCACAGCCGGCGGACCTGGCGGAGCGGCTGGTGGCCGCGGAGCCCGACGCGGTCCTCGGCCGGGGGCTGGCGGAGGTCTGCGACCCGGCGGCGCTCGCCGCGTACGCGTCGGCGTGGGCGCGCCCGGAGGTGGTGCACGGGATGTGCCAGGACTACCGGGCCGGGTTCGACGTCGACGCCGCCGACGACGAGGCCGACCGCGGCCGGCGCACGATCACCGCGCCGACACTCGTCCTGTGGGGGCGCCGCGGTCCGCTCGGGCGGGCACCGGCGGTGCTGGACGACTGGCGGGTCTGGGCCCCGGCCGCGACCGGGCGGGCGCTGGACGCCGGGCACCTGCTCGCCGAGGAGGCACCCGACGAGGTACGGGCGGAGCTGGCGGCCTTCCTCCCCACGACCGGCCGGGACCGACCCCATCGATGAACGACCGGGGGAACCCGGGACCGCCACGGATCGCAACGACGCGAGGAGACGTGAGCCATGACCACCACATCCACCAGGAGCGTCCGGGGAGCCCGCCGCGTGGGCCGGACCTGCGCCGCGGTACTGGCCGTCTGTGCGGTGCTGGCCGCCTGCGGCGGGAACGACGGGGGTGACGGCGGCGACCCGGTCACCTTCCTCAACGTGCTGCCGATGGAGAGCCTGTCGTTCGCCCCGGAGATGATCGCCGACACCCGGGGACTGTTCGAGGCGCGCGGGCTGGACGTCACGTTCGAGGCCACCCAGGGCTCCGCTCCGGCGATCCAGACGGTGCTCGCCGGCGGCGCGCAGCTGACCCGGATCGGCGACATCGAGACGATGATCGCCGCCGGTGAGCGCAACGCCCCGCTGCTCGCGTTCGGCGAGCCGATCCACACCGGCACCATCCGGATGATCTCCACCGAGGCCGCTCCGGTCACCCGGGCCGAGCAGTTCCGCGGCCGGCTCGTCGGGACCCCGTCGGAGGGCGGCACCAGCTCGATCACCCTGGACCTGGTGGCCGGGTCCGCCGGGGTGCCGCCGGAGGAGGTGTCGCGTCAGGTCGTCGGGCTGAGCCCCGGCGTGTTCGACCTTCTGACCTCGGGCCGGGTCGACTCCTACATCGTGTCGCTGGACACCTCCGTGCTGCTCGACCACACCCGCCCCGAGACGGTGGTCTACGACCCGAACCAGGACATCGACGCCGGCGCCCAGATGTACGTCACCTCCGCCGCGCAGATGGCCGACCCGCAGACCCGCGACCGGCTGGAGCGCTACGCCTCCGCAGTCGAGGAGGCCATGCAGTTCATCGTCGACGACGAGGCCAACGGCTTCGCCGAGACGATGCGGCTGATCGACTCCGAGTACGAGGTCCCCGCGCTGGGTGATCCGGACGTGGCGAAGGCCGCGCTGGCCGCCTACGTCGACGCCTACACCTCCGGTGACAGGTTGCTGGGGATCTCGCCCCAGCGCTGGCAGGCCGCCTACGACGAGATCGTCGGGATCGGTCAGCTCCCGTCCGGCCTCGACCCGGCCGCCTGGCTGGACACGACCCTGACCCCGGCTCCCGCCCGCTGACCGCGGACCACCGCCCGCTGTTCCCCCTCGGGGCCCGTCCGCCGTCCCGGCCGCGGAGGCCGGGCGCCGAGATGCAGCTCAGCGGGCTCCGGTGGTGCCGGTAACCCCGCTGAGCCGCATCTCGGTGACGCCGAGCCGGGCCGCGCCGCGCCGGGCCGCGCCGGTCCGGCCCGGTCCGGTCAGCAGGCGGCGGCGCGGGCGCGGGCCTCGGCGATCTCCGCGGCGGTGAGCAGCGGCAGCCAGGCCGACTCGCGGGCCGAGCCGACCAGGTTCTGCCGCACCCGCATCAGCGCCACCGGCCGCCCGTCGGGCGCGATCCGCAGGTAGGGCCGCGGGTCGGCGACGCCGAGCGGGCTCCACCCCCGCAGCAGGACGACGTCGCCGACCGCGATCCGGCTGCGGTGCAGCACCTCGGCCCGGTCACGCTCGGAGTGCTCGGTGAGCGTCCCGCCTCCGGCGAGGACCACCCACGCGGTGCAGCCCAGGTAGAAACGCCGCTCCCGGCGGGGCTCCGTGGCGTGCCGGGTCACCCGGCCGACCTCGGTCGGGGCGAACGGTGATGCGAGGTGCCGGGACTCCGCCAGCCGCGCGAGGCGCTGCGCGACGTCCGAGGTCACCGGGCGGCGCGCCGGTACGAGGCCGCAGATCCGTCCGTCCGCCGCGACCTCGGTGCTCAGCGCACGGAGGTCGTCGTCGCCGACGGTCCGGGGCACCACGACGAACCGGCGGCCGAACAGCGAGCCGGGAACCGGGTCCGCGGAGGAGCGGCTCATGGGTGCTCCTCCTCCGGCGGAACGGCGACGGCGCCGAGCCTAGGAGCGGTCTCCGGCCCGGGCGACCCGCTGCTGACCCGGTCCGCCTACGTCGTTCGTCGCGGTGGCCGCATCCTCCGGCGGACGGAGCACCGCCCGGGGACGGCCCGGCCGGGGGAGGCGCCGGCCGCCGATCACCCGGCGACGGCCAGCACGAGCGGCAGCACCTCCGGGGCCCCGGCCCGGCGCAGCGCCCGCGCGGCGACCGTCATCGTCCAGCCCGAGTCGACGACGTCGTCGACCAGCAGCACCGGCCCGTCCACCCCGGACAGGTCCGGCACGGTCGCGCTGTCGAGTCCCTCCCACACCGCGGCCAGGCGCTGGGCGGAGTTCTCGGTCGCCGCGGGGCGCTCGCCTGCGGGGGACAGGGTGCCGAGCAGCGGCAGCCTGCCGATCTCGGCGATCCGCCGGGCGAGGTGGTCGAGCTGGTGCGGGCGGGTGCGTGAGCCGATCCCGACCACGCCCACCGGGCGCTGTTCCCAGCCCCACCCGGCGAGCACCCGGACCAGCGCGTCGAGCACGTCGGCCGGCACCGGGTCGTCGCCGCCGGTCACGAGCTCGCGCAGCCGGGTGCCCCACCCGATGTCGGACAGCCGCCCGATCGCCCGGCCGGACGCGGCCTGCTCGCCCGCGCCGATCCTCCCGGACAGCGGGACCCCGATGTCCTTCATCCCGGACGGCCACATCTTCCGCGGCGCGACCTCGATCCCGGGCCGGGTCAGGCGCTCGGCGGCGGCCTGCTCACCGTCGGCGGACACCTCGTCGGACCAGACGGTGCCGGTGCAGGTGTCGCAGCGCCCGCACGGCGTCGGGTCCGGGTCGTCGAGCTGGCGGCGCAGGAACACCAGCCGGCACTCGGTGGTCGCGATGTAGTCGAGCATGGCCTGCTGCTCGGACCGGCGGGCGGAGTTCACGCGCTCGTGCCGCTCGGTGTCGTAGACCCACTCCCGGCCGGTCGCGACCCAGCCGCCCTTGACCCGCTTCGCGGCGCCGTCGGCGTCGAGGACCTTGAGCAGCATCTCCAGCCGGGTGCGGGACAGGTCGACCCGGGTCTCGATCGAGGCGGTGGACTGCGGCCGGTCCGACAGCACGGCGAGGGTCTGACGGACCAGCGGCTCGGGCGGGAACGCCAGCGACGCGAAGTAGGCCCAGATGTCGCGGTCCTCGCGGCCGGGCAGCAGCACCACCTCGGCCCGGTCCAGCGCACGCCCGGCACGGCCGATCTGCTGGTAGTAGGCGACCGGCGAGGCGGGCGCGCCGAGGTGCACGACGAACCCGAGGTCGGGTTTGTCGAAGCCCATGCCCAGCGCGGAGGTCGCGACCAGGGCCTTCACCCGGTTCTCCATCAGGTCGGACTCGGCGGCGAGGCGGTCCTCGGGGTCGGTGCGCCCGGAGTAGGAGCGCACGGCGACGCCGCGCTCGCGCAGGAACTCGGCGACGTCGTCGGCCGCCTGGACGGTGAGCGTGTACACGATCCCGGCGCCGGGCATCTCGTCGAGCCTGGCCGCGAGCCAGGCCAGCCGCCGCGCCGGGCTCGGGAGCCGGACCACCGCCAGGCGCAGCGACTCGCGGTCCAGCGACCCGCGCAGGACCAGCGTGTCCTGCTGGTCGCGCCCCATGCCGAGCTGCTCGGAGACGTCGGTGACGACCCGGTCGTTCGCCGTCGCCGTCGTGGCCAGCACCGGGATCCCCGACGGCAGCTCGGCGATCAGCGTGCGCAGCCGCCGGTAGTCCGGGCGGAAGTCGTGGCCCCAGTCGGAGACGCAGTGCGCCTCGTCGACCACCAGCATCCCCGCGCTCGCCGCCAGCTCCGGCAGCACCCGGTCCCGGAAGTCGGGGTTGTTGAGCCGCTCCGGGGACACGAGCAGCACGTCGACGTCGCCGTTCGCGATGTCGGCGTAGACCGCGTCCCACTCGTCGGCGTTCGCCGAGTTCACCGTGACCGCCACGATCCCGGAGCGGATCGCGGCGTCGATCTGGTTGCGCATCAGCGCCAGCAGCGGCGACACGATCACCGTCGGCCCGGCGCCCTGAGCGCGCAGCAGCGCGGTCGCCACGAAGTAGACCGCGGACTTGCCCCAGCCGGTGCGCTGCACGACCAGCGCGCGGCGGTGCTGGGCGACGAGTGCCTCGATCGCCCTCCACTGGTCCTCGCGCAGCCGGGCCTGCGGGCCGGCCAGCTGCTGCAGGACGGTCTCGGCGCGCTCGCGCAGGTCGGTGCTCGATGCGGTGGTCACGGCACCCATGGTGGACCCGACCCCCGACAGCGACCCGACGCGGGCCGCCGGGGTGTGAACCGGGCCACCCGTCCGACGCGCGGCGGGCCGGGCGTGCAGGATGATCGCGTGTCGTCCGACAGCCCCGCCCACCGCCCGGTCTTCGGCTCCGTGGCGGACGTGACCGCCCGGCTCGCCGACGCCGGCTACCTGGCCTCGACGGCCGTCGCGACGACGGTGTTCCTCGCGGACCGGCTCGGCAAGCCGCTGCTCGTCGAGGGCCCCGCGGGCGTCGGGAAGACCGAGCTGGCCAAGGCCGTGGCCGCGGCGACGGAGTCCGGGCTGGTCCGTCTGCAGTGCTACGAGGGCATCGACGAGGCCCGCGCGCTCTATGAGTGGAACCACGCCAAGCAGCTGCTGCGGATCACCGCCGGGCAGCGCGGTGACGACGGCGCGGACTGGGACGCCACCCGCGACGACGTGTTCTCCGAGGAGTTCCTGCTCCCGCGCCCGCTGCTCACCGCGATCCGGCGCACCGACCCGACCGTGCTGCTGATCGACGAGATCGACAAGGCCGACGTCGAGGTCGAGGGCCTGCTGCTGGAGGTCCTGTCCGACTTCCAGGTCTCCATCCCCGAGCTGGGCACGGTCACCGCGAACCGGCGCCCGTTCGTGCTGCTGACCTCGAACTCCACCCGTGAGCTGTCCGAGGCGCTCAAGCGCCGCTGCCTGTTCCTGCACCTGGACTTCCCCGACGCCGACCTGGAGCGCCGGATCGTGCTCGCCCGCGTCCCGGAGCTGACCGAGCAGCTCACCGACGCCCTGGTGCGCACCGTGCGGGTGCTGCGGGCGATGGAGCTGCGCAAGGCCCCCAGCGTCGCCGAGACGATCGACTGGGGCCGCACCCTGCTGGCCCTGGGCCTCGACACCCTCGACGACGACGCCGTCCGCGCCACCCTCGGTGTCGTGCTGAAGCACCGCTCGGACGCCGACAAGGCCGCCGCCGAGCTGCGACTGAACTGAACGGCCCAGTCACGCACCGCTGATCGGCTGTCAAGGTCTGCGCCCCTATGGAGTGAAGATCGGATCGATCGGGGCACCGGGCGTAACCGGGACGGGTGGCGCGAGTTGTTCCGGTTACACGCTCCCCAGCGACCGGAGGTCCACCGATGACCGCCCTCCCGGAACTGCCCCGCACCGCCCGCCGCCTGCTGCGCGCCGGACTGGCCGCCGGTGCCGTGCTCGCGCTCGGGCTCGCCGCCGCAGGCACCGCGTCGGCGCAGGACGGCGCCGCGGACGCCGGCGTGCACCCGGGGGTCATGACCCGTACCGGACCCGAGGGTGCGCAGTGCACCGCGAACTTCGTCTTCACCGACGGGTCCGCGACCTACCTCGGGCAGGCCGCACACTGCGCGGGCACCGGCGGGTCCACCGAGGTGGACGGGTGCGAGGCCGGGTCGCTGCCGCTCGGCACCCCGGTCGAGGTCGAGGGCGCCACCGCACCGGGGCGGCTCGTGTACTCCTCCTGGCTGAGCATGCAGGAGCGGGGCGAGACCGACCCGGACACCTGCCGGTTCAACGACTTCGCGCTGGTCGAGCTCAGCCCGGACGACGCCGCTCGCACGAGCCCCACGGTGCCCTTCTACGGCGGCCCGACCGGGGTGGCCGCCGACGGCGTCGCGACCGGCGGGATCGTCTACGGCTACGGCAACTCCTCGCTGCGCCAGGGCGTGCGCGCGCTGCGGCCGAAGACCGGCACCTCGACCGGTACCGGGGGCGGCGGCTGGACGCACACCGTCGTGACCGTCCCGCCCGGCGTGCCCGGTGACTCCGGCTCGGGCTACCTGACCGCCGACGGCCGTGCCCTCGGCGTCCTCTCGACGCTGAACCTGGCTCCGGCTCCCGGCACGAACGGCATCAGCGACCTGCGGAGGATCCTCGACTACGCCAACGGCCCCGGCGGCCACGGCGGAGCACTGCGCCTGGTCGAGGGCGACCGTCCCTTCACCCCGCAGCCGGTGCCGATCGACCCCGCCTTCTAGGCGGAGGACCCCCGCGGTGTGGGACCGCGGTGCACCCCGGCGCTCCGGTCGTGGCTCGGCGGCTCGACCGGAGCGCCGGTGTACGTGCTCGGCGACGACTCCGGCGGGGTCGACCCCGTCCGCACCCGGTACCCGGACCCGGCGCGACCACCGCGACCTACGCCTGGAGCCTGTGGACGGTGGGCTGACCACCCTCGCTGATCACGCCCGTGTCACGCATGATGGACCGGTGACGATCCCGCCCGCCACCGCGCTCGCCCCGGAGCACGGCCTGCCCGGGCACCTCGTCGACTTCGTCTCCGCGCTGCGCCGCCACCACGTCGCGGTCGGCCCGGGGGAGACCGTCGACGCGGCCCGCGTGCTCGGCGCCCTGGACCTGCTGCACCGCGACCAGCTGCGGGAGGGGCTCGCCGCGGCGCTGCTGCGCCGCTCCGGGCAGCGCGGCACCTTCGACGCGCTGTTCGACCTGTGGTTCCCGCCCGCGCTGGGCGCCGGGTCGTCCGACGTCGACGTCCCGCGGATCGACGACGAGTCCGGGGAGGGTACCGGCCCGGTCGACGTCGACGCGCTGCGCGAGATCCTCGCCGACCTGCTCCGCGACGGCGACGAGGAGACCCTGCGCGAGCTCGCCCGCGCCGCCGTCGACGCGATCGGGACCTCCGGTGCCGCCGGGCAGGGCGTCCGCGGGCAGACGGCGAAGCCGAACTGGTCGGCCTACCAGGCGCTGGGCGCGCTGTCCCCGGACACGTTGCTCGCCCGGATCCTCGACGGGCTGCGGGAGGAGGGCGACACCGACTTCGTGTCCGAGGTCCGCCGCCGCGAGATCCGCGACCGCATCGCCCGGTTCCGCGACGTCGTCCGCGAGGAGGTCCGCCGCCGCACCGCCGAGCAGCGGGGCCGCGAGCAGATCGCCCGCACCACCACCCCCACCCAGACCGACCAGGTCGACTTCCTCACCGCGAACGCCACCCAGCTCGCCGACCTGCGCCGCACCGTGCAGCCGCTGGCCCGGCGGCTCGCGTCGCGGCTGTCGGCGCGGCGGCGCCGCTCGAACCGCGGCCGGCTCGACCTGCGGCGCACGCTGCGCCGGTCGATGTCCACCGGCGGCGTGCCGATGGACCCGGCGCACAAGGTGCGCCGCCCCGGCCGCCCCGAGCTGGTGCTGCTGTGCGACGTGTCCGGCTCCGTCGCCGGGTTCAGCCACTTCACGTTGCTGCTGGTCCAGGCGCTGCGCGAGCAGTTCTCCAAGGTGCGGGTGTTCGCGTTCATCGAGCGCACCGACGAGGTCACGCACCTGTTCGAACCCGGCGCGGAGCTGTCCGGGGTGATGCAGCGGGTGCTGCGCGAGGCCACGCTCACCGCGTTCGACGGGCACTCCGACTACGGCAGCGCGTTCGGCGACTTCCTGGAGCACCACGGCGACGCGCTCACCCCGAAGACGTCGTTGCTGGTGCTCGGCGACGGCCGCACCAACTACCGCGACCCCAACCTGCGGGCGCTGACGATGATGGCCGGGCGGGTCCGGCACGCGCACTGGCTCAACCCCGAGCCCGAGCGCAGCTGGGGCTCCGGCGACTCGGCCGCCACCCGCTACGGCGAGGTGCTCCCGATGCACGAGTGCCGTACCGCCGCGCAGCTCACCGACGTCGTCCAGGCGCTGCTGCCGGTCTGATCCTCCGGGCGATCATCCCGGGAGGGCTGACACCGGCGTCGCCGCGTCCTAGATTGCCGGGGTGCAGGAGATCACGGTCCGGGTCCTCGGCCCGCTCCGTGTGACGGCAGGCGGCGCGGCGGTCGAGGTCGGCTCCGGCCGCCGCCGCGAGCTGCTCGCCCGGCTCGCCGCGGCCGGCGGCGAGGTCGTCGCCGTCGACACGCTGGTGGAGGACCTGTGGCAGGGCGCCCCGCCCGCGCAGGCACACGGCGGGCTGCAGGTCCACGTCTCCCGGCTGCGACGGGTGCTCGAACCCGACCGGTCCCCGCGGGCGGTCCCGACGGTGCTGGTCAGCCGCCCACCCGGCTACGCGCTGGCACTCGGCCCCGACGGGCTCGACGCGCGCGCCTTCACCGACCTCCTCGACCGCGCCGCCGAGGCCGCACCGGACCGGGCCGACGCCCTGCTCGGCGAGGCCCTGGCGCTGTGGGACGGTCCCGCCTACGCCGAGTTCGCCGACGCCGCCTGGGCGCGCGCCGAGGCCGAACGCCTCGACGAGCTGCGTCAGGTCGCGCTCGAGCGACGGGCCCGCGCGCGGCTGCGGCTGGGCCGGGCCGACGCCGTCGTCCCGGACCTGACGTCGCTGGTGGGGGAGCACCCGCTGCGCGAGGACGCGGTCGGGCTGCTGGCCGTCGCGCTGTACCGCACCGGCAGACAGGCCGACGCGCTGGCCGTGCTGGCCCGCACCCGTCGCCTGCTCGCCGACGAGCTGGGAGTCGACCCCGGCCCCGGGCTGCGCGCGATCGAGGCGGACGTGCTCGCCCACCGCGACCCCGGCGGCGACCCCGGCGGGGGAACCGGCGTCGGTCCCGCCGGCCGCACCGACGCGCCCGCGTCCGGGACCGCGCCGCGCCCGCCCGGACCGGCCGACACGTCCCCGCGGACCCCGGCCCTGCTCGGACGGGCGGCCGAGCTCGGCAGGCTCACCGCCGCCGCGGAGCGGGCCCGCGGCGGTGGGCAGCTGGTGCTCGTCGCCGCCGACGCGGGCGCGGGCAAGTCCACGCTGCTCGCCGCGTTCGCCGCCGCCGCGACCGCCGACGGCTGGACCGCCGTCACCGGCCGCTGCCCGGAGATCGACGGCGCCCCGCCGGCCTGGGCGTGGCGGGAGATCGTCGACGCGCTCGTCACGGCGCACGACCCGCCCGCCGACCTGGTCGAGCGGCTCGCCCCGCTGCGCTCCCCGGCCGGGCCCGGCGGCGCCGAGGTCACGTTCTGGCTGGCCCGGGCGGTGGTGGAGCTGCTCGCCGTCGCGGGGCGGGAGCGGCCGCTGCTGCTGGTCCTCGACGACCTGCACCGCGCCGAGTCCGAGACCCTCGCCCTGCTGCGCGCGGTCGTCGCCGGGGTCGCGGAGCTGCCCGTGCTCGTCGCCGCGGGCCTGCGCCCGGCCGAGGCGGGCGCCGAGCTGCAGGCCGCGCTCGCCGCCCTCGCCGAGCCCACGGCGGACCGCATCGAGCCGGCGCCGATGACCGCGGGCGACGTCGCCGGGATGCTGGACCGGCACGGCGTGCCCGCCGCCGCGCCCGAGCTGGTCGCCCGGATCACCGAACGGACCGGCGGGAACCCGCTCTTCGTCCGCGAGCTGGCCCGCCTCGTCGCCGCCGAGGGCCCGTCCGCCGCGGCCGACGCCGTCCCGGCCGGGGTCCGCGAGGTGCTGCGCCGGCGCCTGGCCCGGCTGCCCGCGACCACCCGCACCGCGCTGGCCCGGGTCTCGGTGCTCGGCCGCGACCTGGACACCGACGACGCCCTCGACCTCGCCGCCACCGCCGACGGCGTCGACCCGCTGGACGCCCTGGAGCCCGCGGTGCTCGGCGGGATGCTGCTCGAACCCGGGCCGGGACGGCTGCGGTTCTCCCACGACCTGGTCCGGGACACCCTCTACGGCGACATCCCGCAGCTGCGTCGCGCCCGGCTGCACGCCGCGGCCCACGCGATCCTCACCCGCAGGCGGCCCGACGACCCGGTCCCGCTGGCCCACCACGCACTCGCCGCCGGGTCCGCCGTCGAACCGGACCGTGCCCTGGCCGCGGTCCGTGCCGCCGCCGCGGCCGCCGCCGGGTTCGGCTCGCACCGCGAGGCCGCCCGGTTCTACGGCCGCGCCGTCGAGCTCGCCGGACGGGCCGGGACCGGCGTCGACGACGAGCTGGCCCTGCGCTGCGCGCTGGTCGCCGAGCTCGCCCGCGGCGGCGACGGCCACACCGCCCTCATCGAACGCCGGACCGCCGTCGACCAGGCGACGGCCGCCGCACCGCAGTGGCTCGGCGCCGTCCTGACCAGCTACGACACCCCGGTCAGCTGGACCATCCGGCCGGGCCAGAACATCGACGCCGAGCTGATCGACCTCATCGAGACCGAGCTCGCGGCGACCCCGCCCGACGCCGTCGACCGGCGGGTTCGGCTGCTCGCCGCCCTGGTGTTCGAGATCGAGGGGCACGACGACGACCGGGTCCGCTCCGCCTCGGCGGAGGCCATGGCGCTCACCGGGCGCGGCGTCGACCCGCTGCTGCGCTGCCGGGCGCTCAACGCCCGGTTCTTCGCCGTCCTCGCCCCGGACCTGTGGCACGAGCTGGCCCCGGTGGGGGAGGAGCTGGCCGAGCTCGGCGGCCGGGCCGGGCACGCCGGCTACCGCACGCAGGCCCACCACCTGCAGCTCATGGTCGCCGCCGGCAGCCACGACCTCGACGCGGCGACACGGCACGCGGAGGCCGCCGTCGCCGGGGCCCCGGGCGGGCAGCTGGAGTTCACGCTCGGCTGGGCCTACATCTTCTCGGCGCTGCGCGCACTCGTCGCGGGGGAGCTGGACACCGCCGAGGAGCGCTACACCGAGCTCGCGACCCGGCTGGTCGGTGCCGGCCAGGTCAACGGGGCGCTGATGGGGCTGCTCGGGAGGTTCGTCGTGCGGCACGACCAGGGCCGCCTCGGGGAGCTGGCCCCCGAGCTCGAGACGCTCCGCGACGCGCTGCCGCCGACCTTCGGCGACTTCCTCGCGCTGGCCCACCTGCACGCGGGCGACCCCGTCCGGGCCCGCGAGGTGTGGGCGCCGGACGCGGAGCTGGCCCGCAGCTACTACTGGCTGATCTGGACCTGCGTGCGCGCCGAGGTGGCGGTCGGCCTGGCCGACCGGGACGTCGCCGCGCGGTGCCGGGAGCAGCTGCGCCCGTGGACGGGAACGGTGGCGGGGCTGTCCTCGGGCACGATCGCGCTCGGCCCCACCGACCTGGTGCTCGCCGGTCTGGAGGGGCTGCTCGACCCGGCAGGCGGCGGCCGGGTCCACCACCTGCGCGAGGCCGAGCGGGTCGCGGCGGAGCTGGGTGCCCCGGTGTGGCGCGACCGCGCCCGGCGGCTGCTCTCGGCGGCCGGCGCCGACCCCTCGACGGCACCGGCTCCCGGGGCTCAGGACGTGCCGAACACCAGCGCACAGCGCCTGCGGTAGCCGCCGCGCAGCAGGCGCTCCAGCAGCACGACCACCGGCCCGGCCTCGCGGCGCATCCCGGCCCACTCCTGCGGGGTGGTCACCGCGACGATCCGCGGCAGCATGAACCGCAGGCCCGGCCCGGACTTCTGCACCTGCGCGACGACGGCGTCCCAGTCGTCGGCGGGCACGTGGCGCTCGATCACCGGGAACAGGTCGCGCTCCTCGGCGTCGAGGTGCTCGTCGATCTCGTCGCGGACGACGGCGAGCCGGTCCGCGAGTACGCCCGCCGCCCGCGCCCGGGCCGGTCCCTGCGCCGCGGCGACGACGGCGGCCGCGGCCTCCCGCACCGCGGCGAGCAGCGGGTCGAGGCGGCCGTGGTCGTCGCTGAGCTCGTCCAGGTCGACGGCGTGCCCGGCGTGCCGGGCGATCACCGGCCAGGCGATGTCGTCCTCGGCGGTGTGGTGGCCGTGGATCTCGTGCTCCAGCTGCTCCAGCCAGGTCCGCAGCGCGCGGGCGCGCCGGTCCGGGCAGGGCGCGCCGTCGGCGATCGCGCGGGCGGCGTCGGCGAGCCGGTGCAGGTCGACCCGCATGACGCGGTGGGCGAGGGTGATGCCGACCAGGTCGGCGGTACGGGTGTCGCGTGCGGTGGTCACCGGGGTCTCCTACGGGTTCGGGGCGGTCGGTCTCGACACCGCAGACCGTGCGCCCACCCGCTGGCCGGGGACTTGCACCTCACTTGTGCCACCGCTCGCCGGGTCTTGACCGGCCGGCCAACCAAGAGTAGACCGGAGGCATCCCCACAGGGACCTCACAGGAGAAGGTGACTGACGATGGCTGGGACCACTGGTCGTACCTGGCAGCGGTGGCAGGACTGGGCCGCTCTCGTGATCGGTGTGCTGACGGCCCTCTCGCCTCTCGTGACGACGACGAACGCCGCCGCCGCGTGGACGATGGTCGTACTGGGCGTGGTGCTCGCCGCCACGTCGCTCTGGTCGCTCGCCGTGCCCGGCTCGGTGGCGAGCGAATGGGTGCACGGTGTGCTCGGCGTGCTGCTGTTCCTCGCCCCCTGGGTGATGGGCTACAGCGCGCTGACCGGGGCGTCGTGGACGTCCTGGGTGGCGGGCGTCCTCGCGGTCGTCGTGGCGGCCTCGGCGCTGCCCGCGGCGAACGCGGAGCACCGCACGCTCGCCACGCACTGACCGTCCGGCAGCACGACGACCAGGTGAGGGGCCGCGACCCGGAGGGGTCGCGGCCCCCGCCGCGTCCGGGGGAGGATCGCACCGTGGACCCCGAGTTCGACCCGGACGCACCCGCCCGGGACCGCATCCTCGACGCGGCCGAGGGGCTGTTCGCCGAGCACGGCTTCGACGCGACGCCCACCTCGCGCATCGCCGAGCGTGCCGGGGTGCCGAAGGGGCTGGTGCACTACTACTTCCGCCGCAAGCCCGACCTGCTCGAAGCGCTCGTCGAACGGCTCCCGCACCCGGTGCGCGGGGCGGACGTCGCCGTCGCCGGGGACGTGCTCGCCGGGCTGCGTGCGCTGGTCGCCGCGCTGGACCGGGCGCTCGACGCGTCCTCGGTCCTGTCCCACCTGCTGTGGCGCGAGGCCGACACCCACCCGGTCGTCCGTGACGCGCTGCTGCGCCGCTCCGGCGAGCTGGAGGACGCGGTGCACGAGGTGCTGCACACCGGCGGCGGGGCACCGGATCGGATCCGAGGCGCCGCCCGGCTGCTGGCCGCGGCGATCGGGCACCGCTACGCCCTGGACCGGCACGGCGACGACGCCCGCACCGACATGGAGGCCGAGCTGTCCTTCGTGGCCGCGGGCCTGTAGCGGCGCCCGGGGCGGTGGTCAGGGCCAGGGGCGCCAGGGCGCGCCGGACTCCTCGTAGCGCGGGACGGTGTGCCTGCGGTCGGCGAGCCGGTGCAGCGCGTGCGCGGCCCACGTCCGCCATCCGACCAGCGCCAGCACGACGACGATCAGCCCGGCGGTGAGCGGCCCGGCCCAGCCGAGCGGACCCGAGGCGTTGACCGCGGCCATGACCAGCGGGCCGAGCAGCGCGAACACCGCGCCCGCGACCTGCGGGAGCCGGGCGTCGGCGAGCACGTCGACGGCGATCAGCCTGCGCTGCTCACCGTCCGGGGTGCCTCCCGAGCGCAGCACCTTCCGTGCGGCCGCGCGGTCGCGCACCAGTCCCATGTCCGGCCCGCGGGCCGGGGCGACCCGCACCGGGATCCGCGACGCCGACAGCCACAGCAGCACCACGCCGAGCAGGCTCAGCAGCCCGCCGACGACGATCGCGGCCAGCAGGTGGTCGGCGCGGGCGTGCACGTCGGTGGTGATCGAGTAGACGACGCCGAACCACGCCGCCGCGACCCCGGCCGCGACCCGGCCGACGACGACGGCCCGCAGCGACGGCGGTCGCACGGTCGGCCACGGCCCGGCCGGCGCGACGGCTGCGGCCGGCTCGCCGGGCCGGTCGCCGGGACGGCCCTCGGGCACCGGCGGCGCGGGCGGGGCCAGCACCGGGCCGGGTGCACCCGGGGGCCCCGGGGGCGGCGGGGCCGCGGGCTCGTGCGGCGGCCGACGTCCGCCGGGCGCGGGCGGAGGGGCCGGGGGACCGGGCGCGGGGGAGCGGGGGCCGGCGTCGCGGTCGGCCCGGTCGCCGGTGTCCGGAGCACGCATGGCCGCGACGCTACCCGCGGGTCGGGATGCTCCGGCCGGGGTGTCGGTCCCGCGCGACGGGTGCGGCCCCCGGGGCGCCGAACGAGCGGTACGGATCACGCGGAGTCGACCAACGGGTCAGGTTAGGCTCGCCTTCCTAACTCGAAGGAGGCTCCCGTGCCGCTCGCCGCAGCACCCCTGACCGCCCGTTCCGTGAGCCGTCGCGGCGTCCTCGCCGGCGCCGCCGGTCTGCTGGTCCTCGCCGGGTGCGGGACCCGGACGCAGGACGGGCAGGGGACCGACGGTGCGGCCGCGGAGGGTTACCCGGTGACGGTGCGGCACGCGCTGGGCGAGACGGTCGTCCCCGACCGGCCGCAGCGCGTCGTCACGCTGAGCGCGGCGAACACCGACGTCGCGCTGGCGATGGGGGTGCTGCCGGTCGCGATCCCACGCACCGTCTACGGCGGCGACGCCGAGGGCGTGCTGCCCTGGGTGCGCGACGCGATCACCGCGCACGGTGGCGCGTTCCCGCAGGTCATCGGCTCCGACGACCTGTCGGCGACGCCGATCGAACAGGTCGCCGCGGCCCGGCCGGACCTGGTGCTGGCCACCTACTCGGGGCTGACGCAGGCCGAGTACGACCAGCTGTCGGCGATCGCCCCGACCGTCGCCTACCCCGACGCCCCCTACTCCACCGGCTGGCAGGACCAGACCCGGATCGCCGGTCAGGTGTTCGGCGACCCGGCGCGGGCCCGGCAGCTGATCGACTCCACCGGGCAGCGCCTGCGCACCGCGGCCCAGCGGTATCCGCAGCTGGCGGGGGCCACGTTCGTCTACACCGGCGGGATGGACTCCGGGGCGCTCGGCGTCTTCCGGGCGGGCGACGTCCGCGTCCAGCTGGTCACCGACCTCGGGCTCACCCTGGCGCCCTACGTCGAGCAGAACGCCCCGGGCGGTGGGGAGGTCTACTACACCGTCAGCGGCGAGCTGCTCTCGCGCGTCGAGTCCGACCTGGTCATCGGCTTCTTCGCGACGCCGGCCGAGGAGCAGGCCTTCCGGACCGCGCCCGGCGTCGGGCTGCTGCCGGCGATGGCCCGTGGCGGGTTCGCCCCGGTCGTCGGGGCCGACCGGGTGGTGGCGAGCTCGGCGCCGTCGGTCCTGTCGATCCCGTGGGTGCTCGACGCGTACCTGCCGATCCTGGCCGACGCCGCCGCCCGTTCGCGCGGCTGATCCGGTCACCCACCTGCCGTAGTCGAAGTCTGACTATCAGTTATCTCCGCAGGTGACGCGAACGGGTGAATGCGCGTTGCGGGCACGGTCGCCCCTCGTTGAGTGGGCAAGACCGTTTGCGACGGTCTAACGACCAACCATGGAGGTTGTGAGATGCGGAAGTCCGTTCGCGGCGCGCTCGTCGGCGCAGCGCTGCTCCCCCTGGCCGTCGCGGCGCCCGCCGCGGCCTTCGCCGGCACCACCGGCTACGACGAGGGTGGCAAGGACAAGGGTCACTCGAAGCACGAGGGTGACAAGGACAAGGGCCACCACAAGAAGCACGGTCACCACAAGAAGTGGGACCACGAGAAGCACGACGACAAGAAGCACGACCTCGCGCTGCCGGCCCCGCTGGACAGCGTCGTCGACATGATCACCGGTGCCACCGGCGGCGACCTGCCGTCGGCGCCGGCGACCCCGGTCGGCTGACCGACCCCGGTCCCGTGACGGGCCGGTCCGGACCCTCGAGGGGTGTCCGGACCGGCCCGTCCGCCGTTGCGGGGCCGGTGTCGTACGGGCGGGTCAGATCACCGGCGCCGGGTCCTGCGTCGGTGGGTCCTTCAGGATCGTGTCGCCCTTGACGAACCACGCGACACCGAACGCGAGGATCGCGACGGCCTCCAGCCAGAACAGGGTGTGGAACCGCTCGGCGACGGCGTCGGGCACCAGTGCCGCGTCCAGTGCGGCCAGCGCGAGGCAGGTCACGATCGTCGCGCCGCAGACCCGGTAGACGAGGTTGCGGGCGGCCTTGCTCCGCGTCCCGGATCCGCCGCGGGTGAACAGGACCAGGCAGAACCAGGCCAGGCCCGCGAAGAACACCGTCGCCGCGGCCAGGTGGAGGTACCCGACGACGGTCGCCGCCGTCGTCGCTGCGCCGTCGGGCCGGGTGGGCAGCAGCGCGACGGCGATCGCCGCCGTCCCGGTGATGTTGGCGAGCCGGTTGTCCGGCCGCTCGTAGCGGTAGCAGAAGAGGAACACGCCGACCGCGCACAGCGAGCCGACGAACACGTCGCGCATCGGCGAGTAGTAGTAGCGGCTGATGGAGTCCCGCAGCCCGTCGCCGCCGAGGGCCAGGTCGCCCGCCACCAGCACGAACGGGAGCAGGATCCCGATCACGCCGACGGCACGCCGCAGACCCAGGTAGGACAGCACGGCACCGTCGGCACGCGAGGACATGACGAAGATCGTCGCAGAGACGTCACTCGAACTCTCGTTCGATCCGGCGTAGCGTCCGGGGGGTGGACGTCGGTGGGCAGGCCTCGCTCTTCGCGACCGGGGGTGCGGCCCCGGCGTACCGGCACGAGCTCACCGCCGGGGCGTGGGTCGACGTCGCGGTCGGCTGGGCCCCCGATGCGGACGAGCTGTTCGCGCTGCTCCGCACGACCGTGCCGTTCCGCGGCCACCGCCGCCGCATGTACGACCGCGTGGTCGACGAGCCGCGCCTCACCCACCGCTGGGTCCTGCCCGACGACGCGGTGCCCCACCGGCTGCGCGAGATGGGCCGGACGCTGGGGGAGCACTACGGCCACGACTTCACCCAGATCGGCGTGAACCTCTACCGCGACGGCGCCGACGGCGTGGCCTGGCACGGCGACCGGGTCGCCCGCGAGCGGCCCGAGGCCGTCGTCGCGCTGGTCGCCCTCGGCGCGACGCGGCCGCTGCGGCTGCGCCCGGCCGGCGGCGGCGCGTCGGTGTCGTTCCCGCTCGCCTCGGGCGACCTGCTGGTCATGGGCGGGACGTGCCAGCGGACCTGGCAGCACAGCGTGCCGAAGGTGGCGTGCAGCGGTCCGCGCATCAGCGTCCAGTTCCGCCACCTGTATCCGGGGATGCCGCCGGGTGGGCGACCGACATAGTCTGCGTCGATGCAGCGCAAGATCGGCGTGATGGGCGGGACGTTCGACCCCGTCCACCACGGCCACCTCGTCGCCGCCAGTGAGGTGGCGGACCGCTTCGCCCTCGACGAGGTGATCTTCGTACCGACCGGGAGACCGTGGCAGAAGACCGGCCGCGACGTCTCGCCGGCCGAGGACCGCTACCTGATGACGGTCATCGCGACGGCGTCGAACCCCCGGTTCTCGGTCAGCCGCGTCGACGTCGACCGCGACGGCCCCACCTACACCGCGGACACCCTCGCCGACCTGCACGACGCCATGCCCGACGCGCAGCTGTTCTTCATCACCGGCGCCGACGCGCTCCAGCAGATCCTGTCCTGGCGCAAGGTCGACGAGCTGTTCCGCTACGCGCACTTCGTCGGCGTGACCCGGCCCGGGTACGAGCTGGCCGACGGGCACCTGCCCCAGGGATCGGTGACGACGGTCGAGGTGCCCGCGATGGCGATCTCGTCCAGCGAGTGCCGGGCGCGCGTGGGTGCGGGGCGGCCGGTCTGGTACCTCGTGCCGGACGGGGTGGTGCAGTACATCTCCAAGCGCAGTCTCTACCTGAATCCGGACGTCTGACCTGCGGTTCCTCCCACCGGCACTGCGCTCGAACGGCTCCGTACGGGGCTCGCCGGTCTGTGGGTCGAACTAGCGGACCCGCCTGCGCCTCCCGCGGCCGTGGCGCCGCTGTCCGCGTCGTGGTTCGGCGATGGCGAGTGCGATCTCCCGTGCGGCGTCGTCGACCGCGCGGTCCTCACCGACGTCGACGCTCACGGTGGCCCGCCACCTCCGTGAGGACCGGTGCGGCGAGCTCGACTGCGAGCAGCAGGTCATGGAACCGGTGCGGCCGGCCCAGGGTCGCGCGGGTCGCGAGCCGTCCGATCCCCCCGAGGGCCATCAGCCCGGCGAGGAGCCGCATGCGGTCCAGGTTCGGTTCGTCGTCGGCCACGGCGTCGAGCCAGGCGACTCCGTAGCCGGCGAAGACAGGCCCCATGAAGCGGACGTGCGAGTCGACCGTCGCGTCATCGGTCATGCCCGGCTCCCCGCGTGTTCCGCCGACGAGCTGGATCCCACCGATCGCGATGCATGCCCACCCGGTCAGACGTCCCACGGCTCGCAGCATCGACATGAGGTGATCCTGGCACGAGCGGCGGCAGCGGTCGGACCGGATATCGACGGACCGTAGGGGGAGGCGGGCGTCAGCTGTCCTGGACTGTGCCCGATGTCGACGATCGCAACGGGGTCGATGTACCTGGCTCTCTCATAACTCGCGGACGAGTCGGGCCGGGTTCCCTGCGACGAGAACGCGGTCGGGCACATCCCGCATCACAACGCTTCCTGCCCCGACCACGGCATCCGCCCCGATGGTCACGTCAGGGCAGACGATGACCCCGGCGCCGAGCCAGGTGTTGCTCGCGATGCTGATGGGGAGAGGACGTTCCCATCCCTCGCGACGGCGGTCATGGTCGTCGACGGGGTGCTGTGCCGTGAGGAGTTGGGTGCGCGGTCCGATGCGGACGTCATCGCCGATGGTGATGGCGGCGTCGTCCATGAAGAGGGCGTCGTGGTTGACGAAGGCGCGGTCGCCGAGCGTGATGTGGGTGCCGTAGCTGCACAGGAAGCGGGGCAGTACCACCACGCCGCCGCCGACGTGTCCGACGATGTCGCGGAGGAGCATGGCGCGTTCGTCGTCGTCATCGGCGCCGGTCGCGTTGAACCGGTCGAGGAGACGCCAGCAGCGACGTCGGTGCTCGGCCAGGTCGGGTTCGTCGAGGTACCAGTCGTTGCGGAGCATGCGTTCCTTGTGCTCGCCCACGCTTCTGATCCTGCGTCCCGAGGGCCTTCGGGTACAAATCCGGTACATGCCGGCCCGGCCGGCGAGGCCCGACGACGACCGGTCACCACCACGGGGCCGGGGACCGCCGGGTGGACGGGAGCTCGGCCGGCCTGTCGGTGCGCCGGGTGCGACCGCCACGGTGGAGGTGCCGGTGCACCTCTGCACCGCGCCCGGGGAGGAGTGCGGATCCTGCCCCACCCACCCCGGGCGACGACGACGTCCCCGTCGATCAGTACAGGAGTGCTGTGCGCGCCCCGCGCGAGCGCGCTCAGGTACTGATCGACGGGCGACCGGCCGGCCCCGGCGGGCCTGAACCGGGGGGTGGGCTCAGGTCCGCTGCAGCTCCAGCACCGGGATGGTCCGCTCCGTCGAGCGCTGGTACTCGCCGAACTGCGGCTCCAGTGCGACCTGGCGGGCGTAGACTTCGTCCCGCTCGGGGCCGGTGACCTCCCGTACCCGCACGGGCAGGGTCTCGGTGCCCAGCTCGACGCGGGTGTCGGGGTTCGCCAGGAGGTTGTGGTACCAGTCCGGGTTGGTGTCGGCGCCGCCCTTGCTGGCGAAGATGAAGATCCGCTCGCCGTCGAGGAGCGGGACCAGGGGCGCGATCCGCTCGGTGCCGGACCGGGCTCCCGTGTGGTGCACCAGCACGAGCGGCTTGCCCTCGAACATGCCGCCCGCCCGTCCTCCGGTCGCCCGGAACTCCTCGATCACGGCGCGGTTCATCGCCGCCAGGTCGAACGGGGCCGACGCGTCACTCATCTCGTGCTCCTCCAACGGATGTCCGGCGCCGTCCGGCACCGCTCCGGTCAACCTCGCCCCGTCGTCGGCCATTCCGGCGGTCCGCAACCCGATCGACGGACCCGGCCGCGTCGGACACCCGGGACCCGTGCAGGCCCTGGTCCGAGTGGGTGCCGGACGGGCTCGTGTACCGGTTCCACCGCGAGGCGGCCGACGGGGACGGGCGACCGGTCCACCGGCGGTCGGACGGGGTCGTGGGGCGCCGGTGGCCCGATGGTGCCGGCCGGTGCGTCGTCGACGGCGAGGGCCGGCCGAACGGGTGGCCGGTCGGCGTACGGGCCCGGGGGAACCGCTATCCGGCCGCCTCCATGGCCACGTCGCTCCCGCGCCACTCCGCCGCCAGCTCCTCCAGCGGCACCCCGAGCGCCTCGCCCAGGCACACGATCGTCCCGAAACCGGGCGACGGCAGCCGTCCGGTCTCGAGCTTGCGCAGCGTCTCGGGGGAGATGCCGGCCGCCCGCGCGACGTCGACCGGGTCGCGGTCGCCCCGGGCCCGGCGCAGCAGCGCGCCGAGACGGCGGCCGGCCTCGATCTGCTCGGGCGTGAGGGGCTGACGGACCATGCGTCGAGCGTAGGGTCGGTATTACTGTACCGGCAAGCCGTGACGGTCCGGTATAGTAATACCGTGATCGAACTGAAGACACCGGCCGAGATCGACCGGATGCACACGACCGGCCGGTTCGTCGCCGAGGTGCTCACCGAGGTCGGCCGGATCGCCGACGTCGGTGTGAACCTCCTCGACATCGAGCAGCACGTGCGCGGCATGATCGCCGAACGCGGCGCCGAGTCCTGCTACTGGGACTACGCCCCGTCCTTCGGGCGCGGCCCGTTCCGCAACGTCATCTGTCTGTCGGTCAACGACGCCGTGCTGCACGGGCTCCCGCACGACTACGTGCTGCGCGACGGCGACGTCCTCAGCGCCGACATCGCCGTCAGCATCGACGGCTGGGTCGCGGACTCCGCCCGGACGGTCGTCGTCGGCACGACGGCCGACGAGGGCGACCTCCGCGTCATCCGGGCCACCGAGGACGCCCTGGAGGCCGCGATCGACGCGGCCCGGCCGGGCAACCGGCTCGGCGACATCTCCGCCGCCATCGGCGGGGTCGCCCGCGACTACGGCTACCCGGTCAACACCGAGTTCGGCGGGCACGACCTCGGCCGCACCATGCACGGCGACATCCACATCCCGAACGCCGGGCGGGCCGGCCGCGGCCTGACCCTGCGCCCGGGGCTGACCCTCGCACTCGAGCCCTGGTTCGCACGGACCACCGACAAGATCGTGTTCGACCCGGACGGCTGGACGATCCGCTCCGCCGACGGCTCCCGCACCGCGCATTCCGAGCACACAATCGCGATCACCGAGGACGGCCTCACGGTGCTGACCCGCCGCGGGCAGGACTGACCGGCCCGTGCGTGTCGCCCTCGACGCACTGACCGTGCCGGTCCCGCCGGCCGACGCCGAGCGGACCCGGGCCTTCTACCGTTCCCGTCCGGCGGGCCGCGGCCCCGCCGACGCCGACGAGCTGCGCGCGGTCCGGGCCGCGGCCGCCACGCCACCGCCCGCGGTGCCGCCCGCGGTGGGGGACACCGCCGTCGCCGACGGCCGTCGGGTGCCGGTGCGGATCTGCCGCCCGCCGGGCACGGCGCGCGGGGTGCTCCTGCAGATCCACGGCGGCGGCTTCTACCTGGGCTCGGCCGCGCGGGACGACGTCGGGAACCGGGCGCTGTCCGACGCGCTCGGCGTCGCGGTCGTCGCCGTCGACCACCGGCTCGCCCCGGAGCACCCCTGGCCCGCCGCCCCCGACGACTGCGCGACGGCGGCACTGTGGCTGCTCGACCGTGCGCCGGAGCTGTTCGGCACCGACCGGGTCGCGTTCACGGGCGTCTCCGCCGGAGCCACCCTGGCCGTGACGACGCTGCTGCGGCTGCGCGACCGCGGCCTGGCCGGCCGCGTCGCCGGGGCCGAGCTGCGGTACGGCACCTACGACCTGAGTGCCCGCACCCCGGCCGGTCGCCGCATCGCCGACGAGTACTTCCTGCGCGCCTACGCCGGCCACGTCGCCGACCGGACCGTCCCGGACCTCTCCCCGGTGTTCGCCGACCTCACCGGCCTGCCACCGCTGCTGATGACGGTCGGTACCGACGACGTGCTGCTGGAGGACAACCTCGCGATGGCCGCCCGGCTCGCGACGGCCGGGGTCGAGGTCGACCTGCGCGTCCACCCGGGCGTCCCGCACGGCTTCGCCGGGCACGACACCCCGGTCGCCGCGACCGCGCTGCGGTACGCACGGGACTGGCTGTCCGCCCGGATCGACGGCGCGTCCCCGCCGCCCGGCGTGTGACGACCCGACCCCGCACACCGTGCCCCGACCTCGCAGCCACTGCGGGGGCTGGGAGGTCCGGGAAGCCTCTGCGAGGTGCGACGCCGCGACCCGACCGATCACGGTGAGTCATGCAACGCGTGTTCCCGGTCTACGGAAAGTGAGCCCGGTGGGCGGACGTGCGCCACCGTCCGCGACATCGATCTTCCTGCGGCACACGAGAGACGGGAACGCAGTGCCTGCGACCCGGCCCCGCGCGTTACCACCGTATGAACTCCGACGACCTGACCATGCCCGTCCTCGACCCCGCCCAGCTCGCCGAGCTGCGCCGCAGCACCGACCCGGCCCCCGCCGCGGCGCCACCGAACGCCGCCGCCTGGCTGCTGATGATGGTGCTGGGACTCGGCATCGTCGTGACGATGCTGGGGCTCGTCGTCGCCTGGAGCTGAGCACGGCCCGGTCGGGATCTTGTGCCACGCGTCACAAGGGAGAAGAGTCGCCCCGGTCCGCGTCTTCGACGGAGCAGGAGCGTGACAGCAGTGACGACCGGGACGACAGCGCAGCCGACGGCGATCGAGAATCCCTACTACACCCACGAGTTCCACGGCGACTACGACCTGATCAGCTTGGGGGAGTTCGCGCTGGAGGAGGGCGGGGTGATCCCCGACCTGCAGCTCGCGGTGGCCACCTTCGGCACGCTGAACGCGGCGAAGGACAACGCGATCCTCGTGACGACCTGGTACTCGGGCACGCACCAGATCTTCCGCGACGTCTACATCGGTCCGGACCACGCGCTGAACCCGGAGCGGTACTTCATCGTCGTGGTCAACCAGATCGGCAACGGTCTGTCGACCAGCCCGCACAACGCCTCGGGTGCCAACGCGGGCATCGCGATGTCGAACTTCCCGCACGTCCGCATCGGCGACGACGTCCGGGCCCAGGAGCAGCTCCTGCGCGAGCACTACGGGATCGACCGGCTCGCGCTGGTCGTCGGGGGCTCGATGGGCGCGCAGCAGACCTACGAGTGGATGGTCCGGTTCCCGCAGAAGGTGCGCCGCGCCGCGCCGATCGCCGGGACCGCGCAGAACACCCCGCACGACTTCCTCTACACGCAGGCCCTGGTCGAGGCGATCACCTCCGACCCCGGCTTCGCCGGCGGCGACTACCGCAGCAACACCGAGGTCGAGGCCGGGCTGAAGCGGCACGCCGGCATCTGGGCGGTGATGGGGTTCTCCACGGAGTTCTGGAAGCAGGAGGTGTGGCGCGCCCTGGAGTTCGAGTCCCGCGAGGCGTTCATGGCCGGCTTCCTGGAGCCGTACTTCACCGCGATGGACCCCAACGACCTGCTGTGCATGGCGTGGAAGTGGCAACGGGGCGACGTCGCCCGCCACACCGGCGGGGACCTCGCCGAGGCGCTCGGGCGCAACGAGTCCGTCGCCCGGGTCATCCCGATCAACGAGGACATGTTCTTCCCGGTCCGTGACCACGAGGCCGAGCTGGAGCTGACCCCGCACGCGACGATCCGCGTCGTCGACGACCTGCTCGGGCACCTCGCCCTGTTCGGCGTCGCGCCCACCTACATGCCGCAGATCGACCAGTACCTGCAGGAGCTGCTCGACAGCCCGGCGTGACCGCGGGCCCGGACCGTCCCCGACCCGCCCGTTCGGGGACGGTCCGGCGCACTCCGGACACATTCGTGGCAGATACTGCCAACAAATCGTAGGCTGGGGTTCACCACCACGACCCCAGGAGTGTCGATGACCCTCGCCACCGAGCGTCCCCGCCTGCCGTTCACCCGACCGAACCTGCTCGACCTCGCGCCGTTCTACGAGGTCCTGCGCCGCGAGGCACCGATCGCGCCGGTGACCACCCCGGCCGGGGACCCGGCCTGGCTGGTGACCCGGTTCGCCGAGGTCCGCGAGCTGCTCGGGGACAAGCGGTTCGGCCGGTCGCACCCGGAGCCGGAGAAGGCGTCGAGGATCAGCACCGCCGCCGTCCAGGACGGGCCGACCGGCACCTACGAGAACGAGGCGGAGGAGCACGGCCGGATGCGCCGGCTGCTCACCCCGGCGTTCTCCGCCAAGCGGATGCGGACGCTGTCCGGGCACGTGCAGGAGCTCGTCGACGGCTACGTCGACGCGATGGTCGCCGAGCACGACGCCGCGGGCCCGGGTGCCACCGTGGACCTGCACACCCACCTCGCCTTCCCGCTGCCCGTCGCGGTCATCTGCTCGCTGCTCGGCGTCCCCGAGTCCGACGGCGAGTACTTCCGCGCCCTGTCCGACCGGATGGCCACCTTCTCCGGGGAGGACGCCCACGCCGCCCGCGAGGAGTTCGGCCGCTACATGGCCGGGCTCGCCGAGGGCAAGCGCGCCGAGCCGGGCGAGGACGTCATCACCGACCTCGTGCAGGCCCAGGCCGAGGACCCCGGGTTCGGCTACCCGGAGATGGTCCGGCTCTGCGTCGGGCTGCTGTTCGCCGGCCACGAGACCACGGTGAACCGGATCGGGCTCGGCATCCTGTTCCTGATGACCCACCGCGACGAGTGGGACAGGCTCGCCGCGGACCCGGACGGCCGGGTCGACGCCGTCATCGAGGAGGTCATGCGCCTCGGCGCGCCCGGCGACCTGGGGCTGCTGCGCTACGCCCACTCCGACGTGGAGATCGCCGGGGTCACCGTCGCGCGCGGCGACGCGGTGATCCTCTCGGTCAACGCCGCCAACCGCGACGTCGACGTCTTCGACCACGCCGAGACCTTCGACCCCGACCGCACCGAGCGCGGGCACGTCGGCTTCGGCCACGGGCCGCACTTCTGCATCGGCGCGAGCCTGGCCCGCACCGAGCTGCGCGCGGTGTTCGCGACGCTCGCCCGCCGGCTTCCCGGGCTGGACCTCGCCGTCGGCATGGACGAGCTCGACGTGCGCACCGACCACATCACCGGCGGCGTCCGCAGCCTGCCGGTCCGCTGGTGAGGGAGGGGACCGCGATGAAGGTCGAGGTCGACCAGCACGCGTGCGTCGGCTCGGGACAGTGCCTGCTCACCGCCCCGGACGTGTTCGACCAGCGCGACTCCGACGCCGTCGTCGAGCTGCTCACCGACACCCCGCCGGACGGCCAGGAGCAGGCCGTGCGCAACGCGGCGCGCGGCTGCCCGGCGTCGGCGATCACCGTCGTCGACGGCTGAGCGGAGCGATGAGTCCGGGACGCCTCCGCGGTCGACCATGGTGTACGACGCACCGACGACCGTGGAGGCATCTCCCGTGCGCACCCTCGCGATCACCCAGAACATCACCCTCGACGGCGCCGTCGAGTTCCTCGGCGACTGGTTCGACCCGAGCGCCGAGGGCCAGGACGACGTCCTGGCCGAGCTGCACCGCCAGGACTCCGCGTCCGACGCCACCCTGCTCGGCCGTCGCACGTTCTGCGACTTCCGCGGCTTCTGGCCCGCTCAGACCGACGACGCCACCGGCATCACCGACTACCTGAACCAGGTCGACAAGTACGTGGTGTCCTCCACGCTGACCGACCCGGAGTGGCAGAACTCGACGATCCTGTCCGGGGACCCGGTGGCCGAGGTGGCGGCGCTCAAGGAGCAGCCGGGCACCGACATCGTGCTGACCGGCAGCATCACGCTCTGCCACACGCTCATCGCCGCCGGGCTCGTCGACGAGTTCCGGCTCTTCCACCACCCCGTGGTCCAGGGTGCCGGCCGGCGGCTGTTCCCCGACGGCTGGAACGCCGAGGGGCTACGGCTCCTCGACGCCCGCTCGTTCGGCGGCGGGATCGTCTACACCGCTCACGCGCCGCGCTGAGCCGTCCGCGCTGCCAGCAGCTCCCGGCCCGGGCCGGACAGCTCCGCGACCGCGTCCGCCCGCCCCGCGGCGGCCATCAGCAGGGCCTCGGCGGGCCCGGCGACCTCCGGCCCGTCACCGTGGCGGAAGTCGAGGTCGGTCGCGACCAGCCGCAGGCCCGCGACCCGCCTGCGGGCGCCCAGCGGCGGTGCCGTCATCGTGAACGGCAGCGCGGCGGCGAGGCGGTCGGCCGGGACGCTGCGGTGCAGCCCGAGCGGGCGGCGGATGTCCTGGTGGTGGATCAGGGCGTCGGTGAGCCCGATCCGCCCGCCGAAGGCGGCGGTGACCCCGCGTGGACGCAGATGCGCCCGTACGGCCGCCACCACCTCGGTGACCGGGCGATCGGCCCACTGCGCGACGACGAGGTCGTTCGGGTCGCGGCCGGTGGCCCGGGCCCGCACCACGGTGCCGAGGAACCCGCGCAGCCCGGCCACGTCGTAGCCGATCAGGTGTGCGACGACGTCGCGCACCCGCCAGCCGGCGCACAGCGAGTCCGACACCCACTGGCCGGGCGTGAGGGTGTCGAGCAGGCCGGCCAGGTCGGCGCGCTCCGCGGCGGCGAGGTCGTGCACCGGGCCGCGCCTCACTGCGCCGTCTCCTCCCGGGAGGCGGCCCGCTCGACGCGGTGCCGCACGTACCGCGACACCATGAGCCCGCCCACGACGGCGACGAGCAGCCCGATCCAGGAGAACCGCTTCAGCCACGTCTCGGCGACGATGCCGAGCAGGTAGATGAGGGCGACCGTGCCGCCCGCCCACAGCACCGCCCCGGTGGCGTTCGCGGCGAGGAACGCGGGATAGCGCATCCGCATCGTGCCGGCCAGCGGCCCGGCCAGGATCCGCAGGATCGCCACGAACCGGCCGAACAGCACCGCCCACACCCCGTGCCGGTCGAAGATGCGGCGGGCGACGGTGAGGTGGGCCGGACCGAGGTGCTTCGGGAAGCGACGGCCGAGCCGGTCGAGCAGGCCGGTGCCGTAGCGGCGCCCGACCGAGTAGCCGATCGAGTCACCGACGATCGCGCCCGCCGTCGCCGACGCCGCGACGGCGACCGGGTCGATCGGCGACCCCGGGCGCGCGGCCAGCAGCGCCGCGCCGACCAGCACGATCTCGCCGGGGAGCGGGACGCCGATGCTCTCCACCCCGACCACACCCGCGCACAGGAAGTAGATCGCGAGCGGGGGGATCGCCATCAGGAGCATGTCGACGTGCACCACTCCATCATGCACACGTCTCGGTGGTGCGGTAACGGCCCGGTGCGGGCATCATGCGCGGGCGTGAGCACACCGCTGGAGCAGGTCTTCCTGGCCGCCCACGACGACCTGCCCCGTGAGGCGCCGGGGTCGGAGGAGACGACGGCGCTGCTGCTGCGGCTGGCCGGTGACCTGCCCGAGCGGCCGCGGATCGTCGACATCGGCTGCGGGACGGGCCCCTCGACGCTCCCGCTGGCCGCGGCGACCGGTGGTGAGGTCGTCGCCGTCGACCTGCACGAGCCCTTCCTCCGGCGGCTGCGGACCCGCGCCGCGACGTCCGGGCTGGGGGAGCGGGTGCGTCCGCTCGTCGCGGCGATGGACGACCTCCCGCTGCCCGACGGCGAGGCCGACCTCGTCTGGTCCGAGGGAGCGGCCTACATCATGGGGTTCGACGCCGCGCTGGCCGGCTGGCGGCGGCTGCTCGCCCCGGACGGTGTGCTGGTCCTCACCGAGGCCGAGTGGACGACCACCGAGCCGTCGCCCGGCGCGCGGGAGTTCTGGGACACGGGCTACCCGGGGATGCGGACGACCGCGGAGAACGTCGCCGCCGCGCAGCGCGCCGGGTACACGGTGCAGGCGGTCTACCTGCTCCCCGACTCCGACTGGGACGCCTACTACCGGCCGCTGGCCTGCCGGATCGCCACCCTGCGGGAGGACGGCGTCGACCCGGCGGCGCTGGACGAGGTGGGCGACGAGATCACCGTGCGGGAACGGTTCGGCGCCGAGTACGGCTACACCGGCTACGTCCTGCGTCCGCGCTGACCCGGCTCCCGCGCGCCCGTGAGCCGGCCGATCCGGTCGGCCCCCGCGCGCAGCAGCGCGGTCAGGTCCGGATCGGTGACCGGCAGCCGCCCGGTCGGGCCGAGGGCGGCGAGACAGCCGACGACGCGCCCCTCCGCGTCACGCACCGCGACCGCGACCGACGAGCGGCCGGAGCGCAGCTCATCGACCTCGGTGGCGACGCCCTCGCGCGCCACCCTCCGCAGCTCCGCGGCCAGCACGGGCCCGGCGGTCAGGGTGTGCCGGGTGAGGGTCCGCGGCCGGTCGGGGACGAGCTCGGGGTGCGCGGCGAGCATGATCTTGCCCATCGCCGAGGCGTGCGGATGGGCGAGCAGCGTCCGCTCCCCGGCCAGCTCGTGGTCGGGGTCCCGGTCGACCAGCCGCAGCGCGCCCGCGGGCCAGTCGGCGACGAACAGCCCGAACCGGACCCGGCCGCGGATCCCGGCGACGACCTCGGCCAGCTGCGGCGGACCCTGTGCGGCACCGGCGAGCTCGCGGGTACGGCGCCCCAGTGCGAAACCGGACAGGTCGCTGATCCGGACCAGGTAGCCGTCGGCGACGAGCACGTTGAGCAGCCGGTACGCCGTCGCGGACGGGATGCCGGTGGTGCGGGACAGCTCCCGCGCCGTCGCGCCCGGCCCGATCCGCGCCACCGCCTCGAGCAGCTCCAGGGCCCGGCTCGCGGCGCCCGGCTCGCTCACGGCGGGTCCCCGGCCCGCGGGTTCCGCCGGACCAGTCTCGGCGTGCCCGAGGCGTCCGGGACGAAGTCGCCGGCGCCGGGGAGGACGTCGTCGCTGCCGGGCTGGTCGAACGCCCCGATCCGGGCGAGCCGGTCCGGGTGCCCGCGCAGGAACCTCCACCACACCGGCCCCGCCGCGCAGCAGACCGCGAGGGCCGCCGCGGCGCCGATCCCGTCGGGGGTGCCGAGCAGACCGGGCAGCCGCAGCACCAGCAGGGCGGCCCCGAGCACGCCGACCGTGCACCCCAGCACGAGCACCGCGCGGGTGTGCTCCCGGATGCGCAGCAGGAACGCGACGGCGGCGACCGCGACCAGCACGTACATGACCGTGACCAGGGCGCGCACCAGGTGGCGCACCCCGTCGGTCCCGGACGGGGCCAGGTCGGCCAGCAGCCCGCCCAGCAGGACCACGGCCACGATCCCCACGACGGCACGGTGCGGGGTGCGCCACCGCCGGTGCACCGTCGCGAGACCGCGCGGCAGCAGGCGTTCCACCCCGAGGGAGAACGCGACCCGGGACGCCGCGTGTGCCGAGGCCGCGGCCGAGGCCAGGTAGGAACAGGCCAGACCGGCGTGCAGCGCCACCACCAGGGCGGCCGGCGCTCCCGACGACCCGGGATCGGTCAGGATCGCGACCAGCGTCGCGGCCCGGCCGGTCCAGCTCGCCCACGCCGCGAACGACAGCAGCGCCCCGCACAGCAGCGGCGTCCACAGCACCACCCGGGTCACCGTGACCAGCGGCCGGCGCGTCTCCGGGCCGAAGAAGGTCGCCGACTCGAATCCGGCGAGCATGAACATCGCCGTCAGCGCGACCGCCAGCAGGTCCGGCGCCGGCCCGGCCGGGACCGGGGCCGCGGGGTCCGGCGCGGGGACCACCAGCACCGCGACGACGAGCAGCAGCGAGCCGACCTCCACCCCGAGCAGGGTGAGGGCGGCGACCCGTGGGCCCCGCACGAGCACCGTCGCGATCCCGACCGCGACCACGAGGTGCAGCAGCACCTGCGCACCGGCGCCGCTCACGTCGACCCCGGCCGCCCCGCCGAGCGCGGTCAGGGCCCGCCCGCCCGCGTAGAGGGTGATCGCGGCGCTGCCCAGGTACTTCGCGCCGACCACGACGGCGGCCGCGAGCGAGGCCCGGGCACCGAGCCCCTGGTAGACGAAGCTGTAGACACCGCCCGCGGCGGCCTGGCGGCGGGTGAACTGGCCGAGACAGACCGCCACCATGGTCACCGCGACAGTGGCACCGACGACGACGAGCAGCCCGGACAGCGGGTCGGCGAGCCGGCCCACCACCAGGGGCAGCATCGCCATCGAGGCCGCGGGCGCGGTCGTCGCCACGGACTGCGCGACCAGCTCGGTCGCCCCCATGCGGCGCCGCCCGAGCGGCGCCATGGGCGACTCCGCCCGCAGCGGCGTGTGGCCGGGGGAGAAGGACCGCGCGATGGCCCTGTCGAGGTCGGACACGGCGCGACGCTAGGACCGCGCTGTTGCCCGGGTGTTGCGCCCGCGCGTCGGCCGTCGAACCCGCGATGGGAACCGGCGGTCCGCCTTCCCGGTCCGGTTGCCGCGAACGCAGCGCGGACGACCCGCGACCGTCGCCGCCGCTTCCGAACATCACCGCCGTGACCGTGACCCGCAGAACGTTCATCAGGGCGCTGGGGCTGGCCGGTGGGGCCGGTGCCGCGTACGAGGCCATGGCGACCATCGGGCTCGCCCCGCGTGCCGGCGACGACCCGGCCTGGGCCCCACCGGCCCGCGACGCCCGCGCCGCCGGCCGCCGGGTCCTCGTCCTCGGCGCGGGGCCCGCCGGGCTCGCCGCGGCCCACGAGCTGGGCAAGGTCGGCTACGACGTGTCCGTCGTCGAGGCCCGCACCCGGCCCGGCGGGCGGGTCTGGTCGGTGCGCGAGGGCACCGAGGAGACCGACCTGAACGGGGAGACGCAGCGCTGCACCTTCGCGCCGGGCCACTTCTTCAACCTGGGCGCGACCCGGATCCCGCAGAGCCACGTCACGCTGGACTACTGCCGCGAGCTCGGCGTGGAGATCCAGCCGTTCGGCAACCAGAACGCCAACACCGTCGTCAACTACACCGACGCCGGCGCGCTGGCCGGGACCTCGGTCACCTACCGGGCGGCGAAGGCCGACACCTTCGGCTACGTCTCCGAGCTGCTCCACAAGGCCACCGCGCGCGGCGCGCTCGACGACGTCCTGACCGCGACGGACAAGGAGGCGCTCGCGGAGTTCCTCGTCTCGCTCGGGGACCTGTCCTCCGACGGCCGCTACCTCGGCTCCCCGCGCCGGGGCTACGCCCGCGAACCCGGCGGCGGGACCGACGCCGGGACCCCCACCGTGCCGTACCCGATGTCGTCGGTGATCCGCAGCGGCCTGGGCCGCAACTTCGCCTTCGACTACGAGTACGACCAGGCCACGATGATGTTCACCCCGGTCGGCGGGATGGACCGGATCCACCACGCGCTCGCCGGGCGGATCGGCGCCGACCGGATCCGCTACGGCACGGCCGTCACCGGGCTGCACAACACCCCGGACGGCGTGACCGTCGACGTCGTGCCGGTCACCGGCGGGCCGGTCGAGCGGCTGACGGCCGACGAGGTCGTCTGCACCCTGCCACCGCACCTGGTGACCCGGCTCGAGACCAACCTGCCCGCCGCCGTGCTGGCCGCGCAGCGTGCGGCGAAGCCCAGCTCGTCGGGGAAGCTCGGGATCGAGTACACCCGCCGCTGGTGGGAGACCGACGAGCGGATCTACGGCGGCGCCAGCAACACCGACCGCGACATCGCCCAGATCATGTTCCCCTACGACCACTTCCACGCCGACCGGGGCGTGGTCGTCGGCTACTACAGCTCCGGGAAGCGGCAGCGGGCCTTCGAGTCCCTGACCCACCGCCAGCGGCTCGCGAAGGCCCTCGACGAGGGCGCCGCGATCCACGGCGAGAAGTACCGCTCCGACGTCGCGTCGTCGTTCTCCGGGTCGTGGGCGGTGACCCGCTGGTCGGAGTCGGCCTGGGCGAGCTGGGAGGCCACGAGCCCGGAGTACCGGCTGCTCACCCAGCCCGCCGGCCGCATCTGGTTCGCCGGCGACCACCTCTCGCACGCCATCGCCTGGCAGCACGGCGCGTTCACCTCCGCCCGGTCGACGGTCTCGGCGCTGCACGCCCGGGTCGCCGGCGGCGCCTGACCCCACCCCGTTCCCCCGAGGAGACACGATGCGACGTCCCGTTCCCGCCCTGATCGCCCTGTCCGTCGCCGCCGCGCTGCTCACCGGCTGCGCCGGCGGCGCGCCCGACCCCGCCGAGCCCGGACCGTCCGCCCTGCCCGTGCTGGAGGCGGGCGAGGCCAACCCGATGATCGCCGAGGGGGTGAGCCTGGTCGCCGGGTCGTCGCTGTACAAGTCCAGCGGCCTCGGTCCGTCCGCGGCGAACCCCGCCGCCGCGGACGGCACCCCGCAGGCCTATGTCGACGCGGGCCAGTTCCCCGGCGGCACCCTCCCCGCCGGGGTCTCGCTCACCGAGGCCCAGGGCATGAACGCGCTGGCCCGGATCAAGGAGAACCTGGAGGCCCGGGGCCTGCGCCTGGACGACGTCACCTCGATGCGGGTGTTCCTCGACAACGCCCCCGGCACGACCCGCGCCGACTACGCCGGCTGGAACCGGGCCTACCGCCAGTACTTCGCCAACACCGACCTGACCACGGGGGAGACGGTGCTGGTCCCGACCGGCACCGCCGCGCCCGCCGCACCGCTGGTGCGCAACCCCGCCCGGCCCAGCCGCTTCGCGCTGGAGGTCGCGAGCCTGCCGGTGCCCGGCTGGCTGGTCGAGGTGGAGGTCGACGCCGTCTACCCGGCCGGGGTGACCCCGCGCTGACCTGCCCCCCGCCTGCCCGGCCGGCACCGGCGGTGGCGCCGATCCGTCCGCGGCACCGGGGTGCGGCGGTACGGTCGGGTCGTGAGCCCCGTCGTGCCGCCGGGCCTGCGCCCCCGCACCGATGAGGACCTGCCCGCCTGCGTCACGGTGCTGCGTGCCGTGCACGCCGCCGACCGTTACCCGTCGACCTGGCCGGCCGACCCGGCGGCGTTCCTGTCGCCGCCGGGCCTGGCCACCGCGCTGGTCGTCACGGTGGGGGAGCGGGTCACCGGGCACGCCGCGCTCGTCGCCGACGACGCGGGCGACCCCGGTGCGCTGCGGCTGACCCGGGTGTTCGTCGACCCGGCGGTCCGTCGTGCCGGACATGCCCGCGCCCTGCTGGCGGGCGTCGCCGCCGCGCTGGCGGCCCGCGGCCGCGACGGGGTTCTCGACGTCGTCGAGTCCGTCCCGGCCGAACGCCTCTACCGGGCGGCCGGCTGGGTCCGCACCGGGACCGCGCCCGCCGGGTGGCGGTTCCCGGACGGCCGCGAGCCGGTCGCCGCGCTCTACCGACTACCGGTCACGCAGCGCCGAAAGGGTGACGACACAGCGCGATAGTCGACCATCGGTCACGCTACGCTGCGCCGATCGGGCTACGGTGATCCTCGTGATCGAGGTCCCCACCCCGACGGTGGCCGGTCTGCTGCTCCGCGCGGTGCCGCAGCCCGTCCGCCGGGACGCCCACGCCGCGATGCACACCCTCGCCCCGTGGGGCGCGGTGTCGGCACAGCTCGTGCAGGACTCCGGCGGCGGCGTCGCCGACCACGACGTGCACGTCGACGGCGACCCGGTCCACATCCCGTTCCGGACGTCGTTCCCCTGGCCGTCGTCGGCCGTGCTCGCCCGGATGGGCACGCGCCGCCGCGCCGTCGTCGCCGCGTGGATGTCGCGCAGCGAGAACGCCGGGCACCGCCAGCGCGCCGTGCGCGACCTGCTCGGCGTACACGAGGCGTGGGTGGTGCCGTTCGTGGTCGCCCCCTGCGGGGAGTACGTCCACGAGATCGGCGCCGACGTCGACCGGTTCGTCCGCACCGAGCTGGGCCGCCACCCCGTGCTCCGGTACGCCTACGCCCGTTTCGTGCGGGACAACCCGCGCTTCCTGGCCACCACGCGGCACCGCGCGGTGACCTTCCGCCACCTGGACCACCGGTGGCCGCACCGGGGCGACCCGGACCGGACCTACCCGCAGCTCGCGGCGCTCGACGCACTGTCCGCCCTCGCCTATCGGGGAGGTCAGGACTACCCGGGGGACCCGGCGCCGCCGCGGGTCACCGCGGCGGCGTCCTGAGCGCTCAGGCGGACGGGGCCGCCGCCGTGACCTCCGCGGTGCCGCGGTCCAGCACCACCTCGCCGTCGACGGCGGTCCGGAACGCGACCGTGCCGTCGCCGGTGTCCCACACCGAGACGGTCAGGGACTGCCCGGGCACGACCGGGCGGGTGAACCGGGCGTCCATCGCGACGAGGCGACGGGCGTCGCCGTCGCAGACGGTCGCGACCAGTGCACGCGTGGTGAACCCGTAGGTGCACATGCCGTGCAGGATCGGCCGGTCGAACCCGCCCTTCGCGGCGAACTGCGGGTCGCTGTGCAGCGGGTTGCGGTCCCCGGTCAGCCGGTACAGCAGGGCCTGGCCGGGCGTGGTCCGGTAGGTCACCTCGTGGTCGGGCGCCCGGTCGGGGACGGGGCTCGGCGCGCTGTCACCGCGGGGGCCGCCGAAGCCGCCCTCGCCGCCGAGGAACAACGTCTTGGTGCTGGTCAGCACCGGTTCCCCGGTGCCGGCGTCGACGGCCTCGGCCTCGGTGCGCACCAGCGCCCCGGACCCCTTGTCGAGCACCTCGGTGACCGTCGCGGTCACCCGGACCCGCCCCTCCACCGGCAGCGGGCCGACCACCCGGAACGCCTGCTCGGCGTGCACGACGCGCGAGGCGTCCACGTCACCGAGGTCGACCTTCGCGCCCGCCGTGACGATCTCCGCGAACGACGGCAGCACCGCCGTCCGCACGCCCCCGGTGTTCTCCGTGGTCAGCGACAGCTCGGCGGTCGGGTCCTCACCCCCTGCGCCGACGGCGACCGCGTAGAGGAGCACGTCGTCCCGTGCCCACGCGAAGCTGACCGGTTCGCACTGCGTGCCCTCGAGATCGGGCGCCAGGGGCATGGGGAGTCTCCTTCGACGATCCACCGTGAGGCGGAAACCTATCCCGCCCGGTGCCCGCCGCCCAAGCCCCCGGTGCCCGGCTGACACACTGTCGAGGTCAATCGTGGTCGTGAAGGGAAGAGTGTGGTGACGGCATCACCGGAGGCGGTCGAGCTGGCGAAGGTGGCCGCGGCCGCCGCGGCCGACAAGAAGGCCGTCGACATCGTCGCGCTCGACGTGTCCGACCAGCTCGCGCTGACCGACTGCTTCGTGCTGGCGTCGGCGGCCAACGAGCGTCAGGTCCAGGCCATCGTCGACGAGGTCGAGGAGAAGCTGCGCGAGCGCGGCAGCAAGCCGACCCGGCGCGAGGGCGACAACGACAACGGCTGGGTCCTGCTGGACTTCAACGACATCGTCGTGCACGTCATGCACACCGAGCAGCGCGGCTTCTACGGCCTGGACCGGCTCTGGAAGGACTGCCCGGCGATCGAGGTGCCCGACCCCCAGGGCGCCCCGGACGGCACTGCATGACGCTGCGCCGGGTCACCCTGCTGCGGCACGGGCAGACCGAGTACAACTCCGTCGGCCGGATGCAGGGGCACCTGGACACCCGGCTGACCGACGCCGGGCGCGCGCAGGCCGCGGCCGTCGCGCCGCGGCTCGCGCAGGAACGGTTCGACCGGATCATCACCTCGGACCTGACCCGCGCCCACGACACCGCGACCGCCGTGGCCGAGGCCGTCGGGCTGCCGCTGTCGGTGGACAAGCGGCTGCGGGAGACCCACCTCGGGGACTGGCAGGGACGCACCATCGCCGAGATCGGTGCCGACGACCCGGGCGCGATCGCCGAGTGGCGGTCCGACCCGCGGTTCACCCCGCCCGGCGGGGAGTCCCGGGTCGACGTCGTCGTCCGGTCGCTGCCGGTCGTCGAGGAGCTGGACCTCGAGTACGCCTCCGACCCGGAGGAGCGCTCCGTGCTGCTCGTCGCGCACGGCGGCATGATCGCCGGGATGGTGTGCGGGCTGCTCGACCTGCCGCAGTCGTCCTGGCCGGTGATCGGCGGGCTGGGCAACACCCGCTGGGCCGTCGTCGCCCGTCGTGACGACCACCCCCGCTGGCGCCTGTCGGGGTACAACATCGGTGCCTGACCTGCTGGTCGTCGGGGACTCGCTGGCCTTCCACGGGCCCGAGCGGCCCTGCCCGGCCGACGAGCCGAGGCTGTGGCCCAACATCGCCGCCGCCCGGCTCGGGGGCCGGGCCGAGATCGTCGCGCGTGCCGGGTGGACCGCCCGGCACGCCTGGTCGGCGATCACCGGGGACCCGCGGGTGTGGGCGGCGCTGCCGCGGGTCGGAGCGGTCGTGCTCGGGGTGTCCGGGATGGACTCGCTGCCGTCCCCGCTGCCGACCGCGCTGCGCGAGCTGATCCCGGTGCTGCGGCCCGCCCCGCTGCGCCACGCGGCCCGCAGCGCCTACCGGCGCGCCCAGCCGCGGCTGGCCCCGGCACTGGCGCGGCTGCCCGGCGGGGGACCGGCGACCCTGCCGCCCCGCCTCACCGCCGCCTACCTGGAACGCTGCCGCGCCGGGGTGCACGCGCTGCGCCCCGGGCTGCCGGTGGTGGCGCTGGCACCGTCGGTGCACCGCGCCGCCGACTACGGCCTGGCCCACCCGCACCGCGCCGCCACCGACGCCGCGATCCACCGCTGGGCGGCCGGCGCCCCGGCGGTGACGGTGCTCGACGTGCCCGCCCTGGTCGGCGAGCACGTCCTCGGTGGACACGGCAACCCCGACGGGCTGCACTGGGGCTGGGCGGGACACGCCGCCGTCGGGGAGGCACTGGCCGGGCTCCTCGCGGCCGCGGGGGACCGGCCGTGACCCTGCTCGGTGTCGACCTCGGCACCACCTCGGTCAAGGCGGCGGTGTTCACCGGCGACGGCGTCCGGGTCGCCACGGCCCGCGCCGCCCACCCCACCGCGCGGCCCGCACCCGGGCACGCCGAGCAGGACCCGCACGACTGGTGGTCCGGACTCACCGAGGTGGTCGGCGCGCTCGGCCCGGCACTGGCCGGGGTGACGGCGGTCGGGGTGTGCGCCCAGGTCAACACCCATCTGTTCGTCGACGACGACGGTGCCCCCGTGCACCCGGCGATCACCTGGCAGGACGGCCGGTGCGGCCCGGTCGCGGCGACACTCACCGGGCGGCTCGCCCCCGCCGACCGGGCCCGGGTCCGGGGCGGGCTGGGCACCGTCGACGCCTCGCACGCGGCCGCCCGCGCCGCCTGGCTCGCCGCGCACCGGCCCGACGCGTGGGCCCGCGCACGGAGGCTGCTCGCCCCCAAGGACTGGCTGCTCGAGCGGCTCACCGGCACCGCCGTGGCCGATCCGTTGTCCTCGACCGGGCTCCTCGGCCCCGACGGCCGGTACCCGGACTGGCTCGACCTGCTCGTCCCCGGGCTGCGCGCGATGCCGGCGCCCCTGGCCGACCCGGCGTCGGTCGCGGGGGAGACCACCGGCGCGGGCGGGCTCCCGGCCGGGCTGCCCGTCGCGGTCGGGACGATGGACGCCTGGGCGGCGCTGCTCGGCGGCGGGATCGCCGCCCCCGGCGACGCGATCGACATCGCGGGCACCTCGGAGGTCCTGGCCCTCGCCGCGATGCCCGGCGGTGGCGCCCCGGGCATCGTCACGTTCCCGTCGTGGCGCGGGCTGCACGTGCACGCCGGGCCCACCCAGGCCGGCGGCGACGCCCTGACCTGGGCGTCCGCGGTGCTCGGCGTCGCACCGGGCGAGCTGCTGGACCGCGCCGCTTGCGCCGACCCGGGCCAGGTCCTGTTCCTGCCCCAGCTCGCCGGGGAACGGGCCCCGCTGTGGGACCCGGACCTGCGCGGGCACTGGCTCGGCGCGGGCTTCGCCACCGGGTCCGCCGAGCTGGGCCGCGCCGTGCTGGAGGGCGTCGCGCACGCCGCCCGGCACGTCCTGGGGCCGCTGGAGGCCGCCGCCGGACGTCGCGCCGACACGATCGCCGCCTGCGGCGGTGGTGCGGCGAGCGACCTCTGGTGCCAGATCAAGGCCGACGTGCTGGACCGGCCGCTGCGCCGCACCGCCGAGCGCGACGCCGGGGTGCTCGGTGCCGCGATGCTCGCCGCGCTCGCGACCGGCGACGCCGCCTCGGTCGGCGAGCTCGCCGGGCGCATGGTGCGGGTCGACCGGGAGTTCACCCCCGACCCGCGCACCCGCGGTCGCCTCGACGACGCGCACGGCCGCTACCTCGCCGCGCAGCGGGCACTGGCACCGCTGTTCCGCCCGACGGGTGGATAGGGTCCGGCCGTGCCCCCCTCGCCGGTCGCCGTGGTCACCGACTCCACCGCCCACCTGCCGCCCGGCGTCGCGGAACGGCGGGGCATCCACGTCGTCCCGCTGGAGGTGCGGCTCGGCGAGCGCACCGCCCGTGACGGTGTCGACGTGTCCGCCGCCGAGCTGATCACCGCCCTCGCCGACCGCACCCTGCTGGTGCAGACCTCGCGCCCGACCCCGGCCGCGTTCGCCGAGCGCTTCACCGCCCTGCTCGACGACGGCGCCCCCGCCGTCGTGGCCGTGCACCTGTCCCGGGAGCTGTCCGGCACCTGGGACGCGGCCCGGCTCGCCGCACAGGAGGTCGCCCCGGACCGGATCCGGGTCGTCGACTCCGGCGCCATCGCGATGGGTCTGGGCTTCGCCGTGCTGGCCGCCGCCGACGCCGCCGGGGCAGGTGCGGCCCCCGAGGACGTCGAGGCCGTGGCCGGTGCCGTCGCCGCACGGGCACGGGTCCTGTTCGCCGTGCAGGACCTGGAACGGCTGCGCCGTGGCGGCCGGATCGGTGCCGCGTCCGCGCTGGTGGGCACGGCCCTGTCGGTCAAGCCGATCCTGCACCTGCGCGACGGCCGGATCGCGCCGCTGGAGAAGGTGCGGACGACCTCGCGCGCGACCGAACGGCTCGTCGCGCTCGCGGTCTCCGAGGCGGGTCCGGGGGCGCACGTCGCCGTGCACCACCTCGGCGCCGAGGACCGGGCCGAGGACATCGCCGACCGGCTGCGCGAACGGCTGCCCGACGCCGCCGGGATGCACGTCTCCGAGGTCGGCGCGGTGATCGGGGCGCACGCGGGACCGGGGCTGGTGGGGGTCGTGGTGGTGCCGGCGGGCTGACCGCCTCCCCGAGGGTGGCCGGCTCCGGACGCCCGCCACGGGCCGGCGGGGCCCCGCCGGTGTGTAGCACAGACCGCCGACGGTCCGGCCCCGTGACGGCCCACCGGATGCCGTCGGTCCCCAATCGACGGATCCGTCCACAGGCCGGACATCGGCCGGTCGGAACGGGTGTGACGGACCTAGCGTCGGATGCGTGACCAGGACCGACGCCTCCCTCGACCCGGCCCGGCGGCTCGCCGGGATCGGCAGGCGCGGGCGCCCGGAGACGGTCGCGGACCGGCTCGGACCCCCGACGGTCCCGTTGCCGGCGCTGCCGGTGCCTCCCGGCCCGGCCGGGTCACGCCCCGGACGACCACCCGCACCCGGGCCACCCCCGCCGCACGATGTCAGCGGTGCCGTTCCGCCGGGTCCGATGCCGCCCACCTCCCGACGCGACACCCCGCACCGTGCGGCACCCGGCCGGCCCGCCGACCCCGGCGCCTCGCACGGTGCGGCACCGGTGCGGCCCGCCGACCCGCAGGGCGCGCCGCCGGTGTGGACCGCCGACCCCGACGCCGGCCACCCCCTGGCCCTGCTGGCCCGGGACGACCCCGCCCCGCCCGAGGAGACCCTCGCCGACGACGGCCCGCACGGCGGGCGCCCCTCGTGGCTGCGCCGCCGGGCCCGGCGGTGGCTGCCGTCGTCGCTGGCCGGGGCGCGGGTCGACCCGGGCCGCCCCGGTGCGCTCGCTCTGGTGGCGGTGGTGCTCGTCGGTGCGCTCGTCGCCGGGGTGGGGGTGTGGCTCGACCGCCCCACCGTGCAGCCCGTCGGCGGCCTCCCCGAGGTGACCGCGGTGCCCGGCGAGGCGGCGGCCGGGCAGACGGACCGGTCGGCGGACGCGGACGCACCGGCACCCGTCGCGGCGGCCCCGGTCACCGCGGGGCCGCTCGTCGTCAGCGTCGTCGGGCGGGTGGCCCGGCCCGGCCTCGTCCGGGTGCCCGACGGCTCGCGCGTCGCCGACGCCCTCGACGCCGCGGGGGGCCCGCTGCCCGAGGTCGACCTCAGCGTGCTCAACCTGGCGCGGCGGCTCGGGGACGGCGAGCAGATCGCGGTCGGCGTCCCACCGGCCGCCGACGCCGCCCCGGTCCTGCCCGCCCCGGGCTCCGAGCCCGCGTCGGGCACCGAACCGGGCACGGCCGCCGCCCCCGCCCCGCCCGGCGCCCCCGGCGGGAAGATCGACCTGAACACCGCGACCGCGTCCGACCTCGACGCCCTGCCCGGCGTCGGCCCGGTCACCGCGAAGAAGATCATCGACTGGCGCAGCGCCAACGGGCGCTTCAGCCGGGTCGAGCAGCTGCGGGAGATCGACGGCATCGGCGAGCGCCGCTTCGCCCAGCTCCAGGAACTGGTGCGGGTGTGAGCCGCGCCGGAGCCCGCCGGGCGGACCCGGTCCACGGGGAGCACGACGACGAGCACGACGAGCAGGCCGAGCGTCCCGCCCCACCCGACCTGCGCCTGGTCCCCGCCGCGCTCGCCACGTGGGCCGCCGTCCTCGCCGGGCTGCTCGGCGGCACCACGGGTGGGATCACCGCCGCCGTCCTCGCGGCGCTCGCCGTGCCGGTCGCGCTGCTCCGCGCCCGGACCAGCGCCCGTGCTGCGGCACCGTCGTCGATCGTGCTCGCCGCGGCCGGGTGCGCCCTCGTCGCGGCCGTCCTGGTCACCGTCCACGCGGCCGCGCTGGCGTCGCACCCGCTGCGGGCACCCGCCGACCGCGGTGCCGCCGCCGAGGTCCGCGTCCGGCTCACCGACGACCCCCGGCTCCTGCGCAGCACCACCGGCGGCGGCGACGAGTCCGGCGCCGCCCGGGCGCTGGCGCTGGTACCCACCGAGCTCGTCACGGCCACCGTCGGCGGGGACCGGGCGACCACCGGCGGGAAGCTCCTGCTCCTGGCCCCGGCGGCGAGCTGGACCGGGCTGCTCCCCGGCCAGGAGGTCTCCGCCGCCGGGCTGCTCATGCCCGCACAGCGCCCCGACCTCACGGTCGCCGTGCTGAAGGTCCGGGGTGCGCCGCAGGACGTGACCGCGCCGCCCTGGTGGCAGACCGGTGCCGGGGCGCTGCGCGACGGCCTGCGCGACGCCGCGGTCTCCGCGCTGCCCGAGGCACCCGCGGGGCTGCTGCCCGGGCTCGCGATCGGGGACACCCGCGCCCAGCTCGCCGAGACCGAGCAGGACTTCCGCACCGCCGGGCTCGCGCATCTCACCGCCGTCTCCGGGGCCAACGTCGCGATCATCACCGGGGCGGTGCTGCTCCTCCTGCGCCTGTTCCGGACCGACCCGCGGATCGCGGCCGCGGCCGCGATGCTGGCCCTGGTCGGGTTCGTCGTGCTGGCCCGGCCGTCACCGTCGGTACTGCGGGCGGCGGTCATGGGCGGGGTGGTGCTGATCGCGTTCGCGGCCGGCCGCGCCCGGTCGGCGGTGCCCGCGCTGGCGGTGGCCGTGCTCGGCCTGCTGCTGGCCGCCCCCGCCCTGGCCGTCGACGCCGGGTTCGTGCTCTCCGTCGTCGCCACCGGTGCGCTGGTCCTGCTCGGCCCGGGCTGGACGGCGGCGTTGCGGCGGCGTGGGCTGCCGTCCGGACCGGCCGAGGCACTGGTCGTCCCGGTCGCCGCGGCCCTGGCGACCGCGCCGGTGATCGCCGGGCTCAACGGGGGAGTCGGGCTGGTCACCGTGGTGGCGAACCTGCTCGCGGCGCCCGCCGTCGCCCCCGCGACGGTGCTGGGCGTGCTCGGTGCGGTGCTGTCCGCGGTGAGCCCGGCCGCCGCGTGGTGCTGCGCCTGGCTGGCGGGACCGTTCGTGTGGTGGCTGGTGGTGGTCGGCGACCGGGCCGCCGCGGTGCCCGGTGCCACCGTGCCGTGGCCCGCGGGGGCGGGCGGCGCGCTGCTGCTCACCGGGGTGCTGGTCGTGCTGCTGGCGATGGGCCGGGTGCCCCGGCTGCGGGCGCTGTTGCTGGCCCTGCTGGTCGGGCTGCTCGTCGTCCTCGTCCCGACCCGGTTCGCGCCGCCCGGATGGCCGCCCGCCGGGTGGCGGATGGTGGCCTGCGACGTCGGTCAGGGCGACGCGCTCGTCCTCGCCACCGGTACACCCGGGCACGCCGTCCTGGTCGACACCGGGCCGACCGACGACGCCGTCGACACCTGCCTGGACCGGCTCGGCGTCCGGGTCCTGGAACTCGTGGTGATCACCCACTTCCACGCCGACCACGACGGCGGCATCGCCGGCGCGCTGCGTGGCCGCGCTGCGGGCGGTATCGCCGTCGGGCCGGTACGGGAACCGGCGTCCGGGCTGCGCGACATCACCCGGCGTGCCGAGGAGGCCGGTGCCCCGGTGGTGGGGCTCGCGCGCGGGATGGAGCTGGGCTGGCCGGAGCTGCGCCTGCAGGTCCTCGGTCCGGTCCACCCGCCCCTGACGGTCGACGGCAGCGACGGGACGGCGGTCAACGACATCTCGCTGCTGCTGCGCGCGACCACCCCGGCCGCGACGATCCTGCTGACCGGCGACGCCGAGCTGGTCGCCCAGGACGACCTGCTCGACTCCGGGGCCGACCTGCGGGCGGACGTGCTGAAGATGCCCCACCACGGGTCCCGCAAGGTGGTCCCGCGGCTGATCACGGCCGTCGCGCCGCGGGCGGCGGTGATCAGCGTCGGCAACGGCAACAGCTACCGGCACCCCAATGCGGAGCTGGTGGACCGGCTCGCCGGGGCGGGGATCGTCGTCGCACGCACCGACCGGTCCGGCGACCTGGCCCTGACCGGCGACGACCCGGCCGGGCTGACGGTGGTCGCGCGGGGCGACCCCCGTCCGGCGCCCGGCCGGCGGGGCCGGTCAGCCCCGGTTCGCCAGCGCCTCGCGGACCGCGGCGGACGTCGACGGCACGGTCGCCGTCGGGCCGACCTCGCCGGAGACGGCGTCGAGGGTCTTGAGCCCGTCACCGGTGATCATGAGGACGGTCTCGGCGTCGGGGTCGAGCGCCCCCGCCTCGAGCAGCTTCTTGGTGGTCGCGATGGTGACCCCGCCCGCGGTCTCGGCGAACACGCCCTCGGTGCGGGCCAGGAGCCGGATGCCGGCGACGACCTCGGAGTCGGAGACGTGGCCGACCGAGCCGCCGGTGCGGCGCACCGAGTCGAGGACGTACGGGCCGTCGGCCGGGTTCCCGATCGCCAGCGAGCGCGCGATGGTGTCCGGCTTCTGCGGCTGGATCACGTCGTGGCCGGCCTCGAAGGCCCGCGCGACCGGCGAGCAGCCGGTGGCCTGGGCGCCGAACACGGTGTACGGGGTGGGCTCGACCAGACCCAGGGCGCCGAGCTCGGTGAACCCCTTGTCGATCTTGGTGAGCTGGGAGCCGGAGGCGACCGGGACGACGACCTGCTGCGGGAGCCGCCAGCCGAGCTGCTCGGCGACCTCGTAGCCCAGGGTCTTCGAACCCTCGGCGTAGTACGGCCGGACGTTGACGTTCACGAACGCCCAGTCCTCGTGCTCGGCGGCCAGCTCGGTGGCGAGCCGGTTGACGTCGTCGTAGTTGCCGTCGACGGCGAGCAGGGTGCCGCCGTAGACGGCGGTGGTGACGATCTTCGCCTGCTCCAGCGAGGACGGGATCAGCACGACCGAGTCCCAGCCCGCGCGGGCGGCCGCGGCGGCGACGGCGTTGGCCAGGTTGCCCGTCGAGGGGCAGCACAGCACCGAGAAGCCGAGCTCACGGGCGGCGGCGAGCGCGACGGCGACGACGCGGTCCTTGAACGAGTGCGTCGGGTTGCCCGTGTCGTCCTTGATCCAGATCTTGCGGACGCCGAGCGCGCGGGCCAGGTTGTCGGCCTCGATCAGCCGGGTCAGGCCGGGCTCGGTGTTCGCGTGCTGCTCGACGGTCGACGGCACCGGCAGCAGGTCCTTGTAGCGCCAGATCGACTTCGGCCCGGCCTCGATGGAGGCGCGGGTGACCGTCGGGAACTCGTAGGCGACCTCGAGGGGGCCGAAACAGCGCGGACACGCGAACTCCGCGGCGAGCGGGATCTCGTGGCGGCACTCGCGGCACGCGAGAGCGCGCGCGGAACCGAGGTCGTAGGCGGAGGTGGTTTCGGGCGCAGCAGTGAGAGTCACGAGATCTCCTCATCTGTCCCGCCGGACGTGGCGGGCCGGAATTGGCACCGTGTTCGTCGACGTCCTCGCCACGCGGATTGCGCAGGTCTGGGCGGATCGTCGTGCGACGCCGGTTGCCGGGGCTTCAACGGGCCGTTCCCTCTGCCCCTCTGGATGAGCCATATGCGGTTGTGGTGTTCCGGACGCCGGGCGCCGGAATCGACGACGACCGTACGCGAGCGGGCCGCCCCACCGCCAGACGACGTCCTCCGGTCGGGACGCGGCTCACCCGTTGTCGGAGGTGTGGGCCACCATGGGGGTGTGAGCAGCACGAGCGAACCGGGCCCGCTGCAGCTGGTCGTCGGGGACGAGGAGTTCCTGGCCGAGCGGGCGGTGTCCGACCTGGTCCGGCGCGCACGGCAGCGCGATCCGGAGACCGAGCTGCGCCGCTTCCGCACCTCCGAGGTGGCACCCGGCGAGCTGGCCGGGCACCTCAGCCCCTCGCTCTTCGCGGAGGGCAGGGTGATCGTGCTCACCCACGGTCAGGACGCGAACAAGGACATGACCGCCGCGATCGCCGACTACGTGAAGGACCCGGCCGACGGGATCGTGCTCGTGGTCCAGCACGCCGGGGGGGCGAAGGGCAAGGCGGTCCTGGACCTGATGCGCAAGGCCGGGGCGCACACCGTCACCTGCAACCGCATCACCCGCGCCGACGAGCGGTCGGACTTCGTGCGCGACGAGGTCCGCCGCCACGGCGGCACGATCACGCCCGGGGCGCTCGCGGTGCTGGTCGAGGCGGTCGGGTCGGACCTGCGGGAGCTGGCGGCCGCGGCCGGGCAGCTCGTCGCGGACACCGGCGGCGCCGTGGACGAGGCCGGGGTGCGGCGCTACCACCGCGGCCGGGCCGAGTCCTCGGGCTTCGCGGTGGCCGACGCGGCGGTCGCGGGGGACCGGCGGGCGGCGATGGAGGCGCTGCGGTGGGCGCTGGTGCTCGGTGTCCCGCACGTGCTGATCGCCGATGCCCTCGCGGACTCGGTGCGCACCCTGGCCAAGGTCGGCTCGGCCGGGCGGGGCGACCCGAACCGGCTGGCCGGGGAGCTGGGCATGCCGCCCTGGAAGATCCGCAAGGCCCAGCAGACGGTCCGGCAGTGGCGGCCGGAGCAGCTCGCCGTCGCCATCGCGGCGACGGCGCGGGTGAACGCCGACGTCAAGGGCGTCGCCGCGGACGCGGAGTACGCGTTGGAACGGGCCGTACTGGCCGTCGTCTCCGCGCGCACCCCGCGCTGACCCGGCCGGCCCCCGAGCGCTCCGACACCGCCCGGGGCCCGGAAACACGACGACGGCGCCGCCCGGGTGGGGCGGCGCCGTCGTCGGAAGAACCGGGGTGGCTCAGGCCTGGACGTCGTTGAGACGCTTGGCCAGGGCCGACTTGCGGTTCGCCGCCTGGTTCCGGTGGATGACGCCCTTGCCGGCCGCCTTGTCGAGGGCCTTGGCCGCCTTGCGCTGCAGCTCCACGACGTTGTCGGCGCCGGAGTCGGCGGCCTCGCGGAAGTGGCGGATCGCGGTCTTGACCGACGACTTCACCGACTTGTTGCGCTGCCGGCGCTTCTCGTTGGTCTTCACTCGCTTGATCTGCGACTTGATGTTGGCCACGTCTGCCTCTGGTCTTCCTGCCTGCTGGTCGGCTGGTGAGTGTTCTCGTCCGGGTCCGCTCCGGCGGCACCGAACAGCATCACTGGAGAGAGGGTCCAGGCCGTTTCGGGCGAGCACGCCGAGCGCTCGACGCACAAGGTTACCAGCGGCGTCGTCGCGCTCTGTGCCGGGTCACCAGACGCGGTAGGGCAGGAACTTCCCGTTGAGGGTGATCACGGCCCGGTCGCCCTTGGGGTCGGGCACCCGCTGCAGGTCCAGCTCGAAGTCGATGGCCGAGACGATGCCGTCGCCGAACTCCTCGCGAACCAGCTCCGAGATCGTCGTTCCGTACACCTGGACCATCTCCGAGAGCCGGTAGACCAGTGGATCGGTGAGGTCCACCGCGGACGCGCCGCGGACCGGCGGGAGGGTGAGCGCGTCGACGACGTCGGGGTCCAGGTCGAGCAGCGAACCCGCGGTCTCGGCCTGCTCGCGGGTCAGCGTCTGCTGCCCGAGCAGGGCCGAGGTGGACCACTCGACCGGGTGGCCCAACGCCTCGGCGATCTTGTCCCAGGTGAGGCCCAGCTTCTTCTTGCGGGCCAGCACGACGCGGGCGGCGCCCAGTCGGTCGAGCGGGGGGACGGGGGTGACCGACACGGTGACTCCTCCGGGTGGGGGTGGCTGACCGTTCGATCGTGCGCGATCGGTGGGCGGGCGGCAACGCCGGGACGCGTCGCGTGAACGGCGTGTGACGATCTGCGGTGCCACCACGGCGGTCGCCCGGCCCGACATGGGACGATGGGACCCAGTGCCCCGAGCCCCGAGTGCCCTGAGCACCCGAAGTGCCCGAAGCCCCACGCATGAGCGAAAGCCGAGTACAGCCGAGTGACGACGTACGCCGACCGCACGTTCACCCCGCCGGAGCGCATCCGGAACTTCTGCATCATCGCCCACATCGACCACGGGAAGTCCACCCTGGCCGACCGGATGCTGCAGGTCACCGGGGTGCTCAGCGCGCGTGACGCCCGGGCCCAGTACCTGGACCGGATGGACATCGAGCGCGAGCGCGGCATCACGATCAAGGCGCAGAACGTGCGGCTGCCGTGGACGGCGAAGAACGCCGACGGCGTCGAGACCGAGCACGTGCTGCACCTGATCGACACCCCGGGCCACGTCGACTTCACCTACGAGGTGTCCCGGGCGCTCGAGGCGTGCGAGGGCGCGATCCTGCTGGTCGACGCCGCGCAGGGGATCGAGGCGCAGACCCTGGCCAACCTGTACCTGGCCATGGAGAAGGACCTGCACATCATCCCGGTCCTCAACAAGATCGACCTGCCGGCGGCGGACCCGGAGCGCTACGCCGCGGAGATCGCGCACATCACCGGCTGCGAGCCGGAGGACGTGCTGCGCTGCAGCGCCAAGACCGGTGAGGGTGTGGAGGCGGTGCTGGACGCCGTCATCGCGCAGGTCCCCGCTCCGGTCGGCGACGCCGACGCCCCCGCCCGCGCAATGATCTTCGACTCGGTCTACGACACCTACCGCGGCGTCGTCACCTACATCCGGGTCGTCGACGGCAAGCTCTCGCCGCGCGAGAAGATCAAGATGATGTCCACCGGTGCCGAGCACGAGCTGCTCGAGATCGGGATCGTCTCCCCGGAGCCCAAGCCGTCCGACGGCCTCGGCGTCGGCGAGGTCGGCTACCTCATCACCGGGGTGAAGGACGTCCGTCAGTCCAAGGTCGGCGACACCGTCACGTCCAAGCGCAACGGGGCCACCGCGCCACTGACCGGCTACCGCGAGCCGCAGCCGATGGTCTACTCCGGGCTCTACCCGATCGACGGCTCGCAGTACCCCGACCTGCGTGAGGCGCTGGACAAGCTGCAGCTCAACGACGCCGCGCTCACCTACGAGCCGGAGACCTCGGCCGCGCTGGGCTTCGGCTTCCGCTGCGGCTTCCTCGGCCTGCTGCACCTGGAGATCACCCGCGAGCGGCTCGAGCGCGAGTTCGACCTCGACCTGATCTCCACCGCACCCAACGTCGTCTACCAGGTCACCACCGACGACGGCGAGGAGATCGAGGTGACCAACCCCAGCGACTGGCCGGTGGGCAAGGTCGCCGAGGTCCGCGAGCCGATCACCAAGATCACCATCCTGGCGCCGTCGGAGTTCGTCGGCACCATCATGGAGCTCTGCCAGAGCCGGCGCGGCCAGCTCGGCGGGATGGACTACCTGTCCGAGACCCGCGTCGAGCTGCGCTACACGATGCCGCTCGGTGAGATCATCTTCGACTTCTTCGACAACCTGAAGTCCCGCACGCGCGGCTACGCCAGCCTCGACTACGAGGAGGCCGGCGAGCAGGTGGCCGACCTGGTCAAGGTCGACATCCTGCTGCAGGGCGAGGCCGTCGACGCGTTCTCCGCGATCGTGCACAAGGAGTCGGCGTACTCCTACGGCACCTCGATGGCGACCAAGCTGCGCGAGCTCATCCCGCGCCAGCAGTTCGAGGTGCCGATCCAGGCCGCCGTCGGCGCCCGGATCATCGCCCGCGAGACGATCCGCGCGATCCGCAAGGACGTGCTCGCCAAGTGCTACGGCGGCGACATCTCCCGCAAGCGCAAGCTGCTGGAGAAGCAGAAGGAGGGCAAGAAGCGGATGAAGACGATCGGCCGCGTCGACGTCCCGCAGGAGGCCTTCGTCGCCGCGCTGTCCACCGGCGGCGGGACGGCCACCGAGAAGCCCAAGAAGTAGCTCCCGGACGCGAAGCGGGCCCGACTCCCGGCTGGGGGTCGGGCCCGACGTGTACGTGGTGGGGGCGGGGGAGCGCGGGGGCGGTCTACATGACCGAGCCCGCCCGGGGGCCGGGGATCGGCCCGTCGCACGGCGCGGGCCGGGCGGCGGGGGCACGGCGCGGCGACAGGATGCGCTGCACCCGCTGGCAGACGGACTCGACGACCGTCCGTCCCTCGGCCGACAGGTGCACCAGCACGCGGCGCCGGTCGAGCGGGTCGGCCGACCGGTAGGCCAGCTTCTTCTCGACGAGGCGGTCCACGATCCGGGTGGCCGTGGGGGCGGGCAGCGACGTGTGTCCCGCGACCTCGCCCATGCTGCGGCCGGTGCCGCGGGCGAGCATCAACAGGACCCGCCAGCCGTCACGGCTGACGTCCGTCGAGGACGGGTTGGTGGACAGGGCTGTGGCCACGGCGTGGTCGACCCGGTCCAGGAACTCGACGACACCCGCGGCTCCAGGCGTCGGGGCAGCCATGGTGGCAGTCCCCGACGCCCGTCGACTGAAAGGCTCGGTCACGATGACGCACTGTACTTGCCGAACGGGCGAAATCCGACCCTGTCCTGGGCAAACGTCCCCCGAGCGCCGGGCGGTCGTCACGCAGCGATGACCGACAGGCCGACGACCAGCGATTACGTAGACCGCTTGACGTTCACCAACGACATCACGACTGCATCACACCCGGATCACGTAACGCCTCAGCGGGTCAGGACGATCTTCCCCGCCGTGCGCCCCGCGGCCATTGCCTCGAACGCCTCCTTCGCGGAGTCCATCGGCAGTTCTGTCCCGATCTCCGGCGCGATCCCGGCCGTCGCCACGAAGTTCATGAGATCCGCGAGCTCCTGGCGCGTCCCCATGGTCGCGCCGACCACCTCGAGCTGGAGGAAGAACAGCCGCTGCAGGTCCGCGGGCGGGTTCGGGCCCGAGGTGGAGCCGCAGACGACGATGCGGCCACCGGGGCGCAGCGCCCGCATGGAGTGCTTCCAGGTGGCCTCGCCGACCGACTCCATGACGGCGTCGACCTTGCCCGGCAGCTTCGCCCCGGACTCGAACGTGGCGTGCGCGCCGAGGCGCTCGGCCAGTGCGCGCTTCTCCTCGTCGCGGCCGGTGACCCACACCTGGAAGCCCGCGGCGCGGCCCAGCTGGACCAGCGCCGTCGAGACGCCGCCGGAGGCGCCCTGGACGAGCACCGTCTGGCCCGGCTGCAGGCCCGACTTGGTGAACAGCATCCGATACGCGGTCAGCCAGGCGGTGCCCAGGACGGCGCCCTGGCCGGGGGTGAGGCCCTTCGGGGCGGGGACCGCGTTGCGCGCCGGGACGATCACCTTGTCGGCCATCGTGCCCTGGTGGCGCTCGGTGAGCAGGGTGCGCTTCGGGTCGAGCGTCTCGTCGCCGCGCCAGTCAGGGTCGCCGATGATCGGGTAGAGGACGACCTCGGTGCCGTCGTCGAGGGTCCCGGCGCCGTCGCAGCCGAGGATCATGGGGAACTGGTCGGGCTTGATGCCGACCCCGCGCAGCGTCCACAGGTCGTGCATGTTGAGGCTGGCGGCGGAGACGTTGACGGAGACCCAGCCGTCGGGAACCTCCGGGTCGGGCCGCTCGCCCACGACGAGGGAGTCGAGGGGAGCGTCGGCGTTGGGCTCCTGCGCATAGACAGCGAACATGGCCCCGAACCTAATGCCTGGGCCCGGGGACTACCGTGTGGAGTGTGCGCACGATCATCGACGGCTGGGACGCGTTCGAGCTGTGGCTCACCGGCCTGCCGTTCGTGGCGCAGGTCGTGTTCGTGACGGTGGTGGTCCTGCCCGCGTGCGCACTGGTCGCGATCGGTGCCGACCGCGCCACCCGGCGCTTCGACACCCCCCGCGGGCGTCGCGACGGCGGGGCCTGAGCGCTCAGACCGGCTGGGCCGCGAGTGCGGCCAGCGCCTCCGAGCAGCCCGCGTCGACGCGCAGGTCGGCGAGCTCGTCGCCCCGGGTCGCCCCGCGGTTGACGATCACGACCGGCACCTCCGCACGGTGCGCGGCCCGGACGAACCGCAGCCCCGACATGACGGTGAGCGAGGACCCGGCGACGAGCAGCGCGCCGTCCTCGGGGGTCAGCGCGGCCACCATCGCGTAGCAGCGCGCCACCCGGTCCTTCGGCACGTTCTCCCCGAAGAACACGACGTGCGGTTTGAGGACCCCGCCGCAGGACGCGCACGGCGCGATCCGGAAGCCGTCGGTGATCTCCACCGCGGCGTCGCCGTCGGGGGCCGTCTCGACCTGCGCGCTGTGCGCCTCGGTGAAGCCGGGGTTGAGCGCGGTGAGCCGGGCCTGCAGCGCGTCGCGCGGGGTGATGCGGCGGCAGTCCAGGCAGACGACCTCGTCGATGCGCCCGTGCAGGTCGACCACGCCGCGGCTGCCGGCCACGGAGTGCAGGCCGTCGACGTTCTGCGTGATCAGCCCGTCGACGACGCCCGCCGCCCCCAGTGCGGCCAGTGCGCGGTGTCCGGGGTTGGGGTCGGCGCGACGCATCCGGGCCCAGCCGACGTGGCTGCGCGCCCAGTACCGCCGCTGCGCGGGCTCACCGGACACGAACTCGGAGTAGGTCATCGGGTTGCGCGGTCGTGAGCCCGGGCCGCGGTAGTCCGGGATGCCGGAGTCGGTGGACAGCCCGGCCCCGGTGAGGACGACGAGGCGCCGCCCGGCGAGCAGGTCCAGTGCCGCGCCCGGGTCGGTGCTGACGACGGGGACGCTCATGCCCTCCAGGGTAGGCGCGCCCGGTGGCTCCCCGCCCCTCGGCGGCCCGCCCCGCCTCCGCACCGGGCCCGGCCGCCGCGGAGCCCCCCTTCGCCGAGCCGCAGCAGGACCCCCGCCCGCAGTGGTCGCGGCACACCCTCCCCGGACCTCCGGGCCGCCCTGGCCGAGCCACGGCCCGGTTCGCCCAGTGGCACACCGTGGACCCGTCGGGGCCGGTCCCGGGTCCGTGGTGTGCCACTCGGCGCACTCCGGCGACCGGATCGGTTCGCGATCGCACACCGGCGACGCCGAACGGCCCCGCCCGGCGCGGTGTCCCCGGATCCTGCGTCGGTGGACGTGCCGGGGTGGCCCCTCATCTTCCGTGGCTCGGCCGCCGTCGGCGCGGGCCTCGTGACGGCGCGACGGCTGCAGGGCCCGGCGTTCGTCCGGGTGCTGCCCGACACCTGGGCCGCCCGGCACCTCGTCCCGCTCGGACACGCCGACCGGTGCCGGGCGGTGTTCCGCTGGTCCGGCGGTCGCGGGGTGATCGCGGGATGGGCCGCGGCTGAGCTGTCCGGCGCACCGTGCGCGCCGGTCGGGGCGCCGGTCGACGTGGTGCTCCCGGTCCGGGCCCGGGCCCCGGCGGGGGTGCGCGTGCGCCGCGACCGGCTGCACCCCGGTGAGATCGGGTGGTGCGACGGGGTCCGGGTCACCACGCCGCTGCGGACCGCGTTCGACCTGGCCCGGGGTCGCGACGAGACCGCCGCCGTCGTCGCGGTGGACGCGCTGGCGTTCCGGCACGGGTTCGCTCCGGACCTGCTGCTGAACTTCGCGGTCCGCTACCGGGGGCTGCGCGGAGTGGCCGGCGTTCCCGGCGTCCTGGGGCTCGCGGACCGGCGCGCCATGTCCCCGCCCGAGACCCGGCTGCGGTTGCTCCTGGTCCGGGCCGGCCTGCCGCGACCTGAGGTCCAGCACCCGGTGCTCGACGACGCCCGGCGCCGCGCGGTGTGGCTCGATCTCGCCTATCCCGCGCCGCGCGTCGGCATCGAGTACGAGGGCGCCGACCACACCGGCCCCGACCGGGTCCTGCGCGACGCCACGAGGGTGACCCGCCTCGTCGACGCCGGGTGGCGGATCTACCGCTACACCCGGCTCGACCTGCGCGACGAGCCCGGGCGCATCGTCGCGCAGATCGGCCGGGCGCTGGACCACGCACCGACGAGTGGCACGCCGTGAACCCGCCCGAGGGGGTCCGAGGTGCCCGGTGTGCCACTCGGCTGTCCGGGCCGGGACGGACCCGGGCCGTGGCGAGCCGGGCCGGCGCGAGGCGAGCCGGGCCTGGTCGAGCCGGAGCGGGCCTGGGCCGGGGCGAGCCGGGCCGGGGGCGCGGGGCTCAGCCCTCCGGCACCCAGGACGGCGTCCGCTTCTCCCCGAAGGCCAGGATGCCCTCCTGCCCCTCCTCGGAGGCGAAGTACGAGGCGGACAGCGTGTTCATCGCGGCGAAGTCGTCGCTCATCGTCGCCGGGCGCTCGCGGCGCAGCATCGCCTTCGCCCCGGCCAGGGCGCCGGGCGCACCGAGGCGCAGCATGCCGGTGTAGCGGGCCACCTCGTCGTCGAGGGTCTCCGCCGGGACGGCGCTGTTGATCAGCCCGACGGCCGCCGCGCGCCGCGCGTCGAAGGTCTCCCCGGTGAGGAAGAGCTCGTGCGCGGCGCGGGCGGACAGCCGGGGCAGCACGGTCACCGAGATGACCGCGGGCACCACCCCGATCCGGACCTCGGAGAACGCGAAGGTGGCCGACTCGGCGGCGACGGCGATGTCGCACGCCGCCACGATCCCGACCCCACCGGCGCGGGCCGGGCCCGACAGCCGGGCGACGACCGGCTTGGGGGAGTCCCACAGCGTCGTCAGGATCCGCGGCACCTCGGTGACGCCCTGCTGCTCGGCGCCCGCGCCACGGGACTCCTTGAGGTCCATGCCCGCGCAGAACACCGTGCCGGTGTGGGTCAGCACGATGACCCGCACCGCGTCGTCGGCGATCGCCGCGTCGAGGTGCGCGATCAGCTCCCGGCGCAGCTGCGCCGAGAGTGCGTTGCGGTTGCGCGGGGAGTCCAGGGTGATCGTCGCGATCCCGGCCTCGACGGCCAGGTGGACGAGCTCGGGGGAGTCGACGGTGTCTGCCACCCCCGCAGACTAGGACCTCAGGCCTTCGTCCAGGTGCTGGTGATCGACACCCCGGCCAGGGCGAACAGCTGCGACACCGGGCAGCGGCGCTCGGTCTCCCGGGCCAGCTGCGCGACCTGCTCGTCGGTGCCGTCGGTGGTGATCACGGCGTCGACCCGCAGGTTCTGGAAGGTGGTCTCGCCGTCGCGGTGGGTCCCGGTGGTCATCGTCGTCGGGTTGAAGTCGGCGGCGACGTCGAAGCGCACGTGCTCGATCGTGATGCCGAGCTCCTTCGCGACGATCGAGCTGGTGACCTGGTTGCACGACGACAGCGACGCGAGCGTGTAGGCGAGCGGGCTGGGGTGCTCGTCCTTGCCGCCGAAGGCGGGGTAGGCGTCGGTCTCGATGACGTAGCCGGCGCCGTCGACCGCGACGGTCTGCGCGACGCCGGTGCCCTGGCCGCTGACGGCGAAGGTGACGAGAGGCATGGGTGAACTCCTGTACGAGGGGCTGCGGGGGGACGGGGTCAGGAGCGGGGACAGAGGGCCCCGGCCGTCCGGCCCAGGTCGATGTGCAGCCTCCGCACGAGCGCGATCACCGGATCAGTGAACCGCACCGAACGGTCGTGCGCGACGTGACGGAGCCGACCGAACCGGCGACGCCCGCGGTCCGATGGGCGCGGTGGCGCCGGTCGCCGGAAGAGGGCTAGGCTCCGAAACGGAGTTGGCTCCGTTTATGAGAGGACATGCCGTGAGGATCGGACTGCACATCGCGGACTTCACCTACCCGGCCGGACCGGCGGGCCTGGCCGACGACCTGTCCCGGATCGCCGTCGCGGCCGAGGAGCAGGGCTTCTCCCGGGTGAGCGTCATGGACCACCTCTGGCAGATCCGGCCGGTCGGGCCGGTCGAGACCGACATGCTCGAGGCCTACACCGTGCTCGGCTACCTGGCCGCCCGCACGGAGAAGGTCGACCTGCTGGCCTGGGTGACCGCGGTGACCTACCGCGACCCCGGTCTGCTGGTGAAGGCCGTGACCACCCTGGACGTGCTGTCGAAGGGCCGCGCGATGCTGGGTGTCGGCGCCGCCTGGAACGACGAGGAGGCCACCGGGCTCGGGCTGTTCTTCCCGCCGACCGCGGAGCGGTTCGAACGGCTGGAGGAGACGCTGCGCATCGCCCGTCAGATGTGGAGCGACGACGACGGCCCCTTCGAGGGGACCCACTACCGGCTCGGCGCCACGCTGAACACCCCGCAGCCGCTGCGCAGGCCGTATCCGCCGATCCTGATCGGCGGCGGTGGGGAACGGAAGACGCTGCGCCTGGTCGCGCAGTACGCCGACGCGTGCAACCTGTTCGGCGGCCCCGAGCTGGAGCGCAAGCTGGACGTGCTGCGCACCCGCTGCGAGGAGGTCGGGCGCGACTACGACGAGATCGAGAAGACGGTCATGGCGCGGCTGGACCCGGCCGACCCGAAGGCCGCGGTCGAGGAGCTGCGCGGCTACGCGGCGCTCGGTGTGCAGCACGTGCACACGGTGGTGCCGGACGTGGCGACGATCGAGCCGCTGCGGGTGTTCGGGTCGGAGATCATCCCGGCGGCGGCCGAGCTCTGACCCGCGAGGGTCAGCTGCCGGGTTGGCGGGGCATCGTCCGCAGGATCGCCACCTGTTGGTCCAGCTCGGCCGCGATCAGCTCGGCGTGCAGGGCGGCGGAGGCGCCGTCGTGCGCGGCGAGCGCGCGGTGCCGGCGCACCAGGTCGTCGATCGAGTCCAGCAGCCGGTCCACGGTCGAGCGGCCGGCCTGGGGTGCCGGGAGCTCCACGGGTGCGGGAGCCTCGGGCAGGGGGTGAATCAACTCTGCGGTCATGCGACGTTCTCCGTTGAACGTGTCGGGATCGGGGCGTGTCATGCGCAGTCGTTCCTGGTCTCTCGAGCTCCGTTGTACCCGCTTCAACGCGCTTTTACTGCGCGTAGAACAGGGGTGCGACGCAGGACACGGTGACCGGATGCACCTACGCGGTGACCGGTCGTGATCATGGCCCGTCACCGGCCCGCCGATGCGGTCGGCGGGCGAACGGAGGGTGGTCGTCGCGGCAGCCGTGGAAACAGCGGGTGACGGGACGGTGGCGGTTCGTCGCGACGTCTGTACCCGAACGGGTGACCCGGCCTAGCGTCCGGACCATGATCATTCGACCGGATGCGCGGTCCGGGACGCGTGCCTTGATCGTCGGGGCACTCGTCGCCGTTCTGGCCGCCCTCGGCCTCGCCCTGCCCGCCGCGGCCGCCGCCGCACCCGCTCCGGCCGTGCCGGCCGCCGTCGCCGCTCCCGTCGCCCCGGCCGCCGTGCCGGGGGAGCAGGAGTCCGGGCTGCCGGTGCGGGCGCTGTCGTCGCTGCCGTCCCAGGCCACCGACACCTACCGGCTGATCCGCTCGGGCGGGCCGTACCCGTACAGCCAGGACGGGACGACCTTCCAGAACCGGGAGGGGATCCTGCCCGCGAAGTCCTCGGGCTACTACCAGGAGTTCACCGTGCCGACCCCCGGCGCGAGCACCCGCGGCGCCCGGCGGATCGTCACCGGATCGGGCGGGGAGTACTACTACACGGCCGACCACTACGCCTCGTTCGTCGTGGTAGACGTCTCGAGGTGAGCACCCTTCCCCGTGAGAGCGCCGGAACCGCCCCCGCCGTCGACGCGGCCCGGGGGCGGGCCGGTGGCTCCGGTCTCGTCGCCGTCGTCGAAGGGGTCGCGGACCGCGCCGCGGTCCTGTCCGCCGTCGGCCGGGCGCTGAGCTTCCCCGAGTACTACGGCCACAACCTCGACGCGCTGGCGGACTGCCTGGGCGATCTGTCCTGGCTGCCCGCCGGACCCGTCGAGCTCGTCGTCGCCGACGGTCCGCTCGCCGCGGCCGACCCCGGCACCCACGCGACGGTCCTGGAGATCCTCGCCGAGGCCGTCGCCGCGACGGCGGGGACCGACCGGCCGCTGCACGTCACCCTGGCCGGCCCGGCCGCCTGACGACCGTGCCGCCACCGGCCCGCGCTCACGGACGGGGTGCGGAATCCCGGAGGCCCGGTGCGGTGTTGAGGCAGGTGGACCGACCGTGGCGGGTGGCCACGGCGAGGGAGGCGACCTACCGTGGCATCCATGGGTCTCCGGCTGGTGAGGCGCAGGCACGTCGACCTGTGCCGCCTGCGGTGGGCGCCGTGAGGGGTCGTCCCCCTCCGCCCGCCGACCCAGGAGCGCCCCGATGTCCCGTAGCCCGCACGCCCCGTCCGTCGTGATCGTCGGCGCCGGCCCCCGAGGGGCCGGCGTGCTGGAGCGCATGGTCGCGAGTGCGCCCGAGCTGCTGTCCGACGCCCTGGCCGGACCCGGCGTCGACGTCCACCTCGTCGACCCGTTCCCGGCCGGGGCGGGCCGCATCTGGCGGCACGCGCAGTCCCCGCTGCTCGCGATGAACTCGATGGCCGCCGACGTCACGATGTGGACCGACTCCTCGGTCGTCTGCGACGGCCCGGTGGCGCCCGGCCCGTCGTTCTGGGACTGGGCGCAGAACCTGCGCGAGCACGGCGACCCGCGGGCCGAGCTCGGACCGGAGCTCGCCGACGAGCTGGCGCAGGTCACGGCGTCGACGTTCCCGTCGCGGCGGCTGCAGAGCCACTACCTCGCCGCGGTGCTGCGCGAGGTCGTCGGCCGGGCGCCGGCCGGGATGCGGGTGCACCTGCACCGCACCACCGCCGAGGCCCTCGACGAGACCGACGGCAGGCAGGTCGTGGCCCTCGCCGACGGCACCGTCCTGCGCGGCGACGCCGTCGTGCTCGCCTCCGGGCACCTCGACGCCACCCCCACCGACGACGAGATCGCGCTCGCCGCCCGCGCCGACGAGTTCGGCCTGCGCTACCTGCCCCCGGAGCAGACCTCCGACTCCGACCTGTCGGTGATCGCGCCGGGCGAGACCGTGCTGGCCCGCGGGCTGGGGCTGGCGTTCGTCGACCTCGTGGTGCTGTTGTTCGAGGGCCGCGGCGGGCGCTTCGTCCCCGACCCGGACGACGCCGACCCGGGCCGGCTGCGGTACGAGCCGTGCGGGCGGGAGCCGGTGGTCGTCGGCGGGTCCCCGCGCGGCGCGACCTACCACTCCAAGACCCACTACCAGCTACGGGGCGGGCTTCCGCCGCTGCCGCGGTTCCTCGGCCCCGACGTCACCGACGACCTCATCGCCTCCGGCGGCCCGGTCGACGTCGCCACCCGGGTGTGGCCGCTGATGGCCAAGGAGATCGGCTGGGGCTGGTACCACGAGCTGTTCGTCGGCCACCCCGACCGCGTCCGCGCCGGGTGGGACGAGTTCGCGCGGCGGTTCTCCGCCGTCGCGCACGGCTCGCCCGAGGAGGCGGCGCTGATCGCCGAGCTGGTGCCCGACCCGCTCGACCGGCTCGACCTGACCGCGCTGGACCGCCCGCTCGACGGCGTGCACGCCCCGGACCTCGAGGCGCTGCAGCCCCTGGTGCGCGAACGCATCGCCGAGGACCTGCGCCAGCACGTCGACGAGCGGCACACCCCGCACCTCGGCGCGTTCGTCGCGATGCTGTCGGTCTACACCGAGACCACCCGCCTGGCCGGGTCCGGGGTGCTCTCGCCGCGCTCGCGGGCGAGGGACATGCCGTGGTGGCAGTCGTTCTTCAACTCGGTCGCGTCCGGCCCACCCGGTTTCCGGGTCCGCCAGATGCTCGCCCTGTCCCGTGCCGGGTACCTGCGGTTCCTCGGCGCCGGGATGAGCATCGACATCGACGCCGACGGCTTCCACGCCACCAGCACCACCCTGGCCGGGGCGCCGCCGGTGACGACCCGGGTCCTGGTCGACGCCCGGTTGCCCGACCCGAGCGTCTCGCGCACGGTGGACGGGCTGCTGGGCGGCCTGCTCGCCCGCGGCGAGGCCGTCGAGGAGGTCCTCCACGACGACGACGGCACCCCGCTGCGCAACACCGGCCTGCTGTCGGTCCGTCCGGCCGACGGCGCGCTGCACACCGCGGACGGCGGGGTGCACGAGCGGCGGTTCGCGGTCGGGCCGCACACGACGGTCAAGGTCGCCGGGGCGTTCACCCGGCCCGGGATGAACGCGCAGAGCCTGCGCTACAACGACGCCGTCGCCCGCGCCGTGCTGGGCGCCCTGCCCGGCGCCGCGTCCCGCGCCGTCCCGGCGGCCTGAGCCGTTCCCGGGGGAGCGGGACCCGGTCGGGGTCAGTCGCGGGCGCCGACCGGCTCGGGGACCCGCTCCGGCTCGGCGACGGCCGGGCGGCGGCGCGGCAGCAGGACGACGGTCACGACGAGGGCGGCCGCCGTCGCCACCAGCACCCACGGGCCGGGGACCCCGAGCAGCGCGAGCGCCGAGGCGAGCAGCACCGCGGTCACGACCGGCTTGATGAGCCGGCCGGTGCCCCCGGAGGACAGCCGCGCGCCGAACCACACGCCGGGCAGGGCACCGACGAGCAGCGCCGCGGCGAGACCGAACTGGACGTCGCCGAAGAACAGGTGCCCGACCGTCGCGGCGGCGACCAGCGGGATCGCCTGCACGATGTCGGTGCCGACCAGCCGCGACGGGTGCAGCTGCGGGTAGGCGAGCAGGAGCATCGCGATGATCAGCGACCCGGCGCCGACCGAGGTCATCCCGACCGCCAGCCCGCCGACGACGCCGATCAGCACCGTCCGCAGCGGACGGACGTCCACCGGCGCGTCGACGTCGACGGCGTTGCGGCTGCCGCGCCGGTCCATGACCTGCCGGAACAGGGTGGTCAGCACCGAGGCGACCAGCGCGATCCCGATGAACACCTTGAGCCGGTCCTCGACGCCGACGCCTTTCCCGATCATCCCGATGACCACCGCGCCGGCGAACCCGGCGGGGACGGCGCCGAGCACCAGCCACCCGGTGAGCCGCCAGTGCACGGTGCGCCGCCGGGCGTGCACCGCGGCGCCGACCGGCTTCATGACCAGCGAGGTCAGCAGGTCCGAGGAGATCGCGGTGAGCGGGTTGACCTTGAACACCAGGACGAGCAACGGGGTCAGGAGCGCACCTCCGCCCATGCCGGTGAGGCCGACGAGGAAGCCGACGAGCAGGCCGGCGAGCGCGAGCGAGGGGTCGAACATGATCCTGCTTCCTGCGCACGCCGGGCGTGCGGGAGCGTCCGTGACCCGTGCGAGGGGTGCGCGGTACGTGGTGGGAGGTCGGTCGGGGAGGTGTCTCAGCCCCGACGACAGAACTCGTCGAACGCGTCGAGCCGGCGCGACGGCCAGAACCGCTCGAGGTGCGCGACGAGGTGCCAGGAGACCGCCGGGTCCGACTCCGCGCGGCGGCCGGACGCGAGGGTCCGGTCGGCGGGGGCGGCGGTCGTGGTCACCCGTCCATGGTGGAACGGATCGAGGGGGTCGACAAGTCGTCGTCCGCTGGTCGGGACGACGGGAAACCTGTCCGGACATGTGGCCGACGCGGGTCGCTGAGCTGCGGGGACGTGACGTGGCGGGTGCCTCGTCGGCGCGTCCGGGCGGTCCGGGTGTCCCGGGCCACGACCGCCCGGTCCGGACACCCCGCCCGGCACGACACGGCCCCCGCACCCGGAGCGGGTGCGGGGGCCGTGGACGGCGCGGAGCGGTCAGCCGGCGGCCGGCACCGCCGCGAGCGGGTCGCCCACCAGACCGGCGGCGAGCGTGTTGCCCGTCGGCGGGTCGATCAGCAGGAACCCGCCGGTGGTGCGGACCCGGGCGTAGGAGTCGACCGGCAGCGGGTCGGCGACGCGCAGCGACACCCGGCCGATGTCGTTGATCTCCAGCTTCTCCGGTGCGGCGGCGTAGGACACCGTCTCGGTGTCCAGCCGCGACCCCAGCGCCCCGACGATCACCTGGGTGGTGCGGGTGCCGTGCTTGAGCAGCAGCCGCGCGCCCGGGAGCAGCGGCTTCTCGGCCAGCCAGCACAGCGTCGCGTCGATCTCGGAGGTGACCTCCGGGACGTCGGACGCGGCCGCGATCAGGGCGCCGCGGGGGGCGTCGATGTCGTCGGCGAGCAGCACCGTCACGCTCAGGCCCGCCCCGGCGGCGGCCAGCGGGCCGTCGGCGGTCCGGACCTCGGAGACGGTGGTGCGGTGCCCCTCGGGCAGGACGACGACCTCGTCGCCCGGACGGACGGTGCCCGAGGCGACCTGGCCGGCGTAGCCGCGGTAGTCGTGCAGGTCACCGAGCGGAGCGTCAGCGGAGCGAGACTCGGCACCGTTCCTGGGGCGGATCACGTACTGGACCGGCATCCGGAACGGGGCGTCGGCGTCGGGGCCGTCGACCGGGACCGACTCCAGGTGCTCCAGCAGCGTCGGCCCGGTGTACCAGGAGGTGTTCCCGCTGCGGAACGCCACGTTGTCCCCGACCAGCGCGGACACCGGGATGACCTGGACGGCGTCGTCGGTGAAGCCCAGCGAGCGGGTCAGCTCGGTGAACTCGCGCTCGATGTCGGCGATCTTCGCCTGGTCGTACTCGATCAGGTCGATCTTGTTGATCGCCAGGACCAGGCGCGGGACGCGCAGCAGCGACAGCACCGCGGCGTGCCGGCGGGTCTGGGAGACCACGCCGTTGCGGGCGTCGACCAGCAGCACCGCCAGCTCGGCGGTGGACGCGCCGGTGACGGTGTTGCGGGTGTACTGCACGTGGCCGGGGGTGTCGGCGAGCACGAACTCCCGGGTGGGCGTGCCGAAGTAGCGGTAGGCGACGTCGATGGTGATGCCCTGCTCGCGCTCGGCGCGCAGGCCGTCGACGAGCAACGACAGGTCCGGCGTCGACATCCCCTTGTCGACCGAGGCGCGCTCGACGGCCTCGATCTGGTCGGCCAGCACCGACTTGGTGTCGTAGAGCAGGCGCCCGACCAGGGTGGACTTGCCGTCGTCGACGGAGCCCGCCGTGGCGAAGCGCAGCAGGGACCGGGAGGTGGTGTCCGCAGTGCCCGTCATCAGAAGTAGCCCTCCTTCTTCCGGTCCTCCATCGCGGCCTCGGACAGCCGGTCGTCGGCCCGGGTCGCGCCGCGCTCGGTGAGCCGCGACGCGGTGACCTCGGCGATGACCTCGTCGAGGGTGGTGGCGGTGGACTCGACGGCCCCGGTGCAGGAGCCGTCGCCCACGGTGCGGTAGCGGATGGACCGGCGCTCCAGCCGCTCGCCGTCGCGCGCCCCGCCCCAGGGGCCCTCGGCGAGCCACATGCCGTCGCGCTGGAAGACCTCGCGCTCGTGGGCGTAGTAGATCGACGGCAGCTCGATGCCCTCGCGCCGGATGTAGCGCCACACGTCGAGCTCGGTCCAGTTGGAGATGGGGAACACGCGGACGTGCTCGCCGGGGGCGTGCCGTCCGTTGTAGAGGTTCCACAGCTCCGGGCGCTGCTTGCGCGGGTCCCACCGGCCGAACGCGTCGCGCAGGCTCATGATCCGCTCCTTGGCCCGGGCGCGCTCCTCGTCGCGGCGGCCGCCGCCGAACACGGCGTCGAAGCGGTGCTCGGCGATCGCGTCGAGCAGCGGCTGGGTCTGCAGCGGGTTGCGGGTCCCGTCGGCGCGCTCGACGAGGCGGCCGTCGGCGAGGTAGTCCTCGACGCGGGCGACCTCCAAGCGCAGCCCGTGCTGCGCCGCGACCCGGTCCCGGAACTCGATGACCTCCGGGTAGTTGTGCCCGGTGTCGACGTGCAGCAGGCCGAAGGGCACCTTGGCCGGCGCGAACGCCTTGATGGCCAGGTGCACCAGCAGCGTCGAGTCCTTGCCGCCGGAGAACAGGATCACCGGGCGGTCGAACTCGCCGGCGACCTCGCGGAACACGTGGATCGCCTCGGACTCCAGCGCGTCGAGCGCGTCCAGGGCCGGGGTCGTGACGGCGGCGGTCACGGCGGTCTCCTCCAGGGTCGTCATGCGTGCAGCCCGCACTCGGTCTTGGCACGCCCGGCCCAGCGGCCGGAGCGGGGGTCCTCGCCGGGCTTCGGCTTCGCGGTGCAGGGCGCGCAGCCGATGCTCGGGTAGCCGGCGTCGACGAGCGGGTTCACCAGGATCCCGTGCTCGGCGATGTAGGCGTCCATGTCCTCGTCGGACCACGCGGCGATCGGGTTGATCTTCACCAGGCCGAACTTCTCGTCGTAGGTGACCAGCGGCGTGTTCGCCCGGGTCGGGGCCTCGACGCGGCGGACACCGGTGACCCAGGCGTCGTAGCCGGACAGCGTCCGCTCCAGCGGGACGACCTTGCGCAGCGCGCAGCAGCGGTCCGGCTCGCGGGCGAACAGGTCCTTGCCGTACTCGGCGTCCTGCTCGGCGACCGTCTGGTCCGCCTGTGCGTTCACGATGCGCAGCCGCGGGTAGACGGCGTCGACCGCGTCGCGGGTGCCGATGGTCTCCGCGAAGTGGTAGCCGGTCTCCAGGAACAGCACGTCGACGTCCGGCCGGGCCCGCTGGGCCAGGTCGACCAGGACGGCGTCCTGCATGTTGGAGGCGACGATCAGCCGGTCGCCGAAGGTCTCCGCGGCCCAGGCGAGCAGCTGCTCGGCGGTCGCGTCCGGGCCCAGCTCGGCGGCACCGCGCTCGGCGGTGGCGCGCAGGTCGGTCTCCAGGGCAACACTCATGATTCCGCTCCCGAGGTCTCGGGGACGCCGATCCCCACGAAGGTCACGACGAAGGTGCGCAGGCAGCCCGCGCACCACCAGGCGGCGCCGGGGACCTTCTCGGACCGCTCGGCCGGACGCAGGTCCTCCTCGCCGCAGTACGGACAGTGGAACGGCGTGACGCGCCCGCTCACTTCAAGTCCTCCTCGTCGGCCCGCAGGACCCACTGGGCGAACCGCTCGTCGCCGTCGCGCTGCTCGGCGAAGCGGCGCACGACGCGCTCGACGTAGTCGCCCAGCTCGGCGCTGGTGACCTTGAGCCCGCGCAGCTTGCGGCCGAAACCGGAGTCCAGCCCCAGCCCGCCGCCCAGGTGGACCTGGAAGCCCTCGACCTGGTTGCCGTCCGCGTCGGTGACGATCTGGCCCTTGAGGCCGATGTCGGCGACCTGGGTGCGGGCGCAGGCGTTCGGGCAGCCGTTGAGGTGCAGCGAGATCGGGACGTCCGGGACGACGTCGGCGAGGCGCTTCTCCAGGTCCTCGACCAGCCGGATCGCGCGTTCCTTCGTCTCGACGATCGCGAGCTTGCAGAACTCGATGCCGGTGCAGGCCATCGTGGAGCGGCGCCAGGTCGACGGCCGCGCGGGCAGGCCGAGGGTGTTGAGCTCCTCGATCAGTCCGTCGAGCTTGTCGTCGGCGACGTCCAGCACGACGATCTTCTGGTACGGGGTGAACCGGATCCGGTCCGACCCGGCGCGCTCGGCGGCGTCGGCGACGGCGAGCAGCGTCGTGCCCGACACGCGGCCCGACGGCGGGGCGACGCCGACGTAGTTGCGGCCGTCCTTCTGCTTGTGGACGCCGACGTGGTCGATGGGCCGCTCGGGGACCGCCGGGGCGGGGCCGTCGACGAGCTTCCGGCCCAGGTACTCGTCCTCCAGGATCTGGCGGAACTTCTCCGGGCCCCAGTCGGCGATGAGGAACTTGATGCGGGCGCGGTGGCGCAGGCGGCGGTAGCCGTAGTCGCGGAACACCTGGATGACGCCGTGCCACACGTCGGGGACCTCGTCGAGCGGGACCCAGGCGCCGAGCCGCTCGGCGATCCGCGGGTTGGTCGACAGCCCGCCGCCGACCCACAGGTCGAAGCCGGGGCCGTGCTCGGGGTGCTCGACGCCGACGAAGGAGATGTCGTTGATCTCGTGCGCGACGTCCTGCTGCCAGGAGATCGCGGACTTGAACTTGCGCGGCAGGTTCGACAGCTCGCGGTCGCCGATGAAGCGGCGCACGATCTCGTCGATGGCCGGGGTCGGGTCGACCACCTCGTCGGCCGAGACGCCGGCGACCGGGGACCCCATGACCACACGGGGGCAGTCGCCGCAGGCCTCGGTGGTCTGCATGCCCAGCGGCTCGATCAGCTTCCAGATCGCCGGGACGTCCTCGACGCGGATCCAGTGGTACTGGATGTTCTCCCGGTCGGTGACGTCGGCGGTGTCGCGGCCGTAGCGCTGCGAGACCTCACCGAGCGCACGCAGCTGGGCGACGTCCACCGACCCGCCGTCGAGGCGCACGCGCATCATGAAGTACTCGTCGTCGAGCTCCTCGGGCTCCAGCGCCGCGGTGCGGCCGCCGTCGATCCCGGGCCTGCGCTGGGTGTAGAGCCCCATCCAGCGGAACCGTCCGCGCAGGTCGGCGGGGTCGATCGAGTCGAAGCCGCGCCGGGCGTAGACGTTCTCGATCCGCGCGCGCACGTTCAGCGGATTGTCGTCGCGCTTGCTGCGCTCGTTGGGGTTCAGCGGTTCGCGGTGGCCGAGCTTCCACTGCCCCTGGCCCTTCGGGCGGCGGGGTGCGGTCTTCGAGGGCGCCATGTGGTGGGTGCTCCGATGTCGGGCGGACCGGGCACACCCCGGCCCGGGACAGGGCACGGAGCGGCCCGGGGCGGTTCGGGAGGGGCCGTCGGGTCAGCGACGACGACAGAGCGCGCTACGGGTCCGGTTCAGATCCACGTGGCGACGCGCCACGAGGCGGAGACGGAGTGCGGGCACGGATACAGGGTGCCACGGTGTCCGGACCTGCCACAAAGTGATGTTCGCATCCTGGGAGGGGTGGGCGGATAGGTCCGGACGTTCGCCGCGCGGTGTCCGGTTCACCCGGAATCACCGGGGTCACGGGCCCGGTGGAACCCATCGTCCACCGCGGGGACCCCGGGTGCCACCCCGTCGCGACCGGCCCGTCCCGCGCGCCCCGGACGTGCCGGGGAGCGGTCCGGGCCCGAGGTGCGCCCGGCACCGACCGGCCCGGCGGTGGCACACTCGCCGGACGTGACCCCCGTGCCGCCGGCCTTCGGGCTCTACGTCCACGTGCCGTTCTGCGCGACCCGCTGCGGCTACTGCGACTTCAACACCTACACCGCCTCCGAGCTCGCGGGCGACGCCGCGTCCCCGGACGGCTGGCTCGCCGCCGCCCGCGCCGAGATCGCCCTCGCCGCCCGCACGGTGGGGGACCGCACCGTGGAAACGGTGTTCGTCGGCGGCGGCACCCCGTCGCTGATCGGCGCCGACCGGCTCGTCGCGATGCTCGACGCGGTCCGCGAGCACCTCCCGCTCGCCGACGACGCCGAGGTCACCACCGAGTCCAACCCCGAGTCGGTCTCGCCGGAGTTCTTCGACCGGCTCCGGGCCGGCGGGTTCACCCGCATCTCGCTGGGCATGCAGTCCGCCGCCCCGCACGTGCTCGCCGTACTGGACCGCACGCACACCCCGGGGCGCGCCGTCGCCGCCGCCCGGGAGGCCCGGGCCGCCGGGTTCGGCCACGTCAACCTGGACCTGATCTACGCCACCCCCGGCGAGACCGACGACGACCTGCGCGCCTCCGCCGACGCCGTCCTCGACGCGGGGGTGGACCACGTCTCGGCCTACGCGCTGATCGTCGAGGACGGCACCGCGCTGGCCCGCCGGGTCCGCCGCGGGGAGCTGCCCGCCCCCGACGACGACGTCGCCGCCACTCGCTACGAGCTGCTCGACGCGCGGCTGCGCGACGCCGGGCTGTCCTGGTACGAGGTGTCGAACTGGTCGCTGCCCGGCGCCGAGTGCCGGCACAACCTGGGCTACTGGCGCGACGGCGACTGGTGGGGGATCGGCCCCGGCGCCCACTCCCATCTGGCCGGGACGCGCTGGTGGAACGTCAAGCACCCGGCGCGCTGGGCGGGCGCGCTCGCCGCGGGCGAGACCCCCGAGGGCGGTCGCGAGGAGCTCACCGCGGACGAGCGGCACACCGAGCGGGTCATGCTGCGGCTGCGCCTCGCCGAGGGCATGGCCCTGACCCTGCTGCACGACGGCAGTCGCGCGGCCGCCGCCCGCGCCGTCACCGACGGGCTGCTGGACCCGGCGGCGCACGCCGCGGGCCGCGCGGTGCTGACCGACCGCGGACGGCTGCTGGCCGACCGGGTCGTCACCGACCTGCTGATCGCCGACGACACCCCGGCCGCCGGCACCCCGGCGGGGGCCCGGTGAGCCCGCGCCGCCGGGCGCTGCTGGTCGTCGCCGCACTGCTGCTGGTGGTGGGCGTGGTGGCCGCCGTCGTCGCGGCCCTGCCCGAGGGGTCCCGCGGAGCCGGCGGGCCCGTCGCCCAGGACCGGCCGGGCCCGGTCCTGCTCGTCCCCGGCTACGGCGGCGACCGCACCGGCCTGGAGGTCCTCGCCGGGGCCCTGCGCACCCAGGGCCGCGACGCGCGCGTCTTGGCCCTGGACGGCGACGGCACCGGCGACCTCGACCGGCAGGTGGAGGTCCTGGACCGCGCGGTCACCGTCGCCACCGACGCCGGGGCGCCGTCGGTCGACGTCGTCGGCTACTCCGCGGGCGGCGTCGTCGCGGGGCTGTGGGCGATCCGCGACGACGGCCCGGCGCGGGCCCGGCGGATCGTGTCGATCGGCTCCCCGCTGGCCGGGACGACGGTGGCCGGCTCCGCCGCGGCCGTGGCCCCGGAGGCGTGCCCGCAGGCGTGCCGTCAGCTCGCCCCGGGGTCGGCGCTGCTGGGGGAGCTCGCCGGGGCCGGGACGGTGGTGCCCTGGCTGTCGGTGTGGACCGACCGTGACCAGGTCGTCACCCCGCCGACCTCGGCCCGCCTCGACGGTGCGGTCAATGTGGAGCTGCAGCAGCTGTGCCCGGGCTCGACCGTGGGCCACGGCGGCTTGCCCGCCGACGACGCCGTGATCGGCCTGGTCGTCCGTGCCCTGTCCACCGCACCGATCGACGAGGCCCCGGCCGCCTGCGGCACCCTGCGCGCCGCGGGCTGAGACGGCCCGGCGCGGCGGGCGGTCAGCTCGCGATGTCCTTGGTCGCCAGGTTCGCCCACGCCGCCCCGACGGCGACGGCGACCCAGCCCGCCTGCACCCACGCCCCGGTGCGGGCGGCGTCGTAGAGGACCGGGTCGCGGTAGAGGTCGATCCAGGCCAGCCAGTGCGCCGTCGGCAGGAAGTCGACGAAGGCGGCCGAGGCGTCGAGGGCCTGCAGCGACGCGCTGGTCACCACGACCGCGAGCACCGCCAGCGCCGCCGCGAGCGGGGAGTCGGTCAGGGTGGAGAAGAAGATCCCCAGCGCGCCCAGGGTGAGCATGCACAGCGCCAGGTAGGCCACGGTCAGCCCGGTCCGGGTCGCCAGGTCCACCGGTTCGATCACCGTCCCGGACAGCGACGCGACCGAGCCGGGCCCGGCGTCGACCGGGGGCAGGGTGAGACCACCGGTGGCGGTGGTGGTGCCGGTGCCGAACACCGCGATCCCCACCGCGTAGGACGTCAGCACCACCAGCGTCACCGCGGTGACCACGAAGAACGCCACCGACACCAGCTTCGCCACCAGCAGCCGCAGCCGCCCGACGGGCCGGATCAGCAGGTAGCGCAGGGTCCCCGCGGCGGCCTCCCCGGCGACGGTGTCCCCGGCGACCACCGCGACGGTGATCGGCAGCAGGATCGGCAGCACCAGCGCCAGCGCGAACGCCGGGAAGATCTGCCCGTTCGTCGCGACCGCGGACAGGAACGCGGGCCCCTGCCCGGGCGGCGGGAGGATCCCGGTGGCCGACACGACCACCGCGACGAGCGCCGGCAGCGCGCACAGCAGCAGCCAGCACAGCCACACCCGGGTGCGGCGCAGCAGCAGCGCGAGCTCGACGAGGATCACCGCGCCACCCCCCGCCCGGCCGTGGCCACCCGGTCCGAGCCGTCACCGGTCCGTTCCAGCACCACCTGTTCGAGGGTGCGGCGCTCCGGTTCCAGCGACGCCACCGGCACCCCGGCCCGCACCAGGTGCGCGTTGAGGTCGGCGGGGTCGACGGCGCGGACCACGAGCCGGTCGCCGTCGGCGGACTCCAGCGCCCGGCCGAGCGCCCGCGCCGCGGCCGCCGGGGCCGGGGTGCGGACGACGACCCGGCCGGTCGGTGCCCGCAGCTCGTCGAGGTCCTGGGTGAGCACGAGGTGCCCGGCGTCCATCACCCCGACCCGGGTGCACAGCGTCTCCACCTCGGCGAGCAGGTGGCTGGACAGCACCACGGTCGTGCCCCGTTCGTTCAGCGCGGTCAGCAGGGCGCGCATCTCGCCGATACCCCGCGGGTCCAGGCCGTTGGTCGGTTCGTCGAGCAGCAGCAGCTCCGGGGCGCGCAGCAGCGCCGAGGCGATGCCCAGGCGCTGGCGCATCCCCAGCGAGTAGGCCCGCACCGGGCGGCGGTCGACCCCGCCAAGGCCGACCTGCTCCAGGGCCTCCTGCACGCGTCGTCGCCGGTCGGCGGGCCGGTGCAGCGGGCCGCCCACCGAGCCCGCCGCGTCGAGCAGGGTCAGGTTCGCCCGGCCCGACAGCCCCGGCCAGGCGGCGGGGGACTCGACCAGCGCACCGACCCGCGGCAGCACCGTGCGGGCGGCCCGCGGCATCGGCGAGCCCAGCACCTCGATCGACCCCGAGGTGGCGTGCACCAGCCCGAGCAGCATCCGCACCAGCGTCGTCTTGCCGGAGCCGTTCGGGCCCAGCAGCCCGAACCGGGAGCCGGCGGGTACCGCCAGGTCGACGCCGTCGACGGCGGTGACCCGGCCGAACCGCTTGGTCACCGCGTGCGTCGCGACCACCGGGCCGTTCACCGGCGGGTCCCCATCAGCTCGACGGCGGCGGACTCCAGCACACCGGGCCGCACCGTCCCGGCCAGCAGCACCCCGCGCCGTCGCCGACGGGCGACGACCAGGCTGAGCAGGGGTGTCGCCACCCGGGCGGCCGAGCCGCCGGGCAGGCCCGCCACGTCCACCCCGCCCGCGGCGGCCGAGCCGCGCACGATCCCGTCGACGACCTCCGGTGCGGCCGGGACCAGCACGAACCGGCCGACCCCGGTGCCGTAGACACCGACCCCGGGCAGCAGCTCGGCGGCCGGGACGTCCCCGGACACCGGCAGCTCCACCCGGTCCCGGCCGGCGAGCCGGTCCGGCGGGGGCACCGCGCCGACCCCGCGCAGCGAGCCGGTCAGGTCGTCGGGACGGGCCCGCACCCGCTCCGCCGACGACGGCGGCGCCGGGACCAGCGCCGCGGCCGGCGGCGCGGCGGTGTCCACCGCCTCGAACGCCGTCTCCAGGAGCGGGCCCGCGCCGTCCCGGGCGGCGATCTCGACCGCGACCGGGAGGGCGCCGTCGCCGACGGGGACCGACCACACGTCGATCCGCCCGGCCAGGCTGTCCGGGTCGGCCGGGGTCACCCGCAGCCCGGCCGCGGCCCGCCCGGCGACCCGCCGTGCCGGCAGCGCCGTCACCGGGTCGTCGGGGGTCGCGCCGAGCAGCCGGCGGGCCAGGTCGGCCGGGGCGAGGTCCGAGGCCCGCGGGAAACGCACCGGGGCGAGCGGGGAGACCGTGGTCAGCCGGTTCGCGCCGTAGTCCCAGATCCGCTCGACCTGTCCGTCGCGGTAGGTGTCGACCTCGCCGACCGGGGTCAGCTCGTCGACCCGCCAGCGGCCCGCGTCGGCGACCTGGACGCGGATCCGGGTGGTCGTGGACAGCAGCCGGGCCGCGGACCCGATCGGCGCGACGGTGGGCAGCCCGAGCCGGCCGGTCGCCGTCGCCAGGCCGGAGTGGGGGACGACACCCGCCAGGATCCGGGCCCGCAGCGCGGCCGGGTCCGGGGTCCCGGCGACGTCGCCGACGGGGAGCCAGCGGTCGGTCGTACCCACCGCGACCAGGGCGACGGCACCGGCACCGACGAGCAGGGAGCGCCGGCCGAAGCGGCGTGCGGACATCACCCCACCCACCGTGCCACGCCGCGTGCCCCGGCCGCGCGGCCACGACGGCGCCTAGGATGGACGGGGCACACCGGGGGAGGTGCGAGGAGATGAACGCCGACGAGCGGCGGTTCGCCGTGCTGCGGGCCATCGTGGCCGACTACGTGTCGACGCAGGAGCCCGTGGGGTCGAAGGCCATCGTCGACCGGCACAATCTCGGGGTGTCGAGCGCGACGGTGCGCAACGACATGGCCGTCCTCGAGGAGGACGGCCTGATCGCGCAGCCGCACACCAGCGCGGGCCGGATCCCCACCGACAAGGGCTACCGCCAGTTCGTCGACCGGATCTCGCAGGTCAAGCCGCTGTCGTCGGCCGAGAAGCGGGCCGTGCAGACGTTCCTGGACGGCGCCGTCGACCTCGACGACGTGCTGCGCCGCTCGGTGCGGCTGCTCGCGCAGCTGACCCGCCAGGTCGCCGTCGTGCAGTACCCGACGCTCACCCGATCCACGGTCCGCCACCTCGAGGTCGTGCAGCTGACCCCGGCCCGGCTGATGCTGGTGCTGATCACCGACTCCGGGCGCGTCGACCAGCGCGTCGTCGACCTGGGGGACGTGCTCGCCGACGCCGACGTCGCCCGGCTGCGCGAGATCCTCGGCAACGCCCTGGGCGGTCGCAAGCTCGCCGAGGCCTCCGCGGCCGTGGCCGAGCTGCCGGAGACGGCCCCGGAGGACCTGCGCACCCCGCTGCTGCACCTCGCGACGGTGCTCATCGAGACCCTCGTCGAGCACCCCGAGGAGCGGATGGTGCTGGGCGGCACGGCCAACCTGACCCGCAGCCACGCCGACTTCCCCGGCTCGCTGCGCCAGGTCCTGGAGGCCCTGGAGGAGCAGGTCGTGGTCATGCGGCTGCTCGCGGCCTCGCAGGACTCCGGGCTGGTGACGGTCCGGATCGGCGAGGAGAACGAGGCCGAGGACCTGCGCACCGCGTCCGTGGTCACGGTGGGGTACGGATCGGGTACCCCGCTGGGCGGGATGGGCGTCGTCGGGCCGACCCGGATGGACTACCCGGGCACGATCTCGGCGGTGCATGCGGTCGCCCGGTACGTGGGTGAGATCCTGACCGGTCGGTAGACCTTTCATCGTCGTTGTACGTACTTCACTGAGGAAAAGAGCCAGGTGGCACGCGACTACTACGGGATCCTGGGCGTCGAGCGCGGCGCCGACGCCTCGGAGATCAAGCGGGCGTACCGCAAGCTCGCCCGTGAGCTGCACCCGGACGTCAACCCCGACCCCGCGGCACAGGAGCGGTTCCGGGAGGTCAGCGCCGCCTACGAGGTGCTGACCGACCCCGAGAAGCGCCGGGTCGTCGACCTCGGCGGCGACCCCCTCGACGCCCGCGGCGGGGGTGGTGGCGGCGGTGACCCGTTCGCCGGGTTCGGCGGGTTCAGCGACATCATGGACGCGTTCTTCGGCGGCACCGCCGGCGGCGGACGCGGGCGCGGCCCGCGCAGCCGGGTCCAGCCCGGCGCCGACGCGCTGATCCGGATGGAGCTGACGCTGGAGGACTGCGCCGCCGGTGTGCAGCGCGACCTCGCCGTCGACACCGCGGTCCTGTGCACCCAGTGCCAGGGCTCCGGCTGCGCCGAGGGCACCCACCCCACCGCCTGCGACACCTGCGGCGGCTCCGGGGAGATCCAGAGCGTGCAGCGCTCGTTCCTCGGGCAGGTCGTCACCGCACGGCCCTGCCCGACCTGCCGCGGCTTCGGCGAGGTCATCCCCGACCCCTGCCGCCAGTGCGCGGGCGACGGCCGGGTCCGGTCGCGGCGCACCGTCGCCGTCAAGATCCCGGCGGGCGTCGCCGAGGGCATGCGGGTGCGCCTGTCCGGCCAGGGCGAGGTCGGCTCCGGCGGCGGTCCCGCCGGTGACCTCTACGTCGAGGTGGAGGAGGCGCCGCACGAGCTGTTCACCCGCGACGGCGCCGACCTGCACTGCACGCTCCCGCTGCCGATGACCGCGGCCGCGCTCGGCACCACGTTGCCGTTGCCGCTGCTCGACGGCTCGGTCGCCGAGATCGACGTCGAGGCGGGCACCCAGCACGGCACGGTCCGCACGCTGCGCGGCAAGGGCATGCCCCGGCTGCGCTCCACCGGGCGCATCGACGGCCACGGCGACCTCCTCGTGCACGTCGAGGTGGCGGTGCCGACCCGGCTGGACAAGGAGCAGACCGACCTGCTGCGCCGGCTCGCCGAGCTGCGCGGGGAGGAGCAGCCGGACCTGATCGGCGGCTCCCGCAACGGGCACGGCCTGTTCTCCAAGCTGCGCGACAGCTGGACCGGACGCTGACCCGGTGACGACGGCGCCGTTGTTCCTGGTCGACGACGTCGGGTCCCTCCCGGGTCCGGGCTCCGACACGGTGCTCGACGGCCCGGAGGGGCGCCACGCCGCGACCGTGCGACGGCTGCGCCCCGGCGAGGCGCTGGTGCTGTCCGACGGCCGGGGCGGGCTCGCCCGCGCCGAGGTCGTCGACGTCGCCGGGCGGGACGCGCTGACCGTGCGGCTGCACGAGGTGACCCGGGTGCCCGCACCCGCGGTCCGCGTCGTCGTCGCGCAGGCGCTGGTCAAGGGCGACCGCGGCGAGCTCGCCGTGGAGACCGCCACCGAGGCCGGCGCCGACGGGTTCGTCCCCTGGAGGGCGGCCCGCTGCGTCACCCGCTGGGACGACGGCCCGCGCGGCGCGAAGGCCCTCGAACGCTGGCGGTCCACCGTCCGCGAGGCCGCCAAGCAGGCCCGCCGCCCGTGGCAGCCCGACGTCGCGGGCCCGGTGACCACCGCGCAGCTCGCCGCCCGGGTCGGTGCCGCCGACACCGCGCTGGTGCTGCACGAGTCCGCGGGCGAGGACCTCGCCTCGGTCGCGCTGCCCGCGGCGGGGGAGGTGCTGCTCGCCGTCGGACCGGAGGGCGGCGTCGACGACGCCGAGCTCGACCGCCTCGCCGAGGCTGGCGCCGTCCCGGTCCGGATGGGGCCCGAGGTGCTGCGGGCCTCCACCGCGGCCTGCGTCGCGCTCGGCGCGCTCGCCGTGCGCACCGGCCGCTGGGCCCGCTGAGCCCCCTCGCCGACCCGTCCCGGGACGCCCCCAGGGTCACTTTCGGGGCGTAGAGCGCTACGAGGGTGACCCTGGGAGCAGGGCGGGGAGGCGCAGGCGCGTCACGATCCGGCGAACCGGTCGTCGGGGACCGGGCGCGGGTGTCATCATCCGCCGCGTGAGTGACCACGCTCCCCGGATCGGACGCCGCGCGCTGCTGGCCGGCCTCGCCGCCACCCCGCTGCTCGGCGCCTGCGGCAACGACGCCCCCGCGGCCCAGCGGCGGCCCCCGCGCGACGAGACCGCCCCGCGGACCGAGCGGATGGCCTACGGCGGCCAGCCCGACCAGTTCGGCGAGCTGACCTTCCCGGCGAGCCGGGACCTGCCCCGCGGCACCGTGATCGTCGTGCACGGCGGTTTCTGGCGGGCCGGCACCGACCTCACGATCATGCGCCCGGTCGTCGACGCGCTGGTTGCGGCGGACTTCGCGGTCTGGAACATCGAGTACCGGAAGGTGGGCGCCGGCGGCGGCTGGCCCTCCACCTTCGACGACGTCGCGATGGCCGCCGACCACCTCGCCACCCTGCGCTCCACCCGGCTCGACCTGCGCCGGCTCGTCGTGCTCGGGCACTCGGCGGGCGGGCACCTCGCGGGCTGGCTGGCGATGCGCGCGACACTCGCCCCCGGCGACCTGGGCGCGACGCCCGTGGTCCGCCCGGCCGGGGTGGTCTCGCTGGCCGGGGTGCTCGATCTGGCCGGCGGGACGCTGCTCGGCGACGGCGCCGTCGCCGACCTCGTCGCGGCGACCCCGGGCGCCGACCCGGCCCGCTTCCGGGCGACCAGCCCGCTGGAGGCCGTACCGCTCGGGGTGCCGTCGGTGTGCGTGCACGGCACCGCCGACGAGGTGGTCCCGCTCTCCCAGAGCGAGGACTTCGTCGCCGCCGCGACGGCCGCCGGTGACCGGTCGGAGCTCGTGCGGGTCGAGGGCGCGAACCACCTGCAGCTCATCGACGTCGCCCACCCCGGCTGGGCCGCCGCGCTGCAGGCCGTGGAACGGCTGAGCACCCCCGCCTGATCCGCGGGGAGAATCCGCGGGTGCCGTCGGCGGTCCGACCGGTACGATCGGCGCAGTCCGGCGACCCGACGTACGAGGCAGGCGAACACACTCTTGACCGGCACCGAACCCGGCTCCACCCCCCGGACCGACCTGCGGTCCACCGCGGCACCGGGCGGGACCGTCCGGTCGAGGATGGCCGTGCCGGACACCGCCCTCCTGTCCCTGCTCGGCTCGCGTGACGAGAGCCTGCGCGCCGCCGAGGAGGAGCTGACCGCCGACGTCCACGTCCGTGGCAACGAGCTGACCCTGTCCGGGGACCCGGGCGACGTCGCGTTCGCCGAGCGGGTCTTCACCGAGCTGATCACCCTGGCCGAGCGCGGCCAGCTGGTCGGCGCGGACACCGTGCGCCGCACCGTGCAGATGCTCTCGGCGGAGAACACCGCCGACGAGCGCCTGGGCGAGTCCCCGGCCGAGGTGCTGAGCCTGGACATCCTGTCCCGGCGCGGGAAGACCATCCGGCCCAAGACGCTCAACCAGAAGCGCTACGTCGACGCCATCGACGCGTTCACCATCGTCTTCGGCATCGGCCCGGCCGGTACCGGCAAGACCTACCTGGCGATGGCCAAGGCCGTGCAGGCGCTGCAGGCCAAGCAGGTCAACCGGATCATCCTGACCCGGCCCGCGGTCGAGGCGGGGGAGCGGCTGGGCTACCTGCCCGGCACGCTGTTCGAGAAGATCGACCCGTACCTGCGCCCGCTCTACGACGCGCTGCACGACATGATCGACCCCGAGTCCATCCCGAAGCTGATGGCCGCCGGGACGATCGAGGTCGCGCCGCTGGCCTACATGCGCGGCCGCACCCTCAACGACGCGTTCATCATCCTCGACGAGGCGCAGAACACCACGCCCGAGCAGATGAAGATGTTCCTCACCCGGCTCGGCTTCGGCTCGCGGATCGTGGTGACCGGCGACATCACCCAGGTCGACCTCCCGGGCAACGCCCGGTCCGGCCTGGCCGTCGTGCAGGACATCCTCGACGGCGTCGACGACGTGCACTTCTCCCGGCTCGAGAGCGCCGACGTGGTCCGGCACCGCCTGGTGTCCGACATCGTCGACGCCTACGCCCGGTTCGACGCGTCCGAGCACCGCGCGGCCGCCGTCGGCAACGGCGCACCCCGCAACGGCCCCGCGCGGCGTCCCGACCGGCGGCGGTGACCGGGGGGCGGGTGGCACCGGGACCGTCGGTACGGCCGTCTAGGCTGCCCCCTACATCCGTATCGGCGAGCAGGGGCAGGGCAGCGGCGGCGTGAGCATCGAGGTCGTCAACGAGTCCGGGATCACGGTCGACGAGGCGCAGATCGTGTCGGTCGCCCGGTACGCGCTGGACGCGATGAAGGTGAGCCCGTCCGCCGAGCTGGCGATCACCGCCGTCGGGCTGGACGCGATGGAGGAGCTGCACGTCCGCTGGATGGACGAGCCGGGCCCCACCGACGTCATGGCGTTCCCCATGGACTCCCTCTCCGAGGACACCCGGCGCCCCGACGCGCCGGACCTGGGCCCCGCCCTGCTCGGCGACGTCGTGCTCTGCCCGGCCTTCGCCCGGGACCAGGCGCGCAAGGCCGGGCACACCCTGGCCGACGAGCTGCACCTGCTGACCGTGCACGGCATCCTGCACCTGCTGGGGTACGACCACCTCGAGCCCGAGGACGAGCGCGAGATGTTCGCGCTGCAGAACCGGCTGCTGGTCCGCTGGCGGTCCGACCGGGCCGCCGAGCGCGCCCGGGACGCCCAGAAGCGCAGCGACGACCGCCTGCTCGGTGCCGCCGGCTTCGAGGACGAGTCCGGCCGGTGACCGGAAGACCCACGACCACGTTCTCCGAGGAGCAGAAGTGACCACCGTCTGGCTGATCGTCGCGACGGTCCTGCTCGTGCTGCTGGCCGGGGTGTTCGCCGCCGCGGACTCGGCCCTCATGTCGATCTCGCGGGCCCGGGTGGACGCCGTGGTGCGCGCCGGCCGCGCCGGCGCGAGGGCGCTCGCCGCCGTCGTCGCGGACCGGCCGCGGCACGTCAACCTGCTGATGCTGCTGCGGGTCACCTGCGAGACGGTCGCGATCATCCTGCTGGCCGTCGCGCTCGCGCCGCTGTTCTCCGCCACCTGGATCGGGCTGCTGCTCACCGGCGTTCTCATGGTGCTCGCCAGCTACGTCCTGGTCGGGGTCGGCCCGCGGACGCTGGGCCGCCAGCACCCGTACCGGATCGGGCTGCTGCTCGCGGGCCCGATCCGCGCGATCGGCGTCGTGCTGTCCCCGCTGGCGAAGCTGCTGATCCTGCTGGGCAACGCGATCACCCCGGGCCCCGGTTTCCGCGACGGCCCGTTCTCCACCGAGGTGGAGCTGCGCGAGCTCGTCGACATGGCCAGCAACCGCGGCGTGGTCGACGAGGGCGAGCGCAAGATGATCCACTCGGTGTTCGAGCTGGGGGAGACCCCGGTCCGCGACATCATGGTGCCGCGGCCCGACCTGATCTGGACCGAGCGCGACACCCCGGTGGAGAAGGTGCTGCGCCTGGCGCTCAAGAGCGGCTACTCACGCATCCCGGTGCTCGGCGAGGGCGTGGACGACGTCATCGGCATCGCCTACCTCAAGGACCTGGTCCGGGCCCGCGAGGAGGCCCGGCGCGGGGAGCGCGAGGTCCCGCTGCTCGACATCCTGCGCCCCGCGGCCTTCGTGCCGGACTCCAAGCGCAGCGACGACCTCATGCGCGAGATGCAGCGCACCCGCAACCACATGGCCGTGGTCGTCGACGAGTACGGCGGCACCGCGGGCGTGGTGACGATCGAGGACATCCTGGAGGAGATCGTCGGCGAGATCACCGACGAGTACGACACCGAGGAGGTGCCCGACGTCGCCGAGGCCTCCGACGGCGCCTTCCGGGTCTCCGCCCGGCTGCCCGCCGAGGACCTCGAGGAGCTGTTCGCCGGCCGGTTCCGCGGCACCCCGCGCGAGGACGAGCTGCACGAGGCGCTGGAGAACGCCGACGTCGACACCGTCGGCGGGCTGCTCGCCCAGCGGCTGGGCAAGGTGCCGCTGCCCGGCGCCACCGCGGAGCTGGACGGCCTGCTGCGGCTGCAGGGCGAGGGCGGCAAGGACGCCCGGGGCCGTGTCCGCATCACCTCGGTGCTGGTCAGCCCGCTGGACCCGGCCGAGACCGAGGACACCGACCACGACGAGCCGCGCGGGGACACCCGGGAGTCCGACGTGCCCGACCACGTCGCGGGCGACCCCACCGAGCACGCCGGCGCCGACCGGCACTGACCTGGCCGCCCCCGCCACGGGGAGCGACCGACGGACGTGACCGTCCCGCCACGGGTGGGACGCGAGGAGGACCTGATGGCTGCCCGCACGACCATCCCCGCGGAGCGTGCCCGGTGACCGGGCTGCCCGCGACACCGCGCTACGACCTGGTCGTCGTCGGCGGTGGGATCGTCGGCCTGGCCACCGCGTACGCCGCCACCCGCAACGGGCTCAGCGTCGCCGTCGTCGAGCGTGAGCAGCGCCTGGCGAACCACCAGACCGGCAACAACTCCAACGTCGTGCACTCCGGGCTGTACTACGCGCCGGGCGGCTACAAGGCCCGCCTGGCCGTCGCCGGGTGTGCCGAGACCATCGCGTTCTGCCGTGAGCACGACCTGCCGCACCAGGTGTGCGGCAAGCTCGTCGTCGCGACCGAGCCCGAGGAGCTGCCCCGGCTCGACGAGCTGGCCCGCCGCGGCGACGCCAACGGCGTGGAGAACCACCGCCTCGACGAGCACGGCATCCGCACCTACGAGCCCGACGTCCGCGGTCTCGCCGCGCTGTGGGTGCCCTCGACCGGCATCACCGACTACCGGCTGGTCGCGGAGAAGCTGGGCGAGCTGGTGGAGAAGAACGGAGGCGAGGTCCACCTGGGCCGCACCGTCACCGGGTTCGCCCGCCGCCCGTCCGACGTCGTCGTGCGCACCACCCGCGGTGACCTGCTCGGCACCCGCGCGGTCGTCTGCGGCGGCCTGCGCTGCGACGAGCTCGCCCGCCTGGCCGGCGCCGATCCCGGGGTGCGGATCGTGCCGTTCCGCGGCGAGTACTCCGGCTTCTCCGAGCGGGCCGCCTCGCTGGTCCGCGGCCTGATCTACCCGGTGCCCGACCCGGCGTTCCCGTTCCTCGGGGTGCACGCCACCCGCGGCATCGACGGCACCGTCCACGCCGGCCCGAACGCCGTGCTCGCGATGGCCCGCGAGGGCTACGACTGGCGCACGGTCAGGCCGAAGGAACTGCTGGGCACGCTGACCTACCCCGGCATGGTCAAGGTGGCGCGCACGCACTGGCGCTACGGCATCGGCGAGGTCCGCCGCTCGCTGTCGACGCGGGCGATGGTCCGCCAGATCCAGCGGATGCTGCCCGACGTCACCGCCGCCGACCTGCACCCGGCCGGCGCCGGGGTGCGGGCCCAGGCGGTGAAGGCCGACGGCACCCTGGTCGACGACTTCCTGTTCCTCGACCAGGCCGGTCCGGACGGCGCGGGCCGCCCCGGCTCGATCCTGCACGTGCTGAACGCACCGTCCCCGGCGGCGACGGCGGCCCTGCCGATCGGCCGCGAGATCCTCGACCGGCTGGGTGCGGCGTGACCGGCGCACAGCCCGAGGGCTTCCGGTCCGGGTTCGCCTGCTTCGTCGGCAGGCCCAACGCCGGCAAGTCGACGCTGACCAACGCGCTGGTCGGGGAGAAGATCGCGATCACCTCCTCGCGCCCGCAGACCACCCGGCACGCGATCCGCGGGATCGTGCACCGCCCGGACGCCCAGATCGTCCTGGTCGACACCCCGGGGCTGCACCGCCCGCGGACCCTGCTCGGGTCGCGGCTCAACGACCTGGTGCGCGAGACCTGGTCCGAGGTCGACGTCGTCGGGTTCTGCGTGCCCGCGAACGAGAAGGTCGGCAAGGGCGACCGGTTCATCGCCGAGGAGCTGCGGCGGATCGCCGCGCACACCCCGGTGGTCGCCGTCGTCACCAAGACCGACACCGCCCGCCCCGAGCAGGTCGCCGAGCGGCTCACCGAGGTGTCGGCCCTGATGGAGTTCACCGAGGTCGTGCCGACCTCGGCGCGGTCGGGCTTCCAGGTGTCGCTGCTCTCGGACCTGCTGGTCGGACTGCTGCCGGAGGGCCCGCAGCTCTACCCGGACGGCGACCTCACCGACGAGCCGACCGACGTGCTCGTCGCCGAGCTCGTGCGGGAGGCGGCGCTGGAGGGCGTGCGCGACGAGCTGCCGCACTCGATCGCCGTCGTCGTCGAGGAGACGATCGAGAAGAAGGACCTCCTGGAGATCTACGCGATCATCTACGTCGAGCGGTCCAGCCAGAAGGGCATCGTGATCGGCAAGGGCGGTGCCCGGCTCAAGCAGGTCGGCAGCGACGCCCGTCGCCAGATCGAGAAGCTGCTGGGCACCCGGGTGCACCTCGACCTGCACGTGAAGATCGCCGAGGACTGGCAGCGGGACCCGAAGCAGCTGCGCAAGCTGGGGTTCTGAGCAGGACCTAGACTGGGTGCGTGGCCCAGCTCTACCGCGACACCGGGATCGTGCTCCGGGTGCAGAAGCTGGGCGAGGCGGACCGGATCATCACGATGCTGACCCGCCGGCACGGCAAGATCCGGGTGGTCGCCAAGGGCGTGCGCCGCACCCGGTCGCGGTGGGGCGCACGGCTGGAGCCGTTCAACCACGTCGACGTCCAGTGCTACACCGGGCGCACGCTGGACGTGGTCACCCAGGCCCAGACCGTCGACGCGTTCGCCCCGGCGATCGTCGCGGACTGGTCGGCGTACTCCTGCGGCTGCGCGATCCTGGAGACCGCGGACCGGCTGGTGTCCGAGGAGGGTGAGCCGAGCCTGCGGGTGTACCTGCTGCTGCTCGGCGCCACCCGGGCGCTGGCCGACGGCGCCCGTGAACCGGCCCTGGTGCTCGACGCGTTCCTGCTGCGGGCGATGAGCCACGCGGGGTGGGCGCCGTCGCTGTCGGAGTGCGCGCGCTGCGCCACCCCCGGCCCGCACCGGTCGTTCACCGTCGCCGGGGGCGGCATGGTGTGCCCGCGCTGCCGCCCCCCGGGCTCGGTGACCCCGGCGACCGAGACGGTGGCCCTGCTGTCCGCGCTGCTGCACGGCGACTGGGACACCGCGGACGCCTCGGGCACCCCGACCCGGCGTGAGGCCAGCGGCCTGGTCGCGGCGCACCTGCAGTGGCACCTGGAGCGGCAGCTGCGCTCGCTGCCCCTGGTCGACCGCCGCGCCCGGGTCCGGCCCGCCGCCGCCGTCGCACCCGGGGTGCCGGGGCCCGCCCCGGAACCGCCGGACGGCGGAACCGCGACACCCCCGGACGCGCTCCCCGGCTAGTCCGGTCGGACTTGTGTCCGGTGTGGGGTGCCGTGAGCGGGCCGTCCGCTCCGTCGAGCGGTTGACGTACGGGCGTGCCGGCCCTCTCGGTGCCGCCGGTCGCGTCGTACGGGACTTCCGCCGACTCCACCGGGTGATCATCGCTTTCGACGGGCAACCGGTTCCGCCGTCTCGTTACGCTCCTGTGATCGAGGGGACCCCAGCCCCGTCGGAGAGGCAGTCGTGAACCGACCCCACACCCCGCCGCCGGACGACGACCACACCGGTCGCACCCACCGTCTCCCGGCCGCCACGCAGCGCATCCCGGTGCCGCCGACCCAGCAGTTCCCGGTCCGCACCGAGGCGATGCCGGAGTCCCCGCAGGACGGGCCCACCCGCGCGATGCGTCAGGTCCGGGCCCGCACCGAGGACGGCGCGTGGCCGGCCATCCCGATGCTGCCGGTGATCCGGCCCGACGAGTCCGAGCCGATGTCGGAGGCCGACCGGATCCGCGGGCACCGCGGGATGCGCCGGCTGCGCGAGACCATCGAGCGGCTGGAGGACCCGGCCGTGCCGGCCTGGCCGCAGCCCGACCACCGCGACTGAACCCGTCCGCCGTCCCCGACGTAAGGTCGGCGACGTGCCGTTCCAGCCTCCCGCACCGCACCCGTCCGGTGCCCGGCCCCCGGCGATCCCGCCGGAGCTGGTGCCACGCCACGTCGCCCTGGTGATGGACGGCAACGGCCGCTGGGCCAACGCCCGCGGCCTGCCCCGCACGGAGGGCCACAAGCGGGGCGAGGCCTCGCTGATGGACGTCGCCCGCGGTTGCATCGACCTGGGCGTGCGCTGGCTGTCGGCGTACGCGTTCTCCACCGAGAACTGGCGGCGCAGCCCCGACGAGGTCCGGTTCCTGATGGGCTTCAACCGCGACGTGATCCGCCGCCGCGTCGACGAGATGGACGCGATGGGTGTCCGGGTCCGCTGGGCGGGCCGGCGCCCGCGGCTGTGGCGCTCGGTGATCAAGGAGCTGGAGATCGCCGAGGAGCGCACCCGCGGCAACGACGTGCTGAACCTGACCATGTGCGTCAACTACGGCGGCCGCGCCGAGATCGTCGACTCCGTGCGGCAGCTCGCTCGCCTCGCCGCGGAGGGCCGCATCAACCCCGACAAGATCGACGAGCGGATGCTGGCCCGGTACCTCGACGAGCCGGACATGCCCGACGTCGACCTGTTCGTGCGCTCCTCGGGGGAGCAGCGGACGTCGAACTTCCTGCTCTGGCAGAGCGCCTACGCCGAGATGGTCTTCCTGGACACGCTGTTCCCGGACTTCGACCGCCGGCACATCTGGCAGGCGATCGAGATCTACGCGCGCCGGGACCGGCGTTTCGGGGGAGCTTCCGAGCGTCGCGGAGCGGACGCGAGCATCGACACGGCCGCCGCCGTCCCGAACGATGGAGTGACACCGTGACCACCGATGTGATCTCCGGGATGCTCACCACCGCCAAGGGGGCGCTGGAGCGGTTCCACGACGTCACCACCGACGACGACGGCGCGCTGACCTTCGCCCACGGCGGCGTGCTGTGCGTGGTGCAGGGCACCGAGCTGGAGGAGGGTCTGCCCGTCCTCAACCTGACCTGCGTCGTCGCGTGGGACCTGCCGGAGTCCGCCGACCCGGAGCACGACGTGCCGCGCCGGGTCGGCCTCGGGGTGGGGGAGGGCCTGTTCGGCACGCCCCGGGTGGTGCGCGGCGAGCGCGGCTGGGACGTGACCCTGCGCTACGCCTTCCCCGCGGCCGGGCTGGGCGAGGGGCCGATGGGCACCCTGCTGATGCTGGTCGTGTCCTCGGCGTCGAGCATGCGCGCGGAGCTGGTCGAGAGCTGAGACCGCCCGGCCGGGGGCGTGCCCCCGGCCGCGGCCCGGTCACTCCTGGTCGGCGCCGGTGTCGACGGCCGCGACGACGGCGTCGACCGAGGTGTAGTCCTCGGCCGGCGCCGAACGCAGGGCCTCGACCGTCGCGGCGTCGGCGCCGTTGCGCTCGGCGGTCCACGCCAGGTCGTCCTTGGAAGCGGGGAACTCGAGACCGTGCAGGGCGCTGCGGACGGCGTCGGCGGTCGTCGTACGGGCTGTCATGGGTCACCTCTCGTCGTGGACGTTCGGTGACCGGGTAGCCGGTGTGCGGCCGTCCATGCACGGACGGCCGCACCCGTCAGCCGTCGGTGTCCGTGGTCTCCCCGGCGGTGTCCCCGGAGTCGCTGAGGTGCACGATCGGCAGCGCCGCCAGCTGGCCCGCGGTCATCGCGTGCGCCACGCCCAGCACGTCGTTCTGGGCCTTGGTCATCCGCGCGTCCACCAGCCCGGACAGGCGGTAGGCGACCCGGCCGAGCAGCCGCACCGTGGTCTCGTCGACCTGGGGGCGCGGGGTGGAGACGACCGCGACACCGCGCGGGGCGCCGTCGTTGGACTGGGCGACGCCGATCTCGTAGGACTCACGCGGGTTGACGTGCCGCGATGCGTAGTGGTCGCGCAGCGTCGACATCATGTCGTGGAACCCGGTGACGTCACCCTCGAGCTCCAGGGTGGACAGGTCGTCCTTCGTGAGGGTCTTCGTGCGGCCGGAGAAGCAGCGCACGTAGCCGATCACCGCACCGGTCCACAGTGCCTCGACCAGGGCCGGGTCGGCGGCCACCCGGACCGGACCGGACTCCGGACCGCCGAGCGCCGTCACCAGGTGCTCGCAGCACTGCAGCACGTACTGCAGGTCGTCGAACACCGCCGCCAGCTGGGCAAGCTCGCCGGACTCCGGGACGTCGATCCGCCGTACCGTGCCCGGGGCGGGTTGCGTGTCGGTCATCGTTCAGACGCTATCCGGGGTGGCGACGGTCACGGTGTCTCCTTCTGAGACGGTCTGCTAGCTTCGGCGGCGAAGGTCACGAGTGCCAGCGCGAAGCCCCGGCTCGCTGGACGGCAACCCTCCTCCGCGGTGGGGTGCCCCGGGTGATGACCGGGCCGACGCGACACCCGCAGTCGGCAAGCGCGGATCCGTGCGCCACGCCGGGTCCCCGAGATCGGCCGGAGGCCCGATCATGACCCTCGCCCTGTCGCGTCCCGTCCAGCACGCGCTGCCCCGTGTCGTCGGCGCGGACCTCACCGTCCCGCTCGTCGACGGCAGGTGGGCCCGCTACTGCGACCTCGACTCCGCCGCGTCGGCGCCGGCGCTGGAGAGCGTCGCCGCGCATGTCGCGCAGGTGCTGCCCTACCACGGCAGCGTGCACCGCGGCGCCGGCTGGACCTCGAAGGTCTGCACCGCCCTGGTGGAGAACGCCCGCGCCGACGTCGCCCGGTTCGTCCGGGCCCGCGCCGACGACGTCGTGGTGTTCACCCGCAACACCACCGACGCGCTCGGCCTGCTCGCCCGCGCCGTGCCCGGCCCGGTGGTGACCCTGGACCTGGAGCACCACGCGACGCTGCTGGCCTGGCGGGGCGGTACCGGCGGCGCCGAGCACCGGGTCGTGCGGGCCGGCCACGACATCGCCGCGACCCTCGACGCACTGCGGGCCGAGCTCGCCGCCCGTCCCGACGCCGCGCTGGTCGCGGTCACCGGTGCGTCCAACGTGACCGGCGAGCTCCTCCCGGTCGCCGAGATCGCCCGGATCGCGCACGCCGCGGGTGCCCGGCTGTGCGTCGACGCCGCGCAGCTCGCCCCGCACCGGCGCGTCGACCTGGCCGGGTGGGGCGCGGACTACGTCGCGCTGTCCGGGCACAAGCTCTACGCGCCCTACGGCGCCGGGGTCCTCGTCGGCCGCCGGGACTGGCTCGACGCCGCCGAGCCGCACGTCGCGGGCGGGGGAGCGGTCCGGTCGGTCGGCGTCACGGCCGACGACGCCGTCGACGGCCCGGGCGGCACCGTGACCGAGTGGCTGCCCGCGCCGCAGCGCCACGAGGGCGGCACCCCGAACGTGCTCGGCGCCGCCGCCCTGGGCGCGGCCTGCCGCACCCTCGAGGACCTGATCGACGACGCCGTGCCCGCCCACGAGCGCGAGCTCGCCGCCCGGCTGCGCGCGGGCCTGGCGACCGTTCCCGGCCTGCGGATCCTGTCCTGCTTCGACGACGGGCCCGACGCCGACCGCACCGCGACCGTCTCGTTCACCCTGGGCGAGCTGCCCGCCGGCCTCGTCGCGGCGGCGCTGTCCGCCGAGTACGGCATCGGCGTCCGCGACGGGCGGTTCTGCGCGCACCCGCTGCTGGAGCGGCTCACCGGCGGTCGCGACGCGGTGCGCGCCTCGCTGGGCCTGCGCACCGGCTCCTCCGACGTCGACCGGCTGGTCGACGCGCTGACCGACCTGGCGCGGCGCGGTCCGGCCTGGACCTACGCCCTCGTCGACGGCCGGTGGGCACCCACCCCGGACCCGCGCCCGGCCGACCCGTTCGCCCGGGACCGGGAGCTGCCCGCCGTCCCCGGCTGCGGGGACTGAGCCCCGGGCGTCAACCCGCCGAGCAGCGGCCGCAGAGGCCGAAGATCTCCAGGGTGTGCGACACCTCGGTGAAGCCGTGCTTCTGCGCGACCGACTCGGTCCAGGACTCCACCGCGGGGCCCTCGATCTCGACGGCGGCGCCGCACCGGCGGCACACCAGATGATGGTGGTGGTGTTCGGTCTCGCAGCGCCGGTAGACCGCCTCACCGGACGCGACCCGCAGCACGTCGACCTCGCCGCCGTCGGCGAGGGTCTGCAGCGTCCGGTAGACCGTGGTCAGACCGATGCCCTCACCGGCGCGCCGCAGCTCCTCGTGGATCTCCTGGGCGGACCGGAAGTCCTCCAGGCGGTCGAGCAGCGCGGTGACGGCGGCCCGCTGCCGGGTGGCGCGGATGCCGCGCGGCCCGGCGGTGGACCGCTGCGTGATCGTCGCCGCGGTCGTCCGGTCGGTCGTCTCCGTCACGTGTCCTCCTCGACGTGGGCGACGGCGTCCACCACGATGTGCGCCAGGTGGTCGTCCACCAGCGAGTACAGCACCTCACGGCCCTTCCGCTCGCCCTCGACCACCCCGGCGGCCTTGAGGACCCGCAGGTGCTGGCTGATCAGGGGCTGGGTGACCCCGAGCGCGTCCACCAGGTCGTGCACGCACCGGGAGTGTTCCAGCAGCTGCAGGACGATGGCGATCCGGACCGGTGCGGCGAGTGCCCGCAGCAGGTCGCCCGCGGCGGCCAGGGTGCGCGGGTCGCGGGTCGGGCCGGGCTCGGGCGCGGGGTGGTGGTCGTCGTCCGCACCCGGGCCGGCTCCCGGTGCGTGCGTGGTCTGGGCTGCGGCAGACATGTGGTGGACCCGTCCGTTCCCCGGAGGCGGCGGCCACACCCCCCGGCGCTGCTGTGCCGTGCCGGCCGCACCCGACATGGTAGGCGTGTTCGTTATCGTCGCGTCGTGCTGCTGGTCTGCCGCTTCCGCGTGTCCCCCTCCGAGGAGGCCGCGTTCACCGCGCGCGCGGCCCGCGCGCTGGAGCTCCTGGCCGCCCGGCCGGGCTGCCGCGGGGGTGAGGCGGGCCGGGCGATCGAGGACGCCGGGCAGTGGGTCCTGACCGTCCGCTTCGACTCCGTCGACGCCTATCGGCGCGCCCTGGGGCCGTTCGAGGTCCGTGAGCACGTGCACCCGCTGCTGGCCGAGGCCGACACGACCACGGAGGCGACCTACGAGTCCCTGATCACGGTGAGCGCCGGCGCCGCCCCCGTCCACCACCCCAGCCTGTTGAGCTAGACACCCGAGAACGCGTCCGGGTCCGGAGAACGCGTCCCCGATCGGACACGCGTTCCACGAACCCACGCGCGTCCGCGGGTTCGTCCTCGGACGGGGTGGGTTGTCTACAGCGGCGGTGGTCGTGGGGTCGTGGGGGCGGTCGACGGGGCAGGGTCGTCCCATGGGGTCACTGCACCGCCGTCGCGACCTGCTCGCGGAGGGCCACACCGACGAGGGCGTCCGCGCGGCGATCCGGGCGGGTCGGCTGACCCGGGTCCGGCCCGGCGTCTACGTCGAGCCCGACGACCCGTCCCGGCCCGACGCCGACGCCCGGCACCGGCGGCTCGTCGAGGCGACCCTCCCGCTGCTCGCTCCGGGCGCGGTGCTGAGCCACGCCACCGCGGTGGTGATGCACGGCCTGCCGTCGTGGGGGATCGCGCTACGGCGGATGCACGTCACCCGGGACCTGCCCGCCGGTGGCCGGGCCGGCCGCCACGTCCGCCTGCACGCCGCACCGCTCCCCGCGGGAGACGTCGTCACGGTCGGGACGACGCCGGTGACCGCGGTCGCCCGGACCGTGGTCGACGTCGCCCGGAGCTGCTCGTTCGAGTCCGCCGTCCTCGTGGCCGACGCAGCCCTGTTCCGGGGGCACGTCACGGTCGACGAGCTCGCGGCCGCGGTCGGGACCGCGGCCGGGCGACGCGGTGTCGCCCGGGCGCGGGCGGTCCTGGCCGTCGCCGACGGTCGCGCCGACGGCCCGGGGGAGTCGCGCAGCAGGGTCCGGATGCGCCGGGCGGGGCTGCCGGCACCCGAGCTCCAGCGCGTCGTCCGCGACGCCCGGGGCCGCCATGTCGGGCGGGTCGACTTCTGGTGGGAGCACGCGGGCGTCGTCGGCGAGTTCGACGGCATGGAGAAGTACGGTCGTTCGCTGCGTCCGGGGGAACGCCTCGGCGACGCGGTCGAACGGGAGAAGCGCCGCGAGGACGCCCTCCGCGCCCAGCCCGGGGTCCGCCACGTCGTCCGCTGGACGTGGCACGACCTGGACCCCATCACCTCCCTGACCACCCGCCTCCACTCCCTCCTCACCACGGTTCCCTGAACGCGATCGGGTTCGGAGAACGCGCATCCGATCGGGAAAGCGTTCTCGCAACGAGCGCGCGACCGGTGGGTGAGCGGAGGGGTGGGGACGGGGGTGGGGCGGGGCAGGGGGTGGGGATGCGCGGCGGGTCGGTAACCTGGGACGCCCCGTATCCGGGGGACCTCCGAACCACCTTCTCTGGAGTGCCGCCAGTGGCCAGCAAGCCCACCTCCGCCAAGATCGAGACCATCGTCGCCCTGACCAAGCGGCGCGGATTCGTCTTCGCCTCCGGTGAGATCTACGGCGGTACCCGGTCGGCGTGGGACTACGGGCCCCTCGGCGTCGAGCTGAAGGACAACATCAAGCGCCAGTGGTGGAAGACCATGGTGACCGGTCGCGACGACGTCGTCGGCCTGGACTCCTCGGTCATCCTGCCGCGCCAGACCTGGGTCGCGTCCGGCCACGTCGGCACCTTCTCCGACCCGCTGGTCGAGTGCGAGTCCTGCCACAAGCGCTACCGCGCCGACCAGCTCGCCGAGGAGTTCGCCGAGCGCAAGGGCCGCGACCCGGAGCAGGCCGACCAGAACGACCTCTCCGAGGTCCCCTGCCCGAACTGCGGCACCCGCGGCCGGTTCACCGCACCCCGCGAGTTCAACATGATGCTCAAGACCTTCCTCGGCCCGGTGGAGTCCGAGGAGGGGCTGCACTACCTGCGCCCGGAGACCGCGCAGGGCATCTTCGTGAACTTCCTGAACGTGCAGACGACCTCGCGCAAGAAGCCGCCGTTCGGCATCGGTCAGATCGGCAAGAGCTTCCGCAACGAGATCACCCCGGGCAACTTCATCTTCCGCACGCGCGAGTTCGAGCAGATGGAGATGGAGTACTTCGTCGAGCCCGGCAGCGACGAGGAGCTGCACCAGTACTGGATCGACGAGCGCACCCGCTGGTACACCGACCTGGGCATCTCCTCGGAGAACCTGCGGCACTACGAGCACGCCAAGGAGAAGCTCTCCCACTACTCGAAGCGCACCGTCGACATCGAGTACCGGTTCAACTTCACCGGCCAGGAGTGGGGCGAGCTCGAGGGCATCGCGAACCGCACCGACTTCGACCTCACGGCGCACTCGAACCACTCGGGCGTCGACCTGTCGTTCTACGACCAGGCCTCCGACACCCGGTACAAGCCGTACGTGATCGAGCCCGCCGCCGGCGTCGGCCGGTCGATGATGGCCTTCCTCATCGAGGCCTACACCGAGGACGAGGCGCCGAACGCGAAGGGCGGCGTCGACAAGCGCGTCGTGCTGAAGCTCGACCGCAGGCTCGCCCCGGTCAAGGCCGCGGTGCTGCCGCTGTCGCGCAACGCCGACCTCTCGCCCAAGGCGAAGGACCTGGCCGCGCAGCTCCGGAAGAACTGGAACGTCGACTTCGACGACGCCGGCGCCATCGGCCGCCGGTACCGCCGCCAGGACGAGATCGGCACCCCGTTCTGCATCACGGTCGACTTCGACACCCTCACCGACCAGGCGGTGACGATCCGCGAGCGCGACTCGATGGCGCAGGAGCGGGTCGCCCTGGACCAGGTCGAGACCTACCTGGCGACGCGCCTGCTCGGCTGCTGAGCAGGCTCCGGACCGACGAACGCCCCCGCCCGGTACCCGGGCGGGGGCGTTCGTCGTGAGTGGGTCAGCGCCGGTAGGCCAGCAGCTGCACGCCCAGCTCGGACTCGGCGCGGCGCACCTCCTCCAGCTGCTCGGCGGTCAGCGCGGCGTAGGGCGACTCGGGCCGGTAGGCCACGAGCGGGCCGCCGATGCGGTCCTCGAGCTGCTTGAGCCTGGCCAGCGCCGTGTCGTCGAGATCGGCGGGACGCAGCGTCGGAGCGGTCATCACAACCTCCGTGGGTGATCGGGAGGCGACCCAGAGTAGGACCGCCCCGGACCGGGCGCAGCTCGGGTACCCGGTCCGGGGTCGCTCCTACACCGGCTCGGGGAGGAGCCGTTCCACCAGGTCGGAGAGGGTGACGATGCCGACCGGGCGGTCGTCGGACTCCACCAGCGCCAGGTGCGCACGCTGCTCACGCATCGTGTTCACCGCAGTGTGGTACTGCGTGTCCGCCGACAGGGTGAGCACCGGGCGCATCAGGTCCCGGGCCCGGGTCCCCGGGGCCCGCGTCAGGGTGTCGCGGACGTGCACGTACCCGATCGGGGTGTCGCCGTCGCGGACGACCAGCCGGAGGTGACCGGTCCGGCGACAGGTCGCCTGGATGGCGGCGACGTCGTCGTCCGCGGCGACCCCGGAGGGCTCCCGCGCGAGCTCGCCGAGCGGGGTCCGCTCCAGCTCCAGCGCCGTGACCAGCTGGTCACGGCGCCCCTGGTCCAGGGTGCCGGTCTTCGCCGAGTGGTCGACCAGCTGGCGCAGGTCGTCGGCGTTGCGGCCCGAGGCCATCTCGTCCACCGGCTGGACCCCGCACAGCCGCAGGCAGCGGTTGGCGGCACCGTTGAGCAGGAGCAGCACCGGCCGGGCCACCACCATGAACCCGCGCATCGGGATCGCCAGCATGATCGCCGAGCGCTCCGGGTGCGAGATCGCCCAGGACTTCGGCGCCATCTCCCCGACGACCAGGTGCAGGAACGTCACCACGATCAGCGAGATGACGAACGACGCCACCCCGGCGACCCCGGCGGGGATGCCCCAGCCCTCCAGGACCGGGCGCAGCGCGTAGTCCACGGCCGGCTTGCTGATGGCGCCCAGTCCCAGCACGCACAGCGTGATGCCGAGCTGGGACCCGGCGAGCAGCACGGAGATGTCCTTGGAGCTGCGCAGGGCGGCCCGGGCGGCGGCCGAGGACTGTGCGGCCTCCTCCAGCCGGTAGTTGCGAGCCGCGATCAGGGCGAACTCGATCGCGACGAAGAAGGCGCTCGCCCCGATCAGGACGATGGTCGCGATGATCTGGAAAGCACTCATGCCCGCACCTCCCGCTCGTCGCTGTCCTGCTCGGAACCGGCGGTCACCGGTCCGGTCCACTCCAGGCGGACCGCCGACGGGACCCGCCGGTCGACCTCCTGCACCACCAGGCGCAGGGCGCGGTCCTCGTCGTCCGGGCTCTCGGCAGGGATCGTCACGACGACGGCGTCCCCGGCGTCCGGCAGCCGCTGCAGCTCGGCCATCACCAGACCGCCGACGGTCTGGTAGTCGCCCTCGGGCAGCTCGGCGTCGATCAGCCTGCCGACCTCGTCGACGTGCCGGTCACCCGGCACGACCCAGCCGTCGTCGGACCGCAGGGCCTGGTCCGTCCCGGCCTGGTCGTGCTCGTCGGTGATCTCACCGACGAGCTCCTCGGCGACGTCCTCGACGGTGATGACACCGGCGAGGCCGCCGTACTCGTCGAGCACGCAGGCGAGCTCCTCGTCGTCGGCACGCAGCTGGGCCAGCACCTGCGGCAGCGGCAGGGACGAGGGCACCAGCACCGGGGCCCGCATCAGGTCCGACACCAGCACCTCGTCGAACGGCCGGTCGTCGCGGTCGGCGAGGGCCAGCACGTCCTTCAGGCAGACCACGCCCACCAGCTCCAGCGCGTTCTCGGTGTCCGTCGCCTCGGCGGGCGGCCCGAGCACCGGGTACCGCGAGTGCTGGACGGCCATCTGGCCGACCAGGCTCTCGACGGTCGCGTCGGCGCGCACCCACGATACCCGCGGCCGCGGGATCATCGCGGCCCGCGCGGTGCGGTCGCCGAAGTCGACGGCGCGGTCCAGCAGCACCGCGAGCTCCGGGTTGAGGTCACCCGAGTCCTTCGAGTCGTCGATGATCGCCTCGAGGTCGCGCGGGGTGGCCGAGTGCTCGACGTCGTGCACCGGCTCGATCCGCAGCGCGCGCAGCAGCAGGTTCGAGGCCGCGTCGAAGATCCGGATGATCCACCCGAACAGCGCCAGGTAGGTCTTGGTGGACAGCGCCAGCCAGCGGGCCACCGGCTCCGGCCGGGCGATCGCCAGGTTCTTCGGGAACAGCTCGCCGAACACCATCTGGACGACGGTGGCGAACAGCAGCGCGATCACGGTGCCGATCGCGACACCGACGCCGAGCGGGACGTCGACCAGGCCCAGCAGCTCACCGATGCCGTTACCGATCAGCGGCTCGGCGACGTAACCGACCAGCAGACCGGTGACGGTGATGCCGAGCTGGGCGCCCGACAGCATGAACGAGGTGCGACGGGTGATGTCGAGGGCTCGGGACGCTCCGGTGTCGCCCTCGGCCGCACGGGCCTTGAGCCGGGAGCGGTCGACGGCCATGTAGCCGAACTCCTGGGCCACGAAGTAGCCGGTCAGGGCGGTGATCGCGAGGACCACCAGGATGCCCAGGAGGATGCCGAGGATCGTGCCGATCACCGGGAGGTCACCGCCCGGGTCTCGGGCCCGGCCGGGATGTGCACGGCGTGGGCGGGGACGAGGACGATGCGGGGTCGCCGGCCGTCACGGGGACGGTCGGCGCGCGGACTGCAGGTGGGGTCCATGACTCCTGACTCGCGGTCTGATGGGTGTTCGACGCGTACAACGCGTGCCGGAATCGTACGGTTCCGGAACGCAGCCGTCGCGGTGGTCACCCTGTGATGGCCCGAACGGCGGTACCGGTGTTTGGTGCAACGCCGGAGCGGGTCATCCCCGTCCGTGATCACGTCTCGCCTGGAACAGGCCGGTCCGCCCTGGTTCGGGGCGGTGATGGGGACCGGGATCGTCGCGGTCGCGACCACCTCGTTCCCGGTGCCGGTGCCGGGCCTGCGCGTCGTGGGGACCGTGCTGTGGCTGCTCGCGGCGGCGTTGCTGGTGGCGCTGGGCGTGCTGGTCGTGCGGGCCGGGGCGGCGCGACGACGGCGTGGTGACCGTCCCGACCCGTCGGACCTGCCGTTCCTCGGTGCACCCGGCCTGGGGATGCTCACCGTCGGCGCGGGGGCGGTCGAGCTCGGTCCCGGCCTGCTCGGCGAGCCGGCCGCGGCCGCACTGAGCTGGACGTTGTGGTCGTCGGGCACCGTGGTGGTGCTGGTCGTCGCGGTGTGGGTGCCGTTCCGCTGGATCAGCAGGCCCGGATCGGCCACCGACCCGGCGCCCGCCTGGATCATGCCGGTGGTCGGGCCGATGGTCGCCGCCGCCGACGGCGCGCTGCTGATCGGACACACCCCGGGCCCGGCGGCGGCGTCGACGATGCTGCTGGTCTGCGTGGCCCTGTTCGGGCTGGGCGTGGTGTCGGCGCTGGCCCTGCTGCCACGGGTGCTGGCCCGGCTCGGCACGGCCGGGCTCGCCCTGGCCGACACCCCGACCGTCGTGATCGTGCTGGGGCCGTTCGGGCAGTCGGTGACGGCGGCGAACCTGCTCGCGGGACAGGCGCAGGGGCTGCTGCCCGAGCCGTTCGCCGGCGTCGCGATCGGCGCGGGACTGCTCTACGGCGCGCCCGCCTGGGGCTTCGCGGTCGGCTGGACGGTGCTGTCGGCGGTGCTGATCGGCCACGCCCTGCGCCGGGGGATGCCCTTCAGCGCCTCCTGGTGGGCGGTGACCTTCCCGTTCGGCACCCTGGTGACCGGCACGAACGCGCTCGCCGCGCGGACGGCGCTGCCCCCGGTCGTCGGGGCGGCGGTGGTGCTGTTCGCGGTACTGGTCCTGGTGTGGGTGGTGGTCGCGGCCGCCACCGTGCGGTCGGCACTGTCCGACGTCGCCGACGAGATCGGGCCGGCGCGACGGTCGGTACGGGCCTGACCCCGGACACGGTCCTCGTGAGCGGCGCGCTGTGGCCCGTTCTCAGCTCACCGTCAGGCCCCGTCGCTACCCTGGCGACCGTGAGCACCTCGGCGACCTCCTCCGCGGCACGGCCACCGGCCGACCCCCGTCGTGACCTGGGCGCGGCCCTGCGCCGCTGGGCGGTGACCGGCGGCCCGGGGATCGGCGTCGTCCGGGTGCTCGACCGGCACGGGTTCGGCTCCGTCGAGTCCGGCCAGCTGGTCGCGGGCACCACCGACGGCGAGGTCGGCGGCCTGCTCTATCTCGGCGCCCTCGACGACTCCGCGCACCCGCTCGCCGCGGAGGCGGCGTCCGGGACGGCCACGGTGCGCGAGGCGCACGTCGGGGAGTCCTCCGCGGTCGCGGCCGGGCTCGCCTGCGCCGGCGGGGCGACGCTGCTCGCCCACCCGCTGCCCGCCGCTCCCGCCGCCGCGCTGGGGGAGGCGCTGGAGGCCGGTCGGCCCGCCGCGCTGCTGTCGGTCGTGGACACCGGCGCGGCCCTCGTGCTCACCGGGCCCGGCCTGGAGGAGTCCACCGGTGACCTCGGCGGGGTCACCGCCGCGGCGGCCGAGCACGCCCGGGCCCTGCTGCGCCGCGGGGCCACGGCCACCGAGCGGCTCGACGTCGACGGCATCCCGGTCCTGGTCGACCTGCTGGTGCCGGTCCCGTCGGTGCTGGTCGTCGGGGAGGGTGCGCTCGGGGCCGCCCTGCACGCCCAGGCGGGCCTGCTCGGCTGGAGCGCCCGCACCGTCACCACCGTCGACGACGCGCGCGCCGCGGTCGCCGCCTTCACCGAGGCCGACGTGCTGGTGCTGCTCGACCACGACCCGGCCTTCGACGCGGCCCTGCTCGACGGCCTCGCCCACGGCCGCGGGTTCCTCGGGGCGCTCGGGTCGCGGCGCACCCAGGCCGCGCGCCGCGAGCGGCTGCTCGCCGCCGGGGTCACCGAGGACGCCCTGGCCGCGGTCCACGGGCCGGTCGGTCTCGACCTCGGTGCCCGCACCCCGGCCGAGACCGCGGTGTCGATCGTCGCCCAGGTCGTGGCGCTGCGCGCCGGGCGCTCGGCGTCGGCGCTCGCCTCCTCCGCCGGTCGGATCGGCGGATGACCGGCACGTCGTCGCGGCGCGGGCTCGGCGGCGCACCGCCGGAGCCCGGTCCGGACCGGCGCACCGTGCGCCGCCCGGTGCGGACCGGCATGACCTGGGGCGCGCGGCTGCTCGTCGGCGGGCTGGTCATGCTCGTCGCGGTGGTCGGGGTGACCGCGCTGCGGGTCTGGCAGGTCGCCCGGGTGGACGACCAGCGCCCCAGTGACGCGGTCGTCGTGCTCGGCGCCGCCCAGTACAACGGCGAGCCCAGCGCGGTGCTGGCCAACCGCCTCAAGCACGCCGAACAGCTGTGGCGCGACGGCGTGGCCCCGCGGATCGTCACCGTCGGCGGCGGGCGGACGGGGGACCGCTACACCGAGGCCGAGGCCAGCCGGGACTGGCTGATCGAGCAGGGCGTGCCGTCCTCGGCGGTCGAGGCCGTGCCCGAGGGCGCGGACACGCTCGGCAGCCTGCAGGCGGTCGCGGCGACCGCGCGGCAGCAGGGCTGGTCCTCGGCGCTGCTGGTGTCCGACCCGTGGCACAGCCTGCGGGCCCGCACCATGGCCCGCGACGCCGGGCTGAAGGCCTACACCTCCCCGACCCGCAGCGGCCCGATCGTGCAGACCCGTGAGACGCAGCTGCGCTACATCTACCGCGAGACCGGTGCCCTGTTGTTCTACGAGCTGACGCACGCCTCGGTCGACACCGCGAGCAGCGGTCTGGGATGAGCGTCCAGCACGCCCCGGCCGATCCGGGTTACACCGCCGCCGACGCCGAGCGCCGCCACCCCGAGGCCCCGAAGGGGTCCGGGCTGGGGGAGCGCGGCCGCGTCGAGCGGCGCAGTCCCTACTCCCGGGACCGGGCCCGGGTGCTGCACTGCGCGGCGCTGCGCCGGCTCGCGGGCAAGACCCAGGTGGTCGGGCCGGGGGAGGGCGCCGAGGTCAGCGGCATCCCGCGGACCCGGCTGACGCACTCGCTGGAGGTCGCCCAGATCGGCCGCGGCGTCGCCGAGGAGCTGGGGCTCGACCCGGACGTCGTCGACGCCGCCGGGCTCGCCCACGACATCGGCCACCCGCCGTTCGGGCACAACGGCGAGCGGGCGCTCGACGTCGCGGGTGCGGAGTGCGGCGGGTTCGAGGGCAACGCCCAGACCCTGCGCATCCTGACCCGCCTGGAGCCGAAGGCCCGTTCCGGCGACGGTCTCGTCCCCGGTGGGCTCAACCTGACCCGGGCGACGCTGGACGCCGCCACCAAGTACCCGTGGGCGCGCCGCGGCGCGGAGCGCAAGTTCGGCGCCTACGCCGACGACCTGCCCGCCCTGGAGTGGCTGCGCGCCGGGGCCCGGCCGGGGGCGCGGAGCATGGAGGCCCAGGTCATGGACTGGGCCGACGACGTGGCCTACTCGGTGCACGACGTCGAGGACGCGGTGCACGCCGGCCGCATGGACCTGGCCGTGCTGTCCTCGCCCGCCGAGCGCGCGGCGCTCGCGGTGGAGGCGTCGCTGCGCTTCGGCGAGGACGAGGGCGCCTGCGCCGAGGCCGCCGCCCGGCTCGACGCGCTGCCGGTGGTCCGCGCGGTCCGCGGGTTCGACGCCGCCACCGCCGCGGGCGACGACCTGGTCGCGATGAAGCGGATGACCTCCGAGCTGGTGGGCCGGTTCGCGCTGGCCGCCACCGACGCGACCCTGGACACCTACGGCGACGCACCGCTGGCCCGGCACCGCGCCGACCTGGTGGTCCCGGTCGTCGCGGCGGCGGAGGTCGTGGTGCTCAAGGCGCTGGCCACCCGCTACGTGATGAGCGACCCGCGGCGGCTGGAGATGCAGTCCCGCCAGCGCGACCTGCTGCACGACCTCGTCGCGGCGTTGTGCGCCCGGGGGCCCGACGCCCTGGACCCGGCCCGCGCGGAGGACTGGGCGGCCGCCCCCGACGACCGGGCGCGGCTGCGCGTCGTGATCGACCAGGTCGCGACGCTGACCGACCCGCAGGCGCACGCCTGGCACCGCACGCTCTGCCGACCCTGAGACCACACCGGCCCCGGGACGCCGACGGCCCCGCCGTCCGGTCGGACGGCGGGGCCGGGTCGGCAGAGGTCAGCGCAGGGTGATCGCGGGCTTCGCCGCGTCGGCCTCGCTGGTGACGGCGCGGGTCGGGCAGGTCCCGAGGACCCTGTCGATCGCGTCGCGCTCGGCGCCGGTCACCCACAGCTTGTACTTCTTCTTCACCGCGACCTGCCGCGCGACGTAGGCGCAGCGGTAGCGGCTGTCCGGCGGGAGCCAGGTCGCGGCGTCGCCGTCGCTCTTGCGGCCGTTGGTCGGGCCGTCGACCGCGATCAGGTTCAGCGGGTCGTTCCCGATCTTCTCCCGGGTGGCCGCGTCGAGCTGCTGGGCGCCCTTCTGCCAGGCGTCGGACAGCGCGACGACGTGGTCGATCTGCACCTTCTCGCTCGTGCCCTGGCCGCGGGTGAACGCGATGGTGGTGCCGGTGTAGGGGTCACGCAGCGACCCGGTGAGCACGACGCAGTTGTGCGTGCCGGCCTTGAACGTCTCGCGGTCCATGTCCCGGGCGAGGACCTGGTTGCGCTGGTCGCAGCCGTCGCGGTCGATGTCGGTCCAGGTGCGCCCGAACTGCTCGCGGTTGTAGCCGGTCTTCGGCGCCCGGCCCTTCACCGCCAGCGTCCTCAGCGTCGTCGACGCGCTGCCCGCGGCCGCGCCCTCCACGGTGCCGGGCGTCGCCGGCGCCGCGACACCGACGTCGACGACGCCGGTGTCGAGTGCCGCGTCCAGCACGTCCACGAACGACCCGGGGGATCCGCACCCGGCCATCACCAGCATCGTCGCGAGCAACCCGGCGACCCGCACACCTCGAACACGCACACCGGAGATGTTCGCGAATGCGAACGCCGGAACCACGTCAACACGCCGCGTGTTCGTCACTCAGGGTGAAGAGACTTGCCAGGAAGGGGCCGGTCCGTGCACAGGGTCGGGCCGTCGGTGGGTCCGTGATCACGCTCATCGACCTGCGGTCCACCACTGCCGGGGTGGAACCCGAGCACGCCCGGGCTACGCGTGCTCGTCGCGACGGCGTCGCCGGCCGACCGGCCCGCCGCCGGGCCCGGCACGCGGCCGGGCCCGGCGGCGGAGGTCAGGCGTTGATCGCCGGCCGGTCGGAGTCGTGCCCGGACTCCACGGCGATCGTCCGCGGCTTGGCCGCCTCGGCGACGGGGATGCGGATGCGCAGCACCCCGGCGTCGTACGACGCGTGGATGGCGGACGTGTCGAGGTTGTCGCCGAGGAGCAGCTGACGGGCGAACACGCCGTAGGCCCGCTCGGAGGCGACCCACTCGACCTGGTCGGTGGTCCCGGTGTGGGTGGGCCGGCGTTCCGCCTTGACCGTCAGGGTGCTGCGCTCGACGGAGAGTTCGACGGCGTCCGGGTCGATGCCGGGCAGGTCGAACTCCACGAAGAACTCGTCACCGTGACGCCAGGCGTCCATCGGCATCGCCGCCGGGCGCGACCAGGTGCCGCCGGACTCGAACGTCTGCGCGGCGAGCCGGTCCAGGGCCCGGAACGGGTCGGTACGCAGCAGCATCGTGAACCACTCCCTTCCAGCCGTGCCGGTTCGCGACCGGCCGGCTGACTCCTCGTCGTCCTTCGTCGGGTCGGTACTCCGGAGAGGAGCTCCGGATATCTCCAGTTATAGCTAGAGATTTTCTTCTGTCAAGGGTTCGAGCGGACGGTGGCGCCGAGCTCGGCCTGCAGCTGCGCGAGCTCCGTGCGCAGCCGCTCGATCTCGCGGTGCGCGGCGCCGAGGCGGTCCTCGCTGTCGGCGAGCTCCCCGCGCAGCCGGTCGATCCACGACGCCGACCCCAGCGGGTGTCCCTCGTCCAGCAGGGTGCGCAGGCGGGCGGCCTGCTCCAGCTGGTTGCGCGAGTAGCGGCGGTGCCCGCCCGCGGAGCGGTGCGGATTCACCACGCCCGCGCTGTCCAGGCTGCGCAGGAAGGCGGGCTCGACCTCCAGCAGGTGCGCGGCCTGGCCCATCGCGACGGTCGGGTAGTCGGGGTCGTCGAGTCGGTCCAGTGCCATGGTCGGTCCTCCCTCGCGGCCCGCGGCGCACTCCCGGGCGCCGGGACCGGTCGTCCGTCGATCCCGAGTGTAGCCGCTCGGTGGCGAAAATCTGGCGTGTGCGCTAGAGGTATGAGGGAGACGACGATCCGGGAGGAGAGCGTGATGAACGAGAGCAGGGTCCGCACCGACCGTCCCCGGGAGGACGTCCTCCGCATCCGCGTGGAGGGCGAGCTGGACGCGGCGGCGGGCGCGTCGCTGTTGCGCCAGGTCGACGCGCACCTCGCCGTCGCCGGCGCCGGGTGGGCGCCGGTGCGGCACGTCCTCGTCGACCTGGGTACCGGGGTCACCGCGCGCGGGTCGCGGGCGCTGCACCACCTGCGGCACGTGGCGCGGAACCGTGGCCTGGACGTCCGGCTGATCGGCGCCGCACGCGTCGCGCCGCGCATGGTGCCGGGCGCCCGGGCGGTCCTGCACGGGATGCGCAACCACCCGGACCTGGCCTCGGCGCTCGCCGAGCTGGAGCCGCCGGCCGTCGTCGCGGCCTGACCGGACCTCGGGGTGAGGCTCCCGCCACCCCGGCTTGCCCCGATCGTTAGCACTGCGATGGAGTGAGGGCGTGACCTCCTCGCGTTGGCTCGTCCCGGTGCTGGCCGTGCTCTTCGTCCCGCTGTGGGCGTCCGGCTTCATCGCGGGCAAGATCGCGACCGGGTCGACCGACGTGCCCGCGGTCCTGCTCTGGCGGTTCGTGATCGCGCTGGTCGTGATGCTCGCCGCGGTCGCGGTACTGCGGCCGGGCCTGCCGCGCGGCCGGGCCTGGCTGCACCTCGCGGTCACCGCGTTGCTGCTGCAGGTCGGGCAGTTCACCTTCGTCTACAGCGGGCTCGCCTCGGGCGTCCCCGCCGGGCTCTCGAGCCTCATCCTCGGGATGGCGCCGCTGCTGGTCGGGCTGCTCACCCCGTTGCTGCTGGCCACCCGTCTGGGCGTCGGACCGGTGCTGGGCCTGCTGATCGGCGCCACCGGCGTCTACGTCGTGCTGGCCGACGACCTCGGCGCCGGTCTCGGCGGCAACCTCGTCTTCCCGGTGCTGGGCATGCTGTCGCTGGCGGCAGGCACGCTCTACCAGAAGCGGTTCAACGACAGCACGCCCGTGGTGACCAGCGTCGTGGTCCAGATGGCGACCTCGCTGGTCGCGACCCTGGCCGCCTGGCCGTTCCTCGGTGCGGACTGGCTGCCCCGCGCGCCGTCGGGCTGGGCGGCCGTGGCCTTCCTGGGAGTCGTGAACTCGGCGGGCGCCTTCGTGCTGATGTTTGTGCTGCTGCGCCGCCGCTCGACGGTGTTCGTGTCGTCGCTGCTCAACCTGGTCCCGGCGACGACGGCGCTGGTCGCCGTGCCCGTGCTCGGCGAGCCGCTCACCGTGCAGGCGCTGCTGGGCCTGGGCATCGCCCTGGTCGGCATGTTCGTCGGGCTGGGCCGGGTGCCCGGCCTGCGCGGCCGCCGGGTGGTCGCCGACGCGGCCGTCGCCGCCCCGTCCGGTCGGCCCGACGGACACACCGTCGCACCGGCGGCGGGCGGACCGGGGCGCCGGGCCACAGGCGCCTAGACTGGCCCGCGTGGCAGGACGGATCCGGGACGCCGACATCACCGAGGTCCGCAACCGCACGCGGGTCGAGGAGATCGTCGAGGAGTACGTGGCCCTCCGCCGCGCCGGGGCGGGCTCGCTGAAGGGCCTGTGCCCGTTCCACGACGAGAAGTCCCCGTCGTTCACCGTTCGCCCCTCGCACGGCACGTTCCACTGCTTCGGCTGCGGCGAGCACGGCAGCGTCATCGACTTCGTCATGAAGATGGAGGTCATCGGGTTCCCCGAGGCCGTCGAGCGGCTCGCCGAGCGGTGCGGGGTCCGGCTGACCTACGAGGGCGGCGGGTCCTCGGTACAGCGCGACCGCGGCACCCGCAGCCGCCTGCTGGAGATCAACAAGAAGGCCCAGGTTTTCTACGCCGAGCAGCTCGCCACCCCCGCGGGCCGCGCGGGCGTGCAGTTCCTCGCCGACCGCGGCTTCGACGCCGCCGCCGCCGAGAAGTTCGGCTGCGGCTACGCCCCGGCCGGCTGGGACACCGTTACCAAGCACCTGTTGTCCCAGGGGTTCGCGCTCGACGAGCTGATCAAGGCCGGCATCTCCAAGGAGGGCAGGCGCGGCGCGATCGACCGGTTCCACCGGCGTCTGCTGTGGCCGATCCGCGACCTGGGCGGCGACGTCGTCGGCTTCGGCGCGCGCCGGCTGTTCGACGACGACGGCATCGAGGCCAAGTACCTCAACACCTCCGAGACGCCGGTCTACCGCAAGACCCACGTGCTGTTCGGCCTCGACCAGGCCAAGCGGGAGATCGCGAAGACCCGGCAGGTGGTCGTCGTCGAGGGCTACACCGACGTCATGGCGATGCACCTGGCCGGGGTGACCACGGCGGTCGCGTCCTGTGGGACGGCGTTCGGCACCGAGCACGTCTCGGTCATCCGCCGGCTGATCGGCGACGACTCCTTCGACCGCGGGGAGGTCATCTACACCTTCGACGGCGACGCGGCCGGGCAGAGCGCCGCGATGAAGGCGTTCGAGGGCGACCAGAACTTCGCCGCGCAGACCTTCGTCGCCGTCGCCCCGGACGGCCAGGACCCCTGCGACCTGCGCAACAACCACGGCGATGCCGCCGTGAAGGACCTCGTCGCCCGGCGCGAGCCGCTGTTCGAGTTCGCCATCCGCACCGAGCTGCGCAGCCACGACCTCGCCAGCGCCGAGGGCCGGGTCGCGGCGCTGCAGCGGACCGTCCCCCTGGTCGCGCAGATCAAGCGGGAGGATCTGCGCGACGAGTACGCGCGGCGGCTGGCCGGCTGGGTCGGCTGGGACGACATCGCCGTCGTCGTGCGACGGGTGCGCGAGAGCGCCGGGGTGCCGCCCGAGGGGGGCCGCTCCCGGCGTCGCGCCCCGCTGCCCGCCCCGAGACGTGACGACACCCAGCTGCACCTGCAGCGCGAGGCGCTCAAGGCGGCCCTGCAGATCCCCGGCGTCGTCGGACCCGGCTTCGACGAGCTGCCCGAGGCAGGGTTCACCCACCCGCAGCTGGCCGCGGTGCACCGGGCGATCATGGCCGCGGGCGGGGTGTGCGCCGGGCTGGACGGGTCGGACTGGCTCGACGCCGTCGTCGCCGAGGGTGCGGGCGACGACGTGAAGCGCCTGGTCAGCGAGCTGGCCGTGGAGAACCTGGAGCTCCCCAAGCGCAACACCGACGAGGTCCGCTACGTCAACGGCGTCCTCGCCGGGGTCCGGCTCGGCCTGGTCGAGCGCGAGATCGCCGACCTCAAGTCGCAGCTGCAGCGCACCAACGCCGAGACCGACCACGACGAGTACATGGACCTGTTCGGCGTGCTCGTCCCGCTGGAGCAGTACAAGATCCAGCTGCGCGAGCAGGCGTCCGGGGTCGCGTCGTGACGGGCTTCTGGGCGCGGCTGCTCGGCCGCGAGCCGGTGCCCGACGCGGTCGCCGACGCCCTCGCCGACTCCGAGGCCGTCGTCGCCACCGCGCAGGCCCCGGACGGGATGCTCGTGGTCACCTCGTGGGGGATCTGGCCGCCCGGTGGGGAGCGGCTGGGCTGGCACGAGATCGCGAAGGCCACCTGGGACAAGGTCAGCCTGGTCGTGACGCCGACCTCGGCCGAGCAGATCGCTCCCGGCACCGAGCTGCTCGCCGACGGGCGCCCGCTGCGGTTCCGCCTCGTCGAACCGGGGAAGGTGCCGCAGGCCGTGCAGGAGCGGGTCACCCAGTCCATCCGCACCCGCAACCGGCGTGAGCTGCCCGGGGGAGGGGTCTGGGTGCTGCAGCGCCGGGTCCCCGGCCGCGACGGGCTGGTGCTGCAGGTCCGGCCCGACCCGGGCACCGATCCGGTCGCCGCCCGGAGGCTGGCGGAGGGCATCGCCGCACGACTCCCGGAGGAACCGTGACCACGACCAGCTGGGACCCGGAGCTCTACCGCGCCTTCGACGACCACCGCTCGCGCCCGTTCCTGGACCTGCTGGCCCGGGTCGGGGAGCCCGACCCCGCGCTGACCCGGGTCGTCGACGCCGGCTGCGGCCCCGGCCACCTGACCGGGCTGCTCGCCCGGCGGTGGCCGACGGCGACGGTCGAGGCGTTCGACTCCTCCCCGGACATGGTCGCCGCGGCCCGCGCCGCCGGCGTCGACGCCACGCAGGTCGACGTGCGCGACTGGACCCCGCCCCGCGACACCGGGGTGCTCGTGACCAACGCGGTGCTGCAGTGGGTGCCGGAGCACCCCGACGTGCTGCGCCGCTGGGTGGCCTCGCTCGCGCCCGGCGCGTGGATCGCGGTGCAGGTCCCCGGCAACTTCGACGCCCCGTCCCACGTGCTGACCCGCGAGGTCGCGACGCTCCCGCAGTGGCGGGACCGGATTCTGCTGCGCGGCACCGAGACCGTGCTCGACCCGCTCGGCTACGCCGACATCCTGGCCGCCGCGGGCGCCGACGTCGACGCCTGGGAGACGACCTACCTGCAGCGGCTCGACGGCGACGACGCGGTCCTGCGCTGGATCTCCGGCACCGCCCTGCGCCCGGTCCGCGACGCCCTCGACGACGACGCCTACGACGCGTTCGTCCGCGAGCTCGCGCCCCGGCTGCGGGCGGCCTACCCGCCGAGCGCCGACGGCGGCACCTGGTTCCCGTTCCGCCGCGTCTTCGCGGTGGCCCGCACACGCTGACCCGCCCGTCGCGTGACCCGGGGACGGGCCACGGGACGGGGCGAGCCCTCAGCGCCCGGTGTTCTGGCCGCCGCGCACCTTGTCGAGCGCACCCTCGACACCCGCCCGCGCGACGCCCGCGGCGCCCTGCACCGCGGGGTGGTCCGCCGCCCGGTGATAGGCACGGACGAGCTGTTCGTAGCGCTCGTGACCGGCTCTGGTGCCGAGGACGTACCCGACGGCGACACCCACGAGGAATTTGACCATTCCCCTCACCTCCGACCGCGACCGTACCCGGACCGCGGCCGTTGTCCGACCGCCACCCGGATGGGGCTCCGACCTGCGGGAACAGCGGCCGAACGGGGGGTTGCGAGAGGGCTGTCGGGGGTGTTGTAGAGTTCTTCTCGTCGCCGGGAACACCACCCGGAACGGCATGAACGGTCCTCCGTAGCTCAATGGCAGAGCACCCGACTGTTAATCGGGCGGTTATTGGTTCGAGTCCAATCGGAGGAGCATTTCCCCGAGGTCAGACCGTGACCCGGGTGGCGACTCACGATCGACCCCCAGGAGACCGACAGCGATGGGTTCCGGGGGTCGACGTCGTTCCGACGACCTCCAGGCCCCCTCGCCCCGCTCGTGGCCAGGTGAACCCACGTCTGCCCGCACGACCGCGGTGGATCGGACGCGAGAGCGGTCGGAGCCGAGCTGCGATCAGGGGCGGGTGTGCGCGAAGATCATGGCCCCCGGGACGTCCTCATCCGGCCGGATGACGAGGTGGGCGTCGATGGTGAACCCCGCGTCCCGCAGCCGGGCTGCCACCGTGCTCGGCCGGCGGTGGTGGTTCTCGATGGAGACCGGTCGGCCCGTGTAGCCCTCGGACGTGTGTCGGGTCTCGTCGCCGATGTGGAAGCCGACGAGCAGCGGTGCTCGGGGGCGCAGCACTCGGTGGAACTGTCCGAACACCCCGGGTAGGGCGTGGTCGGGCACGTGGACGATCGACCAGAACGCCACGAGGCCGGCGACCGAGCCGTCGGCGAGGTCGAGGTCGGTCATCGTCCCCACCTCGAAGCGGAGCCCGGGGTAGTCGCGGCGTGCGATCGCGATCAGCTCGGGTGACAGGTCGATGCCGAATGCGTCCACTCCGGCGTCCTGGAGGTGGCGGGTGACGTAGCCGGGGCCGCAGCCGACGTCGGCGACCGGGCCGCCACCGGCCCTGTGCACCGACTCGGCGAACAATCCGAGGCCCGCGCGCAGGTAGGGATTGTCGTCGAGCAGGCCACGGACCTTCTCGGCGTATCCGGCGGCGTCGGTGTCGTACGACGAGCGGGTATCGGACAGCCAGGTGTCGGACATGGGCGACACGGTAGGCCGCTCACGAGCAGTTGTGGCGTCGTGCTGCGGACGGGAGGGCAGGAGAGGGAGTGCACCGAGACCGTCACGCGCCGGGAACCGTCGGATCTGGACGGGATCGCGGCGGACAGGGTCGTCCACCTCGACCGTGAGATCGTCGCCGACGGTATGTGGAGCGCCGCTCGGGAACGGCTCACCGAGGCCGGTCCGGGGACGACGCTCCGGGTGAGCGAGAACGAGTACCGGTTCAGCAGCCTGTCCATGCGACTGGCGGCGCCACTCCTGCGCGGCGTCTTCCGCCGGCAGTCACGACTGCACATGCAGGACGTCGCGGCATTCGCCGAGGGGGGGCCGACGTCCGCGAAGCGGAGGGCCGACCGCCGCGCGCGCGAGGGTGCACGGGCCCGCCGGGGCGGTGTAACGCGGTACCGCGGCGATCCGACATCGGGACCGCAAGCACCCACACCGGTCGTGGAGGACCCCGCGATGTCGACGCTCGTGCTCAAGCTCGCCCAGGCGATCGGGATCGTCGTGCTCGCCGTCCTCGTCGTCGGCACGGTGATCGGCGTCCTGCAGTGGGTCGTGGTCGCCGCCGGTCTGGTCGCGCTGCCGGTGGCGGGCATCTGGTTGTACTCCCGCCTGTCCGGCCGTCCGACGGCGCGCCCCGCGCGGCGGTCGGCCCCGCGGCCCACCCGCGCCGACCGTGCGGTCACGGCCCGCCGGGCCGAGTTGGAGGGCCGGGCGGTCTACGACGCGGTGGGCCGCTGCGGGTGGTGCGGCTCGGGGACACGGCACCAGGACCGGTACGGGTTCCCCGCCACGCCGCTCGCGTTCCACCGCAGCGAGATCGACGCGATGCTGTAGCGGTCTCACCCCACGTCGCGCGCCCGGATCCCCGCCTCGTGCGGATCCACCTGCTGATCCTCGGGTGACAGCGCGAGGGTGAGGACCCGCGTCGGGTGGATCCGGATGATCGGTCCCGACCTCGTCGTCTGCCCCGCGGAGTCCGTCGGCTCGGTCAGCGCCTCGCCCCGTCCCCGGATCTCGACGAACCGCACCCGCCACGGGTCGGTCGACAGCACGTCGTCGACGACGAACGCGACCTGGCCGTTGGCGGCGACGTTGCCGAACTTGCGGCTGCGCTCCATCCGGAACCCGCCCACGTCGATGGTCCCCAGCGTCGTGTTGACGCCGAACCCGACCGGGTTGACCTGCAACGTCCCGTCCGGTCGTGCGGTCGCGAGCCGGCCGATCCTTTGGCCGCGCAGGTAGCTGATCTCCTCGTCGGTGAACATGCCGGCGACCGTAGGAGCTGGAGTCGGGTCGAGGTCAAGCCGCCCGCGCCCGGGCGACGGCGGCACGCGCGTCGGCCACGGGGACCCCGAGGGTCAGCAGGTGCCCGAGGGCGACGTCGGCCTCGTCGCCGTCCCACCGCTCGTCCTGTGCGGCGTGCTGGTAGGCCATCGACCCCGCCTGCAGCACCTCGGCCAGCACCGGGGCCGCGACGTGCCGGGAGAACACACCGGCCCGCTGCCCGTTCTCCAGCAGCCGGATCATGATCGTGTGGAACGGCGCCATCGCGGCGCGGATCTCGTCGTCGGCGGTCCGGCGGGCCAGTGCGATGACCGGGCCGTAGCGCCGCGACGTGCTCCAGGTGCGCAGGAGGGTGGCCGCGAGCTCGCCGGCCGGGTCGGGTGCGTCGGGGTCGACCTCCCCGACCTGTTCGACGAAGTCCGCCGACGCCGCCCGGACGAGTGCGACCACCAGGTCGTGCCGGCTGGTGAAGTGACCGTAGACGGTGCGCCGGACGACGCCGGCGCGGGCCGCGACCTCGTCGAGCGAGGCGTCCGGGTCCTCGCGCAGCACGGCCTGCGCGGCGTCCAGGATGGACCGCCGGTTCCGCTCCCGGGCCGACGGCCGCCGTTCCGTCCCTTTCCTCACGAGTGCATTTTTGCACGAGGAGTGCAATCCTGGCGAGAGCCGAGGTCACCCAGGACGAGGAGCCGACGATGACGACCGACCACGACACCCGGCCGGTGGTGCTGGACCAGGACTTCTTCGACGATCCCGATGCGCTCTACCGCGAGCTGCGCGACGCGCGTCCGGTCACCCGTGCGACCGGCCCGAACGGGCTGACGTTCTGGATGGTCACCCGCTACGACGACGCCCGCGCCGCACTGAACGATCCGCGGCTGCGGAAGGACTCCCGGCGGCTGCCCGAGGTGCTGCAGCGGCACGGCGCGACCTCGTTCCGCCAGTTCGCCGACTCCCTCGTCGGGCACATGCTCAACGCCGACCCGCCGGACCACACCCGGCTGCGCAAGCTGGTCGGGCGGGCGTTCACCGTCCGCGCGATCGCCCGGCTGCGGCCGCGGATCGAGCAGATCGCCACCGAGCTCGCCGACGCCGCCGAGCAGGCGGGCCCCGAGCTGGACCTGCTGGACCACTTCGCGTTCCCGCTGCCGATGACGGTCATCTCCGAGATCCTCGGCGTCCCGGGGGAGCGGCGCGAGGACTTCCGGCACTGGTCGAACCTGCTGCTCTCCAGCGGCCCCGACGAGGAGCGCGCCGCGGCCGCCGCGTCGATGGCGCAGTTCCTGTCCGAGCTCGTCGCCGACAAGTCCGCCCACCCCGGCGACGACATGCTGTCCGAGATCGTCCGCGCCTCGGAGGACGGCGACTCGCTCAGCTCCACCGAGGTCACCGCGATGGCGTTCCTGCTGCTGGTCGCCGGGCACGAGACCACGGTCAACCTCATCGGCAACGGCATGCTGGCGCTGCTGCGCGACCCCGACCAGCACGCCCGGCTGCGCGCCGACCCCGACCGGGTGCCGCACGCGGTCGAGGAGTTCCTGCGCTACGACGGACCGGTCAACCTCGCCACGATCCGCTTCACCGACGAGCCCGTCGAGTACTCCGGGGTGACGATCCCGGCCGGCGAGGTCGTGCTGGTCTCGCTGATCGGGGCCAACCGCGACCCCGGGCGCTACCCGGACCCGCAGCGGTTCGACCCCGATCGCGACACCTCCGGGCACCTGGCGTTCGGCTACGGCATCCACCACTGCCTCGGCGCCCCGCTGGCCCGCCTCGAGGCCGACGTCGCGTTCCGGACGCTGCTCGCGCGGTTCCCGGACATGGCGCTCGCCGGCGCCCCCGGGCAGTACCGGGAGAGCACACTGATCCACGCGCTCACGGCGCTCCCGGTGCGCCTGAACGCCTGACCGGTACCCGGGTCAGCCCGCGCTGAACTGCTCGCTGCCGATCACCCGGAGCAGCTCCAGGCGTCGTCCGGTCTCGCTGCGCGGCGCCGCGGTGAGCACGAGCAGCGCCTGGGACCGGTCCTCGGTGAACAGCGCCTGGCAGTCCACCTCCAGCTCGCCGAGCTCGGGGTGCAGCAGCGTCTTGTGGTCGGCGAACCGGCGCCCGACCTCGTGCAGCTCCCACAGGGCGGCGAACTCGGGGCTGCGCTCCGACAGCACCCCCACCAGCTCCCCGGCCCGCGACCGGGGCCCGAGCATCGCCAGTGCCGCCCGCAGCGTCGCGACCTGCGCGCGGCTCTGGCGGGGCCGGTCGTCGGGCGGGTACATGCGCCGGGCGTCCGGATCGGTGAACCAGCGGAAGACCTCGCTGCGGGCGAGCCCGGTGTGGTGGGTGTGGTCGCCGAACAGCGCCCGGGCCATGTCGTTCTGCACGAGCGTCTCGCCGAGCACGGTCAGGATCAGGGCCGGGCTGTCGTGCAGCCGGTCCAGCACCCGCAGCAGTGCCGGGGCCACGTGCTCGGACACCGGGCCCGACGCCGGCGCGTTGCGGCCCGCGCACCGGAACAGGTAGTCGCGCTCCTCGCTGCCCAGCCGCAGCGCCCGGGCCAGCGACGCCAGCATCTGCTCACTCGGCTGCGGGCCGCGCTGCTGCTCCAGCCGCGTGTAGTAGTCGGTCGACATGACCGCGAGCGCCGCGACCTCCTCGCGGCGCAGCCCCGCCGTGCGCCGGCGCGGCCCGTCGGGGAGCCCGACGTCGCCGGGGCGGAGGCCGGCGCGGTGCCGGCGCAGGAAGTCGGCCAGGGCTGCTCGGTCCACGGCATCGAGTATCCGTGGGCACCCGCTGGGCAACCAGGGACCGGCGATCCCCCGATGACCGGTCTCTGCCGTCCCGTCCGCCGCGCGGCGACGGTGGGGACATGCAGATCACCGGACGCACCGTCTTCATCCCCGGCTCGACGAGCGGCATCGGACTCGCCCTGGCCCTGGCGCTGCACGAGCGCGGCAACACCGTGGTCCTCGGCGGCCGGCGGCGCGACCTGCTCGACGAGCTCGTCGCCGCCCACCCCGGCCTCGACGCCGTCGAGATCGACACGGCCGACCCGGCGAGCGTCACGACGGCCGTCACCGAGGTCCTCGACCGGCACCCCGACCTCGACGTGCTCGTCGCGATGGCCGGGATCATGCGGGTCGAGGACTGGCACGGCCCCGAGGGCTTCCTCGCCTCGGCCGAGCAGGTCGTCACCACCAACCTGCTCGGCCCGATCCGGCTGATCGGCGCGCTCGTGGAGCACCTGCGGGGACGGCCGGTCGCGTCGGTGGTCACCGTGTCGTCCGGTCTGGCCTTCGTCCCGCTCGCCGCGACGCCCAGCTACAACGCCACCAAGGCCGCGGTGCACATGCTCACCGAGTCGCTGCGCCTGCAGCTCGCCGACACCACCGTCGAGCTCGTCGAGATCGTGCCGCCGTCGGTGGCGACGGAGCTGATGCCCGGCCAGCAGGACAGCCCGATCGCGATGCCGCTCGACGACTTCGTCGCCGAGGTGCTGACCCTGCTCCAGGCCCCGACACCGGGCGGGGAGGTGCTCGTCGACCGGGTGCTGCCGCTGCGCCACGCGGAGGCCCGCGGCGAGTACGCCGAGGTCGTCGCCCGCCTCAACGCGGCCGACCCGCACTGACCACCACGCCGTACCCGACCGTCCACCCGGAACAGGAGACACCCGTGCCGTTCGCCAACCTCAAGGTCCCTGCGGGCCTGCTCGACGCCGACGCCAAGCGCGAGCTCGTCGAGAAGGTCACCGAGCTCTACGCCGCCACCTTCGGCGACGACGTCCGCGCCAACACCATGGTCCTCGTCGACGAGGTCGCCGACGGCGGCTGGGGGATCCGTGGGCAGGTCCTGACCCTCGCCGACCTGCGGGGACGGTGACCGTCCGGCCCGCCGCCCCCTGGACGCGGTCCGGCCCCGCGTCCGTCCGGGGCGGGCGGCCCGGCCCGTAGGCTGACCGCGCGACGACGGGGGAGGGCGCCATGACGGCACCGGGCCGGGCTCGGCAGGAACGGATCTACCGCGAGGGCGTCTCCGGCGCCCGTCCCCGGGTCCCGACCGGTCCCGACGAGCTGGAGCGTCGCGCGCGGCGGGCCATGAGCCGGCGCGCCGACGCCTACGTCACCGGCGGCGCGGGCGCCGAGACCACGATGCGCGCCAACCGGGCGGCGTTCGCCCGCCGGGAGATCGTGCCGCGGGTGCTGCGCGACGTGGGCGAGCGCGACCTCGCCGTCGAGCTGTTCGGCCGCACGCTGCCCGCCCCGCTGCTCCTCGCCCCGATCGGCGCGCTGGACCTGGTCCGGCGCGGCGCCGACCTCGCCGTCGCCCGCGGAGCCGCGGCCGCCGGGGTCCCGATGGTGATCTCCAACCAGGCGGGGACGCCGATGGAGGACATCGCCGCGGTCGGTGGCCCCACCTGGTTCCAGCTGTACTGGTCCACCTCCGACGAGCTCGTCGACAGCTTCCTGCGCCGCGCCGAGGCCGCCGGCTGCGACGCCGTGGTCGTCACCCTCGACACGACGATGCTCGGCTGGCGCCCCCGCGACCTCGACCTGGGCCACCTGCCCTTCGCCCGCGGCATCGGGATCGCCCAGTACACCTCCGACCCGGTGTTCCGCGGCCTGGTGGAACAGACCCTCGCCGCGCCGTCGGCCGGGGCGCCGCCGAGGGTCACCCCGCAGGCCGTGCGCACCCTGCTCGAGATCACCCGCAACGCCCCGGGACGGTTCCGGGACAACCTGCGCTCGCCCGTCCCGCGGGCGGCCGTGGAGACCTTCCTGCGGGTCTACTCGCGACCGCGGCTGTCCTGGGAGGACCTGGCGACCCTGCGCTCGCGGACCCGGCTGCCGATCCTGCTCAAGGGTGTCCTGCATCCCGACGACGCCCGCCGTGCCGCCGACGCCGGTGTGGACGGTGTCGTCGTGTCCAACCACGGGGGCCGCCAGATCGACCACACGGTCGCCTCGCTGGACGCGCTGCCCGGTGTCGTCGACGCCGTCGGCGACGCGCTGCCGGTGCTGCTCGACTCCGGGGTGCGCACCGGGGCCGACGTCGCGACCGCGGTCCGGCTCGGCGCCCGCGCCGTTCTGCTGGGGCGCCCGTTCGTGCACGGGCTCGCCCTGGACGGGGCCCGCGGCGTCGCGCAGGTGCTGCAGAACGTCGTCGCCGAGCTCGACCTGGTCTGCGGGCTGGCGGGGGCCATCACCCCGGCCGGGATCGAGCTGCGCGAGCGTCCCTGACGGAGCACCCGGCGGTGTGGTCCGGCGCGCCCGCCCGCCCGGGCCGTGGCACGGTCGGACCATGACGCGCACGACGGCCACCCGCACCCGGCAGGACGTCGCCCGCCTCGCGCTCGGCGCGATGCTGGTGTTCGCCGGGACCTCGCACCTCACCGTCGCCCGACGCGAGTTCCGCGCCCAGGTCCCGCCGTGGGTCCCGATGGACACCGACGACGTCGTGCTGCTCTCCGGGGCCGCCGAGATCGCGCTCGGCGCCGCGCTGGCCGGCCTCCCGAGGGAGCGCCGCCGAATCGGCGGCCTGGCCGCGGCGTTCTTCACCGCGATCTTCCCGGGCAACGTCTCCCAGTACCGCAACCGCGTCGACGGGTTCGGTCTCGACACCGACACGAAGCGCGCCGCTCGGCTGGCCGGGCAGCCGCTGCTGGTGGCGTGGGCGCTCTACGCGGGCGGGCTGATCCCGCGCCGGTGAGCCGGTGCCGGTCCGTCGCCGGCCGACCGTCATGATCACCGGATGGACGCGATGGTGCGGATCGGGCTCGTCGAGCTCGCTCTCGGTGCGATGCTGGGCTGGGCGGTGGTCGTGTCGGTGACCCGCCCCGACGCGTGGCGGCGGATCGGGATCGTGGAGCCGCGCCGGCTGCTGCAGGCGCACCTCGACTTCGTGCTGATGGGGCTGATCCTGGTCGCCGTCGGGCTGGCCGCGCCGGACCTGCCGGGCTGGCTCGTGGCCGTGCTGGTGTTCGGGACGTGGGTCAACCCGGCGCTGTTCCTGCCGATGGCCTGGGGACCGGACGTCGTCCGGCACCCGGTGTTCCGGGTCGTCAGCGGACTGTCCTTCGTCGCGACCAGCGGCGGGCTGGTGCTGGCCGCGATCCTCGGCTGAGCGCGCCGGGGACCCCGGGGGAAACGGGCGAACGGGACGTCCGGCGCGACGCGCCGATACCCGATCGCACGTCGCCTGTAGCACGGCGGGGTCCGGTACGGCTAATGTCCACCCCGTAGGAACCGGCAAGACGCGAGGAGACATCCGGATGCCACAGGGAACCGTCAAGTGGTTCAACGCGGAGAAGGGGTACGGGTTCATCACGCCGGACGGAGGCGGGCAGGACCTGTTCGTCCACTTCAGCGCGATCCAGTCCTCCGGATACCGCAGCCTCGACGAGGGGCAGACCGTGACCTTCGAGGTCACCCAGGGTCAGAAGGGTCCGCAGGCGGACCAGGTCGTTCCCACCTGACCGCCTGATCCGACGCCGACGCCCGGGGTGCTCACGCGAAGCACCCCGGGCGTCGTCGTGTCGGGGGTCAGGACGCCAGGCGGGTCTCCAGCCCGGCGACGACCAGCTCGACGCGGCTCAGCGTCCAGCTGCGCGGCGGGTCGTCGATCCGGTCCCGGAACACCGACCGGATCTGGGCGTCGAACGGCTCGGCCGACTCCAGCACCTGGTCGCGCCGGCGCACGTCCCCGATGCCGGAGGAGTTGGCCGTCAGCCACGGCTGCATTCCCATCTGGATGGCGGTCGAGGCGCCCAGCGCCGCGTCCTCGGCGGTGAAGCCCGCCTCCAGCAGCCGGTCGGTCAGTCGCCGGAACGCCGACATCATCGCGTCGGGGGACTCCGGCAGCCGCACCATCGCGGGGGCGAGTCCCGGGTGCTCGGCCATCACGTCGAACGTCGCCGCCGCGAACGCCAGCATCTGCTCCTGCCACCGGCCCTCGTCGGTCGCGGGGAAGACGTCGTCGGTCACCACGTCGTCCACCAGCGCGGCGACGAGCGCCTCCAGGCTGGGGAAGTGGCGGTAGAACGTGGAGTACTTCACACCGACCCGGGCGGTCACCGCGCCGACCGTCAGGTCGGAGAAGCCGAGCTCGCGCGCAGCGGCCAGCAGTGTCGCGCGGTCGGTCAGTGGCGGACGGCCGGTGCGCCGTGCCGGTCTGCTCTCGGTCTCGGTCACGCCCGCATGCTACTGCCCGTGCCCACGTCCGGGACAGGCTAGTCGCGGTTCGTCTGACGACTACCTGTGACCTGGCCCATCTCTCGTTCGTTGAGCGGTCGTTCGTTCGGCCGGACGGACGTGCGGTGGTCTCGCAAAGCGGATCGCCCATGACGGAGCGTCACGGCGGAACGGGTGCTCCGGCAACGATCCGGCCCAGGGTGCTCAGGCTCGGCGAGCCGGGGTCCCAGTAGCCGCCGTGCGCGGCGGCGAACGCGGACTCGTCGTTCGGGGTGGCCGGGTCGTCCGGGCGCGGGAGCGCCGACCCGGGGGCCGAGCCGAACACCCGTGCACCGAACGCCGGTGCCGCCGGGTCCGGGCCGTGCAGGAGCCCGGTCGGGGCGAGACCGCGCGAGGTCGCGAAGACCTCGACCCCGGGCACCCGGCCGATCGGGTCGTGCCGCGCGGTCGTCGCCCAGACGTGCCCGGGTGCGGTGCCGAGCTCGGAGGCGTGCCCCGCGCCGGTCCCGGGGCTGCCGACGAACACGACGTCGTCGGCGGCGAGGCCGCCGCCCCGGGCGGCGTTCCCGAGCACCGTCGAGCCGTAGGAGTGCCCGACGACGGTCAGGTGGACCGGTCCGGCGTGCCCGGCCCGCAGGCCGTCCTGGAAGGACCGCAGGTCCCCGGCGGCGGCGCGGGCGGCAGCGGGGTCCGCCGCCGCGAGCAGGTCCGGGGGAGCGTCGTAGCCGGTCCACAGGACCGCGGCGACGGCGTCGTCCGGCGCGGCCGCCCGGGCGGCCGCGCGGGTCGCCTCGACCCGTGCCAGGTCGCCGGGCACCGTGCCCCAGCCCGCGGTCGTCCCGGGGACGTGGGTGAGCACGTGCGCGGCGCGTTCCGGGTCGCCGACGGCGAGCACGAGCCGCCCGCCGGTGTCCCCGCGCTCCAGGCGGAGCAGGTACGCGTCGCCGCCGTCCAGGCGTCGACGGGTGGTCTCCAGCCCGGCCGAGGCCCGCCGGGCGCGGTCCGCGCCCGCGGTGTCCCCGGCCCGGTCCAGCAGCGCCGCCCGGGCCCGCAGCCGGGACAGCTCGGCGTCGAGCAGGACCCGGTTCGCCCGGTCCCGGTCGGCGACCGGCACGCCGTCCAGCCCGCCGACGAGCCCGGGCCGGGTGTGCAGCAGCTGCTCCCGGTCGGCCCCGGGCAGCCCGGTCCACCAGGACCGCACGGCGCCGGCGTCCGCACCGGCGGGCGGCGCCGCGGCGGGCGCGACCGGGCGGGGCACCGCCGCGGGGGCCGGGCGGAGCGCGTCGAGCGCGGCGGCCGTGGCGTGGTCGGACCGGGTGGCGGCGCCGACGGCGTCGGCCACCGCGGTGGACAGGCGGACCAGGTCCGCCCCGAAGCGGGCGACCATCGCGGGCAGCCGCCACACACCCGGCGGGTGCGCGGCGGGGCCGGCGCACAGCGTGCCGCGCTCGAGGTCGACGACGAACTGCGGGTGCGCCGCCAGCGCGGCGACGACGAGCCGGCGCTGGGCGTCGAGCACCTCACCGGCGTGGGTGCCCAGCACCTGCGCGGCCCGGGACGCGGTACCCGCGTCGGCGCGCAGCCTGCGCACCTGCTCGGCGCGGGCGAGCGCGGCCGCGTCGGCGTCGGCCCCGCTCCACGATTCCGGTGCGGAGCGTTCCAGCTCGGCCGCGCGCTCGGACAGGGCGCGGGACACCCCGTCCCAGGTGCCGGCGCGGCGCAGCCACGCGCCGGGGTCGGCGGCCACGAGGTCGCCCAGCGCGGGCCCGGCGCTCACGAGGCGTGCCCGGCGAACGCCACCGCGGCGTCGTCGTCGGCGGCGCGCCAGCCCGCGGCGGCCGCGCGCAGGGCCGAGGCCGTCGACGCGGTGTGCCCCGCGTGCTCCCGGACGGCCCGCACCATCGCGTCCTCCCAGGCCGCGGCGGCCGTCCCGGTCGCGAAGCCGGGCACCGGCACGGCGGGGCCGACGAGCGTCGCGTCCCCGGTGAGGCCCTCGGCGACGCGGTCGAGCGCCGTGGCGGCGGCGTCGAGCCCGTCCGGGTCGGAGCGCGCCACCCCGCCCGGCGACGGGTGCGGTCCGGGACGGGCGCGGCCGCTCGTCCACGGCGTCCCCGGTCGGTCTCGGTCGTGCACCGCGGCACCTCCGTCGTCGGTGGCGGGCCCGCCCGGCCCGCCCGCGTCGGGGGGAGTGTGCGTGCCGCGCGCCCCCGGCACGGGCGTTCCGGGGAAACCGGCACGGGGCTCTCGATCATGGCCGGTCGCCGTGAGACCATCTGCGCCGGTCGGGAGCAGCGGGCCGGGTCCCGAGCGGCGCCCGGCCGGGGAGAGGAGCGTCGTGGTCGGCGTCCAGCGGGTGATGACGGTGTCCACCCCTGCCGAGACGGTGCTCGGTTACCTGGCCGACCACGGGCACAGCGAGATCTGGGACCCCACCGTGCGCTCCAGCACCCGCTCCGACGGCGGCGGCCCGGTCGCGGTCGGCGCCGCCTGGCACACGGTGTCGGTGTGGAGCGGACGGGAGAGCGAGCTCGACCACACGCTGCGGGAGCTGACGGCCGGTCGGGTCGTGTTCGTCGGGGAGAACCCGACGGTCACCGCGACCGAGGAGATCGTCGTCGAGCCGGCCGAGGGCGGGGGGAGCGTCGTGAGCTTCCACGCCCGGGTGCGGCTCAAGGGTCTGCTGAAGCTGGCGGCGCCGTTCCTGCGGCGCGAGTTCGAGCGGCACGGCGACGAGCTGGAGCGCACCCTGCCGCCGGTGCTGGAACGTCTGCAGGGGCCCGCGCCGGCCCCGCCGCCGTAGGGCCGCGGCTCAGCGGTCGCGCCAGAACCCCATGCGACGGCTGATCTCACGCCCCGCGGCGACGACCTCCGGGGTGATCCGCTCGATCCGCTCGGCGGAGAGCCGGTAGGCGGGCCCGGACACCGACAGGGCGGCCACCACCGCACCACCGTGGTCCAGCACCGGCGCGGCGACGGCGTTGAGGCCGGTCTCCAGCTCCTCCAGCGACCACGCGTACCCGTGCCGGCGGACCCGGCGCAGCTCCTCGACGAGTGTGTCGCGGCCCTGCTCCGGCACCGTGTCCGGCATCGTCCCCGGGTCGTCGAGGACGACCGAGGCGAGGAGCACCTTGCCGCTGGAGGTGTTGTGCATCGGGGTGATCCGGCCGAGCCAGTTGAACGTGGTGACCATCGACGGGCCGCGGGCCTGGTCGACGTTGACCGCCCACCCGCGGTCGGGGATGGCGATGTTGACGGTCTCGCCGAGCCGCTCCGCGAGCGTCTCGCAGACCGGGTGGCCCTGGGTGGTGACCTCCAGGCGCTCGGCGACCCGGCCGGCGAGCGGGATCAGCCCGAACCCGAGGCGGTACTTGCCGCGGTCGGCGATCTGCTCGACCAGTCCGCGCTCCTCCAGCGCCCCGAGCAGCCGGAAGGCGGTCGACTTGTGGACGTCGAGCGAGGCCGCGAGCTCGCTGACCCCCGCCTCGCTGCGGTCGGCCAGCAGGGTCAGCAGGGTGATGGCCCGGTCGACCGACTGCACCCCGGGCTCCCGTCCACGCACCGTGTTGCTCATTGCGCAACTCTAACCCGGCATTCCGTACGTTGCCACGTGGGGCGGCTGGAAGGCGTGACCGTGTCCCTGCACACGGGTGTCCGGCCCGGGTTTGCACACCGACCGGTTCCCGGTGAAAGCTCGCGCCGTGCCGAGCCTCTACATCGACGGAAGCTGGACCACCGGGTCCGCCGGGACTGCCCCGGTGGTCAACCCCTACGACGCCTCGACCGTCACCGAGGTCGACCAGGCCGGGCCCGACGACGTCGACCGTGCCGTCGCCGCCGCGCGCCGCGCCTTCGACGACGGGCCGTGGCGGCGGACCACGACCGGCGAGCGCGGTGCGCTCCTCGGGCGGATCGCCGACCTGCTGGTGCGGGACCGGGAGAGGATCGCCCGGCTGGAGACCCTCGACACGGGCAAGACGATCGCGGAGGGCCGCCAGGACGTCGACGACGTCACCGCCGTCTTCCGCTACTACGCCGGGCTCGCCGACAAGGACGCCGGGCGGATCGTCGACACGGGCAACCCGGCCGTGGTGTCGCGGATCGTGCACGAGCCGGTCGGCGTCTGCGCCCTGATCACGCCGTGGAACTACCCGCTGCTGCAACTGTCCTGGAAGGTCGCCCCGGCGATCGCCGCGGGCAACACCATGGTGATCAAGCCCAGCGAGGTCACCCCGCTCACCTCGATCGTGCTGGTGGAGCTGTGCGAGGAGGTCGGGGTCCCGGCCGGGGTGGTGAACATCGTGCTGGGCGACGGGCCGTCGGTCGGCGCCCCGCTGACCGAGCACCCGGACGTGGACATGGTCAGCTTCACCGGCGGCCTGTCCACCGGCCAGAAGATCATCCGGGCGTCGGCCGAGACGGTGAAGCGCACCGCCGTCGAGCTGGGCGGGAAGAACCCGAACATCGTCTTCGCCGACACCGACTTCGAGCTCGCCGTCGACTACGTGATGCTCGCGGTGTTCCTGCACTCCGGCCAGGTCTGCTCCGCGGGGGCCCGGCTGATCATCGAGGACTCGGTCGCCGACGCCGTCGTCGACGAGGTCGTGCGCCGCGCGCAGCTGATCCGGCTCGGCAACGGTCTCACCGACGGCGTCGAGGTCGGCCCGCTGGTCTCCGCCGCGCACCTGGCCAAGATCGAGGACTTCGTCGCGGCCGCCCGTGCCGAGGGCGCCACGATCCGCTGCGGCGGCGCCCGGCCGGACGACCCGGACCTCGCCAACGGCTACTTCTACCTGCCGACGGTCATCACCGACCTGGCGCCGGGATCGCGGCTGATCCGCGAGGAGACCTTCGGCCCGCTGCTGACCGTCGAGCGGTTCCATACCGAGGAGGAGGCCGTCCGCCTGGGCAACGACACCGAGTACGGGCTGGCCGGTGCGGTGTTCACCGCCGACATGGGCCGCGCCCACCGGGTCGCGTCCGCGCTGCGCCACGGCACCGTCTGGATCAACGACTTCCACCCGTACTTCCCGGGCGCGGAGTGGGGCGGCATGGGCCGGTCCGGCAACGGCCGCGAGCTGGGTCCGACCGGGCTGGCCGAGTACCAGGAGATCAAGCACGTGTGGACCAACACCGATCCGCAGCCCCAGGGATGGTTCTCGGGCCGCTGACGGCGCCATGATGACGCGACGCAACGGCACAGGAGGTCCACGATGACCGTTCCCGAACCGACCCGGCGCACCCCGTCCCCGGACACGGACGGCGACGGGGGAGGGCTCGCCGAGTTCGGCTACAGCCAGACCCTCGACCGCAGCATCGGCAAGTTCGCCAGCTTCGCGGCCGGGATCAGCTACATCTCGATCCTGACCGGCACGTTCCAGCTGTTCTACTTCGGCTTCGGCACCGGCGGCGCGGCCTACTGGTGGTCCTGGCCGATGGTGTTCGCCGGCCAGTTCATGGTGGCGCTGTCCTTCGCCGAGCTGGCCGGGCGCTACCCGGTCGCCGGGTCGGTCTACAACTGGTCCAAGCAGCTGGCCGGGCCGACCGTGTCCTGGCTGGCCGGCTGGATGATGTTCACGGCCTCGGTGGTGTCGCTGTCGGCGGTCGCCCTGGCCGCGCAGCTGACCTTCCCTCAGATCTGGTCGGGTTTCCAGCTCGTCGGCGATGCCTCCGACGCCGGCGACGCCGCCGTCAACGGCGTGCTGCTCGGGGCGATCCTCATCGTGCTCACCACGGTCATCAACGCCGTCGGCGTCAAGCTGATGGCGCGGATCAACTCCACCGGGGTGTTCATCGAGCTGATCGCCGCGGTGGTCATCGTCGTGGCGCTGCTGCTGAGCATCCGCAACCCGGTCTCGGTGCTGTTCGAGACCCCGGCACCGGCCGCGGGCGGTGGCGGCTACTTCGGCACGTTCCTCGTCGCGGCGCTCGCCTCGGCCTACGTCATGTACGGCTTCGACACCGCCAGCTCGCTCGGCGAGGAGACGGTCGACCCGCGGCGCACCGCCCCGGCGGCGATCCTGCGCGCGGTGATCGCCTCGTTCGTGCTCGGCGGGCTGATCCTGCTCGGCATCATCCTGGCCGCACCGGACCTGGCCGACCCGCGCCTGGGCAGCAAGGACGGCGGTGGGCAGCTCGTGCTGCTGGAGGTCGCCGGCGGCACGATCGGCCGGATCTTCCTGATCACCATCAGCATCGCGGTGATCGTCTGCCTGCTGGCCGTGCACACGGCCGCGATCCGGCTGATGTTCGCGATGGCCCGGGACAACGCGCTCCCGGCCGGCTCGGTGCTGGCGCGCATCGACCCGAAGCACAAGACGCCGGTGGTGCCGGCGATCGTCGTCGGTGTCGTCGCGATCCTGATCCTGGTGGCGAACGTCGGTGTGCCCGAGGTGTTCACCGCGGTCACCAGCGTGGCGATCATCATGATCTACATCGCGTACCTGCTGGTCACGGTGCCGATGCTGGTCCGGCGGCTGCGCGGGCACTGGCCGGACGAGGGGCAGAAGGGGTACTTCTCGCTGGGACGTCTGGGTCTGCCGGTGAACGTGCTGGCGGTGCTGTGGGGCGCGGCGATGGCCATCAACCTGGCCTGGCCGCGCGAGGAGGTCTACGGCACCGGGTGGCTGCGGTTCATCGCGTTCCTGTTCATCGGCGTCGTGGCACTGGCCGGGCTGACGTGGTTCCGGCTGCGTGGCCGCCACGGACTGGGCTGCCTGCCCGAGCACCGGGCGAAGGAGATCGAGCAGGGCATGGGGGAGACGGCATGACGGACCGGTTCGACTACGTCGTGGTGGGCGGCGGCTCGGCGGGCTGTGCGCTCGCGGCGCGGCTCTCCGAGGATCCCGCCGTGCGGGTGCTGCTGCTGGAGGCGGGCCCGTCCGACGTCGGCGACCCGAACATCCTGCGGCTCACCGACTGGATGGCGCTGCTCGACTCCGGCTACGACTGGGACTACCCGGTCGAGCCGCAGGAGCGCGGCAACTCCCACATGCGCCACGCCCGCGCGAAGGTGCTCGGCGGCTGCGGCTCGCACAACTCCTGCATCGCCTTCTGGACCCCGCGCGAGGACCTCGACGAGTGGGCCGCGTCCGGCCTGACCGGCTGGTCCGCCGACGAGTGCTGGCCACTGATCCGGCGCCTGGAGACCAACGACGGCGACTGGGACGGCCACGGCCGCTCCGGCCCGGTCAACCTCATGCAGATCCCCGCGAAGGATCCCTGCGGCGACGCCGTGCTGGCGGCCGCCGCGCAGGTCGGCATGCCGACGGTGCGGTTCAACGAGGGTCACACCGTCACCGACGGCGCCGGGTACTTCCAGATCAACTCCTTCCCCGACGGCACCCGCGCGTCGGCCTCGGTGTCCTACCTGCACCCGATCCTGGACTCCCGCCCGAACCTGGAGGTGCGCACCGACTGCTGGGCCTCGCAGGTGCTGTTCGACGGCACCCGCGCCACCGGCGTCGAGTACCAGCGGGGGATCGGCCCGGGCCGCGAGACCGCGCACGCCGAGCGCGAGGTGATCCTCTCCGCGGGGGCGATCGACACCCCCAAGCTGCTGATGCTCTCGGGCATCGGCCCGGGGGAGCACCTGCGCGAGTTCGGCATCGAGGTCCGCTCGGACCTGCCCGGCGTCGGCTCGAACCTCGACGACCACGTCGAGGGCCTGGTCTTCTGGGACGCGGCGAAGCCGATGGTCACCGAGTCGACCCAGTGGTGGGAGATCGGGCTGTTCCACCGCACCGACCCGGCCCTGGACCGGCCGGACCTGATGATGCACTACGGCTCGGTGCCGTTCGACATGAACACGCTGCGCTGGGGCTACCCGACCACCGACAACGGGTTCTGCCTCACCCCGAACGTCACCCGCGGCCGGTCCCGGGGCACCGTGCGGCTGCGCACCCGCGACTTCCGGGACCGGGCCCGGGTCGACCCGCGCTACTTCACCGACCCCGAGGGCCACGACATGCGGGTGATGACCGCGGGCGTCCGGCTGGCCCGCCGCATCGCCGAGCAGCCGCAGCTGAAGGAGTGGATCGCCGCCGAGCTGGCACCGGGCCCGGACGCCGTGACCGACGACGAGCTCGCCGACTACATCACCAAGACCCACAACACGGTGTACCACCCGGCGTGCACCGCGCGGATGGGCGCCGACGGCGACCCGGACGCCGTCCTGGACCCGCAGCTGCGGGTCCGCGGGGTGCAGGGCCTGCGGGTCGCCGACGCGTCGGCGATGCCCTTCCTGCCGGCGATCAACCCGAACATCACCACGATGATGATCGGGGAGAAGTGCTCGGACCTGGTGCGGGCCGCGCACGCCGGCTGACCCGGACCGGACCGGCTCAGCCGGGAACGGCCGCCAGGAGCCGGTCGACGAGGTCGTCGACCGGCACGTCGTCGGCGGAGTTGTCCAGCGTCACGTGCGTCGCGCCGGTCCAGTGGCAGGTGCGCGCGCCGGCGGAGGCCCAGAACCGGTCCCAGTCGGCGAGCTTGCCCCGGTCGCGGGCCAGCCCGCGGCGCGCGACGCGCTCCCGCACCGTCGCGCCGTCGGCGTGCACCTGCACGACGACGGCCGCGGCGGTGTCGGGGACCGCGTGCTCGCGGCGCCGTGCGCCGAGGTGGCCCTTCTCGTCGAACCAGCGCAGGAACGGCGCGTCGAGCACCACCGGCCGGTCGAGCCGCAGGTTCGCCGCGGCGAGCCGCCACAGCGCCGCGTACTCCAGGTCCATCACGACGTCGCGGTAGTACGGGTTGTCGTCACGGCCGTGCGGGTCGGTGCCCGCGGCGGCGAGCAGGGCCTCGGTGAACCCGGCGGCCACGTCGTCCTTGTCCAGGTAGGCGCCGCCGACCCGCTGGGCGAGTCGGCGGGCGACCCCCGACTTGCCCGAGCCCGCGGGGCCGACGACCAGGTACAGCGCGCTCACGACCGGTCCCGCACGAAGGCGCCGTAGGACAGCGCGCCGAGCAGCAGCAGTGCCCCGCCGACCACGAACACCCACGTGTAGCTGCCGCCGGTCGCGGCGAGGATGGCCCCGGTGACCACCGGTGCGACCGCCGCGCCGACGAAGCCGCCGAAGTTCTGGATCGCGCCGAGCGAGGCCACCTGGTGGGCCGGTGCGATGTCCGCGGCCAGCGTCCACAGGCAGCCGATCGGCACCTGGGCCGCGAAGTACCCCAGGCTGAGCAGGGCGATCACCGACGGGACGTGCGTGACGAACGCGGCCGGCAGCACCGCGGCGGCGGCGAGCACGGCACCGCCGACGATCGGGATCTTGCGCGCCAGCACGGTGGACACCCCGGCGCCGATGAGCCGCCCGGACAGCCAGCCGCCGAACAGCACGCCGACCACGCCGCACAGGAACGGGAGCGCGGCCAGCCAGCCGCTCTCCTTGAGCGAGAAGCCCAGCGAGGTCTGCAGGTAGCTGGGCAGCCAGGTCAGGTAGACCCAGACGGTGTAGAAGATGCCGAACGCGCCCAGGACCATGAACCAGGTGTTCGGGCGCCGCAGCAGGGTTCCCCAGCCGACCTTCGCGGTGTCCGGCACGACCGGGCCGGCGGCGAGGGCCTCCTCGGCGTGGATCGCGGCCTGCTCGCGCAGCGTGGGGTCGCGGTAGATCCGCAGCCAGACCAGCGCCACGACGACGCCGAGCGCACCGACGACCAGGAACATGCCGCGCCAGGACATCGTGAGCATGAGGAAGGTCAGCAGCGGCGGCGCGATCGCGTTCGCGACCTGGGAGCCGGTGTTGACCAGTGCCACCGGCAGGGCCCGCTCCGAGCGGCCGAACCACCGCTGGTTCACCGACAGCGCGGCGGTGAAGAACGGCGCCTCGGTGACGCCGAGCGCGACCCGCAGCGCGTAGAGCGCGCCGAAGGACTGGGCGGCCGCGGTGACCATCCCGACCAGCGACCAGGCGGCCGAGGCCGCGGCGAACATCCACTTCGGGCCGAACCGGTCGACGAGGTAGCCGGCCGGGAGGTTCGCGATCGCGTAGGGCCAGGCGAACGCCGACAGCAGCAGGCCCATCTCGACCGGGCCGAGCCCGAACTCCTCGGCGATGGTCGTGTTGGCCACGCTGAGCGTCGAGCGGTCCAGGTAGTTGACGATCCCGCCGATGAGCAGGAACGCCACGAGGACCCAGCGGATGCGGGGCGGCCGCTCCTGGACGGCGGGCGTCGCCGTCGCGCTGCTCGCGGTGTCGGTCATGCAGTCACTCCTTCGTAACCGGGTGGAGAGGGTGGTGCCGGGGAGGGTCAGGCCCGGGCGTCGGCGACCGCCGCCAGGAAGTCCGCGGCGGCCGCGGTGACCCGCGACATGTCGCCGTCGGGGCGGGCGGCCTTGGTGACGGCGCTGCCGACACCGACCGCGTGCACGCCTGCGGCGAACCAGTCCTTCACGTTGCCGGTGGAGACCCCACCGGCGGGGACCAGCGACGCCTGGGGGAGCGGCGCGAGCAGGGCCCGCGCGTAGTCCGGGCCCGCGTTCTCGGTCGGGAACAGCTTGACCAGGTCGGCGCCGGCCTCGAGGGTCGCGACGACCTCGGTCGGGGTGTAGGCCCCGCTGACCGAGACGGCGCCGTACCGCTGGGCGGCGCGGATCATGCCGGGCGACAGGTGCGGGCTGACCAGCAGCCGCGCCCCGGCCCGGACGGCGGCGAACGCCGCCGCCTCGTCCAGCACGGTCCCGACGCCGACCGCGACGCCGTCGCCCGCGAACTCGCGCGACAGCGTCCGGACGACGTCGAGCGCCCCGGGCACCGAGTAGGTGATCTCGAGGACCCGGACACCGCCGGCGACGGCCGCACGGGCGACCGCGAGGGCCTCCTCGGGGTCGTCGAGCCGGACGATCAGGATCGTCCCGGTGCGGTCCACGGCATTGAGAACATCCAGCTTCCGTAACATCGAGGCACACGTTAGCACCAGGATTCACACGAGAGAACAGCATGTGTGAATCTGTGTGACAGCTCGTACGATCGACCCGTGGAGACGGAGGAGCACGTGGCGGCACCGCTCATCCCGGAGGAGCGTCACCAGGAGCTGCTGCGCCTGCTGCGCCGCTCCGGGGTGCTCAGCATCCGGACGCTGACCGGGCTGATGGGCGTCTCGCACATGACGGTGCGGCGCGACATCGCGACCCTGGAGGAGGCCGGCCGGGTCGTCGCCGTCCAGGGCGGGGTGCGGCTGGCCGAGGAGCCCGGCCGCCCACCGCGGGCGCGCGCCGGACGCGCGGCGCTGGAGCTGCCGCGCAAGCGGGCGATCGCCGAGCACGCCGCGTCCCTGGTCGACGACGGCATGGTCGTCTTCCTCGACGCCGGCACGACCTGCGAGTCGGTCGTCGCCCACCTCGCGGGGCGCAGCGGGGTCACGGTGGTGACCAACGACTTCGGCACCGTCCGGGCGCTGCACGGGCTGTCCGGGATCGACGCCGTGCACACCGGCGGCGCGGTCGACCCGGACAGCGACTCGGCCTCCGGTCCGCTGGCCGCCGCGACCCTCGGGGCGCTCGCGGTGGACCTGTGCTTCCTGAGCACCGGGTCCTGGGACGCCGGGCGGGGCGTGACCAGCCACGCCACGGACAAGGTCACGCTCAAGCGTGCCGCGATGGCGGCGTCCGGCCGGCGGGTGCTGCTCGCCGACAGCACCAAGTACGGCACCCACGAGCGCTTCCGGGTCGCCGGGCTCGACGAGCTGGACCTCGTGGTGACCGACGACGAGCTCCCCGCGGCGGCGGCCCGCCGGATCGAGGAGCTCGGCGTCGGCCTGCACCGGGTGCCCGCACCCGCCGCGGGCTGACCGCTCAGCCCTCGCCGACGACCTCCACCGTCGCGTGCAGCGGGGTGTCGGCCACGGAGAACCCGAGGTGCAGGTCGTAGGTCCCCGGCTCGGTCGCCCACGTCCCGCTCGCACGGTGGCGGAACGCGCGCCGCGACACCGCCACGGTGGCCGTCGTCGTGCCGGGGGCGGCGTCGACGACCGCCCAGCCGGCCAGCCAGCGGACGGGCCGCTCGACGTCGGAGCCGGGCCGGGACAGGTAGGCCTGCACGACCTGGCGGCCCGCCCGGTCGCCGGTGTTGGTCAGGGTGACCGTCACCGCGACCCCGTCGGCCGACCAGGGCCCGGCGACGGCGTCGTCGAGGGTCCAGGTGGTGTAGCCGAGCCCGTGCCCGAACGGGTACGCCGGCGTCTCGCCGTGGCGCAGCCAGTTGCGGTGCCCGACGTGCACGCCCTCGTCGTAGCGCAGGACGCCGCCGGTCGGGCGCCCGGACAGCACCGAGCGCTCCCCGCCGGTGGCGGGCCAGGTGGTCGGCAGCCGCCCGCCCGGCTCGGCGTGCCCGAGCAGCACGTCGGCGACGGCGTCGCCGAAGCGCTCCCCGCCGAACCAGCCGAGCAGCACCGCGGCCACCTCGTCGCGCCAGGGCAGCAGCACCGGGGCGCCGGAGTTGACCACCACCACGGTGCGCGGGTTGGCCGCGGCGACGGCCCGGACCAGGTCGTCCTGGTGGCCGGGCAGTGCCAGCGAGGTGCGGTCGAAGCCCTCGCTCTCGATCCGGTCGCTGGTCCCGACCACGACGACGGCGACGTCGCAGGCCGCCGCCAGCGCGGCCGCCGCGGCCACCTCGGCCTGCGGGTCGGCGACGACGGTCTCGGTCCCGACGGTGAGCGCGAACAGCGCCATGCCGGCCTCGCCGCCGGACGGGCGGAACCGGAAGACCAGGTCGACCGGTCCGTCGGTGCCGACCTCCCCGGTCACCGAGGGGGCCTCGAAGATCGCCGCGCCCGGACCCTCGTCGCCGGTCAGGAGGGCCTCGGTGTCGAGCACGGCCGTCCCGTCGGCGTGCACCGTCACGTGCCCGACGGCGGCGGCCCCGACCCGGTGGGTCCCGGGCTCGGGTGCCCACCGCGCCGACACCTCGACGGTCTCGGCGCCGTCGGGGATCTCGGCGCCCATCCAGATCAGCGAGGCGCCGAGCCGGTGCTCGCTGCGCAGCGCGGAGCCGTCCGCGGCGCGGAACACCGCGCGCAGTCCGGGTTCCCCGGTGACCGGGTCGGTGACCGTGGCCGGGTCGAAGGGCTGCACGCCCTCGGCGACCTGCGCGCCCAGCCGGTACCGCACCCGGTCCTCGCCGAGCGCGCCGCGCAGCCCGTCCAGCGGCGCGACGACCGCGGCGGGCCGGACCGTGGCGCTCCCGCCGCCCTGGGTGCGGGCGAGCGCGGCGTTGTGCCCGAGCACCGCGACCGTGCCGAGCGACGAGGCGTCCCACGGCAGCTCGCCGGTGTTGCGGAGCAGGACGCTGCCCGCGGCGGCGAGCCCGCGGGCCACGCCGGCGCCGTCCTCGGCGGCCGGGGCGGCGGGCGGCGTCGGTGCCCCCTCCAGCGCGCCGACCCGGGCGGCCAGGCGCAGCAGCCTCCGCAGCTTGCCGTCGACGACGGACTCCTGGACCTCGCCGTCGCGCACCGCGGCGACCAGGCGCTCGCCCCAGGCGCCCACCGGGCCGGGCATCACCAGGTGCTGCTCGGCGCGCGCCGACGCGACCGTGGTGCGCACCGCGCCCCAGTCCGACATCACGAGCCCGTCGAAGCCCCACTCGCCGGTGAGCGGCTCGGCGAGCAGCGGGTTCTCGCTCATCGTCGCCCCGTTGACGGCGTTGTAGGCCGACATCACCGCCCACGCCCCGGCCCGGGTGACGGCCGGTTCGAACGCGGCCAGGTACAGCTCGTGCAGCGCCCGCTCGCCGACCGCGTCGTCCACGGTGAAGCGCTCGGACTCGGCGTCGTTGGCGACGTAGTGCTTCGGTGTCGCGGCGACCCCGTGCGCCTGCAGTCCCTCCACGTAGGCCGCGGCGAGCTCGCCGGTCAGCAGCGGGTCCTCCGACAGCGCCTCGAAGTGGCGGCCGCCGAAGGGGGTGCGGTGCAGGTTGATCGTCGGCCCGAGGACGACGTCGGCGTGCTGTCGGCGGGCCTCGGCGCCCAGGGCCGAGCCGTAGCGGCGGGCGAGCTCCGGGTCCCAGGTCGCCCCCAGTGCCGTCGACGACGGCAGCGACAGCGACGGTGACCGCTCGTCGAAGCTCTCCCCGCGCACCCCGGACGGGCCGTCCGACAGCACCATCCGGCGCAGCCCGATCGCGGGCTCGGCCGGGGTGGACCAGAAGTCGGCCCCGGTCAGCAGCCGGACCTTCGCCTCCAGGTCGAGCCGGGCGATGAGCGTGCTGAGCAGGTCCTCGTCGACGGAAGGCATGGGGCCACCGTACCCGTGAAAATCTAGTGGCACTCGGGATTCGTGGGCTAGCCTCGACCGGTGACGACGGCACGCGGGCGCTACGCCAAGGGGCTGCAGCGGCGGGAGCAGATCCTGGACACGGCGCTGGAGGTGTTCGCGACCGGCGGGTTCCACGCGTCGTCGACGAAGGAGATCGCGCGCCGGGTCGGGGTCAGCGAGCCGACCCTGTTCCACTACTTCGGGTCCAAGCAGGCGCTGCTGGTCGCGGTGCTGCAGGCCCGCGACGAGCGCTCCGCCGCGGCGCGCGCCGAGCCCGGGACCGGCCCCGAGGCGCTGCTGGAGACCGTGCGCGACAACGGGTCCGAGCCCGGTCTGGTCCGGCTGTACGCGGTCACCTCGGCCGAGGCGACCGACCCGGGCCACGCCGCCCACGACTGGTTCGCCCGGCGCTACGACCGGCTGCGCACCGCGCTCGCCGCGGAGCTGGAGCCTGGAGCGGGTCCCGGTGCGGACCCCGGAGCCGACACCGGAGCCGGTGCGGCGCCCGCCGGGGAGCTCACCCCGGACCGGGTGGCCCGGCTGCTGCTGGCCGCGGCCGACGGGCTGCAGGTCCAGTGGCTGCTCGACCGCCCTCCCGGCGGTGACCCGGCCGACCCCGCCGACCCCGGCGGGTTCGACATGGCGGCCGACCTGCGTGCCCTCGTCGCGGCGCTCGTCCCGCCGCGGTGACGACGCCCGGGGGCGCTCAGCGGGTCCCGAGCGCGGCGGGCAGCTCCCGCGCCGCCTCCACCAGGCTCGGCCCGTACCAGGTCAGCAGCCGCCCGCTGACCAGTGCCGACGGCGCGTCGAACGCCTCGGGCCCGTCGTCGGCGGTGAACAGGTACGGCTCGTCGGGCAGCACGACGAGGTCGTGCTCCGGCAGCGCCGCGGGGTCGATCCGCGGGTAGCGCTCGGGGGAGCCGGCGAGCGCGTTGTCGATCCCGAGCCGTTCCAGCACCGCGCCGGTGAAGGTGTCCGAGCCGACGGCCATCCACGGCCGCCGCCAGATCGGCACCACGGCGCGCCGCCGCGGCGACGCGGGCTCCACGGCCGCCCACAGCGCGCGGGCCTCGCGCAGCCAGCCGGGCTCGCCGAGCCCGCAGGCGGCGAGCAGCCGGCCCAGCGAGGCGAGGCCGCCGTCGACGTCACGGATGTCGGTGACGTAGACCGGCAGCCCCGCGGCGCGCAGCGCGTCCAGGTCGGGGAGGCGGTTCTCCTCCTGGTTGGCGACGACCAGGTCCGGGGCCAGCGCGACGATCCGCTCGACGTCGGGGTTCTTCGTCCCCCGGATCCGTTCCGCGCCGAGGTCGCCGGGGTGGGTGCACCAGTCGGTCGCGCCGACGACGATGCCGGGTGCGGTCGCCTCCAGCGCCTCGGTCAGCGACGGCACGATCGACACGACCCGCCGCACGGTGCCCGGGACCCCGACCTCGCGGCCCTCGTCGTCGACCGGTGCCGCAGTCCGCGCAGTCATGGGCCGACGGTATCCCGGGGGGCCGGGCCGGACGTGTCCCTGTCCGGCACCGCGGCCGTCCGCCGGGTCCGCCGACGCGGGTTCACCCGTGGTCGGCCAGCCACCGGGGCCCGTGCCGGACGACGAACTCCCGCAGGTCCCGCACCGGCGCCGTCGGCCGCGGGTCGGCCGCGTGCACCATCCCCAGCGTCCGTACGGTGTGCGGGCTGCGCACCGGCACCTGCACCACCCCCGGCACGTCCGGCCCGGCGGGGAGCAGCGCGACGCCCAGCCCGGCCCCGACCAGGCCGCGCAGCGTCGCCGTCTCCCCGCCCTCGAACGCCCGGCGCGGGCGGAACCCGGCCTGCGCGCACCACGACTCCACCACCCCCTGCAGCCCGTAGCCGCGGGCGAACAGCAGGAACGGGTCGTCGGCGACCTCGGCGAGGTCCGCGGCACCCGCGCTCGCCAGCCGGTGCCCGGACGGCACCGCGAGGCGCAGCTCCTCCTCGGCCAGCGGGGTCGCGACCAGGCCCGGCTCGTCGGGCACGGGGGAGGTGAGGGCCAGGTCGACCCGGCCGTCGCGGACCCGTTCCAGCAGTGCCGCGTGCGGCACCTGCACCAGCTCGATCCGCACCCGCGGGTGGTGCTCCCGGAACTCCCGCAGGATCCCCGGCACCGCGGAGGTGCCCATCGTCCCGAGGAAGCCGAGCGCGACCCGGCCGGTGACCGGGTCGGCGTCGCCCGCCAGCTCGGCGACGCCCGCACCGAGCTCGGCCAGCGCGGCCTCGGCGCGCGGCAGCAGCGTCCGCCCGGCCGCGGTCAGCGCCAGCCCGCGCCCGGAACGCCGGAACAGCGCGACGCCCAGCTCGCCCTCCAGTCGGGCGATCGCCCGCGACAGCGTGGGTTGTGGGACCCCGATCCGCTCCGCGGCGCGGGTGAGGTGACCGTCGCGCGCGACCGCGACGAAGCGGCGCAGCGCCGGCGCCAACGACTCATGCATCGACGCATGGTACGTCGACGAAGCATGCATTGGACGCATCCGACGTCGGCACCTACGGTCGTGTGCGATGACAACGACCGAGCGTCCCCCGGCTCCGACCGCCACCCGGCCCGCCCCGCCCCATGAGCGCGGCACCCCCGGCTACCGGCGGCTCGGCATCGCCCTGTGGCTCTCGGGTCTGGCGACGTTCGTGCTGGTCTACAGCGTGCAGGGGCTGCTGCCGACGCTCTCGGCGGAGTTCGGCGTGCCCTCGTCGACGGCCAGCCTGGTCCTGTCGGCGACGACCGGCACCCTCGCCCTCGCCGTACTGCCGCTGTCCGCGCTCACCGAGTCCTGGGGCCGCGCGCGGGTCATGACCTGGGCGCTCGCGGCGTCGGCGGTCCTCGCACTGCTCGCCCCGCTGGCGCCCACCTTCGAGGCCCTCGTCGTCGTCCGTGGGCTGCAGGGCATCGCCCTCGCGGCGCTGCCCGCCCTGTCGATGGCCCACCTCACCCACGAGGTCGCGCCGCGGCACCTCGGCGGCGCGGTCGGGCTGCTCATCGCCGGCAACACCCTCGGCGGGCTGTCCGGGCGGCTCGTCGCGTCCTGGGTCGCCGAGCTCGGCGGCTGGCGGGCCGGGCTCGCGGCCGTCGGTGCGGTCTCGGTGCTCGCGACCGTCGCGTTCCGGCTGCTCCTGCCGCCCGCGACGGCGCCCGCCCCGGCCCGCACCCGACTGCGCGATCTCGGTGGACCGCTGCGCCGCCACCTCACCGACCGGGGCCTGCTCTGCCTGTTCGGGATGGCGTTCCTGCTGATGGGCGCGTTCGTGACCGTCTACAACTACCTGGGGTTCCGGCTGCTGGCCCCGCCGTTCTCGCTGCCCGGCACCCTGGTGGGTCTGGTGTTCCTCGGCTACCTCGCCGGCAGCTGGGCCTCCACCGGCGCGGGCAGGCTGGGGGACCGGTTCGGGCGCCGCCCGGTGCTGTGGGTGGCGACGCTGGTCGCGCTCGGCGGGATCTGGGTGACCCTGCCCGACCTGCTCCCCACCACCCTGGCCGGGCTGCTGCTGGTGACCGTCGGCTTCTTCGGCGCCCACTCGGTCGCCAGCTCCTGGGTGGGGCGGCGCTCGGCGATGCTGCCCGGTGCGGTGCCGGCCCAGGCGTCGTCGCTCTACCTGGTCGGTTACTACGCCGGGTCCAGCATCGGCGGCGCCGTCGGCGGGGTCGCCTACGACCACGCCGGCTGGGCGGGCGTCGTCGGCTACGTCAGCGCGCTGCTGGTGGGGGCCCTGGTGCTGGCGCTGGTCCTGCGCCGGACCCCGGCGCCCGCGGTGTGAGACGCGCTTCTCCCCACCTGGAGCAGTGGCCCGGCGCGTCCACCCCGGCGTTGCTCCGTCGGTGCCACCGCCACTCGACACGCCGTGCCGCGGTGCTCCGCCCGGGTGGTCGACGTCCGCGACGGGACCGGACGCTGTCCGGTTCGTCACCCTCATGGACCAGTGCCCCCGTGTCGACGACTCGCCGTCGTCTGTCACGGTGAGGTCTCGCCCCCAGCACCAGACACATCTTCGGAGGAACCCCGATGCGGAAGGCCGGACGCAAGCTCTCCAAGGCTGCCGAGTCGTTCGTCGAGGCGATCGGCATCCTCGGCGGCTGGAACCGCGGCCGTCGACGCAGCCGCCCCCGCCGCTGAGCCGGCCGGGCGGCCGCCCCGCCCGAGGTGTTTAGCTTGTGGTAAGCACATCATGTCCGTTTCCTCCGGGAAGACAGGTGTGCCCACCACGTGACCGACGCCGCCCACGACACCCACCGCCCGGCCGGGGACGGCTCCGCCGGGCCGCCCGGCGACGACCCGCTGCCCCGGCGCGTGCCGGTCTTCGCCGTCGTCGGTCTGGCGCTGCTGATGTTCTCCCTCGACGGGACGTCGGTCGCCACCGCGCTGACCACGATCAGCGGCGACCTCGGCGCCGACCTGGCCTGGACCGGCTGGGTCGTGACCGTCGCCGCCGTCGGGCAGATCCTGGCGCTGCCACTGGGCGGGTGGCTGTCCGACCGCTTCGGCGGCCGGCGGATGTTCCTGGCCGGGGTCGCCGTGTTCACGGTGATGTCCGGGCTGAGCGCGCTCAGCCCCTCGATCGGCGTGCTCATCGCCTGCCGGCTGGTGCAGGGCCTCGCCGGCGGTGTGATGCTGCCGGCCGCCAACGGGATCGTCGCGCACCAGTTCGGCCGTGACCGGGACCGGGCGCTCGCGCTGTTCACCAGCGTCTTCCCGATCGGCGCGATCCTCGGGCCGCTGGTCGGCGGGCTGGTGCTCACCACCTGGACCTGGCACGGCATCTTCCTGGTGAACGTGCCGATCGGGATCCTGCTCGTCGCCGTCGGGCTGGCCCTGGTCGACGACCCTCCGCACCGGCGGACCGCGCGGATCGACGCCGCCGGTATCGCGCTGCTCGTCGTGACCCTGCTGGCCACGATGCTCACCATCACCCGGCTCGGCTCGCCGGGGTCGGGGCCCGGCTGGACCGCCCTGGCCGGGGTGGTCGCGCTGACGGCGGGTGCGGTGTTCGTCCGGCACGCCCGGCGACGGCCCGACGCGGTCGTCCCGATGCACCTGCTCGCCGGGCGCGGTCTGGGCATCATGAACGTCACCAACGTCGTCTTCGGCGCCGTGGTGATCGGGTTCTCGGCGACCCTGCCGCTCTACGCCCAGGTCCGCTACGACCTGCCCGCGTTCGTCGCCGGGGCGCTGCTGACCGGCCGCGCGGTCGGCACCATCGTCACCTCGGCGGCCGCGGTCGCGCTGCTGCGCCGGCTGGGCTTCCGGCCGCTGCTGCTCGGTGGCCTGGTCGCCGTCGTCGCCGGGCTGGTGGTCACCGCGGTGGCGCCCCCGTTCGGCGGGCCCACGGTGTGGCTGCTCGCCGGCTCCACCCTGCTCGGGCTGGGCACGGGCCTGTCCGGGCCGGCCGCCAACAACGCCGGCATGCACCTGGTGCCCGACGAGGTCGCCGCGGTGTCCGGGCTGCGCATCATGTTCCGGCAGATGGGTGGGATCGCCGCGGTGTCGGTGCTGACCGCCGCGGTGACCGCCGCCGAGGACCCGGGCGTCGCCGCCGGAATCGCCTACGGGGTGCTGGCGGTGGCGCTCGCGGCGGTCGGCCTGGCGGCCGCCCGGATCCCGAACCGGCGCGGCCGCTGGTGAGGGAGGCGGGGCCGGGTGGACCGGCCCCGCCCGCCGTCACATGTTGCGCCGGTACTGTCCGCCGACCTCGAAGAACGCCGTGGTCAGCTGACCCAGCGAGCACACCCGCGCGGCCCGCATCAGCTCGTCGAACACGTTGCCGTCACCGGTCGCGACGTCCTGCAGCCGCCGCAGCGCCTGCTCGGCCTCGGTGCGGTGCCGGGACTGGAAGTCCGCGAGCCGGTCGAGCTGGGACTGCTTCTCGGCCTCGGTGGCGCGGGCCAGCTCGATCTCCTGGTGCGCCTCGTCCGGGTCGGCCGGCTTGAGGAAGGTGTTGACGCCGACGATCGGCAGCTCACCGGTGTGCTTGCGGTGCTCGTAGAGCATCGACTCGTCCTGGATCCGGCCGCGCTGGTAGCCGGTCTCCATCGCCCCGAGCACACCGCCACGCTCCGCGATCGACTCGAACTCGCGCAGCACCGCCTCCTCCACGAGGTCGGTGAGCTCGTCCACGACGAACGAGCCCTGCAGCGGGTTCTCGTTCAGCGACAGACCCCACTCCTTGTTGATGATCATCTGGATGGCCATCGCGCGACGCACCGACTCCTGCGTGGGTGTGGTGACCGCCTCGTCGTAGGCGTTGGTGTGCAGGGAGTTCGCGTTGTCGTAGAGCGCGCAGAGCGCCTGCAGCGTGGTGCGGATGTCGTTGAAGTTCATCTCCTGCGCGTGCAGGGACCGTCCCGAGGTCTGGACGTGGTACTTCAGCTTCTGGGAGCGCTCGTTGGCCCCGTAGCGCTCCTTCATCGCGACCGCCCAGATGCGGCGGGCGACCCGGCCGATCACCGTGTACTCGGCGTCCATGCCGTTGGAGAAGAAGAACGACAGGTTCGGCGCGAAGTCGTCGACGTCCATCCCGCGCGCCAGGTAGCTCTCGACGAAGGTGAACCCGTTCGCGAGGGTGAAGGCGAGCTGGCTGATCGGGTTCGCCCCGGCCTCGGCGATGTGGTAGCCGGAGATCGAGACGGAGTAGAAGTTGCGCACCTTGTGCGCGATGAACCACTCCTGGATGTCGGCCATCATCCGCAGCGAGAACTCGGTGGAGAAGATGCAGGTGTTCTGGCCCTGGTCCTCCTTGAGGATGTCGGCCTGCACCGTGCCCCGGACGTTCGCCAGCGCGTAGGCGACGAGCTCCTCGCGCTCACCCTCGTCGGGCTCGCGGCCCTGCTCGCCGCGGAACCGGTCGACCTGCTGGTCGATCGCGGCGTTGAGGAAGTAGGCGAGGATCGTCGGCGCCGGGCCGTTGATCGTCATCGACACCGAGGTCGTCGGCGAGCACAGGTCGAAGCCGTCGTAGAGGGCCTTGAGGTCGTCCAGGGTCGCGATCGAGACGCCCGAGGTGCCGACCTTGCCGTAGATGTCGGGGCGGGTGTCCGGGTCGTGGCCGTAGAGGGTGACCGAGTCGAACGCCGTCGACAGGCGCTTGGCGTCCGAGCTCTCCGACAGGTACTTGAACCGCCGGTTGGTGCGGAACGGGTCGCCCTCGCCGGCGAACATGCGGGCCGGGTCCTCACCCTCCCGCTTGAACGGGAACACCCCGGCGGTGAAGGGGTAGAAGCCGGGCAGGTTCTCCCGGCGCAGGAAGCGCAGCAGCGCGGCGTCGTCGTCGAACTTCGGCAGCGCGACCCGGCGCACCGGGTTGCCGGACAGCGTCTCGCGCGTCAGCTTCGTGCGGAACTCCTTGTCCCGCACGGTGTAGACGTACTCGTCGCCGGAGTAGTCCGCGACCCGCGACGGCCAGGACTCCAGCAGCTCGGCGGACTCGACGGGGACCTTCTTCTCGGCGGTGCGCAGCGCCTCGTCGAGGTCGTCGCCGCCGACCAGCTCGGCGGCGGTGCGCAGGTGCTGCGCGGTGCGGGCCGCGTGGGCGTGGGTCTCGGTGTCGGCGTGGTAGTCCCGCACCGCACCGGCGATGTCGGCGAGGTAGCGGACCCGCTCCGGCGGGATGACGGCCGCGTAGTCGCTGGAGGTCTTGGTGTCGACGCGGGGGAGACGCCCCTCGCCGACGGTCAGCCCGCCCTCGGCGAGCAGGTCGCGCAGGTGCTGGTAGAGCGCGGTGACGCCGTCGTCGTTGAAGGTGGCGGCCGAGGTGCCGTAGACCGGCATGTCCTCCCAGGTCGCGCCGAACTCCTCACGGTTGCGCACCAGCTGGCGGCCGACGTCGCGCCGGGCGTCCTCGGCGCCGCGGCGCTCGAACTTGTTGATCGCGACGACGTCGGCGAAGTCCAGCATGTCGATCTTCTCGAGCTGGGACGCGGCGCCGAACTCCGGCGTCATCACGTACAGCGAGTGGTCGACGAACGGGACGATGCCCGCGTCGCCCTGGCCGATGCCGGGCGTCTCGACGACCACCAGGTCGAACCCGGCGGAGCGGAGCACCGCGATGGTGTCGCCGAGCCGCTCGGGCAGTGAGCCGCCGTCGTTGCCGCGGGTGGCGAGGCTGCGGAAGAAGACCGGGCTGTGACTGCCTCCTGCGCCGGCGGGCCCGGAAGACAGCGCGTTCATCCGGATGCGGTCGCCGAGCAGCGCGCCACCGCCCTTGCGTCGGGTCGGGTCCACCGCGAGTACCGCGATGCGGAGCTTGTCCTCCTGGTCGAGCCGGAAGCGGCGGACCAGCTCGTCGGTCAGCGAGGACTTGCCGGAGCCGCCGGTGCCGGTGATGCCGAGGACCGGCACCGGGCGCTCGGCGGCGGCGACGCGCTCGCGAACCTCCTGGGGCAGCGTCCCGGACTCCGCGAGGGTCAGCGCCCGCGCCAGCGTCGCGGTCTCCCCGGAGAACAGCCCGTCGAACGACGACGGCGGCTGCGCCTCGAGATCGGTGTCGCACTCGCGGATCATGATGTTGATCATCCCGGGGAGGCCCAGGTGCTGGCCGTCCTCGGGGGAGAAGATGCGCGCGACGCCGCGGGAGTGCAGCAGCTCGATCTCCTCGGGGACGATCACGCCGCCGCCCCCGCCGTAGACCCTGATGTGGCCGGCGCCGCGCTCGCGCAGCAGCTCGACCAGGTAGGAGAAGTACTCGACGTGCCCGCCCTGGTAGGAGGAGATGGCGACGCCCTGCACGTCCTCCTGGATCGCGGCGGTCACGACCTCGTCGACCGATCGGTTGTGGCCGAGGTGGATCACCTCGGCGCCCTGTCGCTGCAGGATCCGACGCATGATGTTGATGGCGGCGTCGTGCCCGTCGAACAGGCTGGCCGCGGTCACGAAACGGACCGGGTGCGTGGGGACGTGCAGCTCGGCCTGCGCGTTCGTGTCCGTGCTCATCGGGGACGTTCCTCCCGCCGGGCGGACGGCGGTGTCCCGGCCGGTTTAGTTTGACATCCTAGTATCGGACGTACAAGGAACCCGGCGAGCGTCACAGGGGTCGTACGGTGCGGGTCAGGCCGCGTCGCGTGCCGCGGGCTCCCCGGTGGCCGGAGCGGCCTGGTCGCGGACCCGGCGGGCGTGCCGACCGGTCGGCCAGGAGGTCTCCGGACCGGTCGCGTCGGGCTCGTCCTCGTGCGCGACCAGGTCGTCGTCGGCGGATGGGGCGGAGTCCACGACGTCGGACAGCACGCGACGCGCCCGGGCGAGCTTGCGCGCCCGCCAGCGCTTCCCGGCCAGCCCGGCGACGAGGCCGAGGGTGGGCAGCAGGATCCCGGAGGCGATGACCAGCACCACGGAGTACGCGGGGAATGCGGCCACCAGCAGGAAGGCCGTCAACGGCCAGTACAGCAGTGCCCGTCCCGCGCCCCGTCGCGTCCAGTCGCGATGAGGCGGCATGATCCCTGCCTACCCGAACTCCGCGATCGTCATGCACGACTCGCCGCAACCCACCCACATGTTCCGCGACCGGGGGTACGAATTCATGACCACGACACCGGACCGCACCGCGGTCGACCCGTACGCCGCCGTCCTCCTCGCGGAGAACGACCGGCTGGCCACCCTCCTGACGACGGCCGATCCGGCCACCCCGGTCCCGACCTGCCCGGGCTGGTCGCTGCTGCAGCTGCTCCGCCACGTCGGGCGCGGGCACCGGTGGGCGGCCCGGATGGTCGCCACCGGCGCCACCGAGGCCCTCGACCCGCGCGAGGTGCCCGGCGGGAAGCCGCCCGAGGGCGGCCCGGAGGTCGCGGCGCAGTGGCTGCGCGACGGCGCGACCGAGCTGCTCGACGCCGTCGTCGCGGCCGGGCCGACCGCGCCGGTGTGGACCTTCACCGGTCCGCAGCCCTCGGCGTGGTGGGTGCGGCGGCGGCTGCACGAGGCGACGGTGCACCGCGCCGACGCCGCCGTCGCGCTCGGGGCGCCGTTCCCGATCGACCCGCAGGTCGCCGCCGACGGCGTCTCGGAGTGGCTGGGCCTGCTCGCCGCCCGCCCCGCCGCCGCCGAGCCGCCGCTCGCCGACGGCGCCACGCTGCACCTGCACTCCACCGACGACGTGCCGGACGCGGCGGGGGAGTGGATGGTGCGCGGCGCGGGCGGGCGCGTGGTCTGGGAGCACGGGCACGGCAAGGGCGACGCCGCCGTCCGCGGCACCGCCGCCGACCTGCTCCGGGGCGTCACCCGCCGCATCCCCGCCGACGACGACCGTCTCCAGGTCCTCGGCGACGCCGAGGTCTGGACGGGCTGGCTGGCCGGTACCGGGTTCTGACGGGCCGTCGCCGATGCCCCCGGTCAGACCGCCGGGGTGGTCCCCCTGCGCTGCCGGGCCGCCATGGGCGGGGCCTGCGGGGTCAGCACGACCTCGGCCGCGGTGTCGAGCACCGCGGCCGAGCGCGGCCGCTCGAACCGGCACGACGCCCGTCGCCCGTCGGTCTCCAGGGTCGCGACGAGGTTGCCGAACAGCGGACCGGTCGTCCGCTCCCAGGCCACGCCCGCGCTGCCGGCCCCGGTCCGGCGGGTCCAGCGGGTCGTCATCCTGCCCAGCAGCCGCGACCAGGTGATCCGGAACATCACCCGCATCACCGCGGGGACCACGTTGTGCACCGGTGAGCAGGTCAGCTGGTGGACCCGGGTGCCCTCCGGGCCGCGGCCGGGCCGGTCCCCGGGGGTGTGGGTGTGCACGTCGGCGACGGCGGCGTAGGAGTGGTGGACGTCGCCGGACAGCACCGACACCGTGGCGGGCGGGGCGTCCCCGGCGCGCGGGCGGCACGCCTCGCGGATCAGCTCGGCGAGCCGGGCGAAGGAGTGCCCGAACGCGGGCCAGTGCTCCAGGTCGGCCTCCTGGCGGGCCCACTCGGCGACGGCGGCGACCCGGCCGGAGCCGTTCGCGCCCTTCTCGGTCGCGGCCTCCAGGTCGGAGATGACCTGGGGCATCAGCCAGGGCACCGAGGTGCCCAGGACGAGGTGGTCCACGTCGCCGGGGGCGAGCGCCTTCGCGGAGATCCAGTCGAACTCGGCGTCGGACACCATCCGGCGCGGCGTGGACTCCACGATCCGTCCGTTGCGGGAGTCGATGACGATCAGCCGGGTGCGGCCGAGCTCCCAGCAGAAGGAGAACCGCTCGTCCTTGCGGGTGTCGTCGCCGTCGCCGGTCTCGCGGTCCCACAGGGCGGCCCGCTCGGACAGCAGCGGCCAGACGTCGCCCTCGGCGGCCTGCACCTCCTGCCAGGTCCGGTCGGCGGCGAGCTCGGCGGGGGAGAGGTTGCCCAGGTGCTGGTGGACCCAGTACGAGGCCAGGCCGGAGCGGATGCGCTCGGACCACCAGGGCGTGCGGGCGATCTGCTCGCGCCAGGCGCCGGAGGTGTTCCAGTCGTCGCGGACGTCGTGGTCGTCGAAGATCATCGCGGTGGGGACGGTGGAGAGCATCCACCGCACCTCGGGGTCCGACCAGGTGTCGCGGTAGAGGCCCGAGTACTCGTCGAAGCCGACGATCTCGTCGTCGGGCCAGTCCGGGTGCCGCTCCCGCCGCCCGGCGATCCGCCGCCGGGTCTGCGGGGTGAGCTCGTCGGCGTAGACCTGGTCGCCGAGCAGCAGCAGGGTGGTCGGCCAGGTCTCCGGGGGCAGCCCGGCCATCCGGCCGGCGTAGACGTCGAGCGCGTCGAGGCCGTACTGCCGGGCCAGCTTCGGGTCGGCCAGCTTCACGTAGCGGCAGGAGCCGAAGACGATCCGCTGGTGGGCCTCGGTGTCCGCGCCGCGTGTCGCGATCAGGCTCGGCGGGAACGGCGAGTGCGGCAGCGGCCAGACCTGCTCGCCGTCGAGGTGGACCTCGTAGGCGGTGCGGGTGCCCGGCGTCAGCCCGGTCACCCGCACCAGGGCGAAGTGGTGGCCCGACACCTCGAAGGTCGCGGCGTCGCAGCCGAGCACCGAGACGCGGCACGGGCCGGAGGTCTGCACCCAGACCAGCGCGCTGGTCTCGTCGACGTGCCGCAGCACCGGTCCGAGCAGGAGTGTCACCCGTCCGAGCGTAGTCGTGCCCCGGCCCCGTCGCGGGACGAGATCAGGTCTCCTCCAGCGCCAGCAGCCCCGCACCGATCTTCCCGGCGTCGCCCTTGTAGGTGGCGGGCAGCACCGGTGGGATCGGGCGGACCTCGGGCGGGCCGTAGTGGAACTCCCGGGCCGCCCGGCGCGCCGGCTCGAGCAGCAGCTCGCCCGCGTCGACCAGGCCGCCGCCGATCAGCACGACCTCGAACTCGAAGATCGCGTTGATGCTGGCGATGCCGATCCCCAGCGAGCGCCCGAGCCGCTGGAACAGCGACGCCGCCGTGCTGTCGCCCGCCATCGCCGCCATCGTCACGTGCTGGCCGGTGACCTCGCCCCCGGCCTCCGCGGCCAGGGTCGCGATCATGCCCCGCGGGTCGTGCAGGGCGGCGCTGCGGCCCATCCGGGTCAGCGCGGTCCCCGACGCGACCGCCTCCAGGCAGCCGTAGTTGCCGCAGCCGCACTGCGGGCCGTCCGGGTTGACGTTCATGTGCCCGACCTCGGCACCGAGCCCGTGCGCGCCGCGGTAGATCTTCCCGTCGAGCACGATCCCCGCCCCGACGCCCGTGCCGACGGTCAGCAGCACCATGTCGTCGTTGCGGGTCCCGCCGAGCCGGGCCTCGGCCAGACCGGCGACGTTGCCGTCGTTGTCGACGACCACCGGCAGCCCGCACGCGGACTCCAGGAGGCCGCGGACGTCCCAGTTCTCGTAGTTGTTGTTGGGTGCCCAGCGGATCCGGCCGACCGGCCACTCCACGGTCCCCGCGGCACCGACGCCGATCGCGGACACGTCCGCCCCCTCGGCGTCGCCGCGCAGCTCCTCGACCATCTCCCGCAACAGGGTGGTCATCGTGTCCGCATCGGACGTGTCCGGGGTGTTGCGCCGCAGCTCGGCGTGGACCGTGCCATCCTCTCCCACGATCGCTCCGGCGACCTTCGTTCCTCCGATGTCGAGCCCGATGGCCCGCCGTCCGTTCGTCACCCGGGCATGATTGCCATCCCACGGCGGTGACGCCACACCCACCCCGGGTTTGCGGACGGACGAGCCGGGGAAAGGTGCCCCATGCCAGTCTTGCGACGTGTAGCCCGACCCGCCCTCGCGGCCGTGTTCATCTACGGCGGAATCAACGAGCTGCGGAACGCCGACGCGTTGACTTCCGCCGCACAGCCCGTTCTCGACCAGGCCGCCCCGGCCATCGACAAGGTCGTGGAGAACGCCCCGCTGGACCGGCGCCCCGACAACGAGACCCTGGTCAAGGTCGACGCCGGAGTGAAGATCGTGGCGGGCTCGCTGCTCGCCCTGGGCAAGTTCCCCCGCCTGTCGGCCACCGCGCTGGCCGCCTCGCTGGTCCCGACCACCCTGGCCGGGCACCGCTTCTGGGAGGAGACCGACCAGCAGAAGCGCGCCAACGAGCAGATCCACTTCCTGAAGAACGTCGGCCTGCTCGGCGGGCTGCTCATCGCGGCCGCCGACACCCACGGCAAGCCGTCGCACGCCTACCGGACGCGCCAGGCCGCCGAGCGGGCCCAGGCCCGGCTGTCCGGCTCCGGTTCCGACACCGGTGCCCAGCTCGCCGCGGGACTGGCCGGCGCGGGCACCTCGATCGCCGCGGCCGCCGCGGGCAGCCGGGAGAAGCTGGCCGAGGCCGTCGAGGAGTACGGCCCGGTCGTGCGTGAGCGCGCCACCGAGTGGGGCGGCAAGGCCTCCGAGCAGGCCGCGCACCTGTCCGAGGTCGCCTCGGACAAGGCGTCCACCTGGTCCGAGCAGCTCTCGGCCGCCGCCGAGCGCACCTCGAAGGCCGCCCAGAAGCAGGCCGCGGTCGCCGAGAAGCGCGGCGCCAAGCTGGCGAAGGCGGCCGAGAAGCGCGGCGCCCAGCTCGAGAAGGTCGTGGACAAGAAGGGCGCCCGGTACCGCAAGACCGCCGGGCGCACCGGCGACCGGTGGGTGCGCGAGGCCGAGAAGCGTCGCGTCCGCTGGGAGAAGCAGGCCCGCAAAGCCGCCGCCCGCGCGGAGAAGCGTGCCCCCGAGTACGCCGACCGCTTCTCCACCCTGGTCACCCAGGCCCAGTCGCAGGCCGCGAAGCTCGGCTCGGACCTGGCCGACCGCGCGTCGGTGGCCGGTGCCGAGGCCGCCAAGCAGGCCAAGGCGTCGGCGAAGGACGCGCGCAAGCGCGCCGAGGCCGTCGCCCGCTGACCCACCGCGACACCCGTCCACGGCCCTCCCGACCGGCTCCGCGCCGGACGGGAGGGCCGTGACGTGTCCGGGGTCAGACCGGGCGCAGCACCTGCAGCTCGCCCGAGTCGAGCGACCGCACCTCGACGACGACCCGGCCGTCCCACACCGGGGAGCGCAGCGCGTTCGCCATCCGCGTGAACAGCGCCTGGCTGCGTGCGTTGGCCGCCGCCTGGTCGGCGATCAGGTTCGGCATCATCCCGCCTGAGCGCTTGCGCACGGTCTGCGGGAGCGTCGACAGCGTGGTCAGCAGCCGGTGCAGCCGCGCGACGTCGGCGGCCCGGCCCGCGAGGTCGCTCTCGACCAGGGGCCGCAGCGCGGTCAGCGGCCGGTTCGGGGCACGCAGCAGGTGGTCGGCCGCGGTGAGCAGGATGCGCCGGGCGTCCAGGACGAGTGCCTGGTAGGCGCCGTGCACCGCGGCCGGGAACCCGGTCCAGCCGAGCTTGCCGACCTCACCGAGCGCGTCCCGCAGCGCCAGGCCGGGCGTCCCCGACGGGTCCGCCCCGGCGACGACCCGCTCCCAGCCCGCGATCCAGGCGTGCGTCTGGTGGCGCAGGACCGACAGGTTCGCGACGGCCGTCTCGAGCCCGCGCGACGGGGAACCGCTGTCGGTCGCGTCGCCGTCGACGACGAGCGAGCCGCGTTCGAGCAGCTCGGTCTGGGCCTCGCGCAGCGACTCCTCGGCCGCGCGGAGCCGCGAGTCCAGCCGCATCACGCACGACGGGGCCAGCTGGTCGACCGCGGCGGTCAGCTCGTCGAGCACCCGGGTCTGGGTGCCCGTCGCGGCGATCTCGGCCGCCGTGGTCAGGGTGAGCAGGCCCAGCCCGGCGCCGTGCCGGTCACCGGGTGCGGTGGGGGCGACCGGCACCAGCGCCGACGACCCGGGGGCCGCCGCGGCCGTCTCGCCGCCGGCCAGGCGCAGCAGCGGCTCGGCGCCGAACGCCTCGGGCAGCGCGAGCCGGAAGGTGAGCCCGGCGGCGGGTGCCCGGCCGGCGTCGGGCGCGAGCCGCCGCGCCAGCTCGCTCGACGCCGACAGCGTCGCCCAGGTGCGGTCGTCGTCGACGGCCGGGGTGGGGGTCCAGCTCAGCAGCAGTGCCGGGCCGGGGGGAGGGGTCCCGTTGCGGAGGGGACGCGGGCCACCGTTGCGTTCGGGGGCGCCGGTCTCCGTTCCGCCGGGCCGCCCGTCGAGCGGGAGCACGATGCCTCGCGGGTCGTCCGGTTGACCGAGCATGTCTCTCCAACGACGTCACGGGCCCCGAGGTCACGAGCCCGGCGGAAGGGGGGCGTGTCCATGGTGCCCTGCGCCGTCCGGGCTCCGGCCCTCGCCCCGGGTGCCCGGGTCCGGGTAGAACTCCTGTGTGGGGACCGCATACGTGATCGGCACGTTCGACACCAAGGGCGCCGAGCTGGCGTGGGTGGCCGAGCTGATGGCCGCCGACGGCGCCGACGTGCGCCGGGTGGACGTGTCCACCTCCGGTGCGGCGGGCCCCGGTCCGGACGTCACCGCGGCCGAGGTCGCCGCCTGCCACCCCGGTGGCGCCGGCGCGGTGTTCACCGGTGAGCGCGGCAGCGCGGTGGGGGCGATGGCGCAGGCGCTGCGGGCCTTCCTCGCCGGCCGCGACGACGTCGGCGGCGTCCTCGGGCTCGGCGGCTCGGGCGGGACCGCACTGGTCACCCCGGCGATGCGCGACCTGCCGGTCGGGGTCCCCAAACTGATGGTCTCCACGGTCGCCTCCGGCGACACCGCGCCCTACGTGGGGGCGAGCGACGTCGCGATGCTGTACGCCGTCACCGACGTCGCCGGCCTCAACCGCATCTCGCGACGGGTACTGGGCAACGCCGCGCACATGCTGGCCGCCGCCGTCACCGCCCCGCCGCCGGAGACCGGTGCCGACCTGCCCGCCGTCGGGCTGACCATGTTCGGGGTGACCACGCCGCTGGTCACCGCGGTCCGCGAACGGCTCGGCGACGGCGTCGACGCCCTGGTCTTCCACGCCACCGGCTCGGGCGGGCCGTCGATGGAGAAGCTCGTCGACTCCGGCCTGGTCGACTCGGTGTTGGACCTGACCACCACCGAGGTCGCGGACCTGCTCGTCGGCGGGGTGATGGCCTGCGGCCCCGACCGGCTCGACGCCATCGCCCGCTCCGCGGTGCCGTGGGTCGGGTCCTGCGGCGCCCTGGACATGGTCAACTTCGGTGCACGCGCGACCGTCCCGGAACGCTTCGCCGGCCGCCTGTTCCACGAGCACAACGCGAACGTCACCCTGATGCGCACCACCGTCGACGAGAACCGGGAGATCGGGGCCTGGCTGGCGGCGAAGCTGAACGCGCTGACCGGGCCGTGGCGGTTCCTGCTCCCGCTGGGCGGGGTGTCCGCACTGGACGCGCCGGGCGCGGCGTTCCACGATCCCGAGGCCGACGCGGCGCTGTTCGCCGCGATCGAGGCCGGTGTGGACTCCCCGGACGGTGTCCGGCGGGTCGCGCACCACGTCAACGACCCGGAGTTCGCCGACGCGGTGCTCTCGGCCTGGCAGGAGGTACGGCGATGAGACGGTTCGGCCGCGCGGAGCTGATGGAGCGGTTCGGCGAGATGGCCGCCCGCGGCGAGCCGATCGTCGGCGGCGGCGCGGGCACCGGGCTGTCGGCCAAGTGCGAGGAGGCCGGCGGGATCGATCTCATCGTCATCTACAACTCCGGGCGCTACCGGATGGCGGGCCGCGGCTCGCTCGCCGGGCTGCTGGCCTACGGCAACGCCAACGACATCGTCGTCGAGATGGCGGCCGAGGTGCTGCCGGTGGTCCGCCGCACCCCGGTGCTGGCCGGGGTCAACGGCACCGACCCGTTCCTGTTCACCGACCGCTTCCTCGACGAGCTGTCCTCGCTCGGGTTCGCCGGCATCCAGAACTTCCCGACCGTCGGGCTGATCGACGGCACCTTCCGGGCCAACCTGGAGGAGACCGGGATGGGCTACGCGCTGGAGGTCGACCTCGTCGCCGCGGCGCGGGCCAAGGACATGCTCACCACGCCGTACGTCTTCTCCGCCGACGACGCCCGCGCCATGGCCCGGGCCGGTGCCGACATCGTGGTGTGCCACATGGGGCTCACCACCGGCGGCGCGATCGGGGCGGGCACCGCGAAGACCCTCGACGACTGCGTGGCACTCGTCGACGAGTGGGCGCAGGCGGCGCTGGAGGTCCGCGACGACGTGCTCGTCCTCGTCCACGGCGGGCCGGTCGCGATGCCCGAGGACGCCGCGCACGTGCTCCGCACGGCGAAGGTCTGCCACGGCTTCTACGGGGCCTCGTCGATGGAGCGGCTGCCGACCGAGACCGCGCTGACCGAGCAGACGCGCGCCTTCAAGAACGTGCTGGAGCGGTGATGGCGCGCGGGATGCCCGCCCCGCCGCCCGGCGGGGACTGGCGGCGACGGATGGCGGTGCGCGGGGGCAGGGTGTCGCACGCCCTCGCCGCGCACGGGTGGCTGGTGCTCCTGCTGGCCGGGGCGGCCCTCGGTGTGCTGATCGGGGTGATCGTCGGCATCACGCAGGTGGGGCAGTACCCGGCCGACGAGCTGCTCGGCCGGACGCTAGGCTACGCGATCGCCTCGGCGGTGTTCTGCGCGGTCCCGGCGGTGCTGTTCGTCGGGCTGCCCGCCCAGGCGCTGGCCCGTTCCTACCTGCGCTCCGCGAGCCCCGCCGAGCGCGAGGCCATGCGACGGGCCGCCGAGAACGCCCCCGCATCCCTGCCCGACGGCCTCGTCGCCGGGTCGCGCTGGGCCCGCGCCTACTCCGGCTGCGTCGGCTCGGTGACCGCCTTCCACGGCGTCGTGCGCACGGTGCCCGACGGCCCGGCCAGGGACTGGCTGCACGACATCGGCCGCAACCTCGACGCCGAGCTCGCCGAGGCCCTGCGCACCGCGCGGATGGGGGAGAGCCTGGAGAGCGCGGGCCAGGGCAGCGGGGTGGCCCGCACCGTGGGCGCCCGCCTCGAGGTCGCCCGCACCGCCTTCCACGACACCGCGGAACTGGCCGCGTCGATCGCGCTGGACCTGCGGGTCGACAGCGGCTTCGACGACGTCCGCGCCCAGCTCGACCAGCTCGCGGCGCAGGCCCCCCACCTGCGCCGGCAGTCCTGACACTCCCGAGGAGGAGTCCCCGATGCCCCGTCCCTACTCCAGTGCCGTGATCACGGCACCGCTGGCCGAGGTGTGGCCGCACGTCCGCGACTTCGGTGGCCTGCACCGCTGGCACCCGGCGATCGCGACCTGCGAGCTGATCCGCGGCGCCTCCGGCAGCGAGATCGGCGCGCAGCGACGCCTGACCCTCGCCGAGGGCGGCGGCACCGTCGTCGAGGAGCTGACCGCACTCGACGAGCGCGGCCACGCCCTCACCTACGAGATCCTCGAGTCGCCGTTCCCGGTGCGCCGCTACGTATCCACCGTGCGGCTGGCCCCGGTCACCGCGGTCGGGCACACCTTCGGCGAGTGGTGGACCGAGTTCGACGCCGACGGCCCCGACGAGGGCGACCTCGCGGGCCTGTTCGCGAACGGCGTGTTCGGTACGGGCCTGGCGGCGCTGGGGGAGAGGTTCGGCCGGTAGGCCTCACCAGCCGCGCAGGTCGACCGCCCAGGTCTCCAGCACCTCGTCGCCGTCGACGAGGTGCATCCGCTCGTGCAGCGCGACGGTCGGGTCGACGTGTGCCGGCACGATCCGCACCCGGTCACCGGTGCGCGGCGGGGCGTCGGCGGCGAACACCAGGTGCTCGTCGGAGCAGAACCACACGTTCCCACCGGGCACCGTGGGGTTGCCGTGGTCCATGCCGAACGCCTTGAGGCCCGCGTCGGCGACCGCCCAGCCGGGCATGTCGCCGTCGGGTGCGGTCGTCGAGACCACGGTGGACAGCACCGTCAGCGCCTGCCGGAACGGCAGCCCGGCGGCGGTGTAGGCGGTGTCCATCAGCGCGTAGGACCCGGCCTGGATCTCGGTGCAGGCGGTGTTCATCGCGTGCGTGCCGGTGCCGCCGCCGGAGACCACCTCGCCGCCGACGTCGGCGTGCGCGGCCAGCAGCCGGTCGGTGCACTCGGTGGTGAGCCGGGCGCGTTCGGCTGCGTCGTCGAGCATCTGCAGGTGGCCCTCGTAGCCCATCACGCCGCGCACGACGAGCCCGGCGGCGCGGGCGGCGTCGGCGAGCGCCCCGGCCCGCGCGGGCGCGATGCCGCAGCGGGGCAGGCCGATGTTGACGTCGACGAGCACCTCGCGGACGCCGCCGTCCACGGCGGCCCGCAGCGTCTGCTCCGAGTCGATCGCGACGGTGACCCGCGCGCCCGACCCGACGACGGCGCCGAGCCGGCGGGCGTCGAGCACCTCGTTGGCGAGCAGCAGGTCCGCGCCCAGCCCGGCCGCCGCCATGCCCTCCACCTCCCGGACGGTGGCGCAGGTGAACCCGGTGTGGCCGTGGGCGGCCTGCCGCCGGGCCAGCCCGGTCGTCTTGTGCGCCTTGACGTGCGGGCGCAGCCGCGGGCCGGGCAGCAGCGCGGCCATGTCGGCGAGGTTCGCCTCCAGCGCGGCGGCGTCGACGAGCAGCGCGGGTGTGGTCAGGTCGTCGACGTGCACGGCACTCCCAGGACCCGGTCGAGATAGGGGTTGCGGAACCGGCCCGCCGGGTCGAGCCGGTCACGTGCGGCGACGAACGCGTCGAACCGCGGGTAGCGGGGGCGCAGCTGCTCCGCGGTGCGGGTGTGCAGCTTGCCCCAGTGCGGCCGTCCGTCCAGTGCGGACAGCACCGACTCGACGGCCCCGAAGTACGCCTCGTGCGGGCGTCCCGAGTGGACGTGCACGGCGAGGTAGGCGGTGTCCCGTCCGTACGCGGTGGACAGCGCGATGTCGTCGCCGCGCAGGATCCGCACCTCGACCGGGAACGCGACGTCGTGGGCGTGCCGCGCGGCGGCGGCCCGCAGCCCGGCGAACGCCTCGGGCAGCGCGGCCCGCGGCACGGCGTACTCCATCTCCAGGAACCGGACACGGCGCGGGCTGCAGAACACCGCGTACGACGGGGCCACGTACTCCCCGGCGGCCATCTGCCCGGCCATGACCCGGTTGAGCCGCGGGACCAGCGGTGGGGCGAGCGCGGCGACGCGCTGGACGAGCCCGAACGCGCCGTTGCCGAGCACCTCGTCGCCGACCAGCGCGGCGACCCGGCCGCGCCCGGGCGAGCGCCGTTCCGTCCGGTCGTTCGTCTTGAGCACCGCGGTCGTGGTGTGCGGGAACCAGTAGAACTCGACGTGGTCGTGGCCGGCGGCGAGATCGTCGAGGCCGTCGAGGACCTCGGCGAGCGGGCGCGCGGACTCGCGGGCGTGCAGGTGGAACGCGGGCACGGTCGCCAGCGTCACCTCGACCAGGACACCGAGCGCCCCGAGCCCCACCCGCGCCAGGTCGAACAGGTCGGGGTGGGCGGCCGGGCCCAGCTCGTGGAGCTCCCCGAGCCCGTCGACCAGGCGCAGCCGGCGCACCCCGTCGGCGATGCCGCGGTATCCGGCGCCGGTGCCGTGAGTGCCGGTGGAGATCGCGCCGGCGACGGTCTGGGCCTCGATGTCGCCGAGGTTGGGCAGGGCGCGGCCGTGGGCCCACAGCCACCGGTTCAGCGTGTGCAGGGTGACCCCGGCCGGGACGGTGACGAGCCCGCTGTCGAGCCGGATCGCGGCGGGGTCGGCGGGGACGGCGAGCGCGACGCCGTCGGGCACGCCGATGCCGGTGAAGGAGTGGCCGCTGCCGAGCGGGCGGACCCGCAGGTCGCCCTCGGCGGCGTCGCGCACCGCCCGGACGACGTCGTCGGCGTCGCGGGCGTGGACCGTCCTGATCGGACGGGTGCGCTGGTTGCCCGCCCAGTTGCGCCACCGGTCCGTCACGCTGCGAGCCTGCGCGGCCCGGCGGGCACGGTCAAGACCGGCACGCGTGTCGGCGACCCGGCGTCACAGTGTCGCGCGGTTACCCTCCGTGTCCGTTCGGAAGGGGTGGGGTCACGATGATGGGGCGTACGCACGCGTTGTCGGGCGCGGTGCTGGGGCTCGCGGTCTGCTCGGCGGTCCCGCCGCCACCGGTGCTGGTGCCGGTGGTCGTGGTGGTGTGCGCGCTGGCGGCCTTCGCGCCCGACCTCGACCACCCGTCGAGCGTCGCCGCGCGGTCGCTGCCGCCGGTCACCTGGCTCCTGTGCCGGGCGATCCGGTGGCTGTCCCGGGTGACGACCGGGGTCTCGCACCGTGGCCTGTCGCACTCGCCGGTCTTCGCGGCCGCGGTCGGGCTGCTGGCGTGGTGGGGGACCGGTTTCCTGCTGCCCGGGGAGACGGCGGTCTGGACCGGTGTCGCGGCCGGCGCGGGCTGCTGGGTCGGGGCGATCGGCGACGAGCTGACCTCCCACGGCAACCGGTTCGCCTTCTGGCCGCTGGAGGGGATCCGCTGGCCGCGGGCCCTGCGGTTCCGCACGGGCGGGACGGGGGAGCACGTCGTCGTCGGGCTGCTGGCCGTCACCGGCGTGGCGCTGCTGACCGGGACCTGGGCCTTCTGACGACACTGCGTTCGACATCGCTCTGTATAGCTGATACACCTAGCTATACACTCGATACAGGAGGAACGCATGAGCGTGCAGTCGTTGCAGGGCCGGACCGTTCTCGTCGCCGCGGGCGGCAAGAACCTCGGCGGGCTGATCAGCCGCCAGGTCGCCGAGGCGGGGGCGAACGTCGCGATCCACTACAACTCCGCGTCCTCGCGCGCCGAGGCCGAGGAGACGCTGAAGGCGGTCGAGGCAGCGGGTCGCGAAGGGGTGCTCCTGCAGGGCGACCTGACCGTCCCGGCGCAGGTCGAGCGGCTCTTCGCCGACGCGGCGGGGTCGCTCGGGCCGATCGACGTCGCCGTCAACGCCGTCGGCAAGGTGCTCCGCAAGCCGATCGTGGACACCACGGAGGCCGAGTACGACGCGATGTTCGACATCAACTCCAAGGCCGCGTACTTCTTCATCAAGGAGGCGGGCCGCAGTCTCGCCGACAACGGCGCGATCATCACCGTCGTCACGTCGCTGCTGGCGGCCTTCACCGACGGCTACTCCACCTACGCCGGCGGCAAGGCCCCGGTCGAGCACTTCACCCGTGCGGCGGCCAAGGAGTTCGCCGACCGCGGGATCTCGGTGAACAACGTCGCCCCCGGCCCGATGGACACGCCGTTCTTCTACCCGCAGGAGACCCCGGAGCGGGTCGAGTTCCACAAGTCGATGGCCATGGGCGGGCGGCTCACCGAGATCGAGGACATCGCGCCGATCGTGCGCTTCCTCGCGACCGAGGGGCGCTGGATCACCGGCCAGACGATCTTCGCCAACGGCGGCTACACCACGCGCTGAGGGTGGTCCGGTGGGTGCCGGGGGCGGGCGGCGGCCGGCCCGCGGTCCGCGCCCCGGCCCCGGCCGGGCGTCCTACAGTGGGGTCGTGGCAGATCAACCGGCCGAGGTCGGGACCCGGGACCGGCTCCTGCGTGCGGCTGCCGACCTCATCGCGGCGTCGCCGGGGGAGACCGTCCCGCTGCGGGCCATCTGCGACGCCGCCGGCGTCCGGCTCCCCACGCTGTACCACTTCTTCGGTAGCAAGGAGGGCCTGCTCGACGCCGTGGTCGAGCACGGGTTCGAGCAGTACCTGTCCGCGAAGCGGGCCCGGGAGTCCAGCGGTGACCCGATCCAGGACATCCGCGACGGGTGGGACGCCCACGTCGAGTTCGGCATCGCCAACCCGGGCTTCTACGCCCTGATGTACGGGCAGGTCACCCCCGGGCGACGGCCGTCCGCCCAGGACGGACCGGCTGCCGCCCTGCTCGGGCTGACCCGGGAGGCCGACCGCCGGGGCCGGCTCACCGTGAGTCCGGAACGCGCCGCGGCCCACGTCCTCGCCGCCAACGTCGGGGTCACCCTGCGGCAGATCATCACCGCGCGCCCGGACCCCGGGCTGTCGGCCGACATGCGCGAGGCCACCCTCGCTGCGATCACCGGTGGACACGCGGAGCACGCACCCGGCGGGCCGGGGGTCGGCGACGCCGCGGCGGCCCTGCTCGCGCTGCCCGACGACAACGACGTCCTCGGGGCGCCGGAGACGGTGCTGCTCAAGAAGTGGCTGGCCGAGCTCGCGCGGCGGGGGTGAGCGTCACCGCCGCCGGAACGTCCGGGCCGGCTTCCCGACCGTCCCGGCGCGGACCTGCCCCGTCTCGACGAGGCCGTCGGCGACCCGGCGGCGGAAGGTGTCCTTCTGCAGGCGTCGTCCCTCGACGGCCTCGTGCACGCCCTGCAGTTCCAGCAGCGTGAACTCCTCGCCCGCCAGTCCCGCCGGGTCCGGCGCCGCCGCGTAGCGCTCCCGGGCCCAGGCCAGCGCGTGGGCGACGACGAGGTCGTGGTCGTAGGCGAGCGGGTACGGCAGTGTCCCGTCCTCGACCGGGGCGAGGACGCCGGTCGTGTCCCGGATCCGGTCGTGCGGCACGAGGTCGACGTGCGCCACCGACAGCACCCGGCCGCGCGGGTCGCGGGCGGGGTCGTCGAAGACCCGCAGCTGCTCGGGCTCCCGGCCGGTCACGCCGACCTTGTCGCGCAGCGCGCGCAGCGCCGCGTCACGCAGCGTCTCCGTGCCGTCGACGTGCAGGAACGTCCCCGGCAGTGCCGGCAGCCCGTGTGCGTGCGCCCCCGTGCGCTCGTGGACGACGACGGCGAGCCGCCCCCCGGGGTCGAGGGTCAGCAGGGCGACGTCCACGGCCACGGACGGCCGGTCGTAGTCGGTGAGGCGCCTGCCGTGCTCGTCGGTCCATCCCATGCTGGACAGATTAGCGCGATCGTGCTCTTATTGGTTAGCGCAGAACTGATCCAATAGGGGGCGTCATGGACCTGCACGTGGGCAACCCGGTGGGGCACGGGGCGCCGACCCTGTCCCCGGTCTTCAGCGGCGGGGCCGTGCGCGGCCGCGGCTACGACCTGGGCGGCGGCCCGCTGCGCGTCGCCGAGCGGGCGGGCACGCCGGTGGTCGGGCGGATCTCCGTCGACGCCGTCGCGGCGAACCCGACCCACCCGCCGGTGGTGGCGGCGTGAGCACCGTCGCGGACCGGGCCGCCGGGGTGCTGCTGGGCGCGGCGGCGGGCGACGCCCTCGGTGTCCCCTACGAGTACGGTTCCCGCCCGCTCGTCGGTGAGCCCGCGATGCTCGGCGGCGGCCTCGGCGGCTACGCACCGGGCCAGTGGAGCGACGATACCGAGATGAGCTGCGTGATCGCCCGGGTCGCCGCCACCGGCGCCGACCTGCGGACGCCGGACGCGCTCGATGCCGTCGCCGACGGCTTCCTCGCCTGGTTCGCGACCGGCCCGGCCGACGTCGGGATCCAGACCAGGCGGGTCCTCAGCGGCCTCGCGTCCGGCCCGGGATCGGCGGCCCGGATGCGGGCGGCCGCCGCGCGGGTGCACTCCGAGACCGGGCGCACCGCGGGCAACGGCTCCCTGATGCGCACCGCACCGGTCGCGCTCGCCCATCTCGGCGATCCGGAGGCGATCGTCGAGGCCGCGCACGCGGTCAGCGCGCTGACCCACCACGACCCGGTCGCGGGCGAGGCGTGCGTCCTGTGGTGCCTCGCGATCGACCGTGCCGTGCGCACGGGGGAGCTCGACCTGCGCTCCGGGCTGTCCCGGGTCGATCCGCAGTGGACGGTCTGGCTGGACCGGGCCGGGGGACTGCGGCCGGGCGCCTGGGCCGTCGGGAACGGCTGGGTGGTCGCCGCGCTGCTCGGCGCCCGGTCGGCGGTGGAGGGGGCGGCGACGCTCCCCGACGGCCTGGTCGCGGCCGTGGGCGGGGGAGGGGACACCGACACCGTCGCCGCGATCGCGGGGGCGTTGCTGGGGGGACGGTTCGGTGGTGCGGCGGTGCCCGGGCGGTGGCGTCGTGAGCTGCACGGATGGCCGGGGTTGGGCGGGGAGGACCTGGTCGCGCTCGCCGGGCGGATCGTGTCAGGGAGGTAGCGGGTCCCCGGCCACCGTGGCCGGGCCGGGCGGTCACCGGTGCGGGCGCACCACCGGCCGCGGCCGCATCGCGGGCGTGAGGTCGTCGTCGGTGTCGACCTCCTCGACGACCGCGGGCCCGTGCGCCGGCCCCGCCACCCCGAGGAACGGTCGCACGAAGCGCGCGGTCCGCTCCATCACCTCGTCGTGCACGTCGGCGCGCACGGTCGACGGCTGGGCCTGCACGACGATCTCGCCCGCCCACGGGAGGGCGGGGTCGGCCAGCAGCTCGTCGATGATCCGGCCGGTCGAGTGGCCCGCCGGCAGCGGCCGGGACAGCGCGACGCGCGGGACCCCGCGGGCGTAGGTCCAGTACCGGGCCAGCTCGGACACGACGTCGCCGTCCGACGACGGCGGCCTGCCCGACAGCACCCCCACCCCGCGGGCCGCGGCGGCGTCCACGGACGACGGCGTCGCCGTCGCCCACCACACCCGCTGCGCGGCGAGCGCGGGCGGCAGCATCTCCAGCAGGACGTCCAGCGCGGCGACGGTGTCACGGTGCCGGTCGTCGTGGTGACGCCCGAAGCGTCGTGCCGCGTCGGGGTCGGCACCCGCGCCGATGCCGAGCTCCAGGCGTCCGCCGGAGAGCGCGTCCAGCACGCCGGCGTCCTCGGCGAGGCGGCGCGGGTCCTCCAGCGGCAGCGCGACGACGGCCGTCCCCAGCCTGATCAGCCGGGTGCGTTCGGCGACCGCGGCCAGCAGGACCAGCGGCGACGGCAGCCGCCCACCGAGATGCCCGTCGTGGTGCTGGGCCACCCAGAACGAGTCGTATCCGAGCTCCTCGGCCCGCTCCGCCAACCGGATCGTCTCGCGGTAGGCGCGTGACGGATCGTCACCGGTGACGTGCGTGAGGTAACCGAGCCGCATGGCGTCGCAGCCTAGGCCGGGTCCCCTCCGGCCCTGGCGGAGGACCGGGGTGACGCAGGTGCGGGGTGTCCTGGCTCCGGTACTCTCCGGCTCGCCGCGGCGGTAGCTCAATTGGTCAGAGCAGCGGACTCATAACCCGTCAGGTTGCCGGTTCGAGCCCGGCCCGCCGCACAGCGTCGCAGCTCAGAGCGTTGCGCCAGCGCGGTTGCGGTCCACACGAGGTTCGAATCCGACGGACACCAACGCCGGCCGTGCGGGGTTCGATCGAGCGGCAGGTGATCGGCGGGGCCCGACCTCCGCTGCCGATGGGTACTTACGGCAGCATCGAGGTCGCCCGACGGGCGGGCGACACCACCGGCAGCCAGGTCGCCACGTGCCGGTTCCGGGACTTCGACGGCAGGACCCGGCTGATCGAACGCAGTGGGGCGACGGAGGCCGCCGTCTCCCGCGCGTTCCGGGACGAGATCCGGACCTGGTCGCGCAGCGTCGCGACCGCGCCCCTGCGGCCGGAGCACACGTTCGAGCGGGCGGCCTCGCTGCGGCGTCGACGCCCATCTCACGGTGGAGCGCGGGCCGGTCCCCAGCGGTCCGTCGCCGGCCTCGTCGCGGACCAAGCCGGCGACGTCCGCATCGATGTCCCGGGCCGTCCCGTCGTGACCCCCCGACCGGGCTGTTCGTCGGTGTCCGCGACGGCGGGAGAGCGCAGACGGCCATCGGGTCGATGCGCACCACAGCCCACTCCGCGGGGCGCGCGGGTGTCCGGTGCCGCGGGGCCTGCAGCAGCCGGGCGCGGACGGCGTGGTCGTCGTCGGCGGGCAGGCAGCCCGGGCCCAGGACGGCCGTGTGCCGGCACCCGCGGGGAGCGGGTACCGGCACACGGAGGTCGGTCAGGGACGCCCCGGTCGCGTGGGTGGGGTCCCGTCCCGACGTCGTCGGGGGTACTGGCCGGCGGGGTCAGAACGCCCCGGGCAGGACCAGGACCGCCCACGCGGCGAGCGGGCCGAGGGCCACGATCCCGCAGGTGTAGGTGATGACCTGGCGGTAGAAGCGGGTGCGGTCCACACCCCGGGCGTTGGCCAGCACCAGGGCGCCGTTGGTGGAGAACGGGGACACGTCGACGATCGTGGTGGAGATGGCCATCGCCGCGATCACGCCCGCCGCGGGCAGCGAACCGGTCAGCAGCAGCGGGATCGCCATCGGGATCACCGCGGTCAGGATCGCCGTCGAGGACGCGAAAGCCGAGGTGATGCCGACGACCAGGCACAGGACCAGGGCCACCAGCAGCGGGGCGCCCAGGTGCACGGCGCCCTCGGACACCCACTCGATGGTGCCCGCGTGCTCCAGTACACCGACGTAGGTGACCATGCCCGCAACCAGCAGGATCGTCGGCCAGCTGATGCCGTCGATCGCCTTGCCGAGGTTGTCGCGGTCCATCAGGGCCAGGACGGCACCGGCGGCCAGGGCCAGGAAGCCGATCTGCAGGTGGAAGGCCAGGGCGCCGACGACGAGGCCGACCAGCGCGACGAGCGTGGCGCGCTGCTGCCAGGTCACGACGCGGGGCTGCGTGCGGACCATCGTCGCCACACCGCCGCCCCCGGTGGGCAGCTCGTCGTCGTCGGCGGGTTCGGGCCGCTCGACGAAGCTCTCCTCGCCACGACGGCGCAGCAGCAGGTAGGTGATACCGCCGAGCAGGGCGTTGAACGCGAGGCTGGCGAAGAACAGCACGGCCTGGGACACGGCGAGGCCGGAGTCGGCGACGATCCCGAAGACCAGCGCCCCGGAGACAGCCATCGGGGAGAACGCCCCGGCGTGCGCGCCGCAGATGACCATCATGCCGATCATCAGCGGGCTGATGCGGTACTTGAACGCGAAGTTCATGCCGACCGGGACGAGCAGTGCGACGGCGGCCGGGGTGAAGGTGCCGAGTGCGGTGAGCACCGCGGCGACGGCGAACAGCACCCAGGGCACCAGGATCGCGCGGCCCCGCACCAGGCGGATCCCGGCGTCGACGAGCAGGTCGATGGTGCCGTTCAGCTTCGCCACGGAGAACAGGTACGTGACGCCGACGACGGTGATGAACAGCGAGACCGGGAAGCCCTCGAAGATCTCCTTCTCGTCGAGGCCGAGGGCGAACGTCCCGACCACGAACGAGGCGACGAAGGCGAGGATCCCGATGTTGATCGGCAGCATCGTCGCGACGACGAACATGCCGGCCAGGACCAGGACGGAGAGGAGTTGGGGTGACATCGTTGTCCTTCGTGACTCGGAGCGGTCCGGGTGTGGGCGGGATCCGGCCGGTGGTGCCGGTCCCGGGGCGGTGTCAGGCGGCGTGCACCGCGGCGGTCGGGACGGTGGCGGCGGTCGCGGGCTCCGGCAGGGCCAGGAGCGCGTCCGCGATCCGGCGCGCGGTGCGGCGGACCGCGACCGCGGGCAGGCCGTCACGGCTGCCGTGCACGGTGGCGATCACGCCGGCCGGGGTGTCGATCAGCAGGTCCTCCCGCTCCGTCGCGACGAGGTCGTGCAGGACGGTACCGGCGGTGCGGGTCGCAAGGGTGAGCGCGATGCTGCCGGTCACGGCGAGTGCCGGGTGGGTGCGCCCCATCGACAGCATGCGGACGGCCACGTCGGACCGGCCCGGCGCGCCCTCGGCGACCAGCGCCAGCTTGGGGACGGCGCGGGCGGCGTCGCGCGGGGTGTCGGCCAGGCCCATGCGGACGGCCGCGGCCCGGCGGAGCACGTCCAGCCGGTCCAGCAGGCCGGGCAGCGCGTCGATCTCGGCGGGCGACTCGTGCCCGGTGATCCCGACGGCCGCCGCCGGGACGACGACGACCGGGGCGCCGGCGTCGACGAGGGTGACCGGCACGCCGTGCACGACGTCGGCCGGGTTCCCGCTGGGCAGCAGCGACCCGGTCGTGCGACCGGCCGGGTCGACGAACCACATGCGGATGCCGACGCCGGGGGTCGGGACCCCGGGGATGTGCTCGTGGCCCTCCTCGACGACGCGCCCGCCGGGGGTCGGCACCTCCAGCACGATCAGCTGGCCGGTGTTGGTGTTGTGCACGCGGACCTCGGTGACGTCCCCGGTGGGGACGACCCACCCGCGGCGCAGCGCCCACGGCCCGACGACCGCGGAGCAGTTCCCGCAGTTGCTGGTCCGGTCCACCCGGCCGTCGGCGATGCCGACCTGGGCGAAGGTGTAGTCGACGTCCGCGCCGGGGCGGGTGCTGCGGGAGAGGATCACGGCCTTGCTGGTGGTGGACGTCGCGCCGCCGACGCCGTCGATCTGGCGCGGGTCCGGGCTGCCGTAGAGCCGGAGCAGCACCTCGTCCGCGGTGCGGCCGTCGACCCGGAGGTCGTCGGCGTCGAAGACCCAGCACTTGCTGGTCCCACCGCGCATCCACGTGGCGGAGATGTCTCGCATGGCTGCTCCCGGGGTTGCGGCGCGGCCGCCGGGGGTCGGCGACGTCGTCGACGGTGACGCCGACCGACGTGCAGCACAATCACGAGTTGTGGCACCCTCGTGAAGTCCTGCTTCAGGATGACGAAGGCTGGAACGGGGCGGGCAACCGGCATCGGCGCGCGACTACGCAGCTCGGCAGCGTGAAGCAGAACTGCACGCCCCCCAGCAGAACGCTGATTCACCGATCCCTCGTCATCGGTCGCTTCGCGCGGCCGACCGGCCCCCGGAGGCCCCCGTGCTCGACGTCCGACGGCTCGCACTGCTCGCCGCGGTGCTCGACTCCGGCTCCATGACCGCGGCCGCCGAACAGCTCGGCTACTCACCGTCGGCGGTGTCCCAGCAGCTGCGCCGGCTGGAGAAGGAGGCCGGCCAGCCGCTGCTGCAGCGCCAGGCCCGCGGGGTGCTCCCCACCGAAGCCGGCGCAGTGCTCGCCGGGCACGCCCGGCACGTGCTGCGCCGCCTCGAGGCCGCCGAGGCGGACCTCGCCGAGCTGGCCGGGCTGCGCCGCGGGACGCTCGCGATCGGTACGTTCCCGACGATCGCGAGCGCGCTGATGCCACGGGTCGTCAGCCGCTTCCGCCGCCAGTACCCCGACATCCGGCTCGACGTCCGCAGCGCCCGCCACGACGAGCTCATCGCGATGCTGGAGAGCGGCCGGGTCGGGATCTCGCTGCTCTGGGACTACGCCTGGGACCGGGTCGACCCAGGGCAGTTCTCGCTCACCCCGCTGCTCGACGACCCGACCGTCCTCGTCGTCGCCGACGACCACCGCCTCGCCCGCCGCCGCAGCGTCACCATGGCCGAGCTGGCCGACGAGGACTGGATCGTCCGCGCCCACGACCACCCGGTGGCCGAGGTGCTGGAACGCAGCTGCCGGGCCGCCGGGTTCTCCCCGCGCATCGCCTTCGAGGCGAACGACTACCAGGAGGCGCAGGCGATGGTCAGCGTCGGCGTCGGGGTGGCGCTGGCCCCGCGGACGGCGGTCAGCGCACCCCGTCCCGACGTGCGGGTGCTCGGTCTCGGACGGGAGGCGCCGTCGCGGCGGGTGCTGCTGGCGCACCGGCCGGACCGGCTGCGGGCGCCGGCGGAGCTGGCGATGCACCAGATGCTGGTCGACGTCGCGCGGGAGTACCAGACACAGCCGTGATCCCGGCGCCGGCGATCGGCCGGTCCCGTACGCGATCCGTCCGCCTCCACCCGTTCCCGGCCTCCTCAGCGACGACCGGACGGCCGTCCGGCAGTCCGCTCCGGATCTCGGACCAGGTCGGGACCGGCTCGGTCGCCGGTGGACGGGCCCGGCGCCCCGTCCACCGGCCCGGCCGGGCTCAGCGTCGTCCCAGTTCCAGCACCGGCGTCCGGTGGGTCTCCCGCGCGGTCAGGGCGGCGACCGCCGAGACGACTCCGCAGCCGAGCGAGAACAGCGCGACCGGAACCCACGCGGTGGGCCCCTCGCCCATGATCGCGAAGGCGATCGACGGCGCGAACCCGGCGATGAGGAACCCGATCTGGGTGCCGACGGCGAAACCCGTGAAGCGCACGCGCGCGTCGAACATCTCGGTGAAGAAGGCCGGCCACAGACCGTTGACCGCGCTGTAGACGAGCCCGCCCTGCAGGATGCCGGCGACGAACACCGACGACAGGTCGCCGGTCGAGATGGCCCAGAGATACAGGCCGGTGGCGAGCGCCGAGCCGAGCGCACCGAACACCCAGACCGGCTTGCGGCCGATCCGGTCCGACAGCAGCGCCCAGGCGGGGATCGCGACGATCGCGACGCCGTTGGCGGCCACCGTCACCCAGAGCACGGACGCGCGATCCATCCCGACGGCGTCGGAGGTCGCGTAGGCGAGCCCGAACACCGCGAACAGTGTCTGGAACACCGCGAACAGCGAGCAGCCGACCACGCGCAGGAGATCCCGCCCCCGGGTCCTGACCAGACCGAGCAGCGGCATCTGCTCGGGGTGCCCGTCGTCGTTCCCGTGTGCTCCCACGCCGTGGTCGGCGGCGTCCCCGGCGACCGTCCCGGTGAAGACGGGCGACTCGTCGAGCCGGCGCCGGATCATGTAGGTCACCGCGACGACGACCACGCTGAGCAGGAAGGGGATCCGCCAGCCCCACGACAGCATCTGGTCGCGCGGCATCGCAGCGACGGGCACGAACACCAAGGTCGCGAGCACCATCCCGGCCGCGAAGCCGGACATCGTGAAGCTGGTGTAGAACGCCCGGCGGCCCTCGGGTGCGTACTCCATCGTGAGCGTGCTCGCCCCCGCCGCCTCACCGCCCGCGGACAGCCCCTGGATCAGGCGACAGACGACCAGCAGGACCGGTGCGAGCACGCCCGCGGTCTCGTAGGAGGGGAGCAGCCCGATCGCCACGCTGCTCAACCCCATCAGCAGCAGCGTGGTGATCAGGACGCCGCGCCGCCCCACCCGGTCCCCGAAGTGCCCGAACACGACCGCGCCGAGCGGGCGGGCCACGTAGGCGACTCCGAACGTGGCCAGGGACAGGACGGTCGCGGTCGCCGGGTCGCCCGCGGGGAAGAACACGACGTTGAACACCAGCGCAGCCGCCGAGCCGTAGATGAAGAAGTCGTAGTACTCCAGGAGGCACCCGAGGAAGGCGGCGACGGAGGCCCGGCGGGCCTCCCGCGGGCGCGCTCCGGCGGCGTTCACCGCCCCGTCGGTGACGGTCCCCGTGGACGTCGGTGGCTGCACGCGCCCCGGTTCGGTCGTGGCCATGTGATCTCCCTCGATCATCGACCGCCCGGCCTGGTCCCGGCGGTGGTTGCGAGGAGGGTGCGGGAGGGGACGCCCCGCGCTGAACGGTGACTCCGTTCAATGGGAGGAGCGGGTTGAGCGGCCGCCCGGGGCGGGACAGCATGGTCCGATGGCCCGGTCACCGTCCGGCGAGTCACTGCTGACCCGTGTGGACCGCATCCTCGCGAGCTTCGGCCCGGACAACCCCGTCCGCACCGTCGCCGGCATCGCCCGCACGGCGGAGCTGCCCGTCGCGACGGCACACCGTCTGGTGCACGAGCTCGTCGAGCTCGGCTACCTCGAACGCACCGCGACGCGTCGGGTGCGGCTGGGCGTGCGGCTGTGGGAGCTGGCCTCCCGCGGATCGCGGGCGCTCGGCCTGCGCGAGGCGGCGATGCCGGTGATGGAGGACGTGCACGCCGTGATCGGCCACCACACCCAGCTCGCCGTCCGCGACGGCGCGGAGGTCCTCTACCTGGAGCGGCTCTCCACCCGGGGCGGCTCACGCAACATCATCCAGGTCGCCGGACGCTTGCCCGTCCACGCCTGCTCCTCGGGGATCGTGCTGCTCGCCCACGCGCCCGTCGAGGAGCAGGAGGCGGTCCTCACCGGCACCATGGCCCGCTACACCGCGCACACCCCCGCCACCCCGACCGCGCTGCGCCGGCTGCTCGCCGACACCCGGCGCCAGGGGTTCGTGCTGGCCGACGCCTTCATCACCGACGGGGCCACCGGTGTCGCCGTGCCGATCCGCGGACCCGGTGACGCCGTCGTGGCCGCGCTGAGCATCGTCGTGCCCTCCGGGTCGGGCAACGCCCCCGCCCAGATCTCCGCGCTGCTGGCCGCGGCCCGCGCGATCTCCCGGGCGCTCGGCGCCCACCCCCGGCTCGACGCCGACCTCACCTCGCTCTGACCGGCCGTCCCGGTCCCCGGCGACCTCCCATTGAACGGAGTCGGCGTTCCCGCCGACCGTCCCCGGCGGTGAGCCTCGACCCGCACCGACGACCGGCAACGGCCGGCGTCGCGGAGCCGAGGGACGGAGTGGTTCATGAGGCAGGAGCGAACCCGGGTCGCCGTCGTCGGCGCCGGGCCCGCGGGCCTGGTGCTGGCGATGCTGCTGGCGCGGGAGGGGATCGACGCGGTGGTCGTCGACCACCGCACCCGTGAGGAGATCGAGGGCACCGTCCGGGCGGGGATCCTGGAACAGGGGACCGTGGAGCTGCTCGACGCCTGCGGCGCGGGCGCGCGGATCGGTGTCGACGGTGCCCGGCACGACGGGATCGGCCTCCGGGTCGACGGCACGACCCACCGGGTGGACCTGCGCGGGCACACCGGACGGTCGGTGTGGCTCTACCCGCAGCACGAGGTGCTGACCGACCTGCTCGCCTGGCATCGGGACCACCACACGGACCTCCGGCTGGGCGTGTCGGGGGCGACGGTGGCCGAGACCGGCGCGGACGGTGCGGTCGTCACCTTCACCGGTGCCGACGGCGTGCCCGTCGAGCTGGCCTGCGAGGCGCTGGCCGGGTGCGACGGTTCGCGCAGCGTGGTCCGTGGCGCGATCCCGGACCGGATGCGCACCGACCACTTCCGGGCGTTGCCGTTCGCCTGGTTCGGCGTCCTGCTCGATGCGCCGCCGAGCGCGAAGGAGCTGGTCTACGCCTCCTCCGAGCGCGGGTTCGCGCTGATCAGCTCGCGGACGCCCACCGTGCAGCGGATGTACTTCCAGTGCGATCCGGCCGAGTCCACGTCGGACTGGTCGGATGCGCGCATCCTCGACGAGCTGCAGGCCCGGGTCGCCGGGGCCGACGGGTTCGCCCTCGTCGAGGGGCCGGTCCTCACCCGCGACGTCATCCCGATGCGGTCCTACGTCTGCGAGCCGATGCGCCACCGCCGCGTGTTCCTCGCCGGGGACGCCGCGCACACCGTGCCCCCGACGGGGGCGAAGGGGCTGAACCTGGCCGTCGCCGACGTGGTCCTGCTGGCCGGGGCACTGACCGACCTGCTCGTGCATCGCCGCGACGAGGCCGTCGACCGGTACGCCGCCGACGCGGCCCGGCGGGTGTGGCGGACCCAGCAGTTCTCCTACCACCTGACCACGACGTTGCACCCGGAGCCGGGCGCCGACCCGTTCGACGAGCGGCGCCGGCGCGCCGCGGTCGAGCACCTCGTGACCTCGCAGCGGGCCGCGGCCGAGCTGGCCGAGGGCTACGTCGGATGGCCGCTCCCCGGTGCCGGCTGCTCCGGGACCACCCGGTGATCCGCCACGTGGTGCTGTTCCGGTGGCGCGCCGGGTTCGACCCCACCGAGTGGCTGGACCGGGTCCGGGCGCTGCCGGCGCTGGTCCCGCAACTGCGGAGCCTGTCCGCAGGGCCGGACGTGCTGGGCGCCGACCGGTCGTGGGATGCCGCCGTGGTCGCCGACTTCGACGGCCTCGACGACGTCGCCGCCTACACCGACCATCCGGCCCACCGGCCGCTGATCGCGATCTCCGGCGCGGGCGCCGAGCAGATCGTCTCCGTCGACTTCGAGGTCCCGGACGAGGGACCGGCCCCGAGGAGGGACGTCCATGAGTGAGCGCATGAGCGGGAAGACCGTCGTGCTGACCGGTGGTACCGGCGACCTGGGACGGGCCACCGCGCGGCTGCTGGCCGGGCACGGCGCCGTCGTCGTGAACCTGGACAGCCGCCGCAACGACGAGGGATGGGACGGCCTGCCCGTCACCGACGTCGTCTGCGACGTCACCTCCGAGAGCGAGGTCGGCGACGCCGTCGCCGGGATCGTCGCCGGACACGGCGCGCCGCACGTGCTCGTCAACGCGGCGGGGATCATCGGCCGCCCCGCGCCGTCGCACGAGTCGACGGTCGAGGAGTTCGACCGGATCTTCGACGTCAACGTCAAGGGCGTCTGGCTCACCACCCGCGCCGTGGTGCCGCACATGGTCGCCGCGGGCCGGGGGAGCATCGTGAACTTCTCCTCCATCCACGGCCTCACCGGCGGCAGCAACGTGCCGCTCTACCACGCGACCAAGGGCGCGGTCCGGCTGCTCAGCAAGGCGGACGCCGCGACCTACGGGCCACACGGCGTCCGCGTGAACTCCCTGCACCCGGGCTCGATGGACACGGCGATGAGCCGGGCGTCGGCGGAACGCTCGGCGATCGGCCCGGAGGCCTACTACCGCCGGCTCGTCGCCGGCAACCCGTTGCCGCGTCAGGGACGGCCCGAGGAGATCGCCCACGCCGTTCTCTACCTCGCCTCCGACGAGTCCGGCTTCACCACCGGCGCCGAGCTCGTCGTCGACGGCGGCTACACCGCGCTGTGACCCGCACCCCACCCCCCGTGAAGGAGACCACCGTGAAGACCTGGACCTGCGACGTGCTCGTGATCGGCTCCGGCGCCGGCGGGATCGCCGCCGCCCTGCGCGCCGCGCACGACGGCAGCAGCGTGATCGTCGCCGAGAAGGACCGCTACCTGGGCGGCACGACCGCCATCTCCGGCGGCTGGCTGTGGGTGCCCGGCAACGAGCAGGGCGTGCGGGAGGGCGACACCCGCGAGGAGGCCGAGACCTACATCCGGCACCTGGCCGGGGACTCCTACGACGCCACCGCCGTCGGCGCCTTCCTCGACACCGTGCCCGAGGCGATGCGTTTCTTCACCGACGAGGCCGGGATCGGCTTCCACTACCCGGAGAAGGCGCCGGACTACCGGATGGACGCCCCCGGCGCGAAGGTCTCCGGCCGGGCGGTGACGGTCGGCGCCACCGACGCCCGCATCCTCGGCGAGGACCGCCTGCGGATGCAGCCCTACCTGCAGTCCTACACGGTCTTCGGGTACATGCCCGAGGTCGGCCCCGACATCGCCCGGTTCCTCAAGGCCAACCGGGACCCGGCCGCCTTCCGGCACGCCGCCCGCAAGATCACCGCGACCTGGGTGCAGACGCTGCTGTACCGCCGCGCGCACCTGCGCACCAACGGCAACGCACTGATGACGCGGATGGTGGCGGCCGCCCGCGAGGCCGGCATCCGGATGTGGACCTCCACGACCGCCCAGGAGATCCTGCGGGGCCCCGACGGCGTGGTGACCGGGGTGCGGCTGTCCGGCGCGCACGCCGGCGAGGTCCGCGCCCGGCTCGGGGTCGTCATCGCCTCCGGCGGGTTCTCCGGCAACGCCGAGCTGCGCCGCCGGTACTTCGCGCACGACCCGCACGGTGAGGACCACACGACACCCACCCTCGGCCACGACGGCGACGCGGTCCGGCTGGCCGGACCGGTCGGCGGGCACGTCGACGACCGCCCCCACCAGCCGGCGTCCTGGGGGCCCGTGACGGTGTTCCGCGGGCTGCGCGGGCAGAAGCGGTGGTTCCCGCACCTGCGCGCGTTCGGGCTGCCCGGGCTGATCGCGGTCGACCGGGACGGCGAGAGGTTCGCCAACGAGTCGAGCTCCTACCACGACTTCGGCGTCGAGATGATCCGCAACGACGCCGACCGGGAGGGGACCTTCGGCTGGATCGTCGCCGACGACACCGCGATGCGGCGCTACGGCATCGGCTGGGCCAAGCCCTGGCCGTTCCCCCAGGCGCTGTTCCGCCGGGCCGGGTACCTGCACAGCGCCCCGACCGTCGCCGGGCTCGCCGGGAGGATCGGCGTGCCCGCCGAGGCCCTGCAGCGGACACTCGACGAGTTCAACGCCGGTGCGGCCCGCGGCGAGGACCCGCGCTTCGGACGGGGGTCGAACTGGTTCCACCACTTCAAGGGCGACATGGACCACCGACCCAACCCCAACCTCGCCCCCATCGAGACGGGGCCCTTCCACGCGGTCAGGATCGAGATGGGGGATCTCGGGACCTACGCCGGCCTCGCCGTCGGCCCGCGCAACGAGGTGCTGGACGAGGACGCACAGCCCGTGCCGGGGCTCTACGCCGTCGGCACCTCGGCCGTGTCCGTGTTCGGCGGCGGATACCCCGGATACGGAGCCAACATCGGTCCCGCCATGGTGTTCGGCTATCGGGTCGGACGGGACCTCGGTGCCTGCGCAGGGGAGCGTGCGAACCGGTCACAGCCCCCTGCCGCCGCGGTGCCCGACGGGTCCGAGGATCTCGCCGTCCGCGGCCGCCGCTGACGGCGGCCGCTCGTCGGGCCCGGCGGACGTGTACCGGGCCGGCCGGCTCCGGTTGACGGTCGCGTCGGTGTCCCCGTACCTCCCGCGCCGGCGTTCTCAGCGCCGCCACAGCACCGGCGCGGGACAGTTGCACGGTGAACACCGCCGATGCACAGCAGGCCGCGGGACTCGTCCTGACACTCGGATGGCTGCTCGTCGCGGTCGTCCTGTTCGCCCACCGGGCGGGCCTGGTGACGTCGGGCCCGCTGATCGGTCGCGACGTCCGGGTCCCCGGCCCGTTGCTGTGGGGATCGGGTGCGGCGGTGGCGTTCTACACCGGGCAGGCCGTCGTCGTCGACGCGGTGGAGGACGCCCCGAACCGCATCGTCGCCGGGGCCGACCGGCCGGTGCTGGACTGGATGATCGCCCACCGCACCCCGGACCTGACGTCGCTGATGGAGGCGGTCAGCCGCTACGGGGGTACGAACGGGACGCTGCTGCTCGCGGCGGCGGCCGTCGCCGTCCTGCTGGTGACGCGTCGCTGGTGGGACGCACTGGCCGTCGCCGTCGCGACCGGTGGTGTGGCGGTGCTGGTACCGAGCTTCAAGGACCTCTACGGCCGCACCCGCCCGCCGGTGGCGACCCAGCTGGTCGTCGAGCCGGACCTGTCGCTGCCCTCCGGCCACGCCCTCGGCGCGATCGTGGTCATCGGGATCATCGCGGTGGTCCTGGGGCGCGCGGTGCGGTCCACCGGGTGGCGGGTCGTGGTCGGCGCCGTCGCCGCCGCCGCGGTCCTCACGATCAGCGTCAGCCGGCTCTACCTGGGGGTGCACTGGGTCACCGACGTCGCGACCAGCTGGACGCTCGGCGGGGCCTGGCTCGCGGTCGTCGTCACGGGTCTGATGTGGGTGACCGGACGGGGCTCGGGTTCCGGCGTTGGCGGTCGTCCGGCCCGGCGCCCCGGACCGCCCGTCGCGGGCTGACCAGCTCGGCGCGCGGCACCCGGTCCCGGCGCGGGCGACGACCTCGTCCCGGATCGCCGGTCACGGACCCGCCATGACCGTGCGGCCGTAGGTCCTGCCGCTGTCGCGGAGCTCCTCCCACATGATCGCGGCCTCGACGCCCCCGGCGGCGGTTCCGCCCAGCTCGGCCGGGATCATCGTCCTGAGCACGCCGGCCTCGACGGCCCTCTCGTGGACCTCGCGGATCAGGGCCGATGCCTCGCGGGGGTCCGGGGTCGCACGGACCCGCTCCGCCGGCGGTGCGAGGTGCACCTGAGCGAACTCGCGCATCGTGACCGTGAGCTTCGCCTGCGCCGCGGGCTGGACGACAGCGCAGTCCTGGAGGACTCGCGGGTGCGCGGGCGGCACCGGCACGCCACTCGGGCGGAGGTACCGCACGACGTCCCGTCACTGCTGATCTGGATCTGTCCCCGCAGGACAAGCTCCCCGTCCAGTTTTGTCCGTCGGTTCCATCGGAGCACGTGGTGATTGGCGGCACTGTGACCCACACGACGCCGAGGTGCCGTGACCGGCCGGCCCCGCGGGACGACGCCGGTCCACCCGAGTTCAAGGAGGAACTTCCATGGCCGAGGTACTGGCCGAGGGCTACAACGTCTTCGACACCGGCAAGTCCCCCAGCGGAACCATCAAGTACCTGTCGTCCCCGGCCGACGTCATCTCGCTGATCCAGTCGGGGAAGCTGCAGGAACACATCCTCCTGGTGCAGGGCGGCACGACGACCTTCCTGGCTCCCGCGCTCAGCATGGGCGCCATCGGCGTGATCACGATGTCCGGTGCTCCGGAGTCCCACCTGGGGATCCTGTCCCGCGAGTTCCAGACGCCCTGCGTGATGACCGCCCACCTCACCAGCAGCGACTCGCGCTACGTCGTCGGCAGCACCGACCCGTCGCACTTCGACGAGATCGCGACGGCCCTCGACGGCCGCAAGGTCCGCCTGGACTGCACCGACGGGGAGGTCGGCCGCGTCGTCGCCGACGACTGACCCGGTCCCGACAACGACCCCCTTCCACGACGCCGACGAACCGGGACAGGAGCACAGCGCAGTGACCGCAACCGAGGGCAAGAAGGCGACCTACAAGCAGCGATACGAGGAGGGCGACGACGGCCTCCGGTTCCAGGACCTGACCTACACCGGCAACTTCGTCGGCCTCGAGCCCGTCACCGACGGCATCAAGGGCGACAAGATGCTCAAGGAGCGCGCGAAGTCCGGCGTGCTGGAGAAGGTGTCCAAGGAGGACGTCCTCAGGGACCGGTTCAGCATCGACGAGCTGAACGACCTGAACAACTACCTGGCCTGGAACATCTGGGACGTGCTGGTCATGCGCGCCACCGAGGGCGTCAGCGGCATGATCCCCCGCCAGGAGTACGAGATCCTGGCCTTCATGCACGAGTTCTACCGCTGGCCGGAGATCCTGCGCATGACCACCAACGAGGTGGGTGCGCAGGGTGTCATGGACATCGGGGCCAGTGCGCGGCGCGAGATCGGCACCAAGGTCAACTCCGTGCACGACTGGTGCATCGGCGCCGTCGGGTTCGGCATGGGTCGCTGCGGCCTGCTCGCCCTGGAGGCCATCGGCCCGGACGACTACGTCGCCGAGTCCAACGAGATCCTCAAGTTCATGCAGCGCGTGCTGTGGGGCAAGCGCCAGGACGGCTACATCCTCAACTCCCAGGACCGCTACCGCTGCCGGATCCACGAGGAGGACTTCCTGCAGCAGCTCACCTCGCAGATCGAGCCCCTCGACCACGGCAGCCCGAAGCACGCGGCGTTCACCCAGTTCAACGCCGCCACCGAGCTGCTGGCCTTCCTGCACCACTACGACAACCGGCTCGGCCTGGGCGACACCGGGCCCTACGAGCTCCCCGACGGCACCCTGCTGATCCTGCGCGACCTGTTCGTGAACGAGGAGATCTACCACTGGTCGGACGTGAGCGAGGACGCGAAGCTCCCGCACGCGTACACCCTGGCCATGATCATCGACCCGGAGAAGATGGGCCTGGAGGAGATCCGGGTCAACGACATCTCCACGACCTTCACCCGTCCGAAGAACTACATCGAGGCCATCATCGGCGGCGCGGTCTTCGCCCGCGAGAAGTGGGACACCCCGATGGGCGAGGTCTACCCGATCGCCGTCGACGACCTGTCCGACCACCTGGGCCGGGTCCAGCAGGCGACCCTGAAGCTGTACACCAAGACGTCGAAGATGTGCCGCCGCGACCTCATCTGGAACGGGCAGTACGTCTACTACATCGACATGATCCTCCCGCACCTGCGCAAGGCGGGGACCTACGAGAAGGCCTGCCGCGACTACGACCTGTGGGAGATCGACCAGCGGGTCTCGAACTACTACTACGAGATCACCAAGCGCGGCTTCGCCCAGGAGACGGTGCCCAGCAAGATCTTCTCCGGCGCCGGTTACCTGCCGTTCTCCGACAAGGCCGACCTGCGCAGCTCGAAGGGACGCTGGCTCTAGACCCGCCGCACCGGCCCGTCCGCGGGCCGGCCCACCGACGAGCCGACCGGACCGGGCGGCGTGGCGCTCCCCGCCACGCCGCCCTGCCACGTGAAGGGACACCCATGTCCGCAGCCGTGCTGGACAAGACGGACTACGACGTCCTCGACGTCGTCGCCCTGAAGAAGATGGCGACCGCCCAGGTCGTCGCGGCGGCCTCCGGCGTCGCCGCCGACCGTGTCGACGCGGTGCTGGAGGACCTGGCCGGGCGGGGCCTCGTCGTGGTCGCCGGGGGTGCGGCGCTGCCGACCGACGAGGCGGAGCCGGCGCTGCGGGCCGCCGCCGCGGAGCACTACGCGCCGGTGCGCACCGACGACGAGGTCCTCGCGCTCGTCGACCGGTTCGAGACCACCAACGCCCAGTTCCTCACCACGATGTCGTCCTGGCAGCAGATCGACGTCGGGGGGCGGAAGGTCACCAACGACCACACCGACCCCGACTACGACGACAAGGTCATCGCCCGGCTCGAGAAGCTGGTCGCCCGCCTCACCCCGCTCCTGGAGGCGCTGGCCGCCTTCGACGCCCGCTTCGCGCTGTACGGCCGGCGGTTCGAGGCCGCGATCGGGTCCGTCGACGAGGGACGGCACGAGTTCGTCTCCTCGCCCACGATCGACTCGGTGCACAACATCTGGTTCGAGTTCCACGAGGACCTGCTGCGCACCCTCGGCCGGGAGCGGACGGAGTGACCGTGGCCGAACCGCAGAGCACCGGGCGCCCAGGCGTGCCGGCCACACCGGGCTTCACCTGCACGTTCGCCGCGGCCGATCCCGCCGATGTCGACCGGCTCGGTGGCAAGGGCAGCGGTCTGGCCCGGATGAGCCAGCAGGGGCTCCGCGTCCCGCCGGGGTACGTCATCGGCACCGACGCGTGCCGTCGGTACCTCACCGAGGGGACGCTCCCGGCCGGGCTGGCCGACGAGGTCGCGGCCCGGCTCGCCGAGCTCGAGCGGGACTCGGGGAAGACCTTCGGCGCCGGTCCGACCCCTCTGCTGCTGTCCGTGCGGTCCGGGGCGCCGGTCTCGATGCCCGGGATGATGGACACCGTCCTGAACCTCGGCATCGGGCGGGAGGCCGCCGTCGCGCTGGGCGCCGTCACCGGGGACGCCCGCTTCGTCGCCGACCTGACCGCGCGGTTCCACGCGATGTACGCCGAGACCGTGCTCGGCGCGCTCGACCCGGGCGAGGGGAGCGACGCGCTCGTCGCCGCCGTCGACCCGGCCGAGGACGCGGGCACGGTGTACGACCGCATCTGGTCGGCCTGCGAGGCCGCGCTGGAGGAGTCCGACGGCGAGTCCGTCCCGGCCGACCCCACGGCCCAGCTGTTCGGCGCCGTCGAGGCGGTCTTCCGGTCCTGGAACACCCGCCGGGCCCGGACCTACCGGGAGTTCCACGCGATCCCGCACGACCTGGGCACCGCCGTCGTCGTGCAGTCGATGGTGTTCGGCAACCTCTCCGACGACTCCGGCTCCGGCGTCGTCTTCACCCGCAACCCCGCCTCCGGCGAGCCCGGCCTGTTCGGCGAGTACCTCGCGCACGCCCAGGGCGAGGACGTCGTCGCCGGGACGAGGACCCCGAACCCGGTCGACCGGGCACTCGCCCCCGCCCTGCTCGACGAGCTGCGGCGCACCTGCGCCGACCTGGAGCGAGACCGGGGCGACGTGCTCGACATCGAGTTCACCGTCGAGCGGTCCACTCTCTACTTCCTGCAGGTCCGCAGCGCCAAGCGCACCCCGGAGGCGGCGGTGCGGATCGCCGCGGACTTCCTCGCCGAGGCGCACGTCGCCCCCGCCGTGGCCCTGCGCAACCTCAGCCCCGAACAGGTCCGCCAGGTCCAGCGCCCCGGCTTCGACGACGACGAGGTCGCCCGTGCCCGCGCCGGGGACCGGCTGCTGACCACCGGTATCGGGGCCTGCCCCGGCCAGGTCAGCGGAGTCCTCGTGCTGGACCCGGACCGGGCGAAGGAGCGTGCCGACGCCGGCGAGGACGTCATCCTGGCCCGCGCCGTGACCAGCCCGGCCGACCTGCACGGGATGATCGCGGCGAACGGCATCGTGACCGCCACCGGCGGCTCCACCAGCCACGCGGCGGTCGTCGCGCGGGCGCTCGGCACGTCCTGCGTGGTGGGCGCGTCGGCGATCACCGTCGACGAGGCGGCCCGCACCCTGGTCGTCGGCGGCCGGACCGTCGCCGAGGGCGACGAGGTCTCCCTCGACGGCGCCGGGGGAGAGCTGTTCCTCGGCCGGATCAGCACCGCGACGCCCGCGGCCGCGACCGGGGCGCTGGGCTCGGTGCTCGCCGCCGCGGCCGGGGCCTCGGGCTGCGAGGTGCTGGTGCGGGTGACGCTGCCCGCCGACGTCGCCCGCGCCCGCGAGGCCGGCGCGAGCGGGCTGGTCACCGCCGTCGACGACGTCCTGGCCGCCACCGGCCACCTGGACGGTCTCGTCGAGGAGCTGCTGTCCGACGCCGGGGTGCAGGAGCGCTTCGACCGCGTCGCGGACCTGGTGGAGCAGGAGCTCACGCCGCTGCTGGACGCGGCGGGGGACCTGCCCGTGGGGGTCCGCGCCGTCGACCTGGTCGCCGACGAGGCGCGGGAGCTGCTCCAGCAGACGGCGGTCACCACCCGGCACCCGGAGCTCGCCCTGCCCCTCGGCCGCCCCGCGCTGGTCGAGGCCCAGCTGCGCGGCCTGACCCGGGCGGCCGCCGCCGCGGGCCGCACGGGTGGGGTCCACCTCGCGGTGCGGCACCTGTCCGACCCGGCCGAGGCGGCGGCGTTGCGCGCGCTGGCGACGGAGGTGCCGGGCGCGGTCGCCGTCGGCGCGTACCTGACCAGCCCGCGGGCGGCCGCCGGTGCGCCGGACATCGCGGCGTGCGTCGACGTCCTCTGGGTCGAGGTCCGGGCGCTGCAGTCCGCGGTGTTCGGGATCCCGGCGCGCCAGCTGCTGACCTCCGACCCGTTGGACGACTACCTGCGGCGGGGGCTGCTGTCGGTGGACCCGCGCACCGCGCTCGACCCGGTCGTGCGGTCGCTGCTCGGCACCGTCGCGACGGCGCAGCGGGCGGACCTGCCGGTCGGCATGCGGCTGTCGGGCGAGGTTCCGGAGGAGGCGGCCGCCCAGCTGTACGGGCTCGGGTTCCGCCGCTTCGCCGTCGACGTCGACGGGGCCCGGCCGCTGGTGCTGGCGCTGGGGAAGGCGGCCCTGGGCGACTGAGGCCCGGGGGCCGGAGCAGCGCGGCGGCCCTCCCCGGACCGGGGAGGGCCGCCGCGGTGTCCGTGGCCCGGTCAGCGGCCGGCGGGCACCAGGAGTCCGTCGCGGAGCTGCCGCGGCACGGACGCGGCGATCCCGCGTCGTCGCGCCCAGCCGTGGGCGCCGCCGTGGTCGCGGTCGAGCGCGGCCAGGAACCCGCGGATCGTGTACTCGCGTGCCTCGTAGACCGCGGGCGGGACGACGTCGATGTGGTCGCGGTAGCGCGGCCAGGTGCGGAAGCGCTCCACGATCCGCACCATGTTGGGCCCCGAGCGCAGGTAGTCGACGACGATCTCGTCGTCGTCGACGCCGAGCAGCCGCAGCAGGAGCGCGGTGACCAGGCCCGTCCGGTCCTTGCCCGCCGCGCAGTGCAGCAGGGTCGGGCGCCCGGCCAGCGCCGCGACCACCCGCACCACCGTCGCCAGCGGCGACGCCGGTGACGACAGGTGCTCCAGGGAGAACGACAGCGACTGCTCGTGGGCGGGCAGGTCCGAGACCGGGAGGTCGAGCAGGGGCGCGTTGAGGTAGCCGACCGGCCGCAGGGCGAGTGGCCCGCGACCCTCCTCGACGGCCTCGGTCCCGCTCCGCAGATCGACGACCAGCTCCAGCCCGAGGCCGGACACCAGGTGGTCGACGTCGGCGGGGGAGAGCGCCTGCAGGGTGTCGCTGCGGAACAGGGCGCCGGGCCGGACCCGCAGGTCCGGCCCGGCACGCAGCCCACCGAGATCGCGGAAGTTGTAGACGCCGTCCATCCCGCGGGGCGGGGTCGTCATCCGCGCACCACCCGCCGCACGGCGTCGAGCAGCTCCCGCCCGGCGACCGGGCCCGGCGGACCGGGAGGCGACGCGGCCGGGGGACCGGAGCCGGGCCCGGGGCCGGGAGGGGTCTCGGTGGCCGGTGCGGCCCCGGCCGGCGGAGCGAGCCCTGCCACGGCGGTCCGGCGCCGGTCCCGGCGCACCCGGGCCGCGCTGCGCAGCGGCACCCGGAGCGGGTCGCCGCCGCAACCGCACCCGCAGTCCCCGTCCCCGGCCGCCGCGTCCCGCACCGGTGGGCCGGCGTCGTCGGACGGCTCCGGAGCGGAGCCGGAGCGAGGAGGGGTCGCGCAGGCGGGGGCCGTGCCGCCGGCCGGGACCGCGCAGGCGCCCCCCGGGGGGAGCGCGGCGGCGTCGCCGAGCAGGTGCGCCGTGATCTCCTGCGGCCACAGCGCGACGAACTCCGCCCCGGCGGCGAGCAGCTCGTCGGGGGAGTGCATCCCCCACGCCACGCCCACCGCGCGGATGCCGACCTCGACGGCGTCGCGGACGTCGCCCGCGGTGTCGGTGACCAGCACCGTGCTGGTGAGGTCGGGGGTCTGCAGGCGGCCGCCCTCGTCGTAGTCGGCGGAGCAGCGGCGACCGTAGGAGTTCGCGGCGTCGGCGAGGAAGGTGCGCATGGCGGTGCGCTTGTCGGGGGTGACGTCGCCCCCGAACACGTGGGCGAAGCAGTACGCCAGGTCGTTGCCGGTGAGCACCCGTCGCATGACCTGCATCGCGTTGGACGACATCACCGCGAGCGTGCAGTGCCCGGCGAGCCGCCGGACGACGTCGGCGACCCCCGGGACCAGCGGCGGGTCGTACTCCTCGCGCAGCAGGGTGAGGAAGGCGTTCTTCACCTCCGCCGCGTGGGCCTCGTCGCGGCAGAGCTTCGCGATCGAGTCGTAGACGTTGCCGCGGAAGAGGTCGAAGTACTGCTCGGGTCCGTCCACCCCCAGCCCGAACCGGTCGTTGATCGTCGAGAACACCGTCCAGGAGGCGATGCGGGTCTGGACCAGCGTCCCGTCGAGGTCGAACAGCACGGCCTCGACCGGACGCGGGGGCGTGGGGCTCACGGTCGCGGCCTCACTTCGGGTCGTGGACCCTGTCGTACACGGCGCCGAGCTCGCCCATGCCGACGAAGTCCATGCACTCGCCGTAGGCGGTGCGGCCGTCGAGGTCCCAGCGCAGCAGGGCGTTGTGCCCGACGACGCCGGGCTGGGACTGCCACGGGAACGTGGTCAGGGCGTGGCCCTCAGCGTTCCAGACCGTGTCGGCGGTGTCGGTGACGCTGATCGAGATCTGTTCCGGGTAGAGGTGCGAGCGCTTCGTGACGCCGCCGCCGGCCTTCAGGCCGCGCAGCTCACCGTTCTCGACGACGTAGCCGTGGGTCAGGCGCAGCGGCGACTCGCCGTCCGGGCCGTTGTCGGTGGAGAAGTCGAACAGGCCGTGCAGCACCAGGTCGGTCCCGGCGTGGGCGTGCATCCAGCTCAGCCGCGAGGTCTGACGCTCGGCACGCACCCCCCAGCTGTGGTCCATCGTGGACACGCAGTCGATCGGGGTCGTGATCCCGCGGAGCCGGATCTCGCCCTCGTAGTGCCCGGACTGGTCGAAGTGGCCGGCGTAGGCGTGGCCCCAGGTCTTGGCCATGTCCTTGCCCGCGGCCAGCGGGTCCATGTCCGGGTCGTTGATGTCGTAGGGCTCGTGCAGGGCGGTGTAGCGGAACCGGATCTCCAGGTCGGCGGCCGGGTCGGAATAGGAGACGTCCCAGATCCGGTTCGGGTCGGTCGCGACGACCTTCAGGCCGTTGGCCAGCTCGTAGTCGAGCAGGTTCGACGGCTGCGGCACGACCAGGTGCTCCCAGGCGTCCCAGTAGTCGGCCTCCCAGGGGGCCCGCACGCGGCGGCTGTTCACCGAGACGGTGGAGCCCACCACGCCCAGCGGCTCGCGGAACAGCCCGTAGAGGCCGATGTTCATCGGCCGGTCGGTGTCCTGGCCCGCGTAGAGGCCGAAGTAGTTGGTCTCGGCCCAGAGCGGGTCGTCGCTGGTCGGCGGGTGGAACTGTGCGTCCTCGGGGCGGATCACCGATGAACCTCCTGGCGCGCGGGGGCCCGGGGCGGCCGGGCCGTGGTCTATGTCCTGCACGCTCCCGCGGTGCTCCCGGTCCGGCCACGGCGCCGAAGGACAACGGCCGCCGGTCACGTTGTCCGGAACGGATAAGGCTGCGGGGATCGTGCCGGTCCTACTGTCCCGGCAACGGTGGTCCGGCTCGCGCCGAGGCCACCCGGCTTCTACCGACGGAGGTGGTCCGGGCATGCAGCTGGCCAAGGTGCTCGGCCAGGTCGTCTCGACGATCAAGGGCCCCGGACTCGAGCGGTTCACCCTCCTGCTGGTGCAGGAGGCCGACTCCGACGACCCGGAGCGCGACGGCGGAGCCGTGTTCGTCGCGGTGGACACCGTCGGTGCCGGGGTCGGCGAGATCGTGCTGGTCTGCGCGGGCGGAGCCGCCCGGGTGGCGGCCGGCCCCGACGTCCCCACCGACCGGGCGGTCGTCGGCATCGCCGACACCGTCGTGCGGGTCGGCAGCGTGACCTACCAGAAGACATGACGACGGTCGCCGATCCGGCACCGTCGGCACCACACCGGCATCAGGAGGAAGACATGGCTCCGACGACTGGAACCCCGGCCGTCCCGGCCCTGCGCGGCGCGCTGGGACTCATCGAGACCAAGGGGCTGGTCGGTGCGATCGAGGCGGCCGACGCGATGGTGAAGGCCGCCAACGTGCAGGTGCTCGGCCACCGCGAGATCGGCGGCGGTCTCGTGACGATCATGGTCCGTGGCGACGTCGGCGCGGTGAAGGCCGCCACCGACGCGGGCGCCGTGGCCGCGGGCAAGGCGGGCGAGGTCGTCTCGGTGCACGTGATCCCGCGACCGCACGACGAGACCGAGAGCATCCTCGCCGTCCTCACCCGGCCCAAGGGCTGACCGGCCCCACCCCGGGCCGGGCCCGCCCCGCACCGGTGCACGCCTGACGTGCAGCGGCGACCGGGCGTGCCCACCCACGACAGAGACGGAGGTGTGGGGATGACCGCGACAGCGCCCGCCGACCCGCGCGGGCTCGACGCCGACCTGGCGGGACTCGCCGACGTCCGCGCCAAGGCCCGCGCGGCGAGGGCGGCCTTCGACGCGATGGAGGGGACCGACCAGGAGACCCTCGACCGCTACGTCCGGGCGATGGCACGGGCGGGCACGAAGGCCGCCGAGGAGCTGGCCCGGCTCGCCGTCGACGAGACCGGCTACGGCGTCTACGAGCACAAGATCTACAAGAACCGCTACAACACCGGCTTCGTCGCCAAGTGGATGCTGGAGCGCCGCGCCGTCGGCGTGCTCTGGGTCGACGACGAGGCCCGGGTGACCGCGGTCGGGTCCCCGATGGGCGTCATCGCCGGGATCATCCCGGTCACCAACCCCACCTCGACCGCACTGTTCAAGTGCCTGGCCGCGGTGAAGTCGGGCAACGCGATCGTGCACGCCCCGCACCCGCGGGCCGCCCGCTGCACCCTGCGCGCGGTCGAGATCATGGCCGAGGCCGCCGTCGAGGCGGGCGCCCCGGAGGGGCTGGTCTCCTGCCTGGAGCACCCCACCCTGCCCGCCACCGCGGAGCTCATGCGGCGTCCGGAGATCGCGCTCGTCATGGCCACCGGCGGGCCGGGCATGGTGCGCGCGGCCTACTCCAGCGGCAAGCCGACGATCGCCGTCGGGGCGGGCAACGTCCCCGCCTACGTCGGGGCGAGCGTCGCCGACCCGGCCGAGGCCGCCGAGATGATCATCACCTCGAAGTCGTTCGACAACGGCACGGCGTGCGTGGCCGAGCAGTCGGTCGTCGTCGTCGAGGCGGTGGCGCCGGCCTTCCTGGCCGCGTTCGAGCAGCGAGGCGCCTACTGGATGAACGCCCCCCAGCAGGCCGCGCTGGCCCGGGTGCTGTTCGACGAGCGCGGCGCGATGCGCCCGGCCTCGGTCGGGCAGACCGCGATCCGCCTCGCCGAGACGGCGGGGTTCGCCGTGCCGTCGTCGACCCGGGTGCTGGCCTGCGAGCTCGACACGGTCGGGGTGGACACCCCGCTGTCGCGGGAGATCCTCGGCCCGGTCCTGTCGGTCTACCGCGCCGCCGATCGCGACGCCGGGTGGCGCCGCTGCCGGGAGATCCTGGCGCTCGACGGCGAGGGGCACACGGCCGCCGTGCACGCCTCGGACCCGGAGGAGATCGCCCCGTTCGGTGCGTTGCCCGCGGGCCGGATCGTGATCAACACCCCGGCGCTGTTCGGCGGGATGGGCTACTCCACCGACGTCGACCCCTCCTTCCAGCTCGGCACCGGCAGCTGGAGCGGGTCGATCTGCTCGGACAACGTGACCCCGCTGCACCTGATCAACATCAAGCGGATCGCGCACGAGGTGCGTCCGTGGCGCACCGTCTACGACCCGGTGGAGCTGTAGCCGTGGCGACCGCGACCGCGGGTCGCCGCCCGGGACGCCGGCGTCCGGCGCGCGCCGCCGAGACGCGCCGGACGCCGGACCAGCTGCTCACCGCGGCGGCCGCCACCGCCGGGTCGGTGGCCCGCGACGGCGCCCCCGACGGGCCCGCGGCCGCCGCGCTGGCCGCCGCGGCCTCCCTGCGGGCCGGGGTCGACCTCGGGACGGCGAGCTGTGTGCTCGTGGTCCTCGCGGTCGCCCCGGACGGCACCGAGCACCCCGTGTGGATCGACGCGTCCCCGTCGGGTGCGCTGGCCGACGGCGTCGTCGTCGACTTCGCCCGCGCCACCGCGACCGTCCGCCGCCTGCGGGAACGGGCCGAGGCCGGGCTCGGCGTCGGGCTGGGTGCCGGCGTACCGGTCGCGACGGCCCACCCGCCGTGCATCCCGGCCGCCGACGCGAAGGCCTGCAGCTATGTCTGCGAGACCGCCGGGTTCGACCGGGTCGCGCTCGTCGACGAGGTCGCGGCGGCGCAGCGCACGCTCGGGATCCGCGACGGCGTCGTCGTCGACGTCGGCGGCGGCTCGACCGGGGTCGGGGTCTACCGCGACGGCGCCCTGGTCGCGCTCGACGACCGCGCCGGCGGTGGCCACCACCTCGACCTGATGCTGGCCGGGGGCCTGGGCATCGCCGTCGAGGAGGCCGAGCCCTACAAGCGGGCCCATCCGGACGAGGCGTTCCCTCTCCTGGTCCCGGGGCTGCAACGCATCGCGGAGAACGTCCGCGCGCTGACCGTGGGCGCCGAGGACCTGCCGCTGCACCTGGCGGGCGGCGCCCTGATGATCGCCGGTGCGCAGCGCGTACTGGCCACGTACCTGGAGCGAACCGTCGTGACCCATCCGCACGCCCTGCTCATCACCCCGATCGGCATCGCCCGTGCGGAGGTGCCCGCATGAGCAACGCGAGCCCGACCCTGCGCACCTACGCCTTCGTCGACCGGATGCAGCCCCAGTGCGCGGCGCACATCGCCGCGACCAGCCCCGGCGACGTCCCGCTCGCGGGGATGGCCGAGCTCTACATCGAGATGGCCCCCGGGAACGAGGTGTTCCGGGCCGCCGACATCGCGCTCAAGGCGGCCGGTGTCCGCCCGGCCCTGCAGATCATCGAGCGCGAGTTCGGGCTGCTGGAGATCCACTCCGAGCAGCAGGCCGAGGTGCTCGCCTCCGGGCAGGCGATCCTGGACGAGCTCGGGATGACCGAGGCCGACCGGATCCGGCCGACGATCGCCTCCACCCAGTTCATCACCAACGTGCACCCCTACCAGGCGCAGCTGCTCAACAAGTGGCGCAAGGGCTCCATGCTGATGCCGGGCCAGAGCCTGTTCGTCATGGAGGTCGCACCCGCCGCCTACATCGCGGTGGCCGCCAACGAGGCGGAGAAGGCCGCGAACATCACCGTCATCGAGCTGCGCGCGGTGGGCCGGTTCGGCCGGATGTTCCTGTCCGGGACCGAGAGCGAGGTGCAGTCGGCCCGCGACGCGGCGGTCGCCGCGCTGGAGGGCGTCCACGGCCGGGAGGTCACGCGATGAGCGTCATCGGAGCGGCGCAGGTCGACGACGCCGTGGGAGGGGTGCTGCGGGTCGCGGCCCGCGACGTCGTCACCCCGCTCGCCCGGGAACGTGCGCGCGAGCTCGGGGTGGACATCGTGTCCGGCCCCGCCGCGCCCACCCCCACGGCCGCGCCCACCCCCACGGCCGCGCCCGCACCCGCCGCGGACCCCGCCCGGTCCTCGGCCACCACGACGCCCCCGTCCGCCGTGCGCGGCGGGGGTCCGCCCCCGCCGCCCCGCCCGATCGCCTCGGTGCCGCCCCCTGCGCCACGCCCGGTCACCCCGGCGCCGTCCCCGGTCGGCCCGGTCCCGTCGGCCGCCGCCGTCGCCCAGCTCCGGGGCGCCGCGCCGCCGCCGGTGCGTCCGCCCTCGGGCGCGCTCCACCGGCGCGGTGCCCCGCTCCCCGCCGCGGTGCGGCCCGGCGGCCCCGGTGGGGGACGCGGGGCGACGCGCACCGGCCGGGTGGTCGTCGTCGGTGCGGGCAACGTCGGCATGATCGCCGCGATGCGGCTCGCCGACGCCGACGTCTTCGCCGAGGTCGTGCTCGTCGACATCGACGCCGGCCGGGCCGCGGGCGTCGCGCTGGACCTCACCCACACCGCCGCGCTGTCCGGGTTCGACACCCGGGTCCGCGGCGTCGGCACGGTCGAGGAGGCCGGCCCGGCCGACTACGTGGTCGTCACCGCGGGCCGGCCGCGCACTCCCGGGATGAGCCGGTCGGACCTGATCAGCACGAACGCCGCCATCGTCGGCGACGTCGCCGCGCGGGTGGCGGCGACCTCGCCGGGTGCGGTGATCGTCGTCGTCACCAACCCGCTCGACGAGATGACCCAGCACGCCTGGAAGGCCTCCGGGTTCCCGTCGGAGCGGGTCCTCGGCATGGCCGGGGTGCTCGACACCGCCCGGTTCCAGGCGCTCACCGCGCTGACCGGTGTGGCCCGGGCCGACCGGATCGAGGCCTGGGCCCTGGGCAGCCACGGCGAGGAGATGGTCATCCCGCTGTCGCGGGCCACCGCGGACGGGCGGCCGCTCGCCGCGGCGGTCCCGGCAGCCGAGCTCGACGCGATCGTCACGCGCGCCCGGGGATCGGGCGGCGAGGTGGTCGGGCTGCTGCAGAAGGGCAGCGCCTTCCTGGCGCCCGGTCTGTCGGCGGCCCGCATGGTGCTGGCGATGGTCGCCGACTCCGGGGAGGTCATGCCCGCCGCGGTGCTCGCCGACGGCAGCTACGGCATCCGCGGGGTCTACGTCGGGCTCCCGGCCCGGCTGGGCCGCGGCGGCCTGACCGAGATCGTGACGATCGACCTGCAGCCGGCCGAGCTGGAGGCGCTGGCCGAGGCCGCGGCCCGGATCCGCGAGCGGCTCGCCGACCTGGCCGAGGCGGCCTGACGTCGTGCGCGCGGTGACCTACGCCGGCGACGGCGCGGTGCGTGTCGCGCAGGTTCCCGACCCCCGGATCGAGCAGCCGACCGACGCGGTCGTCGAGGTCCGCAGATCGGCGGTCTGCGGGACGGACCTGCACCTCCTCGCGCACGACGAAGGGCTGCCCGCCGGCTCGGTGCTCGGCCACGAGTTCGTCGGGCAGGTCGTGGAGACCGGCACCGCGGTGCGCGGGCACCGCGTCGGCGACCTCGTCGTCGGAGCCGACTTCGTCGCCTGCGGCACCTGCTGGTGGTGCCGGCGGGGTGACCACTGGGAGTGCGCGGAGCGGCGGTTCTTCGGCACCGGGACCGCGTTCGGCCCGCCGCTGGCCGGCACACAGGCGGAGCTGGTCCGGGTGCCGCACGCCGACACCGTGCTCCGGACCGTCCCCGACGGGGTGTCCCTCGACGCGGCCGTGTTCCTCGGCGACACCCTCGCGACCGGCTACGCGGCGGTGCGCCGCGCCGACCTGCAGCCCGGCGACACCGTCGCGGTGGTCGGCGGTGGCCCGGTCGGCCAGCTGACGGCGCTGGCAGCGCAGGCCTGCGGCGCCGGAGCGGTGCTGCTCGTCGAGCCGGTCGCGTCCCGCCGCGCGGTCGCGGGCCGGGAGGGCTCGGTCGCCGTCGCCCCGGAGGAGGCGGTCACGGCGGCACACGGGCTGACCGACGGGCGGGGCGCCGACGTCGTCGTCGACGCGATCGGTGGCCCGCGCGGGCTCGGCACGGCGTTCGGGCTGGTGCGCCGCCGCGGAACCGTCGTGTCGGTCGGCGTGCACGACGGTACCTGGGAGCTGCCCGCCGGACGGGCCTTCGCCGACGAGCTCACGCTCCGGTTCGCGATCGGCGACCTGATGCGCGACGGCGACCGGCTTCTCGCCCTCGTCCGTTGCGGCGCAGTCGATCCGACGGTCCTCGTGGAGGACCGGGTGTCCCTGACCGACGCACCGGACGCCTATCAGCGGATGTCACAGCGACGTACGCTGAAGTCGCTGATCGTGTTCTGACGGCTGGGGGTGGGATGACGACACTCGACCGGGTCGGAGCGACGACGGGCGTCGACGCCCTCGGCAGGCTCCTGGGCACCGTCCCGCCGTCCCCGGACGCGGCCGCCGAGCTCCTGGTCGGCGCGGCGACCCTGCTGGCAGGCACCTCGATGACCGTCGCGGCCTGGCGGGACGGGCGGTGGCAGGTGCTCGCCGGCTCCGGGGTCGGGATGGCGGGTCTCCCGCCGGGCGGCCCGTCGGCGGCCGAGGCCCGGTCCGGCCGGATCGTCGGGCCGGACGGTGCCGCCGCGCTGTGCTGGGACCCCGAGGTCCGGCTCGCCCCCGGGCCCGTCGGGCTCCTCGGGCAGGCCCGGGTGTGGATGTCGCTGCAGCTGGCCGGGGCGCGCGCCGAGGACGAGGAGTACGCGGCGACGGTCGAGGCCGACGCGGTCCGCGAGGTGTCGCGGCGGCTGCTGTCGGTCCGCGACCTCGACCAGGTCCTGCTCACGGTCTCCGAGCAGACACTGCGCCTGCTCGAGTCCGACATCTGCGGGGTGATGCTCCGCGAGGGCGACGTCGTGCGGATGCGCGCCTGCGTCGGCAACCGGGCGACACAGACCGCGCGGCTGACGATGCGCCGCGGTCAGGGCGTCGCCGGGCTGGTGTTCCTCACCGGTGAGCCCGCCAGGATCGACTCCTACCTCGACGACGAGACGATCAGCGACGACTTCAACTCCCTCGCCGAACGGGAGGAGACCCGGTCGGCACTCGCCGTCCCGCTGCAGCTGCAGGGGGAGTTCCTCGGCGTCCTGGAGGTGTGGCGGCGCCGGCACTCGGTGTTCACCGACCGCGACATGCGCCGGATGGTCACCCTCGCCGACTTCGCGACGATCGCCATCGACAACGCCCGTCTGCACGACGAGCAGGTGGCCGCCGCGGCCGAGCTGAGCCGGGCCCACGAGGCGCTGCAGAACCAGCACACGCTGCTCGACCGGGCGTCGCGGCTGCAGCAGGAGCTGCTGCGCATCGTCGTCGGCGGTGGCGGTCTGCCCGCGGTCACCCGGACCGTCGCGACCGAGCTGGGCTGCGAGGTCGCGGTCTACGGCCCCGACGGTGCGCGGGTGGCGGGTCACCGGGCCCGGGACCTGGTCTCCCGGCTGCCCGCGTCGGTGCCGACCCGCGGCGGGGAGATCGTGCCGACGCCGGAGGACCGGACCTCGCTGGCGCACCCCGTCTACGCCGACGGCGACCAGGTCGGCCAGGTGCTGTTCGCCCGGTGCGGACCGTCGCAGGACCTCCTGGCGGCCGTCGCCGGTCAGGTGGCGATGGCCTGCTCGCTGGCGCTGATGCGGGAACGGGCGGTGGGCCGGGCCCGGGCCGAGGCCGCCGAACAGGTGCTCTGGGACCTGCTGCAGGGCTCGGTCGAGCACCGGCTCGCCGCGCGTACCCGCGCCCAGCACCTCGGCATCACCCTGACCGGGGGGTTGCGGGTGCTGCACGGCCGGATCGAGAACGTCGAGGTCCTCACCGCCCAGCACGGTTGGGACACCTCGCAGGTCGACCGGGTCCGGCGCCGGGTGCTGCGGATCGTCCGCACCCTGCACGGCCGCGGCCTGTCCCTGGCCAGCCTGCGGGGCGACCTGCTCGTGGCGGTCGCCGCCGACCTGGACCGCATCGGCGCGAAGAACCTGGTGAACGCGTTCTCCGGGGCCGTGCACTCCGAGCTCCCGGAGCTGCGCCTGCGGTGGGGGATCAGCCGCGAGTACCACGAGGCCGTCGACCTGCCGAGCGCGTTGAACGAGGCCCGCACCGCGCTGTCGGCCGCCAAGCGCTTCGGCGGGCAGGACGTGTTCCTGTACGAGGAGCTGGGCATCGTGCGGCTGCTGCTCGGCTCGGGCGACGACCCCGACCTGCAGACCTTCGTCGACGAGGTGACGGGCCCGCTGCTGGACTACGACCGCGACAACGACGGCTCGCTGATCCGCACGCTGCGCGCCTTCTTCGACGCCGACTGCTCCCAGAAGCTGGCCGCGGACCGGCTGTTCGTCCACCACAAGACCCTGCGCTACCGGCTGGAGCGGATCCGGAAGCTGACCGGCCTGGACCTGGGGCGCCACGAGGACCGGATGCGCGCGGACTTCGCGTTGCGGCTGCTGCAGGTCACCCGGCACGACGACCCGGAGGACACCGACCCGGGCCGCTGACCCGGGCCGCCGCCGGGGCCCGCCCGCTCAGGTGGTGCGGGTGGGCTGCACGGCCTCGCCGATGACGCCCTCGGTGTCCTCGTGCGGGCGCGGGATGACGTGGCTGCTGTACAGCTCGCCGACCCGGGCCGCCGCGGCCGTCCCGGCCGCCACCGCGGCGTTCACGGCGCCGACGTCGCCCCGGACCAGCACCGAGACCTGGCCGTTGCGCAGGGTCCGGTACCCCTCGACGTCCACGTTGGCGGCCTTCACCATCGCGTCCGCCGCCTCGATCGCCCCGACCAGGCCCCTGGTCTCGACCATCCCGAGGGCGCCACCGGCCCGTCGTGCGTCCGACATGGAGCCGTCTCCTCTCGAGCGGGACACCGACGCCTGCGTCGGCCCGACCCACGGTAGGTCCGTCCGGCGGGGGGCACGCTGTCCCGCCCGGACAACGGGACCGGCGGGGGTTGTCCCCGGTGGAGGGTTCCGGGCCGACGCCACCGCGCCCGGGCCTTTCGGCCCTTCGCCTCCCCGCCGCCCACGAGCACCATGGAGGCCTCGGGGGGATGCCGTCCACCCGCCGCTGGGGAGCAGGCGGGTGGGCGAGGGCCGGGGCCGGCCACGCTCAGGGAGCGTGGCCGGCCCCGGTGGTCCCCCGAGAGCGCCGGGGAACGGTTCTCTCGGATTCCGAGAATGCAGCACGGCGTGAGGTATGTGTTCCGTGCAAGCCGGTCGTGACGATTCTCCGGCGACATTGCTCCGGAAGGCCCTCGAATCCGCATGCCCGGTCCCAGGACCCTCGAGCGAGACGTGCCGGTCACGGAGCCGGAACCTGTGCTGGGAGCCACCGACATGCCGGACGACGACAGGAGACCGCCGACCGGGCGCCGTCGGGCGGGCGCACCGGCCGGGTCCGTGACATGACCGGGCCGCCACGACGGTCTCCGCGGAGGCGACAGGTCCCGGACCTGCGTCTCGTGGCCGGGGGCCGCTCGGCCGTGCCGGGGCCCGCCCCGGCCCCCGGCACGGGCCCCGGAGCCGTCGCCGCCGGGCATCGTCGGACGACCCCGCGGCCGCTCGCCGCCCGGCCCCTCGCGGTGGTGCGCCCCGGCCCGGCCCCGCCGGGACGGATCGGCACCACCACGGACGACATGTCCGGTGCCGACGCGACACTCGACGCGCACCTGGGATGGACGCTGTACCGGGTGCTCGACGGGCTGCGGTTCCCGGTGCCACGCTGGCGCGTCCTCGCACAGGCCGACGCCTGGGGGGTCGGCGGCAGCCTCCGGCTCTGGCTGACCGACCTCCCCGAGGGCAGCTACGCCGGCGTCCACACCGTCGTCGCGGAGATCCGCCGGAGCCGGCGGACCTCCTGACGGCCGAGGGGACGGCCCCGGTGCGCGGCTCCCCGGCGCATCGGGGCGCATCCCGTCCGATCCCCGGCCACCGGTCCCGCACCGTTCGAGGAACGCGCGGCCGAGCTCGGCGGCCGGGTCGACCTGGACGTCCCGCACGGCGGGGGCCCGGCTGCGGTGGCCGGTCCCGCTGCGGGCCCCGTCGGTGCCGGGCCCCGGGCCCCGACCGGTAACGGAGCGGCGGCCCACGCCGAGTCCGTGTCGGAGACGACGGTGGGGGGCGGGGTGTGACGAGGTCCTGCGCGGCCGGGCGAGACGTGTCGAACCCGGCGAGGGGGTGGCTGCGGGCCCAGCTCGACCGCGAGGTCGACTGTTCCGTGCGGACGCTGCTCGGCGCGATGACCGAGCGGCTGTCGATCGCGGCCGGCAGCGCCGCGACGTTACGGAGGCTCTCCGCGGACGGCGAGTGCCTGTCGCCCGTCGCCGCCCACCACCCCGACCCGGGGATGACCGCGGCCATGACCGCGATCATGGAGGAGACGGCCCCTCGCGCCCGGTCGGGGCTGTGGCGACCGGTCGTCGAGGAGCGCCGCGCCGTCCGCTACCGCGTCGACTCCGGGAGCACGCCCGCCGAGGCGTCCGACGAGCAGGCCCGATTCCTCGACCGCTTCCCGGTCACGGCGGTGCTCGGCGTCCCGGTGGAGCACGACGGACGGCTGCTGGGCGGGACGGCACTCGTGCGCTACTCCGTCCCACGCCCGTTCGACGACGCGGACGAAGCCCTGCTGGTCGACTTCGCCGCCCGCGCCGGTGTCGTGCTGGCGATGCTGGAGGAGCACACGACCCTCCACACCCCCGACGGCTGAGACCGCCGGGCCGGCGACGGCCGCACGACCCGCGCGCCGCCCCCGGTCAGGCCGCCGCAGGCGGGGCCTGCGGGGGTGCACCGACCCGGCCGATGTGGACCCCGGCGTGGTCGACAACCTCACCACCGTCGCGCACCCGGCCGATGCGGACGCCGGCGTCGTCCAGGACGGCCCCGTCGGCACGCGCACGGCCGAGCCGCACACCCCCGACATCGACCACGGTTCGACCCTCCACCGTCCGCTCCCTCCTTCCGTACCCCGGACCGGGGCACCGCGGTGGTTCCGCGTCCGTCGACGATGACACCGGTGCCGACCCGTGCGGCAGGGTCGTTGGGCCCGGCCGCCCGGGCCCGTGGTGACCGGTGCGGTGACGTCGGCGGCGCCCCGGACCGCAGGCGTCCCGACGGCTCGGCCCGGCGCGACCGTCCGTCGGGCGCGACCTCCGGCCCGGCCGCGGGGGCCCTTCGGCCGGGGCGCGGACGGCGGGCAGCGGTCCAGCGTGGGGGACGAGGGAGGGAGCCCGATGAACGATGCGAACGAGTCCCCCGAGGTGGTCGGTGTCGACGGGTCGGAGTCCGCGCTGAGGGCGGTGCGGTGGGCGGCCCGGGACGCGGCCGCGGCCGGACGCCCCCTGCGCCTGGTCGCGGTGAGTACGGACCCGCCGCCGCTCGCCGACGCCGGACCCGAGGTGTGGGCCGAGCTGAGGGCGGCCACCGTCGCGGCGGCCGAGGACCACCTCCGGGCGGCGGCCGCGGCGGTGGCGCCGCTCCTGCCCCCCGAGCGGGTCGGGACCGTCGTCCGGGACGGGAGACCCGCCGCGGTGCTCGCCGACGAGTCACGGCACGCCGCGGTCGTCGTGGTCGGCAACCGCGGACGAGGTGGCTTCCGCGGTCTGCTGCTGGGGTCGACGGGTGTCGCACTGACCGCGTCGGCGCACTGCCCGCTCGTCGTCGTACGGGGGAACGAGGCCGCCGACGGCCCTGTCGTCGTCGGGGTGGACGGGTCGGACGGCTCCGAGGCGGCACTCGCCTACGCCGTCGAGACGGCCGCGCAGCGGCGGACCGCACTGGTCGCCGTACGGGCCTGGGGCGAGCCGGCCATGGACCCGGCGGTCGCGGTGCTGCTCGACACGGTGGAGCTGCGCCGCGCGCAGGCCGAGGAGCTGGAGCAGGCGGTGGCGGCGCTGCGCGAGAAGTACCCGGACGTACCGGTCACGACGCACGTGACCCACGGGTCGGCCGCGGCGGCCCTGAAGGGGGCCTCGGCCGAGGCGGGGATGGTCGTCGTCGGTGCGCGTGGACGGGGAGGTCTCGCCGGTCTCGTCCTGGGCTCGGTCGCCCAGTCCCTGGTGCACCACGCCGCCTGCCCGGTGGCCGTCGTCCGTCCCGAGGTCTCCCGGCGGGTGGCGGGATGACGGGCCCGGCGACGGCCGGCCCCCGCGTCCTGGTCGGGTTCGACGGGTCGCCTGCCGCGATCGCCGCACTGGGGGTGGCCGCCGACCTGCTGCCCGGCGCCGACGCGACCGTGCTGCACCTGTGGACGCCCCCCTTCGCCGGGGACGTCCTGCGACGCCGGCTCGCCGACCGGGCCCGCACCGTCGACGAGCTGATGGAGCTCGTCGAGCAGGAGGGTGCCGCCGAGGCCGAACGGGTGGCACGGCTCGGCTGCGTCGTCGCCCGGGCGGAGGGGTGGACGGCCACGGCACGGGTGGCGCGCAGCTACGGCGGCGACGGCCTACGCTTCGCGGCCGTGGCCCAGGAGAGCGGTGCGGACCTGGTGCTCGTCGGGGCCCGTGGCCTGAGCGGCGTCTCCGCGGTACTGGACAGCACGACCGACCTCGTCGTCCAGCACAGCCCCGTGCCGGTGCTCGTCGTGCCGTTCCCGATGCTCGTCGACGAACGTGAGCGGGCCCGGACGGGGCCGGTGGTCGTCGGGTGGGACGGGTCGCCGGGGGCGGCACAGGCGTGGCACGAGGCCGATGCGCTGCTCCCCGGACGGTCCCGGGTCGCCGTCGTCGTCGGCGACGACGATCGGGGCGCGGTGCCGCTCGACGACGACGGCCGCGGGGTGGCCCTGCGGCGGGTGCCGGCCCCGCACCCGGTGCCCGGCCCGGCGCGGGCGACCGCGCGCGCCCTGGCCGAGGCGGCCCGCCGGGAGGCGGCGTCGGTCGTCGTGGTGGGGTCCCGGGGGCGGTCCACCTGGCGGACGGAGCTGCTCGGAAGCACGGCGCTGGCCGTGCTGCGGCGTACCCACGTCCCGGTGCTGGTGGTTCCGGCGGCGGCCCGGGTCACCCGCGGTGCCGAGCCGGTCGGGTCGGGCGCGGAGAGCGGCTGAGCCGCCCGGCCCGGCCCGGCCCCGCCGTGGCCGGGCCGGGCGGGCGCGGGGTCAGGGCCGGGGCGTCCCCCGCCGGTCGACCTGGTCGACGAGTGCCCGGCGGGGGGTCGCCGGCGGGGGAGCGGCGACGCTCGGCCAGCCCACGCGCAGGACGACCTGCGGCGACAGCGAGCCGCCGAGCACGCGCTCGGCCACCGCCTCGGTGGTCCGCGCGACCTCCAGCGGCTCCGTGAGCGGGCACGTGGCGAGTCCGAGCTCCGTCGCCTGGAGCAGGACCGCGCTGAGCGCCTCACCGGCCCGCAGCCGCGCGAGCCGGTCGTCGGAGGACGTGCCGAGCACGAGCAGCGTCGCGCCGTCCTCCCCGTGCGGCGCCGGGGGGAGCTCGGCCCCGGCGAACCGGCGGTGCGGCAGACCCGCACCGGGCCCCGACGGCACCGGTACGTTCGCGGCCGGGACGCCGTCGTCGGTGACACGGCGGCCGGACCACAGCCCGAGCTCGAGGTCGTAGCCGGGCGTGGCGTCGTGCGTGGTCGCGGCCTCCCGGAAGGCGTCGGCCAGCGCCCGCCGCGCGCCGGGATCGTCGACCGGGCGCAGCACGGCGCCGCAGCCGGACGCCCGCCGGCACAGGAGGTCGAGCTGGGCGTCGGTGAGCGGCCAGTCGGTGAAGCGCCGCCGGTCGGTGCGCCGGGCCGGGATCGCCGCCGCGGTGTCGACCGCGGCGGGATCGGGGCTGCGCGTCCCGCCGGTGACGTGCACGGCGGCCACGACCTCAGGGCGCCCGGCGTACGGGAGACGGGTGACGGTGCACCGCAGGCCCAGGCCGGCGAGCGCCACCGTGAGGTGGTGCAGCGCGGCGCCGCAGCTCAGCAGCATGTCCCGGCCGTCGGCGTCGGCCGAGCCCAGCCGGCGTGTCGCGTCGGCCTCGAGCTCGATCCCCGTGTCGTCCCACCGCCAGCGCCAGGGCTGGGTGTTGTGCACGGACGGGGCACGGGCGGCCAGCGTGAGGGCGGCGCGCAACGTTCCGGGGTCGATGGGGGACATGGCAGGCCTTCCGTCGGTGCTCCCCTCCGGGAGCCGTACCCGCCATCCCCCCACCGCCCGGGGCCCGGCGGCAGGGCCACCCCGACCCGGGGACCGCCGCCGTCGGTCACCACGATCGCGGGACCGAGGACCCACCCGCGGCGGGTCGCGCTGCCCTGACCGGCGACCGGGCGGGAGCGGACCCTCACGCCATGACGACTTCGACGCCCGTTCCCGCCCGCGGTGAGGACTCCCCGGTGCGGATCCAGGCCCGCACCGACGAGCACCTGTCCCGCGGCCTGTGGTTGGTCAAGTGGTTGCTGCTGGTCCCGCACCTGGTGGTGCTCGGCGTGCTCGGCGTCGCGTTCTGGGTGCTGACCGTGGTGGCCCTGTTCGCGGTCCTGGTCACCGGCCGGTACCCGCGGACGATGTTCGCCTACAACGTCGGCGTCCTGCGCTGGGGGTGGCGGGTCACCTGGTACGGCTACGGCGGGCTCGGCACCGACCGGTACCCGCGGTTCGCGCTCGACGACCGTCCGGACGACGCGGCGCGGTTGGACATCGCCTATCCGGGGCGGCTGTCCCGCGGGCTGGTCCTGGTGAAGTGGTGGCTGCTGGCGCTGCCGCACTACCTCGTGCTGGCGCTGCTCGTCGGCGCCGGCGGCACGATCGTGGGCCGTGTCGGCGGGGGCGGGGCCTTCGGCACCGAGGGCGGCGGGCTGCTGTCGCTGCTGGTGCTGTTCGTCGGGGTCCTGCTGCTGTTCACCGGGCGCTACCCGGCCGGTCTGCTGGACCTGGTGACCGGCATCGACCGCTGGGTGCTGCGGGTCGTCGCCTACGCGGCGCTGATGACCGACAGCTACCCGCCGATGCGGCTCGACCAGGGCCCGCAGGACCCGGCCGGACCGTTGCCCGGTGACGGGCCGGACCGGACCACGGCCGCCCCGGCCGCCGGGGCCGCGGAGGGCAGGGGCGGACAGGCCCTGCTCACCCGCCACGAGGCGCCCCCGGCGCGGGTCGCGGCGGCGCCGCTCGCGCCGCCGCCGGCCGGGCGTGCGGTGCTGCTGACCGCCGGGGCCTGGGCCCTGCTGCTCGGGCTCGCGGGGGGTGTCGCCGGTGTCGTCGACACCACGGGCACCGGATCCGTGACCGGCGCGACCGGTCCGGGCGCGACGGCCGTCGCGCTGGTCGCGGGAGGTGTCCTGGCCCTGGCCGGGGCGGTCCTCATCGCCGTCGGCGCCCGCCCGGTCGGCGGGGAGGGCGGGCGACGATGACCGGTGCGGAGCCGGCGGGGTCCGGCCCGCCCCCGGCCCCCGGTGCCGCGGCCGGAGGGCCCGTCGTCGCCGCCGTCGACGGCTCGGACTCCTCCTACGCCGCCGCGGGGTGGGCCACCGGGGAGGCCGCGTGCCGGCAGGTCCCGCTGCTGCTGGTGGCCGCCGTGCCCTGGACGACGTTCCTGCCGGTCGGGCTCCCGCATCTCGGCGAGGAGTACGGCCGCGACGCCATGGTCCGGCACGCCGAACGGTGCCTGGAGCAGGCGGCCGGACCGGCCCGCCGGGCCCTCGGCCCCGAACGGGTCGGCTCCGAGGTGCGGGGCGGCTCCGCGGCGGAGGTGCTGTGGGAGGTGTCCGGCACCGCGGGCCTGCTGGTGCTCGGCAGCCGTGGTCGCGGCGGGTTCGCCACCCTGCTCGCCGGGTCGGTCGCGGTCGCCGCGGCCGCGACCGCGCAGTGCCCCGTCGTGGTGCACCGGGCACCGGGCGACCCGGGCGGCCCGGTCGTCGTCGGGGTGCACGACGTCACCGGCCCCGCGCTCGGCTTCGCCGTGGAGCACGCGCTGGCGCACCGGGCGCCGCTGGTCGCGGTGCACGCCTGGTTCGACCACGACATGGACCCCTACACCGCGGAGCTGCTCGCCCGCGACGGCAGGCAGGCCGCCGCCCTGGACGCGGCGGCCGACCGGGTCCGCACCGCGCTCGCGCCGTGGCGGTCCCGGTACCCGGAGCTCGACGCCCGGGAACGGGTCCTGCTGGACAACCCGGCCGGGGCGCTGGTCGGGGAGTCCCCGCGGGCCCGGCTGGTCGTCGTCGGGACGCACGGGCGGGGCCCGCTGTCCGGCGCCCTCCTCGGGTCCACCGGTCAGGCGGTCCTGCGGCACGCCGGGTGCCCGGTGGCGGTCGTCGGAGCGCCGGGGACCCGATGACCGGGTCCGTGGACGACGACCTCACGGCGGTGGACCGGTGGTGGCGGACGGCCAACTACCTGGTGGTCGCGCAGATGCACCTGCTGGACAACCCGCTGCCGGCCGAGCCGCTGCTGCCCGGGCACGTCCGGCCGGAACCCCGGGGCCACTGGTCCACGGCCCCGGGCCTCACGTTCTGCTGGGCCCACGTCGCCCGAGCAGCCGCCCGGCACGGCACACCGGCGCTGGTCGTCGCCGGACCGGTGCACGCCGGAGCCGCGGTGCGGGCCGCCGCCTGGCTGGAGGGCACCCTCGGCGCCCGCGACCACGGGCTGCGCCGCGACGGCGACGGCCTTCGGGCCCTGGTCCGCGGGTACGGCAGCCCCACCGGCGTCCGGGTCACCACCTCCGCCGCGACGCCCGGGGTGCTGCACCCCACCGACACCCCGGGGCAGGCGCTCGCCCACGCCCAGGGCGCCGCGGACGACAACCCCGGGCTGGTCGTGGCGTGCGTCGTGGGCGACGGCGAGGCCGAGAGCGACCCGTCGGACGCCGCATGGCAGGCCGGGACGCTGTCCGACCCGGCCACCGACGGCGCCGTGCTGCCGCTGCTGCACCTCGACGGCAGCCGGATCGAGGGCGCGCCGCCGGGGCTGCTCGCCCGGCTCCCGGCCGAGGACCTGCGCAGCCTGCTGCGCGGCCGCGGGTACACGCCCCTCGAGGTGACTGTCGACCCCGACGGTGCCGCCGCGGACGCGCACGCACCGATGGCCGCCGCGCTCGACGAGGCGTGGGACCGGATCGCCGACGCCCGGGCCCGGGCCGCCCGCGGCGCCGCCGTCGTCCGCGACGGGCGGCCGGTCGTCGTGCTGCGCAGCCCGCCGGGCTGGACCGGGCCGCCGACCGGGGACCCGGCCCCGGCGGGCCGGGCACCGTCCGGGACGCCCCTGCCTCGGGCCCGCACCGACCCGGAGCAGCGGACCGCCCTGGAGGAGTGGCTGCGCAGCTACCGCCCCGAGGAGCTGTTCGACGACCGCGGCGCGCCGCGGGTCGCTCCGGTCCCGGCCGCCGAGGGCCGGTGCGTGCCGCCGCCGAGTGCGTGCCCGCAGGCCGACGGCGGCGCCCTCGTACGGCCGTTGGACCTGCCGACGATCCGGACCCACCAGCGCCCGGTCCCGGTCCCCGGCGTGACCGTCGCGGGCGCGACCCGGATGCTCGGCGGCTGGGTCCGCGAGGTGCTCGCGGCCAACCCGGACCGCTTCCGGGTGGTCGCCCCCGGCGGGGTCGCCGACGCCCGCCTCGGCGGGGCGCTGGACGACGACCGCCCCGACGGGGCCGGGCCGCCCGAGCGGCACCGGGTCCTGGGCGTCGCCTCGGCCCGGGTCTGCCAGGGGCGCCTGGAGGGCTACGTGCTGTCCGGCCGCCACGGCCTGGCGGTCCTGCCCGAGGAGCAGGTCCGTGAGGTCGACGCGATGCTCGACGGCTACGCGAGCGTGCTGGCCGAGATCGACACCGTGCCCTGGCGGCGGTCCCCGGCGGCGCTGACGGTGCTGGTGGCCGACCGCGGCGGGGAACACGGCCCGGACGGGCACGCCGGGCCGGTCCCGGGGCTCGCCGACCACGTGGTGGGGGACGGTCCGTGGGGCGCGCGGCTGTTCCTTCCCCCGGACGGGAACACCCTGCTGTGCGTGACCCGCCGGTGCCTGGGCCCGGGCAGCGGGCTCAACGTCGTCGTCGCGGGGACCGCACCCGGCCCGCAGTGGCTCGACCCCGACGCGGCCGCGGCGCACGTGCGCCGCGGCGGCGGGGTCTGGGAGTGGGCGGGGACCGTCGATCCCGGTGCCCTGCCCGACGTCGTCCTCGCCGGGTGCGGGGCCGCCACCACCGTCGAGGTCGTGGCGGCGGCGTCGCTGCTGCGCGAGCACCTGCCCGGGCTCGCGGTGCGGGTCGTCGACGTCGTCGAGCCGGGCCGCCTCGCGACGCCCGCGCAACGGCCCGAGGGGTGGCCCGCCTGCGACCACGACGCGCTGTTCCCGCCCGGGGTCCCGGTCGTCCTGGCCTTCCACGGCCGCCCCGCCCTGATCCACCACCTGCTGGCCCGGCGCCCCGGGCGCGAGCTCTGGCACGTGGCGGGCCGCGGACGGCGGGGCGGCCCGGCGACCCCGTTCGGGGTGCTCGCCCGCGACGGGCTGGACCGCTTCCGGCTGGCGGTCGACGCGCTCGACCGGGTCCCCGGGCTCGCCGTGCGCCGGACGGGCCTGCGGCAGCGACTGCTGGACCTGCGTGCGGTCTGCCTCGCTCACGCCGACGAGACGGGGGAGGACGCCCCGCTGGTGCGGGACTGGTCCTGGCCGGGGTGAGCCCGCCGGCGGGAACGCCGCAGCTCCTCGGCCTCGACCAGCACCGACGGCACCGCCGCCGCGCCGACCGCGATCGCGAGCTCCGCCGGGCCGAGCGCGACGGTGTGGAACAGCAGGCCCGCACCGGGCAGGTAGACCACGGCGAGCGTCGCCAGCACGCTCGTGGCGGCGGCCACGTACAGGAACGGGTTGCTGCGCACCGGGAGCCGCCACAGCGGCGTGCTGTCCGACCGGGTGGTCAGGGCGAGCCCCAGCTGGCTCAGCGCGAGCGTCACGAACAGCATGGTCTGCCAGGGCCGTCCGGTCGCGGCCGCCGTCGTCGCCACCACCAGCGAGCAGCCGGCGACGACGCCGCCGAGCACCGCGGTCTCGACGACCGTGCGCCGGGTGAGGATGCCCTGCCGCGGCGGCTGCGGCGGGCGGGACAGCACGTCGGCCTCGGCCGCCTCGGACCCCATCGCGACCCCCGGCAGCCCGTGGGTCACCAGGTTCACCCACAGGATCTGCGCGGGCAGCAGCGGGAGACCGAGCGCCAGGAAGGGCCCCGCGACCATCACGAGCAGCTCGGCCAGGCCGCCCGCCAGGCCGTAGCGGACGAAGCGGCGCACGTTGTCGGCGACCCGGCGGCCCTCGGCGACGGCGGCCACGATCCGGCCCAGCCCGTCGTCGCCCAGCACGACGTCGGCGGCCTCCTTGGCCACCTCCGTGCCGCGCCCGCCCATGGCGACGCCGACGTCGGCGACCCGCAGCGCCGGGGCGTCGTTGACGCCGTCGCCGGTCATGGCGACGATCTCGCCGGCCGCGCGCAGCGACTCGACGAGCGCCAGCTTCGTGCCGGGGTCCGCACGGGCGTGCACGGCGGGCAGGCCGTCGCGCTCCCCGGTGTCCAGACCGACGGCGGCGGCCACCGCGGCGGCCGTCGCCGGATGGTCACCGGTGATCATCATGGTGCGGACGCCCGCGGTGCGGGCCGCGCCGACCGCGGCCGCGGCGTCGTCGCGGACCGGATCGTCGAGGCGCAGCAGCCCGGTCTCCCGCCGCCCCGCGCGCACCGCCAGGACCCGCGCCCCGGCCCGCGCCCAGGCCTCGACGACGGCCGCGGCGTCGGCACGTCCGGGCAGCACGACCTCGGGGGCCCCGACGACGACCTCCAGCGGGCCGTCCGGGCCGTCGTGGCGGCTGACGGTGCACCGCCGGTGCGCGTCGAACGGGCGCACCGCCGTGCGCGGCCGGCGGGACCGCACCGCACGCAGGTCCAGCCCGGCGCCGACCGCGGCCCGGGCCACCGCGCCCTCGGTCCCCGGCGTGCCCTCCTCTGCGTCGCCACCCAGCACCGCGGCCTCGAGCACCGCCCGCGCCGGTCCCGCGGGCAGCGGACCGGTCAGCTCCGTCGTACCGGTGTCCGGATGCCACACCGCGGTGCAGGTGATCCGTCCGGTGGTCAGCGTCCCGGTCTTGTCGACGGCCAGCACGGTCACCGAGCCCAGTGCCTCCACCGCGGGCAGCGTGCGCACGATGACGCCCAGCCGCGCCATCCGGCGGGTCGCCCCGGCCAGCGCCAGTGCCACGACGGCGGGCAGCGACTCGGGGATCGCCGCGACGGCCAGGCTCAGCGCGGTCAGCACCACCAGCGGCCACGGCTCGCCCCGGGCCAGCCCCGCCACGCCGACCAGCACGCAGGCCACGACCACCCCGAGCGAGATCGCCCGGCCGAGCCGGGCGAGCCGGCGCTGCAGCGGTGTCGGCGGCGGCCGGCGGCGCTGCAGCAGCACGTCCACCGTGCCGAGCTCGGTCCGCAGCCCGACGGCGGTGACCACCGCCCGCCCGCGCCCGCGCACGACGAGCGTGCCGGCGTGCACCACGGTGCTCCGGTCGGCCACCGGTGTGTCCTCCGCGCAGGCCGGGGCGGCCCGGCGGTCCGAGGGCTGCGACTCGCCGGTCAGCGCGGACTCGTCGACCTGCAGCTCGTGGGCCGTCAGCAGCCGGGCGTCGGCGGCCACCACGTCGCCCCGGCCCACGACGAGCAGGTCACCGACGACGACCTCGGCCGCGGGCACCTCGTGACGGCGCCCGTCGCGGACCACCGTCGCCCGCGGTGCGGCCCGTGCCCGCAGCGCCGCCACGGCCCCGGTGGCCCGACGTTCCTGCGCGACGCCGACCGTCGTGTTCAGGACGACGACCAGCACGATGACGGCCGCGTCGCCGGCGTCGCCGACGGCCACGCTCAGCGCCGCCGCGCCCAGCAGCACCAGGATCATGGTCTCCCGCAGCTGGGCGAGGACCGAGGCGGCGAGGCTGCGGTCCAGCCCGGGGGAGGGCCGGTCGGCGTCCGCGACCGCACGGTCGGCGACCGCCGACCCGCCGAGCCCCTCGTCGGGGTCGGTCCCCAGCTGCTCCGCGAGCGCGACCGCGTCCTGCGCCCACGGGTGGGGCGGTGGCGCGACCGGGGACACGTCACCCGCCACGGGGCTCACGCGCGCAGCAGCGCGGTCTCGCGGACCGGTCCGGCCGATCCGCCGGTCAGCCAGGTCAGGGCGGCGGCGCGCTCCTCCGGTGCGAACACCCGCACCCGCACGGGCCGCAGCGACGACGCGATCCGGCGGGCGGTCGCGTGGGTGTCCGGCGCGGCCAGCACGGCGCAGGACCCGACGCGGGCCAGCCGCGGGACCCGCCGCGGCGCGGACGCCCCGGGCACCGCCGTGTCGGTGGTGTCGGCGACCTGCAGCAGCAGCGGCACCGGACCGGCGACGGCGGTCAGCACCGGGGCCAGGCCGTCCACCAGGTCGGCGACGGTCACCACCCCGCTCGCGGCCACCCCCACCGTCCCCTCGGGCAGGTCGTCGATGAGCCGCAGCATGGGTGGTCCTCCTCGGGGCGCCGTCCCGGCGACCGTCGCAGGGGCGCGCGTCCGCGGGCAGATCCGGAAGACCGTCGGCGCCCGGCCGAAGGTCCCGCTACGGGGTCCCGGCGCCCCCGACGCGGACCGTCGCCATCATCCCGGCGTCCTCGTGGTCGAGGACGTGGCAGTGCAGGACGGTCCGGCCGGTCGCGCCGGTGAACGCCACCCGCAGCACCACCCGGCCGCCGGCGGGCACCGTCACGACGTCCCGCACGGCGCCGTCCGAGCCCGCGGCGTCGAGCACCGTCATCGGCCAGGTGTGCAGGTGCAGCGGGTGCAGCATGGTCCCCGGGTTCTCGACCACCCACTCCTCCACGGTCCCGGGGACGACGACGAGGTCGTCACGGGCCGGGTCGAACCCGCGACCGTCGATCCCGAAGCCCGTGCCGCCGCCACCCATCGGGGCGGTCAGGGTCAGTACCCGTGTCCGGTCCGGGGGCCCCGGTGGCACGACCGGCGCGGGCAGCACCGCCGGGGGCGGCGGGGTCGGGGCCGCGGCCCCCGTGACGCGCAGCGTGGCGAGCACGACGGGCCCGGTGCCGGTCGTGCCACCCGTGCCGCCCATGCCTCCCGTGCCCATGCCACCCATCCCTCCCGTGCCCGTGCCGCCCATCCCTCCCATGCCGCCCCGGTCGACGTCCGCGGCGAGCAGATCGACGTCGCCGGGGACGTCCGGGGGGCGCACGACGACGTCGGCACGGTTGCCCGGCGCGAGCCGCACCCGGTCGCGGACGACCGGACGGGGCAGGAACACCCCGTCGGTCGCGACGTGGACGAGGTCCTGCCCGTCGAGCGACACGTCGAACACCCGCGAGCAGGTCGCGTTGACCAGCCGCCACCGCTGGGAGCGCTGCGGCGCCCCGGCCAGTACCGGCCGCCGCAGCCCGTTGACCAGCACGAGCTCGCCCTCCCGGCCGGCGACCCGGTCCATGGGACCGGCCGCGGCGACCCGGCCGTCGTCGCCCACCGTCGTGTCGGTCACGACGAGGACGTGGTCCTCCGCCGTGCCCAGGTCCGGTCCGCCCTCGACCACGATCGCCCCGACGAGACCGGCGAACACCTGGTCGGCCACCGTCCCGTGGTGGTGCGGGTGGTACCAGAACGTGCCGGCGGGATGGTCGCGCGGCACCCGGATCCGGTAGTCCGCGGTCCCGCCGGGGCCGACCATCCGGAACGGGTCGTCACCGCCCGGGTCGGGCGGCACCCGCAGCCCGTGCAGGTGCAGGTTGGTCGGGGTGTCGAGCCCGTTCTCCAGGCGCAGCGCGAGCTCGTCGCCGGGCCGCAGCCGCAGGGTCGGGCCCGGGGAGGTCCCGTCGTAGCCGAGACCGGCACCGGCGGCACCGGCGAGGTCCACCCCCGGGGTCGCCCTCAGCGCACCGGACAGGCCCCCGGCGCGCGCGACCCGCTCCGGGGGATCGGCGAAGGGGAGCCCGGCCACCGGCCCGGCCCGGCCCGGTCCGGGCGCCGGCAGGCCCGTGCACGCGGCCACCCCGCCGACCACCCCCGCGGCCGCCGCGACACCCAGCAGGCGCCGCCGGGTGAGCGGCGTTCGCCCGGTCACGGCGCGCTCCCGGCGCCGGACGTCACCGGCTCGGCGAGCCGGACGGCCTCGGACGGCCGGAGCAACGGGCGGGCGGCGGGGGGCACGCGACCGAGTAGGTGCTCGGCGCCGACCACGGTGAAGGCGCACCCGCGCCGGCTCACGGTGCGCACGGCGTGCGGAATCGCCTTCAGCCCGGCGGCGGAGACGGCCGTGACCCCGGTGAGGTCGGCGACGACGGTCCGGGTCGTCCCCCCGACGGTGTCCCTGTCGCGGGCCCACGCGTCGAGCTGACGCAGCAGGTGCGCCCCGGCCGCGGTGTCGAAGACCCCCGACACCCGCACCCGGTAGGTACCGGTCCGGGGCGTGTCGGCGGTGAGCAGATGGTCGTTCATCGCGGATCCTCCGTCGTCGTGGGCGTCCCGTGCCGGTGGCGCGGGTTGCGAGTGTCGTCCCGCCCCGCTCCGGTGCCCCAGGGGCGGAGGGCACGCGATCGGGTCGCCCGCGGCCCGGCCGGTTCGCCGACGCCCACCGCGCCGTCCACGGGGGCCCGCCGGCCGCCCGCGGCACCGGTGGCTGGCGGGTCGTCAGGTACTCCGCGACGTGCTGCCCCCGCCGCCCGAGCGGTCCCGGAACCGGGTCCGCAGCCGGTGCCACACCCGTCGGCGCTCCAGCAGGCGGTACACCGGCCAGCAGCCCAGGACCCCGAGCACGAGGGCGTCGCCGGGCCGGCCGAGCGCCAGCAGACCCACCGCCGCGGCCAGCCCGAGCGCTGCCGTCGCCGCCGGGAGCAGCCACACCCGCAGGCGCGACGGGTTCCGGAACCGGCGGGCGAGCCGGGGGGCCTCCGCCGTCAGCTCGTGTTCGATCCGGACCAGCCGCCGTCGTTCGCCCTCGCTCAACATCGTCGTCCCCTCCGCTCGGCCCGGGTCCCGGGAACTGTGCCTCCCCGCCGCCGCGACCGGCGACGGTGCGACCCTGCCCAGCGCCGGCCCGGCGCCACCAGGCCCGTAGGTCCCGCGGCCGGGGTACCGGACGGCACCCGCCCGGGAGCCGTCCGGCACGACGGCGGACGTCGCCGGCGGACCGGCCGGGGCGCCCGGAGGGTCAGCCCTCCCCGTCGAGCAGGCGCTGCCGCGCGAGCCGCTCCACGAGCTCGGGCAGCGCCGGGACGGGCGCCCCGGCGAGGTCGGCCAGCGACCGGCGGACGACGGCGACGACCCTCCGTCCCGGGAACTCGGGCCGGAGGCGGGCGACGGCCGCGGGAACGACCGCGGCGGGTGCGTGCGGGAACAGGGTCGGACAGCTCGGGGCCACGGAGCTCCTCCGGTCGGCTCGGCGGATCGGAGGGCCCACCGCACCCCCGCCCGCCGCGTCCGGCCAGGGCCGTTGGTCCCGGACGCCGGTCGGGACGGTGGTGCCGTGCCCCGAGCACTCCGGCCCTGGCCGGACCGGGTGCCGCCGGAGACGCTCGGTGGGCCGCGGGCCGGTGCCCGCGTGCACCGAGACGAGGAGGCAGCCATGCACGTCCGAGACGTCATGCGGACCGGCGTGACCACGGTCCGGGCGGACACCCCGATCGCGGTCGCGGCACGCGTGCTCGTGGGCCGGGGGCACGCCTCGTCCCCGGTGGTCGACGCCGAGGACCAGGTGGTCGGAGTGGTCAGCGAGTCGGACCTGCTGGCCGGCCGGGTGCCGGTCGGCGGCGACCCGGGGGAGATCGACCCGGAGGAGGTCGTCGCCGCCGTGATGACCCACCACCCGTTCACCGCCGGTCCCGACGACGACCTGGCCTTCACCGTGGCCCGGATGCTGGAGAACGGCCTGCGGGCGCTCCCGGTCGAGTCCGGTGGGCGCTGCGTGGGGCTGCTGTCGCGCCACGACGTGCTGCGCGAGGTCGCGCGCGGTTCCCTGCAGTCCGAGGAGCGCTGGCGTGAGCACGCCGGGATGGCGAGCCGTGACCGCGGCTGAGGGCACCCGGGTCGCGCCCGGCGCGACCGGCGGGCCGGGCGTCCGGCCGCTCGCCGGGCTCGGCCGGGCCGACGCGGCCACCGTCGGCGGCAAGGCCGCCGGTCTCGGCGACCTGCTCGCGGCCGGGTTCGCGGTCCCGCCCGGATTCGTGGTGACGGCCCCCGCCTACCGCGAGGCGATGCGGGCGGGCGGGGTGCTGGACGCCCTGGACGAGCGCTTCGACCGGCTGCTGGCGCGGGTGGGGGCCGGCGAGTCCCGGGACGACCCGGGGCCGGACTGCGCGCGCCTGCAGGAGCTCGTCCGCGCCGCCGGTCCGCCGCCCGAGCTGGCCGAGGAGATCCACCGCGCCTACGCCGCACTGGCGGACGGGTCCGGCCCGGTGGCGGTCGCGGTCCGGTCGTCGGCGATCGGTGAGGACAGCGGGGCGCACTCCTTCGCCGGGATCCACTCCAGCTTCACCCACGTCCGGGGCGAGGACGAGCTCGACCGTCGCGTCGCCGACTGCTGGGCCTCGGCGTTCGCCCCGCGCGCGCTCGCCTACCGCGCCGGTCGCGGCCTGGCGGGCCCACCGGCGGTCGCGGTCGTCGTGCAGCGGATGGTCGAGTCCGACTGCGCCGGGGTGGCGTTCACCGCCGACCCGGTGACCGGCCGTACCGACCGGGTCGTCGTCGAGGCCGCGCTGGGGCTGGGCGAGGTCGTGGTCGGGGGTCTCGTCGAGCCCGACACCTCCGTGTTCTCGCTGCCCGGCCTGGAGCCGGTGTTCGAGCACATCGGGGTGCAGTCCCACGCCGTCGTACCCGGCCCCGACGGCCACGACCGCTCCGTCGCCCTCGACCCGGACCGGGCGTCGGCCCGCGTCCTGACCCCGGAACAGGCGGTCGCGGTCGCCCGGCTCGCCCAGCGGGTGCAGGAGCACTTCGGCGTCCCGCAGGACGTCGAGTGGGCACTGGAGGGCGACACCCTCTACCTGGTGCAGGCCCGCCCGGTGACCACCACGGCCGGGACCGGCACGGCCGGGACCGGCACGGACGGCGCCGGGGGCCGGGCGGCCTCCGGCGCGGTCCTCGTCACCGGCGTCGCGGCGGCACCGGGTCGCCGCAGCGGTCCCGCGCGGATCCTGTCCTCACCGGCGGACGGGGCGCAGCTGACGACCGGCGAGGTCCTCGTCGCCCCGCGGACCGACCCGGACTGGCTTCCGACGCTGCGCCGCGCGGCCGCGGTGGTGACCGACCACGGCGGCGTCACCTGCCACGCCGCCATCGTCGCCCGCGAGCTGGGCATCCCCTGCGTGGTCGGCAGCCGGACGGCCACCGCCGACATCACCCCGGGCCGCCTGGTCACCGTCGACGGGGGCACCGGCACGGTGTCGGCCGGCACGGTGTCGGCCGGCACGGCCCGGCCGGCCACGACCGCCGTCGCCCGCCACGCCGCTGCGGCCCCGCCGGAGCCGCTCGCCACCGAGGTGCACGTGAACGTGGCGACCCCGCAGGCGGCACGGCGCGCCGCCGCCCTCCCCGTCGACGGCGTCGGGCTGCTGCGCGCCGAGATCGCGCTGACCGACGCGCTGCGCGGCCGCCACCCGCTCGCGATGATCGCCGCGGGCGACGCCGAGGAGTTCGTCACCGCGATGGCCGGGGCCGTCGGGGAGGTCGGCGAGGCGTTCCGGCCACGGCCGGTCCTCTACCGGGCGGCCGACCTGCGCAGCAACGAGTTCCGCCTGCTCACCGGCGGCGCCGACCACGAGCCGGTCGAACGGAACCCGATGATCGGCTTCCGCGGCGCCTACCGCTATCTGCGGGAGCCGGAGCTGTTCCGGCTCGAGCTGCGGATGCTCGCCCGGGTCAGGGAGCGCTGCCCGAACGTCCACCTCATGCTGCCGTTCGTGCGGACCCGCTGGGAGCTCGCCGCGGTGCTCGACCTCGTCGACGGCGCCGAGACGGGCCGCGACCGGCTCCTGCAGCGGTGGCTGACCGCCGAGGTGCCGTCGGTCGTGCACTGGCTGCCCGAGTACGTCGCGGCCGGGATCGACGGCGTGTCGATCGGCAGCAACGACCTCACCCAGCTGGTCCTCGGCGTCGACCGGGACTCCGAGCGGCTCGCCGAGCTCTACGACGAGTCGGACCCGGCGGTGCTGGCCGCGATCACGGCGATCGTGGAGCTCGCGGCCCTGTCGGGCGTGCCCAGCTCGCTGTGCGGCCAGGCACCCAGCCGCGACCCCGCGTTCGTCCGGCACCTCGTCGAGGCAGGGATCACGGCGGTCTCGGTCGACCCGGACGCCGTCGGCGCGGTGCGGCGGGCGCTCGGCGCGGCCGAACGACGGCTGCTCCTCGACGCCGCGCGCCGCGGTGCGCACTGAGTCGCCGGTGGCGACCGACTGCCCCGCCTGCGCGCCGACGGGCGACGGCTGGTCGGTCTGCTTCCACGGCTTCGACCCGGCCGACGAGGGCCGGCGGGAGGCGCTGTGCACGCTCGGCAACGGCTACCAGGCGGTCCGCGGGGCGGCCGCCGCGGCCTCCGCCGGCGGACCGCACTACCCGGGCACCTACGCCGCGGGCGTCTACAACCGGCTCGTCGACACCCTCGGCGACCGGGTCGTGGAGAACGAGAGCATGGTCGCCCTGCCGGACTGGACGTGGCTGCGGGCCGGACCGGACGGGACCGACGTCGACCCGTTCGGCCCCGCCGCGCTGCTGGAGAACCGGGCCCTGCTCGACCTGCGCCACGGCGTGCTGACCCGGCTCGTCCGCTACGTCGACGCCGAGGGCAGGCGCACCGCGCTGCACGAGCGGCGCCTGGTCCACCGCACCCGCAGACACGTCGCCGCGACCGAGACCACCGTCGTCGCGGAGAACTGGTCGGGGCGGCTGCGCGTCCGCTCCCGGATCGACGGGGCGGTCGGCAACACCGGCGTCGCCCGGTACCGCGGCCTGGCCGCGCACCACCTGCACACCGAGCGGGTCGACGCACCCCGGCCCGGGACCGTGCTGCTGACGACGCGCACCTCCCGGTCCGACGTCCGCATCGCGGTCGCGGCCCGGACCCGGGTCCGGCCGGACAGCGCCGCCGCGTCCGTGGTGCGCACCGGCGACGCCGTCGGGTACGACCACGTGCTCGACGTGCCCCGCGGGTCCGCCGTCCGGGTCGACACCGTCGTGACGCTGGTGACCTCCCGCGACGTCGCCATCGCCGACCCGGCGACCACCGCGCTCGACCTGCTCGCCGACGCCCCCGACGTCCCCGCGCTGCTCGAGGAGCAGGCCGTGAGCTGGCGGCACGTGTGGCGGCGGTTCCGCTTCGACCTGGCGGGCACCGGTGTGCCCGACGCCCCGGACACCGCGCGCGACCTGCGGCTGGGGCTGTTCCACGTGCTCCAGGCCGTGTCCCTGCACGCCCTCGACGTCGACGCCGGTGTGCCCGCACGGGGCCTGCACGGCGAGGCCTACCGCGGCCACGTGTTCTGGGACGAGCTGTTCGTGCTGCCGGTGCTGACGCTGCGGATGCCCGAGGTGACCCGGGCCCTGCTGCACTACCGGGTCCGTCGGCTCGACGCCGCCCGCCGGGCCGCCCGGGCGACCGGCCGGCGGGGCGCCATGTTCCCGTGGCAGTCCGGCAGCGACGGCCGCGAGGAGAGCCAGAGCCTGCACCTCAACCCGCTGTCGGGCCGCTGGCTGCCCGACGTCAGCGCCCTGCAGAAGCACGTCGGCCTGGCCGTGGCCTACAACGTGTGGCACTACGTGCAGGCGACCGGTGACCGCGACTTCCTGGCCGCGCACGGCGCGGAGGTGATGCTGGAGGTGGCGCGCTACCTCGCGGAGCTGTCGGAGCTCGACCCGGAGCGGGGCCGCTACCGCATCCGCGGGGTGATGGGGCCCGACGAGTTCTCCACCCGCTACCCGGGTGCCGACCGCCCCGGCGTCGACGACAACACCTACACCACGGTGATGGCGGTGTGGCTCTGGCGGCGGGCCCGCGAGTGCCTCGACCTGATCCCGGTCCGGCGCCGCGACGAGCTGCTCGAACAGCTCGGCCTCACCGACCGGGAGCTGCGGTCCTGGGCGGACCGCACCCGGCGGTCCTACGTCCCGATCCGCCCCGACGGCGTGCTGGAGCAGTTCGAGGGCGCGAGCGCGCTGCCCGAGCTGGACTGGGAGCACTACCGCCGCCGCTACGGCGACCTGCAGCGGCTGGACCGCATCCTGGAGGCCGAGGGCCGGTCGGTGGACGACTACCAGGTCACCAAGCAGGCCGACGTGCTCATGCTGTTCTACCTGCTGTCCACCGACGAGCTGCGCGAGCTCCTGCACGGCCTGGGCTACCGGCTCCCGGCCGACGCCGTCCGGCGCACGATCGACCACCACCTCGCCCGCACCGTGCACGGGTCCACGCTCAGCTCCCTGGTGCACGCCTGGGTGCTGGCCCGCGCGCACCGCGAGGACGCCCTCGACCACTTCCGGCGCGCCGTGCGCAGCGACCTCGCCGACGTCCAGGGCGGCACCACCGCCGAGGGCGTGCACCTCGGCGCGATGGCCGGGTCGGTCGACCTGCTCCAGCGCTGCTTCGCCGGGGTCGAGGTGCGCGACGGCGCCCTGTGGTTCAACCCGCACTGGCCGCGCGACTCCGGCCGGCTGTCCTTCGAGATCCGCTACCGCGACCTCGTGGTCGACGTCCGGGTGCGCGGCCGCGAGGTGCTGGTCCGTGCGGCGTGCGGCCCCGGCGACCCGATCACCGTGCGGTGCGGCGCGACGCGGCGGGTCCTGCGTCCCGGGGGGTCGGTGCGGCTGCGCGCCCGGCCCGGGGCACCGGAGGGGGAACCGGGCCGGGGCCTGTGGCCCTCCGTGGGCGGGGCGCACGGCCCTGGGCCCGGGGGCCGCGTCCCGACACCGTGGTGGAGGCCGGTCCTCGAGTTCCGGCCGTGGAGGAGGAGACCCCGATGAGCTACGCCGAGCAGTGGACGGTCACGATCGACATCAGCGAGGAGCCGGGCCGGACGCGGGCGACCGCCCGGCTGACCACGCGCGACGACACCCGGCTGGTGGGCGCCGGCGAGGCCCACCGGCACCCGCGGGACCGCGAGGTCCCGGAGATCGGGGCGGAGCTGGCCGTCGCCCGGGCACTGGCCGACCTGCAGCACCGGCTGTTCGAGTCCACGGTGTTCGACATCGAGCAGTCCACCGGCACGCGGGCGCACCTCACGCGCTGACCCCGGCCCGATGGACGTCCCGGACCGCCCGGACGGGCCCGGCCCGACGATGCTCGACGCCGTCGGCTGGGCCCTGCGGGCCCCCTCGCTGCACAACAGCCAGCCCTGGCGCTGGCGGGTGGACGCGGCGCGGGCCGCCCTGTACGCCGACCCCCTGCGGCGGCTGTACGAGACCGACCCGGACCGCCGCGACCTGCTCGTCAGCTGCGGGGCCTGCCTGCACCACCTGCACGTCGCACTCGCCGCGGCCGGGACGGCGGTGCGCACGGTGCGCCTGCCCGACCCGGAGGACACGGACCTGCTCGCCGTGGTCACGGCCGTCGACGGTCCCGCCGACGCCGCCGAGGCGGACCTGTGGCCCGCGCTGCCGCGCCGGCGCACCGACCGGCGGCGCTACGACGACCGCCCGGTGCCCGGGTCCGTGCTGGAGGCGGTGACGGCGGCCGCGCGACGCCACGGGGCGCTGCTGCTGCCCGTGTCCGGGCAGGCCCGGCGGGCCGGGCTCGACGCCGTCCTGGCGCGCGCGGCCGACGAGCAGCGCTGCCGCCCCGGTTACCTGGCCGAGCTGATGACCTGGACGCACCGCTACGCCGGCGCGCACGACGGGATCCCCGCGTCGGCACGGCCGACCCGGCCCGCCCCACGGGGGACCGGCCCGAACCGGGCCTTCCCGGCCGGTCGGCTGACCGGGACGGCGGCGGCACCGACCGGCGGGGGCGTGCTCGCCGTGCTCTGCACCCGGCGCGACGGACCCGAGGACCGGCTGCGGGCGGGCGAGGCGACCAGCGCCGTGCTGCTCACCGCGGTGCGCGCGGGCCTGGCGACCACGCCGCTGAGCCAGGCGCTCGAGCTGTCCGCGACGCGGTCGGTGCTCGCCCGCGACGTCCTGCACGTCGACGCCCACCCACAGCTGATCGTGCGGCTCGGCTACCCGGCCGACGACCGCGAGCTGCCCGCCACCCCCCGGCGCGCGCTGTCCGCGGTGCTGGCCCCCTGAGCGTCGCGACCGGGTGCCGGCCCGACGGGGCGCACCAGGACCGGGCACGCGGCCAGACACGCCAGCTCCTCCGGGGTGGAACGCCGGAGCGGCCCGCCCACGTGCGGCCGTGCCCCGACGACCAGCAGGCCGGCGTGCTCGGCGGCCCGGAGCAGCGCCGGCAGCGGACGGTCGTCGACGACCTCGAGCTCGACGTCCACCGCGTCCGAGCGCTCGTCCCAGTGCCGGGCGAGCTCGGCGAACACCGCGGTGACGGCCGGAGCGGAGCCGTGCCCCGGGCGCAGCGCGTGCACGATCCGCAGCACGCCGCCGCCGCGGCGGGCGCAGGCGTGGGCGTCGTGCAGCAGCTCCGCGTCGGTGCGCGGGTACTCCAGACCGACCACGACCGGGCCGGCGCCCTCGGCCGTCGAGGCGTGGACGACGGCGACCGGCACCCGCACCCGGTCGAGGACCCGGTGCAGGACCGGATCGGCCGGTCCGTCCGCCGGGTGCCCCGAGCCGACCGCCCCGAGCACCAGCAGCTCGGCGCCGAGAGCCTCGGCCTCCAGCGCAGCGACGGGCGGCTGCTCGACGAGCACGGTCTCCAGCACCACCCCGGGGGCGGCACCGCGGGCGGTCGCCGCCGCACGCGACAGCACCAGGCGGGCGTGCCGGTGCCAGGCGGGGACGTCGCCGGTGTCGTAGTCCGCGGCGTGCACGATCCGCAGCACCCGGTGACGCGCGAGTGCCTCGCGCGCCGCCCACCGGGCCACCGCCTGCGACGACGGCGCCCCGGTGACGCCGACGACCACCGGCCGCCCGCTCACCGGGCGCCGTCCGCACGGGTCGTCGCCGGCAGCAGTCCGGCGCCCCACTCGCGGGCGCGCTCCAGCTCGCCGGGCCGCAGCGGTCCGTTGCCGCGCACCAGGAACGACCGGGGGGCGCCTGCGGAACGGTAGCCGCGGCGACCCAGCACCCGCGCCGCGGCGTGGGCCGCCGACCCCGGCACCCACCGCGAGACCCGGGTGTCCGCGCAGACGGTCGCCGGTGCGTCCGGGCCGGCGTCGGGCAACCGGTCGAGCCACTCACGGATCCCGTCCGACGGGGGAGCGGTGGCGCCCTGCCGGACGGCGTCCTCGCGCGTCGCGGGCCGGGTCATGCCGAACGCGTGCGTCGGACCGAGCACCACGAGCAGCTCACCCGGCCGCAGCGGTGTCGAGGGGTCGGGCGGGTCGACGTCGACGTCGCACCCCCGGGCGAGCAGGCCGTCGGCGACGGCCTCGGCCACGGCGCGCGTGGTGCCGAACAGCGACTCCACCACGATCTGTACGTGCACGGCTTCTCCTCGGGTCGTCGGTCACGGCCGCCGGGAGCACGGACCCGGCGGGCGTCGCCGGCGTGCCGGGAGGCTGCGGAAGTCCTCGGCGACCCTGCCGGGGGACGGCGGCCGGGCCCACCCGCGAAGGCCCCGCGACCGGCGGGCCGTTGGTCCCGCGTGGCCACGCCGGGCGCGGCGGGACCGGACGGCCCCGCTTCCGCGGGACGTTCGCCCGGCGCGGCGCCCGGCCCGGGGCGCGGACGCTGGGCCCCTCGTCACGAGGAGGGCGTCATGGAGCAGGAGAGGACGGTGCGGGACGACGAGATCGTCGTCGGCACCGACGGGTCGCAGGGCGGCCGGGCGGCGCTCGCCTGGGCGGTCGCCGAGGCCGCCCGCAGCGGCCGGTGGGTACGGGCGGTGCGGGTGTGGGACCCGGCGCCGCTGTTCGCGCCGCCGGCGCCGGTGTTCGTGGTGCGGTCGGTCGTCCGTGACGACGAGGAACGTGCGCTGGAGAACGACCTGGCGGAGATCCCGGTCCCCGAGGGGGTGCGGGTGGAGGGCGAGCTCATCGAGGGCGTCGTCGTCGGTGAGCTCGTGGCGCAGTCGGCGGAGGCGGCGATGCTCGTCGTGGGCAGCCACGGGCACGGACCGCTGGGCCGTGCCGTGCTGGGCTCGGTCAGCGCCGCGTGCGTCCGCCGGGCCGGCTGCCCGGTCGTCGTGGTCACCCCGCGCCGGGCGGCGGTCCTGCTCGGCGCGACGGGAGCGGGGGCGGCCTCGGACGCTCCCCGGTGACCGACACCCGACACCGGCCGGCCGGCCCCGTCCCCGGGACCGGCGGACCCGCCGACGACCCGCCCGCAGGGGGTGTCCCGGACCCCCGGGAGCCCGCGGCCCGGCTGCTGCGGGACCTGCGCTCCGGACCGGCCGGGCTCTCCGGGCGCGACGCGGCGCGGCGGCTCGCCCGGTTCGGGCCGAACACACCGGCCCGGGCGGGGAGCCGGTCGACCTGGCGGGCGCTGCGACGGCAGCTGACCCACCCGCTGGCGGTGCTGCTGCTGGTGGCGGCGGCCCTCGCCGTCGCCGCCGGCACCGCCCAGCTGGGCACGGCGATCCTGGTGGTGGTCGTGCTCAACGCCGGGTTCGCGTTCCTCCAGGAGCGCCACGCCGGCCGGGCCGTCGAGGCACTGGGCCGCTACCTGCCCCCGCACGCCCGGGTCCGCCGCGACGGGACGGTGCGCAGCGTCCCCGCCGCCGAGCTCGTTCCCGGTGACGTGCTGCTGCTGGCCGAGGGCGACCGGGTGCCCGCCGACGCCCGGCTGCTGTCGGGCGGCCTGCAGGTCGACGCGTCGGCGCTGACCGGGGAGTCGGTCCCCGTCGTCCGCGACGCCTCGGCACCCGACACCGCGGCGAGTGCGCTGGACTCGCCGGTCCTGGTGTTCAGCGGGACCGGGTGCGTCGCCGGTGCGGCCGAGGCCGTCGTGCACGCCACCGGGGCGCACACCGAGATCGGCCGCATCGCGGCGCTCGCCGGAACCCGGCCGACCGACGAGAGCCCGCTCGAACGGCAGGTCCGCCGTGTCGCCCGGCTGATCGCGGCGGTCGCCGTCGGGGTCGGTGTCGCGTTCGTCCCGCTCGGCGTGGTGGCCGGGCTCTCGCTCACCGAGGCCCTGGTGCTGGCCGTCGGCCTGATCGTGGCGAACGTGCCCGAGGGGCTGCTGCCGACGATCACCCTGGCGCTGGCCGTGGGGGTCCGCGCCATGGCAGACCGCGGTGCGCTGGTGAAACGACTCTCCGCGGTGGAGACCCTCGGCTCGACCACGGTGATCTGCACGGACAAGACCGGCACGCTCACGACCGGCACCATGCGGGTGGTCGACGTCCGCGGCCCGGGCCCCACGTCCGCGCCGCCCGGGCCCGCGTTCTGGACGACGCTGGCGCGCTGCAGCACGGCCGACCCGCGGACCGGCGCGGGGGACCCGACCGAGCTCGCCCTGCTGGAGGGGGCCGCGGCCGCCGGTGCCGGCGTGGACGCCGGGGTGCGCGACGCCGAACGGCTGGTCCTCCACGCCTTCGACCCGCACCGGATGCTGATGTCCACCCTGGACCCCGGCCCGGACGGGCCGGTGCTGCACGTCAAGGGCGCCCCCGGTCCGGTGCTGGCGCGCTGCGTGCTGCCCGCCGACCGGCGGGCCGCGGTCGAGGAGGCGGTCGCCGCCATGGCCGGGCGGGGTCTGCGGGTCCTCGCCGTGGCCCGCCGCGACCCCGCCGCCGCCTACCCCGCCGCCGACCCGCCCGCGCGTGACGTCGCGGAGAGCGGCCTGACCCTGCTCGGGCTCGTCGGCCTGCTGGACCCGCCCCGCCCGGAGGCGCCCGCCGCCGTCGCGTCGTGCCACCACGCGGGCATCCGGGTGCACGTCGTCAGCGGCGACGACGGGCGCACGGCCGCCGAGATCGCCCGCCGGGTGGGCATCGGCGCCGACCGGGTCGTGGACGGCCCGGTCCTGGACGCCATGACCGAGCCCGAGCTGGAGCGGTTCTTCGCCGCCTCCGGCGAGGTGGTGGTGGCGCGTGCCGCGCCGGAGGCCAAGCTGCGCATCGCCGACGCGCTGCGTGCCCGCGGCGAGGTGGTGGCGATGACCGGGGACGGGGTGAACGACGCGCCCGCACTGCGGCACGCCGACATCGGCGTCGCCATGGGCCGGTCCGGGACCGAGGTGGCCCGCGAGGCCGCGACGCTGGTGCTGACCGACGACGACTTCGCGACCGTCGTCGCCGGGGTCGAGGAGGGCAGGCGGGTCTATGACAACGTGCGCAAGTTCGTCGTCTACATCTTCGGCCACCTGCTGCCCGAGCTCGTGCCGTTCCTGGCGTTCGCGCTCTCCGGTGGGCTGGTCCCGCTGCCGATCGGCGTGCTGCAGATCCTCGCGATCGACCTCGGCACGGACCTGCTGCCCGCGCTGGCCCTGAGCCGCGAGCCCGCCGAGCCCGGACTGATGGACCGGCCACCGCGCCCGCGGCGCGAGAACGTCATCACCGGCGAGATGCTCCTGCGGGCGTGGGGCCTGATGGGCCCGGTGGCGGCCGTCCTCGCGACCGGGCTGTTCCTGGCCGTCCTCGTGCGGGGCGGGTGGACGCCCGGTGCCGCGACCGGTCCCGGATCGCCGCTGCACACCACCTACCGGCAGGCCACGACCGCGACCTTCGCGGCGATCGTCGCCTGCCAGGTCGGCACGGCGTTCGCCGCCCGCACCCGGCGCGCCTCGCTGCGCTCGGTGGGCATCACGACGAACCGGCTGCTGCTCGGTGCCCTCGCCGCCGAGCTCGCCTTCGCGGCGGCCGCGATCTTCCTGCCGGTGGCGAACTCCCTGCTCGGGACCACGCCGCCCCCGGCGTGGGTGTTCGCCTGCCTCCTGCCGATGCCCCTGCTCGTCTGGGGGACCGACGAGGCGTACCGGGCCGTGCGGCGGGCGCGGGGGCCCGCCGCACGGCACCCCGCACCACCGGTGGCCGGGCCGTGACCCGGCGACGACCCGGCGTCCGGCAGGGGCACAGGGGAGGGGGTGCGGTCGGTGGACCGGTGCGCGGCCGGGAGGACGTGATGACGGCGGCGGCGGGTCCGCGGCGGGGACCGGTCGTGGTCGTCGGCCGCGACGAGCTGGACCCGGACGACGTCCGCTGGGCCGCCGACGTCGCCCGCCGGTCGGGGCGGGACCTGCGGCTGGTCGTCGTGGTCCCGCCGCCACGCCGGACGGTCGGCGGTCCGCCGACCGGGGCCGCCCGGACGGAGATGGCGCGGCGGCTGCTCGACGCGGTCACCGACGAGGTCGCCGTCGAGACCGGCGAGGTGGACCTCGAGGCCGAGCTGCGCAGGGACGGCTGGGACCGGGTGCTGCGGGACGAGGCGAGGACCGCCGGGCTCGTCGTGCTGGCCCGGTACGCGGCGTGGCCCGCGCGCCCGCCCGCCGGGTGCCCGGTCGTGCGGGCCGGGCGGGCGTCGCGACGACGGGACCCGGCGCCGGAGCCGGCGACGTTCCACCGGCTGACCGCCGGCGACGCCGCCCCCGGTCCCCTCCCGCAGGCGTGACGGCGGCCGGGACCGGGTCGTGGACCCGGCCCCGGCCGCCGTGCCGTGACCGCTCCGGGGTCAGCCGGTACTGATCGGGATCATCGTCGCCTCGGCCGGTGCGGGCGGTTCGGGCATCGGCACCCTGATCTCCAGGATGCCGTCGGTGTAGCTCGCCGCGATGTCGTCGGCGATGACACCCTCGGGCAGCTGGAGCACGCGCGACATGGTGCCGCGCCACAGCTCGCGCCTCCGGTAGCCGTCCTCGGACCGCTCCTCCTCGCCGCCCCGCTCCGCCCGTACGGTCAGCAGGCCGTCGGCCACGGTGACCGAGACGTCGGCGGCGGGGTCGACCCCGGGCAGCTCGGCCCGGATGACCAGCGACCCGTCCTCGACGAACTCGTCGACGCGGATCGCCGCCTCCTCGCGCAGCCGGCCGGCGTACACCGGGCGCCGCACGGGGAACGCGCGGAACCAGTCGTCGACCATCCGTTCCATCTCGGTGAGTGCGCCGGGCAGTGCCCCGGCCCGGCGCGTGATCGTGCTGCTCATCGGACGTCCTCCCTCGTGTGTCCAGGACGCCCCCCACCGTGGCCCGCGGGCGCGGACACGACCAGGGACGGTCGGCCCGGTGCCCGCGGCCCGAGGACCCGTACGTCGCGGCGGTCACCGCCGTCGCCGAAGGTCCCGGCCGCCGGGCGCCCTCCGGCCCTGCTCCGCGGCCGGCGCCGTACCTAGCGTCGGCCGCGACCTCAGTTCCCTCCGCCGCAGCCCCACCGGCCCGCCGCCGGTGACCGAGGAGCAGCCGTGAACACGATGCGTGCCGCCGTCGTCCCCGCACTGGGAGCGCCCCTGGAGATCCGGGAGATCCCGGTGCCGGTCCCCGGCCCCGGGCAGGTCCTGGTCCGGATGGAGGCCAGCGGCATCTGCCACACCGACGTCCACGCCGCGCGCGGGGACTGGCCGGTGAAGCCCCGCCCGCCGTTCGTCCCCGGGCACGAGGGGATCGGCACCGTCGTGGAGTCGGTGCACGGTCCCCACCACCGGGCGATCGGGCGACGGGTCGCGATCCCGTGGCTCGGGTCGGCCTGCGGCCGGTGCCGCTACTGCGTCAGCGGCCGGGAGACGCTGTGCGAGAGCCAGACCAACAGCGGCTACTCGGTGGACGGCGCGTGGGCCGAGTACGCGGTGGTCGACGAGCGCTTCGCCGTGCCGGTGCCCGACGACATCCCCCCGGTCGAAGCCGCTCCGCTGACCTGCGCCGGGGTCACCACCTACGCGGCGATCCGCAACGCGCGGGTCGCCCCCGACGAACGGGTCGGGGTGTTCGGCATCGGCGGCCTGGGCCACCTGGCCGTCCAGTACGCCCGGCTGGTCGGCGCCTCGGTCGTCGGCGTCGACGTCGAGGACGCCAAGCTCGCACTGGCGACCGGGCTGGGCGCCGACGCCGTGGTGGACGCCCGCACGACCGACCCCGTCGAGGCGATCCACGACCTGGGCGGGCTCGACGTCGCCGTCGCGCTGGCCCCCTCGCCGGACTCCTTCGGGCAGGCGCTGCGCTCGCTGCGGCGCGGCGGCAGGCTCGTGTGCGTCGCGCTGCCCGCCGACGGCACGCTGGCCGTGCCGATCTTCGACCTCGTGCTGGGCGGGCTGACCGTGCTCGGGTCGATCGTGGGCACCCGCGAGGAGCTGGCCGAGGTGTTCGACCTGCACGCCCGCGGCCGCACCCGGGTGGTCACCGAGACCCGCAAGCTCGACGACGTCAACGCCGCCGTCGACGACCTCCTCGCCGGGCGGGTCCCGGCCCGGCTCGTGATGGAGTTCTGATGGGCGTCCCCGCGTCGGCGACGACCCGGTCGGGGGATCCGTCGGAGCCCGTCGCCGGCCGCGGTCACGACGTCCTGCTGGGTGACGGCCGCCGGGCCGTCGTCCGGCCGCTGGACCGGTCCGACCTGCCTGCGGTGACCGCCCTGCACACCGGTCTCGACACGACCGACCGGCACTTCCGCTACCTGTCCGCCTCGGCCCCCGACCCGCGGCGGACCGCCCGCTCGGTGCTCGCCCCGACCGGTCACGCGGTGGGCGTGTTCGAGGCGGGGGAGCTGCTCGGCGTCGCGCACTACGTGCCCGTCCCGGACGGCTCCACCGCCGAGTTCGCCGTCCTGGTCGCCCCCGCGGCGCGCCACCGCGGTGCCGGAACCCTGCTGATGGAGGCACTCGCCGGGGCCGCGACCGCGGCCGGTCTCGCCACGCTGACCGGGGAGGTGGCCTCCGACAACGCCCCCATGATGCGGGTGCTGACCGACCTCGGGCGCCCGCTGCGGACCCGTCCGGACGGGCCCGTCACCCACGTCCGGCTGGAGACGGGCGACCCCACCCCGCTGTCGGACGACCCGCACTGGTCCCGGGTCTCCGCGGCGTCGGCGATCTCGCTGACCCCGGTGCTCGCCCCGGCCTCGGTCGCGGTCGTCGGGGCCTCGCGCCGGCCGGGCACGGTCGGCCGGGCCGTGCTGGACCGGATCCGGCGCGGCGGGTTCAGCGGGCCGCTCGCGGTGGTGAACCCGCGCGGGACGCCGGCCCCGGACCTGCCGTGGGCGGGCACCGTCGGCGAGCTCGGCACCGTGCCGGACCTGGCCGTCCTCTGCGTCCCGGCCGACGCCGTCGTGCCGGTCGCCGAGGACTGCGGCCGGGCCGGGGTCGGCGCGCTGCTCGTGCTCACCTCCGGCGTCACCGGCGCCGACGCCGGCCGGCTCGCCGCGGTCTGCGCACACCACCGGATGCGCCTCGTGGGCCCCAACTGCCTGGGCCTGGTCGACACCGCCCCCGGGGTCGCCCTCGACGCCACGTTCGCCACCACCGCCCCGGCGGGGGAGATCGGCGTGGCCGCCCAGTCCGGCGGGATCGCCGTCGCGCTGGGCCACGAGCTGGCCGCCGCGGGACTCGGGATCAGCTCGCTGGTCAGCACCGGCGACGCCCTGGACGTCGCGGCCGACGACCTGCTCGCCTGGTGGGCGCACGACGGCCGCACCCGGGGCGCCGTGCTCTACCTGGAGTCCGCCCGGCGTCCGCACGAGTTCGCCGCCGTCGCGCGGCGGGCCGCGCGCACGATGCCGGTCGTGGTGATCCCGTCGGGGAGCAGCGACGCCGGGCGGCGGGCCGCGGCGTCGCACACCGCGTCCACGGCGACCCCGCGCACCGCCCGCGACGCGCTGTACCGGCAGGCCGGGCTGCTGCTCGCCCGCGACCCGCGCGAGGCCGTCCAGATGCTCGCCACCCTGCAGAGCGCGCCGCTGCCCGCGGGGCCCCGGGTCGGGATCGTCAGCAACGCCGGCGGCCTGGGCGTGCTCGCCGCCGACGCGTGCACCGACGCCGGGCTGCAGGTGGCCCGGATGGAGGCCGGCACCCGGTTCGCGCTGGCCGGCATCCTGCCGGCGACCGCGGCCGTCGGCGGCCCGGTCGACACGACCGCCGTGGTCGGGGCCCGGGCCTTCGCCCGCGCCGTCACCGTCGTCGCGCACGACCCGGGGGTGGACGCCGTGGTCGTCACCGGGGTGCCCACGGACCTGGGGGACCCGCTCGCGGAGATCGGCGACGCCGCGGGGGAGCCCGTGCCGGTCGTGGTCGTGGCGCCGGGCGGCTCCCGCCCGCGTGACCGGGTCCCGGTGCACGACGACGTGACCTCCGCCGCCGCGGCGGTCGCTGCCGGGGTGCGCCGCGGACACTGGCTCCGGCACGCCGCGGACCCGGTCCCGGCCCTGCTCCGGACCGACACCACCCGGGCCCACGCCGCCGTCGCGGGGGCCGGCGAGGGCTGGCTCGACCCGCTCGGGGTCCTGGAGCTGCTCGGCGCCGCGGGGATCCCCGCGGCGCCGGTGGCGCGGGTGCGCACCGCGGACGGGGCGGTGCAGCGGTGGCGGGCCGCCGGGGGACCGGTCGCGCTCAAGGCCGAGGCCACCGGTCTGCTGCACAAGGCCGCGGCGGGCGGTGTCGTGCTGGACGTGGACTCCGAGGACGGGGTCCGCGCGGCGGTCGGGCGGTTCGCGGCCCGGTTCGGCGACACCCTGCGCGGTGTCCTGGTCCAGCCCATGGTGTCCGGCGGCGACGAGGTCCTGGTCGGGGCGACCGTCGACGCCGTCGTCGGACCGGTGCTCACGGTGGGCCCCGGGGGGAGCGCCACCGACGCGGTCGGCGGACGGAGCCACCTGCTCGCCGTCGCCTCCCCCGACGACGCCGACGGCGCCGTCGCCGACTCCGCGCTCGGGCCGCGGCTGGCCGTGCAGGGCCGCGCCGCGGTCCGCGACGTGCTGCTGCGGTGGGGCTGGCTGGTGCGGACCGTGCCGCGGATGGTGGAGGCGGAGATCAACCCGCTGGTCCTGCGACCCGACGGCCGGGGCGGGGTGGGGGCGACGGCGGTCGACGCCCGGATACGGCTGCGCGGCTGAGCGCCCCGGCCACCGGGCCGAGGTGTCCCGCCCCGCGGCCCCTCAGCACCCGACGCCCGCGGACCATGCCGACAGGGCTGCCGACAGGGCCGCTCCGGACGCGGCGCCGGGGCCGCCCGCGGTGTCGATCCGGACCGCCTCCGGCCACGGGGCGGCGGCGGCCCGCATCCGGGCGGCGACCGCGGCGTCGGCGTCCGACGGCGACGGCCCGCGGGCCGCGATCCGGGCGTCGGCGGTGCGGGGGTCCACCGCGCACCGCAGCTCCACGCACACGGCGTGGTGCCGCGCGGCGAGCGCCCGGGCGGCGAGCCGGCGCTCCGCGGTGGTCCACGACGCGTCGAGGACCACCGACTCGCCCCGCCCCAGCAGCGGACCGGCCGCGTCGAGCAGGGCGGTGTAGACCGCTGCGACCCGCTCGGGGGTGTACCGGCCGGTGCCGTAGCCCCCGGTGCCGCGGCGGACGGTGCCGCCCCCGGTGCCGTTGCCCCCGGTGCCGTTGCCGCCGGTGCCGCTGCCCGGGCGGGCACCGTCGCCGGGACGGCCGCGGTCGAGGTCGTCGCGGATCAGGTCGCTCGACAGCAGCCGGGCGCCGGTCGTCGCGGCCAGCGCCCCGGCGAGGGTGGTCTTGCCGCTGCCGGGCGGCCCACCGACCAGGGCCAGCCGCACCGCACCCGCCTGCAGCCCGCGCAGCCCGAGCGCCGACAGCGCGTCGACCTCGGCGGCCGCGCCGGCGGCGCCCTGGCGGCCCCGCAGCGCGGCGACCTTGGCGCGGACGACCGCCCGGTAGGCCACGAAGTGGTGGAGCAGCGAGTCCGGTGCGTCGTCGCCGGTGAACCGCCGGTACCCGTCGACGAGTGCCCGGGCCGCCCCGGGCATGCCGTGGTGGTCGAGGTCCATCGCCAGGGTCGCCACGTCGTCGAGCACGTCGACCTGGCGCAGGTCGTCGTCGAAGTCGAGGCAGTCCAGCAGCCGCGGGCCGTCGTCGAGGCAGTACACGTCGTCGGCGAGCAGGTCCCCGTGCCCGTCGACCACCCGGGTCTCGCGGAGCCCGAACAGCTCGGTGCGCCCGGCCAGGTAGTCCCGGGCCAGCGTCCGCATCGGGGCCAGCCGGTCCTGCACCGCCCGGTCGGCGGTGAGCTCGCCGAGCTCGGTGAGGTTGGCCGACCAGCGCGCCGCGAGCGCCGCCGGCCCGGCCCGGCCGGGATCGCCGCGCGGTGCGCGCCGGTGGGCGTCGGCCACCGCGCGGGCCACCGAGCGGACCAGCTCGTCGCGCTCGTCCGGGCCGGCGCACGACAGCGCCGCGGTCAGGCTCCGGTCCGCCGGCATCCGCCGCATGACCAGGACGGGCTCCGCGGTGGCGCCGTCCGGTGACCGGAAGCTCCCGAGACCCAGGTAGACGTCGGGTGCGAAGCGCCGGTTGAGCTCCAGCTCGCGGGCCAGCGCCCGCCGCCGGAGCGCGGCGCTGCCGAAGTCGCAGTACGGCGTCCGCACCGCCTTCTTGACCTTGTACGCCCGGTCCCCGGCGAGGACGACCAGACCGGTGTGGGTCTCCCGGATCCCGGCCGGCTCCGTGCTCACCGGGTGTCAGGACTCCACCGCGGCCGGCTTCCCGGCAGCCGCCCAGGCGATCGCGGCCTCGACGTCGCGGTGGGCGAAGTGCTTCACGGCCGGGTGCAGCACCGCTCCGGCCAGGGCCGGGGCCACGGTGGGGAGCAGTCCGTCGACGGCGAGCGCGATCCGGTGCACGCGCCGGTGCTCCTCGAGCAGGAACGTGACGTGCCGGACCATGCCCTCGACGTTCTCCCAGCCCGGGAACGACGGCGCCACCAGCACCAGCCCGCCGAGCTCGCCGTGGGCGGTGCTCCAGGACTCGATCTCCCGGGTCAGCCGGTCGAAGTCGGCGGCCCGCAGCGGGCGGTCGACGCGCACGACCGCGATGCCGTCGTCCGGGCGCAGGTCGATCGCGAACCCGGCGGCCGGCAGGCCCACCAGCCAGCTCACGGCGCTGTCCTGCTGCGCCTCGGGGAACACCGCCAGCGAGTACGGCGCCACGACGGCCGCGACGCGGCAGGCGATCCGGACGGACTCCCGGTCGCTGACGACCGCGCACCCGTCGAACAGCGGCAGCGCGCGCATGCCGAGCTCGAGGTCCTCCCACACCGCGTCGGGGGTGATGCCGGTGAAGGAGCTGTCGAGCACCGCGACCACCCGCAGCCGTCGACCGGTGGCCGCCGCCGCCGCGACCAGCGGTGCGACGACGTCGTCGTAGTCGGCACGGGTCACGGTGCCGGACACGCGGACGCCGTCGATGCCCGGCGGGAGCCCGTCGATGGTCGAGATCATGGGGTCCTCCTCGTGGTGCCGCCCCGCGGGGCCGTGCCACCACGGTGTCCGTCGCGCCCGGCACGGAGCAGTACCGAAGGTCCCGTACCGGCCATGACCGATGCCCCGCCGGGACGGGCGGCCCGGCCCTGCCCGGTGTGCTCCCCGCCGGACCACGCTGTTCGTGGGGACGACACGGGGAGGTGGCCCGATGGCGGAGGGCCTGCGCACGGTGTCCACAGCGGACCGGACACGCCGGCGCGCCCAGCGTCTGGAGGACGCCGGCACCGTACTGCTGGCCGTCCTGCTCGTGCTGTCGGCGGTCGGGTGCTGGGCGGTCGTCACGAGCGTGCACGGGGCGACGACCGACCGGGCGCGGGCCGAGGCCCGGCAGCGGACGGCGACCGACGCGGTCCTGGTGTACGACATCGCGGCGAGCGGGAGCCGCGTCTCCGGACAGCCCTACCCGGCCACGGTCCGGTGGACCGGTCACGACGGCCTCCCGCACACCGGCACCACCCGCACGGAGCTTCCCGGCGACGCGGGCGACCGGGTCCGGGTCTGGACGACGGCCGACGACCGGCTGGTGCCGGCACCGGTCACCGCGGCCGACGCGGTCGCTGCGGCGGTCATCGCCGGTGTCCTCGTCGCGATCACGGCCGGGGCGACGGTCCTGGGGCTCGGCGCCGGGCTCTACCGGTGGACCGGCCGGCGTTTCGCGCGGGCGTGGGAGGAGGACTGGGCGCGCGTGGAACCGGTCTGGACCGGGCGCGCGCGGCAGTGAACGCGGCGGCCGCATCCGGTGACCACACCACCGGACCACACCGGACCACACGGAGGAGACCATGAGTGCACCCCGATCCTTCCTCGCCGTCGGCGTCGACGGCTCACCGCGCGACCGCGCCGCGGTCACCTGGGCCGCGGGAGCCGCCGGGAGCCGGCACCTCCCGCTGCGCCTGCTGCACGCGCAGGGGCGGCGGTTCGACCGGGCCGGGGCGGACGCCGTGAGCGCGGCGGCCGAGCACGCCCGGCTCGTCGCGCCCGCGGTGGAGGTACAGAGCCGGGTACTGACCGGGGACCCGGTCGCGGTCCTGCGCGACCAGAGCCGCGACGCCGTGATGCTGGTACTGGCCCCGCACACCGGTGAGCCCCTGGAGGCGTTCGGGTGGAGCACGGCCGCGGCCCTGACGGTGTCGTCGCCCTGCCCGGTGGTGGCCGTCCCTCCTCGCCGCGGTCCCGCCCGGACCGCCGGTGCGGTGGTGGTCGGGGTGGACGGCTCCGAGCTCGGCGGGGCCGCCCTGGCCTTCGCCTTCGACCACGCCGCGGCCGCGGGGACCGCGCTCGTCGCCGTGCACGCCTGGCAGGACGCGGCCGGTGATCGGGTGGACGACCGCGCGGGCGGGTTCGACCGCGTCGAGGCGGAGCAGGCGCAGGAACGCGTACTGGCCGAGGCCCTCGCCGGCTGGGCCGAGAAGTACCCCGACGTCCCCGTCCGCCGGATCGTGGCGCACGGTCCCGCGCGGGCGGCGCTGCTGGCCCGGGCGGGCACCGCGCAGCTGCTGGTCGTCGGGTCGGCGGGGCGGGCCGGGCTGACCGGGCTGCTGCACGGTTCGACGAGCCAGGCGCTGCTCTACGAGCTGCCGTGCCCGCTGGCCGTCGTGCGCGCGGACGGTGCCCGGTGAGCGCCACGACGACGGGGCCGCCCCGTGGCCCGGTGCCGGTGCGCAGTGTCCTGCGGTCCCCGATCGGCGAGGTCGAGTGGGACCGGAGCCTGCGCGACGCCGCCCGTGACCTGGCCGCCGACGAGATCGGCGTCCTGCTCGTCGTGCGCCGGCGCTCGGCACTCGGCGTCGTCTCCGAACGCGACCTGGTGGCGGCGGTCGCCGCGGGTCTCGATCCCGACGACACGATCGTCGAGGACGCGATGACCACCGAGATCGTGTCGGTGGACGTCTCCGCCGCGGTCACGACGGCCGCCGGGGTGATGCTCGAGGCGGGCATCCGGCACCTGCTGGCCACCCGGGACGGGAACCCCGCGGGGATCGTGTCGATCCGCGACGTCCTGGCCGCCGTCCTGGAGGAACACGGGCCGGGGAACGACGGCAACGGTGATTCTCCGGTCCCGAGAGGCACCGGAGCCGCGTAGTCCGCGTCGCCGACATCTCCCGCGGAACTGCTCCACCCGGCCCACGAGGGCGGGCCCCGCCGACGGCCACTCTGGAACCGTCCTCCCGACCGGCGGGGGAGCGAGGCCGGAGGTGCCCGTGCGCAAGGAACTCGAGATCCGTCTGTGCGAGCGATGCTGGACCCCGATCCCCCCGGACCGGGCCTGCCTCGTCGCTGCGCATCCGGAGCCGGGGCGGCCGCTGCTGCGCCCCGGCCGTAGCTACCGGCATCTGCGCGACGACCCGACCTGTACCGGCGAGCAGTTCGGACCGGACGGCGGGGCGGCCGCATGACCGCGACCGACCTCCGGCCGGTCGCCCGGGGGACGGGGCGCGGGCTGCGCCTCGTCGTGCCCGGAGAGCTCCCGGACGGCGCGCCCGCTGTCCCGTGCCCCCCGGCTGCCCCGGCTGCCCTGGCGGCCCCGGCGCGGCCGTCGGGCCGCCGGGTGCCGCCGCAGCCGCCGGAGGTCCTGCTCCGCTCCGTGGGTCCCGTCCTGGCCGGGCTGGCGTTCCCCGCCCAGCGCTGGCAGGTGCTGGCCGAGGCCGACGCCTGGGGCGCGCCCGGTGTGCTGCGCCGGCTCCTGGCCGAGCTGCCCTCCGGCCGCTACGCCGACCTCGACTCGGTGGTCCGCGCCGTCCGTACCGTCCGCCCGCGCCGTCGGGTCCGGTGACGGCACCGGCATCGACCCACCCGGACGGAGGGCGGTCAGCCGTCCGTCGGCCGGACGGGGCGCGGCACCTGTCCGCCGCGCACGGCCGTGCGGCTGCGCAGCGCCGACGTGACGGCCTCCAGCGTCGCCGCGACGTCCTGGGCGTGGGCCGAGGCGCCCTCGGCCACCCGGTCGATGCCGCTGACGAGCAGGTCGAGCACCGGACGGATCCGGTCGGAGGCACCGGGGGCGAGGGTCACCAGCGTGCTGCGGCGGTCCGCCGGGTTGGCGACCCGCTCGACCAGTCCCGCCGACTCGAGCTGGTCGACCACGGCGGTGACGCTGGAGGAGGACAGCCCCACCCGGCGGGAGATCGCGCTCGGTGTGCGCGGGCCGCGCAGGACCAGCTCCTCCAGGACGCCCACCCCGCTGGGCGCGACGCCGAGGACCTCGGCCGCGGCGTCCCGGTAGGCCTCGGCGGCCGCGATGACGTCGCGCAGGCGGGCGGCCAGCTTCAGGGTGCGACGGGCGAGCCGCTGCTCGACCGTGACGTCGGCGGCGACCACCATGACGTGGTCGGGGGCGACGCGGACGAAGCGCAGCTCCACCTGCGGGCCCCCGTCCGGCGGGACGTTCACGACGACGCGGGTCCCGGGGTGCAGCGGCCCGAGCCGCTCGGGCCGGGTGGTCAGCATCGCCGACAGCCCGGGGGCGAGCCGGTCGAGCACGGGGTGGAGCCGGTCCAGGTCCTCGCCGGGCCGCAGTGCGGGGGCGAGCATCCGGACGGCGGCCGGGTTGACCCGGCGCACCCGTCCGTCGTCGTGGGCGTCGACCAGGCCGACGGGACACTGGTAGAAGAACTGCAGCAGGTCCTCGAGCTCGGTCGCCGCGTCGGGCGGCGGGCCGGACGCGGTCATCGCGGCCTGATCGCCAGGTAACGGCGGTGCCCGCCGGCGGCCGCGAGCAGCCGCAGGCGGACCGGGGTCGGGCGCATGCGGAAGGTGAAGACGTAGTCCAGCTCCTCGTCGAGGTCGCCGCCGGTCCGGTACCGCTCGGCGACCATGAAGTTGTTCAGGCACGGCGCGACGTCGACGAACAGGTCCCGGCCCAGGACCCGCTCCGCCCGGATACCGGCCCGACCGGACTCGTACCGGTTGTAGCCGATGACGCGGTCGTCGGACCGGATCGTGATCACACCGAAGTCGAGCAGGTCGGTGTCGCGGATCTCGTGACCGTCGAGCCATTGCAGCAATGCCGCATCGGAGAACGTCGGCCACTCGTGCGGATCAGTCGGCCGCGACGTTGTTGATTTCTCGTCACCTATCATGGTGTAACGGTAGCGGGACATGGATGTGTCGGAACTCGTGCGCGCGACCCGCTTTCCCGGAGGAGCGCCGAACAGTGGCGAAAGGCTCGGCAGGATCCCTTTTCATCAGGGTATTCCGTTCCTCGCCGGTAGGTCGAAGGTCCTGCCTCCGCTCGACGGGCGCAATTCGGACCATGTGTTCGTTCGGATGGTCGCAGCGGTCACGCCATGATTTCCGGCTGCCGAACAAATAGTCCTCGATCGGGCCCGGAATCGCGACCCCGCAGCTTACGCTGAGGAGGTCCGCAACATCGGTGGACCACGACGAGAGGGGGTTCCCATGTCCGAGGGAATGATCTGCAGAAGCCCGGGTGGCGCGCCGATGCGCGCGATGCTGGGCATGGCGGACGTGCTGCTGGCCTCACCCGACCGGCGGATCATCTGCGACCGTCTGGTGGAGGGGCACCGGTCCGACCCCGTGGGCCGGTGCGAGCACCCCGTGCACGCCGGCCGTCCCGAGCGGCACCCGTGCCCGCTGGTGCGCCTGGTGCAGCTGGTCGACGGCCTCGCTGGTGCGGGGGAGACCGTCTGACCTCGGGGTGGTGGGTCCGGGGTCAGACGGGTTCCGTGCTCGGGGTGCTCGAATCCGGCCCGCCCTCCGCCACCCGCCGGGTCAGGTCCCGGGCGACGGTCGCCGGGTCCGCGACCCGTTGGTGCAGCGCCGCCGCGATCCGCGCCAGGACGGCGGTGAACTCGCGGACGTGCTCCGGCTGCGCGGAGTGCACCGCGCGCAGGATGTCCTCGGTGAACATGGCGAACATCGCCGCGGTCGCCTGGCGGCCGCGCGGCGTCAGCACGACGAGGACGCTGCGCCGGTCGGTGGGGTGCGGCACGCGCTGCGCCAGCCCGGCCGCCGTCAGCCGGTCCAGCAGCGTGGTGACGCTCGCCGACGCCACGCCGAGCCGGGTCACCAGTGCCGAGGGCGGCAGCGGCCCGCGGTGGTAGAGCTCGCCGAGGGCCGCGGACTCGGTGAGGCCGACGCCGAGCGCGGCGGCCTCCGCACGCCGGTACTCGTCGCTGGCGACGATGACGTTCCGCAGCTGCACAGCCATCCGGTCCATTGCCGTCCTTCCGACCGGGGCGACGCTAGGCCACCGCGACGGACGGGCGTCAGGATCGGACGGCAGGGGAGATCGGGACCTTCGGCCCGTGGCGGCCGGCGCCCGCCGGGTGGTCGGGTCCGTGCGCGCCCGATGTCGCCGAGGCGGCACCGCGGGGCATCCGGTCGATCCCGGTGCGGCGGTGGGGCCGGGAGCCGGCCGGAGCGCTCAGCCCGGGGTGGCGACGGTCCCGGTCGCCTCGGCGTCGGAGGTCTCGTAGAGGTCGCGGCGGTAGCGCTCTTTCAGCGTCGCCACCGCGACGAAGGTGACCACGGACGTGGCGACGATGTAGAGCGCGACCGACCAGGAGGCACCCGTGCCCGCCAGCAACGCGGTCATGATGAACGGGGCGAGGCCGCCGGCGAACACCGAGGCGAACTGGTAGCCCAGCGAGGCACCCGAGTAGCGGACGTCCGCCGGGAACATCTCGGCGTACAGGGTGGCCTGGGGGCCGTACATCGTCGCGTGGATGGTGAACCCGACCAGCAGGGCGAGGAACACCAGTGGCAGCGAGCCGGTGTCGATCAGCAGGAACATCGGGAAGGCCCAGACCGCCATCAGCACCGTGCCGGTCAGGTAGAGCTTCTTCCGCGAGCCCATCCGGTCGGTCAGACCGCCGAAGAACGGCATCGAGACGACCTGTGTCAGGCCCGCGCCCATGACGCACCACAGGATCGCCGACCGGGACATGCCGACCTGTGTGGTGGCGTAGCTCAGCATCCCGCTGATCAGGATGTAGAAGGTGGCGTTGACGACGAAGAACGCGCCCGCGGCCTGCAGGATCTCGCGCCAGTAGTGCCGCACGGCCTGGACGAGCGGTGCCTTGCGCAGTCCGGCGTCGCGCCGGGACTCCGCCGACCGTTGCTGCAGGTCGTGGAACACCGGGGTGTCCTCGATCTTGAGCTGCACGTAGGCGCCGATCAGGACCAGGGCGAGGCCGGAGAGGAACGGGACGCGCCACCCCCAGGCGACGAACTGCTCCTCGGACAGGACGGTGGTCAGCAGGAGGAAGAAGAGGTTGCCCGCGACCGCTCCCGCGATGGCGCCGGTCTGCACGAGCGACCCGTAGAACCCGCGCCGCTCGACCGGGGCGTGCTCGGTGAGCAGCAGTGCGGCGCCGCCCCACTGGGCGCCGACGCCCAGGCCCTGGACCAGGCGGGCGACCACCAGCAGGACCGGTGCCCAGATCCCGATGGTCGCGTACCCGGGCAGGACGCCGATCGCGAACGTCGCCACGCCCATCAGCAGCATGGCGGCGACCAGCGGGGGCTTGCGGCCGAAGCGGTCGCCGACGTGCCCGGCGATGATGCCGCCGAGTGGTCGCGCGACGAAGCCGACGGCGAACGTCGCGAAGGAGGCCAGGGTGCCGGCCACCGGGCTGACCGAGGGGAAGAACAGGTGCCCGAACACGAGGGCGGCGGCCGTGGCGTAGATGAGGAAGTCGAACCATTCGAGCGCGGTGGCGAAGACCGCCGCGGCAGCGAGCCGGCCCATCTTCTTCGGGGGTGCGTGCTGGTCCATCCGGGTCCACCTCCAGGCCGCAACGGTGCGGCGGTGAGGGTGCCGGAGAACGAGGAGCTCCGACACAAGTACGAACGATCGTTCTTAGAACGCTAGCGACTCGGGTCACAACGGACAAGAGGCATCTCGCCGGGTCGCCCCCCGGCGGCGGGCGTCAGTGCGTGAGGGGGGCCTCGAGCAGGGCCAGGGCGTAGCGCGCGTACTGCTCGGCGAGCTGGCCGCGGCCCAGTGCGCCGTCCGGGCGGTACCAGCTCGCGATCGCCGCGACGGCACCGAGGATCGTGCGTGCCGCGTCGGTGGCGTAGGGCGTGCGGAAGGCTCCGTCGGCGACGCCCTGGGCGACGATGCGCTCGAAGGCGTCCTGGGTGGCGTCCCGGTCCTCCACCAGCGCGGCGCGGTCCCCGGGGTCGAGGTAGCGGAGCTCGTTGGTCGCCACCAGGGTCGCCGTCTGGTGTTCGACGACGAACCCGACGTGCGCGCGGACCGCCTCGCGCATGCGGGACGGGGCGTCGTCGCCGGCCAGCTCCACGGCCGACAGGACGCGGCTGCGCAGCTCGGCGTTGGCGTGTCGCAGCGCCGCGGCCAGCAGCTTGGACTTCGACGGGAAGTAGTTGTAGAGGTTGGACAGGCTGGTCTCGGCGCCGCGGGCCACGTCGCGCATCGAGGCGCCGTTGAACCCCTGGGTGCCGAAGGCGTGGATCGCGGCGTTGAGGATCGCGGCCTCGTTCCGCCGCCCCGTCTCGGCGACCAGGGTCGGGGAACGGTCGTTCATGTCGCTCACGGTAGCGCACCCGCCACGACGCCCCTGCTCTTGACGGGCCGGGAAGCTGCTGATTGCATGGAAGACGTAAGAACGTTCGTTCATGTCGTCGCGAGCCCGTCGGGGACGACGATCGCGACGGCCCGTCGGAGAGGACGGTCGATGAGCACCAGTGCCACCACCGGGTCCCCGGTGCACGCCGGTGGGCCCGGGGCAGGGACGGCCGCGCCCCATTTCGAGGACTTCGAGGTCGGGCAGGTCTACACCGGCCCGGCGCGGAGCTTCTCCGCGGCGGTGGTCGCGGCCTTCGCCGAGGTCAGCGGGGACCGGGCCGCGCTGCACACCGAGCACGGCCGGTCCGCCGACGGCCGCCCGCTGGTCCACGGTCCGCTGGGCCTGGCCGGCTTCTTCGGCTGGCACCACGAGCGCGGCCTGTCGGCGCACGTCGAGGCGGCGTTCGACACGCACTGGGACTTCGTGGCGCCGATCCACGTCGGCGACTCGGTCACCTACGAGATGACGGTGACCCGCACCCGTCGCACGTCGGCGCTGCGCAACGGTGTCGTCGGCAGGCACGTGGTGGTCCGCAACCAGCACGACGAGGTCGTGCAGGTGGGCCGGACCGCCGCGCTGGTCACGGCGCGCGAGGCGGTCGACGACCGCCGCGCCCGGCTCGGCCGGTCCTTCCCGTCCGTGGAGTGGGCGCGGGCGCTGGCCACCGCGCTCGGCGACTCGGCCGCGTTCACCCGGGCCACCGGGACCTGGGACGGCACCCTCGGCCTGCGCCTCGGCGGCGACCTGGTGGTGTTCCGCGTCTACAAGGGACAGGTGCTCGAGGCCGGGACCCGGACACCGGACGGGCCGACGTTCGTCGTCTCCGCGCCCGACGTCGTGTGGGCCGGGCTGCTGACCGGTCCGCGGAACGACTTCACCGAGCGGACCCTGCGCGACGAGTTCGAGGTCGAGGGCAGTGCCTACGAGTACCTGCGGCTGACCGCGGCGGTCGTCGCGCTGGTCGACGAGGCGCGGGCGTTGGCCCGCACGGAGGGGACACGATGAGGGCCGACTACGTCGAGGTGGGCGGGACCCGCGCCTTCGTGCTCGAGGAGGGCGAGGGGCAGCCGGTGCTGTGCCTGCACACGGCGGGCCAGAACGGTGTGCAGTGGCGGGAGGTCCAGCCGCGGCTCGCCGAGCTCGGCTACCGGGTGGTGGTCCCGGACCTGCCCGGGCACGGTCGCTCGGAGCCCGCCCCCGGCGGCCCGGTGCGGGACCTGGGCGTCTACGCGCAGTGGTGCGAGGAGCTCATGGACCGGCTCGGGATGGACCGGCCCTTCGTGGTCGGCTGTTCCATCGGGGGCGCCATCACCCTGCAGCTCGCGGTGCGTCGCGGCGAACGCCTGGCCGGCGCCGTCGCGTTGGCGGCGCACGGCGGCACCGACTCGACGATGCTGAGCGTGCGCGGGCTGGAGCGCGAGCTGGTCGACTCGGCCGCGCCCAGCCGCTCGGACCGGACCTACCTCGGCACGCTCGCCGTCGTCGGGCGGCGGGTGGCGGCCGAGCGGGCGGAGCTGATCGCGCGCATGCACCGCCGCGAGGACCCCGAGATCTCCACCAGCGACCTCATCGGCTGGGCCACCCACGACGTGCTGGCGAAGCTCGACGGCGTGGCCTGCCCGACCCACCTCGTCGTCGGGGACGACGACCTGTGGCTCGACCCCGCGGACGTCCGCCGGGCCGCCGAGCTCATCCCGGACTCCCGCTACACCCTGCTGGAGGGCATCGGGCACTACCCGATGGAGGAGGTCGAGGGCTTCGCCGACGTCCTGCACGGCTGGCTCGGCGAGCTGGGGGCCCGCGAGAGCCGGGGTGCCGCATGACCGGCCGCGTGACCACCCTCGCCGACCTGCTGGCCGACACCGCCGCGGCCGCGCCGGAGAGCACCGTGGTCATCGACGGCGGGCCCGCGCCGCGCCGGGTCACCCGGGCGGAGCTGGTGGCGCGCGTCCTCACGTTGCGCGAGGACCTGCGGGCCCACGGCGTCGGCGAGGGCGACTGCGTGGGCGTGTGGCTGCCGAACTGGTCCGAGTCGCTGGTGGCGCAGTTCGCCGCGGCCGCGCTCGGCGCCCACGTCATCGGCATCAACACCCGCTACGGCGTGGCGGACGTCGCGCACGTCCTGGACCGGGCCCGGCCGCGGGTGGTGCTGATCGCCCACGACTTCCTCGGCCTGGACCTGCGGGCGAGGCTGCGCGAGGCGGTCGCCGAGGCGGACGTGCCCGCCCCCGGCATCGCCGTCGTGACCGGACCCGGCCGTCCACCCGCGGACGAGGCCGTCGCCGCGACCTACGACGTCGGCGCGGGGGCCTGGGTGCCCGGCCCGCCGTCGGACGCGGCCGACCCGCAGGCGCTGCGCGGCACCCGGGACGCCCTGGCCGTGGCGTTCACGACCTCCGGCTCGACCGGCATGCCGAAGCTCGCCGCCCACCTCGGCAGCGGCGTGGCCACCCACGCCCGGAACGTCGCCGCCGCGGGCGGCTGGGACGCGGAGTCGGTCAGCCTGGTCGTGCTGCCGCTGTCCGGGGTCTTCGGCTACGTCCCGGCGCTCGCCGCGATCGCCGCCGGCGGGGCGGCGCTGCTGGAACCCACGTTCGACGACGACCTGGTCGTGGCCCACATGGGCGAGTTCGGGGTGACCCACCTGGCCAGCGCGGACGACGTGGCCGGGCGGCTGATGGAGAGCCACCGCGCCCACGGCGGCGACCTGTCCGCGTGGCGCCGCCTGCTCATCGGGGACTTCTACGGCAAGTCCATCCAGGTCGCGGAGTGGGCCGAGAAGGAGACCGGCACCCCGACCATGGGGATCTTCGGCTCCAGCGAGCTGTTCTCGCTGCTGTCGTTCTGGCTCGAGCACGACCCGGCGCCCGCGCGCTGGCGGGCGGGCGGTCGACCCGTGTCCCCGGACATCGAGGTGCGCGCCGTCGACCCGGTCACCGGCGGGCCGCCGCCCGAGGGCGAGCCCGGCGAGCTGCAGTTCCGCGGCTACGCCGTGGTCGACGGCTACCTCGGCGACACCGACGGTGCGATCCGCGCGCGCTCGTTCACCGCCGACGGCTGGTTCCGCTCCGGCGACCTGGGCACGGTCCACCCGGACGGCGCGTTCGACTACGCGGGCCGGATGGGCGACTCGTTCCGGCTGCGCGGCTTCCTCGTGGAGCCCGCCGAGATCGAGATCCGCCTGGCCGAGCACCCGGACGTGGCCCGGAGCAAGGTCGTCGGCGTCACGGTGGACGGGGACACCAGGGCCGTCGCGTTCGTCGAGGCCGTGCCCGGCACCACCCCGGACCCGGCCGCGCTGCGGGCCTGGTGTGCCCAGGCGCTCGCGACGTTCAAGGTGCCCGACTCCGTGCACCTCGTCGAGCAGATGCCGACCACCGTCGGCACCAACGGTTCCAAGATCAAGGCCGCCGCGCTGCGCGAGCTCGCGGCGCGGCTGTACAGCACGGAGGTCCCGACGTGAGCCCGTCCGACGTGGTCGTCTGCGACCCGGTGCGCACGCCGGTCGGCGTCGACGGCGGGGTGTTCGCCACCCTGACCGCCGCGGACCTGGCCACCCAGGCCCTGCAGGGGCTGATCGCCCGGACCGGGCTGGGGGAGGGCGACGTCGACGACGTCGTGCTCGGCTACTGCTACCCGACGAGCGAGGCGCCCGCCATCGGCCGGGTCGCCGCGCTGAACGCGGGGCTCGGCGTCGGCGTGGCCGGCATGCAGCTCGACCGCCGCTGCGGCTCCGGGCTGCAGGCCGTCCTGCAGGCGGCGCTCACCGTCGGGCAGGGCTGGGCGGACCTGGTCGTCGCCGGCGGCGTCGAGGCGATGAGCCAGGCCGAGTACTACGCGCTGGGCCTGCAGAAGGGCGTCCGCGGCGACGAGCTGCGGATGGTCAACCGGATCACCCGGGGCCGCACCACCGCGGGCGGGGCGCACTTCCCGGTCCCCGGCGGCATGCTCGAGACCGCCGAGAACCTGCGCGCCCAGTACGCGATCAGCCGCACCGAGCAGGACGAGTTCGCGCTCGCCTCGCAGGAGAAGGCCGTCGCGGCGACGAAGGAGGGCCGGTTCGCCGAGGAGATCGTGCCGGTCACGGTGCCCGGGACCCGCCGCACGCCGGAGACCGTGGTGACCCTCGACGAGCACCCGCGCGCCGGTCTCACCCTGGACGACCTGGCGCGGCTGCGGCCGGTCCGCCGCCACGAGGACCCGGACGCCACGGTGACCGCGGGCAACGCCTGCGGACAGAGCGACGGCGCGTCGGTCTGTGTGGTGACCACCGCCGCGCGGGCGGCCGAGCTGGGCCTCACCCCGTTCCTCCGCATCGTGACCTCCGCGCTGGCCGGGGTGCCACCGCGGACGATGGGGATCGGCCCGGTCCCCGCGGTCGCCACGGCGCTCCGGCGCGCCGAGCTGGGGTGGGCGGACATCGACCTGATCGAGGTCAACGAGGCGTTCGCGGCCCAGGTCATCGCCTGCCTGCGGGAGTGGGGCCTCCCCTCGGACGAGCCGCGGCTCAACGTGAACGGCTCGGGGATCTCGCTCGGCCACCCGGCCGGAGCGACCGGCTGCCGGATCCTCACCACGCTGGCGTACGAGATGCGCCGGAGGGGGAGCCGCTACGGCCTGGAGACGATGTGCATGGGTGGCGGCCAGGGGCTCGCCGCGATCGTCGAGCTCGTCGCGTGAGGGTCCTCTGGGTCCTCGCCCACCCCGAGCCCCGCTCGCTGAACGGTGCGCTGAAGGACGCGGGCGTCGCCGCGCTCGAGCGGGCCGGGCACGAGGTCGTCGTCTCCGACCTGCACGCCATGGCCTGGAACCCGGTGGTCACGGCGGCGGACTACGGCCACGACCCGGACGAGCGGTTCCGGGTCGGGCCGGTGTCGGCCCAGGCCTACGCCGCCGGTGCGTTGAGCGCGGACGTGCGCGCCGAGCAGGACAAGGTCGCGGCCGCCGACACGCTCGTCGTCCAGTTCCCGCTGTGGTGGTACGGCATGCCCGCGATCCTCAAGGGCTGGTTCGACCGCGTGTTCCTCAAGGGCTTCGCCTACGGCGTCACCGATCCCGACCACCCCGGCCGCACCCTGCGCTACGGCGAGGGTCCGCTCGCCGGCAAGCGGGCGCTGGTGGTGACCACGGTCGGCGGGCGCGGCCCGGACCTCGGACCCCGCGGCGTCCACGGGCACCTCGACGAGCTGCTCTTCCCCCTGCAGCACGGCACCCTGTTCTACGTGGGCTACCAGGTGCTTCCGCCCGTCGTCGTCACGGGCGCGAACCGGGTGTCGGACGAGGAGTTCGCCACGGCCGCGAAGGAGGTGTGCGAGCGAGTGCTCGCCGTCCCGCACACGACCCCGCTCCCGTTCCGCAGGCAGAACGGCGGGGACTACGACGACGATCTCGTCCTGCGCGACCACCTCGCCCCCGGCCGGGCCGGGCTCGGCATCCACCTACGCGATCGACCCACGGAGACGGAGAGATGACCGAACCGTTCCTCACCGAGGACCGCCTGGCGATCCAGGCGATGGCCCGCGACTTCGCGATGAAGGAGGTCCTGCCCGTCGCCAACGAGCTCGACCCCGAGCACGGCGAGATCCCGATGGCCCTGCGGGAGAAGATGGCCGAGCTGGGCTTCTTCGGCATCCTCATCCCGGAGGAGTACGGCGGACTCGGCCTGGGCCTGTCCGAGTACGCGATCATCGTCGAGGAGCTGGCCCGCGCCTGGATGAGCGTGGCCAGCCTGATCGCCCGCGGGCAGCAGTTCACCGCGGGTTTCGACGCCGACCAGCGCGCCCGCTACCTGCCCGCGATGGCGCGCGGGGAGTTCCTCAGCGCGTTCGCGCTGTCCGAGGCCGAGGCGGGGTCCGACGTCGCGAACCTGAGCTGTCGTGCCGTCCCGGACGGTGAGGGCTGGCGGATCACCGGCCAGAAGATGTGGTGCACCTTCGCCGACGGCTCGGACTACCTGCAGGTCTTCGCGCGGACCGAGCCCGCGGACCCGGCGCACCGCTCCCGCGGGGTGACCTGTTTCCTGATGCCGAAGCAGCGGGGCACCCTGCCCGAGGGCGTCACCGGCACCCCGGTCCGCAAGATCGGCTACCACGGCTGGAAGACCTGGGAGCTCGCCTTCGACGGCGCCTGGGCGAGCGAGATCGTCGGCGAACCGGGAAAGGGCTTCCGGATCGCCATGGGCGACCTGGACACCGCCCGCATCCACACCGCGGCCCGCGCGATCGGGCTGGCCCGCGGGGCGCTGGAGGACTCGATCGCCTACGTCGGCGAGCGCGTCCAGTTCGGCCGTCCGATCGGCGTCAACCAGGGGCTGCGGTTCAAGATCGCGGACATGGCGGCGCGGGTCGAGGCCGCGCGGGCCCTGATGTACCAGGTGTGCACCGCGGTCGACGCCGGTCAGCCCAGCCCGACGCAGGCCTCGATGGTCAAGCTCGTGGCCTCCGAGATGGCCGAGCGGGTGACCAGCGAGGGCCTGCAGATCCACGGCGGCGCCGGCTACACCACGGACTTCCCGGCCGAACGCTACTGGCGGGACGCGCGGCTCACCAAGATCTTCGAGGGGACGTCGGAGATCCAGCTGCGGATCATCTCCGACGCCCTGCTGGGGAGAACCGACCGGTCCTGAGGTCTCGTCGCTCCTGCCCGGCGGCTTCCCGGGCTCGATCCGGGACCGGAGCGCAGGTGGTCACGGGCCAGGATCAGATGGCGGTGCCGGCGACGAGTACCTCCCCTCGAGGCCGTCGGGGTCGCGGAAGAACGTGCTGCGGACCGGGCCGAAGCCGTCGACGGTGCCGGCGTCGACCAGCCGCTGCCGGATCGTGGCGAGGGCCCGGGGGGAGGCCGCCTGCAGACCGAGGTGATCGAGGCGGCCGCGGCCCCGCATCGGCGTCCGTCGGTCGGCCGGCGGACTCTCCCCGGGCGGCCCCGCCGCGCCGGGTGGCTGTCCGGTGGCTCGGGTCGCGCTTCGCGTCTCGGGAGTCCCCGGGAGCAACCGGTGCGGCACGCACCCGGCACCCGGCACCCGGCACCGCGGGGCCGCGGGGAGGGATCAGTAGACCCGCAGCTCCCAGCGGGTGGAGTCGGTGGTGGGGTTGCCGTTCCCGATGCAGGTGAAGGTGGTCGGGGCGCCCGGGGCCGCGTTGACGATCTTCGCGCCCTGCTGCTGGCAGACCGTCTTGTTGTTGTAGTAGCCGACCGTCTCCGCGAACGCGGGTGCGGCCACGGCGAGCGATGCACCCATGGCGATCGCCGCTCCACCGATGAGGATGCCCAGTCGCTTCGTCATCTGATCTCCTGCCTCGTCGCGGCGTCACCTCCGGGGTGCGCCGCCGGTCGTCGTTGCGGACGGACCGAAGCTAGATCGGTGGTCCCGGGACCCCTCCCGGGACGGGACCGGTCCGGCGCGCGACGACGCCGACGACGTCGGAGGCGGTGACGATGCCGTCGATCCGGTCGCCGTCCGCGACGAGGACGGCGTCCCGCCCGTCGGCCGCCATCGCCGCGGCGGCCGCCGACAGGGGCGCCGAGGACGGCAGTACCGCGACCGGGCCGTGGACCTCGGCGACGGTGAGGACGGCCTGGCCCAGCGGACCCCACTGGGCGGCGACGCCCCGGAGCAGGTCGGACTCGGTCACGAGGCCGATGCAGCGCGGACCTGCGAACACGGGAAGGTGGTGGACGTCGTGGGCCAGCATCAGGTCCAGCGCGGTCCGGACCGGGGTCTGCGGGGTGACCGCGACCAGGCGCGAGGCCACGACCGCGTGCAGCGGCGGGTCGTCGTCGACGGTCTCGGGCGGAGCGTCGAGCCGGAATCGTGTGCGGTCGTCCTGCTGGCCCATCGTGATCCCTCCGTCGGCCGACACGCGCAGCCTGCCCCGCCACGACCCCTGAGGGACGGGCCGGAGGTCCCGCTGCGCCCCTCGGTCCGGCCCCCTGCACCGGGCCACCGACCACCATCAGTCGATAACGACATCCGCTACTGTTAAGGCGTGTCCCCTCCGTCGTTCGGCGTCATGCTGTTCACCCACCGCTTCCCCGGGCAGAGCGCGACCGAGGTGTTCGCGCTGGCCGCGGACGTCGCGCAGGCGGCCGAGGCGCACGGGTTCGCGTCGGTGTGGACCACCGAGCACCACTTCCTGACCGGTTACGGCGTCAACCCCTCCGCGACGACGCTGGCCGCGTTCCTGCTCGGCCGCACCCGGCGGGTGCGGGTCGGCACGGCGGTGACGATCCTGCCGACGCACCCGCCGGTGCACGTCGCGGAGCAGGCGGCGCTGCTCGACCAGCTCTCCGGCGGCCGGTTCGACCTCGGCGTCGGCCGGGCCGGGCCGGTGGTGGACCACGAGGTCCTCGGCACCGGTATCGAGCGGTGGCGCACCGGGCTGCCCGAGGCGCTCGGCCTGGTCCTCGACTCCTTCACCGGGCGGGTGTCCGCCGACTCCGAGCACTACCGGTTCCGCGAGGTCGCACCCGGCCCGGAGCCGTACACGCGTCCGCACCCGCCGGTGCACGTGGCCGCGACCTCGGCCACCGGGGTGGAGCTGGCCGCCCGGCACGGCCTGCCGATGCTGTTCTTCTTCTCCCAGACCGCCGACGAGCAGGCACGGCTGGTCGCCGACTACGAGCAGCTCACCGCGGCGCGGCCGGTGCACGGCACCGCGGCCCTGGCTCATGTCACCGACTCGGTCGCCGAGGCCGAACGGGTCGTCCACGAGCGGCTGGCGCCGGTGTTCGCCTCCGGCTACGCCGAGTACGTGATGGTCGAGGAGTACCGCGGCCCGCGGCCCACCCCCGACGAGCTGGCCGCGGGCATCCTCGCCCGTCAGCCGATCGGGCCGCCCGAGCTCTGTGTCCGCCGGCTCGTCGACCTGGTCCGGGGAGGCGGGGCCGGCCGGGTGCTGCTGCACGTCGAGTCCTCCGGCGAGCGCGACGCGGTGCTCGCCAACGTCGAACGCCTCGCGACCGAGGTCCTGCCCGCCGTCCGCACGGAACTGGAGAACGCGTGAACGACACCTACGACGTGGTGGTCGTCGGCGGTGGGCCCGCGGGCCTGTCGGCGACCCTCGTGCTCGGCCGCCAGCGGCGTCGCGTCCTACTCGTCGACGCCGGCGAGCCGCGCAACGCCCCGGCCGCCGAGATGCACATGTACCTCGGCCGCGACGGCGGGGACCCGGCGCAGCTGCTCGCCGACGGCCGCGCGGAGGTCGACGCCTACCCGACGGTGACCCGCCGGGCGGGCCGGGTCACCGGCGTGCGCGGCGCCCTCGACGACTTCGCCCTCGACCTCGACGACGGCACCGTCGTGCGGGCGCGCCGGCTGCTGCTGGCCGGCGGCCAGGTCGACGAGCCGCTCGACGTGCCCGGGCTGGCGCAGCGGTGGGGCGGCTCGGTGTTCCACTGCCCGTTCTGCCACGGCTACGAGACCACCGGCATGGCGCTCGTGGTGATCGGCAACGGCCTGGCCGGGATGCTCGCCGCCTACGTGCGGGACCGGTTCAGCGACGACGTCGTCCTCGCCACCCACGGCCCCGCCGAGCTGCCCGGCTGGGTCGCGGCGAACCTGGAGGCGGGCGGCGTGCGGGTCGTGGAGTCCCCGATCACGGCGATCGACGGCGACCTGGGCGCACTCGAGCTGCGCTTCGCCGACGGCACCACCCTCGCCCGCGACGGCATCTACCACCGCGCCCCGACCCGCCCCGGCACCGCGCTGGCCGGGAGCCTCGGCGCGACCGTGCTCGACGACGGCACGATCGCCGTCGACGAGTGCGGCCGGACCTCGGTCCCGGGGGTCTCCGCCGCCGGCGACGCGGCCCGGCAGCCCGGGCTGCCCGACGGCGTGACGCTGGTGAGCGTGGGCGCCGGGAGCGGCGTCGCCGCGGCGGTGTGGCTGGAGCAGGAGCTGTTCCGGACCGGTCTGCCGGTCGCCCCCGGCCAGGGGTGAGCCCGGCGGGCGCCCCGGACGCGGTCCGGGGCGCCCGGGTCAGTACCGCAGCTCGTCCACCGAGGGGTCGGCGGCCAGCCGGGCGGCCGTCGTCACCGGGTCGAGCACCTCGGCGGCCCGGCCGACCCCGTGCGGAACCCGGCCCGCCAGCACGTCGGTGACGGCGAGCGCGGTGAACGCGCCGGTCAGGGCGAGCGAGTCGGTGGACCGCAGCAGCGTGCGGCGGGCCCCGTCGGCGTAGCGCGCCGACGCGAGCAGGGTGATGGCGACGCCGTGCGCGGCCACGTCGGCGTCGGCGGCGGCGATGACGGCGTCGACGTGCGCCAGCGGGTCGCCCGACGCCCAGGCGGACGCGAGGGTGTCCGGCAGCCCCGGCCCCGGGAACACCGAGTAGGCCCGCAGCTGCGCCGCACCGGTGTCCGCGGCCAGGCGCTGCGCCTCGGCGGTGAGCAGCGGCACGGCGTGCACCGGACCGTCGAAGCCCGGCAGCGACACCGCGGGCTGCACCGCCAGCGCGGCCTCGACGGGTCCGCCGTCGCGCCACAGCGCCCGGGGCAGCCCGTAGCGGGGCGGGACCGACAGCAGCACGTCCGCCGCCGCGGCCGGGGTCAGCCGGTCGGCGCCACCGGCGTAGAGGTCCAGCCGCCGGGCCCCCGGCGGGAGCAGGCGCGGCAGGAGCCCCGACAGCCCGGGGACCACCCCCGTGCCCAGGACGACGCAGCGGTCGCCGGTCGGGAACGGGTCCAGGTCGCCGGCCGGATCGACGAGGTGGGCCCCCGCGGCGAGCGCCGCGGCCAGCACGGCCGGGGTGAGCCGCAGCGACGGTCCCGCGCACTGCACGACGACGGCCGCGCCGGCGCAGAACCCGGCCAGGGCGTCGGCGTCGCCCGCGTCGACCCCCACGGCCTCGGCCCCGAGCGCGGCCGCCGGTGCGGCGAGCGCGCCCGCGTCGCGGGCCCCGAGCCGCAGCCGCACCCGGCCCGTCGCGGCCAGTCGCCCGGCCGCGGCCCGCCCGGTCGCCCCCGACGCGCCCAGCACGGCGACCAGCGGACGCGGGGCTCCGGCCATCAGGAGGCCCGTCCGGCCGCCGCGACCCCGGCGACCGTCGGGTCGGCGAGGAAGGCCCGTACCGGCACCGGGTGGTCCAGCTCGGCGGCGAGGCGGGCCAGCACCCGGATCGCGAGCAGCGAGTCGCCGCCCGCGGTGAAGAAGTGCACGGTGCGGTCCAGCACGGGGACCTCCAGGAAGTCCTCGAACACCTCGGCCACCGTCTGCTCCGCGCCGTCCGCGGGCGGGCCGGGAGCGTGCGTGCGACCGGTCCCGGGCAGCGCGCCGATGCGCAGCCCCTCCCCGGGGACCGGGTCGAGGGCCTCGGGCAGCTCCGGCACGGCGTCCCAGCCGGGTCCGTCGGCCAGCGCCGTCGCGAGCTCGACCAGCTCGGCGAACGCGGCCGTCACCTCGTCGTCGACGAACAGCTCCGCGACCAGGGAGAACACCAGGACGAGCTGCTCGTCGATCTCGAAGCAGCGGGTCTCCAGCGCCACCTGCGGTGTGCGCAGGTGGTGGGTGTAGTCCCCGGCGCGCACCCGGCCCAGGGGGCCGGCCTCGCTCGGCAGCGGGCTGCCCATCGCGGCGTCCATCCCGATCGTGGACTGGAACACCACCGGTGCCACCGGGCGGTGGGTCCCGCGCCGCCGCCCGACCTCCCGGGCCACCTCGACGCCCGGGACGAGCATGTGCGCGGCGTGCTCGGCGAAGGTCCCCTGCACGGACCGGGCCAGCTCGGCGAACGGCACCCCGGCCTCCGGGACCACCGGCAGCAGCATGGTGGTGGCGAAGCCACCGATCATGCGGTGCACGTCGGGGTGCAGCGGCAGGCGTCCGGTCTGCAGCGAGTTGAGCAGCATCCGCCGGTGCCCCGACCAGCGGGCCAGCACGACGGAGAACGCCGTGAGCAGCGCCGTTGCCGGGGTGACCCGCTGGTCGCGGCAGGCCGTGCGCAGCGCCGCCCAGCGGGCCGGGTCGAGCCGGAACTCGCGGTGCTGCATGACCGTGGGCCTCACCTCCTGCGGGTCGACGACCAGCGGCAGGGCGGGCGGGGCGGGCAGCGCGTCGATCCGCTCCCACCACCAGTCGCGGTCGGCGGTCCGGCCGCGCGTGCCGCGCAGCGCCCCGACCGCCTCGACGTAGTCGCCGGGGTCGATCTCCAGGGGGTCGAGCACCGCGTTCCAGTCCTGGGCGAGTGCCAGCAGCTCCCGGGTGAGCACGCCGGCCGACCAACCGTCGAAGAGCAGCAGGCTGAACGCGCCGTGCAGCAGGCCGGCGTCGCCGGGCAGCAGCGTCAGCCGGATGTCCAGGCCGGGGCCGGACATCGGGTCGGGCCCGCTGACGTTCATCAGGTCCCGCAGCGCGGCGAGCCGGGCGTCGATCTCCTCCGGTGCGGCGTCGCGCAGGTCCAGCACGGTCGGGACCGGCAGCGCCCCCGGCGCCCCGGTGGGCAGCACGTACTGGCGGCCGTCGGCGTCGACCCGGGCGCGCAGGCCGGGCTGACGCCGGGCCAGCCGCTCCAGGGCGTCGGTGAGGGCCTCCGCCGCCTCGTCGCCGTCGATGCCGTCGAGCGGGTAGTCGACGTAGTAGTGCGCCGAGGCGTAGGACAGCTCCCAGCCGTCCTGCTGGCCGACGAAGTAGCCCTGCTGCAGCGGCAGCAGGGCGAACGGGGCGTGCGGGTCGGCGCGACGGCGGGTGATCGCGGGGAGTGACCCGGTCGACGGATCGCTCACCCGATCGGCTACCAGTGCGGCGATCTCGCCGACGGTGGTGTCGACCCGGACCTCGGCCAGGCCGAGCGCGACGCCGAGGCGCTGCCGGATCAGCGCCGACATGCGCACCGCCAGTACCGAGTCACCGCCGAGGACGAGGAAGCCCACGTCGTCGGGGATCTCGGCGGGGGGCAGGTCGAGCAGTTCGGACCAGACGGTCGTGATCTCGGCGGTGTGGTCGGCGGTCGGTGGGGCGGTCATGCCCGAGACGTTAGACGATATTGACAATCAGACTCAATAAGGTCAGAGTCGCTCCGGCGCCGAGCTCGTCACCCACCCGTGTGACGCGTGCGCCACCGCCCCGAACTCCCGCACCCCGAAGGGACAACCGCATGACGGTCCGGCTCGACGACGTCCTCGCCTGCCTCGCGGAGGTGCTCGACCGGCCCGACCAGCTCCCACCGGACGTGCCGCTGACCGAGCTCGGCCTCGACTCCTTCACCGCCGTGCGGCTGCGCCGGCGGCTGCGCGAGGAGACCGGGCTCAGCCTGCCGCTGCCGGACTTCCTCGGCGGCGCGACCGCACGCACGGTGGCCGGGACGGCCGCCGGGGAGCCCGCTCCCACGGCGGACCCGCCGACCGCAGGCACCGCCGCACCGGCGTCGCCGCCGGACGGCACCCCGTTCCCGCTGACCGCCGTGCAGAGCGCCTACCTGGTCGGCCGGGACCCGGCGTTCCCGCTCGGCGGGGTCGCGACGTTCTGGTACCAGGAGTTCGACCGGGTTCCCGACGGCGACCCGCTCGCCGACCTCGACCGCCTCGCGACCGCCTGGGACGTCCTCGTGCGCCGGCACCCGATGCTGCGGATGGTCGTCGGCGACGACGGCCGCCAGCGCGTACTCCCGGAGGTCCCCGCGACGCGGATCGCCACGGCCGACCTGCGCACCGACCCCGACCCCGACGTGCGGCTGGGCGCGCTGCGCGAGGAGTGCTCGCACCAGGTGCGCGAGCCGGGGACGTGGCCGCTGCACGACCTGCGGGCCGCGCTGCTCCCGGACGGGCGCACCCGCCTGCACATCGGCATCGACGTGCTCGCGCTCGACCTCACGAGCTGGATGGTGCTGATGCGGGAGTGGGGCGAGGTCGTCGCCGACCCGGACGTCGCGCTGCCGTCGCTGCCGACGACCTTCGCGGCCCTCACCGCGCGGACGACCACCGATCCCGCCGAGCGGGCGCGCCGCGACCGCGACCGCGCCTACTGGGCGGACCGCGCGCCGCTGCCCGCCGGACCCGCCCTGCCGTGGACGGGGCTGCCGTGGACCGACCCGCCCGGCGACCCGGCACCCCGCATGACCCGGCACACCGCCGTCCTCGACGCCGACGCGTGGAGCCGGCTGCGCGCCGCCGCGGCCCGGCACGGGCTCAGCCCGACCGGCGCGCTGCTCGCCGCGTTCGCGTTCGTGCTCCACCGCTTCGGCGCCGAGGAGCCCTTCGCCCTCAACACCACCCTGTTCGACCGCGACGACGTCGCCGCCGGTGACGACACCCCGGGACTGGACCGGGTGGTCGGCGACTTCACCAGCACCGTGCTGGTCGCCGTCGAGCCGCCGGACCTGCGCACCTGGGACGGCTTCGCCGGGTTCGCCGAGCGCGTCAACCGGCGGTTCTGGGCCGACCTGGAGCACCGGTCGGTGCCCGGGGTCGAGGTCACCGCGGGCACCGCCGGGCCGCGCGACCCGCGCACCGGGCTGCCCGCCCCCGCGCACCCGGTGGTGTTCACCAGCGGACTGGGGCTCACCGGGGACGGTCCGGCGGCCACGGACTGGCTGGGGGAGGAGGTCTTCGGGATCTCCCAGACCCCGCAGGTGCTGCTCGACCACATCGTCCACGACGCGGGCGGCGTGCTCCGGGTGCACTGGGACCTGCGGGCGGACACCCTGCCCGCCGGGTTCGTGCCCGGACTCCGCGACGCCCACCACACGCTGCTGCGCCGGCTCGCCGACGAGCCCGCCGCCTGGACCGACCCCACCCTGGGACACGACCCGTCGACGGCCGCGGCCGGGCCGGTCGGCCCGAACCCGTTCACCGCGTACGGCCCGCTCCTCGACGACCCCTGGCGCGCCGCCGTCCGGCCGGGCCGCCCCGCGCTGCTCGACGCCCGCGGCTGCGTCGCCGCCGACGTGCTCGCCGCCCGCGCGGACCGCACCGGCGCCGCGCTCGCCGGTCTCGGAGCCGGGCCGGGCGAGCTGGTCGCGGTCTGCGTGGAGAAGGGGACCGCGCAGGTCACCGCCCTGCTCGGGGTCCTCGCGAGCGGCGCGGGCTACGTCCCGGTCGAACCGTCGTGGCCCGCCGCACGGATCGCCTCGGTCTGCGCCCGCTCCGGCCTGCGGCACGCGCTCGTCGCGCCGGGGGACACGACCGCGTGGCCCGACGGGGTGCGCACCCACGTCCTCGACGCCGACGGGGTCCTCGACGGCGAGGCCGCGACCCCGCGCCGCCCTGACCCGGGAGACCTCGCCTACGCGATCTTCACCTCGGGGTCGACCGGCACCCCGAAGGGCGTCGGGATCGCCCACCGCGCCGCCCGCACCACCCTCGACGACCTCGAGGCCCGCTACCCGCTGCGTGCGGACGACCGGGTGCTCGCGCTGTCGGCGTACAGCTTCGACCTGTCGGTCTACGACGTGTTCTCGGTGCTCGGCGCCGGCGGCGGGGTCGTGCTGCCCGACGCCGACCGGCAGCGCGACCCCGGCCACTGGCTGGACCTCATGGCGGCCCACCGCGTGACCGTGTGGAACACCGCGCCCGCGCTGCTGGAGATGCTCGTCGAGTACGCCGAGATCGAGCCCGACGCGACGCGGCGTGCGCTGGCCTCGCTGCGCCAGGTCTTCCTGTCCGCCGACTGGATCCCGGTGACCCTGCCCGACCGGTTGCGCGCGCTCGCCCCGCAGGCACGGGTGATCGGTCTCGGCGGTGCCACCGAGGCGTCGATCTGGTCGATCTCCTACCCGGTCGACGCGGTCGACCCGGCCTGGCCGAGCATCCCCTACGGCCGCGCACTGGGCGGCCAGAGCTTCCACGTCCTCGACCCCGACGACGGCAGGCCCTGCCCGGTGGGCCGGCCCGGGGAGCTGTTCATCGGCGGCGACGGGCTCGCCGAGGGCTACGTCGGCGACCCCGACCAGACCGCGGCCCGCTTCGCCGTGCACCCGACCACCGGCACCCGCGTCTACCGGACCGGTGACCTCGGACGGTGGCGCCCGGACGGCACCATCGAGTTCCTCGGCCGTACCGACCGGCAGGTGAAGATCCGCGGCCACCGGATCGAGCTGGGGGAGCTGGAGGCGACCCTGGACCGGCTGCCCGCGGTCCGCCACGCCGTCGCCCAGGCGGTCCGCGGCCCGGACGACCGGCCCCGGCTGGTCGCGTTCGTGGTGCCCGCGGACCCGGCGACCCCGCCCGGCGACGGCGAGCTGGCCGCCGCGCTGCGCGCGGCGCTACCGCCGTACATGGTGCCCAACCGCTTCGTCGTGCTGGGGGAGCTGCCGATCACCGCCAACGGCAAGGTCGACCACACCGCCCTGCCGAACCCGTTCGCCGCCCGGTCCACACCGTCCTCCGCGGTGCCCCCGACCGCGGCTCCGGTCGTGTCCCCGGCAGCGGCCTCCGAGACCGCCACCCCCGCCGACCCGGCACCGGCCCCCGCTCCCACGGTCCCGTCGGCCGGCGCGGCCCCGGCCGCCACGGCGGGCGGGCGGGAGCACCTGGCCCCCGGATGGCCCGCGGTCCCGCCGCAGGGCATCGAGCTGCGGCTCACCGTCGGCTGCGGCGGCATCGGTCCCGTCGACGCGCTCACCGTCGCCGCGCCGTGGGTGCAGCGGCTGTGCGCCGAGCTCCGCACCCACGGCGCGACGGTCGCCGAACGGACACCCGCCGACGGACTCGTCGAGCTCGTGGTGACGGCCCCGTCCACCGCCCCGGCCCCGTCCACCGCCCCGTCCACCGCCCCGGTCACGGCCCCGGCGGCCCCGGCCGCGCCCCCCGCGCCGGCCTCTGCGCCCGCGGCCACGGGATCCCCGGACCCGCTCGTCGAACGGACCGTCGCGCGGGTGTTCAGCGACCTGCTCGGCGGACCGGTCGAGGTGGGCACCCCGTTCTTCCAGCTCGGTGCGTCCTCGCTGACCCTGGTCCTGGCCCACCGGAGGCTGGTCGAGCTGGACCCGCAGCTCACGGTGGTCGACCTGTTCGCCCATCCCACCGTCCGCGACCTGGCCCGGCACCTCACCGCGACCGCGGCCGCGACGGAGCCGACCGGGGCGGGCGCACCCCCACCGGTGCCGGACCCGCCGGCCCCGCAGCCCGGCGACGGCCGCGCCGCCGGCCGCCGCGCCGCCCGCGCCCGCGCCGCGGCGGTGGCCGGATGAGCGACACGCACGAGCCCGTCGCCGTCGTCGGCATGGCGTGCCGGTTCCCCGGGGCCGACGACCTCGACGCCTTCTGGCAGCTGCTCGTCGACGGCCGCGAGGGCCTCACCCGGGTCGACCCGGGCGGCGTGCCGCGCGCCCTGCGCGAGCGCCCCGGCTACGTCCCCGTCGCCGGGATCCTCTCCGACCAGGACCGCTTCGACCCGGCCCCGTTCGGGCTGACCGGGGCCGAGGCGGACCTGCTCGACCCCCAGCAGCGCCTGTTCCTCCAGACCGCCTGGCACGCCCTGGACCACGCCGGGCACGGCGGCGTCCGGGACGCCGGAGCGGTCGGGGTGTTCGCCGGGTCCATGCAGTCGAGCTACCTGGCCTCCAACCTCGCCGACCGGTGGGACCCCACCGGCGCGGGCCCGGACCCGCTCGGGAGCCTCGCCACCGCCATGGCGACCCAGCCGGACTACCTGCCGTTGCAGACGGCCTTCCGGCTGGGACTGTCCGGGCCGGCCGTGGCGGTGTCGACGAGCTGCTCGACCTCGCTGGTCGCGGTGCACCTGGCCGTGCAGTCGCTGCTGAGCGGGGAGTCCGACACCGCGCTCGCCGGCGGGGTGTCGCTGATCGTGCCGCAGGGCCGCGGCTACGTGCACGTGCCCGGCGGGATCTTCTCCGCCGACGGGCACGTGCGGCCCTTCGCCGCCGCGGGCAGCGGGATCGTCTACACCCAGGGCGTCGGCGTCGTGGCGCTGCGCAGGCTGTCCGACGCGCTCGCCTCCGGCGACGTGGTCCACGCCGTCGTGCACGGCACCGCGGTCAACAACGACGGCGCCGACAAGGCCGGGTTCACCGCGCCGTCGGTACGCGGCCAGGCCCGCGTCGTCGCCGAGGCGCTCGCCGTCGCCGGGCTCGGCCCCGCCGACATCGGCCTGGTCGAGGCGCACGGCACCGCGACACCGCTCGGCGACCCGGTCGAGGTCACCGCGCTGCGCCGGGTACTCGGCGACACCGGTGAGCCGTGCGCGCTCGGCTCGGTGAAGGGCAACATCGGCCACACCAACTCCGCGGCGGGCGTCGCGTCGCTGATCAAGGCCGTGCTGGCGGTGGCGCACCGGAGGGTCCCCGCCACGCTGCACGCGGAACCGGCGAACCCGGCGCTGCGCCTGGACGGGAGCCGGTTCCGGCTCCCCGCGGTCTGCGCGCCGTGGACCGGACCCGTGCACGCCGGTGTCAGCTCGTTCGGCATCGGCGGCACCAACGCCCACGTCGTCCTCGGGCCGGCCCCGCAGCGGGCCCCGGCCGCCGACGACCCCCGGCCGCAGCTGCTGTGCGTGTCCGCCGCGACCGCCGAGGCCGCGCGGGCGACGGCCGCGCGGGTGGCCGCCGCCCTGACCTCGGGCCCGTCCGGGGTGCGGCCCGCCGACGCCGCGCACACCCTCGCCCGCGGGCGGGTCGCGCTGCCCCACCGGGTCGTCGGCGTCGGGCCCGCCGCGCTGGCCGCGGCCGCACCGGTCCACGCCGGCACCCCCCGCCTGGTGTTCGCCTTCCCCGGTGCCGGCAGTCCCCGGCCGGGGATGGCGGCCGGGCTGCACCGCGACGAACCGGTCTTCGCCGCCGCGTTCGACGAGGCCGCCGCCCTGCTCGCCCCGCACCTGGGTGCCGACGTCACCGACGCGCTGGACCCCGGCGGGCCCGCCGACCGGGTCGCCGACCCCGCGTTCGGGCTGCCCGCGCTGTTCGCGGTCTCGGTCGGCGCGGCCGCGCTGCTGCGGAGCTGGGGTGCCCGCCCGGACGCGCTGGTCGGGCACAGCCTCGGCGAGTGCGTCGCCGCCACCGTGGGCGGCGCGCTCGCGCTGCCCGACGCCGCCCGGCTCGTCGCGGCCCGCTGCCTCGCCGCGTCCCGCGCCGCGGGCGGCGGAGCGATGCTCGCCGTCGGCCTGTCCGAGGACGCGCTCACGGCCCGGCTGCCCCGCGCGCTGGACCTCGCCGTGGTCAACGGGCCCTCGGCCTGCGTGGTGTCCGGTCCCGCCGCCGAGGTGACCGCGTTCGCCGCTGCCCTCGCCGCCGATGGCGTCGGCCACGCCCCGCTCGCGGTGTCGGCCGCCATGCACTCCCGGGCGATGGACGCCGAGCTGGCCGGACTGGAGGCGGCGCTCGCCGGGCTGACCGGCGGCGCCCCGCAGATCCCGGTCGCCAGCACCGTCACCGGCCGGCTCGCCGGCGCCGAGCTGGGCACCGCGGCGCACTGGGCCGGGCAGCTGCGCCGCCCGGTGCGGTTCGCCGACGCCCTGGCGGCCGCCGTCGGGGAGGGGCCCGCCGTCGTCGTCGAGGTGGGACCGGGCACCGCACTGTCCCGGCTCGCCACCGGCGCGGAGGGGGTCGTCGCGACCGTGCCGCTCCTCGACCCCGGGCCGGGCGCCACCGGGCCGGACGCCACCGGGCCGGACGAGACCGCCGCGGCCCGCGCCGCGCTGGGACGGCTGTGGGCACACGGCGTCCCGGTCGAGCCGGGCACCCCGGCCGGGTCCGGACGCCGCCGCGTCGTGCTGCCCGGCTACGCCTTCACCCGGTCCCGGCACTGGATCGACCCGCCCGAGCAGGCCACCGGCACCGCGCCCGACGAACCGCTGCAGCTCCTCACCTGGGAGCCGGTCGCCCCGGTGACCGGCCGGCCGGACGGGGGATGGACCGTGCTCGGCGACGGCCCGCTCGCCGACACCCTGCGGCAGCGGCTCACCCCCGGACCGGACGTCATCGTCGTCGGCCCGGACCCGGGCGCCGACCCCGCGACGGCCGTGGCCGGGTTCGGGGCCCACGCCGCCGACCTCCCCGACGACGACGCGCCGCGGCTGCTGCTGGTGACCCGCCGCGGCGCCCGGATCGCCGCCGACGGCCCGGCCGACCCCGCCGCGGCCGCACTGCGTGCGCTGCCGCGGGTGCTCGGACAGGAACGGCCCGGCCTGGCCTGGGCCACCACCGACCTCGGCGCCGACACCGGCGCCGACACCGGCTCCGGTGCCGGGCCGGGTCCCGGAACCGACCGGGAGGCCGGGCTCGTCCTGGCCGAGGCCGCCGCCCTGGCCGCCGGTGGCGCCGGTGCGGTGACCGCCTGGCGCGGCGGCACCCGCTGGCGGCTCGCCCTGCGCGGCTGGGACGCCGAGCCGGACCCCGCGGCCGCCCCCGCACCGGGGACGGCGGTCGTCATCGGCGGCGCGGGCGCGGTCGGGCAGGTCGTCGCCCACCGCCTCGCCGCGGCCGGGCACCGCGTGGTCGTCACCTCCCGCACCGGGCGGGACGGCACCCGCGCCGTCGACGCCACCGACCCCGCCGCGACGACGGCCCTGCTCACCGAGCTGGCCGGCGACGGGCCGCTGTCGGTCGTCGTCCACGCCGCCGGGGTGCTCGCCGGTGCCGAGCTGGACCCGCTCCGCGAGCTCGACGCCGGACGGGTCCGCGCCCACCTCGACGCCAAGCTCGGCGGGGCACTGGCCCTGCACCGGGCGGTCACGGCGCTGCCCGCCGACCGGCGCCCGTCCCGCGTGCTGCTGATGTCCTCGGTCGCGACGCTGCTCGGCGGCGTCGGCACCGGGGCCTACGCCGCGGCCAACGCCGCGCTGGCCGCCGTCGCCGGGCCGGGATGGCAGGCCGTGCACTGGGACGGCTGGAGTGTCGGGACGGGCGCGACCGCATCGGCCGCGCTCGACGCGACCACCGGCGGCGACGCGCTCGACCGGGTGCTCGCCCTGCCCGCCGTCGACGAGCTGGCGGTCACCGCCTCGCCCCTGGCGCGCCGGATCGCCGCGGCCGGTCGGCCCCGGGCCGCGGCCGCACCCACGGGGCCCGCCCTCGACGGGGTCGAGGGGGAGGTCGCGGCGCTGTGGGGCGAGCTGTTCGGCACCCCGGTCACCGACCCGCAGGACGACTTCTTCGCCCTCGGCGGGCACTCGCTGCTCGCGACGCGGATGCTCGCGGCCCTGCACGACCGCCACGGCGTCGCGCTCGCCCTGCGCGACCTGCTCGCCGCCCCCACCGTCGCCGGGCTGGCCGCTCTGCTGACCGGGGGAGCGGCCGCCCCCACGGCCCCGGACCCGGTCGCGGCGGGGCATGACGGCGTCGCCGCCGACGGGACGTTCCCGATGACCCGGGTCCAGCACGCCTACCGGGTCGGCCGCGACGGCGGCTACGACGACGGCGGCGTGCCCTGCTACTTCTACCTGGAGTACGACGCGGACGGGCTCGACGTGCCCCGGCTGGAGACCGCCTGGAACGTCGTCGTCGCCCGGCACCCGATGCTGCGCGTGGTCGCCACCGCCGACGGCCGCTTCCGCGTCCTCGACGACGTCCCGCACTACCGGATCCGGGTGCACGACCTCACCGGCGCCGACCCGGAGCGGCGGGAGTCACGGCTCGCGTCGCTGCGCGAGCGGATCTCGACCCGGCCCGGCCCGCCGGACCGCTGGCCCCTGGTGACGATCCAGGCGGCCCTGCTCCCCGCGGGCCGGGTACGGGTCCTGATCGGCGTCGACGTACTGGTGTGCGACGCCGCGTCCTGGTGGATCGTCTCCGACGAGTGGCGGGCCGCCTACGCCGACGCCGCCGCCCCGCAGGCGCCGCCGTCGCTGCCGCCGCCGCCGCGTGTCCACCCGGCGGCGTGCACCGCCGCACTGGCCGCGCGCGCCGCCGGACCGGAGGGCCGTGCCGCCGCGGACTGGTGGCGCGGACGGCCGGTCCCCGGCCCGCCCGCGCTCCCGGTCCGGACGCCGGCGTCGACGGACGGACGGCCGCCGCGGTTCCGCCGCCGGGTCCACCGGATCGCCCCGGCCGACCATGCGGCGCTGCGCGCGCAGGCCGCCCGCCACCGCGTCACACCGACCGCGGTGCTGCTCACCGCGTTCACCGACGTGCTCGCCGAGTGGGCGGGTGCGGGCGGGTTCGGCGTGCTCCTCACGCTCTTCGACCGCCCGCCGGGCACCGCGGGCGTCGTTGGGGACTTCACCTCGCTGGTCCTGCACGGCACGCCGGAGACCCCGCACCCGGTGTTCGCCGAGCGCGCCGCCGCCACCCAGGCCCGGCTGTTCGACGAGCTCGACCACCGCGCGGCCTCCGCGCTCGACGTGCTGGCCGAACGCTCCGCCCGCACCGGCGCGGTGCACCGGGTGCCCGTGGTGTTCACCAGCGCGCTCGGCCTCGACGACGGCCGGTCCCTGGAGTGGATCGGCGAGCAGGTCGCCGCGCTGTCCTCCACCCCGCAGGTGTGGCTGGACCACCAGGTCGTCGAGGTCGCGGGCGAGCTGCGGCTGCAGTGGGACGGCCCCGAGGGCGTCCTGCCCGACGACGAGCTGGACGCCGTCACCGCCCGGCACGCCGAGCGGGTACGCCTGCTGGCCACCGACCCGGCGGCCTGGGGACCCGTCCTCGACCCGGCGGGCCCGGCTCCCTCCCCGGTTCCGGCCCCTCCGGTGCCCGGCCGGGGGGCGACGGTGCGTGCGGACGCGGCCGACGCGGTCATCCCGCTGCGCGGCGGGGACGACCCGGACCGGCCGGCGCTCGTGCTCGTCCACCCCTCCGGCGGGGACGTGCTCTGCTACGTCGAGCTGTCCCGGATGATCGACCGCCGGTTCGACGTGCTCGCCGTCGCCGACCCCCACCTGTCGCTCCCGGTGCCGCACCCCGACGCGCCGGAGACGGTGCCCGCCCTCGCGGCCGCCCACCTGGCCGCGCTGCGCGCCGCCGGACGGCGCGGGCCGTGGCTGCTGGGCGGCTGGTCGATGGGCGGCACGCTCGCCCAGGAGATGGCCGTCCAGCTGACGGCGGCGGGGGAGTCCGTCCCGCTCCTGGTCATGGTCGACTCCAACGACCCGGCGCACATCCGGCCGGTCCCCGGCACCGGGGCCGAGCTCGACCGCGCCGTCGCCGTCCGGCACCTGCGGGCGCTGGAGGCCTACCTCGGGGCGGACCTCGACGCCGACGGTCTCACCGGACCCGGCGCCCCGCCCGACCTCGTCGCGGCCGTCGCGGACCGGCTGCGCGACCACGGCCTGCTGGGCCGGGCCGAACCGGACGCGGCCGTCGTCGGGCGGCTCGCGGTGATGGCCCGGCACCTGCGGGCGCTGGCCGCGCACCGGGCGCGGCGACTCGAGGCCACCGGCACCTCGACCGTCCTGGTCCGCGCCGACCGGCGGGCGCCCCGCAACTCCGGCATCGGCATGGGCGTCGACGACACCCCGCCCGGTGCCGGGCCCGACCTCGGCTGGTCGGCGCACCTCGCCGGCCCGCTGCACACCGTCGGCGTCGACGCCCACCACTACGGCGTGCTGCACCGGCCCGCCCTCCCCGACGTCGGCGCCGCGATCGACGCGGCGCTGCTCGCACTCCTGGAACGGATCGCATGAGACGACTGCTCACCGCGGGCCTGCTGGCCTGCGCCGTCCTCGCCGGCTGCGCGGCCCCGGCACCCACCGCCGCCGGTCCGGCGGACACGGTCCGCTACGTCGCACCCGGCTCCGGCGGCGCGGCCGTCGACGACCCGCACGGGATGCTTCCCGCCGAGAGCGACATCGTGCGGATGGCGCTCACCTACGACGTGCTGACCGTCCCGGGCGACGACGGCTCCCCGCAGCCCCGGCTGGCGACGTCGTGGACCCCGGACCCCACGCTGACCCGCTGGACCGTCCGGCTGCGCGACGACGCCGTGTTCACGACCGGTGCGAAGGTCCGGGCCGCCGACGCGCTGTTCTCACTGCGCCGCATGGCGTCGAAGTCCGCGGAGAACTTCGGCCGGACGGCCATGTTCGACCTCGCCGCCTCCCGCGCCACCGACGACACCACGCTGACGCTGGTCACCCGGGCGCCCTACGCCGAGGTCGGCACCGCGCTGATGGGCGCCACGTTCGTGGTACCCGAGGGCAGCACCGACTTCACCTCCGGCCTCGTCCCGGGGTCCGGCCCGTTCCGGCCGGTGCGCTCCGACGCCCAGACCACCGTGTTCGAACGCAACGACTCCTGGTGGGGGCCGCGGCCGCCGAGCCGGGTGATCGAGGTGCGGGCGCTGGCCGACCCGCAGGCCCGCGCCCAGGCCGTGCTGTCCGGTGAGGCCGACCTCGCCGGCAGCGTCCCGCCCACCGCCGCCGACCAGGGCGCGGCCGCCGGCCTGACCGTGGTCCGCAAACCGGGCGCGACGATGTACCCGCTGGTCATGCGCACCGACACCGCGCCCTTCTCCGACCCCCGGGTCCGCGAGGCGATCCGGCTCGGCGTCGACCGGCGCCAGCTGCTCGACGCCGTGTTCGGCGGCAAGGGCACGCTCGGCAACGACCTGATCACCCCCACCGACCCGAGCAGCCCGCGCGACCTCCCGCAGATCGAACGCGACGTGCCCCGCGCCCGCGCACTGATGGCGCAGGCCGGCCTGGCCGGTGGCGTCGACGTCACGCTGCACACCACCACCGCCTACCCGGGCATGGACACCGCGGCGACCCTGCTGTCCCAGCAGCTCGCCGAGATCGGGGTGCGGGCGCGCATCGAGGTCGGCCCGCCGGACACCTACTTCAGCACCGTCTACGGCGCCGAGCCGTTCTACGTCAGCTTCCTCGGCGGCATCCCCTTCCTCGACGTGGTGCGGGTGGCGCTGACCCCCGGCTCGCCGACCAACGAGACCGCCTGGGCGGACCCGTCGTGGAACGCCCAGCTGGCCACCGCGCTGGCCGAGCCGGACACCGCGAAGCGCCGCGCCGGGCTCGGGGCTCTTCAGACCCGCCTGCGCGACGAGGGCGGCTACCTCGTGTGGGGCGTCGGCGACCGGCTCGACCTCGCCGCACCCGGGGTGACCGGGGTGTCCCCGGCGATCGGGTTCGGCGCCGGCTTCCTCGACCGGGTGCACCACGACCGATGACCGACGTCCGACCCGGCCGGGCGCCGGGCCGCAGGCGGGCGGTGGCCCGTGCGGCGGCCCGCGCCGTCCTGCGGGCCGCCGGGCTGCTGGCCGGGTCCGCGGTGGTGGTCTCCGCCGCCACCGCGGTCCTGCCCGCCGACGCCGTGACGGTCCGGGCGGGCGGCCGGGTCGACCCGGCCGCGCTCGCGGAGCTGCGCGCCGCGGCGGGCCTGGACCGGCCGTGGCCCGCCCGGTTCCTGACCTGGGTCGCCGGCCTGCTCACCGGGGACCCAGGACGGTCGCTGGTCAGCGGCCGTCCGGTCGCCGACCTCGTCGCCGGACGGGCCGGGACCACCGCCGTGCTGGTGGTCGCGGCCCTGGTGGTGGCCGTGCCGCTCGCCGCGCTGCTCGCCCGCCGGCGCGGCGCCGCCGTCGCCGCGGTCGGCTCCGCGGTGCCCCCGGTCGTGGTCGCGGTCGGGCTCGCGACGCTGCTGTCCGGCGTCCTGGGCTGGGTCCCGCCGGTGTCGCTGCTGCCGCCCGGTGAGCCCGCGTGGGCCCGGCCCGACCTGCTCGTCCTGCCCGTCCTCGCACTCGCGCTGCCGTCGGGTGCCTTCGCCGCGGGCCAGCTGCGCGGGGTCGTCGAAGACGTCGCGGCGCGGCCGTTCGTGCGCGACGCCGTGCTGCGCGGGGTCCCCGCACCGGTCGTGGCCCTGCGCTACGCCGGTCCGTTCGTCGCGGCCCCCGCGCTGCGCGTGCTCGCGGTGACCGCGGGCTCGCTGGTCGCGGGCAGCACCGTCGTCGAGACGCTGTTCGGGGTCGCCGGGCTCGGGGAGCTGCTCGTGGGCGCCGTCGCCACCCGTGACCTGCCGGTGGTCTCGGCGGTGGCGCTGCTCGCCGCGTCCGTGGTGGTCGCGGGGATGCTGGCCGCCGACCTCGTCGCCGCCGCGGCGGGCAGCCCGTGAGGCGCTCCGTGCTCCTGCCCGGGGGGCTGCTGCTCGGCCTGCTGGTCGCGCTGCCCGTCGCGGGTCCGCTCGCCGGTGGCGACCCGCTGCGGGTCGTCGCCGCGCCGTGGTCCCCGCCGCGGCCCGGCCTGCCGTGGGGCGCCGATGTCCTGGGCCGCGACGTGCTCGCCCGGGTGCTCGCCGGCGGAACCGGACCGGTCACGACGGCGGTGGCCGCCGCCCTGCTCGCCACGGCGATCGGCACCGCGGGCGGGCTGTGGGTGGGGTGGACCGGCGGGCGCCGCGCGCGTGCCGTCACCGCGCTGAGCGACCTGCTGGTCGCGGTGCCGTTGCTGCTGCTCGTCCTGGTCGCCGCGGTGACGCTGCCCGGGCCGGCCGCGGTCGTCGTCGGCACCGTCGTCGGCGGCGCGCCGCTCACCGTCCGGGTCGTCGCCGACGCCACCGCACGGGCCCGCACCGCGGGCCACGTCGAGGCCGCACTCGTCCACGGCGAACGCCCGGTCGCGGTGCTGCTGCGCGAGGTGCTGCCCGCGCACGCACCCCTGGTGGCCGCCGACCTCGCCGGCCGCGCGGTGCTCGCGCTGCAGCTGGCCGCGGCCACCTCGGTGCTCGGGTTCGGCCCGCCGCCGCCGGCCCCGGACTGGGCGGTGATGCTGCGGGAGAACCTGCCGGGGCTGAGCGTGAACCCGGCTGCGGTGCTCGCCCCGGCCGTCGCGCTCGGTGCGGTCGCGACGGTGCTGGCCGTGGTGTCGCTGCGGCTCGTGCCCGCTCGCACCGGTACGACGCGGGTCCCCGGCGGCCCGGTGCCGCCCGGCCCCGGGCTCACCGTGCGCGGGCTGCGTGTCCTCGATCCCGACGGGCGCGTCGTCCTCGACGGCCCCGACCTCGACGCGCACCCCGGGGAGGTCGTCGCCGTCGTCGGCTCGTCGGGGAGCGGCAAGACCACGCTGCTGCACGCGGTCCTGGGCACCCTGCCGGGGGGCCTGCGCGCCGTCTCGGGCGGTGTCGGCTGGGACGGCGCTCCGCTGCCCCGGGGGCGCCGCTGGCGACGGCGCACGCTCGGGCTGCTGGGGCAGGACCCGGCGCTGCACCCGCTGCGCGACGCCCGGGCCCAGCTGCCCGTCCCCGACCCGGACGCGGCGCTGCGTGCGGTCGGCCTCGACCCGGCGGCCGTCGGGGGGCTGCGGCCCGACCGGCTCTCCGGGGGCCAGGCCCGCCGGGTCGCGCTCGCCAGGGCGCTGGCCGGTGACCCCGCCCTGCTCGTGCTCGACGAGCCCACCGCGGGCCTCGACCCCGCCGCGACCGCCGTCGTCGTCGGGCTGCTGCGCGCCCGCGGCGGCGTCACCCTCGTCGTCACCCACGACCCGGCCGTCGCCGCGGTCGCCGACCGGGTCGTGCGGGTGGGCGCCCCCGCGCCGCCGCCGGCCCCGGCGGCTCCGCCGCCGTCCGGGGCCGGAACGCCGCCGTCGCCCGCCGCGGTGCCGGTCCTCGACGCGCGGCACGTCACCACGGCCGTCCCCGGGGCCGCCGCGGACGTGGACGTTCCCGTGCGGCCCGGCGGGCTGACCGTGGTCACCGGGCCGTCCGGCTGCGGCAAGACCACCCTGCTGCGGGCACTGGCCGGGGTACGGCCGGTCACCGGGGGCACCCTCGCACTGGCCGGTGCCGCGACGCCGTGGCCGGTGGGTGACCGCACGCCGGGCGTCGTCGCGCTGGTCGGGCAGCACCCCGTCCACGAGCTCAACCCGGCCCGCACCGCGGGGGCCGCCGTCGCCCGCCCGCTGCGCCGGCTCCACGGCCTGCCCGCCGCCGTCGCCCGCGCCGAGGCGGTCCGGCTGCTGGGCGCGGTCGGCCTGCCGCCCGACGTGGCGGGACGGCGCCCGGCGGCGCTGTCGGGCGGGCAGCGGCAACGGGTCGCGCTGGCCCGTGCGCTGGCCGTGCGGCCCGCGGTCCTGCTCGCCGACGAGCCGACCTCCGCGCTGGACGCGGCGACCACGGCCGCCGTCCTCGACCTGCTCGACGCCGCCCGGGCCGACGGCCTCGCCGTGCTCGCCACCACCCACGACCGCGCGCTCGTCGAACGCGCCGACCACGTCGTCGACCTCGTCGACCTCGTCGACCGCACAGCCCCCGCCCCGACCCCGTCACCCCGACCGAGAGGAACCGCCCGGTGCGCACCGAACCCACCGCCGACCCGACCCACCCCTGGATCGCGCGCATCACCCGGGGCGAGGACCTGACCCGGGTCGTCGTCGACCCGGCCGCGCTCGTCCCGCCGGACGGCGCGCTCGTCGTCGAGCACCGCGAGCACTGGACCGAGGTCTACGACTGGACCTACTCCGATCCGTCGCCGCTGGCCGGCTGGCGGGCCTCGGGGACCGGCGCGCCGCTGCCCGCCGCGCACATGGGGGAGTGGGCCGACCGCACGGCCGAGCTCGTGCTCGCCGCGCGCCCGCGCCGGGTGCTGGAGCTGGGCTGCGGCACGGGGATGCTGCTGGAGCGGATCGCCCCGCACGTCGAGGTCTACGTCGGCACCGACATCGCGGGCGACGTCGTCGACCGGCACCGCGCCGCCGCCGCGCCCGGGGTGCGGGTCGTGCGGGGCGCCGCGCACGAGGCCGGCTCGGCCGCCGTCCGGGAGGCGCTCGGCGGGCGGGCACCGGACTGCGTGGTGATCAACTCGGTGACGCAGTGCTTCCCCGACCTCGCCTACCTGACCGAGGTACTCCGTACCGCGACCGCGGTCGTCGCCGCCGGGGGGACGGTCGTCGTCGGCGACGTGCGGCACGCGGGCCTGCACCTGCGGCACTGGCGGGAGACCGTCACCGCCACCGGGCCCGCCCTCGACGACGACACCCTGGCGCGCACCGTCGCCGAGCGCGCCGCGACGGACCGTGAGCTGCTGGTCGACCCGGCCGCCCTCGCCACCGCGGCCCTCGCGGGCGGGCGCCGGATCGCCGTCGCCGTGCACGCCAAGACCCTCACCGACGACACCGAGCTGTCGCGCCACCGGTTCGACGCCGTCCTGCACGTCGACGCAGGACCCTCGCCGGTTCCGCAGGTCCTGGACTGGACCGGCGACCCGCTGGCCGGGGCGGAGCCGGTCCTGCTGCGCGGCATCCCCAACGCGTTGCTGCGTCCCGGCCCGCACGCGGTCACCGCGGCCCGGCTGCGCACCGACCTCGCCGGTCACGACGCCGCCGTCCTGCTCGACCCGGACGACCCCGAGCTGCTGGCGGTCGCCCGGCCCGCCGCCGCGGCCGCCCGGCCCGCCGCCGGGCTGGCAGGCCCGGGCCGGGCCCACGAGCCGTTCCCCGCGTTCGTGCGGAGCCGGGTCGGGCCGCTCGCACGGCGTCTCACCGGCACCGACGCGACGGTCCTGCTGCCCGTCGCCGGGCCGGACGACGTCGCAGCGGCCGACGCGGCGGGCCGGGCCGCGCTGCCCGGCGGCGCACCGGCCGGCGACGCGGGCCCCGCCGACGCGGTCGCCCGGCTCGACGCCGTCGCGCTGCGTGCCATGGCCTCGGTGCTCGACGCGGGGGACCCCGACGTCGCCCCGCGGCACGCGTGGCTGGTGCGGCGGTGGCGGGCCGAGCTCGCCGCGCACGGCGACCCCGGGCCGCAGCCGGACGGCGCGCTGCACGCGGCCTGCACCGACCTGGGCTACCCGCCCGCGATGGTCGAGTTCTTCGCCGCCGCCATGGCCCACCTGCCCGCGCTGCTGCGCGACGAGGTGCCGCTGCAGGCGCTGCTGTTCCCCGACGGCGAGATCGCCACCGCCCTGGCGAGCTACCAGGACAACACGATCAACACCTACCTCAACGGGGCGCTGGCCCACCTCGCCGCGACCACCGCACGGACCCGGGCGGAGCCGCTGCGCGTCCTGGAGCTGGGCGGCGGCGTCGGCGGCAGCACCCGCGCCGTCCTCGACGGCCTGGGGGAGGCGCCGGTCGACTACCTGTTCACCGACGTCTCACGGTTCTTCCTCGACCTGGCCGCGACCCGGTTCCCCGGGGTGCGGACCGCGCTGCTCGACGTCACCACCGACCTGGCCGCCCACGACGGCCGCCACGACCTCGTCGTCGCGGCGAACGTCCTGCACAACGCCGTCGACGTCTGCGCGACGCTCGCCGCCGTCCGCGGGGTGCTGGCCCCCGGCGGGGTGCTCGCCCTGGTCGAGTCGACCCGCGAGCACCTCCCGGCGCTGGTGTCGATGCAGTTCCTCATGTCCGCGCGTCCGGGCGCGGCCGCCGCGGGCAGCGGGGACCTGCGCGCCGGCACCGACCGGATCTTCCTGACCGAGCGGCAGTGGTGGGCCGAGCTCGCCGCTGCCGGTCTGCGGCCGGTCGCGGCGCTGCCCGGTGACACGGACCCGCTGCGGGCGCTGGGGCAGCAGCTGCTGGTGGCGACGTAGTCACCCCGCCCCGGCGGCGGTACGGCGCGGTGCGGTCACCCCTTCGCGCAGACGCACCCCTGCGAGGACCCACCCGCGATCTTCGCCGAGCAGAACCTCCGGTCGATCGCGTCGTGGTCCTCCCAGGGGTGCGGGCAGACCGGGCACAGCTCGTCCGGGGTGGTGTGGTCGGAGGCGGTCGAGGGGGTCGGGTCGTCCATGCTGGTGGTTCTCCTTCGGGGTTGTCGCCCCGAGCGGACCCGGGGACGGGTCAGCCGGCCGGTGGCCCGGTGGGGCGCCGCAGCGGGGCGCCGACCTCGTGCAGGTGACGGAGGACCTCGGCGTAGGAACGCAGGGGACCGGTCCGGGTGTAGGGCAGGCCGTGGGTGGTGCAGAACTCCTGCACGATCGGCTGAGCGCGGCGCAGGTGCGGGCGCGGCATCCGAGGGAACAGGTGGTGCTCGATCTGGTAGTTCAGGCCGCCCAGCGCGACGTCGAGCACCCGGCCGCCGAGCACGTTGCGCGAGGTCAGCACCTGCTTGTGCAGGTGGTCCAGTCGACGGCCCGCCGGGATGACCGGCATCCCCTTGTGGTTCGGAGCGAACGCCAGGCCCATGTACACGCCCCAGAGCCCCTGGTGCACGACGACGAACGCGACGGCCTGCACCGGCGCGAGGACCCAGAACACCGCCCCCAGGTACCCGACGGCGTGCGCGACGAGCAACGCCGCCTCCAGCCGCGGGCGGGGGACCTCTCGACGCAGGATCGCCCGGACGGCGGTGAGGTGCAGGCTCCACCCCTCCAGGAACAGCAGCGGGAGGAACAGGAACGCCTGGTGGCCGACCATCCATCGGACGGGGCCCCGCGTGGCGGCGGCCTGCTCGGGGCTGAAGGCGAGCACCGGGATGTCGATGTCCGGGTCGTCGTCGGCGTGGTTGGGATGGGCGTGGTGTGCGGTGTGCTGGGTGACCCAGGCACCGTAGCTCAGCCCGACCAGCCCGCCGTGCAGGTAGCCGACGACGTCGTTGGCACGCCGGCCGGCGAAGATCTGACGGTGGCCCGCGTCGTGGCCGATGAAGGCCAGCTGCGTGGTCACGACCGCGAAGAACACCGCGAGCAGCAGCTGCCACCAGGACGGGCCGAGCCACACGAACACCGTGAGGCCGCCGGCGAGCAGGACCGCGTTCGCCGCGAACAGGAGCAGGTAGGTGCGGCGGGCCTCCTGCAGCAGACCCGCTCCGGACACCAGGGCGGCCAGCTCGCCGAACCCGCCCTCCGTCGTCGGACGGGTACGACGGGGGGACGTGCCGGTGGGTGGGGACGTCGTCATGCGTGCTCTCCGGTCGACCCTCGGGACACGGGACGAGCGGTCCTCACGACCGCACGGCTCACGCGTCGGAACGAGCCGCCGGGACAGCGACCACGCGACCTGGCCGGTGCGGGAGCGGCCGGAACCGCACCACGGGACGGCACGGTCACGCCTCCGTAATGTGGCACACCGGTCGCCGGGCCGCACGCCCACGCCCGGTCGCAGTCCGGCCGGGGGCCTTCTCAGGAGCCGGGCCGGAAGGCGCGGCGGGCCGCCGCCGACAGGGCCGCCCTGCGGCGCTCGTGCACCGCGGCGGCGTCGGCCGGGTCGGCGGTGATCGTGGGGGAGGCGGGGGACCAGGCCGGTGGGAGGCCGATGACCAGGGGTGGACGTCGCGCGCGTCGAGATCGGGGTCGACGAGGCCGGCGGCCTGCGCCGCGCCGGGCTCCGGCCGGCCCGGCGGGCGCTCAGCGCTGCCGGACCGGCCGGACGAGGATCTCGTTGACGTCGATGTCGGGGGAGGTGCCGACCGCGTAGGCGACGGCGTCGGCGACGGCCTCCGGTGCGATCGCGTGCCTGCGGTAGACGGCCATGGCGTCGCGGGCGGTCGGGTCGGTGATGCCGGCGGCGAGCTCGGAGGTCACGACACCGGGGGACACCGTGGTGACCCGGATGCCCGGCGACGACTCCAGACGCAGGCCCTCGGTGATCGCCCACGCCGCGTGCTTGGTGCCGGCGTAGACCGCCGCCGTCGCGTCCACCTCGTGGGCGCCGACCGAGGCCGTCGTCACGAAGTGACCCCGGTCCGCGGAAGTGAAGTGCCCCAGGACGGCGTGGATCGTGTGGAGGAGCCCCCGGACGTTCACGTCGACCATGCGGTCCCACTCCTGCACCAGGCCGGCATCGAGGCGCGACAGCGGCATCACCCCCGCGTTGGCGACGGCGACGTCGATCCGCCCGTGCCGGGCGACGACGTCGTCGACGAGCGTGACGAGGGCGTCGCGGTCCACGACGTCGACCGGGTGCGGCTCGACACCGGGCACCTGTGCGGCGAGGTCGGCGAGCCGGTCGGCCCGCCGGGCGGTGGCGATCACGTGGTGGCCGTCGTGGGCGAGCCGGGTGGCGATCGCGCGGCCGATGCCGCTGCTCGCGCCGGTCACCAGGGCCACGGGGGTGGGGTCCGTGTCGGTCATGCCCCCTTCCTACGAGTCGCGGCGACGGCGCGGCAGGGCGCGACGGTCGTGGGAGTGCCGCACCCACCCCGGCCGGCGCGGGGTCGCCTAGGGTCGCGTCCATGGTGGCCACACCGCTCGGCGAGTACCTACGGACCCGGCGCGCACAGGTGACCCCCGACGCCGTCGGCCTGGTCCCGGCGGGGGTCCGTCGTGTCCCGGGGCTGCGTCGGGAGGAGGTCGCGCTGCTGGCCGGGATGAGCGCCGACTACTACGTGCGGCTGGAGCAGGGCCGCGAGCGGAACCCGTCGGCGCAGGTGCTGGAGGCGCTCGCGGCCGTCCTGCGGCTCGACGACGACGCCCGGATGCACCTGTTCCGGCTGGCGGGTGCGGCGCCGCGGCCCCGGGCCCCGATCGCGGACGAGCGGCTCGACCCGCAACTGGCGGCCCTGCTCGACAGCTGGCCGGGCCTGCCCGCGATCGTCCTCGGCCGCGCCTACGACGTGCTGGGGGCCAACCGGCTCGGGGCGGTGCTCGGGTTCGCCCCCGGGACCAACCTCGTCGAGAAGGTCTTCGAGGACCCGGCCTCCCGCACCTTCTACGCCGACTGGACCGCCGCGGCGGCGAACACCGCCGCCGGGTTCCGGGTGCTGCACGGCCAGGCCCCCGACGACCCCCGTGTCCGGCAGGTCCTCACGGCGATGCTCGACCGCAGCCCCGAGTTCGCCGAGCACTGGGCCCGGCACGACGCCCGGGGCAAGGGTGCCGAGCACAAGCGGCTGGTGCACCCCGACGTCGGCGCGCTGGACCTGCACCTGCAGTCGTTCGACGTCCGGTCGGCGCCGGGTCAGCAGCTCGTCGTCTACGGGTGCGAGCCGGGGTCGGAGACGGCGGACCGGCTGGAGCTGCTGGGGATCGCCGCCGCGTCCCGCGCCTGACCCCGTCGCCCGCCCGGGGCCTCAGTGCGCCGCGTCCGCCACGTCCTCGCGGGTCAGCCGCCGCCGGAACACCCAGAACGTCCACGCCTGGTAGGCGAGCACGACCGGCGTGACGACCGCGGCCACCCACGTCATGATCGTCAGCGTGTAGGGCGTCGACGCCGCGTTCACCACGGTCAGCGAGAAGGCCGGGTCGGTCGTCGACGGCAGCACGTCCGGGTACAGCGACCCGAACAGCGTCACCGCGACGGCGACGATCGCGACCGTGGTCGCGGTGAACGACCGGCCCGAGCGGCCCCGGACGGCGGCGAGGGTCCCGACGGCCAGCCCGAGGGCCGCGACCAGGACCGGGGCGAGGATCCACGCCGGGGCACCGTCGAGCAGCGTCCAGACCAGGAACACCGCACCCGCCGGGATCGCGCCCAGCCCGGCCGTCACCGCGACGGTGGCGGCGCGCTCGCGCACCGGGCCGTCGGTCTTCAGGGCCAGGAAGGCGGCTCCGTGCAGGGCGAAGACCAGGACCGTGGTGACGCCGCCGAGCAGCGCGTAGGGGTGGAGCAGGGTGAGCAGCGTGCCGGTGAACTCGTGGTCGGCGTCGAGCGGGACACCGTGCACGATGTTCGCCAGCGCCACCCCGAGCAGCAGTGCCGCGGCGAGCGACGAGCCGGTCAGCACGCGGTCCAGCACCGGGGCCCAGCGCGGCTCCTTGGCCCGGTACTCCAGCGCGATCCCGCGCAGGATCAGCGCGACGAGCAGCAGCAGGAACGCCAGGTAGAAGCCGGAGAACAGGCTCGCGTACCACTCGGGGAAGGCGGCGAAGGTTGCCCCGCCCGCGACGAGCAGCCACACCTCGTTGCCGTCCCACACCGGGCCGATCGTGCCGAGCGCGACGCGACGGTCGGTCTCGTCGCGGGCGACGACGGGCAGCAGCATCCCCACCCCGAAGTCGAAGCCCTCCAGGCAGAGGTACCCGGTCCACAGGACCGCGATCAGGACGAACCAGACGTCGACGAGAGCCATGGCGGTCTCCTCCTCAGTAGGTCGCCACGGGGGCGGCGGTGCCGGACGGTTCCGGGACGGCCGGAGCCGCAGGGGGCGGCGGACCGGCCTGGACGGCCCGGACGAGCAGGACGACCTCGACGACGGCCAGCGCGCCGTAGAGCAGCGTGAACACGACCAGCGAGGTGAGGACCGACGTCCAGCCGACGCTCGGCGAGACGCCGTCGGCGGTGCGCAGCACGCCGTAGACGACCCAGGGCTGGCGGCCCGCCTCGGTGAAGATCCAGCCCGCGGTGTTCGCGAGGAGCGGTGCGGCCAGACCCAGACCGGCGGCCGGGCCGAACCAGCGCGGCAGCCGCCGCGTGGCCCGCGCACGCCGGGTCAGCCAGAGCCCCGTGACGGCGAGCAGCCCCGCCAGCACCCCGAAACCGATCATGAGTCGGAACATCCAGTAGCTGAGCGGGATGTCCGGTGTGTACAGACCCGGCCCGAACGCGGCGACGGCCTTCTCCTGCAGCTGGTGGATGCCCTCCACCTCGCCGTCCCAGGTGCCGGTGGCCAGGAACGACAGCAGCCGCGGCACCCGCAGGCTCCACAGCTCGCGGGTGCCGTCGAGGGAGCCGACGGTGAACACCGAGAACGACGCCGGCGCGACGGTGTCGTAGAGCGCCTCCGCCGCGGCCATCTTCATCGGCTGCTGCTCGGTCATCAGCCGGGCCTGCAGGTCCCCGGTGAGGACGACGCCGAGGCTCCCGGCCAGCGTCGTCCACAGCCCGACCCGGATCGAGGGACGGAAGACCTCGGGGTGGCGGTCCCGCACCAGGTTCCACGTGCTGATCGTGACCAGGAACATCCCGGCCGTCACCAGGCAGGCGGTCAGGGTGTGGGAGAACGCCCCGACCGCGGTGGAGTTGGTCAGCAGCGCACCGAAGTCGGTCAGCTCCGCCCGGCCGGTCGCGGCGTCCACGGTGGACCCGACCGGGTGCTGCATCCAGGAGTTCGCGGCGAGGATGAAGTAGGCGCTCAGCACCGTGCCGGTCGCGGCCAGCCAGATGCAGGCCAGGTGCACGCCCTTCGACAGCCGGTCCCAGCCGAAGATCCACAGACCGAGGAAGGTGGACTCCAGGAAGAAGGCGAGCAGTCCCTCGATCGCCAGCGGGGCACCGAAGACGTCGCCGACGAAGCGGCTGTAGTCGCTCCAGTTCATCCCGAACTGGAACTCCTGCACGATGCCGGTGACGACGCCCATCGCGAAGTTGATCAGGAAGAGCTTTCCCCAGAACTGCGTCGCGCGCAGCCAGCGGTCGTCGGCGGTGACGAACCAGGTGGTCTGCAGGCCCGCGACGAGCAGGGACAGGCCGATCGTCAGCGGGACGAACAGGAAGTGGTAGACGGTGGTGATCGCGAACTGCCACCGCGCGAGGTCGAGGTTCATCACGCCCCTCCGGAGCCGGCGGGTCCCGTGTGGACCCGTCACCCGATCGTCGTCCGCGCCGGGTGGACGGGGCTCCGGGCGAAGGTCGGCCCGCGGCCCACCGGAGGGCCCGCCGGCCCGGGACGAAGGTCCCGGGCCGGTGCTCCGGGTCAGCCCGGGTCGACCAGGTCGGCGGCCGGGCGCCGCGGCGTCGCCGGGACGGGGACCCCGTGGCCCAGGCGCAGGACGACCTGCGGGGGCCGGTCCCGGGCGAGCGAGCGGCGCACCCGCTCCCGCACGTCGGGGACCTCCACCAGCTGGGACACCGGCGAGGCCGACAGTCCCTCGGCGGTCGCGGTCAGCAGCACCCGCGCCAGCGCCTCGCCGGCGCGCAGGTCGTCGCGGGGGCCGTCGAGGTGCGAGGTCAGCACCGCGATCAGCGGCGCCGACTCGAACGCGGCCGGCGCGGGCCGCGGGTGGGCGGGGCCGCCGAAGTCCCGGGTCACCCACGGGTGGTTCGGGGCCGGCAGCGGTCCGCCCGCGGAGGCGGGGACACCGTCGTCGTGGCCGCCGTGCCGCCCGGTCCAGGCCGCCATCTCCGCGACGAACGCGGGGTCGGCGGACTGGCGGGCGTGCGCCTCGCGGGCGAGGCGGCCCAGCACGGCGAGGTCGTCCGGGTCGGTCACCAGCTGCAGCCAGGCGCCCTCCTCGTAGGCGGCGCGGGTGAGCGCGGTGCGGGCCGGGGCCGGCACCGGCACGTCGGAGAACGGTCGCCGGTTCGTGTGCCGGCGCGGCACCGCCTCCAGCAGCCGTCGCTGCTCGGGGGTCGGGGGCATCACCGCGCCGCGACGGACCACCGCCAGCAGCTCCGGGTCCGACGGGTCGGGGAGCCGGGTGACGAGTGGGCGGATCCCGGCCCCGGCCAGCGCGAGACGCAGCGAGTACAGCGCCGCCCCGCAGCCGATCCGCAGCTCGCGGTCGGTCGGGTCGGCGACCGGCAGCCGTCGCGCGGGGTCGGCCCGCAGCTCGACGTGGTCGGCGCCGGTCCGGAACCGCCACGGCTGGGCGTTGTGCAGCGACGGCGCCCGACCCGCCGTGGCCAGCACCCGGGCGGTCGTCGCGGCGTCGAGACCGAGGATCGGGGTGACCGGCGCGTCCGCATCGACGGTGTCCATGATGTGCGTCCTTCCCGGGACCGGGCGTTCACCGGTGCCTGCGGGGGCGATGGTCGGCGCTGCCGGTTCCGGTCGGACAGGTGCGAAGGTCCCGGACCCCGACGGCCGTATCGTCGGGGTGGGGCGGCCCGGGACGCGGCTCCCCGGGGAGGCGGTGCCAGTGACGACCGACGACGCCGGTGACGGGACCGGGGAGATCTCCGGGCTCCTGGCCGGGCTGCGCCTGGACCACCTCATCGCCGAGGTGCAGGAGCGCCTCGCCGAGATCGCCTCCACCCGTCGGCGGACGCAGCGGCTGCTCGACGCGGTGCTCGGGGTCGCGGCCGGCCTGGAGCTGGACACCACGCTGCAGCGGATCGTGCAGTCCGCGGTGGATCTGGTCGACGCCCGCTACGGCGCACTGGGGGTGCTCGCCCCGGACGGCGGCATCGCCCGCTTCATCGACGTCGGCCTGGACGAGGCGACCCGTACCGCGCTGGGGCGCCCGCCCGAGGGCCGTGGCCTGCTCGGCCAGCTGATCGCCGACCCCCGGCCGTTGCGCCTGCACGACCTGTCGGCGCACCCGTCCTCGGTCGGCTTCCCGCCGCACCACCCGCCGATGCGCAGCTTCATCGGCGTCCCCGTGCTGGTCCGTGACTCCGTCTACGGCAATCTCTACCTCACCGAGAAGCGCACCGGCACCGAGTTCACCGCCGACGACGAGCTGATCCTCATGGCGCTCGCCGCCGCCGCCGGGATCGCCGTGCAGAACGCCGACCTGTTCGAGAAGGGCCTGCTCCGGCAGCAGTGGCTGGAGGCGCTGGCCGAGATCCGCGGGGAGGTACTGGCCGGAGCCGACGAGGCCGCCACACTCGGGCTCGTCGCCCGCCGCAGCCTGGAGCTGTCGCGCGCCGACGGGACGTCGATCGCGCTGGGCCCCGACCACGACGGCGGGTTCCGCGAGGGCGCGACCGCGGGCCGCCCGCCGCTCGTCAGCGGTCCCAAAGACGCGCTGCTGCGCCGGGCCGTCGAGCTCGGCCAGCCGGTCCTGGCCGACATCACCGAGGTCGCGGTCAGCGTCGACGGTGCCCGCGGGCCGGTCGTCGCGGTGCCGATGCGGGTCGTGGGAACGGTGCGCGGGGTCCTGGTCGCCCGCCGTGCCGCCGGGGACCCGCCGTTCCGTCCGTCCGAGGTGCCGCTGCTGGTGTCCTTCGCCGACCAGGCGGCGCTGGCCCTGGAGCTGGGGGAGAAGCAGCGGACCCAGCGCGAGCTCGCAGTGCTCGCCGACCGCGACCGCATCGCCCGCGACCTGCACGACCACGTCATCCAACGGCTGTTCGCGGTCGGCCTCACGCTGCAGGGCTCGCTGCGCCGCCTCGGCGACGACCCCGCGGGCAGCGGGGTGCGCGAGCAGGTCGAGCAGGCCGTCGGCGAGCTGGACCGCACGGTCCGCGACATCCGCACCTCGATCTTCGACCTGCACACCGCGGACCAGGAGGAGGGCGGCCTGCGGCGGCAGCTGCTCGACGCGGTCGCGCACGCGACGGCCGCATCGGGGATCGACGCGACCGTCGACACCGCGGGACCGATCGACACCGTCGTGCCCGCGCAGGTCGCCGTGCACCTGCTGGCCGTGGTGCGCGAGGCCGTGTCGAACGCGGTCCGCCACTCCGGTGCGAGCACGTTGCACGTGTCCGTCGACGCCGGGCAGGAGCTGACCGTGGAGGTCACCGACGACGGCTGCGGCATCGCGCCCACCGGCCGGCGCGGCGGACTGCGCAACCTCGCCGACCGCGCCGCCGAGCTCGGCGGCACCTCGGTCGCCGAGCGTGTCGCGACCGGTGGCACCCGGCTGCGGTGGCGGGTCCCGCTGGACTGAGCGGGTCAGTGCCCGTGGCGGCGCTCGACCGCGTAGACGGCGGCCTCGGTGCGCCGGGAGAACCCGAGCTTGTGCAGGATCGAGGACACGTAGTTCTTCACGGTCTTCTCGGCCAGGTGCAGGGTGGCGCCGATCTGACGGTTGGTGAGCCCGTCGGCGACGAGCCCGAGGATCCGCTGTTCCTGTGGGCTGAGGGTGTCGTAGCGCGGGTCGGTGTCGGCGTCGGAGCCGCCGGTGCGTAGCCGCTGCAGCACCGCGGCGGTCGCCCGCGGGTCGAGCAGCGAGCCGCCGTCCGCGACCGTGCGCACGGCACCCACGAGGTCGACGCCCGCGACCTGCTTGAGCAGGTACCCGGCGGCCCCGGCCATGATCGCGCCGAACAGTGCCTCGTCGTCGGAGTACGAGGTCAGCATCAGACAGGCCGGCGGCGGGACGACCGCGGAGCGCAGGTCGCGGCACACCGAGACGCCGTCGCCGTCGGGCAGCCGGACGTCGAGCAGGGCGACGTCCGGGCGCAGCGCGGGGACGCGGGCGAGGGCCTGCGCCGCGGTCGCGGCCTCGCCGACGATCTCGATGTCGTCCTCCATGCCGAGCAGCTGGGCCAGCCCGCGGCGGACGATCTCGTGGTCGTCGAGCAGGAACACCGAGATCGTCATGGTCGTCCTCCGGGGCCGGTCCGTCGTCGGCCCCGAGGCTAACGGGCGTTCCGGGCACCGGGCGGGTCGAAGGTCCCGGGGCCCGGGTGCCCCCGGTCACGGCGACGCCGGTGCCGCGGTCGGGTGGCGCGGCCGGTGCTGCAGTCGGTGCCGCAGTCGGTGCAGCAGTCAGTGCAGCAGGACGTCGGCGGGGCTCCGGCGCGGTGTCTCCGGCAGCTCCGCGTCGTCCTGGGGCCGGCCGACGCGCAGCAGCAGCTGCGGGTGGTCGGCGGTGCGCAGGACCTGGCGGGCCAGGTCGGCCCGGGTCCGCGAGGTCTCCAGCACCCGCGAGAGCGGGCAGGTCGCGAGACCGAGTGCGGTGGCGGCGAGCAGCACGACCCCGGCCGCCTCCCCGGCGGCGAGCCGGGCCGGGTCGTCGTCGGCGTGGGTGGTCAGCACCATGATCGTGGCCTCGTCGCGGACGGCGGCCCGGGCCGGCAGGGAGCCGCCCGGGAAGCGCACGCCCAGGTCGGCACCCGGCCGCCACGGGGCGCCGCGGGGGAGCGACCCGGCCGGGACACCGTCGTGGGAACCCGGGTAGCGGTGGGTCCAGACCAGCAGCTCGGCGGCCTGGCCGGGGCGGGCACGGATCTCCCGCGCGGCCGTGTCCTCCAGCGCGGCGAGGTGCTCGCGGGCGACCGCGTCGGTCACGGTGTGCAGGGTGGTGCCGTAGCGCGCCGCGTGCTCGCCGAGGACCGCGCGCGCGTGCCGCGAGTCCACGCCCTCGCGGAAGGGCCGCCGGTCGGTGCGCCGGTGCGGGATCGCCCGGGCCAGCGCCGCGACGGTGTGGTCGGCGGGGTCCGGGGCCGCCCCGGTGAGCCGGACCGTCGCCAGGTGGTTCCGGTCCCCGGTCGGGAACCGGACGACCTCGTGGCCCGCCCCGAGCGCGGCGAGCGCGACGTGCAGGAAGCCCAGTGCGGACCCGCAGCTGACCAGCTGGTCGCGCCGGTCGGGGTCGGTGTAGGGCAGCCGTCGGTCGGGGTCGGCGTGCAGCTCCAGCCGGTCGGTCGTGACCCGCCAGCGCCACGGCTGGGTGTTGTGCACCGAGGGCGCGCGCACCGCCGCCGCGAGCGCACGCCGCAGCACGTCCGGCCCGGACGGCGACGCCGTCACCGCGACACCGCCGCGGCGGCGAGCCCGGCCGCCCACTCCCGCCCGCCGTGTGTCCCGGCGGTGTGCAGCCGCACCGGGAGCTCCAGATCCGGCGCCGGCACCGGGTGGGGGTGCCCGTCCCCGGCGGGCGCGGCGTCGACCATCCACAGCGGACGGACCCGCAGCACGGTCGCGTGCCGGTGCAGGAACCGGCTCGCGGCGGCGCGGGCCCACGGCCTGCCCCACGCCCCGACGAGCACGACCCCGGCGACCCCGGCGAGCGTGTCCGCGTCGCCCGCCCGGACGAGGAGTGGCCGCAGCCCCTGCACCACCAGCTCGGTACCGATCGCGGCCGCGGTGTCCAGCGACCGCCGGTCGGCACCGGCCAGCGCGACCATCACCGTGAACTGCTCGCGCACCCCGGCCTCGACCATGGTGACCTCCTCCGTCGTCCCCGATCCGATGCTCCGCCGGGCACCGGGTGCAGGGCAGGGCCGGGCGGCACGCCCGGCCCGGCCGAAGGTCCCGCACTACGACTTCGGTCGGAGGCCGTGGCCGTCGGACCGATGTGCGGAGCCGGACGGCGTTCCTAGCGTCCGTCCCGACCGCGACGAGGGGACGGGAACGATGCGAGGACGACGGAGCCTCCTACGGGCGACGGTGCTGGCGCTGCTGGCCGGGCTGGCGGGTGCGGCGGTCGCCGCACCCGCGGGGGCGGCGGAACCCGCGGCGGGGCCGGAGTGGGGCCCCTGCCCCGCGGACGTGGTGGCGCCGCTGGTGGCGCTGCAGTGCACGCAGATCCCGGTGCCGCTGGACCACGGCAGCCCCGACGGCGCGCAGATCTCGATCACGGTGTCGCGGCTGGCGAGCACGAAGCCGGAGAAGCGCCGCGGGATCCTGATCCTGAACCCCGGGGGGCCGGGCGGGTCCGGGCTGGCGTTCGCGAACGACCTGGTGAAGCGCGGTCTGCCGGCGAGCGTGCAGGACAGCTACGACATCATCGGGTTCGACACCCGCGGGGTCGGCCACTCGGACCCGGTGAGCTGCGGGTTCACCACCGACCAGGACTACATCGGCAACATCCCGCCGTACGCCGCCGACGACGCGGCGGTCCTGCGGACGGCCGAGGTCGCGCGGGAGGTGGCCCAGCGGTGCGCGGCGAACGACCGCAACGGGCACCTGCGGCACGTCACGACCGCCAACGTCGCCCGGGACATGGACCGCATCCGGGCCGCGCTCGGCGAGGAGAAGGCGAGCTTCCTCGGCTTCTCCTACGGGTCGGCGCTCGGGGCGGCCTACGCCTCCCTGTTCCCCGACCGCTCCGACCGCGTCGTACTCGACAGCAACGTCGGTGACACCCACCTCGACCCCGACGGCATCCGCCGCTACGCACTCGGCGCCGAGGAGACCTTCGGGGACTTCGCCCGCTGGGCCGCCGACCGGCACGGCACCTACGGGCTGGGCGCCACCCCGGAGGAGGTGCGGCAGACCTATCTCCGGCTCGCCGCGCGGCTCGACGACCGGCCGTCGGGCGGGGTCGACGGCCGGATGTTCCGGGCGGCCACCTTCGTCGGTCTGTACGGCCCGACCCTCTACGGCAGCACCGCCGCGGCCTGGCAGTCGCTGCTGTCCGGCGACGCGCCGCCCGCCCCGGTACCGCCCGCCCCGGCACCGCCCGCGGGCCCGTCGCCGCAGGACAACGCGTACACGGCGTTCCTCGCCACCACCTGCAACGACGTCGCCTGGCCGCGGGACGTCGCGGTCTACCAGCGGGCGGTGGCGCAGGACCGCGAGCGGTTCCCCGTGTACGGCGCGGCGAGCGCGAACGTGCTGCCCTGCGCCTTCTGGCCGTACGAGCCGGCCGAGCCGCCGGTCCGTGTGCTCGACGAGGGCCCGGCGAACGTGCTGATCGTGCAGAACCGCCACGACCCGGTCACCCCGCTGCGCGGCGGTGAGCTCCTCCGGGAGAAGTTCGGCGACCGGGCCCGGCTCGTCGTCGAGAACGGGAGCGGCCACGGCGTCTACGCCGGCGTCGGGGACACCCCGTGCGCGCTGGGGGTCACGACGTCGTACCTGGTGGACGGGACACTCCCGCCCGACGACGTGGTCTGCCGCTGACCCGCTCGCGGCGGCTCGGCAGGCAGCTGTGTGCCGGGCCGCCGGGGCCCTCACCCCAGGAGCGTGAGCAGCCCGGAGAGCTCCAGCGCGTGCCGCGCCGGGCCCGGCGGCACCTCGACCCGCAGCCGGTGCCCGCGGGCGCCCGCCCGGTCGGCGGCCTCGGCGAGCAGGGCGGCGCCGTTGCTCGCGACGTAGGTCGGCCCGTCGAGGACGAGGAGCACCGGCCCGGCGGCGACCAGCTCCAGGAGCCGGTCGCGGATCTCGGCGGCCCCGGCGAGGTCGAGGTCGCCGGCCAGGGTGAGGCGGCGGGCGTCGCCGCTGCGGCCGTCGTCGTGCAGCTCGGTGCGCCGGCGTCCGGGGGAGGGCCGTACGGGCGGCGCGGGCTGCTGCGCCACGGCGGGCGTGCGCGGGTCCGGGGTGATCTGCATGCGCACCACGGTGCCCCCGCCCGCCGTGTCGATCTCGGCGGTGGTGGCGATGGCGCGGATCATCTGCAGGCCGCGCCCGCGGTAGCCGGGGTCGGGCGGCGGCGGCCGCCAGCGGCCGGTGTCGGCGACCCGGGCCCAGACGCCGTCGTGCGGGGTGTAGCCGAGGCGCAGGTGCACCTCGCCGGGCGGGTCGAACTCGGCGTAGCCGTGCTCGACGCTGTTGGCGGCGGCCTCGTCGATCGCGCGGACCAGGTCGTCGCCGAGGTCCTCGCCCAGGCCCACGTGGCCGGCCCAGCGCCGGACCCGGCGGCGCATCGCCGGCAGTTCCCGGGCGGACCCGGGGACGGTGAGGTCGATGTCGGGCGGGAGGACGCGGACGCAGACCAGCGCGGCGTCGTCGGTGTGGGCGGCCCCGGCCAGGGCCCGGCCGACGATCTGGTCGGCGAACTGCTCGGGCGGCAGCCCCGCGACCTCGGCGGCGATCCGGGCCAGCCGGTCCAGCCCCTCGTCGACGACCTCGCCGCGGCGCTCGACGAGCCCGTCGGTGTAGAGGACCAGCGTCTGCCCGGCCGCGATCGGGGCGACACCCTCGCCGAAGGGCGGCCGGCCGCGGACGCCGAGGACGGGGTTGTGGCCGCCCGCGAGGTAACGGCTGCCGTTCTCGTCGACCACCAGCACGGGCAGGTGCCCGGCCCGCGCCCAGCGCAGCTCCCCGCGGCCGGGGTCGACGACCACGCAGGCCGCCGTCGAGTAGCGGGCACCGGGGATCCAGGTCGCGAACTCGTCCAGCAGCTCCAGCGCGGACGCGGGGTCGCGGCCCTGCCGGACGGCGCCGGAGAGCACGGTCCGCAGCTGGGCCATCACCGCGGCCGCCGCGACGCCCTGTCCGACGACGTCGCCCACCGACAGCCCGACCCGCCCGTCGCCGAGGTCGACGACGTCGTACCAGTCGCCGCCGGCCTCGGTGCCCGCGGCGCCGGCCTGGTAGCGCACCGCGATCTCCACGGTGTCGAGGTCGGGCAGCCGGGTGGGTAGCAGCGTGCGCTGCAGGGTGTGGGCCACCTCCCGCTCGGCGCGGTAGAGCCGGGCGCGTTCGAGCGCCTGCGCGGCCGGGTCGGTCAGCGCGAGCAGGGTGGCGCGCTCGTTCGGGGTGAGCGGGCGCGGGGTCCCGAACGCGACCGCGATGACGCCGACGGTGCGGGCGGCGGTGACCAGCGGGAGGGTGAAGACGGTCGCGTGGCCGAGGCCGTCGAGCAGGGTGGCGGTCTCCGGGTGGCGCTCCCGCCAGTCGGTGCCCGGTTCCAGCCACAGCGCGCGGGCCTGGCGGGCGGTCACCGCCGCCGGCACCGGCGAGGTCAGCGGCACCTCGCGCCACGCCTGCGGGTCGGCGACGCCGTGCAGGGCCAGTGCCCGCAGCTGCTGCCCGGCCGGGTCGAGCTCGTAGACCGCGATCCGGCAGGTGCCGAGCAGCGCCGTCAGGTGGGTGACGACGGTCCGGGCGACCTCGGTCGGGTCGGCGGCGGCCGACAGCTGCGCGGTGGCCCGCTGCAGCAGCGCCAGCCGGTCGGCGTTGGCCCGCTCGTCGGCGAGCAGCAGCGCGTTGTCGAGCGCGAGCGCGGCCCGGTCGGCGAGCTCGGTGACGAGCTCGATGTCGTCAGGGGTGTACGGCGTGGTCCGCGGGCCCCGGACCAGCACCAGGACAGCCAGCGTCCGGCCGCGCGCGGACAGCGGCACCCCGACCGCGGAGCGTGCGGGGATCGAGGAGCCGGGGACCATCGCGCCGGGGGCGGTGTCGTCCCACAGGACGGCGGTGCCGGTGTCGAGGACCCGGAGGCCGAACGAGGTCTCGGCGGAGCGCTCGTCGAGCGCCTCCTCGGTCGCGGCGTCCGGACCGTACCGGGCGACGCGGACGAGCTGCCCGGCGTCGTCGACGCGGCGGACCGTGCACACGTCGGCCAGCCGGGTCTCGACGAGCAGCGCGGTCAGCCGCCGCAGCCGGTCGTCGACGCCGTCGGAGCCGTCCAGCTCCCGGCTGAGCCGGGCGAGCAGGGTCTGGCGTTCGGACTCGCGGTACCGGGCGTTGATGTCGGTGCCGCTGCCCACCCAGCCGGTGACCGTCCCGTCGGTGCCGGTGTGCAGCGGGACGGCGTGCTCGAGGATCCAGCGGAAGGCGCCGTCGGCGCGGCGGAGCCGGTACTCGATCTGCCAGCCCGTCCCGGAGGCGAGCGCCGGGGTCACGCGGTCGCGGTAGCGCTGCCGGTCCTGGGGGTGCAGCCCGTCGGTCCAGCCGTCGCCGAGGTCCGCGGGGACGTCCCGGCCGGTGAACTCCTGCCAGCCGGAGTTGACGTAGGTCCGCGCGCCGTCCGGGTCCGCGACCCAGATCAGGGCCGGGGCCAGGTCGGCCATGGCGGTGAACCGGGCCTCGGCGTCGCGGCGGACCCGGCCCAGCTTCAGGTGGGCGTTGACCCGGGCCACGAGCTCGGCCGCGGAGAAGGGCTTGACCAGGTAATCGTCCGCGCCGGCGCCGAGGCCCTCGATCGCGGCCTCCTCACCGGCCCGGGCGGAGAGCAGCAGGACGGGCACCCCGGCCGTACGACGGTCGCCGCGCAGCGCCGCGAGCAGCTCCATGCCGTCGAGGACCGGCATCATGATGTCGGTGACGACCAGGTCCGGCGGGCGTTCCCGGGCCGCGGTCAGCGCGGACTTCCCGTCCTCGACGAGCTGGACCTCGTAGCGGTCGGCCAGCAGCCGCTGCAGGTACTCGCGCATGTCGGCGTTGTCGTCGGCGACGAGGATCCGGCCCGCGGAGGCCGGTGCATCCGGGCCCGCCCCGTCCACGACGACGGGCGCCGGTGCCGGGCCGGGCAGCCAGCGCAGCGCCTCGCCGACGAACGCCTCCGAGGTCGCGGTCGGTGCGCCGCCCGACGCCGTGTCGGTGACGCGGTCCGGGTCGAGGTGGGCGGTGCCGGTCGGGATCCGGACGGTGAACGTGGTGCCCGCGCCCGCGGTGCTCGCCGCGGTGATCGTCCCCCCGTGCAGGGTGACCAGCTCGCGGGTCATGGCGAGCCCGATGCCCGACCCCTCGGTCGAGCGGGCGCGGGCGCCGGCGATGCGGTGGAACCGCTCGAACAGCCGGGGCAGCTCCTCGGCCGCGATCCCGGCCCCGGTGTCGGCGACGGTCAGCTCGACCGCGTCGTCGCCGTCGGCGCGCAGGGTGACCGCGACGCGGCCGTCCAGGGTGAACTTCAGAGCGTTGGACAGCAGGTTGAGGACGACCTTCTCCCAGGACTCCCGGTCGACGTGGACCGGCCCGGGCAGCGGCGGGCAGTCCACCGTGTAGTCCAGCCCGGCGCGCTCCATCGCCGACCGGAACAGGCTGGTCAGCTCGGTGGTGAAGGCGGCGAGGTCGGTCGGCTCGAACGTGGCGCGCAGCCGCCCGGCCTGCAGCCGGGAGAAGTCGAGCAGCGTGGTGACCAGCCGCCCGAGGCGCAGCGCGTTGCGGTGCACGACGTCGAGCTCCGCGGCGAGCCGGTCGGGCCCCGGCGGGTCGTCGCGCAGCTGCTCGACCGGTCCCATGATGAGCGTCAGGGGCGTGCGGAACTCGTGGCTGACGTTCGAGAAGAAGTCGGTCTTGGCGCGGTCGAGCTCGGCGAGCGCCTCGGCCCGCCGGCGCTCGGCCTCGTAGGCGCCCGCGGCGACCAGCGCGGCCCCGACCTGGCCCGCCAGGAGGTCGACGAAGGCCCGGTAGCGCTCGTCGAAGATCCGGAACGGGTTCAGCCCGACGACCAGCGCCCCCCGGATCCGGGTCTCGCCCTGCGCCCCGGCGAGCGGGACCAGCACGGCGTGCGACGGCGGCCGATCCCAGGCGCCGTGGGGCAGGCCCGGCAGGCGGGAGGCCAGGTCCTCGACGACCGCGGTGCCGCCTTCGCGCACCGGGTCGAGCGGCCAGCCGGCCGGGTCGGCACCGGGCGCGTCGGCCGCGATGCCCGTGGAGCCGGCGAGCCGGGTCCCGCCGTCCTCGGTGAACTCGTAGACGAGCCCGAACGGCACGTCCTGCGGGTTGCCTGCCAGCGCGCGCCCGACCGCGGCGTACACCTGCGCCCCGGTGCGGGTCGGCCCCAGGTCGGCGGCGAGGTCGCGCAGCGTCTGCATGCGGCGTTCGCTGAGCACGCGGTCGGTGTTCTCGGTGACCACGCACAGCATCCCGGCGACGGCGCCGTCCTCGTGCAACGGGCTGTAGGAGAAGGTGTGGTAGGTCTCCTCGGGGTAGCCGCTGCGTTCGAGGAACAGCAGGAGGTCCTCGTCCCAGGTGGCCCCACCGCCGGCGAGCACCGACCCGATCAGCGGGCTGACGTCGTCCCAGACCTCGGCCCACACCTCGCGCGCGGATCGGCCGAGCGCCCACGGGTGCTTGTCGCGCAACGTGTCGCGCCGGTAGGCGTCGTTGTAGAACATCGTGAGGTCCGGGCCCCACGCCATCCACATCGAGAACCGGGAGTCGAGCAGCATCCGGACGACGCTGCGCAGGTCCGGTGACCAGCGCTCGGGCGGGCCGAGCGGGTGGGAGGACCAGTCGTGGGCCGCCATCGCGGCGTGGACGAGGTCGGACTGCGTGCTCTCGACCGCGTCGTCGTCGCCGCGCATGAACCACCTCCTCGGCCCCGTCGGGCGGCCGTGGAAAATCTAGCCGACACCGTCCGGACGTGCGCCACTCATCGCCGAGGCGAGACATCGTCCGCGGCACCGTCGTCCGGCTCGCGGCCCGCCCGAGGTCCGCGGAGCCGCTCGGCGGCCGACGACCTGCGGCTCCACCACGAGGTGACCGTGGCCGAGGGGGACGACACCGGGTTCGTCGACGTCGGGTGTCACGACCGGACGGGGTTGTTGCGGGCGGTGGGGGCGTAGCGGCCGGGCCCGCTCAGCTGCCGTCCCAGCCGCAGATCTCACCGGTGCCGGCGTTGCGGGTGGGCTCGTCGGGGTCGGCCGGGAGCGTGGTGCCGTAGGGGCAGGGCTTGAGGCCGTGGACGCCGACCGTGCCGTCGTGGGCCACACCGCGGCCGGTGGCCGGGTCGGTGCAGGGGTAGCCCTCCGCTGGACGGTCGAGGGTGCCCGCGGTGCAACCGGTGGGTGCGGTCCAGGTCGGTCCGGCCACCGGTGGCGTCGTGCTCCGAGGCGTGGCGGCGGCGGACGTGTCCTCGCGCCACGGGCCGTCGATGCTGAGCAGGCCCGCGCCGGTGCCGGTGTCGGCCGCGTACCAGCCGAACGTGACGGAGGTCCCGTCCGCGGCGAACCGGAACGAGTCCGATCGCTTCGTGGGGGCGGTCCGCAGCGCCGCCAGGACGTCGCGACGGACGGCGGCGTTGTCGAGGTACTGCTCGGTGGCGATCCAGTCGTCCGAGCCGGTCACGCTGTAGGCGGCCCGGACCGGGTCGAGGTCCCCGGTGTCGAGCGCGGTGTGGACGGTCCGCACGGACTTCGCGATGTCGGCGGGTAACGGTGTGCCACCCGTGTCGACGAGCACGGGACCGGGCTCCGGAGCCGGCGTCGGGCGTGCCGCCGGGGCGACGACGACCGCGGGGACCGGCGCGGCGGCGGCCACGACCGCCGGAACCGGCGCGCCGTCACCGCGTCCGGCCTCGTAGGCCAGCAGCGCCGTGGAGGCGAGCAGCGAGGTCAGTACCGCAGTGGCGGCGACCGCGCGCAGCCCGGTCCTGCGTCGGGCGGGTCGCCCGGCCCACGTGGCGGTGTGTCCGTGACGATTGTTCACTGCGGCCCCCGATGGACGACGTCTACTACGCCGTCTGTCGTAGCGGGGGCTCGGATGTGAGCAGGACCGGCGGCACTTCCTCAGAACTGGGGAGGGCGTCGTGTCCGGGGAACTCGGATCACGCCGGATCCGCCGAGGCGAACCGCAGATCGGCCAGGACGTCGCGGTAGCCCTCCTCCCCGGCCGCGGCGAGGGCGTGATGAACGGTCTCGAGCAGGGCGACGGTGGCATCGGGGTGCGTCACCGCGGCGAGGGCGGGCAGAGCCATCGCCTGGGCGAGAGTCGGCGCGCGACGCTCGTCGGGGGAGGTGACGACCGTGCACGGGACCTTCGGGGTGGCGGCCAGGGCCGCGAGCGCGGTGCTCTCGTCGAGGAACACCCCCGGCAGCGGAGCCTGACCGAGGCGGGGGAGGACGTCGCCGATCCAGGCGACCCGGTCCAGACCCGTGCCGGCGATGGTGCGGTGCGCGGTCCGGAGGGCCAGCCCGCGCTGCCGGTCCGGCGGCAGTGACGTGAGGTGGTCGGCGAGGTCGTCGTCGACGAGGGCGAGCGTGTACGCGAACTCGATCGAACCGAGTGGTCCGGGCGCTCGCTGCCCGGCCCGACGGAGGTTGAGCTCGATGGCCCGCTGCCGGGCGTGCTCGGGGTCGCGGGCCCGGTCGTCCGCCCGTTGGCTCGGTGTCCGGGTCGGTGACGGGAGCCCAGCGGCGTTGTCGTGCCAGTGGCGCGCGATCTCGCTCCCGGTGCGCACCACCCGGTCGGGTTCGGCCGGGGCGGGCCAGAACTGCAGGAGGTAGTCGTCGAGCGCGGAGGCGTCGTCGATCCGGCAGTCCATGGCACGGGCGGCGTCCATCCCGTCGGCGCAGTAGCGGACCCGGTAGAAGCCGGGAGGGAGACCGAGGTCGGCGTGGTCGTCGACGAAGCCCGAGAACAGGCCCACGGGCCCGCGGGTGATCGGGAACGACACCTCGACGACATCCGGGGCGTCCGGCACCGGTGGCGCGGTCTCGTGCAGCTCGACGGTGACCGGAACGTTCCCGGTGTGCAGGCCTGTGATGAGGAAGAGCTGCCCGCGTTCGGCTGCACCACACAACCCGTTGCGTTGCCCCGCGAAGCAGTCGTCCATCGTCCAGCCCTCAACCGGTTCGGTACCGGTGCCGAGGTGGAACTGGTTGTAGCCGACATGCTTCTCGCCACGGAACAGGGTCTGCACCGCACGAGTCTGTCGGACTCCGAGGCGCGGGTCTGCCCTGGACCTGGCCGCCGACCTGGAACGGGCGCTGCCCTGGGCGGACCGCCGCCCCGGGACCGTCGTCGGCCGACCGGGGGAGATCCCGACCGGACCACCGCCGGCGCGCCCACGACCACCTCGGTAGGAGCACCTCCGTGGTGACCGGGCGGTCGTGGTCGCGCCCGCCGGGACACTGCCGGACCGGCTGGTGGACCGGCGTCGACGCCGGGGGCGGTCCCGCGTGTCGGACCGGCCACGCCGAGGGCGGCCGGGCGCCCTCGGTAGGCTCGGGTCATGTCCGGAGCGACCGTGAACGACCCCATCGCCGAGCTCATCGCGTGCCGGGACTGCGGCCAGGACTGCCTGCTGCAGGTCGCGGACCTCTGCGCGGACTGCATCGCCCGGATCGGGACCGCCGCCGACGACGCCGACTACCGCGCCTGGCGGACGGAGAACGAGCGCCGCGTGGTGACCGGGGAGCTGACCGGCGCGATCTGACCGCCCCGCGACGCGGGTCGGCCCGGCCTCTTGACGGGACATGGAATCGATCCCATAGTGGAATGCATTCCACACGCCGCCGTGAGGTGGCGCGACGCAGCGCCCTGGAGGTTCGATGACGACCCCGACCGCCGGACGGTCCCCGTTCTCCCTGCTCACGCATCTGGCCGGAGACGCGGAACAGCTCGCGATCTTCTCGGAGGACTCGGCCGTCGAGAGCTGGCTCGCGACCGAGCGCGCGCTGGCGGCGGCGCAGGCCGAGCTCGGCGTCATCACCGCCGACGACGCGGCGGCCGTCGTCTCCGCGGCGCGGGCGTCGAACATCGACCGTGAGACGCTGTGGAGGACCGCCCGCAACGTCGGCTACCCGATCCTCGGCCTGGTCCGCGAGGTCTGCGGCGCGCTGCCGCCCGGCCCGGACGGACGCGTCCACTACGGCGCCACCACCCAGGACATCATGGACACCGGCCAGGCGCTGCAGCTCGCGCGCTCGCTCGCCGCGCTCGACCGGCGGCTGGCCGAGGTCGGCGACGCCCTCGCGGAGCGGGTCGCCGAGCACGCCGGCACCGTCATGGCCGCCCGGACCCACGCCCAGCAGGCCGTCCCCACCACCTTCGGCGCGACCCTCGGCACGCTGCTGGCCCAGTTCGCCCGCCAGCGTGAACGCCTCGCGCAGGCAGCGCCGCGGATCGCCCTGGTCTCGCTGTTCGGTGCGGGCGGGACCGCGGCGGCGCTCGGTCCGCGCTCCGCGGAGACGAGGGCCGCCGTGGCCGGGAAGCTGGGTCTGCACCACACCGACGTGCCCTGGCACGTCGACCGTGACGGGGTCGCCGAGTTCGGCTGGCTCTGCGCGACGATCACCGCCACCTGCGCCAAGCTCGCCCGCAACGTCGTCGACCTGTCCCGCACCGAGATCGGCGAGGTCTTCGAGCCGTTCGAGAGCCACCGTGGCGCCTCCTCGACCATGCCGCAGAAGGTCAACCCGATCTCCTCGGAGATCGTGATCGGGCTGACCGGGACCACCGGGGCCCTCGCCTCGTCGCTGCCACGCCTGCAGGAGTCCGGCCACGAGCGGGCCGCGGGGGAGTGGCAGATCGAGTGGCAGGTGATCCCGCAGCTGGCCGTACTGGCCGGCACCGCCCTGAGCGAGACGCTCGTCGTCGTGCGGGGCATGCGGGTGGACACCGCACGCATGCGGGCCAACCTGGAGCAGGACGGCGGACTGGTCATGGCCGAGGCCCAGATGATCTCCCTCGCCGCGGCGATGGGACGTGAGCACGCCCACGACCTCGTCTACGAGGCCGCGGCGCGGGCCCGTCGTGACGGGCGCACCCTCGCGTCGGTACTGCCCGAGGTCGCCGCCGAGCAGGGGAGGGCGGACCTGCTGCCCGACCCGCTGGTCACCGCGGACGACTACGTGGGCGAGGCCGCCGCGATCGCCGACGCCGCCGTCGCCACCTGGAAGTCCACCGCGGGCCCGCAGCTGGTGACCACGCCGCTGTCGGAGCTGGCGTCGTGAGCGCCCCGACGGCCGGACCCGCCGTCACGACCACCGAGGGCGACGCCGAGGGACCGGAGAACCGCTTCGACCGTGTCCGCAGCCGGGTCGGCGCCTGGGCCGTCGTCCCGATCATGCTGGCCGCGCTGCTGCTGCCCGACCTGCCGGTCGAGCAGCGCGGGATGCTCGCCGTGCTCGGCTTCGTCGTCCTGCTCTGGATCTGCGAGACCATCCCGATCGCGGCCACCGCGCTGATCGGCATCGCGCTGCTGGTGCTGCTCGGCGTCGGCACCCCGGCCGAGGTGTTCGGGGCCTTCGGGTCGCCGACCGTCTTCCTCGTCATCGGCGCGTTCCTGCTGGCCCGGGCCATGACGGTGCACGGGCTCGACCGCCGCTTCGCGCTGCGGGTGCTGTCGCTGCCCGGCATCGGGAACAGCACCTACCGCACCGCGCTCGCGTTCGGCGTCGTCGCGATGCTGCTCGCCACCCTCGTGTCGGCCTCGGCCACCGCGGCCATGCTGCTGCCGATCGGCGTCGGCGTCGTGCGGACGGTCGGCGACCTCATCCAGGAGCAGAACCCGCAGGTCCGCGACCACCGCACCCGCTTCTCCTGCATGCTCATGCTCGCCATCGCCTACGGCGCGGGGGTCGGGTCGGTCCTGACACCGATCACCGGCATCGCCAACGTGATCGGCCGCGGTGCCGTCGAGGAGATGACCGGCTACCAGATCCCGCTGTTCGACTGGCTGACCATGTCGGCGCCGTACGTGCTGGTGCTCGGCGTCGTCATGTTCACCACGCTGGTGCTGCTCAACCGGCCGGAGACCCGGCGGATCCCGGGCGGTCAGGAGCACTTCCGGGCCGCGCACGGTGCGCTCGGCGCGATGAGCCGCGGGGAGCGGAACGTCCTGTGGATCTTCCTGGTGACGGTGGTGCTGTGGGTGGTGCCGTCGCTGCTCGACACCGTCGGTCTCGTCACCCCGGACACGCTGCTCGCGACCGTGCTGGACCGCTTCAACGAGGGCGCGGTCGTGGTCGCGACGGCCGGGCTGCTGTTCTTCCTGCCCGCCGGCGCCGGGGAGCGGACGCTGACCTGGCCGGACGCGTCCCGCATCGACTGGGGCACCGTCGTCCTGGTCGGGGTCGGGCTCACCATCGGCCGGATGATGAGCCGGACCGGCCTCGCCGACACCGTCGGTGCCGCGGTCGCCTCGGTCACCGGGGTGGACTCGCTGCTCCTGCTGTGCCTGGTGGCGGTCGTGCTCGGCATGGCCATCTCGGAGACGACGAGCAACACCGCCTCGGTCGGCATCGTCGTACCGATCGTCGTGCCGATCGCCGTCGCCATCGGGGTGGACCCGCTCATCCCGGCGATGGCCGCGATCTTCGGGGGCAACGCCGGCGCGATGCTGCCGGTCTCCACCCCGCCGAACGCGATCGTCTACGGCTCCGGCTACGTCCCCATGATCCGCATGATCCGCACCGGGGTCGTCGCGGACCTCGCCACCATCCCGCTGATCCTGCTCGCCACCGTCGGGATCGGCTCGATGATCGGGCTCGCCCTGCCCTGAGCCCGCCGGCCCCGGTGGGTAGGTTCGACCCCCGTGAGCACCCTCGCGGACGTCGCCCGGCTCGCCGGGGTCGGCACCGGCACGGCGTCCCGCGCGATCAGCGGGAACGGCTACGTCGACCCGGACACCCGCAGGAAGGTCCTCGACGCCGCGGCCGAGCTCGGCTACCGCCGCAACGCCGCCGCCCGGGCCCTGCGCGAGCGGCGCAGCAGGGTCGTCGGCCTGGTGCTGCCCGACCTGCACAATGAGTTCTACACCGCCAGTGCCGCCGTCCTGCAGGCCGACCTGCACGCCGCCGGCTACCAGCTGCTCGTCCTGGCGACCGGCAACGACCCGTCCGGCGAGCGGGCGGCCTGGGAGACCCTGCTCGACCGGCAGGTCGACGGGGTCGTCCACGTGCCCGTCGATCCCGACGGGACCGCGCCGCCCGGTCTCCCCGTGGTCCAGCTGAACCGTCACACCCGCGACACGACCGCGAGCGCCGTCGTCAGCGACGACGTCGCGGGCGTCGCCGACCTGACCCGCGGGGTCCTCGACGCCGGGCACACCGACGTCGTCGCGATCGTGGGGGCGACGCAGCTGTCCACCAGCGCCGAACGCCTCGCCGGGTTCCGCCGCGCCGCGGAGGACGCGGGCCTCGTCGAGGACGGCACCGACGGTCCCCGCTTCCGCGTGCTGGTCACCGAGTTCAGCGCCGACGGGGGCGCCGCCGCGATGCGGCGGCTCGGTGACGACCTGCCCTCCGCCGTCGTCGCCCTCAGCAGCCGGCTGGTCATGGGCGTGCTGCGCTGGGCGGGGGAGGGCGGCGTGCGGATCCCGGAGGACATGTCGCTCGCGGGTCTCGGCGACCCGGAGTGGTTCGCGATCTGGCGCCCGGCGATCACCACGTTCGCACCACCGCTGGCCGACATGGGCCGGCACGCCGCGCGACGGCTGATCGCCGCGATGTCCGGCGAGGAGCCGGAGACCGGCATCCTGCGGCTGGCCGGCGAGGTGCGGACCCGCGGGTCGGTCAGCACCCGCCGGCGACGGTGACGGGTGCCGCCGGGTTCCCGGCCCAGACCCCGCCCGCGCCGACGCGCTCGCCCTTCATGAGGAACGAGTCCGGGGCCAGCACGGCACCGTCGCCGACGACCGTGTCGTAGTGGACGAACACCCCGGCGCCGAGCACGCAGCCGTCGCCGATCCGGATGTGGTCGGCCTTGAAGACGCCGTCCTCCATCGAGTGCGCCTGCAGGATCGCCCCGGCGCCGAGCACGGTGTCGTCGCCGATCGCGACCAGGGTCTTCTCGCTGATCGCGGCGCCGTCGTCGAACACGCGGCGGCCGACCCGGACCCCGAGCAGCCGCCAGACCAGCGGCTTGAGCGGGGTGCCGTCGAGCAGCGACGGCTGGATGCTCAGCTTCCAGAAGCGCTCGTGCCACCAGAAGTAGCGGTCGTAGATCGAGCAGTGCTGCGGCCGCAGCCGCCGGAACCCGGTCACCGCCCTCTCGACGAGCACGGTGAGGGTCAGGTCGGCGAGCCCGCCGGCCAGGACGCCACCGACGATCGCGAGCGGGCCCGCGGCGGCCAGAAGGCCCGCCGCCACCAGCCCGACGGTCAGCAGCACGTGCAGCCGCACCCAGGTGACCAGCAGGAACAGCGCCATCGTGGCGAGGTTGTGCCGGTCCTTCGCGGCGAGCCTGCGGCGCAGCCGTGCACCGGTGACGGCGAGGCGCGGGTCCTCGGGGCGGGCCCGGGGGATCTCGAACGCGGGGGACCCGAGCAGGCCGACGTCGCGTCGCAGCGGTCCGTCGGTGGGGATCATCGTCTTCGTGCCGACCAGACAGCCGTCGCCGATCCGGTCGCCCGCCGGGACGGTCAGGACGTTGCCGAGGAAGCAGTCCGCGCCGAGGCTGACCGGCACGGTCCGGAACGAGGTGCTGGTGAACTCGGCGGTCCGCAGGAACACCCCGTCGGAGAGCATCGTGTTCGGGCCGATCGCGACCAGGTTCGGCAGCTCGTGGGCGATGTCGGCGCCGACGTTCGACCCGGTCTGGCCGCCACGGGCGATCCGGTAGCCGATCCGGCGCAGGTAGCCGACGACGAACGAGCTGTCCCCGAACAGCTGCACGAACAGCGGCACGTTGCTCAGCCGCGCGACCGTGCGGTGGCACCAGTAGGCGGCGCCGTAGAGACGGTGCACCCGGCCGGGACGCAGCAGCGGCCACAGCAGCCGCGGCACCAGGGTGACCACCAGCAGCCCGGTGACCAGCGCGGCGGCGCCCACACCCAGCGACAGCCCGAGTCCGAGCGGGGACAGCGCCAGGGCGAGCAGCTCGCCGGGGCCGCGCCCGTCGACCAGTGCGGTGACCCGCGGCCCGTCGCCCAGCACGGCGACGGCCAGGGTCACCACGGCGGGCCCGACCAGGAACAGGTTGAGCAGCTGGACGGTCGCGAACAGCGCCCGGCGGGCGGTCGGGCAGCGGGCCGGCTCCGGGCCGCGGAAGTCCGACGTCGTCGCGACGGCCGGTGAGCCGTGCGCCCGGGTGCCGTCGGGGATCCGGGCACCCCGCGGCAGCGACGACGCGTGCCCCAGCTGGGCGTCGTCGCCGACGACGGTGTCGATGTCGAGGACCGTCGCGTCGGACACGACCGCGCCGCGGCCGATCGTCACCGGCCCGGTGACGATCCGGCCGCGCTCCACCCGGTAGCCGGTGAACGAGCTGCGCGACCGGACGACCGCGCCGTCGCCGATGGAGAGCAGGTCGGTGCAGACCGGGACGGTCCGGGAGAACACGACGGCGCCGCGCCCCACCCGGGCGCCGAGCGCGCGCAGGTGCAGCAGATAGAGCGGGGACCCGGCGAACAGCACCATCGGGCTGGTCCGCACCAGCGTGGCGACGACCCAGAACCGCAGGTGCGCCGCGCTCCACAACGGGATCTCCCCGGCCCGCCAGCGCCCGACGAGCAACCACTTCGCCAGCACCGGCACGACCGTGAGCAGCAGGAACGTCGCGGCGAGCGCGGTGCCGGACCGCTCGAACAGGTCGAGCAGGCCGGTGGCGAGGTCCATCCACTCGATGTCGGCCCAGGCGACCACGGCGCCCGCGGCGAGGCCGAGCAGCAGCAGGACCAGCTGCACGGTCCCGCACAGCAGGTGCCGCGCCCGGCCCACCGGGGGCGGCGCGGCGGGGGCGGCGGCCGGCGCAGCGCCGACGGTGCCGGGCCCGGACCCGTCGAGCAGCGTGGCGAGCGAGCGCACCGTCGGGTGCTGGTAGAGCACCCGCATCCCGACCGGGCAGGTCGGCCCGCGCCGGTCGCGGACCAGCGCCGCGAACTGGGCGAGCGCGAGGGAGTCGGCGCGCAGGTCGTCGACCAGGTGGCTCTCCACGGACACCTCGGTGAGCCCGAGGGACTCCCCGAGCAGCGCCGCGAGCTCGGCCTCGGTCGGCGTCGCCGGTGCGACGACCGGCGACGCCGACGCCGTGCCCCGGCCGCTCGGTGCGGGCAGCGCCGTCCGGTCGACCTTGCCGCTGGTCGTGGTGGGCAGGGCGGGCAGGTGCTCGTAGAAGGCGGGGACCATGTGCGCGGGCAGCCGTGACCGCAGCCCGGCGGCCACCTCGTGGTCGTCGATGCGCAGGCCGGGGCCGGTGCAGTAGTAGGCGACCAGCTCGGGCACCGAGGGCCGCACCTCGTGCACGGTCACCGCGGCGGCGGCGATGCCGGGCAGGTCGGCGAGCACCGACTCGATCTCGGAGAGCTCGACCCGGAACCCGCGGATCTTGACCTGGCCGTCGGCCCGGCCGACGAAGCCCAGCCCCTCGGGGTCGGCCCGCACGAGGTCGCCGCTGCGGTAGGCCCGCTGCGGACCGAGCGCGGGGACGGGGGAGAACCTGTCGCGGTCCTTGTCGCGGTCCAGGTAGCGGGCGGTGCCGACGCCGGCGATCAGCAGCTCGCCGACCTCACCGGCCCCGACCGGCACGCCCGTCGCCGGGTCGACGACGGCGAGCTGCCACCCCGCGAGCGGCAGTCCGATGCGGACGGGGCCGTCCCCGGTCAGCCGGGCGGCGCAGGACACCACGGTGGCCTCGGTGGGGCCGTAGGTGTTCCAGACCTCCGGGCAGGCCCGGGCCAGCCGGTGCGCCAGCGGCTCCGGGCAGGCCTCGCCGCCGAGGATCAGCAGCCGGACCGCGCGGAGCTGCTCGGCGGTCCACAGTGCCGCCAGCGTCGGCACGGTCGAGACGACGGTGATCCCCAGGTCGACCAGCCGGTCCCCGAACTCGGCGCCGGAGCGCACAAGCGCGCGCGGCGCCGGCACCAGGCAGGCACCGTGCCGCCAGGCCAGCCACATCTCCTCGCAGGAGGCGTCGAAGGCGACCGACAGTCCGGCGAGGACCCGGTCGCCCGGGCCGAGCGGACGGCCCCGGGCGAACAGGCGCGCCTCGGCGTCGACGAACGCGGCGGCGCTGCGGTGGGTGACCGCGACGCCCTTGGGTGTGCCGGTGGAGCCGGAGGTGAAGATGACCCAGGCGTCGTCGCGGACGTCCGGGCCGCGCGAGGGGATGCGGCGCGCGTGCACCGGCCCGGGCACGATCCGCCCGCCGGCCTCGACCACGGCGCACACCGCGGCCTCGGTGAACACGGTGCGGGCGCGCTCGTGCGGGTCGTCGGCGTCGACCGGGACGTAGGCGGCGCCGCGGCGCAGGACCGCGAGGATCGCCACGTACAGGTCCGGGGTGCCCGACGGCACCCGGATGCCGACGCGGTCGCCGCGGCCGACCCCGCAGGCGGCGAGCCGGGCGGCGGTCCGCTCGACCGCCGCCCTCAGCCCGGCGTAGTCGAGCCGGACCCCGCCGGTGTCCAGCGCCGGGGCGTGCGGGTGGTCGGCGACGGTGCGGGTGAAGACGTCCCACAGCGTGCGGGGCGGGGAGGGCGGGGCGCCGGTCAGGACGCTCCCGTGGACCGCGTGCCGCCCCGGCGCCGCGGGCGTACGGACGGTGACCCCGCCGAACGGGACCCGCGGCGGGGAGCCCGGACGCAGGGGAATCGTGCCGGGACCGAACTGCGACACCGAGGCCCTCCAGAAACGTCGTCGAACGGCCGGAGACTAACCGGTGGAATGAACACCCCCGACTCGGGTGTGTCCTTTCCCGTTCGACGGGGCGCGGAAGGTCATGCATTCTTCAACCGATGTCCACCGGTCCGGTGGATCCGGCGTTTTACCTGTTCGTTGCCGGTCCTTAGGGGAGTCCCATACCGCGCCGACCGCTGCCGCAGCGGTACCCGACACCATTCCTGTGGTTCTCCGTCCGCCGGTCGACGAACGCGTCGTCCCGTACGGTGGACGTGGGTACCCCTCGGCGCGAACGGGAATGGCGTCGCCCCGTTCCGGTAAAGGAATGGTCAGGAATCGTCCCGGAATGCGCGTGGTCACCGGTCGTGGCCGACGGTCACCCCGTCGGTGGTGGGCCGGGACCGGCAGGTCCGTGCTCCACCCGGCCGGTGCCGCGGACCGCACGGCCGCTCCGCGGCGTCCTCGACGGCGCCGCCCGGCCGGGCGGACCGGGGTCAGACCCGGCTGAGGACGTCGAACCCGGTCGTGACGACGCCGTCGCCGACGCAGCGCTGGATGTGCGGCCGCGCGACGCCGATCGCGGCGACCCCCGGCACCGAGCCGCCCGCACCGAGCAGTGCCCGCCCGGCGGCCCGCAGGACCGCCGCGCCCCGGCGCCGGTGCCCGTCGCGGGGCGCGACCACCGACAGGCACACGCGCTGGCACACCGTGCCGTCGGCCGCGGCACGCGGCGGCGACCAGGTCAGGGACAGCACGTCCTCGGTCGCGCGCGCGGGCACCGCGTACGACCCGCCGATCCCCGGCAGCGCGACGACGGTCGCGAAGGTGACACCGAGCCGGGTGAGGGCCGGGTCCCCGGCGAGCAGCAGCAGGGTCTGGTCGCGGGCGAACTCGGCGGGTCCGACGAGCTGCAGATCCGGCTGGATCATCGGGCCTCCGGGGACGGTCGTCGCTGTGTCCCCGACCGTAGGACGCCCCACCTCAGCCCGCGGACAGCCCTGGGGAAGCCGACGGTAAAAACGGGCCGGGCTCAGCCGAGCAGGTGCTCGCCGAACCAGTCCCGGGCCGGGTGCCCGGAGGCGGTGAAGCCGTCGACGTAGGCGTCGAAGTGGCCGCCGGGAAGGATTTCCAGGCGCTTGGGCTCACGGGCCCGCTCGTAGGCGTTGATGGCCAGGTGGGTCGGGGTGAGCACGTCGTTGCGGGCCGGGAGCAGCAGCAGCGGGGTCGGGCTGATCTGCGCGATGTAGTCCACCGGGTTGTACTCGGCGAGCATCTCGACGCTGCGCAGCGTCACCTCGTTGCGCCAGTTCGGGGCGCGCAGCTCGTGGGTCCGGGTGAACCAGGTCCACGAGTCCGGGGTGGGCAGCGCCGACGGGGCCAGCGGGTCCTCGGCGACGACTGGCACCATCGCCGGGTCCTTGCCGTGGAAGCGGTCGAGGCGGTCGGCGTCGAACTGGGCGCGGAACCCGTCGAGGAAGTCCGCGCGGACCAGTGCCCGCAGGTTGTCGTACCCGCTGACCAGCGGCACCTGGGCGACGACGGCCTTCACCCTGCGGTCGATCGCCGCGACGACGAGCACGTGCCCGCCCGAGTAGCTCGACCCCCACACCCCGATCCGGTCGGCGTCGGTCTCCGGCAGGGTGGTGGCGTAGGTGATGGCGTGCCGGTAGTCGCGGACCTGCGCCCACGGGTCGATCTCCTGGCGGGGCGTGCCGTCGCTGTCGCCGAAGTTGCGGTTGTCGTAGACCAGCGCGTTGAGGCCCGCCGCGGCGAACAGCTCGGCGTAGCGGTCGAGGTACATCTCCTTGACCGCGGAGTAGCCGTGGGCCATGACGACCGTCGGCGCCGGACCGCCCGCGCCCTCGGCCTCCTGGAACCAGCCGCGCAGTGTCACGCCCTCGGCGTCGAACTCCACATCACGACGGGCCATGGTGCCCTCCTCGGGGTCGGTGGTCGCGTGTGACCCCAGTCTCGCCGCCGCCGTCGCCGGGACCTTGAACCGTCGTGACAGGTCCTTGGACCTGCGTGTCACGGGCGCGCTCGCGCCAGGCGCTGGGGGAGGTGCCGTAGGCGGCCTTGAACGAGCGGCTGAAGTGGCTGGTGTCGGAGAAGCCCCAGCGGTGCGCGATCGCCGAGACCGGCCGGTCGGTGTCGGCGAGCTCGGTCCGGGCCCGGGCCAGCCGCCGCACCCGGACCACCTCGCCCACGGAGCGGCCGTCGGCGCTGTAGACCCGGTGGACGGTGCGGACCGACACCCCGTGCGCCGCCGCGATCTCCCGGGGCGAGACCCCGGCGGGCAGGTGGCGGTCGATCCAGCGGTCCATCCGGGCCCGCAGCGCCGGGCGGACCGCGTCGGTCCCGGGGAGCCCGGTGTCCGACCGCAGTGCGCCCGCGACCAGCTCCAGTGTCGCGTTCCGCGCGGCCCGGACCGCGCCGCGGTCCAGCTCGGCCACGGTGTCGGCGAGCGTGCCCAGGTAGGAGACCAGCAGCCGCGTCGCGGGCCGGGACCCGTCGAGCACGGCCGCGCCCCGGGACAGCGAGCGGCCGTCGACCTCCTCCAGTGCGGCGCGCGGGATCACCAGGCTGCGTTTCACCAGCCGCTCCCACACGGTGAACGTCGCGGGACGGGTGCTGTCCCAGGTGACGGCGTCCCCCGGCCGCAGACAGCGCTCCGTCGCGTCCTGGCCGACCGTCTCGCGCCCGGCGAGGGTCATCAGCACGACGACGAACTCGCCGTCGGTCCCGGCGATCTGCCGCCGGGAGCGGCGGCCCGAGCAGGGGCTGCAGGTGCAGTCGACCAGCGCGAGGTCGTCGATCCAGGCCCGGCGGGCGGTCGCCCGGAACCCCTGCGCCGGCGGCGCGACCGACCAGGGCAGGTGCGTCGCGGACAGCATCCGCTCCCAGGCCCCGGTCGTGTCCGGGTCCGCCGGGGAGGTCGAGAACAGCTCGTGGTCCTGCGGCACCGGCCCGCCCCCGTCCGATCGCGTCCTCGCGTCGAGCGGGGTCAGCCTAGGACCGCCGGGACGCCCGTCACCAGGCCCGGACGCCCCGGCGGGGGCTCAGGCGTGGATGTCCGACGGGTGCGTGGCCAGCGGGGTCACCTGCATCGTCATGTAGGGGAACAGCGGCAGGCCCCACAGGATCTCGTGGAGCTGCTCGTTGTCGCGCACCTCGAAGATCGACAGGTTGGCGTACTCGCCGACGCAGCGCCAGATGCTCACCCACTCACCCGAGCGCTGCCACTGCTGCGACCAGGCCTTCTCCCGCGCCAGCAGGTCGGCCCTGGCGTCGGCGTCCATGTCGGCGGGGAGATCGACCTCCATCCGGACGGCGAAGCGGGCCATCAGGCGGGGTCCAGCGCGAAGTCGTAGGTGACCTCGTTGCCGGTGCCGTCGGCGGCCGGGCCGGGCCGCAGGACCAGCTCCGGCTTGACGGCCTGGGCGACGTCGTCGGTGACGTAGTCGCCGCCGTCGAAGTACAGCTGGGTGGTGACCAGCTGCTTCCCGGGTGCGGACACCTTGAGGTGCAGGTGCGCGGGGCGCCACGGGTGCCAGCCGGCCGCGGTGATGAACGCACCGGTCGAGCCGTCGGTCGGGATCTGGTACGGCGCGGGCTGCATGGTGTGGAACGCGAAACGCCCGTCGGCGCCGGTGTGGACGACCGCGCGCAGGTTCCACTCGGGGATGCCCGGGGCGAACTGGGAGTAGTAGCCCTCGTCGTCGGCGTGCCAGAGATCGACCGTCGCGCCGGCGACCGGGGTGCCGTCGAGGTCGGTGACGGTGCCCTGGAACAGCAGCGGGGTGCCCTTCTCGTCGGGACGCATCGGCATCGCGGACCCGGACTCGATGACCGGGGCGCCCGGCACGTAGTACGGGCCCTCGATGGTGCCGACGGCGCCGCGGCGGTCGGCGTTGGCGACCTCCTCGACGACGTGCTCGACGAACACGTCGAGGAACAGCGGCCACTCGCCGTCGGCGCCGACCTGGATCAGCCACGCCTTGAGCGCGTCGTACTCGGCGTAGGTCACCTCGTGCTTGCGGATGACCTCGTGCAGGGCCTGCAGGGTGTCGGTGGCGATGGCGGACACCCGGGCCGGGTCGGCGGCGGCGCCGGTGCGCTCCTTCCTCGCGAAGGTGGCGGTGGCGTTCGCGCCGGAGCCGGCGGCGGTGGCGGTCTCGGACATGTCTCTCTCCTGTGGTGGGGCGGTGCTCAGGTGTCGGTGCGGTAGTGGGCGAGCTTGTCGGGGTCGACGTCGACGCCGATCCCGGGCCCGCCGGGGACGCGCAGCTCGCCGCCGCTGATCCGCAGCGGCTCGGTGAGCAGGTCGTCGCTCATGTCGAGGTAGTTCGACAGCTCCCCGGCGCGGGTGCTGGTGTGGCGGTGCGCCGCGCCGAAGGCGACCGTGCAGGCGGTGCCGAGCTGACCGTCGATCTGGTTGCCCATGACCACCTCGGTGCCGAGTCCCTCGCACAGGTGCAGCACCCGCTGCGAGCCGGTGAACCCGGTCCGCGCGGTCTTGATGCTGATCATGGTGGCGGCGCCGTCGAGCAGCTCGCGGGTCACCTCGCCGGGCCGGGTGGCGGACTCGTCGGCGACGGTCGGGACGGTGGTGCGGGCGGTGAGCCAGCGTCGCCCGAGCACCTGGTCGGCGGGCATGAGCTCCTCGGACAGGGTCAGGCCGAGGTCGGCCATCTCGTCCAGGGCCCGGGCCGCCTCCGACGCGGTCCAGCCGCGGTTGCCGTCGACATAGAGCTCCACGTCGGGGCCCAGCGCCTCGCGCAGCGCCCGGCAGGCGCCGGTGTCCAGCGCGACGGGGCGGCGGCCGACCTTGACCTTGAAGGTGGTGACGCCGTGCTCGTCGCGCATCCGCTGCGCCTCGGCGACCATCACGTCGTCGGGGGCGAAGCCGACCATGTGCGAGACCCGCATCCGGTCGGTGTATCCGCCGAGCAGCTCGGAGACGCCGACGCCGAGCCGGCGCCCGATGACGTCCCAGACGGCCATGTCGATCGCGGCCTTCGCGGTGGGGTTGCCGATCGTGCGGTCCAGGACGGCGTGGATGCGTTCCCGTTCGAACACGCTCAGGCCCACGATCTCCGGGGCGAACACGGTGTCGACCACCGCGCGGATGGAGGCCTGGGTCTCGCCGTAGGTGTAGGGGCGGGGCGGGGCCTCGGCGACGCCGACGACGCCGTCCTCGGCGTGCACCCGCACCAGCACGTGGTCGGCGGTGTGCACCTCGCCGGAGGCGAACCGCAGCGGTTTGCGGTAGGGCACGGCGAACGGGATCGCCTCGACGGCCACGATCTTCACTGCGGTCCTCCGGGGACGGTGGCGGGGCGGGGGTCCAGCTCGTGGGCGCGCTCGGCGAGTACGTCGAGCAGCCGGACGAGGGCGGGGGAGTCGTCGTCGGTGCGCCAGGCCAGGGCCAGGTCGACGCGCAGCTCGCGGTCCAGGTCGGCGTAGACCACGCCCTCGGTGCCCAGGGCGCGCACCGACTCGGGCAGCAGCGCGACCCCGGCACCGGCGGCGACGTGGGTGAGCAGGATGGGGGTGTCGCGGGCCTCGGTGCGGCGCCGCGGGAGGAACCCGGAGTCCAGGCAGCCCTGGGTGGCGACCGAGTCGACCACCGACCCGGGTGCGCCGTAGGCGACGAAGTCGTCGCCGCGCAGCTCGGCCAGCGCGACCGTCCCGGCCCCGGCGAGCCGGTGCGTGGCCGGCAGCGCCGCGAGGAGCCGTTCCTGGGCGATCGGGCGGACCGACATCTCCGGGCGCACCACCGGCGGGCGCAGCACGGCGAGGTCGATGCGGCGCTCGTCGAGCGCGTCCTCCTGGGCCGCGGTGAGGAGCCCGGGCAGGAACCGCAGCGAGACGCCCGGCATCCGGCGGGCGGCGACCCGGGCCAGCCGCGGCAGCAGCCGGTAGGCGGCGAGGTCGGTGGCACCGACGGTCACCACGCCCTCGGTGCCCGCGGCGATCTGCTCGACGCGGCGGCGCGCGTCCTCGACGCCGGCGAGGATCCGCCGTGCGTCCTCCAGCAGCGAGGTCCCCGCCGGGGTCAGGTCGACCCGGCGGGTGGTGCGCTCGAACAGGGTGGCGCCGACCTGGCTCTCCAGCTGGCGGATGGCCTGGGAGAGCGGGGACTGGGCCATGTGCAGCCGCTCGGCGGCGCGGCCGAAGTGCCGCGTCTCCGCGACCGCCACGAAGTAGCGGAGCTGCCGCAGGTCCATTCCCGTCACCTCCCTCGCATCCGGCGCGTCACCTGACGGTAGGCGGGTGACTCTGTAGACACAAAGACCGGAAAAGGCCCGATTCAGAGATGGAGCAGCTGAATCTCGGGTCAGGCCGGTACGGGCCGGGTGTCGGCCCGCGCGTCGACGCCGTGGATCCAGGTCAACCACGGGTCGAGCCCGGTCAGCCCCGCGTTGCGGGCGTCGGCCGCCGGGCCGTCGGGCAGGTGCAGCAGCCCGCTGGTGACCAGCGAGCTGCGCTGGATCGACCGGGTCCGCGCCCGGCGCAGCCGCTGGTAGCGGTCGAACACCGCGGTGTGACCGCCGTCGAGCGCACCGGGGGCGGCGAGCAGGTCGGCGAGCACCGCCGCGTCCTCGATGGACTGGTTCGCGCCCTGACCGTGGTGCGGCAGCATCGTGTGCACGGCGTCGCCGAGCAGGACGACGCGGCCGCGGGACCAGCGCGTCATCGGGGGAAGCGTGTACAGCGGCCAGCGCGGGGACTGCGGCACCGCCGTCAGCATCTGCACGACGCCCGGGGACCAGCCGTCGAAGGCCCGCGCCAGGGTGCCGGGGTCGGTCTCGGTCGGCCCGGTCTCGCCCGTCCACGGGTCGGGGCCCTCCAGCACCGCGAAGAAGTTGATCTGCTCGGCGTGCGGGCCGATCGCGTAGTGCAGCACGTGCGCGTCCGGGCCCATCCAGAACTGGATCGCGCCGGGGTCGGGCAGCAGCGGGGCGTCGGCGACGTCGACGATCCCGCGGAAGGCCGACGTCCCGGTGTAGCGGGGGCGGGCCGCGGGGTCGACGACCGAGCGCACCCGGGAGTGCACCCCGTCCGCACCGACGACGACCGAGCCCCGGACGCGCTCCCCGGAGGCGAGGGTGACCGTCCCGTCCGGGTCGACCGCGGTCACCTCGCAGCCGAGTCGCACCATCCCGGCGGGGCAGGCGCCGGCGAGGACCCGCTGGAACTCGGCGCGGTGGATGCCCAGGTAGGGGGCGCCGAAGCGGCGCCGGTAGCTGCCGTCGGAGCCGACCGGGAAGGCGGTCACCCGCTCGTCGTCGCGCCAGCCGCGGTGGATGAGCTCGGTCGGCTGGGCGGACACCTTCTCCAGTTCGCCCAGCAGGCCGAGCTCGTCCAGCGGGCGCAGCCCGTTCGCCGACAGCGCGACGGCCGCGCCGACCTCGCGCAGCTCGGCCGCCCGCTCGAGCACGGTGACCCGGACGCCGCGGGCGTGCAGCGAGAGGGCCAGCGAGAGGCCCCCGATCCCGGCACCGACGATCACCACTGATTCGTCCATGACTCTGATCCTGACACGGATACCGAGGGGGTATTCCTCCACGGATCGTCTCAGTCGGGACCCCTTTCGGCACGACCCGCACGGCCTCTTCTCCGGACCCCGCCGGTCCGCCAGGCTCACCCGCCGGGGGCCGTTGCCCCGTTCCGACCTCGACGAGGAGTGAGCGATGTCCGAGACGTTCGTGCTGGTGACCGGTGCCTGGCACGGGGGCTGGGCCTGGCGCCCGGTCGCCGAGCGGCTGCGTGCGGCGGGACACCGCGTGCTGACCCCCACCCTGCCGGGGCTGCACGACGGTGACGACCCGACCCGCTACCGGCTGTCCGACACCGTGGACGCGGTCGTCGACCTGATCGAGTCGCACGACCTGACCGACGTGACGCTCGTCGGGCACAGCTGGGGTGGCTACGTGATCACCGGTGCCGCGCACCGGGTCTCCTCCCGGCTGCGCAAGCTCGTCTACTGGAGCGCGTTCGTGCCCGCCGCGGGCCGCTCGCTCAACGACGAGGTGCCCCCGCAGTACCGGGAGCTGTTCGCCGGTCAGGCCGCCGCCTCGGGGAACAACTCCGTGGCACTGCCGTTCGAGGTGTGGCAGGGCGCGTTCATGAACGACGCCGACGAGCCGGTCCAGCGCCTGGTGCACGAGCTCCTGGTGCCGCAGCCGCTGCAGTACTTCACCGAGACCGTGGACCCGATCGACCCGGCGACGCTCGGGGTGCCGGTGGCCTACGTGCTCTCGACCGAGGACGTCGCGCTGCCGCCCGGCGAGTACGGCTGGGACCGCTTCCCGCAGCGGCTCGGGGTCACCCCGGTCACCGTGCCGGGCAGCCACGAGGGCTGCTTCACCCGCCCCGACGCCCTGGCCGAGGCACTGCTGAAGGCCTGACCCCCGCCGCCGCGCGCCCCACCCCGCCGTCGCGCACGAACAGGCCCCTCGTACGGAAGGTTCGTACGAGGGGCCCGTGCGTGCGGATCCGGGGTCAGCCGGTCGGGGACTCCTGCGCGCCGTCACCGGGCGCCGGGTCCTGGCCGAGCTGGTTCGGCGGGAACCGCAGGGGCGGGAGCTCCTGCAGCGGCGCCTGCGGGGCGTTGCCCACCTCCGGCGGGAGCGGCGTGCCCTGCGCCGGGTTGCCGAGCGGCGCCAGCGGGTCGGCCGGCGCGAACGTCGCCGGCTTCGCCAGGCCACCGGAGTCGCTGCCGTCGAAGGACTCGGTCCGGCCGCAGCCGTCGAGCATGACGGTCAGCGGGCCGTCGGTGTGCACGTCGAGGCGGGCGTCGCACCCGACGCCGGCGCGCTCCGGGTCGACGGTCACGGTGCCGACCCCGGCCGAGCGGATCTCCAGCACGTCCTCGGCGTCGGCGTCGACCGGCGCGTCGAGGTGGCGGAACTCCCGCAGGTACGGGTTGACCGGCGAGAACGTTCCCTCGACCTGACCGACCTCCTGCCCGGCGGCCGGGACCGGCGCGTCGGCGCGGCCCTGCCCCCGGGTGATGACGTCGATCGCGCCCAGCTCGTGCGGATCGCGGCTCTGGATGCCCGACAGCCAGTAGGCGTGGTCACCGACGAGGCCGGCCTCCGGGTCGTCCATCAGCGGGTTGCGCACGTAGGTGACGTGCGGCGGGTCGACCGCGCGCGGCTCGTCGCCCATCCAGCGGGCGGCCAGGTCCCACATGCCGTTCTTGCACATCACCAGGTGCTCGGCGGCGAGGCCGACGTGGCTGATGAACTCGTAGTCGTAGTCCCCGGCCCGGTAGAGGTCGGCGCGCTCGCGGGTGATCGGGTAGGGGATGAAGTCGTCGTTGACCCCCGCCCACTCCATCACCGGCTGGTTGCGGCGGCTGGGCAGCAGCTCGGAGATCTTCGAGCCGGGCTCGTGCCGGGTGACGGTGTCGACCCCGGCGGTCTCGGCGACCTCGTCGGCCACCCCGTTCACCCCCGGCAGCGACGGCGCCACGTTCAGCCCGTCGCAGATGAACGCCCTGGCGAACACGTCGGGGAAGGTCAGCGACAGCTTGTTCGCGGTGTAGGCGCCGGAGGAGAACCCGCCCATCGCGGTGCGCTCGCGGTCGAGGTCGTAGTGGCGACGGGCGTCCGCCAGCGCCTCGAAGACGATCGCGCCGCCCTCGCCGTAGCCCCAGTTGTCGGCGCCGCGGAAGTCGACGTCGATCACCATCGTGGGGTCGCCCGGCCGGTCGGCGAACTGCCGGTAGAGGTCACGGTCGCCGGCGACGTCGTCGCCGGGGCGCAGCGCGTAGCCCTGGGTCCAGACCATCGAGGCGTAGCCGTGCGACGGCGCGGGCGCCTCGGGGACGTAGACCGTGTAGCGCTGCATCCGGCCCGGCAGGTCGGGGACGCAGTCGTCGCGGCAGGGGTAGCCGAACGACAGGCTCGGCCGCCGGTCCCCGGAGCCCTCGCCGGAGCCGGTGGCGATGCCGCCCTGCTGCAGCCCGGTGCCCGGTGCGGGCCCGCCCGGGTCCGACGGGAGCCTGCGCCCCTGGGCCTTCTCCGAGTGCGAGGCGAAGACCCGGGTCACGTAGCCGGAGGTGGGGACACCGGACTCGTCGTCGGTGCCGGAGCGGAGCTTCCCGAAGTCGACGTCGGCGAAGAACTCCGACAGGTCGCCGTTCGCGATCGCGCGCTTCTGGTCGTTGTTCCGGTAGGGCGCCTCGAAGGGCTCGTGGAACCGGAAGGCCGCGTCGAAGAACGCCGACGGCGTCGGGTCGCCGACGACGGCGCCGCCGGGGTGCGTCGCGTCCGCGGTGACCTGCGGGACGAGGTAGGCGTCGGCGTCGCGGTCCCACAGCCCGGCCGCGGCGGCGAGTCGCTGCGTCCCGTCGGCGGGGTCCCACGCGGAGTGCGGCACGCGGATCTCGACCTGGCGCCGCTCGACGTCGACGTGCACCTGTGGTGCGTCGGGCAGGGTCCGCCCGGTGGCCGCGTCGACGATGTCGCCCCCGCTGCCGTGCACCGTCACGAACACCTGGGCCGGCATGACGGTGTTCGCGCCGTGCGGGGCCTCGCGCGGGGTGTCCGAGCCGCCGAGCGCGAGGGTCAGACCGAGCAGCCCGGGGTCGGTCATCGTGTTCATGGTGACCCGGAACGCGGTCGCGTCGTCCTGGGGCTTCGCGCGGACCTCGAGGATGTCCGCGGCGTTGCGCCGGTAGGCGGCGTCCTCGGGGTAGGTGTAGTTGCGCAGCAGGGTGTCGTTGGGCCAGCGGTACTGGTTGCCGCCGCCCTCGTCGTCGTAGACGCAGCCCTGGTGCACGTACTCGCCGTGCCGGTAGGCGCTGGTCATGCAGACGCCGATCGGGTCGGCGGACCAGATGCCGGTGTTCTGCAGCTGGGGTGCGTCCACGGCGGGGGCGCGCAGCAGGTCGGGACCCGCCGTGTCCGCCCGTCCGTCGGGCGCCGCGAGCGCCGACCCGGCGCCGACCGCCGCACCGGCGATCAGGCCGGCGACGACGAGCGCCACACCGGCTCGCTTCGTCTTCTTCATCGGGAGCCTTCCACCGGCGCCGCCCGGTCGCGCCTCACTGCGCGACGGGATGCGGGCGGCCCCGTCGCCTGCCTCAACTGATCCGCCATGAGCCCGGTGACGTGCGACGACGACTTATCGTTAGCCCGAATGGACTAGGATCGTCCGGATCTGGATGCGGCCGCCATGGTTCTCCTAGTGTAGAAAAACCGGGAGCTACCACGAGGAGCGGCCGTGCCGAAGCGGGTGGACCACGAGCAGCGCCGGGGCGAGATCGCCGACGCCGCCTGGCGGTTGATCGCCGAGCGCGGTCCGGACGCGGTCACGCTGCGGGAGGTGAGCGCGGCACTGGGGGTCGCACACGGGGCGCCGGCGCACTACTTCGCCGGCCGCGCCGCGATCGTCGAGTGCGCGTTCCGGCGGGCCCTCGACGACCTCGACGCCCGGGTGGCGCGGCGTGCGGCCGGGCTGTCCGGGACGGCGGCGCTGCACGTGTTCTGCGAGGAGGTCATCGCGCACACCGGGACGCCGTTCGCCCGGGTCGCGGCGTCCGGACCCGGGCCGGCCGCGGTCCTCGCCGAGGTGACCGTGCGGTGGCGGACCCGGCTGGCGGCCCGGTTCGAGGAGGGCCGCCGGGCGGGCGGGATCGTCGCCCCGGCCCCCGACGGGGTGCTCGTGGAGCAGCTGCTGGCCCTGCTCCACGGGGTGCAGGCACTGGCCGAGCCGGGGCCCGGCGGAGCGGGGACGACGCCGGAGCCGGGCGGAGCGGGGGCGGCGCCGGGGTCGGGCGGAGCGGGGGCGGCGCCGGGGTCGGGCGGGGCGGGGGCGGCGCCGGGCGAGGTGGTCGCCGCGTTCCTCGCGGGGCTCGGTGGCGGCGCGACCCGGGCCGGGACCGCCGGGCCGGGCGGGGACCCGCCGGGGGCCGGGGCGCGGTCACCGGGCCGGGCGGCGGCCGCACGGGACGGAGCCGGCGACGGCGTGGGCGGCGTGGACGGCAGCGGGAACGACGCGGACGGGTTCCTCACCTTCACCGACGTCGCGCTCGCCCGCACCGGCGATCGGCTCCCCGGCACCGACCGCGAGGCCATGGCGCTGGTGCTGAACCTGCACCGGATCGCCGGCTCCCTGGTCTACGACCTCGAGTCGACCGTGCACCGCCCCGCCGGATGGAGCTGGTCGGCGTTCCGGCTGTTGTTCACGCTGTGGGTCGCGGGCGGGCAGGAGGCGGGCCGGGCGGCGGAGCTGTGCGGGATGAGCCGGGCCGCGGTGTCCAGCCTGGCCAACACCCTCGCGGCCGGTGAGCTGGTCCGGCGCACGCCGGCCGCCGGGGACCGGCGGACCGTGCACCTGTCGCTGACCGACGCGGGGACCGACCGGCTGGTCGCCGCGTTCGGCACCCACAACCGTCGCGAGTCGGAGTGGGCGGCGCTGCTCGGCGCCGAGGACCTCGCCGCCCTGAACGCCCTGCTCGTCCGCCTCGCCCGGGCGGCGCACCGGGCGGACTGGATCAACCGGCGGACCTGAACCGCTCGGCGCGCGCCGCCGGACCGGCCCTGGCGCCGGGCGACGCGGCCCTCTACGGTCCTGCACAAGTGATTCAACCTTTGATCGTCGGGTGTACCCGGCCGGTCGGAGGTCCCGACGACGGGTCGCCGCGGTCGCCGCCCGTCTCCCGGCTCCGAGAGGACACCCGCCGTGGCCAAGCCCTTCGCCTCCTCCGCCGACACCGCCGCCAAGGAGCAGACCCTCGAGGTGCTCGCGGACGGCGTCTACGCACTCACCGCCGAGGGCGACCCGAACATCGGCGCGATCGAGGGGGAGGACTTCGTCGTCTGCTTCGAGGCCCTCGCCACCCCGGTCGCCGCCCGGAAGTGGCTCGCGATGCTGCGCGAGCACACCGACAAGCCGGTCCGGTACCTCGTGCTGTCGCACTACCACGCGGTCCGGGTGCTGGGCGCGAGCGCGTTCGACGCCCAGACCGTCGTCGCGCACGAGGCGACCGCGGCCCTGATCGCCGAGCGTGGCATGGAGGACTGGGCCTCGGAGTTCGCGCGGATGCCGCGGCTGGCCGAGGCCGCCGACTCCGTGCCCGGACTCACCTGGCCGACGCTCACCTTCGCCGACCGTCTCACCCTCGACCTGGGCGGTGACCGCGGCGAGCTGGTGCTGCAGTTCCACGGCCGCGGCCACACCGAGGGCGACATCACCGCCTGGCTGCCGCGGCACCGGATCCTGTTCGCCGGTGACCTCGTGGAGGCCCGGGCCGCGCTCTACACCGGCGACGCGTTCCACCGCGACTGGGCGGGCGGCACCCTCGACCGGCTCGCCGCGCTCGGCGCCGAGCAGCTCGTCGGCGGGCGCGGCGCGGTCAGCCGCGGCCGCGCCGAGGTCGACGCCGCGATCGCCCAGACCCGCGGGTTCCTGCAGGTCATGATCCGGGAGGTCGGCGCGGTGCAGGGGCGCGGCGGCACGCTGAAGGAGGCGTTCGAGGCGACCCACGCCGCACTCGTCGACGACTACGGGCACTGGCCGATCTTCGAGCACTGTCTGCCGTTCGACGTCTCCCGGCTGTGGGACGAGCTGTCCGGTGTGGAGCGTCCGGTGATCTGGACCGCGGAACGCGACCAGGAGGTCTGGGCCCGGCTGCAGGGCTGAGACACCGGCGAGGGGAGGGAACCCATGTCGACGTCCGCCGCGCCGGCCTGGCCGTCGTCGCCCGTCCTGGTGCTCGGCGCCGGGCCGGTCGGGCAGACCACCGCGCTGCTGCTGGCCCGCCACGGCGTCCCGACGGTCGTGCTGGACCGCCGCCCGGAGCGGGACCGGACCGGGTCGAAGGCGATCTGTCAGCAGCGCGACGTCCTCGACGTGTGGGAGTCCGTCGGTGCCGGGCGCCGGATCGCGGACGAGGGCGTCACCTGGACCACCGCGCGCACCTTCCACCGCGACACCGAGCTGTTCGCCCACACCTTCGCCGAGCCGGGGCGGCCCGCGTTCCCGCCGTTCGTGAACCTCTCGCAGGCCCGGACCGAGCAGATCCTCGACGAGCGGATCGCCGACGAGGCCCTGGTAGACCTGCGCTGGGGGCACGACGTCGTCGGCGTGGAGCAGACCGCCGACGGTGTCGCCGTCACCCTCGACGGCGGTGGGCGGGTCGCGGGGAGCTTCCTCGTCGTCTGTGCCGGTGCCCGCGGCGACGCGCTGCGCGGGTTGCTCGGGGTCACCTTCGAGGGCACCAGCTTCGACGACCGCTTCCTGATCTGCGACGTCCGTGCCGACCTCCCGGGGTGGGCGACCGAGCGCCGCTTCCACTTCGACCCGGCCGCGAACCCGGGCCGCCAGGTGCTGGTCCACCCCTGCCCGGACTCGACGTTCCGGATCGACTGGCAGGTCCCGGCCGGGTACGACCTCGACGCCGAGACCGCGTCCGGCGCGCTGGACGCCCGGATCCGCGCGGTCATCGGGGACGTCGACCACGAGGTGGTCTGGTCCTCGGTCTACCGGTTCCACTCGCGCGTGGTGGACCGGATGCGGTGCGGCCGGGTCCTGCTGGCGGGCGACGCGGCACACCTGGTGTCCCCGTTCGGTGCCCGCGGGCTGAACTCCGGCGTCGCCGACGCCGAGAACGCCGCCTGGAAGATCGCCTGGGTCGGCCGCGGCTGGGCGCAGGAGGAGCTCCTGGAGAGCTACCACGCCGAGCGGCACGCGGCCGCCCGGGAGAACGTCGCCGTCACCACCGCGACGATGGACTTCCTGGTCCCGCGGGACGCGGAGCGGGCGCGGGCCCGCGCGGAGGTCCTCGCCGCGGCGGCGACGGACCCCGCGGCCCGGGCGCGGGTCGACTCGGGCCGGCTGGCCGAGCCGTTCTGGTACGTCGACTCCGCCCTGACCACCGCCGACGCGCGTCGCCCGTTCGCCGGGCGCCCCGCCCGCGGCGAGGTCCCGCCCGCCGGACCGGGCGTGCTCGTCCCGGACGCCCCGGTGCGCACCCCGGCCGGTCCGGGACGGCTGCGCGCGCTGGCCCGCGACGGGTTCCTGTTGCTCACCGGCCCACAGGCCGACGCGGACGCGGTCGCCGCAGCGGCGGCCGGTGCGCCCGGCCCGGTCCGGGTGCTCGCCCTCGCCGAGCTGGACGGCCGCACGGGCACCGGAGCCCTCGACGAGGACGGAGACGGGGACGGAGGCGGTCCGACGGTGACGGCCGCCCTGGCCGCCCGGCCCGACGAGGTGTGGCTGCTCCGCCCGGACGCCCACGTCGCCGCCGTGCTCGCCGCCCCGTCCCGCGACGACGTCGCGGCCGCCCTCGCCCGCGCGACCGCCCGCGGCACGACGGCGCCACCGCCACGGACACGCACACGGACATCGAACGGACCGGAGGAGGGCCACGATGGCGTACTACAGGCGAGCCGGTGACGTCCCGCCGAAGCGGCACACCCAGCACCGACGCCCCGACGGGACGCTGTACCACGAGGAGCTGATGGGGGAGGAGGGCTTCTCCTCGGACTCCTCGCTGCTCTACCACGCGGGCGTCCCGTCGGCGATCGTCGACGCCACCCCCTGGGACCCGGGCGACCAGTCGCTGACCGACAACCGGCCGCTCCTCCCGCGCCACCTGCGGCTGCACGACCTCGGCACCCCGGACTGGAAGTCGGTCGACGTCGTGACCGGGCGCCGGCTGGTGCTCGGCAACGCCGACGTGCGGATCTCCTACGTCGTCGCGGGGGAGACCAGCCCGCTCTACCGCAACGCCGTCGGCGACGAGGTCGTCTACCTGGAGTCCGGGTCGGCGATCGTCGAGACCGTGTTCGGCGCGCTGGACGTGGCCGGGGGCGACTACGTCGTCCTCCCGCGGGCGACGACCCACCGCTGGGTCCCCACCGGTTCCGAGCCGCTGCGCGCCTACGCCATCGAGGCGTCGTCGCACATCGCCCCGCCCAAGCGGTACCTGTCGCGCTACGGCCAGCTGCTCGAGCACGCCCCGTACTGCGAGCGCGACCTGCACGGACCGGGGGCGCCGCTGCTCGTCGAGCAGAACGACGTCGAGGTGCTGGTGAAGCACCGCGGCGGGCCCGACGGGATCACCGGCACCCGCTACGTGGTGCCCACCCACCCGTTCGACGTCGTCGGCTGGGACGGCTGCCTGTACCCGTACACGTTCAACGTCGCCGACTTCGAGCCGATCACCGGCCGCGTGCACCAGCCACCGCCGGTGCACCAGGTCTTCGAGGGCTCCGGCTTCGTGATCTGCAACTTCGTGCCGCGCAAGGTCGACTACCACCCGCTCGCCGTACCGGTGCCCTACTACCACGCCAATGTGGACTCCGACGAGGTCATGTTCTACTGCGGCGGCGACTACGAGGCCCGCAAGGGCTCCGGGATCGGGCAGGGATCGATCTCGCTGCACCCGGGCGGGCACAGCCACGGCCCGCAGCCCGGCGCCGTCGAGCGGGCGCTCGGCGCGGAGTCCTTCGACGAGCTCGCGGTCATGGTCGACACGTTCCGGCCGCTGGCCCTCGGTGAGGGCGGACGGGCCTGCGAGGACCCGTCGTACGCCTGGAGCTGGGCGGGGCGCGGCCCGGCCCGGTGACCGGGCCGACCGCTCACCGGGCGGGGACGAGCACCGGCACCAGCCGTACCAGCACGACCAGGGCGACGAGCTCGACCAGGGTCTGGGTGACGACGGCGAGCGGGGCGAGGGCGAGCGCGCCGGGCAGCGCCAGCGCGAGCGGCAGGACGACCAGCGAGTTGCGGGTCGTCACCGAGAACACCACCGCCCGGGTGGCCGGCACGTCCAGGCGGGCCACCCGGGCGGTGAGCAGACCGATCACCACGGCCGCGACGACGAACGCCAGGTAGAGCGGCACCAGCCGCACCAGGGTGAGCGCCTGCGCCCCGACGGCGGCGGTCTGCGAGCCCACGACCGCGGCCAGGGTCGCCGCCATCAGCGGCACCATCGTCCCGGCGACGGCGCCCTCGACACGGACTGCGCGGCCGGCCGGGCGCCGTCGTCGCAGGCCCTGGACCAGGGCCGCCGCGGCCAGCGGGGCCAGGACCAGTACGAGGAACGCGTGCAGGAACGGCCCGGCCTCGACCACGGCGAGGACCTCCGGTCCGGCCGCGAGCCACAGGTAGCCAGGCAGCAGGAGCATCTGCGCGACCATCAGCAGCGGTGTCGCGGCGAGCATCTGCGCGCGGGCGCCACCGGCGAGCCCGGTGAACACGACGACGTAGTCGATGCACGGCGTCAGCAGCACGAGCAGGACGCCCACGAGCAGGCCGCGGTCGTCGGCGACCCATCGCGACAGCCCGATCGCGACCGGCGGGACCACCACGGCGTTCGCCACCAGCACGACCACCGGGAAACGGGTACCGGTCAGGGCCCGCGCGAGGTCGGCGAGCGGGACCGCGAGGAACGTCGCGAACAGCAGCAGCGCGAGCAGCGGGGTGACCGACGCGGCGAGCGCGGGCGCGACCCGCGGCGCGAGGAGACCGAGGAGCGCCCCGGCGAGGATCGCGGCCAGGTACAGCGCGACCTGGTGGCGGTCCCACCAGGCGACGAGCCGGCTCAGTCGGTGCCCCCGGCCGAGCGGTACGCCGACTGCACGGCCGGGCCGAGGTCGGCGCCGTAGGAGACGTCGGGGGAGTCCCCGCCCTGCTGGTAGCCACCGGTGACGGCCAGGATCTCGGAGTCGTCCGGGCCGGTCAGCCACGGGCCGCCGCTGGAACCCTGGTCGAGGCCGGGCTGGTCGAGCTGCCACTGGTCCTCGTCGAGCGTCCCGGCGGTGCCGGACACCGTCGTCGCGTCCTCGTCGCCGTCGTTGTAGCCGACCGCGGTCACCGGGGTGTCGTCGTCGCCGGTGCCGGATGCGCCGAAGGCGAGCCGGTAGGCGCCGGTGACCTGCTGGATCGGCGGGGCGTCCGGCCGGGAGACCGTCAGGAACGCGACGTCGGAGTCGGGGTCGCCGCTCTCCAGCCAGCCCGGGGGGACCGCGGCGGCGGTGACGGTCCAGTAGCCGAAGGGGGCGGTGCCGTCGTCGTAGCCGGGGGCGAAGCTCATGCCCGTCCGGGCCGGGGTGCCGTCGCCGTCGGCCACGCAGTGCGCGGCGGTGACGACGAGGTCGCCGGTGGCGGACTCGACCACCGAGGCGGAGCAGAAGTGGTCACCGGGGTCCTCCGCCGGCCCGTCGAACAGGGCGCCGGTCGCGGGCCGCGCGACCGGGGTGCCGTCCGGGGCCGTGACCGCCGGGACGGACGGTCCTGTCGCGACGGGGACGACCGTGGCCGGGCCGGCCGGGACGGCACCGGTGCCGGCCGCAGCGGCCGCAGTGGCCGCCGCGGCGGTCGCCACCTGCGGTGGTGTCGTGGGCGTCCACGACGGAACCGCGAGCGCGACGCCGACGGACGCCGCGAGCGCGGCGCCGAGCAGCCCGGGGACGCGCCACCGCGGGAGGGAGGGGCCGTGGCCGGGCCGGGTGTCGGTCCGCATGTCCACCTCCCCCGCTCGTCCCGCTGACCGGATCAACGGTAGAGGGCACTCCTGTGCTCCGTCGGCCGGACCGCTGTGGACGCGCTGTGAATCCCGGTCCGGTCGGGTGGTGGCCCCGCCCGCGGGCGGACCGGTGGCCGGTGTCCGACGACCGGTCCGGCGTGTCCGCCCGCGTGTCGCCGCTGCGTCGACGGGGGGAGCCGACCGTGCCCCGACCGGCCCACCTGCTGATGCGCCGAGTGGCTCATCAGCTCTGATGAGGCCGTGTAGCGACCGCGACCGCCGCCACGACACACGGGCCGTCGGGAGCGCCGAGGCCCCGGCGACGACGGCCCGGGGACGGGCGGAGCGGTGGAGGCAGTCATGGCGCGTCGGGTCGGGGAGCACGGAGCACGGGTGGGCGGACGACGCCTGCTGGCGGCCGCGCTGGTGGCGGCGGTCGGGTTCGTCCCGCTCGTCGCCGGGACCGCCGCCGCCGCCGACGGCGTCCGGGTCGGCAACGACCAGATCCCGGCGTGTGGCGCGACGGTGAGCCCGACCGGCTACTGCACGGCCGTCCGGGGCGCCGGCACCGCCGCCGTCGTCGACGACGCCCGGGCCCGCACCGGACGCGGCTACCTGCGCCTGGACACCCCCGGCGGCGGTGACAAGGTCACCGTGTACGCCCAGGCCTTCAACGGGCGCAAGCTCTCGGAGATCACCGACCTCGAGTACCAGACCCTCGTCGAGCAGGGCAACGACTCGCGGCAGGTCCCCGCGCTCAACATCCCGGTCAACCCGAACAAGGCAGGCTCCACGTTCACCACGCTGGTGTTCGAGCCCGTCTACACCGCGACCACACCGCTGCAGGACGGGACCTGGCAGACGTGGCCGGCGTCGAGCACCGGCGGCGGGTGGTGGGCCAGTGGGACGGACCCCGTCACCGGTGTGCCCAACAAGTACGGCTTCGACAGCTACACCGCCGACTTCGCCGCGGTGAAGGCCGCGCTGCCCGACGCCGTCGTCGTCGGCGGGATCGCGGTCAACCAGGGCAGCGGCAACCCGGGGCTGCGCTCGGGCGTCGACAACCTGCGGATCAACGGCACCACGGTCGACTTCGACAACCCGGTCGTCCCGACCGCGCTCGCCGCGACCGGCGGCAACGGGCAGAGCGCCCAGGTCCGCACCGCCTTCGCCCAGCCGCTGTCGGCCACCCTCACCGGAGCGGGCAACGCCCCGGTGGCGGGCCAGGACGTCACCTTCACGGTGACCGGCGGCAGTGCCGCCTTTCCCGGCGGGGCCACCGCCACCGCCACCACCGGCGCCGACGGCGTCGCCACCAGCCCGGCGCTGTCGGCCGGTGACACCGCGGGCCCGGTGACGGTCACCGCCACCGCCGGCACACTGAGCACCACCTTCGCCCTCACCGTGACCCCCGCGCCGGTGATCCCGCGGGAGGCCGACCTCTCGATCGTGCTCGGCGTGCCGAACACGACGAAGGCGGGCACCACCGTCCCCGTCACCGTGACCATCCGCAACGCGGGCCCGGCCGCCGCGACCCGGGTGGCCGGTGCCGTCACCCTCCCGACCGGCCTGCGGGCCACCGCGGCCCCGGGCGGGATCGTCAGCGGCGGCCGCAGCGTCGCCTACCTGGTCCCGAGCATCGCCGCGGGCACCGAGCGGACCTTCACGGTCACCGTGACCGTGGACCGCACGGCGGCCGGGGCGCGGACCCTCGAGGCGGGCGTCGCCCCGTCGCAGGTCCGTGACCCGAAGCTCGCGAACAACGCCGCACGGGTGACCACGACCGTCGTGCGCTGACCCGGGGTCCCGGCGGGCGGGTCGCGGCGCACGGGCGCCGCGACCCGCCCGTCACCCGTTCCCGGGTCCGGATCTGATACGTCTGTGCACACCGGCCGCCCCTGCCGGGGTGCGGTAGGCCGGCGACGAACGGGAGTGGCATGGACGCGGACGTGATCGTCGTCGGGGCCGGGCTGGCCGGTCTGGTCGCCACCCACGAGCTGACCCGGCGGGGCCGCCGGGTCGCCGTCGTCGACCAGGAGGGGCCGGTCGACCTGGGCGGGCAGGCGTGGTGGTCCTTCGGCGGCATCTTCCTCGTCGACAGCCCCGAGCAGCGCCGCATGCGGGTGCACGACTCGGTCGAGCTGGCCTGGAGCGACTGGCAGGGCAGCGCCGGGTTCGACCGCCTCGACGACGAGGACACCCACGCCGCGCGCTGGGCCCGCGCCTACGTCGAGTTCGCCGCGGGGGAGAAGCGCTCCTACCTCACCGAGCTGGGCATCTCCTTCCTCCCCACGGTCGGCTGGGCCGAGCGCGGCGACCTCACCGCCACCGGCCACGGCAACTCCGTGCCCCGCTTCCACGTCAGCTGGGGGACCGGCACGGGCGTCGTCGGACCGTTCGTCGACTCCGCCCTGCGCGCCGCCGAGGCCGGGCTGGTGACCTTCCACCACCGGCACCGTGTCGACGGGCTGGTCCGCACCGACGGCGCCGTCACCGGCGTCCGCGGCGCCGTCCTCGCCCCGGACGACTCGCCGCGCGGCGCCCCCAGCAACCGCGACGTGACCGGGGAGTTCACCCTCTCCGCGCCCGCGGTCGTCCTGGCCACCGGCGGGATCGGCGCGAACCACGAGATGGTCCGCCGGTACTGGCCCGAGCGGATGGGCACCCCGCCGTCGTCGATGATCACCGGGGTGCCCGCCTACGTGGACGGGCGGATGCTCGACATCGCCGCCGACGCGGGCGTGCGGCTGGTCAACCGCGACCGCATGTGGCACTACACCGAGGGCGTCGTGAACTGGGACCCGGTCTGGCCCGGCCACGCCATCCGCATCCTGCCCGGGCCGTCGTCGATGTGGTTCGACGCGCTGGGGCGGCGGCTGCCCGCGCCGTACCTGCCCGGCTACGACACCCTCGGCACCCTGCGCCACCTGCGCACCACCCCGGACATCGCGCCCTACGACCACTCGTGGTTCGTGCTCACCCAGAAGATCGTCGAGAAGGAGTTCGCGCTGTCGGGCTCCGAGCAGAACCCCGACATCACCTCCGGGCGCCGCAGCGCCTTCCTCCGCGAACGGCTGCTCAGCCGGGGTGCGCCCGGCCCGGTCGAGGCCTTCACGACCCACGGGGAGGACTTCGTCGTCGCCGACACCCTCGACGAGCTCGTCGCGGGGATGAACGCCCTCACCGACGCCCCGCCCCTCGACCCGGCCCTGATCCGCGGCCAGATCGAGGCCCGCGACCGGCAGCTGGCCCACCCCTACAGCAAGGACGCCCAGGTCCAGGGCATCCACAACGCCCGCCGCTCGCTCGGTGACCGGATCGGGCGGGTCGCGGCGCCGCACCGGATCCTCGACCCCGCCGCCGGTCCGCTGATCGGGGTGAAGCTGCACGTGCTGACCCGCAAGACCCTCGGCGGGATCCAGACCGACCTCGACTCCCGTGCCCTCGACGCCCACGGCGAACCGATCCCCGGGCTCTACGCGGCGGGGGAGGCCGCCGGGTTCGGCGGGGGCGGGGTGCACGGCTACAACGCGCTGGAGGGCACGTTCCTCGGTGGCTGCATCTTCTCCGGCCGGGCCGCCGGGCGGAGTCTCGCGGGAACCGTCTGAACCCGGTCTCTCACTGAGCGAGAGTCGCCTTCCCGGGCGGTGGCCGCGCGACGGATGCTCGGCTCCTCGACGACGAGGGGAGCGACGGTGACCGGTGCCGAGAACCGCACGGTCCGGGTGGCGGGCCGCCACCGGGAGTCCGACGGCGTGCTGTCGCTGGAGCTGGTCGCCGCCGACGGCGGGCGGCTGCCGGACTGGACCCCCGGCGCGCACGTCGACCTCGTGCTGCCCGGCGGGCACACCCGTCAGTACTCGCTGTGCGGGGACCGGTGGGACGCCCACCGCTACCGGGTCGCCGTGCTGCGCGAGCCCGCCGGACGCGGCGGCTCGGCCTGGGTCCACGACCGCCTCGCGGTCGGGGACGAGATCGGGCTCGGCGGGCCGCGCAACAACTTCCCGCTGGTCCCGGCCCCGCGCTACCTGTTCGTCGCGGGCGGCATCGGGATCACCCCGATCCTGCCGATGATCACCACGGCGGACCTGGTCGGCGCGGACTGGGCGCTGCTCTACGGCGGCCGTACCCGCGCGTCGATGGCGTTCACCCGCGAGCTCGCGGTCCACGGGGACCGGGTCCGGATCGTCCCGCAGGACGAGGAGGGACTGCTCGACCTCCCCGGCTTCCTGGGGCGGCCCACCCCGGGCACCCGGGTGTACGGCTGCGGTCCCGCCCCGCTGCTCGCGGCGCTGGCCGAGACCGCGGCCGGGTGGCCGTCGCACACGGTGCGGACCGAGCGCTTCGTGCCGCGCGCGACCGGCCCGGTCCGCGACACCGCCTTCGCGGTCCACCTCGCCCGCCGCGGTACCGAGGTGACCGTGCCGCCCGGGCGCAGCGTGCTCGACGCGGTCGCCGACGCCGGCGTCGACGTCCTGTCCTCCTGCCGGCAGGGCACCTGCGGGACCTGCGAGACGACCGTGCTGGCGGGCGAGCCGGACCACCGCGACTCCGTCCTCGACGACGACGAGCGCGCCGCCGCCGACTGCATGCTCGTCTGCGTCTCGCGCTCGGTCGGCCCGCGCCTGGTCCTCGACCTCTGAGCCGTACCCCGACCCGACCCGACCGGAAGGCGACGCCCATGACGGCCGCGCTCGACCACCTGCCCACCACCGACGTCGACCCGTTCGCCCCCGAGGTCCTCACCGACCCGCTCGCGTTCCACGAGGAGCTCCGCGCCGCGGGCCCGCTGGTCCGGCTCACCCGCTACGACGTGCTCGCCCTCGGCCGCTACACCGATGTCCGGGCCGCACTCGTCGACTGGCAGTCCTTCCGTTCCGGGGCCGGCGTCGGGATGCTGAACTTCCACACCGAGACACCGTGGCGGCCGCCGTCGCTGCTGCTGGAGGCCGACCCGCCGCACCACGACGCGCCTCGCCGCGTGCTCGGGAAGGTCCTCGGCCCCCGGGCGCTGCGCGTGCTGCGGGAGCGCTGGGCGGCCGACGCCGAGACCCTCGTCGACGAGGTGCTGGCCGGCGGGTACGAGTTCGACGCCGTCCCCGCCCTCGCCGAGGCGTTCCCGCTGCGCGTGTTCCCCGACGCCGTCGGGCTGCCCGAGCAGGGACGGGAGAACCTGCTGCCCTACGGCGACCTGCTGTTCAACGCCTTCGGCCCGCGCAACGCGCTGCTGGAGGAGAAGCTTCCGCGGCTCGGGGAGCTCTCGGCCTGGGTGAACGCCCAGTGCGCCCGCGAGGCCCTGGCCGGGGAGGGTTTCGGCGCCGACATCTGGGCCGCCGCCGACCGCGGCGACATCACCGCCGAGCAGGCTCCGCTGGTCGTGCGGTCGCTCCTGTCGGCCGGGGTCGACACCACCGTCACCGGGCTCGCGGCGGTGCTGCACGCCGTCGCCCGGCACCCGGAGCAGTGGGCGCGGCTGCGCGCCGACCCCGGGCTCGCCCGGGTCGCGTTCGACGAGGCGGTCCGCTGGGAGTCACCGGTACAGACCTTCTTCCGCACGACGGCGACCGACACCCAGCTCGCCGGCGTGCGGATCCCGGCCGGGCGCAAGGTGCTGATGTTCCTCGGCTCGGCGAACCGGGACCCCCGGCACTGGGGCCCCGGCGCAGGCACCTTCGACCTGGACCGCGACCCGTCGGGCCACGTCGGGTTCGGGATGGGTCTGCACCAGTGCGTCGGCCAGCACGTCGCCCGGCTGGAGGCCGAGGCGGTGCTGACCGCGCTCGCCGCGCGGGTCGCGACGATCACCCCCGCCGGACCGCCGCGCCGGCGGCCGAACAACACCATGCGCGCCTGGGCGTCGATGCCGCTGCGGGTCACACCGGCCTAGGTGGTGGGACCGGACAGGTGTCGTAGGCGCTCGGCGCTGGCGACGAAGTCCGCGACCAGTGGGTGCGCGGCCAACCGGGGCCAGGCCAGCGTGATCGGTACCCGTGGCGAGTCGGCGACGAGCCGGTAGCGGATCTGCGGGTGGGTGTAGAGCCGTCCGGTGGACGCGGGTGTGAGCCCGACGCCTCGCCCGGCCGCGATCGCCTCCATCCATTCGTCGACGTTCCGCACCCGTACGACGGTGTCCGGGCGCCGGGCCGGCTCCCAGAGATCGAGCGTGGTCGTGCCCGAGACCACGTTGATCACGATCGCCTCGTCGGCGAGGTCGTCCAGCACCACGGTTCCGCCGTCCACCAGCCGGTGGTCCGCCGGCAGGGCCACGACGCGGGGCTCGTCGGCGAGCACCAGCGTCCCGAACCGGGGGTCACCGGGGTCACCCGGCAGGAACCCCACGTGCGTACGCCCGTCCGCCAGACCGGCCACGGTGTCGTCGTAACGCCGGATCTCCACCGTCACGTCCGGGTGGGCACGTTCGAAGTCGCGCACGATCGGCGCGGTGTACTCGGCCGTGGAGCCCCAGGTGAAGCCGACCCGCAGGGTGGGAGGTGCGCCGGTCGCGGCGCCGACCGCCTCGTCGAGTGCCGCCAGCACCCGGTGCACGTGTGGCAGGACCTGCTGACCGGCGGCGGTCAACTGCACCGTCCGGCGGTTCCGTGCCAGGAGTGTGGTGCCGAGCAGTCGTTCCAGCGAGGCGACGGTGCGGCTCAGAGCAGGCTGGGTGATCCGGAGATGGTGCGCGGCGCGGGTGAAGTTCCGCTCCCGGGCCACGGCCACGAAGGCGCGGAGATGCCGGAACTCCACTCCGTGCTCCGCCGGAATCTCTGTCATGCGTCCGAAGCATAAGCAGTGCTGAAACGGCATTTCATCCCGCATGGTCGACCGGCCTAGCGTCGGTGCCAGCGCGCTGATCCGACGAGGAGAAGCCGAGCCGACGAAGAGAGGACGGGACCGACGATGGTCTCCTTCCACGGGGTGATCCCGGCGCATCTGCTCCCGTTCACCGAGGACCTGCAGATCGACGAGACCAACCTCCGTCGCCACCTGCGTGCGCTGCTCGACGTCGAGGGCGTCGCGGGCATCACGACCAACGCGCACGCCTCCGAGGTGGCCACGCTGACCGCGGACGAGCAGCGCCGCCAGCTCGACATCGTCCTCGACGAGGTCGCCGGGCGGGTCCCGGTCATCTCCGGGGTCTACCAGGACGGCTCGGCCAAGGCCGCGCGGATCGCCGCGGACGCCGAAGCCGCCGGCGCCGACGGCCTGCTCGTGTTCCCCACGGTCGTGTTCGAGGGCGGCGCCCAGCTGCGCCCGGAGATGGCGGTGGGCCACTACGCCACGATCGCCGATGCCACGTCGCTCCCGATGATCGCGTTCGTCTACCCGGCGACGTCGGGACTCCGGCTGGACACCGACACGCTGGTCCGGATCTGTTCCGAGATCGACAGCGTCGTCGCGGTGAAGGAGTGGTCGAACGACATCGTCGCCTACGAGCGCAACCTGCGGGCGCTGCGGGCGCTGGACCGGCCGGTGTCGCTGCTGTCCAGCTTCAGCCGCTCACTGCTCGCCTCCCTGGTGCTCGGCGCCGACGGGATCCTCTCCGGGCACGGCAGCGTCGTCGTGGACCTGCAGGTGGAGCTGTTCTGCGCGGTGGAGAAGCAGGACCTGGGTGAGGCACGCCGGGTCTGGGACCGCATCCAGCCCTTCGCCGAGGCCTGCTACGCGGATCCGTTCCTGGACGGGCACAACCGGATGAAGGTGGCGCTGGCGCAGCTGGGCCGGATCGACGCCGCGCACGTCCGCCCACCCCTGCAGCCGGTGTCCGACACCGAGCGGGCCACGCTGCGGGCGGCCGTCGAGCGGGCGGAGCTGCCCCGTGGCTGAGGTCCCCGGCCTGTTCGACCCGATCGAGATCGGGGGCGTGCGGCTCCGCAACCGCACGCTGCTGCCCTCGATGACCACCCGCCTCGCCGACGACGCCGGGCACGTCACCGACGCGACGCTCGCCTACTACCGGGCCCGCGCGGAAGGCGGCGTCGGTCTGGTCACCGTCGAGATGGCCTCACCCGAGATCGCCGGCAAGCACCGCTTCCGCGAGCTGGGCATCTACGACGACGAGTTCCTGCCCGGCCTGCGCCGGCTGGTGGACACGCTCCACGAGGCCGGGGCGCGGGCGTCGATCCAGCTCGGGCACGGCGGCAGCCGGGCGCGGTCCGTCGTCTCCGGCACCACGCCCGTGGCGCCGTCGGCGGTGCCCACCCCGGTCTTCGAGATCGAGGCCGAGCTCGCCGTCCCCGAGGCCATGTCGGCTGCCCGGATGCGCGAGACGGTCGACGCCTACGTGGCCGCGGCGGCCCGCGCGCAGCGGGCCGGGTTCGACATGGTCGAGCTGCACGGCGCGCACGGCTACCTGATCTCGCAGTTCCTGTCCCCGCTGGAGAACACCCGCTCCGACGCCTACGGCGGGTCGCTGGAGAACCGCGCACGCTTCGGGCTGGAGATCCTGCGCCGCATCAAGTCCGAGGTCCCCGGCCTGCCGGTGATCTTCCGGATCGGGGTGGAGGACTTCTTCCCGGGCGGGCTCACCGCCGACGAGGGCATGCAGGTCGGCCGGTGGGCGGAGCGGGACGGCGCCGACGCGGTCAGCGTGACCGCCGGGCACTACCGCTCCCTGCCGGCCGCCGAGCGGATGATCCCGCCGATGGCGTACCCCGCGGCGACGTTCGTCGAGTACGCGGCACGGATGAAGCAGCTGGTGGACGTCCCGGTGATCGGGGTCGGGCGGCTCGGCGACCCCGAGGTCGCCGCCGGCGCCGTGGCCGACGGCAAGCTCGACATCGTGGCCCTGGGCCGCCCACTGATCGCGGACCCGCACTGGGTGGCCAAGGCACAGGCCGGAGTCCCGGTCCGGCGTTGCCTGGCCTGCAACCACTGCATCACGAACATGCGCTCCGGCGCGCAGCTGTCCTGTGTGGTCAACCCGGCGACCGGCCGGGAGGAGGTCTACGCCGGCACGAGCGCGCCGGGAGGCCGCCGGATCGTGGTGCTCGGCGCCGGACCGGCCGGGCTGACCTACGCCTCCCAGGTCGCCGAGGGCAACGACGTCATGGTGATCGACAGGGCGGAACGCGCCGGCGGGGCGTTCCGGCTCACCGGGCTCGCACCCCGGTTCAACGACGTCGCCGCGGCCGAACCGACGTTCACCGCCTACGTCGACGAGCTGGAACGGACCTGCCGGCTCGGCGGCGTCCGGTTCCGCTACGGCTCCGAAGCCACCGGTGACGACCTGCGCGGCGCCGACCTGGTGGTCGTGGCCACCGGCGCGCACTACCGGTTCGGCCTCGGCGCCGTCGTCCCCCGCCTGCTGCGCACCCGTGCCGCCCGCTCGCGGGCAGCCGCCCGCCTGTTCGCCTCCCCGCGGATCCGGGACGCGCTCTACTACCGGCTCCGCACCGGACGCGGCGCCGAACTGGCCCGCCGACTGCCCGTCGACCCGGGGAGCACGGTGCTCGTCGTCGGCGACGCCGCCCGGGCCGGCAAGGCCCGCGAGGCCATCACCAGCGCCTTCGACGCCGCCCTGGCTCCCAGCGCCCGATCCGCCCCCACCCCCTGACATCGACAAGAGGTCCCGTGCCATGACAGAGCCGTCAGTGAGCGCAGTACACGCACCACCGGGCAACCGGCGGCAGAGCAGCAAGGTCGCCTTCGCCAGCCTGATCGGCACCACCGTCGAGTGGTACGACTTCTACATCTACGGCACCGCCGCAGCGCTGGTGTTCCCGAAGCTGTTCTTCCCCGAGTTCTCCCCGGGTGCGGGCCTGCTCGCCTCGCTGTCCACCTACGCGGTGGGCTTCGCCGCCCGCCCGCTCGGCGGCATCGTGTTCGGCCACTTCGGCGACCGGGTCGGCCGCAAGAAGATGCTGGTGGTCTCGCTGCTCGCGATGGGCCTCGGCACCCTGGCGATGGGGCTGGTCCCCGGCTTCGCCGAGATCGGCATCCTGGCCCCGGTCCTCATCGTGGCGCTCCGGTTCCTGCAGGGCGTCGCCGTCGGCGGCGAATGGGGCGGTGCGGTGCTGATGGCCGTCGAGCACGCGCCGCCCGGCAGGGCCGGCTGGTACGGGTCGTGGCCGCAGGTCGGCAGCCCGCTCGGGCTCGTGCTGTCCACCGCGGCGTTCTCCGCGGTGAGCAGCCTGCCCGACGAGGACTTCCTGTCCTGGGGCTGGCGGGTGCCGTTCCTGGCCAGCGCGCTGCTCATCGTCGTCGGGCTCGTCGTCCGGCTGCGGCTGATGGAGTCCCCGGTGTTCGCACAGATGCAGTCGGCCGGGGAGACCGCCCGCCTGCCCGTGCGCGACGCACTGGCCCGGCACCCGGGCAGTGTGCTCGGCGCCGCCGGCGCGTTCATCGTGATCAACACGGTCTTCTACCTGGTCACCGTGCTCGGGCTGTCCTGGGCCACGTCGCACCTGGGCATCCCGCGCGGCACGTTCCTCGCCGCCGTCCTGGTCGCCGCCGTGATCATGTGCGGCACCGTCCCGCTGTTCGGCGCGCTGTCCGACCGGGTCGGCCGACGACCGGTGTTCGCGGCCGGGACGATCCTGGTGGCCGTGTTCGCGTTCCCGCTGTTCTGGCTGATCGAGACGATGTCGACGCCGCTGCTGTTCCTCGGTGTCATCGTGATCATGGGCATCGGGCACCCGTTGATGTACGGGCCGCAGGCGGCGCTGTACTCGGAGATGTTCCCGCCCGCGCTGCGCTACTCGGGTGCCTCCCTGGGCTACCAGATCGGCGGCATGCTCGGTGGGCTGGTCCCGCTCGTGGCCAGCGCACTGCTGGTCGGCTACGACCAGGCGTCCTGGCCGATGGCCGCGCTCCTCGTCGCCACCGCCCTGATCAGCCTGGCGTCCCTGCTCACCATGCGGGCCCGCTACGCCGACCACACCACCGCGGAGGTCGCGTCGTGACCGCACTCGATCTCACCGGTCGCACCGCCGCCGTCACCGGCGCGGCCCGCGGCATCGGCCGGGCCATCGCCACGGCGCTGGCCGACGCCGGGGCCCGGGTGGCGGTGATCGACAAGGACGCCGACGGCGCGCGGCTGGTCGCCGAGAAGCTCGGCGGCGTCCCGGTGTCGGCCGACCTCACCGACGCCGACGCCGTCGACCGGGCGTTCGCCGAGGTCGTCGAGCGGCTCGGGGCACCCCAGGTGTTCGTCAACAACGCCGGCATCCTGCGGGCCGGTGACCTGGTCACCTCCGCCGTCGAGGACTGGGACGCCCAGTTCGCCGTCAACACCCGGGCGGCGTTCCTGTCGGTGCGCGCGGCGGCGGGACACATGCGGGCCCGCGGCGGGCCCGGCTCGATCGTCGTGGTCACCTCCAACTGCGCCCGGACCCCGCGGATGGACCTGGGCGCCTACTGCGCGTCCAAGGCGGCCACGGACATGATGGCCCGCTGCCTGGCGCTCGAGCTCGCCGGCGAGCACATCCGGGTCAACACGCTGTGCCCCGGCTCCTGCGACACCGAGCTGCAACGCGCCCAGTGGCGCGAGCTCGGCGTCGGCCCGGAGCGCCAGATCCACGGTGACCCCGCGAAGTACCGCACCGGCATCCCGATGGGACGCCTCACCACCCCGCAGGACGTCGCCGACCTGGCCCTGGTGCTCGCCTCGGACACCAGCCGGTTCGTCACCGGGCAGTCCTGGCACGTCGACGGAGGACAGACCCTGCCATGACCGACACCACCGACCCCCGCGCGGACTTCGCCGGGCTGACCGCCGTCGTGACCGGCGGGGCCTCCGGCATCGGCGCGGCCACGGCGGCCCTGTTCGCGGCGCGCGGCGCCCGGGTCGCCGTGCTCGACCTCGACCCGGGCGGTGTGCCGAGCCCGCTGCTCGGCGTGCGCGCCGACGTCACCGACGACGACTCCGTCACCGCGGCCGTCGACGAGGTCGTGACGGCGTTCGGCCGGATCGACATCCTGGTCAACAACGCCGGTGTCGGCGCGGCCGGCACCGTCGAGGCCAACGACCTCGACGAGTGGCGCCGGGTGCTCGACGTGAACCTGCTCGGGCTGGTGCGCACCACCAGGGCCGCACTACCCGCACTGCGTCGCGCGGGCTCGGCCTCGGTGGTGAACGTCGGCTCCATCGTGGCCACCGCCGGACTGCCCGACCGGGCGTTGTACTCGGCGAGCAAGGGGGCCGTGCTGTCCCTGACGCGGGCCATGGCCGCCGACCACGTCCGCGACGGCATCCGCGTCAACTGTGTGTGCCCCGGCACCGTGGACACCCCGTGGATCGGCAGGCTGCTCGATGCCGCCGCCGACCCCGGCACCGAGCTCGCGGCGTTACGCAGCCGCCAGCCGACCGGGGGCCTCGTGGGGATGGAGGAGGTCGCACGATCGATCCTCCATCTCGCCGACCCGCACCAGCGCTCCCTCACCGGCGCCGTCCTGGCGGTCGACGGCGGGATGTCCGGCCTCCGCGTCCCGCAGGGCTGAGCCGCGGGGCGGTCTCCTCCGACGGTCCGTGCGGGGCACCCGCGACGACGGGCCCGGGCCGGCCCGCCCGTCGCGGCGTCACGGGCAGGTGATCACCACCGGGCCGCGTGACCGGGGACGCACCCTGGGGCAGACTCGACCCGTGGTCGCGGGCGAACCGGTGCTGGCCCGGGCGGTGCGGATCCTGTCGGTGTTCGAGCCCGGGCGGGCCGAGCTGGGCGTCGCCGAGATCGCCCGCGCCTCGGGGCTGCACGTCGCGACCGCGTCGCGGCTGGTCGGGCAGCTCGTCGAGCAGGGGCTGCTCACCCGCACCGGCTCCGGGCGGCTGCGGATCGGGATGCGGCTGTGGGAACTGGGGCAGCGGGCGTCGCCGACGCTGACCCTGCGGGCCGCGGCGCTGCCGTTCCTCGGGGACCTGCACGCCGTCGTCGGGCACCACGTGCAGCTGGGTGTCCTCGACGGCGACGAGGTCATCTTCCTGGAGCGGCTCTCCGCGCCCGGGGCGGTGGTCAACCTGACCCGGATCGCCGGGCGGCTGCCGCTGCACGTCTCGTCGTCGGGGCTGGTGCTGCTCGCCCACGCGCCGCCCGAGCAGCAGGAACGCGTGCTCGCGGCGCCCCTGGAACGACGGACCCCCGCCACGGTGACCGACCCGGACCGGCTGCGGGTCCTGCTCGCCCGCGTCCGGCGCGACGGCCACGTCGTCACCGAGGGCCACGTGCACCCCGACGCGACCGGTGTCGCGGTCCCGGTACGTGGCCGGGACGCGGCCGTCGTCGCGGCACTGTCGACGGTGCAGCCGCACGACGGCCGGGCGCGCACGCTCGTCCCCGCCCTGCGCGCCGCGGCCCACGGCATCGCCCGGGCGCACGGCGGGGGAGACCCCGTGCCCTGAGTGCGCTCAGCCGAGGAACTTCTCCACCACCGCGTCGAACGCGGCCGGGTTCTCCAGGAACACGAAGTGCGAGTTCGCCTCGTCGGACCCGAACACGTGCAGCGTCGCGCCGGGGACACGGTCGGCGATCCAACGCTGCGACTCCGGGCTCACGTGGCTGCCCTCGCACCCCAGGACCAGCGTCGGGACGTCGATCCGGGGGAGCACGTCGCGCCAGTCCTGTGCGCAGTGGTCGAACAGCAGCGGTACCCCGGCGTGGGCGGGGGTGTGGGTGATCTCCCGGGCGACCAGGGACCAGACGTCGTCGGCGGGGGTGCCGGAGAACATCGAGCGGACGAACGCCTCCCGCACCGTGTCCCCGTCGGGGCCGGCGAGGCTGCCGGCGAGGTCCAGCAGGCCGCCGACGTCGAAGATGGCGCCCGAACCGGCCTGCTCCTGCGCCGGCATCCACGGCACCGCGGCGACGGCCGCGGGCTGGTCGACCAGCACCAGCCGGCCGATCCGGCCCGTGCCGTGGGTGTCGATGTGGCTCCACAGCACCGAGGCGCCCATGGACCAGCCGAGCAGGTCGGCACGGTCGAGACCGAGGTGGTCGAGCAGCTCGACGAGGTCCTGCGCGAGCCGGGCGATGCGGTAGCCGTGGTGCGGCTTGTCCGAGACGCCGTGCCCGCGCTGGTCGTAGGTGACCACGCGGCGCCGCGCGCCGAGGCCGGTGAGCTGGTGGGCGAACATCGCCTGGGTCTGGCCCCAGCCGTGCAGCATCACCAGCGGGACGCCCTCCCCGCCGGAGTCGCGGTAGTCGAGCGTCACACCGTCGGCGGTGGTGAAGGTGGGCATCGGTGTCCTCCTCGGGTCCGCGGAGGAGTCTGGGCCGCAGTGGCGCCGGTCACCACCGCCGGTGGTCGAGGGATCAGGCCGGTCCGTGCTCCGTCTGTCGAAGCTCCCGGCCGGGTGCCGGGTGCCGGGCCGCGACGACGTCGAGCGCGACCAGCCCCAGGTGCAGCGCCAGCCGGGTCGCGCCGTCGGAGACGTCGAGACCGGTGAGCCGGGTGACCCGGTCGAGCCGGTAGTAGAGCGAGGTGCGGTGGATGTGCAGGCGGGCGGCCGCGGCCGGGCCGTTGCCCGCCTCGTCGAGGTAGGCGCGGACGGTGGCCACCAGCCGTCCGTCGGGGTCGGCGGCACGCAGCCGGCGCACCTCGTCGGGGACCACGTCGTCGGTCAGCAGGGCCGGGGGGAGAGCGAGCAGCGGGCCGAGCGCCCCGAGCCCGGCCCACCGGGCGACCGGGGGCCGGAGCCCGAGCTCGGCGGCCGTGCACGCGGTCCGGGCCCGCGTCACCGACCCGGCCAGCAGCTCCGGTGCGGGAACCGGGTCGCCGATCCCGGCGACGCAGCGGAAGCGGCCGTGAGCCAGCTCGCCGACGCGGTCGACGACCCGGCGCACCCGCGCGGGAAGCTCTTCGGAGCCGGGCGCCTGCGGCGCGGCGAGCAGGACCGCGGTGCCGCCGGCGACGGCGGTGAGCCACCCGTCGGTCCCGTCGCGGCGGCGCCCGGACAGGGCCGTGCGCAGGGCGATCCCGGCGTGCTCGTGGTGCCCGTCCGCCCCGGGCACCACGACGACGACGGCCGTCGTGCCCGGCTCCGGCGCCCGGCCCACCGCGGCGAGGGCGGCCGAGGCCCGGACCCGGGCCACCGGGTCGTCGCCGACGAGATCGAGCACCCGGCGCTCGTCCTCGCGGGCCGCGTCGGCGGTGCGCGCCAGGTCCTGCAGCGACAGGGCCAGCTGCTCGGCGACCGCGGTGATGCGCCCGAGCTCGCCGGTGGTGAGCGAGCCGTCGGCGTCCATCACCATCAGCAGTGCCAGCAGCCGGCCCTCCCAGCGGACCGGGACGCACACCCGGGCGTGCATACCCAGCTCGTCGCTGGCCGGGATGATCCCGGGACGGGTCCAGGACAGCACGCCCTGGGAGAGCACGTAGCCGCGGATGCGGGGCTCCGCGCCGCGGTTGAGCACCGCCGCGACGCGGGTGGGGTCGGCGTCGCCGTAGTGCGCGCTCGCGTAGAGGACCTGCACGGCGGGGTCGTCGACGACGACCGACCGGGACAGCTCCTCGGCGAGCCGGTCGATCAGCGCCGTCGCCGCGTCACCGAGCACCCGGCGATCCTACAGACGGAGCACACCGCGGCAGCCGCGTTCGTCGGCGGACGGTGTCGGCCGCACGCACCGCGGGCGCACCGTGGCCCGGAGCAGGGGACGGCGCGGCAGGCACGACGAGGCGGGGAGGGTCCGGTGCGGGATCTGGAGGGCCGGGTTGCGGTGGTGTTCGGCGCGGGGTCGGGCGGGCGGGGGACGAGCAACGGCGAGGCCGCGGCGCTGGCCTACGCCGGGGCCGGTGCGGTCGTCGCCGCGGTCGACCGCGACACCGCCGAGGCCGCCCGGGTGGCGGGGGAGATCACCCGAGCCGGTGGCGCGGCGCTGGCGGTCACCGCCGACGTCACCGACGAGGACGACGTCGCCCGCGCCGTCGCCGCGGTCGTGGACACCCTCGGGGTGCCGCACGTACTGCACAACAACGTCGGCGCCGCGGTGCTCGGTGAGGTCGTCGACCTCGACCTCGCCGGATGGAACCGGGCGCTCGCGCTGAACCTGACCAGCGCCTACCTGACCTGCCGACACACGCTGCCGCACATGCGCGCCGCCGGGCGCGGGGCGATCGTGAACGTGTCGTCGTTGGCCGCGATCCGCGACACCGGCTACGTCTACCCCGCCTACAGCGCGGCCAAGGCCGGGGTCGACCAGCTGACCGTGTCGCTGGCGCTGACCTACGCCCGCGACGGGATCCGCGCCAACGCGGTGTTGCCCGGCCTGATCGACACCCCGATGGTGCGCGAGCAGGTCGTCGACGACCCCGGTGCGCTGGCCGCCCGGCACGAGGTGAGCCCCACCGGCCGGATGGGCTCCCCGCACGACGTCGCCCAGGCCGCGCTGTTCCTCGCGTCGGACCGCGCCGCCTACGTCAACGGGGTCTGCCTGCCCGTCGACGGCGGGCTGTCCGCGCGGTCGCGGTGAGGTCCGGCGCTCAGGCCCCGGCGCCCGCGCCGACCGGCACCGGGCGCAGGGTCAGCGGCAGCAGGTCGCGGACCTCGGCGCGCAGGGTGTCCAACGCGTGCGGGTCGTCGCCGGTGAGGAACCCCAGCAGGGCCTGCTGAAACACGCCGTCGACCATCCCGTAGGCGGCGTGCGGGCTCAGCGCGACCGCGGTGCCGGTGAGGTCGGCGTAGCGGGTGACGACCCGCCACACCATGTCCTCCAGGGTGCGGTCGATCTGCCCGACGGCCTCGCGCAGGTTCGGCTCGAACATGCTCTGGGCGCGCAGGTCGTACCAGAGGCGGTGCATCGGGGCCTCGTCGACGATCGTCTCGCACAGCTTGTCCGCGAACGCGGTGACCAGGCCGTCGGCCGTCGTCGCGTCGGCGACGGCGCCGTCGTAGCGGGTCACGCACACCGCCTTGTACTGCCGCACGCAGTAGACGATCAGCTCCAGCTTGTCGGCGAAGTAGTAGTGCACGACGCCATGGCTGTACGGGGAGTTCTGCGCGATCTCGCGCAGCGACGCCCGGGCGTAGCCGAGCTCGCCGAGGGTCTGCAGGGCCGAGTCCGCCAGCGCTCGGCGGCGCGCGTCGTGCTTGTCGACCGGGTTCGCCCGTGCCACGCGGCCCCCTCCCGTCGTCCGCCGGGAGCCACTGTAACCGACCGCTGCGTCTCCGACGCCGTCGTTCTGGACGCCCGCCCGACGATATCTTGACAACTGGTCAGAGATCGCGGCAGGGTGTGGCCCATATCACCGATCGACACTGGAGTCGCCGTGACGCAGATCGACCTGACCGGACGCACCGTGCTCGTGACCGGGGGCGCACAGGGGCTGGGCGAGGGGATGGCCCGCGCGCTGGCCGACTCGGGCGGCCGGGTCGTCGTCGCCGACCTGCAGGACGAGGCGGGCGGCACGCTCGCGAAGTCCCTGGGGGAGCAGCACGGGTTCGTGCACCTGGACGTCACCGACGACGCCTCGTGGACCGCCGCGGTCGCCGAGACCGTGGAGCGGTTCGGCGGCCTCGACGTCGTCGTCAACAACGCGGGCGTCGAGGTCACCCAGCTGCTCGTCGACACCGAGCCCGACGACGTCCGCAGGATGCTCGAGGTCAACCTGCTCGGCACGATGCTCGGCATCAAGCACGCCTTCCGTGCCATGCGCCCGGGTGGCGCGGCGGGCCGCGGCGGAGCCGTGATCAACGTGGCCTCGGTCGCCGCGACCATCGCGTTCCCCTCCATCGGCGGCTACTCCGCGACCAAGTCCGGTGTCGACCGGCTCACCCGGGTCGCGGCGATGGAGTCGGGCAAGCTCGGCTACGGGGTGCGGGTCAACTGCGTGTACCCCGGGCTCGTCCCGACCGCGATGGGGCAGAAGCTCGCCGTCGAGACCGCCGGGCTCGGGCTGTTCGAGAGCCCGGAGGCCGCGGTCGGCGCGGTGGTCGAGCTGACCCCGTCGGGCCGGCTCGGCGAGGTCGCCGACATCGCCGACGCGGTCGCCTTCCTGGCCTCCGACGCCGCCCGGTTCGTCAACGGCGCCGGGCTGCCGGTCGACGGCGGCATGGGCATGTGACCCACCGGGTCCCCGCCGCCCGGGATCACCGGTCCCGGGCGGCGAGGACCTCGTCGAGCACCACGGTGGCGCGGAACCCGCACAGCACCAGGATGTGCAGCAGGTAGAGCCACAGCGCCAGCGCCGACACCGTCCCGACCACGGGGAGCCCGGCGAACGGTGCCGACCACTCGATCGGGATGGCCAGGAACAGCAGGAAACCCTGCAGGAACCCGGCCAGCACCGACCCGGTGCCGAACGCGCCGAGCACCAGCGCGCGCCGGCCCAGCCGCCCCGGCCCGACCAGCCCGAACACCGCGAGCAGCGCGGTCGACAGCGTCACCCACACCACGTGGAACGCCACGACGACGCCCCACACCAGCGACCAGCCACCCGCGGCGTAGAGCGGACCGACGTAGGGAGCCGCGCCCAGCACGACCAGCACGAGGAACGGCGCGACCGCCGCGACCCCCAGCAGCCCGGCGCGGCCGCGCCAGCCGGTGAGCCGGTCGCGGGCTGCGGACATCTGGACGAACGCGCGGCGCAGGCCCTCGCCGTAGAGGCTGGCCGGGAACAGCACGACCAGCGCCTGCCACCAGGCCATCGACAGCGACACCGCGGCCAGTGTGCGCAGCGCCTCGGGCGTGCCGTGCCCGCCGGGGAGCCCGCCGATCGCCGCGTCCATCGCCGTGGTCACCGTCTCCGGCCCGGCCAGCGCACCGACGCCCCACAGCGCGACCATCGCCAGCGGCACCAGCCCGATCACCCCGAAGTAGGTCGCACCGGCGGCCCACAGCGCGATGTCGCTGCCGGGGAAGGTGTTCCCGAGCCGGCGGGCGAGGGCGCGGGCCCGGTTCACGGCGCGCCCCCGCTGCGGCGCTGGCACGCTGGTCCGATGACGACCGGGGACGACGACGGCTGGTCGGCCCTGCACGGCGGCATCCGGCCCTCCCCGGTGGTACGCGGCTGGCTCCGGATGGTGCGGGTCCTCTCCGCGGGCCCGGTGGCCCGGGTCCCGCCGGACGTGCTGTCGGCGTCCGGCGTGGTCGTGCTGGCCGGGGCGTGGGCGGTCGCGCTCGCCGGGGCGCCGTGGACGGCGGCGGCGGCTCTGCTCGTCGTCGCCGCGGGGGTGCTCGACGGCCTCGACGGCGCCGTTGCGCTGCGCACCGGGCGGGCCCGGCCGCTGGGTGCGGTGGTCGACGCCGTCGCCGACCGCCTCGGGGACCTGCTGCTCGGGGCGGTGCTGGTCGCGCTCGGCGCCGCGCCCGGCTGGGTCCTCGCGGCGCTCGCGCTGGTGTTCGTGCACGAGTTCCTGCGGGCCCGCGCGCAGTCGGTCGGCATGCCGGGGGTGGGCGCGGTGACCGTCGCCGAGCGGCCGACCCGGCTGGTCGTGGTCGCCCTGCCCGCACTCGGTGCGGCGGTGCTCCCGGCCGGCCCGCCGCTGGTCGGGGTGTCGTGGGGGACCGTCTTCGCCCTCACCTGGACGGTCCTGGGTGCGATCGGGCTGGCGCAGCTCGCGGTGGGCGTGGTCCGGACGACCCCGCCGCGGTTCCCGGGGTCCCCGCCGGGCCGATGAGACCGGCGACGATCTCGGCCGACATCAGCACCAGCGGGATGCCGCCGCCCGGGTGCGCGGACCCGCCCACCAGGTAGAGGCCCGGCACCGGGCCGCGGTTGGCGGGCCGGCGCAGCGCGGCCCGGGGGCCGTGCGAGGCGGTGCCGTAGATCGCGCCGCCCGGCGAACCGGTGCGCCGCTCCAGCTCGGCCGGGGTCAGGACCTCGGCGAACCGCAGGCGGTCGCGCACGTCGGTGCCGCGGGCGGCGAGCACGCCGAGCACCCGGTCCCGGTAGCGCTCCGCGAGCCCGGGGGCGTCCCAGTCGACACCGCGCCCCGGGGCGTGCAGGGGTGCGTTGACCAGCACGAACCAGCCCTCGGAGGTGTCGTCGGGGCGCAGCGCCGGGTCGTCGGGGGCGTGCACGTACACCGTCGGGTCGGGCACCGGGCGGGGCTCGCGACCGAAGATCGCGTCGAACTCGGCGTGCTGGTCGCGCGGGAACCAGACCCGGTGCGCCGGCCCTGGCTCCCGGCCGGACAGCCCGAGCAGCAGCACGAACCCGGCGGTCGAGCGGGGCGTGCGGCGCAGCCGCCTGCGGGCCCGGCGCGCGACGTCGCGGGGGAGCAGCCGCTCGTGCAGCACGTGCGCGTCGACCCCGGAGACGACGACGTCGGCGCGCACCTCGCGGCCCCCGGCCCGGACCCCGGCGGCCCGGCCGCGCTCCACGAGGACCTCGTCGACGGCCGTGCCCGGGTGCAGCGTGACGCCGAGGGCGAGGCAGCGGTCCACGACGGCGTCGACGATGCGGCGCAGCCCGCCCGGCACCCACCACGCGCCGAACTCCTGCTCGACGAAGGCGGTCACCGCCAGCACCGCCGGTGTGCGGCGCGGGTCGGAACCGGAGTAGGTGGCGTAGCGGTTCAGCCAGGTCCGCAGCCGCGGGTCGGGCAGCAGCCGCGCGCCCAGCCCGTCGAGGGTCCGCCACGGCGCGACCGCGCGCAGGTCGGCAGGGCGGGCGCTCATCCGGGCGAGCGCGGCCGTGGTGAGCGGGCGGCGCAGGACCGGCTCGCCGACGAGGTCCCACAGCCGTCGCGAGTGCTCGTGCAGCGCCGTCCAGGACGCGCCGGCGCCGTCGCCCAGGGCGGCGTCGAGGGCGGCCGGGACCGCGGCCGCGGCGTGCGGGAGGTCCAGCCGGGTGCCGTCGGCGAAGACGTGGCCGCAGGCCGGGTCGACCGGCGTGACCGGCAGGTCCGCGGGACCGCCGGTCGCGGCGAACAGGTCGTCGAGCAGGTCCGGCATCGTGAGCAGCGACGGGCCGGTGTCGAAGGTGAACCCGTCCCGGGTGACGACGCCGAGCTTCCCGCCCGGGGTGTCGGCCCGTTCGAACACGGTGACCGCGTGCCCGGCGGCGGCCAGCCGCGCCGCCGCCGCGAGCCCGCCCAGCCCGGCGCCGACCACCACGACCCGGCTCACAGCGCACGCCCCTTCCAGCTCAGCGTGCCGCGCAGCCTGCCCGCCCACGAGGACGCGAGCAGCCCGATCAGAGCCAGCACCGACACCGGGTGGGCGAGCGCGTCGACCGCGCCGCCGCCGCCCGACGGCCCGGTGACCCACCGCGCGGCGGGCACCCGCCCGGCGACGGCGGCGGCGTACCCGAGCAGCCCGGCCCGCGACCCGGTCAGCGCGGCGAGCGCGGGCAGCACGTAGACCAGCACCAGCCCGGCGCCGACCGCGACCGCCCCGGCGGGCGAGCCGAACGCCGCCCACAGCGACTTGCGGTAGCCCGCCCGCAGCTCCGCGCCGGTCGCGTACATCCGGCAGGACGCGACCTGCGACCCGTCGGCGATGCCGGTCCGGCCCCCGGCGGCGCGGACCGCCCGGGCCAGCCCGATGTCGTCGAGGACGGCGCCCGACACCGCGGCCCAACCGCCCGCCCGGGCCAGTGCGGCCGCCTCGACCAGCAGGAACTGTCCGTTCGCGACGGCCATCGACCCCCGTCCGGACCGTTCCGCGACGACCAGCGGCAGCGTCGTCAGCCACGACCAGGCCAGCAGCGGTTGCACCAGCCGGCCGAGCGGGCCGGAGGCGACCTGCCGTGGCCACGGGCACAGCAGGTCCAGCGGCCGGTCCCGGTCGCGCAGCAGCGCCACCGCGGCGGCGACGGCGTGCGGGACGAGGACGACGTCGGCGTCGACGAAGACGAGGACCTCGCCGCGGGCGGCCGCGGCCAGCGCGGCACAGGCGTGCGGTTTGCCTAGCACCCCGGGCGGGGGCGGGGTTCCGGTGAGCACCCGTAGCCGGGGGTCGCCGCCGGCCGCGGTACGGACGACGGCGGCGGTCCCGTCGGTGGAGCCGTCGTCGAGGACGAGGATCTCGACGTCGGCCAGCCCGCGCTGCCCGGTCAGCGCCCGCACGGTCGGCGCGATCCGGTGTGCCTCGTCGCGGGCCGGGACCAGCACCGACACCGGCACGGTCACCGTGGGCGGCGCGGCGGGCGGGCGTCGCAGCCCGGCCCGGTTCACCCAGGCCTGCACCGTCCCGGCCGCGGCGAGGACGGACCCGGCGGCCACGAGCGGACGGACGGCGCGCAGCGGCCGGCGGAGGAGCACGCAGGCGACCCTACGGAGGGGGCGGCCCGGCCGCGCGACGTCGCCGCGGCCGCGGACGACGCGCGGGTGTGCCCGGGTGGTGGCACCGTGGGACCACCCCCGACCGGACCGTGTGGAGGTTCCCGCGTGGCGTTGGCCGCTGCCCCCCGGGCACTGCGCACGACCCTGCCCGCCTGGGTGCTGGTCGCCGGAGCGGTGACCGTCCAGATCCTCTACCCGCTCACCCCCGCCCCGCTGCGGACGTCGGTGACGGTGCTGAGCGTGGCGGTGTTCTTCCTGGCCGCGGTCGCCGACGTCGTCCGGGTGCACGGCACCCGGGGCGGGCTGGTGCTGCTCGGCGTCGCGGGCGGCGGGGGACTGGTCGCGGAGTCCGTCGGGCTGGCCACGGGGTGGCCGTTCGGCGCCTACGCCTACACCGGGACCCTCGGCGCCGAGGTGGCCGGTGTCCCGCTGGTCGTGCCGATGGCCTGGGCGATGATGGCGTGGCCCGCGCTGGTCGTGGGCAGGGCGCTGGCCCGGCGCGGGGCGGGGACCGTCGCCGTCGGTGCGTTCGCCCTGGCCGCCTGGGACGTGTTCCTCGACCCGCAGATGGTCGACGCGGGCCACTGGGTGTGGGCGCGCCCCGACCCGGGTCTCCCGCTGGTGCCCGGCATCCCGCTGACCAACTACGCCGGCTGGCTGGTCGTCTCGCTGCTGATCGTCGGGACCCTGCACCGTGCGCTGCCCGGCGGCCCCCGGCGCTCGGGGCCCGCGGCCGCGCTGTACCTGTGGGTCTACGCCTCCTCGGTGCTCGCCCACCTGGTGTTCTTCGGCCTGCCCGGCTCGGCCCTGGCCGGCGGGGTGCTGATGGGGCTGGTCGCGGTCCCGTACGCGCTCGTCCTGCGTCGCGACCGCGCCGCCCACCGCCCCGGGACCCGCCACCGCGGTGCCCACGACTCCGCTGCCCGCCACCCCGGCGGACACGGTCCGCACGTCCGTCCCGGAGGGACCCTGTGACCGACCCGCTGCGGCACCGCGCCGCACCGCTGCGCATGCGCCGACGACGGCTGGTGACCCCCGACCCGCTGCTGCCGCGTGAGGTGCCCGCCGGGTCGGAGGCGGTCGTCGTCGGGGGCGGGATCGCCGGGGTGTCCGCGGCGGTGGTGCTGGCCGAACGCGGGGTGCGGGTCACCCTGCTCGAGGCGGCCGACCACCTCGGCGGACGGCTCGGGGCCTGGCCGCACACCCTCTCCGACGGCACCGTCGCGCAGGTCGAGCACGGCTTCCACGCCTTCTTCCGGCAGTACTACACCTGGCGGTCGATCCTGCGCCGCGCCGACCCGCAGCTGTCGTTCCTGCGCCCGGTCGGGAACTACCCGGTGATCTCCGCGCGGTGGCCCGACGAGGACCTGTCGGGACTGCCCGCCGCCCCGCCGTTCAACCTGCTCGCGCTGGCGCTGCGCAGCAGGAGCCTGTCGCGCCGCGAGCTCACCTCCGCCGACCCCGAGGCCGGACGCGCCCTGCTGGCCTACGACCGGGCCACCACCACGACCGAGCTCGACGGCGTCGACGCCGCGTCGTTCCTCGACCGGCTCGGGATGACCGAGCGCACCCGCAGCATGCTGTTCGAGGCGTTCGCCCGGTCGTTCTTCTGCAACCAGGGCGACCTGTCCGCCGCCGAGCTCGTCGCGATGTTCCACTACTACTTCCTCGGCAACCCCGAGGGCATCGCCTTCGACGCCCCGTGCACCGACCACGCCACCGCCGTGTGGCAGCCGCTGTGGCGCCACCTGACCTCCCTCGGGGCGCAGGTCCGCACCGGGGCGCGGGTCACCGCGGTGCACCCCGACGGCGCAGGCTGGCGGGTCGAGGGCCCCGGGGCGACCACCACCCGGCACCTCGTGCTCGCCCTCGACCCGGGTGCGCTGCGCGCGGTGGTCACCGGCTCACCCGGGCTGGCGACGACGGCGCCGCGGCTGCACGCGCAGTGTGCGGCGCTGCGCGTCGCGCCCCCGTTCGCGGTCAGCAGGCTGTGGCTGGACCGCGACGTCGACCCGGGACGGGCGGTGTTCAGCGCCGTCAGCGGGCAGCCGACCCTGGACTCGGTCACCGTCTACTCCCGGCTGGAGGAGCCCTCGGCCCGGTGGGCCGCCGGGACCGGCGGGTCGGTGGTGGAGCTGCACTCCTACTCCTGCGCCGAGCCCGACGCGGCGTCCGCCGCGGCCGCGCTGCGCGCCGAGCTGGCCGTGCTGTGGCCCGAGACCGCGGACGCGACCGTCCTCGACCGGTGCGACCGGCTGGAGGCCACCGCGCCCGCGTTCCCGCCCGGGACGGCGGGCACCCGGCCGGGGGTGCGGACCGACGCGCGCGGCCTGCGGGTGGCCGGTGACTTCGTGGAGACGCCCTACCTCGCCGGGCTGATGGAGCGCTCGTCGATGTCGGGGGTGCTCGCCGCGAACGACGTGCTCGCCGAGCTGGGGGCGGCCGCCGAACCGGTCGACGGGATCCCGCAGCGCGGGCTGCTCGCCGGCGTCCCGGCGCTGCGCGGGGCCCGCGGACGCCACGCCGCGACCCGCTGACCGCGGCCGTGCGGGTCGCGTCGCTGAACCTCGCCTCCGGACGTGGGGCGGACGGGCGGTACCTGACCGGCCCCGCGCTCGGGGCGGCCGTCGCCGGGGTGGGCGCCGACGTCGTCGCGGTGCAGGAGGTCGACACCGGCCAGTCCCGCTCGGCGGGCGACGACCAGCCGTCGCTGCTCGCGGCCGGGCTCGGTGCCGTGGACTGGCGCTGCGCCGCGACCATGCACGGCGAGCCGCGTCCGGACCCGCTGCCGTCGTGGACCCCGCTCGACCCCCCGGTCCTGCGCGGTCCCGGCGACCCCGCGCCCGGGCCGCGCTACGGCGTCGCGCTGTTCTCCCGGCTCCCGGTGCGCCGCTGGCACGTGCTGGGGTTCGAGGCCGGCCGGGCCCGGCTGCCGGTGCCGGTGCCCGCCCCCGGCGGGGGGACCCGGCTCGCCTGGTTCCCCGACGAGCCGCGCGTCGCCGTCGCCGCGGAGCTGGGGACGCTCACGGTGGTGGCGACCCATCTGTCGTTCGCCCCGCCGACGGCGGTCCGCCAGCTCCGGGCGCTGCGGCGCTGGACGGCACGGCTGCCCGGGCCGGTGGTCGTCGCCGGGGACCTGAACCTGCCCGGCTCGCTCCCCGCGACGGTGACCGGCGGCCGGCGGCTCGTCGACGGGCGGACGTTCCCGGCGGCGACGCCGCGCGCCCAGCTCGACCACCTGATCGCGCTCGGCCGCCTGACCGGGCGGGACCCGGCCGTGCTGCATCTCGACGTCGGTGACCACCGCGCCGTCGCCGCGACGGTCGGGCCCGGCTGAGCCCTCAGCCGTCCGCGGGCGGGTCGGCGCGCGAACGGACCGGCCGGCGCCGGGCGAGGACGACCCCGGTCAGCACGACGACCGCGAGCCCGGCCACCGACACCAGGAACGGCAGCGACCCGGGGTCGGTGCCGAACGCGCCGACCGCGACCAGCGCCGTCGTACCCGGGGTGACCCCCAGGACGGTGCCGAGGAGGTAGTGCCGGAACCGGACCGCGGTCAGCCCCCACAGCAGGTTCAGCACCGAGTACGGCAGGACCGGCGCGAGCCGGACCCCCACCACGGCCAGGAGGCCGCGACGGCGCACCACGTCGTCGACCACCGCCATCCGCTCCGCACCCCGGCCCGAGCGGTCCACCAGCCGCAGCACCGTGTCCCGGCCCAGCCGCCGCGCCAGGGCGAACCCGACCGCCGCGCCGACGAACTTCCCGGCGAGCGTGGCGGGCAGCCCCTCGCCGAACCCGAACAGCACCCCACCGAGCACGGCGAGCAGGCTGACCGGCACCGGGGTGAGCGACAGCCCGGCGTACAGCGCCGCCCACAGCAGCGGTCCCGCCCATCCGGTCCCGGCCAGGCCGTCGCGGAGCTGCTCCACCGAGGGCACCCCGACGGCGACCGCGACGCCGACCGCGACACCCACCAGCGCCACGAGCAGGACGGGACGCCAGAGGCGGGCGACGACGGGCCCGGTCACCGGGCTCCGGCGGGCGGTCGGGTCCCGGCGGCCCGGGGGATCTCCGGTGCGGTCGGCATCGTCGTGAGTATCCCCGCCGGGGCGCCGGCCCGCCGGGGGAGCGGACCGCACCCTGGACACCCGGTGTCGGCGACGGCTACGGTGACGGGCCGGGCCCGTCGACCGTGACGATCCCGGTCCAGCTCGACGCATCCTCGGGCGACGCCTCCTCGGAGCCGTCGCCGTTCGGTCGTCCGGTACAGCACCGTGCCCCGACGGCACCACGGGCCGACCGTCCCCGCAACCGGGACCGGCCCCCCTCCCTCCTGGCGGACCCATGACCGCGCCCACGCCATCCCGTCGTCTCCTCCTCGTCCCCGAGTCCGACCCCGCTCCCGCCGACCCGCAGGTCGAGGTCGGGTGCGGTCCCGCCGCGACCGTCGTCATCGGTGTGTCCGGCGACCTCGACCTCGCCACCGGACCCGCGGTCGAGGTGCGGGTGCTCGCCGCCGTCGACCTCGCGGCGGGTGGCCGGGTCGTCCTCGACCTCAACGCCGTCCGATTCCTCGGGCTGCGCGGGGTCACGATCCTGCGCGCGGCCGCCGACCGCGCCCGTGCCCACGGGACCGCGGTCGTGGTGGTACTGGACCCGGCGGCGCCTGCGGCCCGGGCGCTGAGGCTGGTGCCCTGCCTCGGTCTCACCGTGGTCGCGGTCGACACCCCGGTGGCCGACGCGTCCTGACCGGGCGGGTGCCGGCGTCGCCGGTCCACGCCGCCGGTGCCACCGGCGGAGTCAGCGGGGCGCCGGGGTCTGCCGCGGGGCCGTCGGTGACGCGGGCAGCGGCGGTGCGGCGGGGGCGTCGAACCAGGGCTCGTCCGGGATCGACGGGTCCGGCGTCTCCCGGACCGCCGGGTCCCCGACGCCGTCGGTGGCCTGCGCCGGTCGCGTCGCGCCGAGGTAGCCGTCGCCGCGCCACCGGTACCAGGAGGTCTGCACCGGCAGCCCGAACGTCGGAGCGCTCACCATCCGGTCCTGCCCGACGAACAGTCCGACGTGGTGGACCTTGTCGACGGTGCCGTAGAAGACCAGGTCACCCGGGCGCAGCGGGGAGCCGGCGGGGACCCGCGGGCCGCGGCGGTACTGGGCGTGCGCGGTCCGTGGCAGGACGACCCCGGCCTTGCCGTAGGCGAAGGCGGTCAGCCCGGAGCAGTCGAAGCCGCGGTCGCCGTTCTCCGGCCCGTTGCCGCCCCACACGAACGGCAGCCCGATCTGGCGCAGTGCGACCTCGACCGCGGTGGCCGCACGCTGTTCGGGCGTCGCCGCCGGCCCGGCCGCGGCCACACCGCCGGTGACCAGCAGCAGGACCACGGCGGCGAGCACCGTCGCGAACGGGGACCGAAGCGGCACGGCGTTCCTCCCGGTCGCCCGCGGTCGGCGGGTGCGACGGGCCACCGGGCGGTGACCTGCGCCGAACCTAGGGACGGGACCGCGGCGACCGGAAGCGGAAGCGATCGAGCGGGTGAACGGGGTGACCCGGTCGGTGCCGCGTGGGTCCGGGGACCGGCGCGGGCCACCGACCGGGGCGGGTCAGCCCAGGCCCGGGATGCCCGGCATCTGCGGCAGCACCGGCGTCGAGGCGAACAGGTCGAGGTACATGCCGCCGGACACCAGCAGCCCCAGGACGCCGAGCACCAGGCCGCCGAGGGCGACCGGCCGGACCCAGGCGCCCGCGGCGGGCCGGGCGGCGGGGCCGAGGACCAGGACGAGCCCGACGAGGACCGCGACCAGCGCGACGACGCCGTTGACCACCGCGGCGACGTCCCAGGGCGCGCCGTAGAAGGACTCGATGGTGTCGCCCGGGCTGCCGGTCGCGGCCTGGATCTGCCCGACGAGCGACTCGCGCTCGCGCAGCATGTCGCCCACCGAGGTGCCGGTCAGCGAGGCGAGACCGAGTCCCGCGGCGACGACGGCGCCCGCCCCGGCGAGGCCGCCGCCGGAGGCGGTGTCGGCCGGGGTCCCGGCGGGGGTGGCGGCCGCGGTGCGCACACGGGCGGCGCGGCCGGTGCCGGCGTCGTCGGTGGCCGCGCCCGCGGCCGCGGTGGAGCCGGTCGCGGTGCCGTCGGTGGCGGTGGAGCCCGCCGTGGTGGAGCCGGTGGCCGTCGTGCCGGTGGCCGCGCCGTCGGCGGTGTCGGTGGCGGTCGTGGCGGGGCCGTCGGCGGTCGCCCGGTCCGTCGCGACGGAGCCGGCCGCGTCGTCGGTCTCCGGGGTGCCGGTCGCCGTGCTGCCGTCCGTGGGCCTGCTCGTGTCGGAAGCCATGGGCCGCACCGTACGCGAGGTCAAGATCGCCGTGACGGCCCCCCACCTGGGCGGATACGCCGTCGTGTCCGTTCCGCCGGGCCCGTCACCGGATGGGGGCGGTGACCGGTCGCTACCCGACGGTCGCGCCGGCCGCGGTCCGGCCGGCGGGTTCGCCGGTGCCGGCGAGCACGGTGACACCGTCCGCGGGGGACCCGGCCCCGACCCGTCGCACGGGGCCGTCGCGCAGCCCGGACAGCACGCCCTCGATCCGGGCCAGCACCGCCGTGCGGGTGCGTCCGTCGACGCCGACGACGTCGACGACCACCGTGCCGAGCGCCGCCGAACCCGACGCCGCCCACTGCCCGGACCAGCCCAGCACGATGCCCGGTCCCGCGGGCGGGGGCGCGGACCCGACGGAACGGTGGTCGAACCCGAGGGTCCGCAGGACCGGGTCGGCGGTGAGGGCGTCGCGGATCCGCTGGTCGGGCGTCGTGGTCATGCGGGCCTCCCGGTGCCGACCGTCGTCGATCATGTCCGGTACCGACGGTAGGGAGCCCGTGTGCCACGGGGGATGAGGTGGAGGTTAGGAGGAGGTAAGCGATCGGCCGTCCCGGACCGGTTCCAGCGGCAGCAGCAGGGTGACCACCGACGGCGACCGGCGGGCGGTGAGCCGTCCGCCCTCGGCCTCGGCGAGCCGCCGGGCGAGGGCGACCCCGAGGCCGCGCCGGCCGTCGCTGCCCGACAGGTCCTCCTCGGCCACCCCGGGCCCCTCGTCGGCGACGTCGACGGCCACGGCGTCCGGCCCGGCCTCCCGCGCGGTCAGCGCGACCGCACCGGCCCCGTGCTGGACGGCGTTGTCGAGCAGCGCGGCGACGATCTGGCGGACCGCCGCGGCGGAGGCGGGCGGGTCGGGCAGGGCGCCGTCGCGGGACACCGAGAACGACCGCCCGGCGCGGGACAGCCGGTCGCCCCACTCGGCCTGCGCCTCGTCGAAGAGCCGGGCGAGGTCGACCGGAACGGCGTCACGGCTGCGTTCGCGGGCGAGCAGCAGCAGCTCGTCGATGGTGCGCTCCAGCCGGTCGACCGAGGCCAGCCCGTCCTCCACGGTCGCGGGCCGCAGCAGCGACGGGTCGTCGAGCGCGGACTCCAGCCGCAGCCGCAGCCCGGCCAGCGGCGTCCGCAGCTGGTGCGAGGCCTCCGCGGAGAACGCCCGCTCGCGGGCCAGCAGGTCGTCGAGGCGGCCCGCGGTGTGGCCGAGCGCGGACCCGACGCGGTCGAGCTCCCCGATACCGGTGGGCGCGGGACGGACCCCGAAGTCGCCCTCGCCGAGCCGGGCCGCGTCGCGGGCCATCGACTCCAGCGGCGCCGACAGGTGCGCGGCCAGGCGCATCGCGAGGGCCCACACCGCGACCAGCACCAGCCCGGCCAGCGCGACCATGCCGAGGTAGAGCGGTACGAGCGAGGACCACACCGCCGAGGTCGGGCGCGCCGCGCGCACCACCCCGACGACGTCGTCGCCGTCGGTCACCGGGGACACCGCGACGAGCTGCCCCGGCGGGGACGACGACAGACCCCGGTCCAGGACCCGGTCGACGCCCTCGTCGCCCTCCGGCGGGCCGTCGCCGGTGGTGCGGTCGCCGTCGGAGTCGTAGAGCGCGACGGCGGTGTCGTCGTCGCGGCCGTCGGGCAGCCGGGCCGGGACCCGGTCGTGGACGACGTCGTCGTAGACCGAGCGGGCGGCGAAGTCCGCGATGCGCTGCAGCGACTCGCGCTGCTGGGCGACGGTGTAGCGCTCCAGCCCGGCGGCCAGCGGGACCCCGAACAGCACCAGCGTCACCCCGACCGCGACGAGGGTGAGGCGCACGATGCGGCGTCTCACCGGTGGCCCCCGGGCAGCTCCAGGCGGTACCCGTGCCCGCGCAGGGTGGTGATCAGCGGGACCCGGGGGCCGTCGTGCGCGGCGAGGTGGCGGCGCACCGCGGCCACGTGCACGTCGAGGGTCTTGGTGGAGCCGAACCAGTGCGCGTCCCACACGTCGGTCATCAGCACCTCGCGGCTCAGCGCGGTGCCCGGGTCGGTCGCGAGCCGGGCGAGCAGGTCGAACTCGCGGGTGCGCAGGACCAGCTCCCGCCCGGCGACGGTGGCGCGGCGCGCCCCGGTATCGACGCGCAGGTCCCCGACCTCCAGCACGTCCTCGGTGCGGTCGCCGCCGGCGCGCCGCAGGTGCGCCCGGATCCGGGCGAGCAGCTCGGCCAGGCGCACCGGCTTGGTCAGGTAGTCGTCGGCGCCGGCCTCCAGGCCGAGCACCACGTCCATCTCCGCGGTCCGGGCGGTCAGCACGACCAGCACCGCGTCGGGGCGCAGCGTGCGCAGCCGACGGCACACCTCGACGCCGTCGAGGTCGGGCAGTCCGAGGTCGAGCAGGACCAGGTCGAACGGGGTGTGCCCGGCCGCCGCGAGCGCCGGGCCGCCCGCCTGCTCCCACCGGACGTCGTAGCCGTGTCCGGTCAGGCTGCCGCGCAGGACGTCACCGATCGTGCGGTCGTCCTCGACGAGCAGGATGCGGGCGTTCACCGGCCCGATCATCGTCCATCCGGCCGGGCCGCCGCACCCCGTGCGGCCTCCTAGGAACCGCCGTAGGGCGGCTCACCCGTCTCCGGGACGAGCACCGGGGTGTCCTCGTCGAGGGTCTCGCCGCGGAAGAACGGCCGCAGCCGCACCGCGCAGGCCAGCATCAGCGGCACCCCGAGCGCGATCATGCCGACGCCGATCACGAACACCCCGCCGACCGGACCGAAGGAGGTCTCGCCGTAGGCCGGGTCGAGCATGTCGACCGAGCTCTGCACGAACGCCCACACCATGACCACGCCGCCGAGCAGCGGCAGCAGACCGCGCAGCAGCAGGTCGCGTGGCGAGCGGAGCAGGGTGCGCCGGAAGTACCAGACGCAGGCGAAGGCGGTGATGCCGTAGTAGAACGCCACGGCCAGGCCCAGCGAGGCGACGGTGTCGAGCAGCGCGTCGGAGCTGACCAGCCCCAGCACCAGGTAGAACACCACCGCGGACAGACCCATGACGACGGTGGCGAACCCGGGCGTCGCGTAGCGGGGGTGGACGCTGCCGAAGCGGCGCGGGACCGCCCCGTAGACGGCCATCGCCAGCGCGCCGCGCGCGGTGGGCAGGATCGTGGTCTGGGTCGACGACGCCGCCGACACCGCGACGGTCAGCAGCAGCACCGCGGTGAGCACCGAGCCGCCCATCGGGGCGCCGAGCAGGGTGAGCACGTCCTCGGAGTGCTCGGGGTTCGCCAGGCCGATCCCGGTGTCGCCGAACCCTGCGTAGGACTGCAGCGCGACCGCGACGACGACGTAGATCGCCAGCAGGATCACGGTGGCGAGCAGCGCGGCGCGGCCCGGGGTGCTGGTCGAGCCGCGGGTCTCCTCGCCGACGGCCAGACAGGCGTCCCAGCCCCAGTAGACGAAGATGCAGAGGATCAGCGCCTGCGCGGCGGCGGAGCCGGAGATCCCGGTCGGGTCGAACCAGCTCCAGCTCGGCAGCACGGCCTGCGGGCCGGCGTCGCCGGAGTACACGAGCCACAGCGCCCCGGCGGCCAGGACGGCGAGCACCACGATCTGGAACACGATCAGCGCGTTCTGGAACCGCTCGGACAGCACGATCCCGCGGTGGCTGACCCAGGTCATGACGAGGATGAACAGCACCCCGACGCCGACCTTGACCAGCGTGTTCTCCGCGGCGGCGACGAACCCGAGCGCGCGCAGGGTGTACACGGCGGCGATCTCGGCGACGTTGGCCAGCACGATGATCGCCGACACCGCGACGCCCCAGCCGCCCATCCACCCGACCCACGGCCCGAAGGCCTTGGTGCCCCAGGTGAACGTCGTCCCGCAGTCGGGCACCGCGCGGTTCAGCTCGCGGTAGGCGACGGCGACGAACAACATCGGCACGAACGCGACGAGGAACATCGCGGGCGCCTTCTCACCGACGGCGAGGACGACGTAGCCGAGCGTCGCGGCCAGGCTGTAGGCCGGCGCGGTGGCGCCGAGCCCGATGACGGTGTTGCCCCACAGGCCCAGCGCTCCGGTGCGGAGACCCTTCGGGCCGGCCTCCACGACGGGAGGCGGTGCGGCGGCGGTCAACCGCCGTTCTCGGCGGTGAGGATGGTCAGCACGGTGGTCGTTCCCCGTCTCGTCGGCTCCCGCCCGGGCCGGCGGCGGCACACAGGATGCGGCACGGACGCGCCCGAACGGAAACAGCGGTGTCGCGTCTCACGCCGCGACCCCGCCGGGGTCAGAACTGCCGGTGCGGCGTGCCCCGCACGCTGAACCAGTAGGCGCCCGCCTCGGCGCCCGAGATCCCGGTGCGGACCTCGGCGGTGGCCGGACGGCCGAAACGGCGCCGGATCGCCTTGCGGGCCGTCTTCTCGATGCGGGCGGCGAGCCGCTCCGGCTCGGAGCACCCGGACATGGTCAGCACGGCGACGAAGGCGTACCGGGCGGGTCCGCGCCGCGGCCAGGGGCCGGTGCCGTCGGCCAGGGACAGCTCGACGGTCATCGGACGCTTGCGGTGCGTGTACAGGGCGCGGGTCAGCTCGGCCTCCACGACGTCCGCCTCGACGCCCGCGGGTGCCTCGACCCGGACGACCGCCATCACGGCGTTCGCCGCGGCCCCACCTGTCACCACGGTCACGGTCTCGGACTCCTTCCGGGTGCGCGTCACCCCCGACGGAACGCGCATCACGGACATTCATCCCCGGTCCCGGGGGGTCTAAACAAGGGCTTGACCGAAAAAGAGGCGTCAGGATCACGAAAATCGCTCATCTCGTCACCCGTTCGAGCACCTCCAGGACGTGCTCGTAGTCACGCCCGGTAGCGCGGCTCATGCCGAGCTCGCAGGTCCGGTTGCAGGAGGCGTGGGCGTCGGCGTCGACCCCGGCGAGCTCCCAGGCCTGCGGTGCGGTGGCCGCCGCGGTCAGCTCCGGGTGCAGCATCCCGCGGTCCCCGGCGAACCCGCAGCAGCTCCACGAGTCGGGGACGACGACGTCGTCGGCGACGGCCCCGGCCAGGCGCCGCAGCGGGTCGAGCAGGCCGAGCTGGGTGGCCGAGCAGGTCGGGTGCAGCACGAGCCGGGCCAGCCGGGCGGACACGGTGAGCGCGGGCAGGATCCGGTCGGCGGTGAACTCGACGGCGTCGAGGACCCGCAGGCCGCGGTAGCGCTCGGGGCCGGACGCGACCATCACCCGCAGCCCCTCGGTGCACGACGACGCGTCGGACACCACCGGGACCGCCCCGGCGCGGGTCGTCGTCCACAGCGCGGGCAGGACCCGCTCGGCCATCGCGGCGGCGCCGTCGGTGAGCCCCTTGGACTTCCACGGCGTGCCGCAGCACAGCGACCCCAGGCCGGCGGGCGCGCTCGCCCGCAGGCCCGCCCGCGCGCAGAGCCGGGCGAACGCCTCGCCCGCGCCGGTGCCCGCCGAGCCGAACATGGCGCCGGTACAGGAGGAGAACAGGACGAGGTCGGCGTCGGTGGACACGAGCCCGCCGGGGACCCGGTTCCCGCCGCCGCGGGGCAGGTCGGGGCTCCACTGCGGGACCTGCTCGGGGTCGGCGACGCGGCGCAGCGCGGCCGAGACGGGTGCGGCGCCGGGTACGGCCCGCGCGAGGGTGAGGGCCATCCCGGCGGCCCGGGTGGTGGCGCCCCAGTGCTTCGCCGCGAGGGTCCAGCCCGCGCCCGCGGCGCCGTGGTCGCGTTCGCCGCGCAGCCGTCGCACCAGGTCGCCGGTGTTGATCAGGACCGGGCAGGCGGTGCCGCACATGCCGTCGACGGCGCAGGTGTCGACGCCGTCGTAGGCGTAGTCGGCCTCCAGCTCGGCGAGCAGGGCCTCGTCTCCCGCGGCCCGGGCGGCGGCCATCTCGCGGCGCAGCACGATCCGCTGCCGCGGGGTGGTGGTCAGGTCACGGCTGGGGCAGACCGGCTCGCAGAACCCGCACTCCACGCAGCGGTCCACCTCGGACTCGACGGCCGGGGCGGACTTGAGCCCGGCCAGGTGCGCGGTCGGGTCGTCGTCGAGGACGACGCCGGGGGAGAGGATCCCCTGCGGGTCGCAGAGCCGCTTGATCTCCTGCATGACCTCGTAGAGCTCGTCGCCGTACTGGCGGCGGACGAACGGCGACATCATCCGGCCGGTGCCGTGCTCGGCCTTGAGCGTCCCGCCGTGGGCCAGCACGAGGTCGACCATGTCGTCGGTGAACCGGCCGAAGCGGTCCCGGCCGCCCGCCGTGCCCGAGTCGTCGAGGTCCTCGGTGAGCATGAAGTGGACGTTGCCGTCCTTGGCGTGCCCGAAGATCACGGCGTGGTCGTAGTCGTGCTTCGCGAACAGCGCGATGAGGCCCTCGCAGGTCGCGAGCAGGTCCGGGACGGGGACGGCGACGTCCTCCAGCAGCGCCGCGGTGCCCGGCGGGCGGGCGCCCGCGACCTTGGCGTAGAGCGCCTTGCGCAGCTTCCACAGCCCGGCCTTCGCGACCGGGTCCGCGGACAGCTCCCGCGGGCCCCGCAGCGGCAGCCCGGAGATCAGCCCGGAGGCGTCCCCGGCGAGCTGGGTGACCTCCTCGACGGTGTGCCCGCGGTACTCCACGAGGAACGCGGCGTGCTCGTCGACGGTCAGTGCCCGCAGCCGCGGGTCGGCGTCGGTGTCGCCCTGTCCGACCCGCAGCGACGTGGCGTCCAGCAGCTCGATCGTCGCGGCGCCGGAGTCCACCAGGCCGGGCAGCGCGCGGTTGGCGGCGGCGAGGTCGTCGAACACCAGCAGCCCGGTGCGGGTGTGGGCCAGCACCGGAACGGTGCGCATGGTGATCGAGGCGAGGAACGCCAGCGTCCCCTCCGAGCCGACGAGCAGCCGGGCCAGGATCTGCACCGGGTCGTGGTGGTCGAGGAAGGAGTTCAGGCCGTAGCCCATGGTGTTCTTCAGGGAGAACTGACGCTCGATCTCGGTGCGCAGCGCCGCGTCGCCGCGGAGCCGGTCGCGCAGCCGCGCCAGACCCGCCCACAGCCGGGGCTCGCGGGCGCGCAGCTCGTCGTCGGCGCCGGGGGCACCGGTGTCCAAGGTGGTGCCCGAGGGCAGGACGAGCTCGACGGAGTCCAGCAGCGCGTAGCTGTTCGCGGCGGTGCCGCAGGCCATGCCCGAGGAGTTGTTCGCGACGACCCCGCCGAGGGTGCAGGCGACCTCGCTGGCCGGGTCCGGGCCGAGCATCCGGCCGTACCGGGCCAGGCGGGTGTTGACCGAGCGCACCGTCGCGCCCGGCCCGACCCGCACCCGGGCGCCGTCGCCCTCGATCTCGATGCCGCGGAAGTGGCGGCGGACGTCGACGAGGATGCCGTCGGTGACGGCCTGGCCGGACAGGCTCGTCCCGCCGGAGCGGAAGGTCACCGGCACCCCGCCCGCGGCGCGGAACAGCGCGGCGACCTCGGCGGCGCTCGACGCCGTCACCACCGCGGCCGGGGTGCGGGCGAAGTGCGACGCGTCGTGCGCCATCCGGAGCCGGTCGATCGCCCGGGTGGCGACGGCGGCGGGGCGGACCGCGGCGGCGAGCCGGTCGTGCAGGGCGTGCACGGCCGGGCGGCCTGCCGGGTCGGTGGGCGGTGTCTCCGCGGGCGATCCGGTGAGGGTCACGGTGGTGCTCCTGGCGTGTGGTGGGACGCGCGTGCACCCACCCTGCCCCAGGGTCAGCCCCGTGCCGAGGGGAAGTTCGGGGGACGCTTCTCGCGCAGCGCGGCGGCGCCCTCCACCACGTCGGGGCCCATGAAGGTCAACATCTCGTAGGCGGCGGACTGCTCGAAGGCCGGTCCGGCGCTGCGCAGCCACGAGTTCAGTGCCCGCTTGGTGAGCCGGATGGCCTGCTGGGAGCCGGTGCCCAGGGCGTGCGCGACCCGCAGTGCCTCGTCGAGGACCTGCTCGCGCGGCACCGCCTTGGCGACCATCCCGAGCCGCTCGGCCTCGGCGCCGGTGACCATCTCGCCGGTCAGCAGGTAGTAGCGGGCCTTCGCCATGCCGGCCAGCAGCGGCCAGATGATCGCGGCGTGGTCCCCGGCGGCGACGCCGAGCCTCACGTGGCCGTCGCCCAGCTTCGCGTCCTCGGCGGCGATCGCGATGTCGGCGAGCAGCGCGACGACCACCCCGGCCCCGACGGCGACCCCGTTGATCGCCGACACGACCGGCTTCTCGCAGTCGATGATGTTCCAGACCAGGTCGGACATCTCCCGGAGCATGTGTGCGACGCGCTCGTGGTCGCCGGCCATCCGCTCGACCATGCCGAGGTCCCCGCCCGCGGAGAACGCCCTCCCGGCCCCGGTGATCACCGCGACCCGGGTGGCGGCGTCGGACGACACGTCCCGCCAGACCCGCGCGAGCTCGCCGTGCAGGACCTCGTCGGCGGCGTTGTACTTCGCCGGGTTGTCGATGGTGATGAGCAGGACGCCGTCGTCGCGGCGCTCGAACCGCAGCTGGGTGTAGGTGCTCGGGTCGAGGGTCATGGGGGTCCTCCCGGGGGCTGCGGTCAGAGCATGGACAGGCCGCCGCTGACGCTGACGGTCTGCCCGGTGAGGTAGTCGGCGTCGGGGGAGGCGAGGAAGGCGACGGTGGCGGCGACGTCCTCGGGGCGGGCCAGGCGGCGGAACGGGATCGCCTTCACCAGGGCGTCGCGCAGCCGGTCGTTCCCCTCGACGACGTCGGCGAACAGCGCCGTGTCGGTGGGCCCGGGGCACACGCAGTTGACGTTGACACCGTGCCGGGCGACCTCGCGGGCGAGGGTCTTGGTGAACGCGATGACCCCGCCCTTGGCGGCGGAGTAGACCGCCTCGCCGCTGGACCCGACGCGGCCCGCCTCGGAGGCGAGGTTCACCACCGTCCCGGAGCCCTGCGCGATCAGGTGCGGGACGACGGCGTGCGCGGTGTGCAGCACCCCGAACAGGTTGATCCGCACGATCCGGTCCCAGTCGGCCGGGTCGGAGTCGACGAACGCGCCGACCTTGTCCCAGCCGGCGTTGTTGATCAGCACGTCGATCCGGCCGAGGTCGCCGCGGACCCGCTCGACGGTGTCGCGCACGGCGTCGGGGTCGGCGACGTCGAGGGCGTACGCGGTCCCGGCCCCGCCCAGCTCCGCGGCGGTCGCGGCGGCGGTGTCACCGTCGAGGTCGGTCACCGCGACCCGGGCGCCCTCCCCGGCGAGCCGCAGTGCGGTGGCACGGCCGATGCCGCGCCCGGCCCCGGTGACGAGCACCGTCCGGTCGTCCATCCTGCCCACGGGCCGGTCCACCTCCTGGTCGCCGACACCGGTGTCGGACCCCGCCCACCATGACGACACCGGCCCCCATGGTCAATCTCCGACGGCGGGTCCGTGACGCCGGGCCGGGTCAGCGCACCACGGGCAGCGGGCCGGAGGGCCGGTCGAAGAACAGCGGGAGGGTCTCCTCGCGCGGGTCGGGGGTCCGGGGGAGGACCCCGGTCGTGGGCTCGTCGTCCTCCCGCGGACGGCGCATCCGCGGGAGGACGCCGGTCGGGGGCTCGGGCTCCCCGGACGGCGGGCGCATCCGCGGCAGGACGCCCGTGGGCGGCTCGGGCCCGTCGGCGGGTTCCCCGGCGGGCCGCACGGCGGGACCGGCGGCGGGCACCGCGGCCGGTCGCACGCCGGGCTCCCCGGTGGTCGCGGTGGTGGGTGCCGTGGCGTGTCCCGCGGAGTCGGCCGCGGCGCGGCAGTCGGTGAGCAGCTCCCGCACGTCGTCGGTCACCGCGTGCCCGGCGCCGAGCACCCGCTCGGCGATCTCGAGCGTCGCGGCGAGCAGGCCGGCCGCGCCGCGCAGGTCGCCGGTCTCGGCACGGGCGAGCGCCAGCGCGGCCCGGGACGCGATCGTGCAGGGGTGGGATCCGCCGAGCACCCGCGCCCGCCGGGTGATCACGTCCTCGTGCCGGCGGACCGCCTCCTCGGCGTCGCCGGTCACCCGGTGGGCCGCGGCCAGGGCGTCGGCGGCCGCGAGCGACGCCGGGTGGTCCGGGCCCAGCAGCGCCTCGCGGGAGGCGAGGTTGCGGGTGGCGATCTCCAGCCCGCCGGCGTGGTCGTAGCCCAGCAGCAGCGCGACGGCGAGGCTCCCCTCGGCGACGAGCGTGTCGGCGTCGTCCGGGCCGAGGTCGCGACGGGCGGTGGTGAGGACCTGCTGGACGCGACGGGTCGCGTCCAGCAGCGCGGGCATGTCGCCGCTGCGTCCCGCGGCGCGCACGTCGGTCGCGGCGCGGTCGTGACGGGACCGCAGGGCCTCGCGCAGGGGGTCGGCGGTCGTCGTCGACCGGTCCGCACCGTGGTGCGGGACGGTCACTCGCCGGTCGGCCACGGACACCCGACCTCCCCTCCTCACTGCGACGAGCAGTCCGGACTCACCCGGACGGCCCACTGGATCGTGACCGAACGTACCTGTAACCGGCGGTATCGCGCGCCCCGGACGAGCATCCGAGGCGAAGGCCACCCTTACCGATCACCGTGCGTCGCAGGAGGCGCACCGACGGTCCGAGGCCGGCGGACCCGTCCGGACGCAGTCACCCGGCCGTGCGGTCCCTGCCCCCGGACGGGTGCACGTCCGCCGCGGTGCCTGGAGTGCGGTGTCCGGGGGCTCGACAATCGCGCGCACGCCATCCGGAGAGGGGGCCTCGTGTCGGGGCAGGGGGACGCCGACCACACCGATGGTGAGGTCGCGGACGACGCAGGGGCGGTGAGGCGTCCAGACACCGGCGCCGACCCCGCCGCCGGTGACCGAGTGGGGCGGCCGGCGCGCCGACCGTCCCGACCGCCGCCTCCGCGGCCCCCGCTGCGGCCGACCTCGCCGTTCCTGGGGGTGGCCCCACCCGTCGCGCCGCCCGCGGACGAGCCCGGACCTCCGAGCATCGAGGACTTCGGGGCGGGAGGGACGCACCGGCCGGTGCCCGGCGCCCCGGTGCCCGGCGACGCGGCCCCTGCCGAACCGGTGTCCGCGGCTCCGGCAGGACCGGCCGCGGCTCGTCCGGCCACCGGGGCACCGGAGTCCGCCACGCCGGACGCCGCCGTGCCTGACGCCGCCGTGCCTGACGCCGCCGTGCCTGACGCCGCCGTGCCTGACGCCGCCGTGCCTGACCCCGCCGTGCCTGACGCCGCCGTGCCGGACGCGGTCGTGCCGGACACCGCCGACCCGGTGACCGCGCGTCCGGTGTCCGCCGACCCGGCCCCGGGTCACCCGGCTGCCGTGCCGGAGCCCGCCGACCCGGACCAGCGGGCGGCGGAGCCGGACGCGGTGCACCCGGGTGCTCCGCGATCCGGGGCCGGCGTGCCGGACGGCGTGCCCCCGGGCGTCCCGACGCCGGAGGTCCCGGTGCCGGCCGGCGGTTTCACCACACCGGACAGCGGGCGGACCGCGCCGGACGGCGGCGCCCCGGGGTCCGACGGCGGGTCCGCCCGGCCGCCCACGACCGGCCCCGACCCGACCCTGCACGGTGTCCCCGCGGTCACGCCGCGCCCGATCCCACGGCTCACCGCCGTGGTGCTGGCCGGATCGCTGCTGGCGGCCGCCGGTGCGGCCGCGGGCGCCGTCGCGCTGGTCTCGCAGCAGAGCGACGGCGCGGGCTGGCCCGGCGCGACCGACCCGACGGCGGTGACCCGCCCGGACGGGGTGACCGCCGGCCTCCCGGGGGGCGCGGCGCCCCTCGCCCCGGTGTCCGAGGACTCCTCCGGGGCGGGGGAGCGCGAGGGCGCCGTCGCGCCGGAGCGGTACCGGCCCGGCCCGGACACCGGCCGCGGGTCCCGCTCGGACCCGACCACGGGCCCGGGGGAGCGGCGGGCCGATCCCGCGGGCCCGCGCCCGGCCCCGGGTACCGGCCGCGCCCCGACGTCCTCCGCGGCTCCGCCGGCCCCGGCTGCACCGGCCCCGGGCGGCCCGGTGCGACCCGGCGGTCCGGCCGCTCCCGCGCCCGGCGGTTCCGGGACGGTCCCGGCAGCGCCCGGCGCCCCGGCCGGGGGTACGACCCCGGGGAGGCCCGGCACCCCGCCGGGCGGAACGGGCCCGGCCGGGCCCGGCACCCCCGGCGCGGGCACCACATCGGACCCCGGCGACGGGTCCGGCGCGGGACAGCCCTCCGACGGCGACGCCGGGACCGGCGGTGCGCCGGAGCCCGGGCCCACCGCGGGGGCCGGGTCCACGCCCGGCACCGCACCGGGGACGGGGACGGGATCCGGCCCGGGCACCGGGAACGGCGTCCCGGATGCGACCGGCCCCGGACCGGACGGCGGCGCGGGTGCCGACGGGCCGTCGACCGGCGCACCGCAGGCGGGCAGCACCGGCGGCGACGGCACCGGCGGCGACGGCACCGGCGGCACCGGCACCGCGAGCCCGTCCCAGCCCGGGTCCTGACCCGCGGGGGACCGCCGGAGGGCGGCGGTGAGCGGCTCAGCCCGCCGCCAGCACCTGCTCCCGCAGGATGTCGGCGTGTCCGCAGTGGTGGGCCAGCTCCCGCAGGACCTGCAGGAGGAGCCAGCGCACCGTGATCGGGTACCCGCGGCCGGACACGGTGTCGTCCAGCCCGAGCCCGGCGACGGCGGCCCGGGATCGTTCGCACACCTGCAGGTAGTGCCGGCGGACCGAGTCGACGGTCTCGTCGGCGCCGGGAAGGAAGGACTCCTCGACGGTGTCGGGGATCCCCAGCTCCGCCCGCGACCTGCCGGACACGGCCATCCCGAACCAGACGGTCTCCACGAACGCGGCGTGCCGCACCAGCCCGATCAGGGTCGTCGCCGACGGGACCAGCCGCCGTCGCGCCTGCTCCTCGGTCAGACCGTCGAGGACGCCGGCGACCAGCGTCCGGTACTCCTCGACGAACGCGGTCAGCTGGGTGCGCTCGTCGTCCACCTGCACGGAGAAGGGGTCACCCACGACGGCGACCCTACGACCGTGGTCGGACGGCGCAGATCGGCCCTCGCTCCGACGCGCCCGGGCCGCCCCGGCCCGCACCGTTGCCGCATGACCACGACAGACCGGGCCCCCGTCCCACCGTCGACGCCACCCGCCGGACCGGACAGCGGGTCGTGGCCGCGCGGCCGGCACCGTCCCGGCCGGCACCGTCCCGGGCACGCCCGGGTGGCCGGTGTCGACGCCGCCCGCGGCCTCGCCGTGCTCGGCATGATCGTCGCGCACGTCGCCGTCGCCGCGGGGTCGTCCTGGCTGGTCCAGGCGGTGAACGGGCGCGCGGCGGTGCTGTTCGCGGTGCTCGGCGGGGTGTCGCTGGCCCTGATGGCCGCGCCCGTCCTCGCCGCGCCGTCCGCGCGGAACCGGGTGTGGCTGCGTCGCCGGATCGCGGTCCGCGGACTGCTCCTGGTGGTCCTCGGGCTGCTCCTGGCCGAGGTCAGCAGCGGGCCGATGGTCATCCTCGTCGTCTACGGGGTGCTGTTCTGGCTGCTCCTGCCGGTGCTGTTCGCCCCGGCCCGGGCGCTGGCGGTCGCCGCCGCGGTCTGGGCCGTCGCCGGGGCGCTGCTGTCCTGGGTGCTGCGCGCCCGGTTCGGGTCCCCGGCCGACGCCGACGGGCGGACGGTGCTCGGCGCGACCGTGCACCTGTCCGACCTCACCTCGCCCGCCGGGCTCGTGCACGCGCTCGACACGGTGCTGCTCAGCGGTGCCTACCCGGTCCTGACCTGGATGCCGTTCCTGCTGCTCGGGATGGCGGTCGGCCGGCTCGACCTGCGTACGGCGGGCACCCGGCTGGTCGCCGGCGGGGCCGCCGGTGCGGTGCTCGGCTACGGCGGGTCCTGGCTGGCGCTGGACGTCCTGGGCGGCCGCGACGCGCTCCTCGCGTCGGTCGCGCCCGTCGCCGACCGGCTCGGTGTGCCCGCCGAGCTCGCGCTGCAGCTGCTCGGCGGCAGCGCCCTGGGCACGGTCGCCACCACCACACCCGCCTGGCTGCTCGCCGCGACCCCGCACAGCGGCAGCCCGTTCGACGTCGTCGGGGCGGCCGGGGTCGCCGTCGCCGTGCTCGGTCTGTGTCTGCTCACCGCCCGGTACGGGCGCCGTCTGCTCGCCCCGCTCACGGCGACCGGAGCGCTCGCGCTGACCCTCTACGCCGGGCACATCGCGCTGCTCGCCTCGCTCGGCGGGTGGCCGCAGACCGCGCCGTGGGCGGCGACGGCGCTGGTCGCGGTCCTGGCCGTGGCCTCCGCGTGGGCCTGGCGCGGTCTCGTCGGGCGCGGTCCGCTGGAAGCGCTGGTGCACAGCGTCTCCGTGCGCGCGGCCGGTTCTCCGCCCACGGTCGGAGACCGGGGATCGGACCGCGCTCCGATGCCCGGCGGGGCCACCCCGCGCGAGGCTGGGGACATGGACAGCACGACGCCGGGCCGGGCGGCCGACACGATCGGGTACCGGGGATCATCGGGGCCGGAGCGGGGGGAGGCGCGATGAGCATCACGACACGGGTGCGGGACTCCCTGCGCAGCCTGCCCACCCTGCGCTCCACCCCGTCGGAGGCCCCGACCCTCGTCGAACGCGCGGTGGCGCTCGGCCGCCGCAACCCGGTCGTCGTCGACGCCGTGCTGGCCGCCCTGCTCATCTGGGTCGCGGTCAGCTGGACCCTCGACGGCAAGGTCCGGTCGGACGTGCGGATCCTGGCCCTCGTCGTGGCCGTGCTCGCGGCCCTGCCCGTCCCGCTGCGCCGGGTCGTCCCGATGCCGGCCGCGTTCGCCACGGCCGCGGTCGCCCTCGTCTGCACCGTCGTCGAGCCGGCCGTGCACCCCGCGTACCTGCTGCCGTCGCTGGTCATGGGCTACTCGGCCGTCGCCTACGGGCCCCGCTGGGCTGGCTGGCTGGCGCTGGTCGTGCTGACCATGGGGATGTTCGGCCCGTTCCTGCTGCGTCCGCCGACGTCGATACTGCAGCTCCCCGGGGCCACCCCGCTCACCGTGCTGGCCCTGGCCGGGATGATGGCGATGGTCCCCGTGCTGGTGTGGCTGCTCGGATCGCTGCGCCGCGCCGCGCACCGCCGCACCCTGGACCTGCGCGAACGCAACCGGCTGCTGGAGGAGAGCCGCCGCCAGGAGGTCCGTCTCGAGCTGCTGGCCGAGCGGTCGCGGATCTCCCGCGAGGTGCACGACGTCGTCGCCCACTCGCTGTCCGGGATCATCGCCCAGGCCGACGGCGGCCAGTTCGCCGCGCAGCGCGACCCGGCGAAGGCCGTCGAGGTGCTCTCCGGCATCGCGTCGACGGGCCGGTCCGCGCTCTCCGACGTCCGCGGCCTGCTGTCGATGCTGCGCGACACCGGCCCGGACGACGACTCCGACACCGACCCGGCGCGTCCGCAGCCCGGTGCCGGCGACGTCCCCGCACTCGTCGAGCAGGTCCGCACCGGCGGGCTGCCGGCCGACCTGCGGACCATCGGCACCCCGCGGGAGCTCCCGACCGGTCCCGGCCTGACCGTCTACCGGATCGTGCAGGAGTCGCTGACCAACGTCATCAAGCACGCCGGGCCCGGCGTGCCCACCCACGTCGACCTGCGGTGGACCACCGACGAGCTGACCGTGCGCGTCCACGACGAGGGAGCCCGCGGCCCCGTCCCCACCCCACCGCGCGGCGGCCACGGCCTGACCGGCATGCGGGAGCGCGCCGCCCTGCACGGCGGCTCGGTCGAGGCCGGTCCGCACGCCGACGGCGGCTGGACGGTCCGGCTGCGCCTGCCCCTCACACCCCCGGCCCGAGGAGAACGGTGAACCCCGTACGACTGATGCTCGTCGACGACCAGGAGCTGGTCCGCACCGGCTTCGCGATGGTGCTCGACTCGTGCGACGACCTCGCCGTCGTCGCCCAGGCCGGTGACGGCGAGGCCGCGCTCGCCGAGCTGGGCCGCACCGAGGTCGACGTCGTGCTGATGGACGTGCGGATGCCCCGCCTCGACGGCATCGCCGCCACCCGCCGGGTCGTCGCCGAGCACCCCGGGGTGCGGGTCCTGGTGCTCACCACCTTCGACCTCGACGAGTCCGTCACCGAGGCCATCGCCGCCGGTGCCAGCGGCTTCCTGCTCAAGGACGTGTCCCCGCAGGACCTCATCGAGGCCGTCCGCACCGTGCACCGCGGCGACTCGGTCGTCGACCCCGTCTCCACCCGGCGGCTGCTGCGCGCCACCCGGCCGCTGCTCACCGCGCCCGAGCCGGCCGCCGCGGAGCCGTCGGTGGACGCCGTCGCCGCGCTCGCCGACCTGACCCCGCGGGAGCGGGAGGTGCTCGTCCTCGTCGGCAACGGCCGGTCCAACGCCGAGATCCGGGCCGACCTCGTCGTCTCCGAGGCGACCGTGAAGACCCACATCGGTCACCTGCTCGCCAAGACGCAGTCGCGTGACCGGGTGCAGCTCGTCGCGCTGGCGTTCCGGGCGGGTCTGGTCAGCTGAGCGGCGTGGTGAAGCCGGGGTGGTCGCGCAGGTTGACCTGGTCGCAGGTCAGCGCGAACGCGTCGACCTCCTCCGCCGACGGCGGCGTCGCCCGCGCCGCGAACTCCGCCAGCCCCCGGAAGTAGCGCTCCCGCGGTGCGCCGGGCACGAACAGGATGAGGAACCGCGCGTCGCTGTCCGGGCCGGTGCGGAACGCGTGCACCCCCCGGTGCGGGACGTGCACCAGGTCGCCCGGCCCGGCCTCGGTCCAGGTGTCGCCGGTCATGACCCGCAGTGCGCCGTCGAGGACGTAGAAGCTCTCGGTGAACCCGGTGTGCAGGTGCGGCAGCGCGCCCGGGGAGTCCGCCGGGATCCACGACTCGAACAGCCCGAACCCGCCACCGACCTCCGCGCCGGGTGCGGCGAACCGGGTCCACGAGCCGGTCGGGGAGGTCACGGCGCGCTCGGTGGTCGCGGCGGGGCGCCACACCGCGCCGGGCTCGGGGAAGCTCACGCACCGACCGTAGCGGCCCGGCGACCGGGCGTCCCGGCGCGGCGGCCGGTCGCCACCCACGCGGGCCGTGGGGGAGCACCGGGGCGGCGAGGGCCCCTCGGTATCGTCCTGGGCGCTGCCGGAGGCGTCCGGCCGTGGTCGGAGCGGAGAGGTGGGGTGAGGCACGTGCGCGTCCTCGCCCCGATGGCGTTGCTGGTCCTGGCCCTGGTGCTGTGCGCGGGCCCCGCCGTCGCGACCGCCCCGGGCGCCCACGGCGCCACCCCGGCGGTCGTCGTCGGCTCGGACTGCTCGCAGCACCCGCTCACGCTGATGCACGCGGGGGACTGCGAGCAGGCCCCCCGCCGCGACGACGACGTGCCCGTCCCGTCGCTGCTGCCGGTCGCCGTGGTCGCCGTCCTGGCGGCCGGGCACACCGGCACCGCGCCGCCCGCCGCACCGGAACGGACGCTGTGCGCGCCGTCGCCGGTGGAGCACCTCTGCGTGGACCGCAACTGAGGCGTGCGGACACCCCGCCACCGCGTCCCCGCACCCGTTCCGACCCGGCCACCGCGCCGGGCCCCGTGGAGGAAGACTCCCGATGACCCGCAACGTCAAGATCTCCCTGGCCGTCGTCGGCGCGTTCGCGCTGATCGTCGCCGCGCTGCTGTTCGCGACGCGACCCGGCGCCCCGGAGACCGGCGCCGCCGCCGGTGCGCCCGACAGCCTCGTCACCGCCGACGCCGCCCGCCTCAACGACGCCCCGAACGCCTCGGCCACCCTGGTCGAGTTCGCCGACTTCCAGTGCCCCGCCTGCGGCCAGGTCCAGCCGATCATGGACCAGCTGGTGCAGCAGTACGGCGACCGCGTGCAGTTCGTGTTCCGCAACTTCCCGCTGCCGATGCACCAGAACGCCGAGGCCGCCGCGCTCGCCGGTGAGGCGGCCCGCGCCCAGGGCGCGTTCCACCCGATGTACGAGCGCCTGTTCCAGACCCAGCGCGACTGGTCCGAGTCCCCGGACGCGGCGACGGTGTTCCGCGGCTACGCCCAGGACCTCGGCCTCGACCTGAACGCCTACGACGCCGCCGTCGCCGACCCGGCGACCGCCGCGAAGATCCAGGCCGACAAGGACGCCGGGCTCGCCGCCGGCGTCGAGGGCACCCCGACGATCTTCGTCAACGGTGAGAAGGTGCAGCTCCGCTCGGTGCAGGACATCACCGACGCCCTCGACGCCGCGGTGAACCGGTGAGCGTCCCCGCCGCGGCGCGGACCGAGGAGTTCTCCCGCGTCGCCACCGGCGCCCCGGCCGTGCCGGGGCCGGTGCCGCGGTTCCTGCCGTGGCTGCTCGTCGTCGGCGGCGTGCTGGGGCTGATCTCGGCGTTCACGCTGACCGTCGAGCGCATCGAGCTGCTGATCGACCCGGCCTACACGCCGTCGTGCAGCATCAACCCGGTGCTGTCCTGCGGGTCGGTCATGACGACCCCGCAGGCGGCGTTCTTCGGGTTCCCGAACCCGCTGCTCGGGATCGGGGCGTTCGCGGTCGTGGTGACGACGGGTGCGGCCCTGCTGGCCGGGGCCCGCTTCCCGCGCTGGTGGTGGGTGGGGCTGACGGCCGGGTCCGCGCTCGGCGTCGTCTTCGTGCACTACCTGATCGTCCAGAGCCTGTACCGGATCGGCGCGCTCTGCCCGTACTGCATGGTCGTGTGGGCCGTGACGATCCCGATCTTCTGGTACTCGCTGCTCGCGACCCTGGACGCCCTCGGCGGCGGCGCGCGTGCGCTGCACGCCCGGATCACCGGCTACCACGCGGTGCCGGTGGTGCTGTGGTTCCTGGTGGTCGTCGGGCTGATCCTGCAGCGCTTCTGGACCTACTGGTCCTCGCTGCTCTGAACCGGCCCGCGGGGCCGGGGACGTGCGTCCCCGGCCCCGCGACGGTCAGCGCTCGCCGGTGGTCCGTTCCTCCGCTACCCGCTCCCGGGCCGCCGGCTCCCCGGCGGGCCGCTCCTCGAGGTCCCGGTCCTCGGAGCGGGCCGCGCCGTCCTCGCGGGTCCCGCTCAGCTCGGACTTCAGGATGCGGGTGGACCGGCCCACCGAGCGGGCCAGGTCGGGCAGCTTCTTCGCGCCGAACAGCAGCACGACGACCAGCAGGACGACGAGCAGCTGGGTCGGTCCGGGTGGGGTCATCGGATCCTCTCCTTCTCCTGCCGGGGGTCCGCGGGGCGGATCCCCAGCACGTGACGCAGGTACAGCGGCCGCGTCGCGGCCACACACGACAGGAACGGCAGCACGACGGCCGCCAGCAGCGGCCACACCGCGGGCGGTGGCGCCGCCATCCCGAACAGGGGGGCGAGCGGGGTGAACGGCACCGCCAGCCCGGCCAGGACCACGGCCGTCACCGTCGCCACCACCGGCCGCGCGGCGCGCCCGGCCCGGGTCCGCAGCAGGAGCAGCACCAGGACCTGGGACAGCACCCCCTCCATGAACCAGACGGCCTGGAACACCGCCTGCTCCTGCGGGGTGTCCAAGCCCAGGAAGCGCCACACCGCCCAGAACGTGACCAGGTCGAACGCCGAGGCCAGCGGCCCGAGGACCGCCATGAACCACAGCATCCCGCGGGTGTCCCAGCGCCGGGGCCGCGCCGTCCAGCCCGGCTCGACCCGGTCGAACGACAGCGACAGCGCGGCCACCCCGAACAGCACGCCCTGCAGCAGCAGCTGCGCGGGCAGCAGCGGCAGGAACGGCAGCACCGCGGAGGCGACCAGCACCGACAGGGCGTTGCCGACGTTCAGCGCCGCGGTCACCGTCAGGTAGCGGGTGGCGCGGCCCAGGGTCCGCCTGCCCTCCTCGACCGCGGAGACGACGACGTCGGGGCTGCGGTCGGCCAGCACGATGTCCGCGGCCGCCCGGGCGGCGGGCACCGCTCCGTCGACGCCGATCCCGACGTCGGCGATCCGCAGCGCGCCGACGTCGTTGAGGCCGTCGCCGAGGAACCCGACGGTGTGCCCGCGGGCCTGCAGCGCGGCGACGACCCGCTCCTTCTGCAACGGCCCGAGCCGGGTGAACAGGGTGGTGCGCGCCACCGCTCGGGCCAGCGCGACGTCGTTGAGGGCATCGAGCCCGGCGCCGTCGAGCACCCCGGTGACCGCGATCCCGGCCCGCGCGCACACCTGCTCGGCGACGGCGGTGTCGTCGCCGGTCAGGACCTTCACCGCGACGCCCTGCTCGGCGAAGCGCTCCACCGCGCGGGCCGCGGACTCCCGCACCGGGTCGACCATCCCGACGAAGCCCAGCAGCAGCAGGTCGCGCTCGGGGTCGTCGTCGTCACCGGCGCCGAGCGGACGCAGCAGCGGTGTCCGGCGGGTGGCGACCGCGACGACCCGCAGCCCGGTCGCGCGGTGCCCGGCCGCGGCGTCGGCGGCCGCGGCCCGCAGCGACGCGGTCAGCTCCACGGCCCCGCCGTCGCGGGCGACCCGGGTGCAGCGGGGGAGCACGGTGTCCGGGTCGCCCCGCACGATCACCAGCTCACCGGGGTCGTGCGCGTCGCGCAGCACCATCGCCGAGCGCCGCCGGGAGTGGTCGAACGGCACCTCCTCGACCCGGGTGAGCAGGCCGTGGGCCAGCAGCGCCGACCCGTCCCGGTCGGCGGCGGACACCGCGTCGTCGAGGCCGTCGCGCGGGGTGGTCTGGAAGCGCACCGCGACCGCGGCCGCGTCGGCCGGGGCGGGGTCGGGACGGCCGTCGACGTCGACGGAGTGGGTGAACACCACCCGGTCCTCGGTGAGCGTGCCGGTCTTGTCCAGGCAGGCGACGTCGATCGAGCCGAGGTCGTGGATGGCCTCCGGGCGGGTGACCAGCACCCCGGACTCGCGCAGCCGGGACGCGCCGCGCAACAGCGTGGTCCCGACGATCAGCGGCAGCAGCTCCGGGGCCAGGCCGACCGTCACGACGACGGCGAACAGCAGCGCCTGCCGCACGTCACCGGACACCTCGACGTTCACCAGCAGCACCAGCGGCGCCGCGAGCAGCATGCAGCGCACCAGCGCCCGGCGCACCGACCGCAGTCCCCGGTCCACCTCGGACTCCGGACGGGGACGGCGGCCGCGCCCGGCCAGCTCCTCGGTGTGGGTGTGCGCCCCGGTGGCCAGCACGACCGCCGTCGCGGTGCCGCGGACCACGGTGCTCCCGGCGAACAGCAGCGCCGGGTGCGCGGTGACCGGGCCGTCGTCGGTCCCCGCCCGCGACGACCGTCGCCGCGGCGCCGGGCGCGGCTCGCGCGACGACGGCGGTGCCTTCGCCACCGGCAGCAGCTCCCCGGACAGCGACGACTGGTCGACCAGCAGGTCCCGGGCGTGCAGCAGCCGCGCGTCGGCCGGGACGGGGTCGCCCGCGCCGAGCAGCACGACGTCGCCGGGCACCAGGTCCTCCGGCGGCACCTCGCTGTCGCGCGGTGCGGTCCCGGGGGCCGGGCGGCGGCGGACCGTCACGGTGGTCGCGGCGTGCGCGCGCAGCTCCCGCGACAGCCGGTCGCCGCGGGCGGCGTGCCACAGGCGCAACCCGACGCCGAGCGCGGCGACGACGAGCACCAGCGTCGCGCTGCCGGGGCTGCCCGCGACGGCGAGCAGCACCCCGAGCACGGTCATCAGGCCGGAGAACGGGCCGGCGAGCGCGCGGCGGGCCCACACGGCCGCGCCCGGGCGCCGGACGGCATCGGTGGCGTTGTCGCCGTGGGCGTGCAGGCGTAGTGCGGCGGTGTCCTCGCACAGTCCGCGGCGCGAGGACTCCAGGCCCCGGAGCAGCGCGAACGCGTCGGCGCCCGCCCAGTGCCGCAGCGCGGGCTCGCCGGGCGTGACGGGCGGATCGGCCGGCGGGGGCGGTGGCCGCGCCGCGGCACCGTCGCGCCCGATCGTCCGGTCCAACGGTGCCCCTCCGGTCCCCGGCACCGCGTCCGGCGCCGCCCGGTACGGTAACAGTTGCGTAAGTGACGCAACTGTCTGGAGGCCCGGTGGAGACCGCCCCCGAGGACCCGCAGCCCCTCGACCCCGAGCTGCTGGCCGACGCGGCCGCGGCGTTCGGGATGCTCGCCGCGACCTCGCGGCTGCAGATCGTCTGGCTGCTCGCCGACGGCCCGCGCGACGTCGGCACCCTCGCGACGACCCTCGGCCAGCCGGTGGCGACGGTGAGCCAGCACCTGGCGAAGCTCAAGCTCGCCGGGCTGGTCCGCGCCCGCCGCGAGGGCCGCCACCAGATCTACGTCATCGCCGACGCCGGCATGGTCGAGGTGGTCCGGACCGTGGTGGCCGCGCAGGAGCGCAGGCGGGAGCCGGACGCCGTGCGCGGGCGGGGGATCGTGTGACGCCGCCGCCGGGTCCGGTGCCCCCGGACCGTCCGCGTCCGGACCGGGCCGGCGCACCCCGTGTCCCCGGCGTCCCGCCGGCTCCGGGCGCGCCGCGGACCGGGACCCGGGGTGCGGCGCCGCGGGACACCCGGTCGCCGGGCGCGTGGCCCCGTTCCGGCGGCCCGCCGGCGGCGCGCCCCGGCGCCCCGGCCGGTCCCCGTCCGTCGCGCGCGGTCCCCGGTGCTCCGTCGGGCGGCCCGGCCCGGCCCGGCGATCGGCCCCCGTCGGCCGGCCCGCGGGCCCGGCCCGCCGACCCCGGCGCCCGCCCCACCACCCCGATGCGCCCGGTCGCCCCCTGGCCGCGCGCCGAGCAGGGCGCCCCCGCCCCGCGGCGGCACCGCGTCCGCGGTCTCGTCGCGGCACTGTCGGTCGCGGTCTTCCTCGCCACCGGCGCCGGCTGGGCCATGGTCGGCGGCACCAGCGGTCTGACCACCGCGGACGTGACCGGACCGCACGTCGCCGACGGCGCGACCGACATCCTGCTGGTCGGCAGCGACTCCCGGGTCGACGCCCGCGGCAACCCGCTGCCCCGCGAGGTCCTCGACGCCCTGGACGCGGGCGACGCCGACGGCCAGGACAACACCGACACCCTGATGCTGGTCCGCATCCCGGACGACCCCGACCTCGGCGCCTCCGCGGTGTCGATCCCGCGCGACTCCTGGGTCGACGTCCCCGGCCTCGGCAAACACAAGATCAACTCTGCGCTGGCGCGCGGGGCGGCGATCGCCCGGCCGGACCTGATCCGGCGGGGGCTGAGCGGGCCGGACCTGGAGCGGGAGGCCAACGCCGCGGGCAGCAGGCTGCTCGTGCGCACCGTCGAGGAGCTCACCGGCGTCTCGATCGACCACTACGCCCAGGTCAACCTGGCCGGGTTCGCCGAGATCACCCGTGCGCTCGGCGGCGTCCCGGTGTGCCTCAGGGCCCCGGTGCGCGACAGCTACTCCGGCGCGGACTTCGCCGCGGGCCCGCAGACCGTGCAGGGCGCCCGGGCCCTGCAGTTCGTCCGGCAGCGGCACGGCCTGCCCGAGGGGGACCTCGACCGGGTCCGTCGCCAGCAGGCGTTCCTCGCGGGGCTGACCCACCGGCTCCTGTCGGCGGGCACCCTCACCGACCCGACGGCCGTCGCCGACCTGATGCAGGCGGTCAACGGTGCCGTCGTGCTCGACCAGGGCTGGGACCTCACCTCGATGCTCGCCCACGCCGCGCAGCTGCGCGGTGACCGGGTCACCTTCCGCACCATCCCCACCGGCCGGGCCGACTACCGGACCGGCAGCGAGGGCGTCGCGGTGAAGGTCGACCCGGGGCAGGTCACGGCGTTCTTCGCCGGGCTGACCGCGCCGGGGGCACCGGCCGATCCCGGGGACGGCGACGACGCGGACACCGGCGCGCCGGCGACACCGGCCCCGACGGAGAGCGGGACCGGACGGGCCGCGGCGCCCCGGGGTGACCCGACCCCGGCCGCCGACACCCAGCCCGAGCTGACCGCCGACGGGGTGCCCTGCGTCGACTGACGCGGCCCCGTCACCCCGGCCGAGGAGCCTCCCATCACCGAGATCATCGACTTCCTGACCTCCGTCCCGTTGTGGGTGGTGGTGCTCGTCGCGGGGCTGGTCACCCTCGGCGAGACCACGATCGGCGTCGGGCTGGTCCTGCCCGGCGAGACCGTGCTCATCGCCGCCGCGATGGCCGTCCCGGACGTCCCGGCCGCGGTGCTGGTCACCGGCGTGGTCGCGGTCGCCGCCGCCTGCGGCGACGCGATCGGCTACGCGATCGGCCGTCGTCTCGGCCCGCGGCTGCGCGAGTCGCGGATCATCGGCCGGATGGGCCGCGACGCCTGGGACGACGCCGCCCGCACCCTGCGCCGCTGGGGTCCGTGGGCGGTGCTCGGCGCCCGGTTCCTGCCGGTGGTGCGCACGATGACCCCGGCCGCGGCGGGGGCGTCCGGGCTGCCGCTGCGGCGGTTCCTGCCCGCCGTCGTCGTCGGGGCGACGGTCTGGTCGGCCGTGCACGTGACCGCCGGGTTCCTGCTGCGCGAGGCCGCCGAGCAGTTCGAGAAGGCCTTCGGGATCGCCGGCTGGGTGGTCCTGGCGGTCGTGGTCGTCGCCGGCGTCGCCGGGTGGCGGGTGCGGCGTCGTCGCGCCGAGGCCCGCCGGGCCGCCGCCCGCGAGACCGTCGCCGCCCTGGCCGAGGAGCGCCGCGACGCCGCCTGACGCCGGTCGTGCCGCACCGGGTGCGGGCCCGGACCGGCGACGGCAGGATGGCCGGGGTGAAGGCAGCCGGCTACTCCCGTGAAGGCACCGCCCGCGACGTCCTGACCGTCGGTGAGATCGACACCCCGGAGCCCGGCCCGGGCCAGGTCCGGGTCCGGGTCCGCATCTCGGCGGTCAACCCGACCGACACCAAGACCCGCGACGGCACCACGTCACGGCCCTTCGACGGGGTCCGCGTCCCGCACCAGGACGGCGTGGGCGAGATCGACGCCGTGGGGGAGGGGGTCGACCCGTCCCGGGTCGGGCAGCGGGTCTGGACCTGGCTCGCGTCGCCGGGCGGTGCCGGCGGCGCCGCGATCGCCGAGTGGGGCACCTGCGCGCAGTACACGGTGCTGCCGGCCGAGCAGGCCACCGTGCTGCCCGACGGCGCGCCGGACGACCTCGGCGCCTGCCTGGGCGTCCCGGCGATGACCGCCTACCACTGCCTGTTCGCCGACGGCCCGGTCGCCGGACGGACGGTGCTGGTCACCGGCGGTGCGGGCGCGGTCGGGCACTACGGCATCCAGCTCGCCCGCTGGGCCGGGGCGACCGTGGTGACCACCGTGTCCGGTCCGGAGAAGGCCGAGCTGGCCCGGGCCGCCGGCGCGCACCACGTCGTCAACTACCGCGACGGCGACCCCGGCGCCGCGATCCTCGCCGCCGCCGGACCGGTCGACCGGATCGTCGAGGTCTCGCTCGCCCAGAACCTGGCGCAGGACCTCGCGGTGCTGCGCAACGGGGGCGCTGTCGTCTCCTACGCCGCCACCCCGCAGGACCCGTCGATCCCGGTCCGCGCGCTGATGGGGGCGAACGCGGTGCTGCGGTTCGCGCTGCTCTACACCGTGCCCCGCCCGGTGCTGGCCGACGCGGCCCACGGGCTGGGCGTCGCGGCCGCGCACGGAGCGCTGACCCCGCTGCCGGTCACCCGGTTCGGGATCGACGACGTCGTCGCCGCGCACGAGGCCGTCGAGGCGGGGACGACGGGCAAGGTCGTGGTCGACCTCTGACCCGGTCCGGTCGGCCCTCCCCGCCCGGCCGGCGCGCCCCCCCCCCCCGAGCGGGGGGGGGGCGGGCCCGG